>JBDHBD010000049.1:0-3013 GCA_039587755.1 Gemmatimonadota bacterium | reverse complement strand
CCCAGTGGAGCCGGAGCCAGAGCCGGAGCAGAGCCAAGCCAAGCCGCCCCCGCGGAGCCTCCCGGGACTCCACGTGCTCGCCAAGCCGGCGGGTGCCCTCTGCAACCTGGCCTGCAAGTATTGCTTCTACCTGGAGAAAAAAGACCTCTACGACGGGAAGCAGAGCCCGCGCATGTCCGAGGAAGTGCTGGAGCGCTTCATCCAACAGTACATCGCGGCATCACCTGCGCCCGAGGTGAGCTTTGCCTGGCAAGGAGGGGAGCCAACCCTCATGGGTTTGGACTTCTTCCGCCGCGTCGTCGAGCTCCAGAGGAAGTACCGCCCCTCGGCCACGCGGATCACGAACGCTTTCCAGACCAACGGCCTCCTGCTCGACGAGGGGTGGTGCGAATTCCTGCGCCGGGAGGAGTTCCTCGTTGGGCTGAGCATCGACGGGCCGGGCTCCCTGCATGACGGTTACCGCGTCGACCGACGAGGGAGACCGACTTTGGATCGCGTCTTGCGTGTCCTCGAACGGCTCCAGCACCACAAGGTGGAGTTCAACACCCTGACCGTGGTGCACCGAGAAAACGGTCAGCGGCCTCTCGAGGTGTACCGGTTTCTCAAGAAGCACGGCTGCCGCTTCCTGCAGTTCATCCCGCTCGTCGAGCGAGCCGCCGCGGACGGATCCTTGGCGGGTCCGCCTGAGCTGGAGGGGTCGACAGGCGACTCGCCGGTGACTCCCTGGAGTGTACGGCCGGAAGACTACGGAAACTTCCTGTGCGCCGTCTTCGACGAGTGGATTCGTCATGACGTAGGCGAGATCCACGTGCAGCTCTTCGAGGTGCAGCTCGCGATTCGGATGGGATTACCCGCTTCTCTCTGCTTGTTTGCCCCCACGTGCGGTCGGGGCATGGTTGTCGAGCACAACGGAGACGTCTACGCCTGCGACCACTACGTCTACCCGGAATACCGGCGGGGGAACATTCTGAGCCGCACCTTGGCTGAGTGCGCGGCGTCTCCCGAGCAGAGGCAGTTCGGCCGCATGAAGCGGGACGGACTCCCCCACGCCTGCCGCGAGTGCGAGACGCGCTTCGCCTGCCACGGGGAGTGTCCCAAGCGGCGCTTCATGACGACACCGGACGGGGCTCCGGGACTCAACTACCTCTGCCCGGCCTACAGGCAATTTTTCCGACACATCGAGCCCGACATGAGGACGATGGCCGACCTTCTGAACCGCGGGCTTCCCGCCGCTTTGATCATGGATCTGCACGCGCGCAAAGACGATGCAGCTCCCCACGGGACAAGAAACACAAGAAATGCTGCGCAACCCGTCAGCCATGAAGTCCCTCGTGAATAACTTGGTGGCGGTTTCAGCGACTGACTTCGTCTCGCCTTGAGCTACGTGAGGCGGTGCCTAATTCTTGTTGCGGCGCGTAGGGGTGAACCTACAGAGGGGTGTTGTCTTCACGCATCGACCATGGGAAGATCGCGTCCCCTTGCAGTCGTGCTCTGAGGAGACTACGCCCATGTCACACCGGACCTGGTTTTCGACGGCACTTACGCTCCTGATCGTCCTTGGCTGTGTCGGAGGAGATCGTCCACCCGGAATCATCGAGGGCGAACGCCGTCCCGAGGAGTCGCTGGCGCGTGCGGCTCAAGCTCAGGAAGCAGCTGCGAGCGGACTGGACGGCCTGGCGCGTGCCCAGCGGGCCCTTCCGACGAAGCGCATCCTCTTCGGAGATCTGCACGTCCATACGACCTACTCCACCGATGCGTTTGCGTTCTCGCTTCCGCTCCTCGCGGGCGAGGGCGCCCATCCGCCGGCTGACGCCTGCGACTTTGCGCGTTACTGCGCAGCGCTCGACTTCTTCGCTCTGACCGACCATGCTGAGGCGCTGACGCCCGCGCACTGGGAGATCGAGAAGGAGAGCATCCGCGAGTGCAACGCCCGCGCGGGCGATCCCTGGAATCCCGACCTGGTCGCATTCATGGGATGGGAGTGGACCCAGGTCGGGCAGACACCGGAGACGCACTGGGGTCACAAGAACGTGATGTTCCCGGGCCTCGACGACGAGGAGCTCCCGACGAGGCCAATCAACTCACTCCCCGATGAGGGCGACGCGCTTTTCCGGGGACTCGACATCGTCCGGCGTTGGCGCTGGTTCGATCCCCTCGGCTGGGGCGAGTACGCCGACTTCCTCTGGCTTCTGGACGAGCTTGCAGAACTTCCGCGCTGCGACCGCGGCGTTCCGGCACCCGAGCTCCCACCCGACTGCCGCGAGAACGCGCCGACCCCCGAGATCCTCTTCGAAAAGCTCGCCCAGTGGGGCCTGGATGTGCTCGTGATCCCGCACGGAACCACCTGGGGCCTCTACACGCCGCCGGGAAGCTCGATGGACAAGGCGCTCAGCCGGAAGCAGCACGATCCCGAGCGACAGAGGCTGCTCGAGATCATGTCGGGCCACGGGAACTCGGAGGAGTACAGGAGCTGGCGCGAGTCCGAGCTGGGTGAGGGGGGGAACGAGGTCTGCCCCGAACCGACGCGCGACTACCTGCCCTGCTGCTGGCGCGCGGGTGAGATCATGCGGGAGCGGTGCGGTGACCTTCCGGCCGACGAGTGCGAGGCACGCGTGGAGGAAGCCAAGCGTCTGGCGCTCCAGGCAAACGTCTCTCCCCACCTCGTCTTCCCCGACACCCGGGGCGAGGACTGGCTCGACTGCGGGCAGTGCCGCGACTGCTTCAAGCCTGCGCTGGGCTATCGTCCGCGCGAGTCGGCGCAGTACACTATGGCCCTGTCCAACTTCGACGACTCTGACTCAGACGGTCGGCCGCTTCGCTTCCGATACGGATTCATTGCGTCGAGCGATGTCCATACCGCGCGACCGGGCACCGGCTACAAGCAGTACGAACGTCGGAGGATGACGGAGGCCACCGGGGTCCGATCGGAGTTCTACGACTACCTCAATCGCCGACAGCGGGGCCTGGACAAGTTCGATCCCCAGCAGCCCCAGGCGCTCCCCACGGAGTTGCA
>JBDHBD010000048.1:0-2484 GCA_039587755.1 Gemmatimonadota bacterium | reverse complement strand
GATCTGGAGCAGCTCGAAGATCGGTGGCCGGAGATCCGCGCGGGAAACCCGGACTTTTTGAAAGTCTACCTGGAGAGCTCGGAGCATCACGCACTGCGAAGGAACGATCCCGCCTACTACGGCAAGCGCGGACTCGACCCCGTACTCGTCGCGTCGATTGTAGCGCACGCCCACGACGCCGGGTTCCGCGTGGCGGCTCACGTGACGACGCGCCACGACTTTCGCGTCGCTGTCGAAGCCAGCGTGGACGAGATCGCCCACTTGCCTCTCGAACAACTGGACGAGACCGACGTGCAGCTTGCGGCGATGAGCGGAACGGTCCTCGTCACGACGGCACTGAGCCACCGTCCCTCGGACGCCGTGGAGGACCTCGATGTCTTGCACCGGGACAACCTGATACTCCTTCGCGACGCGGGCATCTCCATCGTGCTGGGCACCGACAGCCAGGCGACCGTGATCGACGAGCTCCGCAAGATCGCTTCACTCGACGTCTTCGACCGGAGCGAGCTCCTTCGCATGCTCGTCCATGACACCCCTCGCTGGATCTTCCCCGGACGGAACATAGGGACGCTTGCCGCAGGGGCGGAAGCCAGCTTCGTGGTGCTCTCGGCCGATCCCCTGGAAGACCTCAGTGCGCTCACACAGATCACGGCCGGATTCAAGGCCGGGCACCGCCTCGAACTCCAAGCGCGTCCGGCGGACGGGAAGCGCGGCATCGGCCAGCACCTGGCTCACGCGGTCATGTCAAAGGGCGTGGATGCCGCAATCGGCGAGTACCACCGGCTCCGGGCCGAAGAGCCCAACAGCTGGGACTTCTCCGAGGGACAGCTTAACGCTCTCGGGTACGCGATGATGCAGCACGGCAAGCTCGTCGAAGCGACGGCCATCTTCCAGCTCAATTGCGAGCAGTTTCCGGAGTCCGCCAATGCCTGGGAGAGCCTCGGGGAGTCGTATGCGAAACGTGGCGAAACGGAAAGTGCCATCGAGAAGTACGAGCGCGCGGTCGAGCTCCAACCGGGACTGGAGAGCGCGATCGCAAAGCTGGCGGAGTTGCGGGGGACGCCCTGATCCTGCTGTAGAAGTTCGATCGCCTGACGGCTACGGTCCGCCTGAACCTCGAGCGTCCCGAGAACCGCGAATCACGCGGCCGACCGGCGACAGTTCTTCGTCTCCAAAATGAATCTATGAAGCAAGCCTCAGGGTAGCCTCTCGGGGTGACTCTCGGGAAGAGGAGGCTTGTGATGCGGTACGTTGGGCTGGACGCGCACTGGCGGCAGTCGACCTACTGTGTGCTGGACGACCGCGGCCGGAAGATCCGGACGCGCACCATCAAGGGTGCGTGGTCGGACGTGGTGGAGGACCTGGCGAGGATCCGCGGTCCCTTCGCAGTCTGCTTCGAGGCGACCACAGGGTATGGGGTGTTGTACGAGCGGCTCCGGCGACTCGCCCGTCGGGTCGTCGTCGCGAACCCCGGTCAGCTTCGACTGATTTTCCGCTCGAAGCGCAAGAACGACCGCGTGGACGCGGAGAAGCTCGCGAAGCTGCTGTTCCTCGACGAGGTGCCGCCGATTCACGTTCCGCGCGCCGACGTGCGGTCGTGGCGCCAGCTGATCGGACACCGCCTGAAGCTGGCTCAGGAACGGGCCCGAGTGAAGAACAGCATTCGTGCGATGTTGAGGAGCCACGGCCTGGTAGCTCCACGAGGGCTCTGGAGCCGGCAGGGCGTGGAATGGATTGCGGCCGCGGAGCTGCCAACGGAGCTCGACGCGCTGCAGCGAGACATGCTGCTCGAGAGGCTGGGTTCGGTGATCGACATGATCGGCCGGGCCGAGCGCGCGTTGGACCAGGTGGCGCAACGTCATCCCGGCGTCCAGCTTCTGAAGACGATCCCCGGCGTTGGTGACCGAACCGCCGAGGCGGTCGTCGCCTGGGTGGACGATCCGGGACGCTTCCATCGAATCCGCGCAGCCGGCCGCTACTTCGGACTGATCCCGAGCCAGGACGCCTCCGCGAGCATGAACCGGCTTGGACACATCACCCGCGAGGGACCCGCCACGGTTCGTGGTCTGCTGACGGAAGCAGCCTGGCAGGCGGTTCGACGATCGGCTCGCGTGAGGGTGTTCTACGAGCGTGTCCGGCGAGGCGACAAGGAGCGACGGAAGATCGCTCTCGTCGCGACGGCGCACTACCTGGTGCGTGTGATGCTGAGCATGCTTCAGAGCGGTGAGGTGTGGAGACCGGAACCGCAGGCGGAGTGAAGGACCGCTGGTCGGACGCCCTTCCGTCCACCGGCGTTGTGCGGCAGTCGGAGGGAGTCAGAGGGTGATAGGCTAGGATCGGACCCCGCGTGGAGATATGGCGAAGGCAGGCCGCCAATATGAATGGGGCCGACTCGAAAACCGATTGATGGCACGTCCTCGCGACGATGCCGAATGGATGTTTGGATCCTGTCGCTCCTCGGTTGACACGGGCTTGCTCATGGAT
>JBDHBD010000047.1:0-3985 GCA_039587755.1 Gemmatimonadota bacterium | reverse complement strand
CTTCACGCGGTCTGGCGACGTGGTGCTCACCCCCGAGCAGCTCCAAACGCTCCGGACGCTGGGCTACATTCAGTAGAGGCTGGCCTCCAAGCAGGGCCGCTCCACCGGCCAGCGAGGCCGTGCCAGCGGCCGAAGCGCTCACCCGGGACCTCCTGAACCCCATTCGCCCGGTGCAGCACCCATGCACTTCAACACACTTCAATACAGTCGAATTTCGGCGTTTTGACTTCAATACGCTTCAATACACTCCCCCTCATCTCGTGTTGAGCGGCTCGAGCCAGTGACAGGCGTGCGTGTTCCTACAACCAGACCGATACCGTCTCCCCTTTCTCCGGTAGACGCATCGGACTAACAGGCGGCGCGCCACCCCGGGCGCAATTTCGCTGAAACGCCATGCGACAAGCGCTTTCCTGCGCTATTCCAGCATACTGCCCGAGCTGTGATACGGTGATCTAGCGAAGTAGAACTCACCCAGAAACTCGCCCAGCCACGAGGCCGAACCAGGCGTGAGTCATCCGACGCCGGTGCTCCGCCTCTCCCAAGCGTCTATCGGAGAGAGCGCGATACACGGGAGGTGTGTCCGATCGCGGAACAGGAGTCCCGGCAAAGCCATCACCTCACACCCCACATCGGCCCGGGCGAAATCGACGAGCATGGAGACCGCGATGAACGTGATTGCCGCGGTGCCACCCTCTCCCTGGCCGAACAGCGGTCCTCCCCCCTGCCCGAAATACCAGACCAGGACCACCGGCGTAACGGCGAGCAGTGCTCCGAGCCATCGATTCACATTTCGGAAGTATCGAGAGACGATCCAGTGGGCGGCGACGTATAACAGTAGCAGTCCTCCCATGAGAGCCAGGCTGGCCAGGCCGTAGTCCCATCCGGCTTCCAGCCACACGGGAACCGCCAGTATCAAGAGAAAGATGCCTATCACCAGCCTCAGCGCGCGACCAACAGGTCCCGCCTTCTGGATCCCGATCGTCATCAGTTCCTCCGTCCGTTGGGGTGCATGAAGGACTGGAGGCCGCTTGCCTCCGACCAGTCTCTCACCCCTACGGCCTATACCATGGTATAGGGTTTCAACCGCCACGCCCGAACCGCAACGGAACCAACGTACGGTCTTGACCTTAAACCTACATACAGGGTTTACCTTTCTTTTGGATGGAGACCATGACGCTGACGATCGGGAATCTCGCGGACCAGGCGGCTGTGAACGTTCAGACGCTTAGATATTACGAGAGACGCGGCTTGTTGCCGGCTCCGCCGAGGACGGATAGCGGCTACCGACAGTACCCGACCGACTCGGTCGCTCGGGTGCGATTCATCAAACGGGCACAGCTCCTCGGGTTCTCCCTCAAGGAGATCGCGGAGCTGCTGGACCTGCGGGTACACCCCCGACGGAGCTGTTCAGAGATGCGTCGAAAAGCGGAAGTGAAACGAGCCGAGATCGATCGGAAGATCAGGTCTCTCAGAGATCTGAGAGCCGCGCTCGACGATCTGATCGAGGCGTGCGACTCCAACACGCCCACGAAGGAGTGTCCCATCATCGAGAGCCTCGAGGAATGACGCAGGGCACGGACCCGAACGTGGAGCTGATATTCAACCCGGATTGTCCGAACGTGGACCTCGCTCGAGGGCGGCTCACCGAAGCGTTGAGCACACTCGGTCGGGCTCCCGCATGGACCGAGTGGAACCGTGAAAGCTCCGCAGCACCAGAGTACGTGCGGCAATACGGGTCGCCTACGGTGCTGGTTGATGGTCAAGACGTGTCGGCGTCTCCCGCGAGCCTGGCTGACAGCTGCCGCGTCTACCCATCGGACGAGGGGTTCGACCGGGCGCCGTCAGTGCAGGCGCTCATCTCCGCCCTCTCCGGGGAGGCGTAGGAACCGCGGATGAGGAGTCTCGGCACCACGGCCCGCCGCATGTTGCTGGGAGTCAGCACGTTCGATGTGCGTCCCCCGGATCTGTCCAGCAGGAAGCTCGTATCGTTCATGCTTTGGCGGGTGCCATTCCTTCTCCTGGTCGTGGGTTCGATCTGGGAGCCCGTCCGCGGCGCCCTGTGGAGTGGCGGCTTCGGCTGGATCGGTCTGAGTTGCACCGCCAACGCGTTTAAGTGCGGACGCGTGCATTGCGCTCTCATGGGTCCGCTCTTCCTCGCTCTGAGCCTTGCTACCATCGCGGAAACGCTCGGCGCGATTGCCGCGGGATGGACCACGCTCGGGTTGGCCGGCGTGGCGTCCGTGCTTGTCTCCTACGTGCCGGAATGGTTCGGGCATCGATACTTCCGGTCTGCATCGTCGTGTGAATCGGAGCCGGGCGCTTGAGACGGCGGCTGGTCGAGGCCGGGACGATAGCCGGAGCGGCGGGCGCGTCGATCGCAAGCGCGGTGGCGGCGATCTGCTGTGTTGGGCCGCTGGCCCTCACACTGCTAGGCGTGAATGGAATGATCCTCGCCGCAGGTCTCAAGCCGTATCGGTGGCTGCTGCTCGGCGCATCGTTCGTGATGCTCGCCGTCGCTCACTGGTGGGTCCGTCGGGACATCAGTGCTCTGGAGGGCGCGAGCTGCTCGGTCAAGTCCGGGAGATGGACCCGTGGCGTGCTCTGGGCAGCCTCGGGCGTCTTCGTCGCAGCGGTCGTCCTACAGTTCGCCGCCGAGTTCTTCAATTGGTGATTGAGACTGGGCAGCCGACTACCAGGCTATCGGAGCGGACTCCGAGCCCCTCCGGGCCGCCTTCAACGCCGACGCCGGGAAGGTCCGCATCCTGATGCTGGTTGCGCCCACCTGAGGGGGATGTCTTCGGGGGGCCTCCGAAGTTCAGAAGCACCTACTGGAAAAGAACGACGACCCTGATCTGCGGGCATACGTGGTCTGGGTGCCCAGGAACGGTGCCCAGGAGAAGCACGTCGATCGAGTTGTCGCGCTCGTCACGGACTCACGCGCTAGCCAGTACTGGGACGCGGAGGGAGCCGTGATCGACCCTTACACCGAGATGTTGGAGCTCACCGGACCGTGCGCCGGCATATTCATGGTGTTCGGACCGGACGCAACGTGGGGTGACGAGGGCCCGCCACGGGCCGACCACCTCGAGGATGCGCACGCCAAACAGTACAAGCGCCCCTGGCCCCAGTGGGACGCGAAGCGCTTCGCGAACAAGGTGGCGGGCCTGGGCACGTAAAGGCGGGTCAAGCGGCGTCTGCGCAGTCCGCTAATGTGACAGCAGCCGTGACAGTAGACCTGCCAGCGACCCTTCTCGACCCCACCCCAGATGCACGAAAGACCGCATGGTTGCGGGCTTTCTGCCAATCGGGGCGCCGGGATTTGGGTGCCCTGCACCAGGGAGGCCGCCTAGGCGGCCGAAGCGCTCACCCGGGACCTCCTGCCGTCGAGCCGCAGGTGAGACACTGAGCCGGCGGAGCGGGCGAAAAACCCCATTCGCCCCGCATAGCACCCGTACACTTCAACACACTTCAATACAAACGAATTTCGCCGTTTTCACCTCCATACACTTCGATACACTCCCCCTCATCTTGTTACAGCTACTGTGACACTTGGGGGATCCCTACTCATGTAGAGTTCTTCCCGACAGGCGGTCTACAGCGGCGCCAGGTTGATCGACCGTGCCCACCACGCCACCTTCCGTGACGCGCGAATCGTCAGTTGAAGCCTCTGAGGAGGACCCTCATGATGCTCGGCCGCTCCCTGTCACTAATCCTTCCTGCCGCCCTGCTGAGTCTCCCAGTCATTGGCTGCTCAGGCTCGCCGTCCGACTCTCCTGTACTCACTGCCGAGATGCCGCTCCACCTCGAGGATCATCTCGAGGCTGCAGTAGTCGTGGGCTCCGAGGTACCCGTGGAGGTACCAGAGGCAGTCGAGTGGCGCTTCGACGAGCCGCAGCCGGAGTGGGCTTCGGCACGCCTCCCCCCGACTCTGACGCCAGTTCAGACGCGCACCCCGGACGCCTTGCGCCTGAGCGTGGAGGAAGCC
>JBDHBD010000046.1:0-6188 GCA_039587755.1 Gemmatimonadota bacterium | reverse complement strand
CAGACGGGCGGCCAGCAGCCTGCCGACCGTCCTGAGGAGGCCATCCCCGGCCTCGTGACCGCACGTATCGTTCACGACCTTGAATCGGTCCAGGTCCAGGTAGCACAAGGCGTGTTCTCCCACACCGGCCGCCGCCTCCGACAGCACCCGCACCAGGCGTAGCTCGAACTCCTGCCGGCTGATCAGACCCGTGAGGGAATCGTGCGTCGCGTCGTGCGAGAGCTTGCGGACCACCCGCCGCCTTTCAGTGACGTCATGAAAGACCAGCACGACCCCGATCGTGGCCCCGTTGCGGTCGCGGAGTGGGGCCGCGGAGTCTCCGATCGCCACTTCCGTTCCATCGCGGCGCAGCAGCAGCACGCCCTCGACCAGATCCACCGCGCGCCCTTCGCGGATACAGCGGGCCGGAATGCTTTCGATGGGCTGCCGCGTCGCCTCGGAAACGAGCGTAAGGACGGTGTCCAGGGGTTGCCCGAGCGCTTCGGTCGTGCGCCAGCCGGTGAGCCGCTCCGCCGCGGGGTTCAGATACGTGATCGTTCCCGCCAGGCTGGTCGTAAGGACGGCATCCGCAATGGATGACAGGGTGACGGAGGCCTGCTCCTTCTCCCGGAAGAGGGCCTCCTGAGCACGCTGCCACTTGGTGAGATCGCGCATCGTCACCAGAGCGAGCGCGTCCGGGCCGGGATCAAGGGGTTTGCGGTTGAACTCAACGGGGACCTCGGTCCCGTCCTGTCGCTGGGCGAACACGCTGACCGGAGCACCATTCGGCAGGGTCCCCGCGGTCTCGGCGAGCTGCTGGAAGCGCGGGGGAATTACCCGCTCTAACGGCTCGCCCAGTAGCTCCGCCGCCGTCCACCCGAGGAGTCGCTCGGCCTCCGGATTCAGCGTAACCACGTTTCCGTGCTCGTCGATGACGAGCATGGCATCGACGGCGGCGTCGAGTAACTGTTGAAACCCCTTCTCCTGCGCTGGATGCGTGGTCATGGTCGGCTGGACCTCCTACTCACCGAACGCGGAGGGGGGACAACTCATGCTACTGCATCGGGATGACACTTTCCAGCCCGGCCGCCGAGGCCACGCAGGACACGCGCAACTCAGTCAGAACACGACCCGGCAGAGAAGAACGAGGAATTCCCTTGTAAGGGGCCACTCCGGGCCGTCAGCTTCATGCATTGGTCAGGCGGCGCGCGCCCAGCGTCGCGACGCCCAATTGGCAACAGGCCTCCACTTTGAGCCTTTCCAGGCGCGTGCAGTAGTCTGGGGACTCCTTGAGATGTGCCAACGCGATCTTGCCGGAGAACCCCCGAATCCTCAGGGGAGACAAGGCTTTTCGAGAATGGAGCCGACCGGATTCGGGCGCGAAGCGTCAGCGAGCGCGAGCGAGAACCGCGCTAGCGGCCCGCAGCTCCCACCCGACCTCCTGCCTGCAAAGAGTCCGCGGCACCACGGTGGGCCACGGTGAGCCCCGAAGAATGGGCTGATCCACGTTTCTAACCCCGGTGAGCCACGGTCAGCCACGGTGTGCAACGGCACAATTAGTGGCACACGCTTGGCGGTCCGGGTGGAGTTCTGCTGCGCTAATCCAGCGAGAGCATTTGAGCACTTCTGTGCCGGAATGGTGCACAGAGGGGGCACGAGGGGGCCGCGGGGAGTTGACGCACAACGCCCGGAGGCATTTCCTCCGGGCGCCTGATGTCGCGTCGACGCGCTGTGAGCGAGTGAGAGAACGAACGGCTGTTAGGCTACGGCATCTGGCCTAGTTGCTCCAGCATATCCATGACATTGTAGTAGATGCGTTGGTGCTTGACCCTGCCATCCTCAATCTCGAACACAGCGACGTAGGGCACGTCCACCTGGTTCCCTGTAGCGGGGATCTCATTGCCGTCAGCCGTCACAATGGTTCCTTCATGCGTGCCACTGAAACGGTTCTGGCTGACGACGAAGGATCCCTCCGCAACCATTTGGCTCGAGGTGATGCGTGCATCGGGGAACGCATCGGCCCATGCCCTGTCCCACGCCGCGATGTTCTGCACGCCACTCACCATCGATCCGTCCGTTGCCCAAGTGTCGGCATCGGCGGTAAAGAGCTCTGGATAGGCATCAAAGTCGCGGCTGTTGAAGGTCTCGTAGGCGCGGGCCACGAGCGCTTTCGCGTCCTCCGCAGCTGCCGCAGCCGTCTGGGCCCCGGTCGTGTCCGCAGTCTGCGTCGCAGGCTGGGTCTGGCAGGCGGCCAGGGCGATGGCGACGATCGGAAAGACGAGCTTGGGCCTCCCTCCTGGGTGGGCTGGGATGCTGCCGAGAGTAGTGGCTGTCAGCGGCCCCTGCAAGCGCCGTGATGGCCGCGGGTCGGCGGATGACGCGGAGAATCGGCTGCAACACCTGAATGGAGCCGATCGGATTCGAACCGACGACCTCCTGCTTGCAAAGCGTGGCCGGATCAGGGCCGGAAACGACAAAATGTAGTACTCGGTGTTTCGGGTGTCCTCTGTCGTTTCCGTCAGCCCGTGATGTAGCAGGATGTAGCGAGTTTTCTCCCCATTTCTCTCCCCACATGAGCGCACGTCCCTGATCTCCTAGACCCGATTCAAGCGGCGCAGCACGCGTACACTTCGATACACTTCCGTACACACCGATTTGGCCGTTTTGACCTCCGTACACTTCGATACAAACCTGCACACTCTGTGACAGTAGGCGTGACAGTCCGTCACGGTGGCCAATCTGCGCTTCCTCGCCTACGTTCCGTCGCGAGCTCCTCAAACCGCTGCGCGACTGCCTACGCGTGGTCGCAACTGGTTGTCCACCGTGCAGGGTTGCTGAAGAACGTGGTGTCATATCGCAAAGCCGCTGGGAACTCTCAGAGATCCCGCCACGTTCTCTCGCCATGCAGCGCGTAGGAGGGAGCTCAATCACTCCGCTTCTCCGCCTCCGAGAGGGCGTCGGACTCCCACCCCGAAGAAGGAGAGACGACATGCGCAAGCACCAGATCTTAGCCTCTGCGATCGTTACAGCCCTTGTGCTCGTAGCCTTACCGGGCACGGCTCGGGCGCAGCTCCCCGATCCGGGCATGGAGATCGATGTCGCGCGAACGGCACTCGTGATCACGGACCCGCAGAACGACTTTCTCAGCCCCGATGGGGTGACCTGGGGCGTCGTAGGCGAGAGCGTAACCGAGAACAACACCGTCGAAAACCTCGATCGGCTCATGAAGGCGGCGAAGGATCGGGGAATGCAGGTCTTCGTGTCACCGCACTACTACTACCCGACCGACCACGGCTGGCAGTTCGGCGGCGCGCTCGAAGTGCTGATGCACGAAATCGGTATGTTCGACCGCGTGAGCCCTCTTTCTCTCGAGGGCTTCGAGGGCTCCGGGGCCGATTGGCTTCCTCGCTACAAGAAGTATATCGAGGACGGCGAGACGGTCGTCACCAGCCCACACAAGGTGTATGGACCGGAGACCAACGACCTCGCCCTTCAGCTACGCAAGCGAGGGATCGACAAGGTGATCCTCGCCGGCATGTCGGCGAACCTGTGTACCGAGTCACACCTGCGGGAGCTGCTAGAGCAAGGCTTCGAGGTCGCCGTCGTGAAGGATGCCACCGCAGCGGCGAAGATCCCCGAGCTCAACGGCTATGAGTCGGCCGTCACCAACTTCCGCTTCATGGCCAACGCTGTGTGGGACACGGACCAGGCGGTGGCCGCGATCAGCGGCGGATAGAGAGACCGGCCTGGCTGACCGGACCGCTCACGTCGACGGAGAAAAGCCGATTATCGACAGCTAGCGTGACAGTCGGGGCACGCACGTCGCCATCCCCCCGCTCATCCTGGATCGGCCTTCAGAGAAGACCTGAGGCATGAGCAGGGCGCTGCACACCGTTGCGCGCCAGAGAGTGCTCTTCTCATCATCTCCCGGTAATGAAAGACCACTCGGCAAATCCGCGATCCTCGAAGCAGGACCTCCTATCGAAGGTGTCGCGCTACGAGGCACTCTTCGAGTTGACCGGCGTGATCAACGCGGCGAGCGACATCGAGTCGGTCGGTGAAGTTCTGGCCCGCCGGCTCAAATACGTCGCAGATGTCTACTCCTGGCGCTATATCTGCTTCGATAGCGATCCGGAGGAGACCGACGGGCCGGAACCCACCGCCATCGTCGTCGACGGGTACAGAGGTGGCGCAGACGTCATTCGCACGACTCCGGATGCCCTGTCGAGCTTCGAAGCGGAGCTGTGGCGTGGCCGCAAGACACGCATCCTGTGCGGCGAACCGATGAGGGACGCGCTGGAGCAGCTCCCCACTCACCTTCAGAAAGACGATCTCGAGCAGATCTCTGTGAACACGCTGGTCGAGAACGGCAAGACTCAGGCTCTCCATCTGTTCTGCAAACGACGCCAGCCATTCACCGAGCTCGACGTCAAGTGCCTCGCGATGGTGTGCGGTTTCTTCCACCGCAAGGTCCACATGCTGTGGGAGGAGCAGAAGCTCCGGGATCTCGAGCAGGCGTACCTCCAGCAAGAGGTCATGTTGCGTCAGAGCGAGAGGCTTGCGACACTGGGCCGGCTCAGCGCGGGCATGGCTCACGAGCTCAACAACCCCACGGCTATCGCCAGGCAGGGGGCGGAGCAGCTCAGGGGTTCGATCGCCCGGCTCGAGCGCGCGCAGTTCGCGCTCGGTGCGGCGGGGCTTTCGAGCCGAGAGCGCAACCTCGTTGAGGAGATCGAGAAGGAGGCCGAGGCGCGAGCCAAGAAGCCGAGCTCGCTCGATCCTTTGGCCCGCAGCGATCTCGAAGGTGAGGTGGAGGACTGGCTCGAAAGCCGGGGCATCGAGGACCCCTGGGAGCACGCATCGACGCTCGTGGCGATGGGGCTGTGCGCCGCGGAGCTGGAGGACGTGACCAGGGAGTTCGAGCCTGCGGTGGTGCCGGTCGTGATCGACTACTTCGGCAGTCAGTTCACGGCGTACATACTGCTCGAGGAGATCGGTCACGGGGCCGGACGCATCGCGGAGATCGTCAAGGCCCTCAAGGGATATTCGTATATGGATCAGGCCCCCATCCAGTCGGTCGACGTGCGCGAGGGGCTGGACGACACGCTGGTCATGCTGAGCAGCAAGCTTCGGGACGGAATCGAAGTGAGTCTCGACTACGCGGAGGATCTGCCTCGCATTCAGGGCTACGGAAGCGAGCTCAACCAGGTGTGGACCAACCTCATCGACAACGCGATCAGCGCGATGGGCGGGACGGGCGCGCTCGAGCTGAGAGCCTATAAGGACGGCGGTTGGGTCGTCGTCGAGGTTGCCGACAACGGACCGGGGATCCCGATCGATGCTCAGGAGAAGGTCTTCGATCCGTTCTTCACCACCAAGCCCCCCGGCGAGGGCACCGGTCTGGGGCTCAACATCAGCCACGGGATCGTCGTGGAGAAGCACGCCGGGCACATCTCGGTGGAGTCGAGGCCGGGAGCGACGCGGTTCACCGTCAAGCTCCCGATCACCGCGTGAGCAGGCTCGCTGAAGAGCTCCGGCGGCCTGCCGGCCCGGACCCTCACCTCACAAGCTAATGGCCAAGCCGATCATCCTGACGATCGACGACGAAGAACTGGTGCTCAATGCCGTCGAGCGTGATCTCAAACGGCACTTCCGCCAGGAGTATCGGATCCTCAAAGCGAGTTCCGGTGACGAGGCGTTGGAGACGGTTCACCAGCTCAAGCAACGCAATGACGCGATAGCGCTGTTTCTCGTCGACCAGCGCATGCCGGAGATGAGTGGCACCGAGTTTCTGGCCGAGGCCCGCGGCATATATCCGGAAGCGCGCAAGGTGCTGCTCACGGCGTACGC
The DNA here is from genome assembly GCA_039587755.1 of Gemmatimonadota bacterium. GTDB lineage: Bacteria > Gemmatimonadota > Gemmatimonadetes > Palauibacterales > Palauibacteraceae > JBDHBD01. The sequence continues at coordinate 359 of JBDHBD010000046.1, read as the reverse complement.
GGATACCGAAGCGGCGATCTCCGCGATCAACGAGGTCGGGCTCGACCACTACCTCATGAAGCCCTGGACGCCGGCCGAGGAGAACCTGTATCCGATTCTGGATGACCTGATCAGCGACTGGGCAGCTACGGCGACCGTGCCCTACGACGGTATCCGCGTGGCGGGTACGTTGTGGTCGGCCGGTTCACACAGCATCAAAGACTTTCTCGCGCGCAGCCAGATTCCGTATCAGTTCCTCGACATCGAGCGTGACGCCGAGGCGCGTGCGTTGGTCGAGGGCGCGAGTGACGACACCTATCGGCTCCCGGTAGTCTTCTTCCCGGAGGGGAGCGTCCTGATCGAGCCGAGCCTGACCGAGG
>JBDHBD010000045.1:0-7232 GCA_039587755.1 Gemmatimonadota bacterium | reverse complement strand
GATCTTACACCTCTAAGAAAGCTGGCCGTCAAGTCCGCGTGTGATTCGGTCTCTTCAGATCGACGAATTCCGTTCAAACACCTCTACGGGCCGCGAGCCCAGGATCGTGCATTCGACCGAGACTGCTCATTCATGGGGTCGGCGATATCTCACGCCTTGTAAGATCCCGAGCGCATCTCGGCGGCTTCGAGCCGACGGACCATTTCGTCGTACGGTTCCTCGTTCACCAGCACCCAGTAGAGGTGGGTCAGGAGCTTCCGTGCGGCCGCCACCCGCGCGATTGGCTTCCCCTTGCGGCGGAGCTGCTTGCGATAGAAGCGCTGGATCGGACCCGGCTGCCGTACCGTGTGGAGCACCGCCTGGATCATCGCCCAGCGCAGCCAGACCGAGCCCTGCTTGGTGATCCGACCGTGGTAGGTCCGACCCCCCGAGCTCCGGGTCGTTGGCACCAGCCCGGCGTAGCTCGCCAGCTTCCGGGCCGACCCGAAGCGATCGATGTCCCCGATCTCCGCCAGGATGAGGAGCGCCAGGTAGTAGCCGATCCCCGGCACCGTCATCAATAGCTGCGCCCGGTCGTCGTCCTTCGCCTGCCCCCGGATCTCCCGGTTCAGTTCCCTGATGTAGCCCTCCAGGTGATCCAGCAGGGCCAAGCACTGCTCCAGCTCCCGCCGCGCTCGAGGGTCAAGCGCTAGCGCCTCCAGCTCCGCCCGTCCCGCCACGCTCATCAGCGTCCGCGCCTCGAGCCTCAGGTTCCGCTTCGCCAGCAGCCACCGGATCCGGGCCTTCAGGCGGGTCTGGTTCCGGACCAGCGACGCCCGGTATCGCACCAGCTCCCGTAGCGCACGGATTTCCTTCGGCGGCACGTACGACTCGGGCAGCAGGTCCGTCCGCAGCAGGTGCGCCAGGATCTTGGCGTCGATCCGGTCGTTCTTCAGCCGTGCCTGCGCGATTGCCTTCACCTTCGCCGGGTGCGCCAGCTTCGTCTCGATCCCCTCCGACTCCAGCAGGTCGTACAGCCAGTGCCAGTTCCCCGTCGATTCCACCACCGCCTCTACCGGGCCCTCGACCGCCTCGAAGAAAGCCCGATCCCCCGCGCTGTCCAGCACCACCGCCACCGAATATTTTCCGTGCAGGTCGATCCCCGCATACTGCACCTTGGCCTCCTTGAGAAGCGTCCTCAGCGCTCTCTTCCGACTCCGAAGGCTCGCTTCCGGAGCCGGCCTCAGGGAGGCCAGCTTTCTTATAGGATCATTGGAGGCTGATAGGTAGCTGATAGGTAAGTGGGCCGAGGGAGAGCGGCCAGGGGAGGTCGCTGGCGGACGCCACCGTGCCCCGCGTTCCCGGCGGTTTGCTAGGACGAGTCTTCTCCCACGATGCGCACACTGAACGCATCCAGCACTTCGTCGATCGGGTTGGCGATCGTCAAACGTCCGTCACCCGCGAACAGCAGGGCGACCGGCTTCCGGTCCTCGCTGCCCTCGACACCGTCCTCGTTCACATCGTCCTGGACCACCAGCGATCCAGAATCCCCGCCGGCGCTCGCCGAGCAGCAGATGATGACCTGCCCCGTGAAGCGCGCGATATCGGACTTGTACCGGACGCTCACAGTCGCGTTGATCGCGTCGACCCTGCCAGCGGTCAATCCGGTGGTGCGGCCGTACTTCTTGACCTTCATGCCCGGGCGTGCGGTTGCGGTGGTCGCGCGGGGTGCGCCGTATCCGTCGCGCGGGGTCCGGTAATCAACCTGCGTCGTCAGGGCCAACGCGGCGTCAATGCGGTTGTTCGCCAGGAGCGAGTAGTCGACCGGCTCGAAGGCGGCCAGCGTGCCGATGGCGTCGGCCGGGTTGGACCCGCCATCCGCGGTACCCGGCTGGAGCAGATTGTCGCCGATGTCGACGCGGTTTTCGGCCGCGTAGATGTGCTGGTTGCTGAGGGCATACCGCAGCGCGCCGTCGGTTACCAGGGCTCCGATCGTACCTGCGGTCACTCTTGGGTGGCCAGTCGAGACGCCGATCGGGACCGGACGCTCGAACCACCCCATACGATTTACATCCGTCTCGTCCGTCGCGCGGTCCGACTCGCGGGCGGGTGCCACCGCGGGGAGCTCCTGGAGCGCGACGAACGGTCCGGCCTCGCGCACCACCACGGGGAACCCCTCCAGTTGCGCACCGATCAGCGAGGTCACCAATCGGGACGCCTCTCGACCCACGTAGACATGGAGTGCGAGTCGGCCACTCTCTGTCAGGCCGACCCCGGTCGCGAGCACATCGGGGAGCCGGAAGAACCTGTCGTCATGCCGCTCTTGTATCTGGATGAGTGCCGCCACGGCCTCTGTCTGTCGAGCGGGAGATAGCGCTCGAAAATCGGAGGTCCACGTGCGCGGCGTGTCCAGGCGAATTGCCCGCCGAGTACCCGGCCGGCCCAACCACGTGATGCACAGGAATCCCGCCAACGCGATGAGTAATGCCGCTCGCAGATTCCGGTGTGAGGTCATCTGTTCTCTATCGGTTGAGGGTGCCACACCCCGCGCACGGCGTCTCCCATGCGAACCGTCCTCCCGTCGTCGCGGGACGCTGTAGGCCGTTCCCGGTTGAGACTACGAGTTCCTGCTCCCAAGAGTGTCGCGGGGCTACGACCTTCGGATTCGCACCGTAGATCCTGCTCTCAGGCTAACGAGTGTGGCGCAGGGTTCCAACATCCACCTTTTGGGGTACAATATGGGTTGTGAATGTGTAGGGGTCGATTAGGCCGCCGTCTCAACGGGAAGATCCGCGGTCGACGACCACACGAGATACGGCGGGAAGACCATGAGTACGAAGCTCGCTCAGATGTTTCTCGATGAGCACCAGCACCTGACGCGGGGGCTATACGAGATTCACCAGGCCCTGAAGAAGAACGATCTGCAGACCGCCGCCCACCAGGCCGAGGTCATGGATTGTCTGGTCGGGGCACACATGGAATTCGAGGAGGAGGTCTTCTACCCGGAACTCGCGACCCGCCTCGGAGACGAGTTCGTGAGCCGGCTGTACGATGAGCACGATGAAGGCCAACTCGCGGTCAAGACCCTCCTGTCAGGTCGCGTCGCCGAGCTCGACGACGAAGGTAGAACACGCCTGCTCGGCCAGGTCGAGATCGCGCTGGACCACGCCATCAGTTGCGGCACCTTGCTCAGTCACATCGGAGATCTGGATCCCGCCGAGGAAGAGCGGGTCCTGGAGCGGTGGCAGGAAATCCGGGCTCGCAGTCCCCGTTGGAGCGAGCAGGCTGCGCGATCCGACGACGCGTAGCAGTCCCTTGAAGAACTGCTGACTCGAGAGCGACCTACAACTCCACATGTGCCGCCTGTACGGCTTCCGCGCCAGCCAGCCGACGAAGGTCGAGTGCAGCCTGGTTTACGCTCAGAACGCGCTTCTGAGTCAGAGCGAGTCGGACGAGAGGGGTCTCCCGCACCCTGATGGGTGGGGCATTGCCTCGTACCGAGATGGCGTCCCGCACGTCCAGAGACGGGCCAGTGCTGCGTTCGAGGATCTCCACTTTGGACTGACTGCGGAGCGCAGCTACGCCCGGACCGTCGTGGCGCATGTCCGGCAGGCCACGGTCGGACCACTGGCTATCGAGAACACACAACCCTTCATGCATGGACGCTGGGTGTTCGCCCACAACGGCACGTTGCGGGCAATCGACAGCTTGCGCCCCGAGCTCGACGCGGAGACCGCACCGGATCTACTTGCTGGTCGAAGTGGCGGGACCGACTCCGAGGCGGTGTTCTATTGGCTCCTCACCCGCATGCGGGAGGCTGGAATCGGCGAGCTCGAGCCCGCCGCCCTGCCCGCGGTGTCAGGCGTGCTGAGCGCCGGCGTCGCCGAGCTCAGCGATCGATCGGCTGCTGCCGGTGAGACGAAGCCGACGCGCCTGAACATCATCCTGACCGACGGTAGCATTCTGCTCGCGACGCGCTGGCGTCACTCGCTGTACTGGGTTACCCGCCACGGAGTCCGGGATTGCGAGATCTGCGGCATCCCTCACGTGCATCAAGACTCGGCTGTAGGGTATGAGGCGGTCGCCGTGGCGTCCGAGCCGATCACTCAGGAAGACTGGCAGGAGGTGCCGGAGGCCAGCATACTCGCCGTGGACGATCGGATTCGGGCGACGATCGTACCTACCTGAGGCGGCCTACCTGAGGCGGCCTACTTGAGGCGACCGATCTCAGGCGAGCCGCTACGGCTCCGTCACCGCTGTGGTCCGCGCCGGGCGCGCGCGGTCTGGGGACAACGTCGAGCGTGCCTCGCCCGACGCCCCCACCATGCCCCGCAGCCGCACCATGAACTCCCGTTCGACCACGTCGCTGGCGTGGCCCCAGTCCTCTCCCAGCGCGATGAGGTCGACGCCGTGCGGGGTCTTGAGCCCACCCGGGTTGAAGAAGATCAATCGGCCCTCACCGGTACGAGCATCATACAGATCGTCGCTGAAGTGCTCGAGGACGTCGGCGTAGTCGAACCGCGTCACCCCGGGCACGAAGCACGCCTTCGAGGCGTAGGGCTGTGCGCTCCAACGAGAGAACAGCCGGTTCATCAGAGTCATCGGTCCCGAAGTGCCGCCCCAACGGCCGTTGCACTCCACGAACGCTATTCGGCAGGATCCCATGCTCCGCCCGATCAGAAGCATGTCGAAGGAGCAGCGACCGATGTATCCCAGCATCTGGAACAGCCTGCCCAGCAACCAGCTCTGATCTGTAATCTCCTGGGCCAGTAACGGCGGCAGGTGGGCGGGCCTGCTCCCGACGAACTGGCCCTGGCGACCCTCGAGGAGTTGCTCGTACAAGCCTTCGACCACGGGCTCGCCATCGCTGACCGGGGGGATCCAAAGCTGGGCGGAGGGCGAGGAAAGGACGTGGCTCTCCCAGGCGGACACGAGGACGGGCTCGCCTTTCCACCAACCCAGCTCCGCCATTATTCGCTTCAGGCGGCGCCGGACCTGGCCCAGCTCGAGCCCTCGAAGCTCCGAAGCGCGCACCACCTGGTTTCCCGATCCACCCGCCGAGTCCGGGATCTTCACCACGATACGTTCGGAGTCCTCGGAGAGACGTTGTGCCGCCACCGCCAGCGTCGCGAAGTCCGACGCCCGCTCGGTACGTGGGATGGCCGTTGAGGGACCTGCCGGTCGCTTCGGCGAACAGCAACGCCACCGCCCACACGAGAAAGCTCCCGATGTGGGGGTGTACGTACTGAAGGCGATCGCTCCGAATCGCGCCCTGCAACCGCCGGCGAACCACGGGGTCAGTCCAGCAGGCGTCGGCTACGCGCAGCTTGCGGCCCCGGGATCGCGGACGTAGCCAGGTCACGGAGCCCAGGCCCAGGCGGTCCCGACAGTATGGCTCGAACTCGTGAACGGGCTCGGCGCAGCTAGCCACGAAGTCCCCTTCGCCGGCCCGCAGACGAGCGCGGTCTTCGACAAAGCTGATGTCGTAGTACCGATCCAGAAGTGGAATCGTGCTCAGATCGTCCAGGTGCAGGGTGGGGGCATCCTCCAGACGGTGTGGGACCAGCGGACGGAATCGATCGGGCAGCTCGAGGGTGGGCCGTTCGGCGACGAGCTTGCCGGCGAGTCGCTCGGCCTTTGAGACCTGCGCGGGGGTCGGCCGCGCACGATGGTGCTCGACAACAGGGATTTGGCTCATCTCACCGCCAGCGACGGCCGCTCAACGCCCGGACCGCCGTATGCATGCTTCGTTCAGCGGGCACTGCTCAACGCGTCCACCAACGCGTCGATGTCGGCCGTTTCATTGTAGATGTGAGGCGAGACGCGAATGACGGAACCTCGCACGGAAACGAAGACGTCTCGCTCACGGAGCCGGGCTTGTACCCGGCGTACCTCGATGTCCTCGGGCAGGTGCAGGCCGAACAGGTGTTCGCCGTGCGGCCGCGCCACACCCAGACCCAGCGCCTCGAGCCGGCCGCGTTGGAGCAGCCCCCGCGTGAGTCCTCTTATGTACCCCTGAATGTTCACGACGCCCCACTCCAGCAGCTGCTCGAGCGCCGCGATGAACATCGGGACGAGCACGAAGTTGGCCGTCTCACCGACATCGTATCGGGCCGCACCGGGACGATACGCGGTTCCTTGCTCCACCAGCCCCGCGAAATCCTCGCTTCCCTCCTTGCCCTGCCAGGTTTCCTCGAGAGGCACGCCGTCGTCGTACCGGGGACCGAGATAAGCGGCGCCGATGGAGTAAGGGCCGGTTAGCCACTTGTACGCCGCGCAAACCAGCGCATCCGGCCGAACCTCCTGGACATCGAATGGCTCGGCGCCTACTGCCTGCGTGCCGTCGATGATGAACGCTGCTCCCACCTCTCGTGCCCGATCGCCGATCCGGACCAGGTCGAAACGAGTCCCGTCGGTCCAATGCAGGGGGGCGAGCGCGACGACGGCCGTGTCGCCATCGATCGCCTCCAGGATGGCCTCGTTCCACGACGACGCGCGATCGCGGCCGCCGGTGGGCGGGTCGACTACCCGGAACGTCGTTTCGGTCGAGGCACACAGGCGGCGCCAGACATGGACGTTGGAAGGAAACTGATGATGCACGGTCACGATGTTCTGGCCGCGTCTCACGGGAGTGTTCATGGCCACGGTGGCCAACCCATACGATACCGCGGGGATGATCGCGACACGATTCGGATCGGGCGCGTTCACGAGGCGGGAGAACAGCCGTCGAATCTCCTCGCAGCCGGTGAAGAAGTCGTCAGGGCGGATCTCCGCCGGAACCGCCTTTCTTCGAACTCCGGCGATGCCCGCTTCCTGAACCCGTTTCGACAGCGGGGACATATAGGCGCAGTTCAGGTAGTGACAGCCCTCGGGAAGCGAGAATCGCTCCTTCTGACAGGCAAGAGACGAAACCTCCGGGGGACTCATCACGCGGGCCACCACATCGAAACCCGCCCAGGCTTCCAGTTCTTGTGTTCCACGCAGGCAGGCTCCAACGCGACCTCCGGGTAGCGCCTCATTTGATCGCAGAGCCACTGGATCCACTCATCGAACTTCTCGCGACCCTGCTCCTGTCGGATGGCGCCATCCACACGCTCAGCTTCTCCCACGACGCGAGCACTACGCCGCCCATCAACACCTGCCGTTGGCGGCGGAAATGGGCCAGTTGGACAAAGGCGAAGGCAACGCCACCGACCACGATGGCGGCACCGATGATCTCGGCCAGGTTGGCTAGCGTACTGAGCTCCATAGGC
>JBDHBD010000044.1:0-6129 GCA_039587755.1 Gemmatimonadota bacterium | reverse complement strand
ATACACATGGGCGCGAGGAGTTCAAAGCCTTCGTCACGGACGCGCGAGCTAGATTTCCGAATTGGAACGAGACCGTTGAACAAGTGGTGGCAGAGGGCAACCTAGTCGTGACACATTTTACTTCACGTGGGACGTTTGATGGCGAACCGTCGCACGGCAAAGAGGTCACGATGCCGGAGATCGCGATTCACCGCATCGTTGATGGCAAGATAGTTGAGCAGTGGACAGTCGCCGACATTTTGGGCATGCGACAACAATTGGGCATCCTCGATACGCCGGTCGACGATTCCGCGTCGGAGCAGTGAGGGACGGCGGCAGCAAACAGATTGCCTGAACCAACTGGCTGATGGTTTACAGAACGTATCGGACTGATCGTTTACAGATCTAGCGTCGTCGTTTCCTGCCTTTGACGTCCATGGTGCGGTAGTCGCGCTCGTCGAGCCAGCCGAGGTGGACAGGCCCGACGAAGACGCGCCAGACCCCATCCCTTCAGGCCTTCACGCAGCAGTGCTTGGAGGTTCCGGAGATGTTTGTGAGCGAGAGCACGTGGTTGATCGCGTGCTGCAGATTCCCTACCGTTCTTCGGTGTCCGACCAGCATAAGGCTGGTTGGCCGGTGCGGATTTGAATTCCGCAGCTTGAAGGCGCGCCGGCCCGAAGGGATACACCTTCTAAAGCGCGGACGGACGGTGCCCTTCCTTTCCGTCGGGACGTCGTCCCCCACCTGCGCTTCTTGCGGATCCGAAGCCGGTCGTGCCGGCAGGAGACACGCATGAAGTCCACGCGAGACTTCGACCTCTCGTTCCGTCCAAACACGTATTGGGAGCATGGCGATCCTATCGCCGCGATTCTCGCCGGGATCAAGGGTGAGGCACGAAGAGAGCTGGTGATCGCCGCCCTCGAGGCCGGTGAGGAGATCTCCGAAGGACTCCTCGATTCCTTGCTTGAGGAGTCGCTCCGACAGGGCTGGGGGGCTCTGCACCCTCTCCTCATGGGCGGTGAGTACCTGCCGTCCGACCTGCCCGGTGAGACCACGATCGCCCGGATCTCCCTGCGCTCCACGACCGGCGACGTGAGCGAAGTGCGGGCCCGTCCCACGGGACGTGGGATTCGCTACAGGATCGTCGACGAGTACGAGACCGAGTTCGTTCTGCCGTTCGACCGGTCTGAGACGCCGCTCTCACTGGGCGAGCTGATCAAGCTGATCGACGAAAGCGACGGCTTCGAGGAAGAACCTGGGCTGGTGCGCCCCGTAATCCACCGGAACTTCGGCCTGGGGGATCCACCGACGAGCGACCCGGAATGGGTGAAATCCGTCCGGCAGTTCGTGATCGTGAGCTCGCAGTTCTACCCCGAGCTGCGGGACTACTATGTGGCGTTCGTGGAGGAGTGGATGATCGAAGTGAGCCGATAGCGAAGCTGTCCCCGCTCCGCCACGATCTCCTGGAGCCGGCCCCGGGCCGCCTGCACCCGGGGCTTGCAGCTCCGGGTAAGCCTCCTTCCACAGCTCGAGGAACTGGGCGTGGTACTTGACGGCGTTGTCGAGGTCATCGTGCTCCTCCTCAAGACCCACGCGGTGCTCGAGCAACGGACCGCAGTGTGAGATTGCCGTAGCCCGACTCACTGATTCTCAGGGCGGCTAGGTTATCGGCGGTCGGGACGTACGCCTCCTGCGCCGAAAGGCCGGTGGCGGCGAGGGCCGAGATGCTGGTCCAGATCGTCCAGCGGATGAGTCGCATACTCTCTCCGGTGAATCCTGGCTGCGAAACCTGACCCTCGCGGGAAGTTGCGCGCAGTCGCAGAGCCAATCTAACCATCAATGGCGCACTTCTCCCTGCAGTCTTTGGAGGGCCTCACGCGACTCCTCGACCATCGGCTGAAGCGAGGCATCCGCATTGCCCCACACATCCACGACGAACCCGTAATCTCTTATCGCCTGCTCTGCGTTGCCGAGTCTGTCGTGGACCCGAGCTCGTTCGAGTCGCCAGATCACATCGCCGGGCACGTGGACCCTCAGGGGCCGGTACTCGATCTGGACGCGATCCACGGTGAACGCGTTGTTCGAGCCTTCATCCAGGAGCCGGGCGGCCTCTCGAATCCTGCCTGTGGCCACCAGCAGGCGGGTTTTCGTCAGTCTCTGGTAGTAGCACCCCTGGTTGCACACGTGGTATTCGGGGAGCCGACTCGCCAGGCGCAGGGCCTCGGCCGTATCGCGGCGCGCCATGGCCAGGTAGAAGTCCGCCTTTGCTGCGCGCCAGCGCGCCCAACCGACCTCGGTGTCCGATACCGTGTCCGACCTGATGGATGCCTCGAACGCCGTGCGGGCGTCCATAATGGAGGTGGTATCGCCGATGCTTGCCCACCACGGGATCGGTAGATCGCTCAGCTCGCGGGGAAACCTCGAGAACACTTCGGCCGCCCGTTCGAGCGGGATCACTCCCAGCAACGCCAGCTCCGTGAACACGTATCGGGAGAGGTATGTCTCAGGCTCTTCGACGATCTCTCGCGCCTCCTGCAAGTGGCCGCGAAACGCCAGTACTTTCGCCAGATAGTCGCGTGCGTACCCGTCGCCATCGTTGCGAGACAAGTACGCCCGAACGACCTGAATCGCCGGCTCCGCGGGATCCGGTAGCGTCTCCAGGGGAAACGACACGTCCCAAAATCTCTCTAGCGAGGCGGTATCGAGCAGAGACTCGACCTCCGCCTGCGTAACTCGCGCCGGGTCCCAAATGGCGTGCAGGATGCGGAGCGCGTCCGCCACTGCGTCGTCTGGCCCGCGTGCCAGGTATGCCGCGCTGGACTTCCGGGCCAGCTCGATTTCCTGCAGCCACCCGTGCAATTCGATCAGGTGCGCATATGCCGTCGTAAAGGTGGAATCGAGCTCGACGACTCGCGCGAAGCTTTCGCGCGGCCGCTCGGGAACGCGCCCGAAGATGGGGGTGTGGAGCTCCGCTTCCGCGATGCGGTGCCGTATCTCCGGATCGTCAGGGTAGATGCGGTCGGCGTCCTCCAACGTAGCGAACAGCCGTTGGAGCATGGCCCACGTCATCGAGTCGGGCGCGAACGTAGTCCTGACCGCTGCATACATCGAGTCGGCCGTGACCAGTAGACTCTCGCGGACGGCGAGTCCCCGGTTGAGCTCCCCCGCTCGAAGCCACCATCCCCAGGGTGGGGTTGGCTGAACCGTTTGAACCGAGGGCCACCAAGCCACGGAGCCCCTGCGGTTGTGGGCGAGGGCAAACGTGGAATCCAACTCGATCGCGCGCTCGTAGTAGAGCCCCGCGGAGTCCATCGCTGCTCGGCGGAAGTGCTGCTCCCCCTGGAGGAAGGCCTTCAGCGCCCCGGGAGAGGACGAGCCGAGCGAATGGAGCTGCACAGCGCCCAGCTGCCTGACGCGGTTGAGCTCGCCGAGCAGACGGACGGCCAGGGAGTCAGCGAGACGATCGACGTTGTCGCGATGCCCGCGGACCTCGAGGTCTCTGATGGTGGTCTGCGACGCCACGTCCAGGAGTGTCGTGCTAAGCCTGACCGAGTCGCCTCCCGAAAGCACGAGGCGGCCGTACACGGCGAGCCCCGCTCCAAGGACTGCCCCGAGCCGCGACGCAGAGGTGGGATTGGCCGGCCCGTCCCAGGCCTTGACGACCAGCGATGGGGACACCGTCCTGAGCGGCCCCGCACCGTCCAGACTGTGGGAGAGAATGTCGGAGAGCCCTTCACCCCACATCTCCAGCCCCGATCCGATGACGTCGAACGGAGCCACGGCCAGCACATTGGCATCGAGCTCGCCTGCGCCTGCTCTTCCTTTCAACCACACCCCTGTTACCACACCGGTGGCTGCCAGGAGCGCCACCAGCGCGATCGCTCGGGTGGACCACACACTTGGCTTGGTCAAGCCCCTCACCGGTCTCGCGTCTGCCGCTGTCAGCGCATCTGCAAACAGCTGGGCGGTCGGGAACCGCTCCGTAGGGACCTTGGCCAGCGCGCGCTGCAGCGCCGCCTCGACCGGTTTGGGCACGGCGCCCCGCACCGTCCGTAGCGAAGGGGCGGGTGCCGTCGCCTTTCGGGCGAGGATCTCCTGCGTGCTCGTGGCCGGAAAGGGCGGCTCGCCCGCCAGCATCTCGTACAGCACACAGCCGAGCGAATACACATCCGTGCGCTGATCAAGCTCAGTGCTGCCAGCCGCCTGCTCCGGGCTCATGTAGGCGGGCGTGCCGATCGCCATCCCGGATTCGGTGACCCTGCTGTCACCCGCTTCCGAGATTGCCCGTGAGATCCCGAAGTCGGTCACGACCGCATGGCCGGACTCCAGCATGACGTTCTCGGGTTTTACGTCACAGTGGATGACGTCGTGCTCGTGGGCGTAGCTCAGCGCGTCGGCCACCTCGCGGGTGATCTGAAGCGCCTCCGCGAGCGGTATCTGCTCGTCACGGGCGATCCGAGCTCGGAGTGTCTCACCCTCCGCGAGCGGCATGACGTAATACAGCAAACCATCCGCAGTGCCCGAGTCGTAGAGCGCGAGAATATGCGGGTGATGGAGCTGGGCGACGATCTGGATCTCGCGGAGAAACCGGTCCGCACCGAGCGCTACCCCGAGCTCCGGACGCAGAACCTTGATGGCTACGAGGCGATCGTGCTTCAGGTCCAGGGCGCGAAAGACCGTCGCCATGCCGCCCCAGCCGATCTCGGCCTGGACGGTATAGCGGTCCGCGAGAGCGGCCTTCACGCGCTCCAAGTACTCGGCGCCGGTGGAGGCAAATAGGACAGCTTCGATCGACGCGAGCCGCTCGTCAGCCTCGGCGTCGGCCGCCAGCAGCGACTCGATGGCCACGCGTAACTCGGGGTCGGTGGTGCCGATCGTCGTGAGACGGTCCGCCCGCTCGACCGCGTCCACCCCGACGAGCTCGTCGAAGGCCGTCCGGATCTCGTCCCACCGTTGCGCATCCATACGGTGACTCAGATAAGGGGCTCGCCCCCCAACTCCAGTGCGAGCCAGGCTCGAGCCGAGCGTAGCTCACGTTTCGCCGTGGCGGGCGAGACTCCTAGCGCCACGGCGCTCTCTTCCAGCGACAACCCGCCGAAGTAACGATGCTCCACCAGCTGGCTCTGCCGCGAGCTCAGAGCCTCGAGACGCTTGAGGGCCTCATCGAGTTCTATGACGGCATCCAGATCCTCGTCCGAAACCCAGAGGCTCTCGTTCAACTCCAGCGGAGTCGCCCCGCCGCCGCGCTTCGCCGCCGACCGGGCGCGGGCACGGTCCACCAGCAGGTTCCGCATGATCCGGGACGCGAGCGCGAAGAAATGGGCCCGGTCCGGGAGGTCCACCTGCGGGGCCTTCACCAGCCGAACGTACGTTTCGTGGACCAGGGCTGTCGTGCTCAGGGTGCGCTCGCGAGGGGCACGCCTTAACCGCTGGTGCGCCAACCGGCGCAGCTCACCGTACACGATCGGGATGAGTTGATCCCGGGCGCGCTGGTCCCCGGCACTCCACTGCTTCAGCAGGCGGGTGACCTGGGACGGCGCGGACGGCATAACCACCTCCGCTGGCAGGGGCGTGGCCAACGGAACAGGACGGTCGCTTTCCTTCAGCCTAGGCATCCCATGTAGGACGTGCAAGGCGAATGGGGTGCCCCTCTCTTGACCCGTTTCGACGCGTGATTTCGTTCGAGAGGATGAAGGGGAAGGTCAGCGGGACTCCTCCTTCACCGTCACTCGATACCGAGCCGCGACGTGTTGTGCCGATGGCACGCCACGAGCCCGCGTTTGCTACGCTGCCCCGCAGACGAACCGTGGCAGACGCCACGCAGCCGCATCGGCAAGGAGAGGTGTTCCCATGCGCAAGCTCCTCTTACTCCCGGTTCTTCTGCTGGCGTTCGCCTGTGGCGATTCCACGGTCGTGCAGCCGGATGACCACCTCTCGGTCACCACCTCGGTCATGCCGGGATGCCAAGGGATTCGGTTTGAAGTCGCCCTCGTACTCGCGCCAGGGGGTCCAAACGTCGGCACCGTAACCGGCGACCTCGTGGGAACCATCCTGACGGTGTTCCCGCAGCCTGGTGTGTGGCACGGCAAGGCCTTCCTGAACGACGGCACGGATTTCGTTAGTGTGACAGGCGGTAGCGTTCCTGAATTG
>JBDHBD010000043.1:0-6666 GCA_039587755.1 Gemmatimonadota bacterium | reverse complement strand
GCTGGATCTGATCGGAACGAAAGCGGATTTGGTCGTTGTCGTCCGTCACGACAACGAGAGAGTCTCCGGAAAGGTGAACCAGGCGGCCGACAGACCGCCCCATGTCGTGCGTGACTCTTACCCGCCTACCCTCGGTGACCTCCGGGCGCGTCTCCTGCTCTTGCCCGAACAGTCCAGCAGGGACGCAGACGCTCGTGAGCGCCAGCGTAGCGGTAACGAAGCGTACGAATCGGGATCGCGGTATCGCTTGCATGTGGCACCTCCTTTTCGGCAAAGGTGCCAAAGCGCAGTCAAGCGGCGGTCAAGCAGTCGTGGAGGTACGGCGGTACAACACGTCGCGGCCAATGGACCAATCTAGCGTGCGGAATCGGGGTAGCCAGAGGCACAAGGGGTGGGAAAACTTCCGTCGGCGTGTGGGGAATAATCCCTTCACAGGCAGTCGCTCACGAACTGTCACGGTAGCTGTAACAAAGTGTGGGGGAGTGAGTCGAAGTGAGATGGGGTCGCTTCGCCGCAATCGGTGTGGAATCGAGTGTATCCGATGGCCTCGCCGATCCCGCTCGAGGCGCCCGTAACCACAACCCACCTCGCCTGCTCCCGTTCAGTCGCCATCGGCTTCCTCGTCACTGCTAAGTGTCGCGACCAGGCCAGCGTGATCGGAAGGCCACAGCCCGGACGCGGTCCGGTCGTCCGATTCCGCACCGATTCGCGTCATGATGACCTTGCCCACCGGGTCATCCCGACGATCGGGTGCGTTCCGAAAGAAGACGAAGTCCAGGCGTCGGCCCAGCATGGACCCGGGGTTGCGGAGATCGGGCGCCTGACAACACGTGACGCCGGGGTCCTGTGGTCGGGCCGCCTGCCAGAGATCGACGAACCCGGCTTCACGGACTCGCTCGTACGTCGCGGTCATGGCGCCGTCGGGTGTCGAGCTGAAGTCACCCACCATCACGACCGATTGGCTCTCATCCGAGAGCGTCTCAAGCAGCTCCCGCGCCTGCGCCTCCTGCACTTCGGGGGCCAGATCGCCGGATTCCAGGTGCGTCGTAACGAAGCGGTACGTATGGCCGGCGACGGTGGCCTTCACGGATGCCCACCCGCCGAGCAGCATCACGGGGAAACCGCTCTCCCCCCCCACCTGCACGACGAGGTTGGTCTGGAAGTTCCCGGAGCGCGGATCGGTCGCAGCAACGTCCGCCCGCGCCAGTATGACCCCGGCGTCCCTGAGCCGCACGTCGTCCAGCCGGCCGTCGGGCCGCGGCAGAGGCACCTCGACGTCCATCCCTGAGTAGCGCACCACCTCACGATACTCGGCCCCCCTCGTTCGCAGCGCCTCGAGCAGGGCCGGGAGGAAATCGAGCACCACGTCCTCGGCCTGTCGGGGGTTGCCCTCCAGAACGTCGCCGGGTGACTGCAGTCGGAAGCTGGAGACCTCCTGGAGGCCTATGAGATGAGGGCGATGTCGGGTCAGCGCCGCGGCGATGGCTTCGGCCCGCGACGGGAAGTCACTGGTCTGAATGTTCGCAAACTCGCGCGCGACCAGCGCTGGAACGGCCTCCGGGGATTCGGCCGAGAGCAGCGCGGCAAGGTCAGCGCCGACGTAGAGGTTCTGGACAGCGAAGCGAGCCCCTTCCTTTGCCGCCTCGAAATCCGCCTGGCAGCCCGCGAGTCCCAGCATGAGCAGGCTGACGAACAAGCTCCCGGTCACGCCCGCCAGGCCACGGCAGAGCCGTTGTTCCCGCCGATCCGGCCTCTCGATTTCGCTCATGTGCCGTACCCCGGTCTGATCGCGACCGGTAATAGGCCCGCTCCCTCATGAGGGGCGCAAGGTGCGGACCCGGGGTCGGCTGCCTGTCGGTACTTGACCGGGCTCCGACTCGGGGCGCAGTGTGAAGAACGAGCCGTCCGTTCCGGGTGGTGTACCCTTGCCGGAGGACTCCGACGGATCCCCTGATCGACCGACTCCAGCGCGCTCTGGCGGGTAAGTACTCCGTTGAGGAAGAGATCGCATCCGGCGGCATGGGGACGGTGTACCGGGGTTTCGATCTCTCTCTGCGGAGACCCGTCGCCATCAAGGTGCTACGACCGGAGCTGGCGACCGCACGGGGCGCCGAGCGCTTTCTGCGCGAGGCCAGGACCCTCGCCCGCTTGACTCACCCGAACGTGATCCCCATCCACGAAGTAGGCGAGGGTGAGGGCCTGTTCTACTACGTGATGGACTTCGTAGAGGGTGAGACCCTGGCCGCTCTGCTGGACGAGGGGGCTCTGCCGCCGGAGAAGGCCCTCGCCGCGGGAATCCGTCTGCTGGAGGCGGTGGCGGCGGTGCACGAGGCAGGTGTCATCCACCGCGACATAAAGCCATCCAACATCTTCGTGGCGGACGATCACCTCCTCCTGGGCGACTTCGGAATCGCGAAGCCGCGTGAGGAACAAGGAGAGACGCTCACAGGCGTCGACGAGACCGTCGGCACGCCAGGGTACATGGCACCGGAGGTGCGTTCAGGAGGCCAGGCGACCGAACAGTCGGACCTTTACACGGTCGCCATGGTCCTGTACGAGGCGATCACCGGACGGCGCTGGCAGTTCCACGACCAGCCGTCGGACGCGGACTGGAGTGGCGTGCCCAAGCCCTTGCACCGGCCCCTGGGCAGGGGGTTGCTGTGGAATCCCCGCCTGCGCTGGCCCGATGCACGGTCCTTCGGGCGGGCGCTATCGAAGGCCGGTGCGCAGGCGGGTATGGAGCCCGGCTTTGGCGGCGGGCGGCTCGGGCGTTTTGCGGGTCGCACGGCATGGTTCGGCGGGGGCGCCGTACTGGCGGCAGTCCTGCTGCTCGCCGTCCTTTGGATCTTCAATCGAGCCTCTCGGGACGAGGGCGGTGGAATCGACTCCGGGACCGTCGCGCTGGTACCGGTCTCGCCCGACGCGATCTCGCTTGCCGTTCTTCCGTGCGACTACCTCGGCTCGGAGCCGGAGGGAGAGAGGTTGGCCCAGGGGCTGGCGATCGACCTCAGCACGGCGCTGGCCGGCGTCCAGGGTGTGCGAACGGCCGGCCCTCGTTCAACGAGCGCGCTCAGGTCCGAGCCGATCCAGGCGATCGCCGCCTCGCTCGGGATCGCGAACGTCCTGTGGTGCAGCGTCCAGCCGGAGGAGGACGAGTACCGTATCAGCGCGACGCTGTACGACGCGCAGGGCGTCTCGCAGTGGGCGGATCGATTCGACCGAAGGGGCTCCGACCTCCTGGCTATGCAGGAGGAAGTCGTGTCCCGCATCGTAGAGACCCTCGAGATCCGTCTCGCCGCCGACGACCGGCTGGTGCGCAGCCTCACAGAGAACCGGGACGCGCACATCCTCTACCTGCAGGGTCTGTCGGCCTGGGACCAGCGGTCTCGCGAGAGCCTCGGCATGGCAGCGAACTACTTCCAGCGAGCTATCGACCTCGATCCGGACTACGCCGCCGCCTTTGCTGGGCTAGCCGGCGTGCACGCCAGCCTGTCGGGTCGCGGGCTGGAAGAACCCGAGGCGGCTTTCGAGCGGGCGCGGGAGTTCTCGCTCAGGGCGTTGGATCTGGATCTCGGGCTGGCCGAGGCTCACGCCGTGCTCGCAGAGGTCAAACATTGGTACGATTGGGACTTCGACGCCGCTCGCGCCGGCTATCTGACAGCCCTCGACCTGAACCCGAACGGTGCCTTCATCCGGCTGTGGTACGCCAAGCACCTCGCCACGGGCGGCGGCGAGTTCACCGAGGCGATCCGGCAGGCGACCTACGCGGCGGAGTGGCTCGACCGCTACTCGCCGGCCATGCGGACGGGAGTGGGAGAGATTCTGGTTCACCAGGGCGAGTACGCGGAGGCCTCACAGCAGCTCGCCCGCGCCCTGGAGCTCGACCCTTCGTTCGCCGAGGCCGGTCTGTGGCTCCTCGCGGCGCAACTCGGCCTCGGACAGACAGCCGCGGTGCTGGAGGGATTGGAGCGCGCCGAGTCGGACACGCGGGGCAACCCCAGCACGTACCGCGCCGCGATCGCGTACGGATTCGCGGTCGCCGGAGACAGAGCTCGCGCGCGTCCCCTGCTCGAGTCACTGAAGGAGAGCGCGGACGGGGTGTACGTATCACCGTTCTGGATCGGATTGGCACACGCGGGGCTCGGAGAACTGGACGAGGCGATCGACTGGATGGAGGATGCTATCGAACGGCGGGACGAGTTCGTCGTCTGGCTGCGCGAGAGCTCGCTGGTCGACCCGCTTCGATCGCACCCGCGTTTCGACGAGCTCGTCCAGCGGGTATGGAGTCGCTCGTGATTCACGCACGCACGCTCGGGCCCGTCAGCCTGTCGGTCGACGGAGCCCCGGCACCGCCAGAGTTGTTGTGGCGCAAGAACCTCGCGTTGCTTCTCTATCTCGCTCGCTCACCGGACCGAAGCCGCACACGCGAGCACCTGGCGGGGTTGCTGTGGGGAGAGAAGCCCGAGACCACGGCCCGACACTCGCTGAATGAAGCTTTGCGGGTGATCCGGCGCAGCATCGGCGAGGACAGTGTGCAGTCCGAGGGCCACAACGTGCTCCTCACCGCCGACCTCGAGCTCGATGTGAAAGAGCTGAAGGAGCGGCTGGCGGAAAAAGCGTGGGAGGAGGCAGCCGAGCTGGTCGGCGGGCCGTTCCTCGAGGGCTTCGGCGTCCCCGATTCATCGGCGTTCGAAGATTGGGTCTCGGCCGAGCGTCGCTTGTGGCTCGGCCACTCCGTACAGGCTCTGGTTGGCTGGGCGGAGCTCTGCGCCTCCCGCGGCGACATGCTCGGCGCGACCGATGCCGCCGGACGGGCTCTCGCCCTGGATCCGCGGTCGGACCCGGCGGCGCGAGCGGGCATGCGTGCCTCGGCGCTCACGGGTGACCGCACGGCGGCCCTCGAGCTGTTCGAGGAGTTCCGGGAACGCCTGGAGAACGAGCTGAGTGTGGAGCCCCAGCCGGAGACGGTGAGGCTGGCAAATCGCATTCGTCTTCAGCGCCGGTGGCGTCTGCCCGAGGATCTGGTCGACGAGGAGCGCAAGGCTCGACGTTGGCCGCTGGCGGGCCGCGAAGCGGACCTGCAGACGGCGCTGGAGGTGTGGCGCGCCGTGCGGACCGAGGGCCATGCCGCAGCACTCGCGATCGAAGGCGAGCCGGGTCTCGGCAAGACGAGGCTCGCGGAAGAGGTCATCACCCGAGTGCGACTCGATGGTGGGGTCGTGGCCGGCATCCGCGCCGTCCCGTCCGATCTCGAGGCTCCGTGGTCGGGTGTCGTGGGACTGTGCAGCGCCGGTCTGGTCGAAGCGCCGGGTCTGGTTGCCGCACCGCCGGCCGCCCTGGCGGCGATCGCACAACAGCTTCCCGATTGGGGGGAGCGCTTCGCGGACGAGATCGGCGATTCTCGGCCGCTTCCGCTCGCCCGTGCGGTGAGCGAAGTGCTGCGAGCCGTGCTGGATGAGCAACCGGTGCTTCTGTTCGTCGACGACGCGGAATGGCTCGACGAGGAGTCGGGCCAGGCGCTGCGGGGTCTGCTGCGGGATCTGCATGAGCGACCGCTCGCGGTGGCCTTCACCGCCAGTCGTCGGGGGCTGAGGGAGCTGTTGGACCAGCTGCGCTCCGATCCGGACACGGTCGAGCTGTCTCGCACCGTGACGCTCGAACCGCTGGACAGCGATGCGCTCGCCGCCCTGGCACGCCATGCTCTGTCCTGGTACACAGAGGAGGAAATCGACCGCCTTGTCCGGCGGATCGAGGCCGACTCGGCCGGAATGCCGATCCTGGCGGTCGAGCTCCTGGATGCAGTTCGCCTCGGGTTGGAACTCAAGGATGGCCCCCCGGAAGCCTGGCCGGCCCCGGCAAAGACACTCGACCAGACACCGCCGTCCGATCTTCCGGACACGGTGGTGGCCGCTCTTCGGATCAACTTTCGCCGTCTCAGCGAACCGGCGCAGCGTGTCCTGGCCGCGTCATCGGTTCTGAGCGAGCGGGTCGATCCAATCGTGCTGGCAGATGTGGCGGGCCTGGACGAGGAGACCGTCGCTGGAGCCCTGGATGAGCTCGAGTGGCAGCGGTGGCTCGAGGCAGAGCCAAGAGGCTACGCCTTTGTCGCCCGGGTGGTGCGCCAGGTGATTGCCGAAGACATGCTGACACGCGGCCAGCGACAGCGCATCGTGGCGGCGGCTGAGAGCGCCGCGGAGGGCTGAGCCGGGCTCGGCCAACAAGTCCCGATCTTCTAAACGAGGCCGTCCCCTTCCCGGACATGGCTGTCGTGCAGGTTCTGCTGGGGGAATACGACGCAGCCGTGGACATCCTCGAGGAGCTCATGGAGATGGAGTATGCCTGGGCCCTTACGGTCGCCGATTTACGCCTCGACCCGACGTGGGATCCCCTCCGCGACTAACCCCGCTTCCAGGCACTGCTGAAGAAGTACGAGCCTCAGGGCTGATACCCAACTGTCACGGTAGCTGCACCGCAGACGAACTGTCACAGTAGCTGTAACAAGATGAGGGGAAGTGTATTGAAGTCGAATCGCGGGGATTGGCGTGTATTGACGTGTGTTGAAGTGTATGCGTGCTGGGCTGGGTGAATGGGGTTCTTTGCCGGCTACGCCGGCTCAGGGTCTCGCCTGCGGCTCGACGGCAGGAGGTCCCGGGTGGGCGCTTCGGC
>JBDHBD010000042.1:0-7689 GCA_039587755.1 Gemmatimonadota bacterium | reverse complement strand
AGGGGACCCCCGTAGGGGGCCGACACCCGGAGGAGACGCACAGAACCGTCCAGACGCCACATCGCCCCGGAAAATGGGATAATCCCGGCCCAGAGGCGTCTATTTCGAGCCCTCGGGCTCAACCGTGAGTCTGCCATGGCTGTAGTCGTTTGGACCAATTTCGCGTGCGCGCTGCTCTACGCAGTCTTGGCACTCCTGCTCTTAGCGCACTCCACGCGGCGTCTGACCGCGTGGATGCTGATTGCAGCCTGCTCCGCGACGGCTCTCTGGGCGCTCAGCGTGGCGCTGGAGACCGGTCTTTGGGTCCAGCGCCCGATGGCTCAGTTGCTTGAGGTCCTCCGCTTGGGCGCGTGGCTCGGGTTTCTGGTGCTAGTCCGCAGCGCAGGCCATCCTGAGGGTGCCGCGTCCAGAGAGACCCGTTGGTGGCTGGGATCCGTGGGGGTGATCTGCACCGCCCTCGTGGGGCTCTATCTCTACGGAGGCAAGCTCGCGTCGCCACCTGCAGAGGGGCTCCTCGTTGCTGATCTCTCCGGCCACCTGCTGCTGGTGACCATCGGACTGCTGCTCGTAGAAGCCGTCTTGCGAGAGACGCAATTGGAAAGCCGCTGGCGGCTCAAGTACCTCTGCATCGGCGTCGGGGGCATGCTCGTATACGACCTCTTCCTCTACTCGGAGTCGCTGCTCTTCCGACGCATCGACCCGATCCTCGATGCGAGTCGCGGTGCCGTGGCCGCGATCGCCGCTCCTTTGGTCGCGGTGGCTGCAGCCCGAAATCCCAGCTGGTCAACGCAGCTGGATGTTTCCCGGCGCGCTGTTTACCACTCGGCGGCACTGGTCGGTGTCGGCATCTACGTGCTGGCTCTGGCCGGCATCGGAACGCTCCTCGGGGCGCTCGAAGCAGAGTGGGCTGGCGTGTTGCAGGTGACTTTCATCTTTGCAGCGCTGATGCTGCTCGCGGCGCTCTTCTTCTCGGGGACCATTCGGACCGCCCTCAAGAAGCAGCTGAGCAGCTATCTCTTCACCCATCGTCACGACTACCGCGAGCAGTGGCGGCGCTTCTCAGCAGCACTCTCCTCATCGGGCCGGGGGAGGAGCCTTCCAGAGCGGGCGTTCCAGGCGGTCGCCGGTACCGTCGATTGCGAGCAGGGCGGGCTGTGGCTGCGAGAAGGTGAAGTCTTTGCACGGGTGGCCGGCTACCGGCTTCCGAGGGGGGCGAGCGATGAGCCCACGGGAGGGTGCTTCGCGCAGGAGCTGACGGCGCGCGGCGACCGCCTCCTCAACCTGGGTGACGGGTCGGAGGGAAACACGTTGCGCAAAGCGCCATGGCTACCGGCTTGGCTCCAGGCCTGGAAGTCCGCGTGGCTGTTGATTCCGCTCATCCAGCGAGGTTTCTCGATCGGTTTTATCGTCCTGGCCCGACCAGGAGGCCGAGGTGCGCTCGATCGGGAGGATCGCGAGCTGCTGGAGACGGTGGCGTGCCATACGGCGAGCTACCTCGCGGAGGACCAGAACACGCGAGCCCTCGAAGAGGCTCGCCGTTTTGAGGAGCTGTCCCGCGGGCTCGCCTTCATGGCACACGACCTGCGCAACCTGGCCAACAACCTCTCGCTCACGCTTGCGAATGCCCGCAAGCACATCCAGGAACCCGAGTTCCAGCAGGACATGCTGCTCAGCATGGAGGAATCGGTGGCGGGCATGCAGCGGGTGCTAGGCCGGCTGCGTCGCCGCGACCCGCAAGCGCCGACGACCGCCTCCAGCGACCTCACCCAGCTGATCGGTGACTCGCTGCGCGGCCATCCGAGCGAACGCCCATCCGTGCGTCTCGAGCTGGGCGACGGGCCACTGTTCGTTGCCGGCGATCCGGATCGCCTCGTGGCGGTGAGCGGTCACCTCGTACAGAACGCGATCGACGCAGCGGGACCAGAAGGCCATGTGACCGTGCGGCTGCACCGGGATGGCGCCGCGTCGCTGCTGGAGGTGATCGACGACGGGCCTGGCATGAGCGCGGAGTTCCTCCGGGAGCGACTCTTGCGCCCCTTCGGATCCAGCAAGCCCCACGGTTTCGGGCTAGGGCTGTACCAGTGTCGCGAGAGCGCCCGGGAGCTGGGCGGGGAACTCGCCATCGAATCCAAGCCGGGACGGGGAACCGTGGCCCGTCTGCGCCTTCCGCTGCTGAGCGGCAACACAGGCGGGTGGGAGCAAGAGGGCCGAGATGCCGGTGAGTAACCCGAAGCCCGCCCTCTTGATCGTCGAGGACGACCCGGCGGCACTCCGCCAGCTGCAGTGGACCTTCGAGGACTACGCGGTCGCGAAGGCTACCGATCGGTCGAGTGCCCTCCAGAAGCTGGGGGGAGCACGTTTTCCGGTGGTCCTGCTCGACCTCGGTCTTCCCCCGGATGCCAATGGGACGTCCGAAGGGTTGGCGGCGCTTCGCGAGATCCTGACCCTGGCGCCCGAGACCAAGATCATCGTGGTGACCGGCCAGGAGGGGCGGGATTGCGCGCTCCAGGCCGTCGGGCTCGGGGCCTACGACTTCTACCGGAAGCCGCTCAACACCGAGGAGCTGCGCTTCCTCGTCGGGCGGGCGTTCCAGCTCCATTACCTCGAGGAGGAGAACCGCCGCCTGGCAAGCTCCGCCGGGCGCGAGCTTCTACCGGAGATCATCGGGACGAGCGAGTCGATGCGCGAGGTCTGCCGACTCGTGGAGCGAGCAGCCGGGAGCGACATCAGCGTGCTCCTCGTCGGCGAGAGCGGGACCGGCAAGGAGGTTCTCGCTCGCGCACTCCATGCCCGGAGTCTCCGCACAAGTGCCCCTCTCACCACGATCAACTGCGCTGCGATTCCCGAGTCCCTGCTCGAGAGCGAGCTCTTCGGCCACGAGCGCGGCGCGTTCACGGGGGCCGTGCGTCGGTCCGTGGGGCGGCTGGAGCTCGCGCATCACGGAACGCTTTTCCTCGACGAGATCGGGGATATGCCGCTCGCGCTCCAGGCGAAGCTCCTGCGCTTCCTCCAGGACAAGGTTATCCAGCGGGTCGGCGGCCGCACCGACATTCCTCTCGACGTCCGCATCATGAGTGCCACCCACCAGGATCTCGCCGCACTTGTTGAAAATGGCGCGTTTCGCGAGGACCTCTACTACCGGATCTCCGAACTGACGATCGGAATCCCCCCTTTGCGCGAGCGCGTCGAGGACGCGGTGGTGCTGGCTCAGCACTTCTTCGAGCAATTCCGCGGGGGAGCGAAACGTCCGCTCCAGCGGCTGGCCCCGGACGCCGTCGCCGCTATTGCCCATCATCCCTGGCCCGGAAACGTGCGCGAGCTCGAGAACCGCATGAAGCGGGCGGTGGTGATGGCGGAAGGCAAGCGCGTCACGGCACCCGATCTCGACCTCCCGGCGGGCGGCACACCCGAGCCGGAGCCGTCCACGCTCAGCGAGGCGCTTCGGGAGACCGAGCACCGCGCGGTGGCACGGGTTTGGGCGGAGTCCCAGGGGAACGTCGCGGAGGCGAGCCGGCTTCTCGGCGTGAGCCGTCCGACCGTCTACAAGCTCCTGCGGGAGCACGGACTCAAGGAGTAGGACCGGGCTGGGTCCTGCCGACATGAACAGTGTCAATTGCTTTTACACTCGCGAGCCAACAGGGGTGGTAGAGCGCTAAGTAATTGGATTAACTGGGAAATCTTTCGATTACGCCCCGTAAGGGCCCGGGGGGAAGCTGGCCGGGGGCCCTTCTCTTGTAAAGCCCGTTGACACTCGGGGCCCAAGCTGGAGCGCACCTGTACTCCTAACTCCTTGATTTTAGGGCACTTTCCATCTTGGCGTGAGATGTGCAGACCATACGCGCGGAACCTGTATCTTCGTCGACTCGGAGGATCACCATGAGGTCACACCATCTACCTCTACCGAAGAAGACTCCTTGGGCGGGAAGGGTGGTCTGATGAGGCGAGCATCAAGCATACGCAAGCTGTTGCTTGTTGGAGTCATCGCTGGTTTCGCGTCTGCGGCAAACGCCACGACAATAGAACTCAGTAACCATAGCAGCGACAGCACAACGCCCGCATCGGCACTGAGCGCTACGCTCGAGTTTGTTGTGAGCGGCACGGAGCTCATGCTGACGGTCAACAACCAATCAGAGTTCGAGATCACCGAGATCTACTTCAACTTCCCGGACAGCGTCACTACCCTGACGGAGACCTTGTTGCCAACAGGCTGGAGCCTCGAGTTCGACAAGCAGGCGGCTCAGTTCGGGATCTTTGACGCCGCGCTGCTCGCCGGCAAGAAGAGCCAGACGGCGATTCTCTCATCCGGCACCGGGACGTTCACCCTTGGAATCGTGGGAACCGGCCCGTTCGCAGATTACCATTTCGCTAATGAGCATACTGAGGTCCCGCCCGGAGACCTCCGGGCGCGCGCCGCCGCGAAGTTCGTTGCAGGGCCGGAAGGCATGGAGGGCGGGTACGGCGCAGCTACACCGGAGCCAAATGGAGCTGTGCTATTTGGCGTGGGTTGTCTCATCCTCGGATTGGCCATGCGGAGGCGTGGGCTGGACTAGTCCCTGCTGGATGAGAGATTGCGCAGGCCTCGACCTCCGGGTCGGGGCCTTCGTTTTTTCGAGCCTTTGTTTTTCTTCGCATCCCTGTTGAAAGCCGAAGGAGCGTGCCCGACTTATGATTTCCCGAGCCTTGACATTTCTGCGAGCCGCCTCGACAGTTCTCGGGCGCTTGAAGAACGCATGATCCGCCGAAGGCCTCTTGACTGTAGAGAACCACGCACTTTTTCAGGAGTCCTGACAATGATCCAGAATCGAGCTGCATGCTTACTCGCGTCCGTTGCGATCCTATTTGTTGCCGGTTGTGCCTCCCCGAAGATAAGCTTCTTGCATACGGGTCACCGGGAGAATCTTGGGATCGAAGACCAAGAGTTGAAGAACCTGCAGTTCTATATTTCGGCTGCGGTCCTCGCAAAGAACATCTCAACGCCCGAGAGCCAGGCCACAGCCGAGAGTGTGATCATCGTAGCGAAGGACACCCCTGGCTTAGTGACCGAGATTGGCCCCAAGTGGCTCAGAGTCAGCTTCGAAGAAGGCGGTTCGGGAGCTCAATTCATTACAGCTGGCGCTGAGAGAAACGACGCGTACTGGCTAGCGACCGAGGTCGAAGGTCAGCCGGGATTTCGCATGTTGAAAGACCTCCCGGAAAAGATACTCCTGCATGAAGGAACGCGGTTGCGCGTGGTGTACGGAGCCAACGCCCGCCTGCTCGTCAGCACAGAGGATCTGGAGGAGCTCATCGCAAAGCGCAGGCATCTCAAAGGCCGGGTCAAGGGCTCCGATTAGATCCTTAGCCGGCGGGGCTCCACGAAGCGGCAACTCGGGCCCCTAAGTACCCGTTACCCGTCGGAGCGCGCCCGGACTGGCGTGAGCGCGGTGCGGTGGCCAGCTAAAGGTAGATCGCCCCGCTTCCGAGACGAGGAGTGTGGCGAGGCTTTCCGATCCTGTGCGGAGAGGTCCGAGAGTAGCCTCTGGCGTCCGGACCGTTGCGGCGCTCTTGTCGCTGCTGCTCCCTCTTCCCTCGCTCGGGGCCCAGCGCGACCATCAGCTGCGCTGGATCGTTCCTCCGGAGCCCGACGTAGCGGGCTATCAGGTGTATCTAGCTTCGGCGTCCATGTCCTACGGCGATGGAATCGACATCGGGTACCACGCCCCCGACCCAAACGGGGTGGCTTCGTACCTGCTGACAGGGCTCGAGGAGAGCCTCGCATACTACGTGGTGATGACCGCGTACGACGGGGCCGCAAACGAGTCAGTCTACTCGAACGAAATCGTGATCCCCGTCGCTTGCGACCCCAGTGCGTGCGACGATGGTAACCCCTGCACGACCGACGCGTGCTTGGGAGCTGCGTGCACGAACGTTCTGGTGCCGGACGGCACCCCCTGCGATGATGGTAATTCTTCTACGGTAGGCGACATATGCTCCCTCGGTACCTGCCAGGGAGTGGTGCCCGAATGCATCGGAGATGCTCAGTGTGACGACGGAAACGTGTGCAACGGGCTAGAGACCTGCCAGAGCTTCGCATGCGTCGCCGGCACAGCGCTGACTTGCGCCCCGGTCAGCCAGTGTCTGAACTCGTCCTGCGACCCGGCGAGTGGCTGCCAGCTCGTGCCGGTGCCGGACGGCACTAGCTGCGACGATGGCAATCCTTCCACCGTAAGCGACACGTGCTCCGCCGGGAACTGTCAGGGAGTGCTGCCCCAGTGCACGGCGGATGCTCAGTGTGACGACGGCAATGTGTGCAACGGGCTAGAGACCTGCCAGAGCTTCGCATGCGTCGCCGGCACGGCGTTGACTTGTGCTCCGTCCAGTGAGTGTCTGGACTCGTCCTGCAACCCCGCGAGTGGCTGCCAGCTCGTGCAGGTGCCGGACGGCAGCAGCTGTGACGACGGGTGCATGGACTCGTCGTGCGATCCCGCGAGTGGCTGCCAGAGCGTGCCGGTGGCCGACGCTACCCCCTGCAATGACGGCGATCCATCCACCATAGACGACGCGTGCTCCGCCGGGATCTGCCAGGGGGTGGTGCCCGAGTGCACCGCGGACGCTCATTGTGACGATGGAAACGCGTGCAACGGCACAGAGACCTGCCAGAGCTTCGCATGCGTCGCCGGCACGGCACCAACCTGTTCCCCGTCCACCCAGTGCATGGACTCGTCGTGCAACCCCGCGAGTGGCTGCCAGAGCGTGCCGGTGGCCGACGCTACCCCCTGCAATGACGGCAATTCGTCCACCATAGACGATGCATGCTCCGCGGGGATCTGCGAGGGAATCCTGTGCACCACAGACCTGCAGTGTGACGACGGCAACATGTGCACGGTGGAAACATGCGACATCGCACTAGGCTGCGGGAGCACGGTGGTTGAGGACGGAACCGCGTGTTACGATGTGGATCCGGGGACGATCGGAGATTGGTGCGACGCCGGAGTCTGCGTAGCCATGTGTCACTCGGGGGTGGATTGTCCATCAGGAGCCGAGCGAGACTACCTGTTGAGCTGGCTGGTTCCTCCCGATCCCGACTTGACGGGCTATCGGCTGTATCTCGGGTTCGAGCCCACGGCCTTATCCGAGGGACTCGCTATCGGATACCTGCCCCCGGATCCCAACAGCACGGCCTCATACCTGCTCGCGGGCCTGGACTCAAGCCGCACGTATTACGTGGAGATCACTGCGTACGACGCGATCGGGACGGAGTGGAGCTTCACGGACCCGATCACGATCCCGGCCCTTCCGTGCGACCCTAGTGGATGCAACGACGGCAATCCCTGTACGGCCGACGCGTGCTCCGGATTTGCCTGCACGAACGACTTGGTGCCGAACGGCACTCCCTGCGACGACGGCGACGCGGGCACCATAGATGACGCGTGCTCCTTGGGTATCTGCGAGGGCGTGGTGCCCGAGTGCACCGCAGACCCCCAATGTGACGACGGAGACGCCTGCAACGGTGACGAGACCTGCCAGGACTTCGAATGCGCCGCCGGCACGGCGCCAACCTGCGCCCCGTCCACCCAGTGTATGAACTCGTATTGTGACTCCGCGTTCGGTTGCCAGCTCGTTCCAGTGCGCGACGGCACCGGATGTAATGACGGCAACCCCTCCACCGTGAATGATACCTGCCAAGGAGGGATCTGCCGAGGAGTCGTG
>JBDHBD010000041.1:0-15508 GCA_039587755.1 Gemmatimonadota bacterium | reverse complement strand
GTGGCGCAGGGCGAGCGGATCATCCGAGCCCAGAAGGGACATCTCGAGAACGGTCGGCAGCCTCCGGGCTCTGGACACGGCCACCGCACTCAGGGTGAAGATCGACGACGCGTTGAAGATGTGCACGACGTCGCAGTCGTTTCCCAGTCGACTCAGCACCGTGTACAGGCGCTTCCCGATGCTCGCAACTCGGGCCAGTGCGCCGAGTCGGCTGCTCCGGAGGCGTAGGGCAGGGTACTCGGGAATCTCGACGACGCGAACATACGGGGGAAGGTTCTCCGCAGCGCTCTCGCCCGCAGAGACCGGTCCGACCAGAACCGGTGAACGGCCCCGGGCCTGCAACCTCTCGGCATAGCGGTAGGCCGCGAGCGCGGCTCCGCCGTAACGCGGTGGAAGGGACGGAGTTACGATCAGGACGCGCACAAGGTCCGTCGTCTGTGCCCATACGAGCGGCCGGGCCCGGGCTCGATCAGGACCAATGGGAGTAGTCCCTCCCGAGCATCTCGCCCAGCCGGTGGATCTCTGGAGCTAGCTGCTCTCGCATCCAAGCTCGGTTTGCCTTTGAGAGCGGCGGGATCCCTTCGTCGTCGACCAGCCTTTGATTGAGCCTGCGAAACACCGCTGGAAACCCCGTTACGCTGATCGCACGGTGGGTCTTCTCGCCGAGGGAGCGCCTGACCCACGCCGACGCGGAGTTGACCAATGGGTTGAGGGCCGGCAAACGACGTCTGGGCGTCCTGGCGTTGACGACCTCCGCCACCCCGTCAGCCTCGAAGTGCGGGTCCACGCCAACGAACTCCAGGGCGGCTCGGAGGAGCGCCGACGGCTCCGAGCGAACGGCGTCGTAATCGACGATCAGGAAACGCTTGAGGCTGAAGTATCGAAGCCAGTTGTCGAGATGCGAGGCATACCTTCCCTGGTCGAGGTAGCTCGGGTTCAGCCGCTCGGCCTCCCTGAAGGTGTACAACTCCTTCGGCACGCGTCCACGACGTATCTCGTGCCGGTGCTGTGAGTAAGCACGGTCGATCGGATTACGCAGCAAGAGGATGAGCCGAGCGTCCGGATTGTAGCGGTGAAGCCGCCCGGGCACTCCCGGATTGGCGAAGTACAGGATCGAGAAGTCCACGTTCAGCCAGGGACCGAACTCGAACAGGCCATGGTACCACTCGTAACCTCTCTCATAGTACCGATTGAAGAAATTCAGCTCCTTCCGCGATCTGTCCGGCCACATGACCGCCGCGTGTATCTCGGGATGCTGGATCAGGTTGCGGTACAGCCAGGTGGTGGCTGCTCTCTGCACGCCGATACCGAACACATCCACGCGTTGCTCGGACAGGGAATGCTTCAGTCGCAGAATCGGGCCGGAGGCGGCTGAATCCGGGCCGTTGGGGGGGGCGTTCAGGGCCCCCAATCTTCGTGGCGCCGACGGGGTGTAGTTGCTCGTCATTTATTCGACCAGGCCCTCATATACCGACTCGAGCTCACGGACCTGCTGCCTCGCATCGTAGCGCTTCTCAGCCATACCCCGTGCCTGACGTCCCAGCCTCCGACACAGGTCACGATCCACGATAAGTCTCCGGAGAGCGGCCGCCATCTCGACAACGTGCCCGGGTTGCACAAGCAGGCCTGTCACGCCGTCGTCGAGTATCTCCAGGACCCCGCCCGCCGCCGTCGCGATTATCGGCTTGCGGGCCGCCATCGCTTCGACAACCACCCGTCCAAACGGTTCTGGACGCGATGCGCTGTGGACTACGACATCCGAGGCGTTAAGAACAGCGGGGACATCATCACGATGTCCTGTGAAGAACACTCGATTCTCCAAGCGAAGCTCAGAAACGAGCATCTCGAGCCGGCGCGCGTACTCGCGGCTGCTGCTGCTGTCTTCGGGCTCCCCTACGACGAGTGCCTTGAGCTGAGGCCAGTCCGGTGCCACCTTTGCAACCGACCTCAGGAAGACATCCTGTCCCTTCCACGGAACCAGCCGGCCGACATTGGTCGCCAAGAAATCCGAGGCCGAAAGGCCGAGGTTGGTCCTTGTGCGAGCAGCTTCATCAGGTTGGAGACTGTACTGGTCCAGATCGAAGGGATCGTAGATCACTCGCCCTTTGGACGGCGGTATCGACAGGCGCGAGAGGCATTGATTGGCAATCGCGACGGACATGAACACGAAGCGATCGACTCGCCTGGCAAGGAGTAAGTCCACTGGACGGCAGTACTCCGTCAGAGACCGGACGTGACAGACCTGCGGAACTCGACGCAAGGCACCGGCCATGATGGACGCCCTGTGAGCGCGTAGGTTGTCGTTATGATGCACAAGGTCGATTCCCCGGTCGTCGATGAAAGCGGAGATGCGCTTGGCTAGTGGCCAGTCGCGGCGAAGGAGCGCACGCACCTCGGCGGTCGACCGGCTCGTGGTCGCGAGCTTGTGGAGCCAGCGGCGTCGGCGATCGGGTTCTACCCGCACATCCTGGCGGTTCCCATCCCTCAGCACGGCAACGTCGACTCCGATGCTACGGAAGGCATCGCAATACCTGTTCTCGCGGTAGAAGAGAACGACGGGTTCGAATCGCTGCCGGGACAGGGCCTTCAGCGCCTCGTACAGACCTGTTATGGAGCCTCCTGTGTCGAACCTCACTACGTACAGAATCCGGAGACGTGTCATCCGCGAACGGTCTCCCTCTCTACGCGCCCAGGCGCATTTGTTACCGTTATCATACTCGCCGGTGTCGCAGCCCGCGCCGAAGGGTGCTCTCTGGATTCAGGAGCAGCCTGGCAACGTAGGCTACACAGGCCGTGAGGATCTTTCGGCGAGAAAAGGGGAGGCTTGCTCTCCTCAGGGCCGCTTCGTGATAGCGCCAAAACTCTCGATGACATGGACGTCGCGTCAGCTGCTTCCCGAGAAAGGCGTAGTATCGACCCAACGTCCCCGCGCGACAGGACTCCAGATCCTGCGCGTCCAGCACTTCGGGCCCATATCGCTCCAACAGAATGACCTTCAACGGCTTATACGTGAAAAGTCGGTCGCACACCGTGGAAGTATTCGAAGCCTCATGCCTACGAACAAAGGTCAGCACCTGGTGGACAAACCCAAAATCCCAGTTCCGCAGAACTTCGAAGCAGGACGTGATATCTGCGTGGAGTTCACCCTCATCGAAGAATTCGGCTTTGGACCGTACGCATTCCGTTCTGAACAGAACCGCGGTCGGCGGGCCGAAAACGTTCCTCTCGTTCATCAGTGACCAACGGATCATCCTTGGACCCGGCATGACGGGACTCGGGAAGGGAAGTCCGTCGAGCCAGACCTCGCTTCCCCATTGGGCGTAGGACCCGATGAGGCCAACTGTTGGATGTCGTTCCGCGAGGTCCACCTTTAGTTCAATGCACTGCGGGAAGAGCCAGTCGTCTGCGCATAGAACCTGTGTATACTCGCTGTCCTCCGAGGCCTGTCGCACCGCGATGTTGAAGTTCTGGATGATCGGGACAGTCCGTGGGTTGGTCACCGTGCGAATTCGGGAATCCCGCTCGGCATAAGCATGAGCGATCTGCCCAGTGTCATCGGTGCTTGCATTGTCGACGATGATGCACTCCCAGTTCTGATAGGCCTGGGAGATTACGCTGTCGAGGCACTCGGCGATGAACGGGGCGCCGTTATAGACAGGAACTACCACACTGACCAGAGACTGTGTCGCTGAGAGAGCCATTCGCTTCCTACACCTCCTTCCCCGCGGGTCCTCCGCCGGCTCCCGAAACGGGGCTCAACAGGTGCTCGTAGAGCGCCTCCATCGCCCGAACGTGGCTGCTCATGGTGCTGCGCGACGCGACGTACGCTTTCGCTCGGCTCCCGATCCGCTCCGCCAACTAGCGATCGGCAAGCAGGCGGCTGATCGCATCTGCCAGCGCTTCCGAGTCCCCGACCAGCTCGGCCAAGCTGCGAACGGATCCACCGGTGCCGAACGCGGCGACGTACAGGATGCGGTACGGACCACGTTGCATCGCCCCCCCTCCCCTCACCTCGCTCCGCCCTCGATCGGGGTGGCAACCTCTGGGCGTTGCGGCCTCGGTTCCGTCGAGCCACCCACGTCTCCGTCCGCCGGGCGCCGCACCTCCGTCCACCATTCGGCGACGAGCCTCGCCACCTTGCCGTTCCCGTCCGGCGTCCAGTGACCTTCGCCGAGGTAGTCGCTGCGGGTCAGGTGGCGCCCGAGGGCTACGAACCGAACGCCAAGACGCGCGCAGGCCTCCCCCAGGGCGCGATCCGGTTTCCCGGAATCGAAGCTTTCCGGGTCCGGCGCCCGTTCCTGCAGCCGTCGCCGACCCGATTCGCTGAGCTGCCACCCCTCCGGCACACCCACCACGATCAGGGTAGCGCCTGCTTCGCGGCACACGGTTGCGGCCCTGGCGATCAGGTGCCGGGCCGCGCCGAAGGCCCGCAGGGACAGCAGGGTAGTCGAGCAGATCTCGCCGAGCCTGGCCGGAAAGTCCGACTCCTCCCAGAAGGGCCACGGGTCGGTGCTTACGTGTTCCGTCACGACCTCCCAAACGTCTCCGCTCTCGCGGACGAAGGGCCGGCGGTACTCAAGCAGGTTCGGCACCAGATTCTCGTACAGGTCGTTTCCGTAGTACGCCAGCCAGACGACTAGCTTGCCGCGGATCCCGTCCGCGAGACGCTCGAGCCAGAGCAGCTCCTGCACCATATTGTACCCGTTCGCCCCGACCGCCTTGATGCGCGGACGGTCGATCAAGTCCGCGAAGAAGTCGTCGTCGTCGGTCGCGTGACCGAAGGCGAAGGAATCGCCCAGAACGACCACGTCCGCATCGGCGAGCGCCACATGCCCCCGCCATCCTTCCGGATCGGTGGTGATCCGGTAGACGACCCCCTGTGCGTCCCCGTAGCCGTCCACACGCGGCCTATTCCGCCAACCGATCTCCGGCTCGAACTGGAGAAGCTCCGGCCAGGGCAGAGCTTCAGGCACTCGTCCACCACGGATCTTGCCGCTGAGCCGGGTGAGGAATCCCACCGCCCAGAACGGCGCCCCGGCCAGCATGACCAACAGCGCCCCTGCGAGGCCGACGACCGAGGCCAGCGAGGCAATCACGCCACGGAGGAAACTAATCACGTGTCTGTCAATAGAGAGTGTAGATGCCGCGCGGTGGCTCCTCGCCACCTGCCTGCGGCCCGAGAGCCGCGTCCAGCAGACGCATCAGGGCCAGGTACGGGATGAGCCAGATCGCCCACCACTCCCCCGCGCGGCGTGCCCACTCCATTGTCGCGGAGATCCAGCCGCGGGTGGTGACGGCCCTGGCGGACGATTCATCCTGGTTCCGGTACGCTGGCGGCGGGAGTGTCTCTCGCGCCATCCACGTCGTGCCGCCGGCCTCGCGGCGAGAGAGGCACAGCCGGGACCGGCCGAGTCCTGCCGCCCCGAAGAGGGTGACGTAACAGAGCCGCAGGATCATCCGCTGCGCCCAGCCTCCATAGGCCCTGGCCAGACGATCCCACGCCCGGTAGGCGCGCGCGGTGAGGCGCGGCGACACGATTCCGACCGCGACCAGGACGCCACCCACCAGGAGGCCAACTCCCGACCACGCCCGGATGCCGGCAGCGACCGCAACGGCGCCCGACACGACACCGATTCCGACGCTGATCGCCAGCCAGAAGCTCACCCGCTCTCGGGGAGCGGGCCTCTCCGGCAGGGCCAAACCCCACATGGTTTCCCGCATCCGTTCCCCTCAGTCGAAAGCGAAGCTCTCGCGGTACTTCGCGATGTCCACCCCAAGCCCCGTCGGCTGACTCGCTTTGAGGAGCAGCCGGTTCTCCAGCACGAGGGCATCCATGTCGGTGGCCAGGAAGCAGCGGACCGCGTCGGCCGGCGTGCACACAATAGGCTCTCCCCGGATGTTGAAGCTCGTGTTCACGACCACGGGGCACCCCGTGTGATCGTGGAACCGCCTCAGCAAATGGTAGAAGCGGCCGTGCCGCTCCTCGTCCACCGTCTGGACGCGGGCCGAGTAGTCGACGTGCGTGATCGCCGGAAGCCGGGACCGGGCGACGGAGACCCTCACCGTGAGATCCGGGTCCTCCATTCGGCGCCGCTCCTCGTCGTCGAGTGTCGTGCGCCACTCCTCCCGCACGGGAGCGACGAACAGCATGTACGGCAGATCGGCACCGGGAGGGACCTCGAAGACCTCGTGCGCGTGCTCCCGCAGGACGACGGGCGCGAACGGGCGGAAGGATTCCCGGAACTTGATCTTCAGGTTCATCGTGCGCTGCATGCCGGGAGAGCGGGCGTCGCCCAGGATGCTGCGCGCTCCGAGCGCCCGCGGACCGTATTCCATCCGACCGTGGAACCAGCCGACGACGTTCTCCGAGGCCAGCAGCGAGGCCACGCGGTCCAGCAGCAGCCTTTCGTCGGACAGGTGCTCGTGCACGGCCCCGATCGAGTCCAGGTAAAGCCCTATCTCGCGGTCCGGATAACGCGGTCCCAGCAGTGACCCCCTCTGCCCGTCGGTCGGGCTTGTACGGCGAGGCCGGTCAAGAAGCTGGTGCCAGATCAGGAGGGCGGCCCCGAGGGCGCCGCCCGCATCGCCGGCAGCCGGCTGGACCCAGATCGCCTCGAAGGGCCCGTTTCGCAAGAGCCGCCCGTTCGCCACGCAGTTCAGTGCCACTCCGCCCGCCATCACGAGGTACGGCAGACGCGTCAGCTCGTACACGTGCTCGGCCGCTCGTTCCACCGCCTCCTCGCACACGGCCTGTACGGAGGCAGCCAGATCCATCTCCTTCTGCGTGATCCGGCTCTCAGGCGCCCGAGGCGGCCCGCCGAACAGGCGATGAAACCGAGCCGACGTCATCGTCGTGCCCTGGCAGTAGTTGAAGTACGACATGTCCATCCACAGCGAGCCGTCCTCGTGGATCCGGACAAGCTCGTCGAGGATGAGGTCCCGATAGACCGGCCGGCCATACGGTGCCAGGCCCATCAGCTTGTACTCGCCGGAGTTGACGCGGAAACCCGTGTAGTAGGTGAAGGCCGAGTAGAGCATGCCGAGCGAGTGCGGAAAGCGCATCTCGTGCGTCGCCTCGATGCGATTTCCTTTGCCGTATCCGATCCAGCTCGTCGCCCACTCGCCCACCGCGTCGAGGGTGAGGATGGCCGCCTCGGCAAACGGCGAGGGGAAGAAGGCGCTGGCAGCATGCGACTCGTGGTGGCCGGCGAAATACAGCTCCCCGCCGAAGCTATCCCCGAGCCCTTCCTCCAGGATACGCGGCATGTCCAACTTCGTCCGGGCCCACTGGGGGAGCGCCCGGCGGAAGGAGGCGAATCCGCCCGGTGCGAAAGTCCGGTATGTCTCCAGGAGCCGATCCAGCTTCGTGTGCGGCTTCTCGTAGAAGACGACCGTCTCCAGATGGGAGGCGGAGATCCCACACTCCCGGAGGCACCACGCGATCGCCTCGCGAGGAAATTCTGGATCGTGCTTCACGCGGGTGAAGCGCTCTTCCTGCGCGGCGGCCACGATCTCTCCATCCCGCAGCAGGGCTGCGGCCGAGTCGTGGAAGAATGCCGAGATCCCCAGGATGTATCGCGGCACCCGGCTCAACTCGAAGCCCGGGTGGGTCGGTCGGCGGGCAACGGGCTGACTTCCGTGGCCCGGACCGAAGCGAACGTCGCGCGCTGCTCCTCGTGGAGGCGATGGCTCAGAAGTTCCTGCGGCGCCTCCACGTCCTTCCACGTGAGCACGCTGTCCCTGGGCACGTCCCGGTTCAACCGACAGCCTTCCGCGAGCCCCATCGGCAGAAGCCCTTCCGTCGCCACGATCTCGGAGTTCTCGCACCGAACTCGACCGCGCGCGCGATACTGTTCTGCACCTCGAAGTGGCACAGATGGTACGGGGTGTGAAAGCAGTACAGCGGGCCGTCGCCCATCTTGTAATAGCGCAGGTAGTGGCGCTGGAGCGGATTTTCGACGGAGCCCAGGATGAACACCGCCGGTGCCGGCGACGCTCCCACGACGTAGTCG
Organism: Gemmatimonadota bacterium; assembly: GCA_039587755.1. Taxonomy (GTDB): domain Bacteria; phylum Gemmatimonadota; class Gemmatimonadetes; order Palauibacterales; family Palauibacteraceae; genus JBDHBD01. Next base: position 7,496 of record JBDHBD010000041.1, on the reverse strand, counting down.
ACGACTCCTGGACCTTCCAGAAGTTCCTCCAGCGGGAACCAGTCGACTGCCTGCTCAACGGGCGTGCCTGCCGGAACCTCCGGGCCCAGCATGCCGCGTCGTACGACCTGCATGCCGGTCGCATTGGCGACGCACGACTGCTCGAAGGAGATCTTGGTTCCGTCCGCGAAGGAGGTAACCTTCAGAGGGTCCTGGCCCCACTCTCGCGCGAAGGCTTCCTGCGTCTTCGGCGTGCGATAGCGGTCCTGGAGGCCCTTGACGTTGCCGCATAGAACCGGGCGCACGCCGATGCCGCACAGGAACCGGAAGAGGTTCATGAGGACGGCCGGTTGGTCGCCATCCACGTCCGTCAGCACCACGCCCGCCCGTTCCGCGCGCCGTCTCAGTATCGGTCCGAGCGTGCCGCCGAGCTCGGCGTTCATGAGCACCACATGCTTTTCGTGATCGATGGCCTCCAACGCGACGCGCGCGCCGGGTTCCACGGTTCCCGTAACCTCAATCACCGCATCAATGCCTTCAGCGCGGCACAGAAGCGCTGCGTCTTCCGCAACCGCCGGTCGGCCGCTCCGCACGGCGTCCTCCAGCGCGCCCGCAGTGTCGACACCCAGCGGACGCGAGATGCCGGCTCCCCGGAAGGCCTCGACGGCGCGATCCGGGCTCCGATTCGCGATCGCGACCAGCTCGATCCCACGAGCGGCGGTGACGAGCTGGTGTGCCAGCGCCCGGCCCATGTAGCCCGCCCCGACCATCCCCACCCGGATCGGATTCCCGTCGCGCTCCCGCTGGTCGAGAATGCGATCTAGGATGATCACTGCGGCTCGTTATCCTTGGCGACGACCGGCGCGACCGACTCGGGATGCTTCCAGAACATGTCGGCGTCGATCTGACCCGTGTTCAGCAGGTAATGGAGCTGTTTGAGGCGGGTGAAGGCTCGGTGCTCGAACGTCTCCAGCGTCATGTCGATCCACTCGAACACGCGGCGCAGCTCTACGGCCCCTCCGGCCACGTCCGTGGCGCATCGGAATCCCGGCAAGCACGCGTGGATCTTGTCGAACGAGACCCTATAGCTACGGTTGTCCTGGTCGCTAGTGCCGACGGTAAGCTCACAGCCCGGAAAGGTGTCCGCTACGATCTCCGCGATCTCCCTGACGCGGTAGTTCTCGTCCGTGTCGCCGACGTTGAGCACCTCGCCATGGATCTCCTCCCGCGGCGCCTCGAGGGTGAGCGCGATCGCCTGAGAGATGTCTCGCACGTGCACCAGGGGTCGCCAGGGACTGCCGTCGCTCGTCATGCGGATCTCCCGGCGGGTCCAGGCGTGGCCCGCGAGGTTGTTCAACACGATGTCGAAGCGCATTCGCGGCGACGGCCCGTACGCGGTGGCGTTGCGGAGGAAGGTTGGGGAGAAGTCGTCTCCGGCCAGCTCGGCCACATCGCGCTCGACCCCCACCTTGCAGTGCGCGTACGGCGTCTGCGGGTTCACGTCGGACTCCTCGTCCTTGAACTCACCCGTGCCCACTCCGTAGACGCTGCACGAGGATGCGTAGACAAAGCGGGTCACGCCGGCCTGCATGCAGGTCCGAGCGAGCCGCACGCTCCCCTCGTGGTTGACCCTGTACGTCAGCTCCGGATTGAGCTGCGCCAGCGGGTCGTTCGACAGCTCAGCCAAGTGGACGACGGCCTCGAAGCCGCGGAGGTCCTCTACCCCGATGTGTCTGATGTCTCTGTCGATGCAGGCCGGCCGGCGGGTCACGGAATCGGAGTAAAGCCACCCATCCCGATACAGGCCCGTGTCGAGACCTACCACGTCGTGCCCACGCTCGAGGAGGTGGGGGCCGACGACGGCGCCGATGTATCCGTCGACGCCTGTGAGCAGCACCTTCATGTATCACGCTCCGTCTTTCGCGCCTCGAACGGGTCGCCGCAGAGGATCCGTTTCAGGTCATCCGCGGTCCCGATATCGACGCAGCGGCCATGGGGGAAGAGGACACTTTCGATCCTAAGGCCCCCGCTCACGGCTCCGCGCACAACATCGCCCAGATGCAGCTCCCGACCCTCCGGCTCCTCATCGGTGACGAACGGCACCGGCGCCACGGCCACGAAGTCTCGCAGGAACTCCGTGAAGACCGGACCCCAGGCGGCCATCGACCAGGCCCAGCGCAGGTCTGTCGCGTGCGGCTTGATGACGATGTCCCGTACCTCGCCGCCGGGGCCGAGATCGACCATGTCCATCTTGTCCGGCCGCTCCGCAGGGAACAGCCCAAGGACCAGGTCGGCCGGCGTTTGCACCAAGGCCTCCGAAAGGCTCCCGAACGCGTCCGGAGGATCGTACAGGGTGTCTGGAAACCCCACGAGGACGCTCGCCGTCCCGAGGAACGGGAGCGCCTGGCTGAGCGTGTACGGAACCCCGTGTGGTTCGCCCATGATCAGGTACGCGATGTGCAGGCCGACGGCTCTCCCGTCTCCGAGATACGCCGGGATGTCCCACTTCCCGCTCCGGAGCACGAGGTAAACCTCCCGCACTCCCGCGCGCCGCATCTGCTCGAGCAGGTGCTGGCAGGCCACCCTGGGCAGATGCCTCTCACCGTCAGGCGTTCGCACCGTCTGGAATCCGATAGGCAGGATTTCCTTGCTGCACGGAAGCGGGGACAGACGTTCGGCCGTGCCCGCCGCGGGGACGAGTCCCACGATCCTCCGGTTGGCGCCGGCGCGGCTCACGCGTGGACCGTCACCTCTGGGATCGGGGTCACGAACTTTCCGCCCCAGCTCCGCACGTTCGCCATGCTCTCCATGATCTCGTCCTTCAGGTTCCAGGCCAGAATCAGCACGTAGTCGGGCCGCGTCTCCTCGAGTCGCTCCGGGGGCAGGATGGGTATGTGACTGCCCGGAAGGTAGCGTCCCTGCTTGTGGGGACTCCGGTCCACGACGTAGTCGACAAAGTCGGTGCGGATTCCGCAGTAGTTTCCTCCTTCGCCTCGATCAGGAACCGAAGCAGCCTGCGCTTCGTGTGCCGCACCCGCTGCTGAAAGGCCTCGTATCCCTCGGCCCGATGGAGAGCCGAATCGATCTCGCTGCGCCGCAGGTCCTCGACATGCCCCGTGGTAGCGCGAGCGTCGGCCTCGTGGCAGGCGAAGATCCGGAGCGAGCCCCCGTGCGTCGGCAGCTGTTCGACGTCGAATATCCTCAGCCCGTGCGCTGCGAAGACCTTCTCCGCCGCCAGCAGGGAGAAGTAGGAGAAGTGCTCGTGGTAGATCGTGTCGAACTGGTTTTCCTCGATCAGCCGCATGAGGTGCGGGAACTCCAGCGAGATGACGCCCGACGGCTTGAGCACCCGAGCCATCCCGCTCACGAAATCGTTCAGCGCCGGGACGTGGGCCAGCACGTTGTTGCCTACGAGCAGATCGGGTCTACGGCCCTCCTCGATGAGCCTTCCGGCCAAGCGACGGCCGAAGAACTCCGTGATGGTCTCGATCCCCTTCTCGCGGGCCGCTTCCGCCACGTTCCGGGCCGGCTCCACGCCGAGAACCGGGATTCCCTTCTCGACGAAGTACTGCAGAAGGTAGCCGTCATTGCTCGCCAGCTCGAGAACCAGGCTGTCGGGGCCGAGCCGCAGCCGCACGGCCGTTTCCTCGACGAAAGCCCGAGCGTGACGGAGCCAGCTCTCCGAGTACGAAGAGAAGTAGGCGTAGTCCGAGAATATGTTCTCGGGGTTCTCAAACTCCTCGAGCTGCACCAGCAGACAGGCATCGCACACGAACACGTGGAGGGGGAAGAAGCGCTCCTCACGGTTCAGGTCCGACGCGGAGAGGTACGAGTTCGCCAGGGGCGAGACGCCCAGGTCCACGAAGGTGTGGGTCAGCCGGTCCTCGCAGAACCGGCAGCGGGGTTCGCGCTCGAGGCTCGATACGTGGGGCATTGCTCAGGCCTGTTCCCAGACCTTCCAGGGAGCGTCCCCCTCGTTCCAGATCTCCTCGAGCATGTTCTTTTCACGCAACGTGTCTACACACGACCAGAAGCCGTAGTGGCGGTAGCCCAGGAGCTGGCCGTCCCGCACGAGGCTCTCGACGGGATCTTTCTCCCAGCTCGACTCGTCGTCCTCGATGTAGTCGAGGACGCCCTTCTCGAGCACGAAGTACCCTCCGTTGATCCACCCTCCGGCCTCGGCCGGCTTCTCGTAGAAGTCGGTGATGACATCCGAGTCGAAGACGATGCGCCCGAAACGGGCCGGAGCTTTCACTGTGGTAACGGTGGCCAGCTTTCCGTGACTTCGATGGAACTCGAGGAGTTCGCGGAGGCTGACGTCGGACAGGCCGTCGCCGTAGGTGAGCATGAACGGCTCATCCTCATCCAGCCAGTCTCGGAGGCGCTTCAGGCGGCCGCCGGTCTGCGTGTACAGACCCGTATCCACCAGGTGGATCTTCCAATCGGGCTGGTTGCCGTCGTGGACCGTGGTGCTGCCGTTGGCGAGGTCTACCGTGATGTCGTTATTGATGGCGTAGAAGTTCAGGAAGTACTCCTTGATCACCTCGCCCTTGTAGCCGAGCGCTACTATGAACTCCCTGATTCCCTGTGACCCGTAGATGTTCATGATGTGCCACAGGATCGGCTTTCCGCCGACCTCTACCATCGGCTTCGGCTTCACGACTGTCTCCTCGGAGAGGCGCGTGCCGAAGCCACCGGCGAGAATCACGCACTTCATCTACTCATCCTCGTTTCGTTTGCGCTGAACCGGACCCGACTGCTTCTCGCACCGCCATGGAACGGGCGGGCGGCATCCTCATCGCGCGCTGTGCCGTGACACATCCTCTTCGTCGGTCGCCGTCAACAAGTCTGTGCTCCACTCCAGCATGGGGCGCACGACCCCTCTCATCCGTCCACCCCAGTCCATCCGGGCCGAGTCGCCGTCCGTCGTGTCGATGACCTGGAAGGCGACGGCGTCCGGCGCGTGTATCTCCCACTTGTAGGGATTCAGCGTGTTCAGGTTCACCTGCAGGAAGAAGGTGCCCTCCGCCAGGTAGTTACCCGGGATCCAAGCGGTGCTGAGGTATCGCCCCGCGGCTCGCGGCCGGCCCCGCCAGCGTTCGTCCGTCTCGATCGTCGTGAACAGCTCCAGGCCCTCCTCGTTCACCAGGATAAAGCTGCCCATCACCTCTCGTCCCGATTCGAGGAGCTCGTACTCCATCTCGAGGCCGATCGGCCGGCGGATGTCCAGCGCCTCCGTGATGTTCCCGTCACGGTTGCGGATACGGACAGCCCTCAGACGTGCTATCTCGCCGCCGGGAGCCGAGCGGACGTCTGGCCACTCGCAGAGGGCGGTCGTTCCGGTCCCGGTGCTCAGGTACTGACCGACGACCTCGTGCGACGGCCCATCCGCGACCAGGCGTCCGTGGTTGAGCAGGAGCGTCCTCTCGCAGAGGCGCGTGACCGCGGGCATGTTGTGCGAGACGAACATCACCGTGCGGCCGTGTTCGCCCACATCTTCCATCTTGTTCAGGCACTTCCGCTGGAAGGTGGCATCTCCGACCGAGAGCACCTCATCGACGATCAGAATCTCGGGTTCCAGGTGCGCCGCCACGGAGAAAGCGAGCCGCAGGCGCATGCCCGTGGAGTAGTGCTTGACCGGAGTCTCGATGAACTTCCTCACCTCTGCGAAATCGACCATCTCGTCGAACTTCCGCTCGATCTCCGTCCGCCTCATCCCGAGGATCGCGCCGTTCAGGTAGATGTTCTCCCTGCCTGTCAGCTCCGGGTGAAACCCGGTCCCCACCTCGAGCAGTGACCCCACACGGCCCCGGATCTCGGCCCACCCTAGCGTGGGCTCGGTGATCCGCGAGAGGACCTTGAGCAGCGTGCTCTTGCCCGCTCCGTTGTGCCCGATGATCCCCACGACCTCGCCGGATGACACCTCGAACGAGACGTCCTCGAGCGCCCAGATCGTCTCGTCGAGCTCCGCCGCTCCCGTGGCCTGTCCTCTGATCAGCTTGGCGGCTCGACGGAAAGGTGCGACCAGCGCGTCCGAGAGCTGGTCCCGCAGCGTCGGGTGCCGCTGGTGCAGGGCCCCGATGTGGTACTGTTTCCCCAGATTCACGACCCGAATAGCTGGCTCCGGCATCTCTTTACACCACGTCGGCGAAGGTCTTTTCGAGCCGCCGGAAATAGTAGACCCCGCCGACGAGCAGGGCGACGGACACGATGGCAGAGACCAGAATCATGGGTCCGGGCCGCGTCTCCGTGCCCAGAAGCGCCCAGCGGAAGCCCTCGACCACGCCTACCATCGGATTGAGCCCGTACAGGGTCCGCCACGGCTGCGGCAGCATGCTGCTGGCGTAGGCGATCGGCGTAGCGAACAGCCAGAATTGGACTAAGAAGGGCGTCGTGTACCGAATGTCACGAAACTGAACGTTCAGCGCTGAGAACCACAGGCCGACACCAAGGGATGTCGTGAACGTGAGGACCAGCAGAAGGGGGAGCCACACGATGTTGCCGGTCGGGAAGATTCCGTAGAAGAGCATCATCACCAGCAGCACCGCAAAGGCCAGGACGAAGTCCACCGCACCAGCCAGCACCGCGCCCATCGGGACGACGAGCCGCGGGAAATAGATCTTCTTGATCAGGTTCGAGCCGGTCACGAGACTGTTGGAGGAGTTCGTCACCCCGTTCGCGAAGAACGTCCACGGCACGAGCGCCGCGTAACTGAAGATCGGGTACGGGATGCCGTCCGACGGAACTTTGGCCAGCTTGCCGAAGAAGAGACTGAACACGACCATGGTGAAGAACGGCTGGATGATAGCCCATAGGGCCCCGAGCACCGTCTGCTTGTATCGGACCTTGATGTCCCGCCACGTCAGGAAGTAGAGGAGCTCCCTGTAATCCCACAGCTCGCCGAGACGCACGGGGACCCAACCGCTCGACGGCTCGATCCGCAGCACCGGCTCCTCGCCCATGACCGGGGACGACGGAGCCATCGACTGTCCTTCGCTCATGACTTCCCCAGCTTCTGCAGTCGCGAGATCCTTCTGCGCAGACCTTTCGACAGCCGCCTCTTCCAGCGCGCTCGCTCGCCCGTCGGAGGGAGCGGAGGCGGATGCGGGATGAGTGGAATCTCCTTGGGGAGCTCTCGATCATCCAGCAGGCAGCGGACGCGATCCAGATGTTCGAGCAGCTCACGACCCCGTTCCCCCCGGTAGGAAGCCGGGTCCTCGAAGCTCATGGCGGCGCGCTCCAGTCGGGTGAAGCGGACCCGCGAGCGATGGAGGTCGCTTGGATCGAGACCCCGCGGAGCAGCGCCTGTCGCCGAGAGGCGGCGCCCCAGGTCGTCAAGGCTCCGCAGGACGGCAGCTTGGTCCAAGGCCACGACGTCGATCCGGCCGTCCGGGCTCCCGTAGGGCTCGACCGTGAAGGTGTTCGACCATCGGTAGCGCCATGGGCCGAGCTCGTCCGGCTCGAAGCGGACCGTCCAGCGGCAGTCCCCCTCGTACTCCGCCTCCTTCTGGAGCAAG
>JBDHBD010000040.1:0-14809 GCA_039587755.1 Gemmatimonadota bacterium | reverse complement strand
CCCTAGAGTGCGAATGGCAGCGTGGTGGAGGGGATCTTCGACCTCACGTCAACTACAACAACACTTGACAGGTCGGCCTTCTCATGGCAGGGGCGGCCCCGGTGGAGCCGCCCCTACTCGCAAATTCCTCCCTCAGGACGGCGGCTCGTGAACCGAGAACTGAACGTCGGTGCACGTGTTCGGGCCGCCGCCCAAGCCGAACGATGACTCCGGGGTGCAAGCACCCTCGAAGGTGTGAATCTCGCCCGGAACCATACCGGGGATCTTGGGGCCGTGGTCGCGCACGATGAGATGCATCTCTGCCCCGTAGGGATCGGTCAACCCGGGCGCGGGAGCACTGAACTGTGCGAACAATGACTTGCTGTTGTCTGCCGTGGCCCGACGGCCGGAGAACGTCGCCCTTCCGCTTCCTCCAACCACGTTCCCGGCAACGTAGATGACATCGACCACCGCGGTGGTCCCCGGGACTACGTCGGCCTCCCCGCACGGGCTGGTTGCGCAGTTACCCGGCACGTTGAACACCACCATCCACATCGTGTACGCGTTGCCCGCTGTCAGGCCGCTCGTGTGGAGCGTGGACGTCGCTCCGGCGTCGTTCCGGGTGATCTTAGAGGAAGCACCGGGAACGAGCGTAGGGCCAGCGAACCAGTAAACCGGCACTCCACGGGTGGTCTGAGCGCGGCTGGCAGCCGCAGTGACCTCGGGTTGCCCGGCATCAAGCGCCGGGGCGACGAAGCTGGCCTCTTCACAGCCGACGGCTAGTACCGACGCCACAACGAGTGAGAGGGTTGCCGGTAGGACCGGACGTCTGGTGCCCATCAGTGCCTCCTCGCGTAATGGAACGAACACCCCACCCCACCGCCCCACCACATTGAGCACCCACGCTCATAGGCGGGTGCAGCTATGCGTGTCAAGAAGTGGCGTACCGGCGACAGCGTGGTGTGCGCGAATGAAACTGAGGCTGTACGGCGGGAGGCTACAGGGCTAAGTCCACCTCTAAATACAAGGTTAGCAGGTCTTGAGCGCCGCCTCGGTCGGGAAGCTTCCTGCAACTGGGCAACTTGTGCTTTCTTTCACAAGCGCCCCGCGACAGCCCTGTCGGGAAAACCCCTACACGCGTGTGGGGAAAAACCCTACAAGGGGAACCAGGCGTGTGCGCCGGTTACACGTATAACGAGATGCAGCGGGGGCGGCCCCGGTGGGGCCGCCCCGAAGCACGTCCGCGCCTGTCTACCCTGTTTCTGCATCTTCAAACTTGTATTCAAGACTGGGATGAAAGGGCAGGTTGGTATACGGCTCCGGCGGGAGTTTCGTCTCCGCAGTGAATCGTCTTCGGTATGCATCGGTACATGCAACGGTCGCTTTGACGCCGGTCTCTAACATCGCGGCCTTCCGAAGGCCCTTACATGTTCCGATCAAGAACCCCACAGCCTGCGCGCCAGCGGCTACAGAGGGATGGGTCCGGTAGGCTATAGTTGCGTCTCGTTGGACAAGCAGAAACCGTCCATCGACCATCCGTATCTTGAACGGTTTCGAGAAGTCGTTCCAGGTCCCAAAGGCGTGAGAGGTTCCATCAGGCATCGTGACGGAGAACGCCCAGTCCTTTGCCACCGTCGCTGCATGTGTACACGTGACAGAGATCACCCCAGCGAGCAGAGCGCCACCGTCCTGGTCGCCGGGAGCCAACCATTCAAAGGACAGATCCAAGTTCGGACCTCTCGATGAGGTCATGACACCGATCGTTACAAAGACGCCGATCACAAAGACCGCCCAGAATACGGGATCTTGCCAGACCTCTAACTGGGCGAGCACCGCCAATAGCCAGCCAACTGCGGTAATGACGACTGATCCGAGGGCCTGTACGACCAGGTTGTCCCATCGGAAAGTGCGCCCGAGAATGTTCTTCGATGAAGGCATCGTTCAGAACCTCACAGGTTTATGTCTCAGAGTCTTGATGGCGTGCACGACTCCATGTAGGTGTCAAGGTCCGCGACAAAGTCCCTCGCGAGGCCGACCCCATGTTGCAGCGCCTCCACCACGGTCATCCCCCTGAGCTGCTCGTTGAACGCCTTCAGGTCGGTTTGCGTGAGATGACTGGAAGGCCAGAGTCGGTTGTTGAGTTCTACTGTCAGCCCCGGTAGGACCCACCTGTCATTCTCGGCTTGGAAGGCGTGGACAACCCGGCCAGAGACCCGCGGCTCAAGGTGAACGTCGGCGTGTCTTACGGCCGCAAGACCGCGGATCAGTAAGTGCCCATTACGCCAGTCCGCAACAAACTCGCCCGCCTTCCTCTTGGCCCCGGCCTCTTCGACACCCTGCTGCCTCAGGGAGTAGGCAAGCGCCGATCGACCCTTCTCGAACACCTCAGCCAGATCACCCAGCGCCGCTGCGTTGAAGTCGCTGATGTCCCTTCGCCGCTCGCGTGCCATTGAGTCAGACGCGTCATCTGTCAGCTCGCACAGTCGTTGTATCCATCTCTCGACGCGTTCGATTCCGTCGTGCACCGGCTTCAGCGGATCAGTCTCATCCACCATCTCTGCCTACGGTCCCTCCAACCGGCGCTCGATGAAGTCCTGGATGTCCTTCGGACGCCAGCGCACCCGACGTTGCCCGATCCGCACCCGCTGGATCGGCAGCTCGTACACGGACTTCGCCGGAACGCGGAGCAGGGCGGCCACGTCGGCCGCGGTGAGCAGGGGCTCGGGGTCGAAACCGTCGCCGACGAGGTTCGGTCGACGTCGTCCGGGGGCTTCACCGCATCATCTCCCCGGCTCACTCGTCGCCACCGGACGGCTTGTCGAACACACCCCTCACTCGTTTGTATTCCTCAGACTTCTCGTACTCGTCCATGCGGCGCTTCGCCTCCTGCTCCCAGCCTTCGAGCACCGCCTCGATCGCGGCCTGCGACTCGGGATCGGGGACCTCCGTGCCCGCCTCCCGCAGCACGGCGTGGACCTCCTCCTCGTTCAGCGTGTCGCGGTCGAGCAGGGCATGGGCCACGGCCTCGATCCCCGACCAGTGGTCTCGCACGAGGCGATCGGCCAGCTCGTACAGATGCTCGCCCGCGTCCGGGTCGGGAAGGTGTAGCAGGACGAGCTGCAAAGCGCCATCAATATCATGCTGCGAGGGCTTCACGTCTCGACCGACGAACCGTCGCTCTGCCAGCTCACCGGCGAAGCCGTTCACGACATTCCAAACGGCCCACCGCTTGCTCTCGGATTCGTAGAAGTCGGGATCTTCTTCAAGGATTCGGTCCAGCTCCGTCCTGTCTTGCTGAACGTGGCCCAGAGAGCCCTCGTCGCGTTCGATGGTGCCATGCGTGATGCGGATACCCAGCACGCTCGCGATGACGGCGTGACCGGCCTCGTGGTGCGCGATCTCCGGTGGCTCGTACTCCGTCGCCTCCTGACGCGGGAGCCGGTCTGACCCCGGTACTTCCGGCATGAGGTCACGCAACCGAGCGAGTGAGATGGCGCGGTGCTCCTCCTGCTGCATCGGTTCCGCCGCATCCCACGCCGGGCCGCCGGGTCCGTTGTAGACCTCGGCCACGTCGTTCTCGCCGTGCGCGAGCACGAGCAGCCACTCCGGCGCGAAGTGGAGTCTGATCTGCAAGTCGTCGTGGAGCCCACGGGCCGCCCGGACCTGCACGAGCCGCCCGTCGGGCGCGGTCGCTTCGTGCGGGTCGGACGCGGGCAGCAGAGCGAGCCCGTAGAGCTTGTGGGCGAGGCTCAGCCCGATATGGTGGAACACCTCGGCGACGCGATCAGTCTTCGTCATCAGACGCAACCTCGCGGGCGTCCCATGCCCAGCCGGGGAGGGCTTCGAGGCGCTTGGCGCGCTCCCGTGCGAGTCTCCCTTGTCGCCATTTCAACCGTTGCTGAGAGACCCATGCACCCAAGCGGTGTCTTCCCTCGACGTGTGGCTGCGGAACTATCGCATGGCCTTCACGCTCGACGAACTGCTGCAGATGCTCATAAGCTTCTGCCCATCGGGCACTGGGAATGTCCCAGACCCAGAACTCAAGTCTCTGCAAGCGGGCTACTCGGTCTGCCGCAAGTTTGCCTCGCCTGTAGGCCTGACGTTGTCCATCCACCCACTGGCCCAGTTGAAAGCCGTCTTGAGAATAGCGCGCTGGCACCTTCGCGTGACCCTCACGCCGGATGAAGCGCAGGAGGTGCTCATATCCCGTCTCCCATTGGGCCGCGTATATGTCCCACACCCAACCGCGAACTGCCTCCAACGCCTCGACTCGTTCGGGAGACAGTTGGCCGCTGTAGTGCCATGCCCTTTGTGTTCTGACCCAGCTTCCCAAAGGGTAGTCACCCTCAACGTGTGACAGTGGAACGCTCGCGTGGCCCTCACGCTCCACATACTGCTTGAGCCATTCAAGTCCTTCGTCCCAGATGATAGACGCAGCGTCCCACACCCAACCATCTAGAGACTCCAAACGGCGCTGCCGATCCTCCCGAAGTCTCCCACGGCTGCACGAAGTGCGCTGTCGACTCACCCAGCGGCCCAGTTCATAACCAGCCTCCACATGCGCTCCCGGCACTCTCGCGTGACCCTCGCGGCCAACAAAACGCAGCAGGTAGCTGAGACCAGTTTCCCACTTCGCCTCTCGGGGATGCCAGATCCAGCCATGCACCGACTCCAAACGTCTCACGCGTTCGGACGAAAGGCGACCTTGCCGGTATTCCGTTCGCTGGTTGTGTACCCAGCGGCCGAGTGGCCGACCCTCCTCGACATGGTCGGCAAGGACCCCCGCATGACCCTCTCGCTCTACATGCCGTTCCAACAGCCCGTACCAAAACTCCCAGTTCGCAGTGGTTTGCTCGACGAGCCGGAGCTGAAAAGCGCGGGCGAACTCAGGGTCAACTCCTTCAAATATGACCTTCCATCTTGATGGAGGTTCTCTTGCCCCCGCACCGAGACGCCCCAAAGCGCGCCGCCACTCGTCCAGCACGTCCGCGAATACGTCGTCATGGTCGCGGAGAGCCTTCAGGACCTGCCAGACGTGGTCGAACGCAGACTCGGAAAGCGCGGTCTCCGGATCCTCCGAGGACTCAACGAACACGGGCAACACAATCGTTCCCAGAGTCTTGTCCTCGGCCTTGCGGATCGCCCGACCGACGGCCTGCACGATGTCCACCTGCGAGCGACGCGGATCGATGAAGGCTACGCCGTCCAGGGTCGGCACGTCCACGCCCTCGGAGAGGCAGCGGGCGTTCGAGAGCAGCCCGCGCTCGTCGTCGTCGAGATCCCGAAGCCGGTCGAGCCGCGTGTCCCGCTGCCCGCTCGGCATCTGGCCGGACACGTGATCGGTCACGAGAACGCCGTCGGGCTGCTCGTCCTCCGGCATCCACTCCACGACGGCGGGGAAGGCCGTGCTGAACTGCCGGGCTCGCTTGATGCGGCTGTGGAAGCTGATCGTGCGGCGCAGGTCGTATTTCTTCGTCGCCTTCGCGAGCGCGATGTGGGAGGCGAGCGTGCGGGCGTCGGTGATCTTGTCACCGTCCACAGAGACGAACGTCCCGCGTTCCGCATACTCCCGGTACGTCGGATCGTCCACGCCGACGATCACCACGAGATAGTCCGACAGCAGGTCGCGCTCGATCGCTTCGCCGAACGTCAGTCGGTGGAACTCGGGGCCGAAGTGCGCCTCGTCGTCCATCGACGCGATCTCATAGTCCGACTCGCCCGCCGCCTTCTTCACCCGACCTGTGAAGAACCGGGGCGTGGCCGTCATGAACAGCCGGTTGCGGGCCTTGATCGCGTCCGAGTCGAGCGGGACGCGGCCCTCGCCGTACGCCTCGGCGATCTTCGGCGAGGACTGGTAGGTGGAGAACACGACCGACGGCTGCTTCCGACGCCTGAGGAAGGCGGCGATCTCGCTCGGGTCCGTGGTGACCGGGAAGCCGAGGTCAGACGTGTGCGAGACCCAGTGATCCCCGCGCACGGTCTCGTCCGAGCAAACCGGCAGCAGCGCGAACGAGCTGGCCGCGTTTGCCGTCCACTCGCGCAGCGTTTGGGCGAGCAGCGACAGCGACGGGAGCAGGATCAGCGTCCGCCGCGCGTCGAGCGCCTCGGCCAGCCAGAGGCCGACCAGTGTCTTCCCAGTACCGCAGGCCATGATCAGCTGGCCACGGTCGGAGTCGGCGAACCGGGTCAGAACGGCGTCGAGCGCCTCCTGCTGATGCGGACGCGGCTTCTTCGGCTCTGGTCGTGGGGCTCGCAAGCGATCGGGCGAGTCGGGCCACTCTCAGCACGCGATAGGAGAACTGTGCACGGGCCGACTCGGCAAGGAACGTGTCGACGTCGTGCTTCCTGACTCGGTACCGGGGATCGTACGCCTTCGCCTGAATCGCCCAGAGGGCGCCGTCGTGCGCCTGCGCCACGAGGTCGATCCCGGCGTCCGGCCACCGGCGACCCGGCCACTCATCCCACAACCACACCTTCTCGACCTGTGAGCGGTAGCCGGGATCGTGGAGGAGGAACCAGCGGCAGATGTACTCGAACTGTCGTCCGCGCACGTGCGCGTCGTCACTCAGTCGGTCAAGCAGGTGGGTGAGTGTGCCTGTGCCTGACCCTTTGGGGCCACCCTCCGTACTCACTTGTCGAGCCCCTCGTCACCTACTGCTGCAACGTGCGCAAACCGGCTCGTCCGCTGGTTTGCGGAGACCTGCAAACCAACCTATCATGACGTAGACAGAATCGCGGCACCCCGCCTCACGAGGGGCGAGAAGGTGGCCGCGCCGGTCGTCCGACTAGGGACCCAGAGAGTCCACGGGGCGACTGCAACCATCGTGGAGAGCCGATGCGCTCTCCGCTCATGGATTGCGGTCGCCCTTTTTTGTTGTCGTCGCCGAGACGGGAGACACACGCGATGTCACGAACGACCACCACGATCGCCACGCGACTCAACCCGCAGGTGCGATGCCTCGCCGAACTCGTGGCAGCCGAGCGCGGCGAATCCCTGTCAGCGTACACCCGCACCGCACTCCGCGAGGCTGTCCAGCGACATGTCCGCGACCTCCTCGCGGACGGACCGCTCAAGAATGACAACGCGAGCGAGAGGAGGACTGACAATGCCGATGCTGAAGAACCTGAAGATCCGGCGCGTGGATCTCGTGGACCACGGCGCGAACTTCGACCCGGAGACGGGCGACGGTGCTCACGTTCTGCTCTACAAGCGGGCCGGAGGCATAGCTGAACATCGAATGAAACAGATCGAAGACACAACGTGGAACGAAGTCCTCCGGGTGGCCAAGGCGCAGAGTCTAACGCCTCGGGAGGTCGCGTGGGCGGCGATGGAAGCACGGGCGCAGGAGATCCAACGGCGCGATCCGCAGATCACGATCGAAGCAGCGCACGAGCGCGCCAGTCGAGTCGATCCGACGTACGGCGATCTGTATCGCGTGTATCGCGCACGGCAAGCGCGAGTGCCGGTCAAGTGAGGTAGATGGGGCGTCGCGCCGGGTGGCCCTTGATCGACCCTCCGAGGCCCGCGTCGCGACACTGGGAACCCGGCCAGAGGGCCGCCGGGTCACCCTCCTGAGAGAAACCGGAGAGCAAGAAGAAGCGGCCCGACCCGCGCAGGAGTAGGTCGGACCGCACATGGCAAAGCTTACAACCGCATGAATGGTAAGGATTTCGACTCCACGTATCAAGTCCGTAGGGGCAAGCGGCGCAGGCGCGTTCGCGACATGACGACGCGCAATGAGTGGCGAGATCACCTCCTGTCGGTGTGTGGACCCGTGAAGACCGAGGGTCTTCCGGGAAGCACTGCAGCACTCCGCCTCGTGGGACTGGTGTTGTCCAACTTCTACGACGCAGAGCGTGACCGGCTGTGGTGCCTGATTTCGGTGATTTCCGAGAAGACCGGGCTCTCCGAGCGACACATCGGAACGCTGCTCGCGACACTGGCAACTCTCGGATGGATCGTACTGAAACGACCAAAGCGAGGCTCCAAGTACTTCTATGAACTGACCTTCCCGGATAGTGCGGAACAGCAGTTCGTCCCCTCTGATAGGGCCGGAACACGTGTGCGCCCCCCTGCGGAACAGGTGTTCGGCGGGGTGCGGAAGTCGGGTTCGCCCGAAGTGCGGAACACGGCTTCGCCCGACTCCGAGACTCCTAAAGACTCGGAGGACTCAGGGGGTGGCGCGCCACCGCCGGTTGATCCGGCGGCGTGGCGCGCCCCCTGCCCGGACTGCGGGTGCTGGACCCCGTGCCGACCTTGCCGTGGTCGTTTCGGTATCCCGGTAGCCGCCGAAGTGCCTCGCGACGCGACTGCCGATGAGCGCACCATCGGTAGGCCAGCCCGCGTCGGAGACGGCGGCAATGGCCTGAGCTGCCCGTCCTGCGGTTGCGGGATGCCTGCCGGGCGCACCGTTTGCGAGACCTGCGAGGCGGTGGGCGGCGCAGCCGAGGCGGCCTCGTGACCCCGTTCGAGGACGATCCCCTGACCGTGAGCGCCGAGGTGGAGATCGCCTCCACCGGCCTGCCCGTGCGCGTGATCCGTTCCGACGGGTTCGCCGCGCTCGCGGACTCCGCCGTGCTCACGGCCACCAGCCTGCACTTCACCCACGATCTGACGCTGGACGAGTGGCTCGCGTATGCCGGGGTGCTGCTGGACGCGGCGGAGGCAGTCCGCTGGTGGCTGGGTGACCTGCTGCGGTACGGGGAGCATCGCTACGGCGAGAAGTATTCGCAGGCGCTCGAAGCCACCGGCCTCAGTTATGGATCTCTCGCTGACTGCGTGTGGGTGGCGGATCGGTTCGCCGAAGTTTCGCGGCGACGCGAAGGGCTGGGCTGGTCACACCATCGCGAAGTCGCGGCGCTCGATCCGGCGGACGCGGACGCGCTGCTGGACGCGGCGGAGGCGGGCGACTGGTCGGCCCGCGATCTACGCAAGGCGGTGCGCACGTTCCGGCGCGAGCTGGGCAAGGGTGACCCCGGCCCGCTGCCCGCCGGGGTGTTCGACGTGATCGTGGCCGACTGCCCGTGGGAATACGACTTCTCCGCCAAGTGGGACATCAACCCGGCGTCGCACTACCCGACCATGACCGTCGAGGAGATCTGCGCGCTCGGAAGCCGCCTCCCGGCGGCGGACGAGAGCGCCCTCTACCTGTGGAGCCCCGCGCCGAAGCTGATCGAGGCGCTGCGCGTCATGGAGGCGTGGGGGTTCGAGTATCGAAGCTGTGCGATCTGGGACAAGAAGCGGCCCGGCGTCGGTTACTGGTGGCGCTCGCGTCACGAGCTGCTGCTGCTGGGCACGCGGGGCGAGATGTCGCCCCCGGCACCGGAGGACCGCTGGCCGTCCGTGATCGCGGAGGAGAAGACAGCCCACAGCGCGAAGCCGGTCGCGGTCTACGAGATGATCGAGCAGGCGTTCCCGAACGCACGCCGCCTCGAACTGTTCGCCCGCGACCGCCGGGACGGCTGGACCGTGTGGGGAAACGAGGTCGAGCCCAGCTCGACCGGGACGGACCCGTGCTGAGCCTTGACCGGCTCACCGCGCTGGCCGCCGAGTGGCGAGCCGAGGCCGACCGGATGCGCCGGTACGCCGACGAGCGCGGTGCGACGATCTGCGAACTGCACGCCCGCGAGCTGGACGTGGCGCTCCGCGAGTGGCTGTGCGAGGCGCTGAAGATGGACGTGGCCGGGGATGAGATCGGCTGCACGGAAGAAGCGATGCGGAAGCGGGTCCAGCGGCACCAGTACCGGAACGTGGGCAGGCCCGGCGAGCCGCGGGTCCGGCGGGGTGACCTGCTGGGCGGAACCGACTTACTCGCCTCCCCGGACGGCGGGGGCGTGGGCGAGATCCTCGACCGCGTGCTCGACCGTGAGCGCCGGTGACGGCCCCCCTTCCATTCGGCGCAAGTCCATGCCATGCATGGGCTTGGACCCCGGCACCGTGCCACAGCGCGGGGCCGGGGGGAACTGACAAGGAGGGAAGGAGGCGAAAAGATGCGTAGGAATGGGAGAAAGCTGTGGACGTACTCCGTGGGGTCGAGGCCGCACACGGTCACCGTGTACGAGCGCCGGGACCGCCCGGACGGCCCGCTTCTGATCCGCACGTGGGACCCGACAGGCGGAAAGAAGGGTCGCGGCGGCTGGGTGAGGCGGAGCCTCGGCCACCGCGACAAGGAGCAAGCGAAGCAGACCGCGGCCGACCTGCACGCGGCCCGCGTCCGCGGCGAACAACCGGAGGAGCCCGAGGCGGTGACGCTTGGCCGGATACTGGACCTTTACAGCCGCCACCGCACCCCGCGAAAGTGCGAGTCCGGGCAGAAGTCGGATGCGCGCTCCGTGGAGCTTTGGGGCAACTTCCTCGGCCGCGGGAAGGACCCGCTTGCGATCTCGCTGCGCGAGTGGGAGAGCTTCATCGACCTCAGGATGAGCGGTGCGATCGACGCTCGCGGCCACGAGGTCCCGGAGAAGGAACGCCGCGCAGTGAGCATCCGCGCACCGCAGCTCGACCTCCGGTGGCTGCGCTGGCTGCTCAACTGGGCGTGCAACTGGCGGGTCGGCACGAGCTACCTGTTGGACGCCACGAACCCCGTGCGCGGCCTCCCGATCCCCGAGGTGAAGAACCCCAAGCGCCCCGTCGCGGACACTAACCGCTTCGAGATCATCCGGGCGAAGACGGACGATGTGATGATGGAGGTCACGTGGTTCGGGAAGCGCAAGCGCGTGCGCAGCCACCTGAGTGAACTGTTTGACCTCGCATACGGCACGGGTCGGCGGATCGGCAGCATCGTGAGCCTGCGGTACTCGGACGACCTTCCGCACGAAGGCCCGTATGGCTCACTACGCTGGCGTGCCGCGCACGATAAGCAGGGCAGGGAGTCGGTCGTGCCCGTTACCCCGCGTGTCCGCGCCGCGCTGGACCGGATCAAGCGCGAGCGACCGGGCATCGGGGACGCGCCCCTGTTCCCGGCCCCGAAGGACCCGCAGCGGCCGGTGGACCGCCACCTCGTGGACAGCTGGCTCCGCAAGGCGGAGCGGCTGGCCGGGGTCGAGCCGCAGCGAGGCGGGTTGTGGCACCCGTACAGGAGAGGATGGGCCACGCGCCGGAAGGGACTCCCTATCAAGGACGTGATGGAAGCGGGCGGATGGTCGGATACGACGTGCCTGCAAACCTGCTATCAGCAGCCCGACGAGGAGACCGTGCTCGCCGTCGTGCTGGCCGACGAGCCGGAGCTGCGGAGGACCGGATGAGGGCACCCGAGAGGATGGGGCATGTTGTGGGGCATGTTCGCGTCGGACAGGAGTCCGATCGCGAGATCCGGTGTCGGACAGAGCTTTCCAGAAACCCGCGAGAAACCCGCGCACCCGTTGGACAGCGTTGGACATTGCCACGGATGATTATAGACTTACAGGGTTGCTCCGAGCCGTTTGGGAGCAGGGGGTCGCCGGTTCGAATCCGGCCGCCCCGATTCTTGCAGGTTGTTAGAAGTTGCGGAGTTAGGCCGGCGGTTCACAGCGTTAGCGACCGCACCCCCATGGGGGGCTACGGGCGTCTGTTCAGGAACGGACGCGTAGGAGCGAGGCAGGTCGAAGGTCACCTCGAGTTCTACCGGTAAGGCGGCGCGGCCGGCTGGCCCCGCGTAGAAGTTCACGTCCGAGGCGGCGAAGAGGAGACCATGTCTGCCCGACGGCGCAAGATACTGGAGCCAGGAAGCCTCTACGGAATGAGGCCACTCACGAGTCAGCCAATCTCTCCTGCACACCAAGATCGTCTCTTCGGTCGGCAACTCGTACGCCCCCTCGTACTCGACAAGGATCTCCGGTGCCACATCCCCGAGCCGAAGGAGCTCAAAGGTGCCCTGCCGCTCTCGCGATCGGACGGTTCCGGAGATCCCATCCTCCCGAATTAGCCGTCGAACGTTATACCCTCAGACCCCCTCAGCAGATCGAAGCGAACCCGTGACGCTTCCGCATCGAACGCGACCGAACCCGCGTCGATCCACGGGACGACATTGGGACGCAGCGCTCCAAAGGTCGAGGCCTTGCTCCGCAGCGTTACCGAAGCAGAGACCAACGTGTCGCGGCTGGTCCTAGGAGGGCAGCCTCCCCGCAAAAGTGAGACGTCCGGGGTCTACTGTGATTTCCGAGATCTCGACATGGTCCCGACCCATGAGGATCAAGGCGGAGATCAGTTGCCCCAGCTTGTCGAAAGCCCACTCCGGTGCGGGCAGCCGTCCGAGTCGTCCCTTCACGAAGTCGAGCTCGAGTTCTCCGGAGCCAGCCCGGGGCCGAACGACCAGCAGGGCAGGCTGCTTGAAGCTCCAGGCCTGGACGTAGCCCGCGACGACAATCTCTCCCGCTTCGGTGAACCGAACCTGAGTGTCGCCCGTCCGAAGGTCAGGATCGAAGAACGAGGCGATCCGCTCGCCCCACGTCTGATCGGCGCGTTCCGCCTGCTCACTGTCGCGCAGGATCTCGCGGAGGTCTTCAAGGCTGGTCGCCCCTCTGATCTCCTCCTGCGGCACCGTCTCCACAGCTCGCATCAACTCCGGTATCATCAGCCCAAGGCTCAGGGCCGACGTAGCTTCGGCCTCGGTAATCGTCAGCCGGATGCTGCGGTTCGTAGAAGCCCGGCGAACACTCGCGCCTGTCTTCTGGACGAATCGGTTGGCCGCGTCCGTCGTAGCTGGGATCGGATCCCCGTACTCCTCCGTCAGGCTCACCGGGTTGACCCCGAACGAGCAGGTCGCGACTGAAAGGAACAGCACGAGTAGCCCGATGCCGAACGCGACCAGTTTTCCCTTCGTGAACCGTAGACGCCGGAACACGCCCCCCAAGGTGCCCTTCAGCAGCGCGAGGGCGACGCCGCCCCGTGACACCTTGCCAATGCCCGTCCGAAGCTGATCGATGGGCTGAGCTGTCTGCCCCTCTTCTGGCGTCTGATCCTCGGGCCCAGGCCCCTCGTAGCCCTCGTCCGTGCGCGGGTCGTCGCGCCGATCATCGTCCGAGGCCGTCTGGTCCGAGCGTTCGATCATATCGCGATCTCCCTCTCCTGATATCCGGGCGTAACCGACCCGCCACCGGCCACCCCATCCAGCAGGCTACTCGGGGCATGCATGTACAAAGGTCCGGTTCGGATCATGAGGCTGGCAAGGGTGGATTCAGACCGCGTCCGGCTGGTGCGTCGGAACTTCTATTTAACCTAGCATCTCTACCAGAATCCGTCACGCCGTCGAGCATTCGGGACTGTGCCTGTAGAGTGTGCCTGTTCGGGTACGGAAACGCCCCGGAAGCCGCGTTTGAGGTTTCCGGGTTTACTCTCAAATGCAGAACGGCGGGCCTGGGGGGGGTTGCGTCGGTCGCTGAGAGAGGCGTCGGAGAGCGTTGCCAGTTCACTCTCGTCAAACGACCCCTCCCGGATGGGGGGCAACGAGTCGCGGTCGGTGAGGCTCCGTGCGTTGCGGCAGGAACGGTCGGCGAGGGTTACGAGTAAGGCCGCTTTGCGATCCTCCAACGCTCTGGCGGCGACCGATTCGGAACGTCGTGCCGGGGGGGCGGGCGTTCGCTCCCTAACCGAGCGCCGTGAGCCTCTCCTACTGGACGCTGAAAGTATGGGTGGTCGATCACCGGGGTCCGTTCACCGTGGCGGCTTTCTTACTCCATGGACTGGAAGAGCAGATTGCTAGCGTGTTCTTCCCCACACCCGGTCCGGCCAAGATCCAGGCGCGCATGAGAGAGGAGACACAGCGGCAGCTGCTTGCTGAGCACGGGGTCCAGATCGACGTGGAGGACTTCATTGCAGGCAACCCCATTCTGCTTCGCGATCGGAAAGCTGCAAGCTCTGGCTGCGCCGCGAGCGTCGTTCTTCTCGTTACGATTGCTGCCGTCGCCCTACTTGGCATCGTCTAAGACAATGATCGCCCGCCTCATTGCCAGTCCGTGGGCGCTTATCATCCTCTCGGGGGTCGTGGGATTCTTGTTGTGGGGAGGGCTGGGGCTCGTGCTCGGGCTGGTGGGTGGCCTTCTAATCACGCTCCTCATTGGCGGCGTCATTCGGATCGTACAGGGCGGTTCCATACCGCGGCGAGCAAGGCGTGAACTTATCACCAACATACTCGCCCTTCACCATGACGTGGTTGAGGAAGCGTATCCCGATCTGCGTGGTGAGGAGATCACGAAGGAACTTGCAGACGTCGTGGAGCAGGTCATGACGAGAGCAGTCTCAATCGCACCAACGCACGGCGCTGTGTGGTCCGAGCCGGTGGTAGGCTCCGCAGTCATTGAGTTGATGCACGAAGCGGAGAGCGACGCCAAACGGGAGTTGTTCAGAACCGTCCTTATTCGGATGCACGCGGACTGGTACGCCACAGGCTGACCCGCTGGGGCCCCGATCTTGGACCTCTGGATCGCTGAGGGTGGGGTAACTTTTGGGGCAACAACGTACGATTTCGTACAATTCCGAGGATTGGCAGCAATCACTTCGTGTCCGCAGTCGGCCAACACCCCTCACTACACGCTCGGTCCCTTCGGTCCCGACACAGACCTCAGACGCTTTGGGGAGAAACTCGCGGCCCGCGGGGGCAAGAACGCCAAGAAACGCGCGATCGTGGCCGTTGCCCGGAAACTGGCCGTCCTGCTCCACAGCCTGTGGAGCACGGGAGAAGTCTACGAACCGCTACGCCACCACCCGGAGCCGCAGGCGGCCTGACGACAAAGATTGAGAAACGGACGCGAACGGAAATCCCCTCGACGCCCCGTCCGGGTGACTGCGCGGCCGCCCCTAGACCCTGTGAGGTCGGGCAGCAGATGGCAGCACCCGCACGGGACGGACTTCAGC
>JBDHBD010000039.1:8902-12187 GCA_039587755.1 Gemmatimonadota bacterium | reverse complement strand
AGAGGGCCTCCAGGTGGGCTGCGAGATCTCGCGAGCTGGCGGGCGCCCGTTTGAGGACTTTGCTGGAGCGCGGACAGGCCCTCGGCGTCACGTACTGCGCCCTCTGACGTTTCGACGAGGCGATCGCGGAGTTCGGGCTGCCCTCTGGTCGACTCCTTGCGCAGGCTCCGGCCACGGCGATGGCCAAGGCAAAGGCGTATGCGAACACTGCCTCTCCCATGACCGCGGTTGGTGCTCCTGCTCAGTGTCTCGGCGACGAGTGCAACGGGCCGGGTTGTTGGTGGTTGAGTCCAGTCGCCCAGTTGACCCGTCGCGGCGGCGAAGACCGGTTCGTGTCAGCGCCCCCGGGCCAGGTCCACGTGAAGGGTTGCCGGGGAGCTCTCGAGCCGCCGGGTGAGCGTCCAGAACACCTGGTCACCTCGCTCCACCGCGAATGCTTCCGTCGCCACATCCCTCCTCGCGCCGATGGGCCGAGCGACGAGGCGCACGACACGGCCGCGCCCCACCATGAGGGGCGGAACCTGGACATGAAGGGTGCGCCAGGCGGTCAGGGTGCCCAGCCGAACGCGCAACGCTCCGTTTGTCGCATACAGCGACACCGGGTCCGGGTGCTGGCTCGCCACCACGAACACGGCCTCCGCTGCCGGCGATCCCACCGCCGTCGGCGGCGGCGTCATGCCGCCGGAAGTTCCGCCCTGACTCGACGCGCACGCGCTGAACAGGCATACGAGCACGGCGGTTGCCAGAGTCGGCGTGGGGTTCACCCTCATCGGGGGACATCTCATCGTTGTCGATATGCCATCCGGGCTGAGAAGCTCAGCAGCAACGGCACCTTCCACGCGTACTTCTGTCGCATCTTGTTGGCGAGCTCGCGGCCGTCGCTCGATGCCGCCAGCGCCTCATCGAAGTCGACCAGATAGTCGCGCATCGTCTGGAGCGTTTCTGGCCCATCGGGCGTGTCCACGGTCGGCTTGTGACCGGCGATCACGGTCGTTGGATTGCGCTCCGCGAGGCGCCGAAGCGCGCCGCGCCAGGCCATTCGGCTCGATACGTCCGAGGCCCCGAGCCACGCGTGAACGCTGTTGAAGACGAGGTCCGAAGCGATCAGCGTGCGGAGCGAGGGAATCCACACAACGCTGTTCACGGGCGTGATGACATCCCCCTGAAGATCGGGGATGATCTCGACGATCTCGCCGTCGACCGTGAGGCTGGTGGACGGCAACAACCGCGGTGCGATGACGCTGTCGGCGAACAGGTCTGGCTGACGGGCGCGGTCTGAATCGAAATCCGCCACCCCGGTGCTGTCGAAGCGTTCTAACGCCGCGGCCGTCATGTAAACGGGCGTGCCGGGAAACCGCTCGACGATGACGGCCGCTCCGGAATAGTGATCGTGGTCCGGATGCGTAATGAAGATTGCTTTGAGTCGCTTCCCGGTCGCGGCGATCTCGTCGGCCACCCGCTGCGCATCTTCCACGTGGTATTGCGCGTCGATGAGGAGAGCCTCCGTTTCGCCGACGATGAGGACCGAGTTGACGTGAAAGGCGGTGCTGTCCGCGACGTACTGCACCAGTTCGAGGCGCGTCGCCGATTGTGGAGACGTTACGGGGGCGACCCTCCCCGGCGGTGGATCGAGACGCGCCTCCTCCGGGATCCGGGCCAGAAGTGATCCGATCGGAACGGCAGCGAGCGCCATGAGCAGGCCGGGCACCGCCACGTTTCGCCTGAGGGAGTGACGAGCAAGACGGGAGCGACTCACGGTCGAGCCTCCTTTCGATGGCCGGGTGGGTGGAGCTGTCCACGGATGGTTGGATCTTCCGCCATGCTCCGGCGCAGCTCATCGAGCCCTTCGGACACCGCGTCCCATGCGGCATCCCCGACGGCCTCCATGAAAGAATCCTGGGCCTGCTGCCAGTGTGGCCGGATTTCGTCGATCCTGGCCACTCCTCTATCGGTCAGCTCCGCACGCTTGACCCGAGCATCGGCCGGATCGACCCGTGAGACCACCAGCCCGTCACGCTCCAGAGGCGCGATCGCCCGGTACAACGACGTGCGCTCGAGCTCGAGGGCGTCGGCGATGCGCCGCAGAGGCGACGCTCCTTTTCGTTGCAGGTATCTGAGAATCGAATACTGGGTGGTCGTCGCCCCGGTCGGGGCCAGACACGCCTCGTAGTGGCGAGACACCGAGCGCGTCGCCTGGCGGAGCGCCGAGCACGCGCAGGGAAGTGGCAGCGAATCGTCCGGCTTCGTAACCATATTGATGAGTATACATCAATCTTCACGGTCCAACAAGTCAACGCTCTCGTATTGGCGTGGCCGGACGTCGCTTACCGAGAGCGCCGGCTTTTGATCGTCCCGGTGGGGCGCGGTGGTTTCGATCTCAGGGTGGCGGCACGAAGTCGATCCCTTCGCGGTAGATCACTGCTGCGGTGTAGGGTTCGTTGGGACCGCCCTCGACAAACATGACTCTATCCCTCGAGTCGATGCTTCCAAGGATGTCGTTCGAGTAGTCATCCGGAAGGTAGACCATGATGTGCGGATTGCCCGGCCGTCCCGGCCGGTATCGGCTCGCGTTCGACAGCATGTAGCTGAAGGATACCCGCTCCGTTCGGCGCAGTCGGCCCGCGCGGAAAGCGGCGACGACGCTGTCGCGGATTTCAGCTCGCGTCAGCCCCCTCGCCGCGAGCTCGGCCCGGCGGAGCTGGAGCGGCAGAATCACCTCGGCGGCATGCTGATCAAGACACTCCGGTACCTGGTAGGCCGGATCGTAGTGCTCGCGAATGTACGACGGCCCGCCGAACGGCCGGATGACGAGGCAAACGGTGCCGTTGGACCCTGCAACCGCGGTGCGGTATCCGTCCTCGCCAAGCACCATGATAGTCGCCGCGTGTGACACCGATGCCGGCGCGGCGCTCCGCGCCAGCGCAACCTCGTAGGCCTCCTCCATGAGGTAGTGCGATGGCCCGGTACAAGATGGTTCAGCTCAAGGAGAAGAAGGCTCTTGCTCAAGAGCTAGAAAACACGCTCAATGAGCACGCCACACGGGCCGGTCATTCGTCGAGATGGAAAGGGCCCATAGGGGCGCCAGTCTCTTCTTCCTGCTGGTTTTCAGGAAAGACTAAGGCCGATAGCGGTCAGAGGGCGTTTCGCGGATGGAACTGGCACTATCGCGTGCTGCCGCTCATCCTGCTGGTGTTCTCTCCTCCAGGCATCGGTACGTAGCATCACACGGGAGTCGAGCGATGGCAGGCGAGGTTCTGATTGGCGATAGCGAGTACTTCCCCTCCG
>JBDHBD010000039.1:0-8856 GCA_039587755.1 Gemmatimonadota bacterium | reverse complement strand
CTGCGGGACCACATGCGCTTCTCGGTCGCCTACTGGCACAGCTTCTGTGGCCGCGGCGAGGATCCGTTCGGGACCGGAACGCGCCCGCTTCCGTGGCAGGACAACCCAGACCCGATGCGGGCCGCGCGAGACAAGCTGGACGCAGCATTCGAGTTCATCACCAAGCTGGGAGCCCCGTTCTACTGCTTTCACGATCGGGATCTGGCGCCCGAGGGTCGAAGCATCGCCGACTCCGAGGCGTGGCTCGAGGAGCTGGTCGCCCTAGCCGGCGAGAAGCAAGCGGCTTCCGGAGTGCGACTCCTGTGGGGGACGGCCAACCTGTTCTCTCACCCGCGCTACATGAATGGGGCCGCCACGAACCCGGATTTCCGGGTCCTCACACACGCGGCGGCGCAGGTGAAAGCGGCGATCGACGCCACCATCGCGCTTGGTGGCGAGAACTACGTCTTCTGGGGTGGCCGCGAGGGGTACTTCACGCTCCTCAACACGGAGATGAGCCGCGAACTGGACCACCTCGCGGAGTTTCTCAGGCGGTCGCGGGACTACGGCAGGGAGCGAGGGTTCGAGGGTACGTTCCTCATCGAGCCAAAGCCGATGGAACCGACAAAGCACCAGTACGACTTCGACGTCTCGACGGTCATCGCCTTTTTGCACCGGTACGACTTGGCAGGCGACTTCAAGCTCAATATCGAGAACAATCATGCCACCCTGGCGGGCCACACCTTCGCTCACGAAATGGAAGTCGCAGCGTCGGCCGGGCTCCTGGGCAGCCTGGATGTCAACCAGGGCGATCCCCAGAGCGGCTGGGACACGGACGAGTTTCTACACGACCTTTACGACGCCGTGCAGCTCTGCCTCGTGCTCCTGCGACACGGCGGACTCGAGACGGGTGGCCTGAACTTCGACGCGAAACTCCGGCGGAGCTCCACCGACCAGGAAGACCTGTTCATCGGCCACATCAACTCCATGGACACCCTGGCGCGCGGCTTCATGATCGCCGACCGGATACTGCGGGAGTCGGACTATCTGGAAATGAGAAGGGAGCGGTACGCGAGCTACGACTCCGGCGAGGGAGCGGCGTTCGAAGCGGGCAAGCTGGGGCTCGAGCAGCTGGCGCGGCTCGCGGCCGGTTATGACGAGCCGCCACAGATCAGCGGGAAGCAGGAGGCCTACGAGAGCCTCGTGAACCGCTACCTCTCCTGAGCCCGGGCGGGTCTCACCCCGGGCCGGCGCTCTCACCGCAGGTCTCACACAGGATCGCACGCGATGGAAAAGCTCTTCGCCGGCCTCGACGTCTCGACCCAGAGCTGCAAGCTCGTCGTCATCGACCTCGAAGAGACCGACGTGGTCCACGTCGACGCGGTGCTCTACGATCGCGATCTTCCCAAATACCGGACGCTGGACGGCGTGATCCAGGGCTTGCCGGTGGGAGTCTCGGAGTCCGAGCCCGGGATGTGGATCGAGGCGGTCGACCGGGTGCTCGCGCGCCTGGCCGAAAGCCGCGTTCCCCAGGAGCGCATCCGCTCGATCGCGGTCTCGGGCCAGCAGCACGGACTCGTTGCCCTCGACCGCGCCGGGAATCTCGCCCGGAGCACGAGCAAGCTCTGGAACGACTACTCGACCGCCGAAGAGTGCCGGATCCTCACGGAGAGGATCGGGGGCCTGGAGGCGATGATCGAGGAAGTCGGAAACAGCCAGCGCCCCGGATACACCGCCGCCAAGATCCTGCACATGGTGCGCCACGAGCCGGAGGCGTACCAACGCTCCCACACCCTGTTCGTCGTCCACAATTACATCAACTGGTACCTGACCGGGGGTGTGCGGGCCATGGAGCCCGGCGACGCCTCGGGAACCGCTCTGTGGAACCCGAAGACGGCGAAGTGGTCGGAGCGGGTCGTGCAGGCCATCGACCGTAACCTCGAGGCCAGGCTTCCGCCGGTCGGACCCACCGATCGGAGCATTGGCCGTGTATCGGCCGAGTTGGTAGAGCGCTTCGGGTTCGCTGCGGAGTGCACCATCGATCCGGGCTCGGGGGACAACATGTGCGGGGCAATCGGCACCGGGAACGTGCGGGAGGGCATCGTCACCGTGAGTCTGGGGACGAGCGGGACGGCGTGCACCTTCCGGAAGGAGCCGTTTATCGACCCCAAAGGAGAGATCGCCGCGTACCGTGACGCGACCGGGGGCCACCTGCCGCTGTTGTGCGTGTCCAATCTGGCCAACGGGTACAACGAGCTGCTCCGCCTGCACGACCTTACCCACGAGCAGTTCAATGCGATCGTCGCGACGACGCCGCCCGGAAACCGCGGACGTCTGCTGATTCCGTGGTACGCGGGGGAACGGACACCGGACCTTCCGAGCGCGGCGCCCGTCTACTTCGGGTTCGACCTGGAGGATCTCGTCATCGGCTCCCTGTGCCGGGCGGTGCTGGAAGGTCACGTACTCAATCTGCACGCCGGGTTCGGACGGTTGCCGGTCGAGGTGCAGGAGATCCGGCTCACGGGTGGGCTGTCCCGCTCGGAGGCGTGGTGCCAGACGATCGCGGACCTGTTCGAGGCCGAAGTGGTTCCCGTGGAGGGTGAGGGTGCCGCTCTGGGGGCCGCCCTGCACGCCGCCTGGGTGTGGCTCGAGGAGACCGGCACCCCGGCTCCCATCGAGAAGATCGTCGAGCCGTTCGTGATACTCGATGAGCCCCGGCGCGTGACGCCGAGGCGCGAGCACTTCGAGACGTATCGACGGCAAAAGCGGCTCTTCGAGGCGCTGAGCAAGAGGTTGAGAGGACTGGAGTCTTCCGACCCGTTCGACGTCCGCACGGAACTGCTCTCCCTCTCCAGCGGGGCGAGCGGCGGTCCCTCCCCTGCTTGAAAACCGGATCGTCTCACAGAAGCCGGGCAGGCGGCGACCGGCTCCGGCAACGGGCGAATCCGGTACGCCATCTCACCTTGAAGCCGGTTAAGGGCTCGCCGAGCTTGTCGGGATCGCCAATGTTGTCTCTGCATTCATAGAGAGGAGATGGTCGATGCCACCACTCTCAACGTTCGGGTTGCGCGGGGTCGTGGCGGTGCTCGTCTGGATCGTGTGGGGAGCGACCGGGCTCGCAGGCCAGGTTCCGTCTTCCGACACCGAGGTCGATATGACCGAGGTGCGAACGCACAGCGCCGGAATGGCCGCGCACCACCTGTGCGCCGGCGTCTTCGTGGTGGGGCGCGATTACCTGCGGCCGCCCGAACAGGTCCTCCACGAGGATGTCGCCCGCTTCGCCGTCTTCAATTGGCAGGACGATTTCGAGTACGCCGTCGACCCGGAGGAGCGCACGGCTTCCGTGTGGGCTCCCGATATCGAGCGGCAGACCGCTGAGTACAACGGTGACCAGGGGTGTACGATCCGCGCGTCGGGAGCCGACGACGTGCACTTCGAGCCGACTCCCGTCGAGCGGCAGATCCCGGATCCGGAAACCACGCCGTGGCCCACCGGCGACGAGGGCGCGTATCATGATCTGCCACCTGCCGAAGTCGATCCCGCGAAGCTGGATGCCGCGCTCGACTGGGCAATGGCACAGGACGAGCACAACACCCGCGCCCTCGTGATCGTCTACAAGGGGAAGATCCTGGGTGAGCGCTACGCCCCCGGCTTCAGCCGGAACACTCCACAGATCTCCTGGTCGCAGGGGAAGAGCATCACCGCCGCGCTCCTGGGCACGGCCATCCAGCTCGGTTACCTGGACATCGAGCTGGACGACCCGGCGCCCGTACCCGAGTGGCATGAAGACCCCGCGGACCCGCGGGGGGCGATCCGGATCCAGGACCTCCTCCGGATGAGCAGCGGGCTCGACTTCCAGAACTGGGGCCTCCGCGGAGCCGTCGGGGTCCTCGAATCCCGACAGGCGGCCACCTGGACGAACGGGAACGAGCACTTTCGCATCTACTTCGAAGGGATCGACGTCTTCGACCACGCGATCGACCAGCCGGTGGACCTCCCCCCCAACGAACAGTTCCGCTACCGGAACAGCGACCCGCTGACGATCGGCCGGATCGTCCGCCAGGCGGTCGAAGCGAGGGACGAGGACTACCTCACCTTCCCGCAGCGCGCGCTGTTCGACCGGATCGGCGCGCGCAATTACGTGCTCGAGCCCGATCCATGGGGGAACTTCATCCTCACCGGTTACGACTTCGGGAGCGCGTGGGACTGGGCCCGATTCGGGCTCCTCCACCTGTGGGATGGAGAGTGGGAGGGCGAGCGGATCCTGCCCGAAGGCTGGACCGAGTTCGTGAGCACACCGGCGCCCGGCGATCCGGGGAAGAGCTATGGGGGTCTGTTTTGGCTCAACCGGGGTGGCGACCTGCCCCGTGCGCCCGCCGACACCTACTACGCCGCAGGCTTCATGGGACAGTACACCGCCATCATACCGTCGCTCGACATGGTCGTGGTCCGACTGGGTCCGAGCCCCGCGAATTCCCGGGACTACCTGAACGACATCATCGGCGAGGTCACGGCCGCGATCGAGCGCTAGCAGGTTGCATCGGTAACCACCACGGAAACAACGCCGCGCATCGGAGGGACCAGCGCCAGTGTGCGATTACTTGTCGAGCTCAAGCGGGGCCGCGCAATGACCAGCACAGGATCGACCCGACAGTTCGGATCTCGTCTTGTGTGGTTGATGGTGACGATCGGGTTGGTATTCGTCTCTGTCCGGGTCATCGGACTTCTGCACGAGCCCGAGTTCGAGGATCACGACAGCATAGCCTACCTGCGCTATTCCGAGGTTCTCCGGTCGGGCGATGTTGCCAGGATCGTCAACCTGACTCCGGACGCCGCACCCGTCTATCCGACTGTGATCGTTCTCGCGGCTGCCGTGACCGGCGACCTGGAACTAGCGGCGCGACTGGTGTCCTTCGCTGCATCCTGCCTGGTCGCTGCGCTAGTCGTGTTCTTGGGCTTGTGGCTGGGAGCGCCCTGGGGGGCAGCAGCAGCGCTCTTTCTCCTGGCGCTCAATCCAACGCTCATGCGTCTCTCCTACAGCGTCTTGTCCGAGCCGATCTACCTCGGGGTGGTTCTTGGCGCGTTTACGCTCTATCTGACTCGGTTCGAGCGGCCCACAGTTCGGAGTGGTGCGCTGATCGGCGCGGCTTTCGCGTTCACCTTCCTCACCAGGTTCGAGGGGATTCTGTTCCTGGCGGCGATCCCCGCTATGCAGATCGCTCACCGATCGCTATTTGGAGCCACATATTCGTGGCGGAAAGCTACCGGCTTCATCGCGGCGTACGTTCTCGCCTTCGTCATTGTCGCCGCGCCGCAGGTCGCCCGCGTTAGCCATGTCATGGGTAAATTCGAGCTTAGCGGCCGCCCGGTCTGGTCCACACTACTCCGGATTCCCGACGGAAGAGGCTACTCTGAGAAGATCTATGGTCTCGACTTCGATCCAGCTGTCACGAACATTGATTATCTGCGCTTGAATGCTGGAGCGCTTTCGCACCTCATCGATGACGCTGGCCCGGGGAGTATCACCGGCTCGTACACGAGGCTCGTCATCGAGAACGTTAGAGAGCTCAACAACGAGGTCTTGGGGACCGTGGTCGGGATCCCCATGATCGCGCTAGCTGTTGTCGGGCTGGTTGCTCTAGCTTCCCGTACGGCGCCGGCGCACATCTTCATGTTCGCCTCGTTCGTTGCGATCGGTCTGGCCGGGCCACTCTTGCACAACGTCGCCGCACGCCATGTCGCGGTGGTGGTACCGATCCTGGTGCTCTTCGCCGGCATTGGCACTTCGGCAACAGCGCGGTGGCTCGCACAAAGTGCCCGTCGACTGCTTCTGGGCCCGCTCGCGTGGGGGCTGCTCGTCGCGACGCTCGCGAGCTCGGTTTACGCGCTCGACGTCGGTCGAATCCTCGTGCGGCCCGATGACGCCAACCACGCCTACGACAAGGCTGAACTCGAGAGCGCGATATCTATCGTACGGGCCCGTGCCGCCAATAGCCGACAGGAGCCGATCGTAGTCGCGCGCATGTCCTATCTCGGCCACTACGCGGGCGCGGCGACGAAGATCGCGCCGTATACGGATCTCGCCGGACTCATCGGTTTCTGCGCCGCCAATCATGTCGACTTCCTTTACGTCGAGCTCAGGTTGCTGACAGACTATCCTTTCCTTGCTGAACTTCAGACCGACCGTGCGCGTGAGCACTTCTCGCTCGTCGACTCGCAGGTGGGGCGCGATCTGTATGTCTTTCATGCCCAACCCGATCCGGTAGACAGCATGACACGATGATTGAGTCGCACGGTTCACTGCCGGGACGAGACTTCGGGGAACCGGTCCTGTCCATCGTGGTACCGGCCCTCGCTGAAGAAGAGAACATCGCATCCCTGCATGAGGCTGTGGAGGACGCCCTTCGACAAGAGGGATTGAGTTGGGAGCTCATCTTTTGCGACGATGGTAGCCCCGATCAGACCTGGCGCCGCATTTCCGAGCTGAGTGAGCGGGATCCGCGAGTCTCAGGTGTTAGACTGTCGCGGAACTTCGGGCACCAGTACGCGATTATGGCGGGACTGGCGATCGCCCGGGGCAGAGCCATTATCACAATGGACGCCGACCACCAACATCCACCGAAGTTGATCCCGTCGCTGGTCCGCTCATGGCGATCCGGAAACAAGATTGTCCATACAGTCCGCACTGACAGCGCATCAACGGGAGTGTTCAAGAGGGTATCCTCCAGGGTGTTTTACCGAGTCTATTCATTCCTAAGCGGCGTCAAGATCGACCCGGGCATGGCCGACTACCGGCTGTTGGACCGGAAGGTGGTGAATGACTTGCTGCTGTTTCGCGAGGAGGGCTTGTTTCTACGGGGGCTGGTTCAGTGGGTGGGTTACGACAGCGACAGAATTCCCTTCGAGGCCGCAGATCGCAGGGCGGGGCGCACGAAGTACACACCTCTGCGAATGATGCGGTTTGCATGGACCGGGATCACCTCATTCTCGATGGTTCCACTTCGTCTCGGCATATTTCTCGGACTCTTGACCTCGGCTGTCGCTTTCTGCGGCGTCATTTACTCCGTCTGGGCCTACTTCGCCGGCCGCGCCGTGCCCGGGTGGGCGTCGGTAGTGGCGATCACTACGTATTTGTTTGGGATTCTGTTCATTCTGATCGGCCTCATCGGCGACTATGTCGGAAGGATGCTCAAAGAAGTCCGAGGAAGACCACGATATCTCGTGAGTCAGGTCGTCGGACCAGCAGCCGAAGGTGGTGAGTTCCATGACGCACGAGAATACACGGACACTTCTTGATTCGTATCCTCGTGATCGTCCCCCGCTAACGGAAGGGCACGAACGAGTCTATGTAGAAGAATACAGAATCAACCGTGGCGGACGGGGCGCGCTGTATGGCCTGATCCGCCGGCTGGAGTCCTGGGGACACAGGCAGGTAGCGACCCTCTCTGATCATGGACCGGTTCTCGAGATCGGAGCCGGAAGCCTGAATCACCTGGAGTACGAGCCCGGCGTCGTAGCCTACGATTGCGTTGAGCCGTTCGCCGAGCTTTATGAGGGATCGCCTGACCGCGTGCGCGTGCGCAACCTGTACCGCATGATCGAAGACATCCCGGATGATCTACGTTACTCACGGGTCATCTCCCTGGCGGTCCTCGAGCACCTTGAAAGGCTCCCGCACGTCGTCGCGAAATCAGGTCTCTTACTCTCGGCTGATGGTGTGTTCCAGGCGGTGATCCCCAGCGAAGGCGGTCTCCTGTGGGGAATCTCCTGGCGCGGCACGACTGGTCTTGCCTATCGAATGCGCACAGGTCTGGATTACAGGACACTAATGCGACACGAACACGTCAACAGTGCGGCAGACGTAGGTGCCGTCGTCGGCTACTTCTTCAAGAAGATCCTGTTCAGGAGGTTCCCTCTGCCGATCCACCATCTGAGTTTCTACACCTACGTTGAAGCGAGTGCCTGTGACGTGTCTCGATGTCAGGAGTTCCTGGCTGACGCGTCGACGCCCTGAGGGTGCGTGCGCTCACGAGACGTGGTGAAGGTCGGACAATCGATGCTTGAGCCGTTCTGCTCGCCTGAGATCCTGGGTGCCCAATCGCGCCGGCGGTCGGTTCGCCGGCGGGACCGGCGCGCTGATCCGCCTCGCCCGCGCGACTCTGTTCGATCGAGCCATCAAAGTCATCCTGAGTTTCGTCCGGGCTTTCTGGCTGGAACGCCCTCCCGTCGCGTGCCTCGGGCCTGCGACAGTGTCCTCGGCCTGATCCTCCGGTCTCTCGTACACGGTCTCGCCATACTCACGTGCGGTTTCGTGATGGCCTGCAGTGGCGACGGACCAGGGGGAGTCCCGAGCATTGACATCGCCGAAGGGCTCCCGGTGGGCCGGATATCGGCCACGGAGGGATCGGTAACGAGCTTTGGCGTCTTTGAAGTGGTTCTGGGGGCGGAAGAACCGAGCCGCAATCCGTACGTATTTGGCCCGGGCGTAACAGCTCGGTTCGAGGGAGTGTCCGGCGAGGCCGCGGGACGTCTCGTCGATGTGTCCGGATTCTGGGATGGCGATAACACTTGGCGAATTCGGTTCGCGCCGATCGCTCCGGGTCTATGGCGATTCTCGACGACGTCCACGGACCCTGGCCTCCACGGAGTGACGGGTGAGGTGCGCGTGCGAAGTCCGACCGATGCAGAGTTGGATGAGAACCGGCTCCTGCACGGGTTCCTGGAAGCGGAAGGAGAGGCTTGGCGACTGTCGGATGGCACGCCCTTCTTCCCGGTGGGTGACTCGCAGTGGTCGTTCAGCGAAGAATTCCATCGGCATGAAATCGAAGCCTGGATCGACGCGCTCCGGACACTGGGGCTGAATACGCTGCATGGCTC
>JBDHBD010000038.1:0-9780 GCA_039587755.1 Gemmatimonadota bacterium | reverse complement strand
ATGATCTGCTCCGCCGTATGACGCTTCCGAGCCATCCTTGACCTCCTTGCCCGCGTCTTCGACCAGCCTAAATACTAACTCTACCGCTGGTCTCGTTTACGGGGGTCAGGTCACGCCGACCTTCTCCGCAACAAGTTCCTTCGCACGCTTCCAGACAGTGTCGCTCCGGGCATCGTTAAGAAACTCGTGGCCTTCCCAGGTGAGCCGCTTGGCGTGCCACTCGTAACTTCCCATCGAGGACGCAGGTTGAACCTCGACGAGACCGGCCTCGCCGACCAGCCGGATGTGTTCTGCGATGGCGAGCGGCGTGTGGCCTTCGAAGTCAAGCTCCACCCAGCCGAGCGTTGGCTCCGCTCGTTCCAACTCAAAGAGGATCTCGCGGATGAGGTCCCAATCGCGCTTCACAACCTACCCTCCAGCAGCGATCACTTCACACTCAGGAGACCCACCACGACCAACGCCACGAGGAAGAGCACCGCAGACCACGCGACCCAGCGCTGCACCCGCCTTTGTACGGCCCCGCAGTGAGGACAGCGCCGTGCAGCCATCCGGATCAGCGTCTGGCATGAGGCGCAGGGCCTTACCTGTATGGACCTCCCCCTCCGTAGTATTGGATGCACGAGGAGACGGCGAGCGCGCGCTAGGGGCTGTCCGCTTCAGCGAGGAGGCCCTCGACCAACCGGTTCGTCGCCTTGAGCACTGACCGGGCGACGCTGCCGACGAGATCCGTCTCGGCGGGCACGCAGCCCAGGAGCCGGAGCGAGCGCTCGTCCGTGGTCCGGATCGAGGCGAGCACGGCGGGTCCGTCGACCGCCTGGATGCGCTGAACGCCGACGAGGTGGAAGTAGCCCGGCCGTTTCGCGACTTGCTCCACAGCCTCGAGTGCGGCTTCAGCGGTGAGCCGCAACTCGTCCTCGACCCCAGATGCCCGTCCTATGTACTGCTGGCCGCCGAGCCCCAGCGTGACCCGGACTCGCGTCCGACCGCCCTCGTCCGCCGTGACCTCGGCTGATGTGAGACGCGGTCGCGGGGCCAGCCCGCGGCTCAGCGTCCCGCTTGCCCGCTGCCCGAGATCTTCTTCCCCCAGCACTGTTGCTCCCCTCCTCCCACGTCCGCCGCTGCCCACCGTGGCAAGTGCGCTCAGGCTCTAGATGCCACGAGCGGGCGAGATCTTACATGGCCCGGGGAGGGGCCGAGGGAGGCCACCCGGTGATGTTTCGCTTGGGCATTGGCTTGGTCCTTCTCCAGGGAAAGAGGGGGTGGGTGCTGCCGTCACGGCCCTCCGTCCAAATCCACATCGATTAAGTCGAGCACCACCGGGCAATGATCCGACGCGTTCTGGAAATCGGACGGCATCTGGTTGAAACTCAAGCTTTGCTCTGGTCCGTCGCCGCCTGACTCCCATCTCCGACCAGCCCGAATCCTAACTCTACAGCTGATCTCGTTTACGGGGGTCAGGTCAGAACGGGCCCTCGGATACTACTGCTTGAGGCGGGTCAGGATGTCCTCGAAGGGCTCCTCGATCCGCTGCTTGAGCCTGCGGGGTGAGCTATACCCTGAGGCTCAGTGCCCTCTGCTTTCGAGCGGAATCATGATGTGCGCGTATGGCGTGTCCGGCCACATGATCCACGGTCCGCCGTTCAAGTGATCAGTGGAGATGTTTTCCAGGAGCGCAGGGTCTGGCACGAGGATCATGAGATGGGGGCCGAGGTCCGTGACCCAATCCTCCGGTCCCGTTGGCTCTGTCGCGTACGGATCGCTGTTGCTGACCGGCGTGTCACCCTCGAGCATGTAGGCGAAGCCGATTTCAGTGTACGTGGGCTCCGTCTGGCTCACGTAGGCGTGCAGGAAGTTCATCCACGCCTCCGTAATGCACCACGGATCGGTTCCCGGGGTGTCCGCGTTGTCGGGCAGGCAGGTCCAGTCGTTCGTGCCGGCGCGCAATTCGTTCATGCCCCAATCCACGATTTGGGCATCGGCAGAAATGGACAGTGGAGCCGCGCTCATGGCGCTCTCGATTTGCTTCTTCAGCTCCGGTTCTTGTGCCATCAACATCGCGGGACCGGCAGCAACGAGCACGAACCCAGCGAGAAGGTGAAGGTGGTTACGGCACATCGTGACCTCCTGTGGCGGTACTACGGGACGAGGGCGACTCACGGCCAAGGCACCCCCGATCTTATGGAACAGCTGGACGGGTTGGAAGAAGCCGCGCCGACTGTGGTTGATCTCTAGCCGTCCAGGGGCTCCCTAAACCTCCTCTGCACTGCATCCAATATGGCCGTGGCGAGCTCGTGTGGTTCGCCGCTGGGCGCATCTTCGTCCCACTGGAGATTCGGCATTTCACCCGATGCGCGAGTAGTCCAGTAGAGCCACCTAACCCTCTTGGGCGTTACCACAACGACGATGCGTCGATCACCTTGCTGGAATGTGAACCGCTTCGTGTTCTTGGCGCGAGTATCCGGCTCGATCGGCACACCCCGCACGTCCGCTTCGCGCACGAGCTGCAACGTAACGGCGTTGAGATCCATAACAGAACACTCCTAGGCTTTCTGTCGCGTCACTTATGTCGTCAGATGCGCTTCGTCGGCCTCACGCGCACTCACGAGGAGTTTCTGAACGATCGGGATTAGCTCCACGGCGTGATCCAAAGTCCGAATATCCCGTTCAGCGAGATCGGCGGGATCGTGCTTGATTGAATTCACATCCCTGCGGAGTTTGTGCAGGCGCCTCTTTTCGCCCGCCGTGATGGTGCCTGCCCGCCGTGCATCGTTAATCAGACAGTAGAAATTGCGCTTCATCTTCCGGCGGCCGCACAGCTTCAGGAGATGGGTTCGGGCTGTGCGTGCTTCCGGAGGGTTGATGATCTTCAGTGCCCGCTCTGCCGAGAACGCCAGACGCAACACGGCCGAGTTGAGATGGAAGCCGGCAAGCCAGCGGTCGGGTACTCCGGTCTCCCCCCTTCGAACGGCTCCGAGAACGGTGTCCAGCTCGCCGCTGAACTCCGCTAGTTCGTCCGGAAACCGTGGCGACGACCCGCCAAGCTTCCGGGCTTCCGTAAGACTGAAAAGGGCGCCCGCTACTAGCCCGCGGGTCTCAGTAACACGCTGGCTCTCTCCAGGTGACGCGAGCAGGTAATCCGCGGCCCTCTGTATGGTATTCACCGGGCAACTGTTTCATTGGGGATTCAGGGAGGCCACCGGGGTCCGGTGGGAACGCCGCCCTCCGCCTCGGGGGGCGGCTCCCCGGCAGCCTCCCGCAGTAGCTCAGTCCAGCTCCTTCCCGTCGTCCTTGGATCGATCCCACTCAGCCGTCGCCCTCGCAGATCGCCTCGTAGGACCGGATCACCTCATCCACAAGGCTGGCAACGTCGAGTGACTCGAGCTCATCCTCGTCGAACGATCGGCTTGCCGCTTCTTCGGAACCAGGGCACCTGATCGTAATCCTGAACTCGTCGGGCTCAGTGCGAAGGTCGAGTTCACGCGGGGTTCGTCTACGGAACTCCCATTGGAGGGCTTTGATGAGAGCCTTCCACTTGTCGTAATGCTCAGGCTTCACGTTCCTATCCCAAGCAACCAACGCAGATCGAGGTGGCAGACTGTTGTCCCATCTTCTAGATGCCACAAGCGGCGGGAACCTTACATGAGGGTCGTGCAAGAACACGCCCGAGAATCGCGTGACCTTCGGTGATGGATTTAGTGGGTAGTGGCGTGTCAGGCTTCCAGTTCGTCGGCCAGCCATTCCAGCTCGCCACCATGGCGGCCGGAGTGCGGCGACCAGTTTCTCAAGGTTCTCTGGTGACAGGTTTCGTCTAGAGTTCAGGCGTTGGCCCGGAGGCTCGTCCCGACTCAACGGTCATCCTCCCAAGCCAAGTCGTCGTTCATGAAGGCGAAGGCGAATTGGGGAAAGGTGACGTCCTCGCACCTCGGTTCGACGATCGATTCGCCGCTCTCGAATCCGGCAATGAGGGTTCAGGGATCCGTATCCGCGACGCGGGACGATCGCAGGCCTCTTTCTTTGAGGTGGGGTAAAAGGTGGGGTAAAAACGTGCTACTTTTGGGCCGATTCCGGCGGTTCAGATACCACAGAGGACGCCCGAAACACCGCGTGAATACTACATTTTGTTGTATCTGACCCGTCCCTCACCCTGAATGGGGTTCAGGAGGTCGCGAGTTCGAATCTCGCCGCCCCGATTGGCAGAAAAACGTCCATGCTCCGCTACTCGGCACGCGGATCGGATCAGGAGGCACTCAATTCGGTAAGTTCATGCGCCGCAGCAGATCCTCGAACCGGGGGTCGTCGCGCAGAGCGTCGATTCGAGGGTCGACCTTCAGCACGGCCATCAACGCCGACCGCCCCTGATAGGCTTGCTCCAGCAGGGCAAACGCGCGGTCTTTCTCTCCCAGCTCGCCGAGGGAAATGGCAGCGAAATAACTTCCAATGGGCGGCATCGCCGCCTCTTCGCCGATAACGCTCTGGTCAAGTAGCTTGCGAGCCTCTGCCGACCTTCCGGCCAATGCCAGAAGCCAGACATCAAGCCACGTACCACTCTGCAGGTACTCTGTCGATTCTCTTGCTGCCTCCTCATGCATTCCCTGCTTGGCATACGAATAGCACAACCAGACGTGAGCGTTTCGATAGTCAGGCTCCAAGGCAAGGACCTTGTTTAGTTGCTCGATGGCTTCGTCATAGCGTCGAGCCATGAAGTAGACCGCTCCGAGCAGGGTGTTCATATACGGTGCCACGGGATCCAGCTCGACG
Organism: Gemmatimonadota bacterium; assembly: GCA_039587755.1. Classification (GTDB taxonomy): domain Bacteria; phylum Gemmatimonadota; class Gemmatimonadetes; order Palauibacterales; family Palauibacteraceae; genus JBDHBD01. The sequence goes on along the minus strand of JBDHBD010000038.1, from coordinate 5,022 downwards.
GCTCGCTTCGCGACGGCGACGGCTTCGTCATGCCGGCCGACCCAACTGAGGAAGACGGCTCGGGAATAGAGCGCCATCGTCGAGCTGGAATTCAGTCGGAGAGCCTCCAGGCTGGCCCGGTCAGCAGCCGGCCAGTCCCAATCAAAGGAAAGCTTCAGCAAGGCCAGACTGGCATGGGCCTCTGCCAGCGAACTGTCCAGCGCGACTGCCCGCTCGGCCGCCGCCAATGCCCGACTGTGCAACACGGCGGGCGACGTTGGACTGTAGTAGCCTAGCCAGGAGTGGGCATAGCTCATCATCGCGTACGCCGGCGCATATGAGGGGTCCTTGTCGATGGATTGCTGGAAATGGCCGATCGCTGCTTCCGCTCCCTCCCGTGTGTGTTTGTTCCAGTGGTACTGGCCTCTCAGGTAGTCCTCATAGGCCGCCGGGTCGACCACCCCGGCCGTCGCCAGCCGTCCGGCGTCCTCGGGCGTGAGTGTCACGTTGACCTCGTCCGCGATGGCTCGCGCCACCTCCCCGTGTAGTACGAGCACGTTCCGCAGGTCCTTCTCGTAGCTTCCGGCCCACAGATGCTGCTCAGCCGGCAGCGCCCGGAACAACTGCGCGGTAATCCGGACCGTATCACCCTCCCGGAAGGCCGCCCCCTCCACGACCGCGTCCACCCCCAATTCCCGGGCGATCTCAGGGATGGATTTTTCGGTTGCTCGGTAGCGCAGCACCGATTGCCGCGAAATAACCGTGAGGGCAGCGATCTGCGCCAGTTCGGCGATCAGCGCGCCATGCATCCCCTCCACGAAGTACTCTTGCTCCGGATCCCCGGTGAGGTTGGCCAGCGGCAGCACCGCAAGCCGCTCGATCGGGCGGGCCGCGTCCCGTTGCCGCACGATCCACCCCGCCCCGACGGCCAGCATCACTGCAAGCAGAGCGGGCAGACGCCACGAGCGGAGCCGTGCCCACCCGGTCGGCCGGGCGAACGCGCCTCTGGGCGCCGTCGTCGGGGTGCTTCCGAGGTCCAGCGCCTCGGCGCTCGGGAGCCGGCGCTCCGGGTCCTTGGCGAGCAGCCCTCCCACGAGGCTCTCGAGCTCGGCCGGAACCTCGGGGCGCAGGGCCGACGGCGGCTCCGGAGCCTCGTGCACGATCCCGTGGATCACGGACGCGGCCCGATCGCCCCGGAACGGGCGTTCCCCCGTCAGCATCTCGTACAGCACGACGCCGAGCGACCATAGGTCCGTCCGGTGGTCGACCGTCTCGCCCTGCGCCTGCTCGGGCGACATGTAACCCACCGTCCCGAGCGTCGTGCGCGTCCCGGTCAACGTGACGTCCATCAGCTTCGCGAGCCCGAAGTCGAGCACCTTCGCCACGCCCTCGGGCGTCACGATCACGTTCCCCGGCTTGATGTCCCGGTGGATGATGTCGCGGGCGTGGGCCGCCCCGAGCCCGGAGGCGATCTGGCGGGCGTAGTCCCACGCCTCCTCGATCGGGAGCGGCCCGCGCTCGAGCTTCTGCTGGAGGGTCTCGCCCTCGTAGTAGGCCATGGAGATGAACACCCGGCCCTCGTCGTCTTCTCCGATCTCGTGCACGACGCACACGTTCGGGTGGTCGAGAGCGGCCGCGGCCTGCGCCTCGACCAGGAAGCGTTCCGTCGCGGCCGCGTTCCCGGTCATGCGGTGGGGGAGGAACTTGAGCGCGACCGGGCGGTTCAGGCTGGTGTCGTGCGCCCGGTACACCACCCCCATACCGCCACTCCCGAGGACCTCCTCGATCCGGTATTGGCGCACGGACCGTTCGATTAGGGGATCGGGTTCGGATTCGGAGGTCGGAGTCGAAGTGCGGCCTGAGTCCTCCTCCCAGGGAGAGAGGGAGAGGACCGCATCGGCCAGGCTGTCGAAGAAGCCTTCAGCTTCCTCCGCGGCGGCCAGGAGCGAAGCGAGCTGGGCCTGCTTGCTCGGATCGTCTACGCAGGCGCCCTCCAGGAAGGCAGCCTGCTGCTCCGCAGGCAACCCGCTCGCCTGCTCGAACAACCGTTTCAGTGGCTCCCAGTCCGTCGCATCCATCGACCTGCGCAGCCCATGGGGAGGGCTGGCCCCGTCTCCTGGTGATCCCACGCGGTCAGTGGGAGTGCAGAGCCCCGCTCCCGACGAGGGGCTTCAGCTAGATAGAGAATGGGGTCTCTGGATCAGGTTCTCGTAAACGTAGGCAATCGGTTCGAGGAGGTCGAGGCTCCTTGGCTGGCCCGAGGTCCACTGAACGGGGTGCTGGGCGATTTCCTGGGCGGGTTCTGCTTCGCTAGATGAGCGTATCAGGGCGTGGGAGATACGCTGGAATAGCGTATAAAGGCGCGTTCTGTATGGCGTTTCAGCGAAATACGCCGGGGTAGCGGGCCGCTTTTAAGTCCGATGCGTCTACCGTCTCTCAGTCGCCCTCCCCGTCTTCGTCGCGCGGGGCCTTGAGACGGTGGACCTCCCGCTCAGCAATCGCGCCGACCGCCCGTTGTTGCGCGATGGCGGCGGCTTCCCATTCCTCGATTGTCATTGGCATAGGCACCACCAAGACGCCCGTCGTCCCGGGTTCATGGCCAACTGCCTCCGGCTTTGACTTCGTCCAGTCGAACTGCCGTTCAAGCCAAAACTCGCAAGCGAGTCGGGACTCTTTCTCCGATCCGTGTAGCGCGATCGTTCGGTGCCGGTTCGCAATCTCGTAGGCAACCTCTGCCCGACCGGCGTCGTACGCCTCTGCTGCCCGTTCATCTTCCTTGAGGCGGTTCCGAAGGGTCCGTTCCGAGAATGACAACATGGCTGCAATCTGCGCTTGGGTCAGCCCGAGGCTCGCCAATTTCTTGAGCAAGTCGTAGCCAGATCCGATCTCCTTCCCGCCTCGGGTCAAGGTGATGTTTTTGATCTCGATCTTCTTGCGCCCCACCTCATCTCCCCTCGCTTCTTGCCTACTCTGACAAAGCTCTACGCGCGCGCGAGGCGGCAAGTAAACCCGCGGCGCAGGACCGATAGGCATGCCGCCGAGCGCCGCGACCCCCGCGAATCACGCCGTACGGTCATCGCGTTACCTGTGCGCGCGACGTTATGTCCCACCCTCCCTTGACTGCCCCTGGACGGTCCCCGATCCTCGGGGCAGAAGGGGAGGCCCCCACGCCGGTTGAATGGGGTTCAGGAGGTCGCGAGTTCGAATCTCGCCGCCCCGATTAGCCGAAAGCCCGCAACCATGCGGGCTTTCGTGCATCGCGAACCTTCGATGTCTCATTCCGATGGTGGCGGAAACGGACTTTCCCACGGGACATCGTAGGTATCGGTGAGCATGTTCATCATGACACTGAAGTACCCTACGGCGAGGAGCTCATCGATCTCGCTCTCGGAAAACCCCTCGTCTCTGAGCTGATCTTCAAAATCCCACTCCGGATCTCCCACGCTCTTGGGATCGAGCGACGCGCGAGAGACGATGTCGATCGCGATAGGAAACGAGGGTGGAAGATTGGCGGTGCATGCACCCCCGGAAAGCGCGACCAGATCTTCATAGGTGAGCGTCGGGTCGAGATTCAGTGCCGCATGGCCATGAAGCGCGGTGCAGTATTCGTTGCCGGCGACGATCGAGACCCTGAACAGGATCAGCTGTTTCAGCAGTGCCGGGATCTCGCCCTCGATCACAGTCTCCCTGAGCATCAACCAAACGGCGCGAAGCGCGTGCGGGTTTTGGCCGAGGGCTTTGAGGAAGTTGAGAATCTCAGGTGAGCCCATCGTGTCCATGATCTCGTCGTAAACCGCACGAACCTCGGGCAAGGCGTCTTCATACTCGACTTGGGTGCTACGCTTCATGGCTTACCTCGTCTCAGGTCCAAACGCACCGCGCTCTTCGATCAACATGTCTCTTCTGGCTATACAGATTTCAGGTACTCGTGCACGAAGTTGATGGCCGTCGATCCCTGTCCGACCGCCGAGGCCACTCGACGCATGACTCCGTGTCGCACGTCACCGGCGGCGAAGATCCCCGGCACACTGGTCTCCATGAGGTAGGGGTCTCTTTTCAGCCTCCACCTGGCAGGTCGTTTCCCGTCGACGTACAGATCAGGCCCCGTGAGGACAAACCCGGCCGGGCTCAGCTCGACCAGATCTCCCAGCATCTCCGTATGAGGTGACGCTCCGATGAACACGAACAGCGCGGGAGTCGCTTCCAGCCGAGTGTCGCCGGTTTGACGATGACGAATCGTAATCGCTTCGAGTCGTTCACTGCCGTGAACCTCGATGACCTCTTCCCCCAACTGGACGTCGATGTTGTCGCGCCGCTCGATCTGTTCGATCAAATACCGGGACATGCTCTTGGCCAGAGAGCTGCGTACCAGCATCGAGACCCGATCCGCGTACTGCGACAGAAAGACGGCCCCTTGGCCCGCCGAGTTGGCTCCACCGACCACGAAGACGTGCTCGCCCTCGTAGCTGGTCGCCTCGGTCCGTGCGGCGCCGTAGTAGACGCCGGCCCCCGTCAGGGCCTGGATCCCGGCCACATCGAGCTCTTGGACGGACACTCCCGTCGCGATGATGAGCGCCTTGCACGCCAGCTCGGATCCATCGGCGAGCGTCACCACGCGATAAGGGTCGCGGAGGCCGATGTTCACGACCTCCTGGGCTGACAAGATCTCGGCACCGAAGCGCGAAGCCTGAGCTGTCGCTCGTCTTGCGAGGTCGGCGCCGCTCAGACCTTTGGGGAACCCGAGATAGTTCTCGATCCTTGCGCTGGTTCCCGCCTGACCACCCGGTGTCTCCTTGTCGATAAGGAGCGTGTGGATGCCTTCCGAGGCGCCATAGACGGCCGCGGCCAGCCCGGCAGGGCCGGCTCCGACAACGATGAGATCGTAGAACGGGTTGGCGGCCCGCGTCCGAAGTCCCGCTTTCTCGGCCACCTCGGTCAGGCTCGGCTCGATCAGGACGCTCCCCTCCGGGAAGAAGACTACCGGGAGCCGATAGGTGTCGTCACTCGCGCCCTCGACCAACGCACGCGCCTCGGCGTCACGCT
>JBDHBD010000037.1:0-9971 GCA_039587755.1 Gemmatimonadota bacterium | reverse complement strand
TGACCATGGCGGAGCACATGCATCGTGGCGGCTACCAGACAGCAGTCTTCACTGCGAATCCGTACGCAGGCACGATGAACAGCCTGGATCGAGGCGTCGACGTCCTGCGGGAAACATGGGACGAACTAACAGACACGAACCACTCCGCATCATCGATGTGGCTCCACAAGGCGTTCTGGGAATGGCGGGAAGCGTACCCAGCCCAGCCCTACTGGGTGCACTTCCAGACGGTCGATTCGCACTGGCCGTGGGGCTCGGTGGCGCCGTTCACAGGCCTTTTCGGCAGCGTCGACGCGCAACGGCGGCTCGCTGACTGGGCCTCCCAGTTGGAAGAGGCTGGTTTGGGACTTGGGGCGTCGGCCCGCACGGCCGTGCCGCTGGCCCAGCTCATGGAGTTCTTCGAGAGAGCGGGCGTCGATCCCCTGGAGTACATCAGCGTGAGCCAGGGCCTCTACGACGAGGGGATGGCCCACAACGACTACCAGATCGGCCGGCTCGTGAACCGGATCAAGGCAGCCGGCGAGTGGGACAACACGATCTTCATCCTCGCCGCTGATCACAGCCATGACAACGCCGGGCTTATGAGCATGGCCTCGATGGCGGCCCCCGTGTGGCACGAGCAGGCCATCTTCAGCCCGTGGGAATCCCGCATCCCGATGATCGTGGTCTGGCCGGCACGTATCGCTGGCGGACAGCGCTTCAGCCAGCCGGTATCGATGATCGACATGCTCCCGACGATCGTCGACCTCGCCGGTCTGCCCATGCCCGAGATCACGCAGGGCCAGTCGCTGGCGCCGTTGCTGCTGGGAAAGGAAGGTTGGGAGCTGCGCCCACTCATCCTCGCCGAGTTCTACGGCTCCTCCAGTTCAGACTCGATCGGCGGTCGCATCGATGTGGTCGACGGACGCTGGGGCGCGTCACTCCTGATCAACGGCGAGCCCTCCCCACCGGAGGAGAACGGCCGAGCCGCTCCATTGCTGCTTTTCGACTTGTGGAACGATCCGTACCTCTCTCACAGTCTGCACGAGGAGCGGCCCGACCTGGTGGAGAAATACAAGGCGTTCCTCGAGGCTCAATTCGCGGCGCACGAGGCCCTGGCGCAGCGATTCACCCAGTCTGGAGATGGGCCGGCGTTGACACCGGAGCAGCTGCGCACGCTGCGGGCGTTGGGCTACATCCAGTAAGGGCTTTCCTCCGAGGCGATAGCTGCGCGTGGTTGATCGACAGGGTTCACCACGCCACCTTGCCTGACGCGCTCGTCAAGCGGGAGTGAGCGGAGTAGGCTGTAGATGCACGAAAGCCCGCGTGGTTGCGGGCTTTCTGCCAACTGATACAGATCTTGTCGTCTGCCCAACGACGACTAGGTTGAGTGCCTTGTTAATTAGGATGAGAGGCCAACTCAGTCCCATAAATGATTCAGCCGACCTGCGGAATTGGAGCGCCGGATGCCGCCGCTGAAGGTGTATCTTCTGGCACCACCCTGTGCTGGCAAAACGACGTTTGCGAAATGCCACCCCGAGTATTCTGGGGTTCGTGTCATCGATTTAGATAAGGTTACCGTTAGGAGGCGAAAAGGACTGGATCTGCGCCTCAAACGATGGTGGCGGGTGCGGTTTTTCCGGAAGTGGAAGTCATTGATTCGCCCTGTACACCAGCGTCTGCAACGCGCTGGCGTAAGGGTCAATCCTCCCCAGCTTGTGAAGCATCGAAGTCCCTACCCCGAGCTTGCGGTCGCCTACCTCGAGCGTGCGGACGAGCCTGTTGTCTTGCTTGGCGGACAAGTACTTCCGAATCCGGAGAAGCATAGGGACATCGTCTGCGGCGTGGTGCTACCGCCTGTCGAGCAACACGAGTACAATCTCGAGCGGCGCCGCGAGCGCGGACCGAAACACGCTGAGCGATGGCGACCGGAGCACCTTCCCGATTGGAGAGAGGGTTTCGGGGTCTATGCAGAGAGGTGGGGAATCCCCCTATACGAGGACTTTGGCACCGCGATCAAAGAACTGCTAAAAGGTAGACCAGGGTTTCACGATAGCGATCGTGGGGATTGAGTTGCTGCTGAAATAGGCCTGCGTCGATCCCTCCGAAAATCGCACGGCGCGGCACCCATACACTTCAATACACACCGATTTCGCCGTCTTGACTTCAATACACTTCAATACACTCCCCCTCATCTTGTTACAGCTACCGTGACAGCTCTTTGAGGCTGCGCGTGTTGGTTGTTCCTGACAGGCGGCCTACAGCGGCGCTTGGTTGATCGACAGAGTCCTCCACGCCACCTTGCCTGACGTGCTCGTCAGTTGAAGCCTCTGGTCAGACGCAATGCAGAGATCTCTCCCCCGCCAGAGGCGCTGCGCAAGCACAGAGGAGGACCCTCATGATGCTCGCACGTCCCCTGTCGCGAGTCCTTCCCGCCGCCCTGCTGAGCCTCGCAGTCATTAGCTGCTCAGGCTCGCCGTCCGACTCTCCCGTCCTCACCGCTGAGGTGCCGCTCCACCTCGAAGAACATCTCGATGCGGCCACAGTTCTGGGTTCCGAGGTGCCCGTGGAAGTCCCGGCTGCTCTTGAGTGGCACTTCGATGAGCCGCAGTCCGAGTGGCAACCGACCGTGCCCTGGAACCCGACCGTGGAGGCGCCGCGGGTGACCTACACGGAGGGTGCACTCCGTGTCACTCTGACCGAACGCACCAGGGGCCCCTCGGGCAGGCCGCGCGGAGGCCTGAGCCTAGACCTTCCCGATTGGAGTCTTGAGGACTGGGAATACGTGGTCGTGCGAGCGCGAACCTCGGAGATCCGCGGTTTCGGGCTCGGGCTCAACCGTCGGGAGGGAACGGGGACAGCCACCGACAACCCGTTTCCCTTCGAGTTTCGTGGAGACGGGACTCCTGTCGTCAATGACGGCGCGGTCCAGACCTACCAGCTGCGCGCAGACTGGTCCAACGGAATCTGGAAAGGCCCGCTCCGCCAGCTCGGCCTTTGGATCGGTGCTCGGGAGACTCCCGCAAGCATCGACATCCTCTCGATCAGCTTGATTCCCAAGGAGGCCAACTACGCGGGCGAGCCTGTTGGCACGCGTGAGGAGGTTCGCAACAAGGTATACCGCCGCGCCCTCTATACCCATGCGCCGGGACGGTTGGAATACCGCGTTCGGATTCCGGACGCTGCCCGGCTCGATGTGGGACTAGGGGTGCTCCGCGAGGATGCCCCTGTAACGTTTCGGGTCACAGCCAGCGCTGGCGACGGGACCCATGCTCTGTTCGAGGAAAGCTACGCCGACAAGACGAGGTGGGGTCAGCGGTCTGTGGATCTCTCGGAGTTGGCTGGACAGACGGCGACCTTGGCGCTCGAAACAGACTCGGACCTGAAAGGCTCCGTCGCGCTGTGGGGCGCGCCCACGCTGACGCGTGGAGAAGCCATTCCCCGGGAGCCCAACGTCATCTTCTACGTGATCGACGGCGGCGCGGCAGACTTCCTGAGCTCCTACGGCTACAATCGCCGGACCACCCCGAACATCGCCCGGCTGGCCACTCAGGGCTCCCTATTCGAGCGTGCATACAGCAACTCGTCGTGGACGAGACCCTCGACGGCTTCCTTCATGACCTCGCTTCAGAACAGCGTGATGGGCGGATTCCTCAACTGGAACGACCCGATACCGGAGAAAGCGGTGACCATGGCAGAGCACATGCACCGGGCCGGCTATCAAACGGGCGTGTTCACTGCCAACCCCAACGCCGGCACGCTGAGCAACCTCAAGCGCAGCGTCGATATGTTCCGGGAAGACTGGAACGACTTTGCGTACTTCGGCGGTCAGAACCACCGAGAATCCTCGCGCTTCCTGCACGAGGGCTTCTGGGAGTGGCGGGAGGCCTACCCGGCGGAACCGTACTGGGTGCACTTCCAGACGACGGACACCCACGGGGATTTTCCCAGCGTTCCACCGTTCGCCGGTTTGTTCGTGAGCTCTGAACAGTTCGCGAGGTGGGACGAGTGGCGCGACCAGCTGCGCGAGGAGGGAGGTTGGGGCATCCATTCCGACGCCTGGGAGAGCACGGGCATCGACCGGGCTGCGTTCTTCAGCGTGTGGCGGAGCCTCTACGACGAGGCCATGGCCCACACCGATTACCAGATCGGGCGGTTGGTCGAGCGTCTCAAGGCCGATGGGGAGTGGGAGAACACGCTGCTCGTGATTGGAGGGGATCACAGTACCAGGAATCTGTTGCCCCTGGGCGATTCGGTCCCGCCCCGCTGGAATCGTCCGATCTTACAGCCCACAACCAGTCGGGTGCCGCTCATCTTCGTGTGGCCCGGTCACATCAAGGGCGCACAAAGGTTCAGCCAACCCGTCTCGATGATCGACGTCCTGCCGACGATCCTCGACCTCGTGAACCTGCCCATGCCCGAGATCATGATGGGCCAATCGCTCGCCCCCTTGCTCCTGGGGGAGGAGGCCTGGGAACCCCGGCCGGTGATCTTCGACGAATTCCAGGTCGATCGAGAAACCGATGAACTCCGGGGAAAGATCGAGGTAGTGGACGGTCGGTGGGGAGCCTCGCTCGAGATCAATCCGTGGCCGCCGGACGAGGACGAAACGGAAGAGGAGATAGCGGAGTGGCAACGTCCCGTTCCGCTCTTGCTCTACGACCTGTGGAACGATCACTGGTGCCTGTCGAGCGTGCACGAGGAGCACCCCGACCTGGTGGAGAAGTACACGGCCTTCCTCCAGGAGCAGTGGGAGGCGCACCAATCTTTGGCCCAGTACTTCACGCGATCGGAGGACACGGCGCTCACGCCGGAGCAGCTAAAGACGCTCCGGACGCTGGGGTACATTCAGTAGAGGCTGTCCTCCCACAGGGCCGCGCCACCGGGGCTCCTCCTGAATCCGTCACAGCCGCCGTGACAGTTGGGTCAAGCGGGCGTGGGCCGGCATGACGCAGAACGGACGCACGGTAGAGGTCACGGACGGTGTGGCTTCCTCGCTTCCGGTCGTATGTTGGGGTCGCGTGGCGGGCCGGCCGGATCCGACGGCCCTTCATTTCGAGCACGAGCCGCGGCCGATGCGTCCAGGCCAGACGGAAGGTTGTAATGGCGGCACGGCAAGTCGCCGGCCTCCGTGCGCGTGCGCTCCGGTCTCAGTGACCTGGCGCGTCACCCTCACGCTAGGAGGCGTGGGCGCTTTCCTGACGTGGCCGTGTGCCCTCTCGGGCCAGGAGCCCGAGGCGCAGATGCCCTCCGAACGACAGATAGCGGCCGAACCGCCCACCCTGCGCGCCGGCCTGCTGCCGAGGGATCTCCGGCTGGACGGCGTGCTCGACGAGCCGGAGTGGGAGGCAGCTCCCGCGATCGACGCCCTCACCATGACCGAGCCCGTCGAGGGCGGTCCGCTCATCGGGGCGACGCTCGTGCGCGTGCTGGCGGGACCCACTGCACTGGTCATCGGCGTGGAGGCGTTCGACCCGCAGCCCGAACGGATCGTGAGCTACTCGATCCAGCGGGATCCCTCACTAACCGGCGAAGACCACATCAAGTTCGTCCTCGACCCGTTCCTGGACGGTCGGTCCGGCTACGTGTTCGCGATCAATCCCCGCGGCGCCCGATACGATGCGCTAGTTGCCAAGCGCGGCGAGGGGGAGGACAAACGCTGGGACGCCGTATGGGAGGCGAAGACATCGCGAAACGAGGAGGGGTGGTTCGCCGAGATCCGGATCCCCATCCAGAGCCTCACCTTCCAGGGCGGGCTCGAGGAGTGGGGGTTCAACATCGAGCGCCGGCTCGACCGGCTCCAGGAGGTGAGCCGGTGGGCCAGCCCGATCCGGGATGCCCGGGTGAGCCAGACCAGCCGGGCCGGCCGCATCACGGACCTTCCCGCGTTCGACACCGGCCTCGGCCTCACCGTCCGCCCGACCGTTGCCGGCGGCTTCGAGAAACCAGAACCGGGGGCCGACACCGAAGGCCACATCGAGCCTAGCCTCGATGTTGCGCAGCGGATCGGCCCCAACGTGACCGTCATTGCCACGCTGAACACCGACTTCGCGGAGACCGAGGTCGACACGCGCCGCATCAACCTCACCCGCTTCTCCCTCTTCTTCCCCGAGAAGCGGACGTTCTTTCTCGAGGGGGCCGACATCTACAACTTCGGCCTCGGACTGGCATCGGACCAGACCCCCGACCTCGTACCATTTTTCACCCGTCGGATCGGCCTGTACGCAGGTGAGCAGGTGCCGCTCCTGGTGGGCGGAAAGCTGAACGGCCGGATCGGGAACACGAACTTCGGTGGTCTGATCACGCGGACCGGCGACCTGGACACCCTGGTGAACGCCTCGACAATGGGGGCGGCCCGCATCCAGCAGAACGTCCTGCAGGAGTCATCGGTGGGCGTGATCGCCACCTTCGGCGACCCGGAGGGAAGCCCCGGCGCCTACACACTGGGGGCCGACTTCATCTTTCAGACGTCCCGACTATTCGGCGACAAGAACTTCCTGGTCGGCGCGTGGGGGCTCGTCACGGACCGGGAAGGGCTGGAGGGCGACAGATCCGCGTTCGGCGGGAAGATCGACTACCCGAACGACACATGGGACATCTCTCTCACCTACACGAAGATCGGCGACGGCTTCGACCCTTCCCTCGGATTCGTGCCGCGCCGGGGCATCCACAAGGCGGAGGCCGGCGCCGTGCTCAGCGTTCGTCCGGGCTGGCCATGGCTCCGGCTTATGGAGCACGTGGTAGCCGGCGCGCTGGTGCTGGACTCACACGGGAAGTGGGAGAGCCGTGGGGTCTTCACCTCGCCGATCAACTGGACGTTTGAGAGCGGCGAGCGCCTTGAGCTCGGCACTGTGTGGGAGGAGGAGCGCCTGGTCGAGCCTTTCGAGATCGCCGAGGGCGTCGTCATTCCGCCCGGATCCTACGATTGGCTTCGCTACGGGATGGCGGGAGAGATCGCTTCGAAGCGGAAGGTGAGCGGACGTGCGAGCTGGTGGTTTGGGTCGGTCTACGATGGGTCGCTGAACCAGATCGATGCCCGGCTGAACGTCAATCCGCTTCCCATCGCGACCATCGAGCTGAGCTTCAAGAGGAACGTCGCGCGGCTGGAGGCGGGCGACTTCACCCAGGAGCTGTGGGGCGGACGCCTTCGCCTCAACTTCTCTCCCGACCTCGAACTCAGCAGCTTCATCCAGTACGACGACGAGAGCCGATTGCTCGGCGCGAACACGCGCCTCCGGTGGACGTTCCGACCGCTCGGCGACGTCTTCGTCGTCTACAATCACAGTGTGGTGGATCGGCTAGACCGCTGGGAGCTGGACTCGAATCAGTTGATCATCAAGGCGCAGTACGCCTTCCGTTATTGAATCCCGCCACCGCGGCCCTCGTAGAAGGGCCGGCCCGGGTGGAGCCGCCCGACTGTGGGTGAGAACGAGCTTTATCTGAGCCTCAACTCCTGTGCAAGCTTGGCCCCGAGGACCGTGCGAAGTGAGGAGCGCTCGATCGATGCCTGACTCTCCTGTTCCAAGCTCCCAAACACTTGCTCAGCGATCGCGTCAAACCTCTCCCTGATCCCGTCGAACGCGGCCCAGTTTGGGTACTCCACGAGGATCATGACGTCCCAGACAGCGGGACGTGCTCGGTCCGCCATAAGGATCTTGTGGGAGATGATGTGGCCTTCCTCTTTCGCCACATCGTATATGACCTTCCAGTGGTCCCGGAGGTCGGTCATGTAGTCGTACAACCGGCCATCGTTTGTCTGAACGAAGGTTACGTCCCACACCGTGCCCTCCGTGAACGGCAGGTCCTGCGCTGGAACCCTGCGGACAACCGATACCACAAGGACCAGCGTGGCGACGCCGGGGCGAGCTCAGCGGCCTGATCGAAGTTATCGACGGACGATGGGGCGCGTCGCTCGAGATCAACCCGGAGCCGCCGGACGCGGATGAGGATGAGGAACGGGCCGCCCTATGGAGGCGCCCCGTGCAGCTGCTTCTGTACGATCTTTGGAACGACCCCGGGTGTCTGAGAAGCGTGCACGAGGAGCACCCCGACCTGGTGGAGCACTATACGGCGTTCCTCGAGCGGCAGTTGGAGGCGCACCAGGCCCTGGCGCACGAGCGCTGAAACAACAGGGTGTCGATGGGATCAAGGTCTACCATGGTCTGTCCCCCGCCGTGCTGCGTGCAGTCGTTGCCGAAGCTCGCGCCCAGGGACTGCCGGTATCCGGCGATCTCGGAGCCGTTACTCGCTGGCGCGAGGCGGTCGAGGCCGGTGTCACCGGCCTCAATCACTCACACGGCTACCGGTACGGTTTCTTTCCAGCAGAGCTACAGCCGATCCGGGAGGATGAGCCGTACGAGGTCCGCAAGGCTCGCTGGGACCTGGAGATCGACAAGCTCGTTGACCCGGCACGACCCGAGATGGATTCTCTTTTCGCTGCTATGGCTGCCAATGATGTAGCGCTCGATCCCACGTTGGTCGTCTATGATATGCCCGACAGCGCGCGAATTCAGCTCGGGATCGAGCGAGCGGCCGATCCAATTCGGAGAATGCGCACCTATCAGAAGCTGGTCCGCCTGGCGTTCGAATCCGGCGTCACGCTGCTGGCCGGTACCGACGACGTCATACTCGGCCGAAAGGATTTCGGGAGTCTTTTCGACGAGCTCGAATTTTACGCGGATGCCGGCATTCCGAACGAGAACGTCCTCAGAGCGGCTACCGCGAACGCCGCACGGTGGTTGGGGAAACTAGGCGACTTCGGCACAGTAGAGGCCGGAAAGAGAGCAGATCTTGTCCTGATCGACGGCGACCCTTTGAAGGATATCCGCGACCTGAGAGCGATCGACCTTGTTGTAAAGAATGGCAGGATCGTCTACGCTTCCTACGGCTCTCGCGCCGAACAGTAGGGGGCGGAGGTTCTCCGTTCAACAAATAGCCGGACCTCTACTCCTAATCTCGGCGACCACGATAAAGCTCGAGCTGACAACAAGGAGCTCACGATGAAGAACACGAGCACGCTCCTTCTCACGATCGCGCTCGCGGGATTGCCGGCTTGCGCCGAGCAGGTCGACGACACCGAAGCCGCGGCCAACGAGGAGTACCTCCTTGGGATGGAGTACTACCAGCAGGGAGGCGAATCCAACTTGCGACCGGCGATCGACCACTTCACCCGGTCGGTCGAGCTGGACTCGACGTTCGCAATCGGATACGCGTGGTTGGCGAAGGCTCATGCGAGCATCGGGGGGCAGTACAACGTCCTCTCGCCGGAAGAAACCTTTCCGAAGGCGAAAGAGGCGGCGGAGAAGGCGGTCGCTCTCGACGACTACCTCGCGGAAGCCCATCTGGCTCAGGCTTACGTGAAAGAGTTAGGGGACTGGGATTGGGCCGGCGCCGAGCGGGAATACCAACTTGGTCTCGAGCTCGATTCGGCGAACGTGGAGATTCTCACCAACTATGCGCGGTTCTTGGTGAACACGAAGCGTGCCGATGAAGCCGCCGCGCTGGTGGAAAGGGCCAGCGATCTGGTCCCCGCCGCCTGGACCGCGACTGCCGAACTGGATTACCTCATCACCGGGAACGCGGCAGGGCCAGTACAGAGGCTCAAGGACCTTATCGACGTGGACCCCGATAATCCTGCTGGATACTGGTGGCTCGGCAACATCTACGCGCGGGAAGGCGACTTTGAGGAGGCCGCCGAGCAGCTGCAGAAGCAGATCCCTCTCATGGAAGGCGACGTCGTCGATGAGGTGGCGCTGCTCGGCTACGTGTACGGCCGCATGGGTCGCGAAGAGGATGCGCGCCGAATGCTGGAGCGACTCGATGAGCTGACCGAGGAGGGCCGATACGTGTCCCCGGTGCTAAAGGCGTGGATTCACTCGGGGTTGGGTGAGGCCGAGGAGGCGGTGGCTTGGCTGCGAGAGGGTTACGAAGCCCGGGCGCACAGGTCCGGGCTCCAGATGAATGGCTTCTCGTTTGTCTACGAGCCGATCAGC
>JBDHBD010000036.1:0-10205 GCA_039587755.1 Gemmatimonadota bacterium | reverse complement strand
TCGAGCCTGGAAGCCGCTGGGAGCACGCCTCCGTGGAATCGTTCAATGGCGAGCTGCGCGACGAGTGCCCGAATGGAGGAGCATTCGAGTGCCTGTCGGAGGCTGAGCTGCTGATCGAACGCTGGCGGCACGAGTACGACACGTTCCGTCCCCCCAGCTCATTGGGCTCCGGCCCCCAGCACCGGAAACTCGAATGCTCACCCCGAACCTGCGAAGAATCGCATAGGATGTGGGCTCGAGCCGGGAGCTGGTCACATCGACCTGCCGCCTCTCGTCTAGGAGCCCTTGCCAATGGACGAAAACCCTCGGTTCTTCGACCTGGTCGGCAACGTCCGTGCCATGCGACGCCTGAGCCCGGACCCGGTCCCCGACGAGCTTCTCTTCAAGGTGTTGAATGCGGGCGTGCAGGCGCCTTCCGGGATGAACACCCAGCCCTGGTCCTTCCTGGTGCTCCGCAAACCCGAGGACAAGCAGTGGTTCGCCGAACGCTACAAGACGGCCGTCGAGTCGCGTTTTGGCGTCGTTCAGCTGAAGGACGACGACACCTCGCCAATGGCCCGACAGCTCCGTGCCCTGCGCTACCAGATGAACCACATGCAGGAGTTCCCGATCCTGCTCGTGGTCTGCGGGCTGCGCGACTGGCCGTTCAAGGTCCCGGAAGCCGAGCGCGTGGGGCTGGCGCCCCCGAACTTCGGCGCGGTCTACCCCTGCGTGCAGAACATCCTTCTGGCCTGCCGCGCGGTGGGACTCGGCGCGGCGCTCACTACGATGCACCAGGTCTTCGAGGACGAGCTGATGGAGCGCTTCGAGATCCCCGTGGAGCACGGCGTGGTCGTGACGATCCCGATCGGGTATCCGCTGGGTCACTTCGGCCCGGTCGAACGCAGGCCCGCCGAAACGGTCACCTACTTCGATCGCTGGGGCAACAGAGCCTCCTAGCCAGTACAGGAGAGCGCGGCCCAATGCGGAGGCCACCCACCTGATCCACGGAGGCTTGCAGTCGATCCCTTCCACCAACCCGTTGGTGCGATGGCGAGTCGCCGCGTTCAGACCGCCCTCCCAGCGCTTCCGGATCTCGGACTCGGGGCGGGGGCTCAGGCAGGGCGGCAGCATCGATGCCCCGCCGAACCCTAGCTGTCCTCGCAGGCCTCTCTCCGGATGCCCTCCAATCCCTCGCGTACGAGCCAGGGAACCATCGCGAACGCGGCCACGGGATCCGCCCACCACCAGCCGAGTGTCGCGTTCGCCGCCAGGCCGAGCAGCAACGCGAACGAGAGATAGGAGCACGCCAACGTCTCCTTGGCTTCCGCGCGCAGCGCTGCGCTTGCGATCTCGCGGGCGGCACGGAGCTTGCCCCATGAAATCAGCGGCATGATGACAAGAGACGCGGCGGCCAGAGCGATTCCCATCCAGCTCTCTTGCGGCGCATCCTGCCGCCACAGAGTCGAGAACGACTGGAGCGTGACATAGCCGGCCAAGGCCAAGAACGTCCCGCCTACGAAGCGGTGTACACGTTGCTCGGCACGCTCCAACTCGTGCGCATCCACCCCACGCGTCTCGAGAGAGAGTCGCCAGAGGAGGACTCCGGCTGCGGCGCACTCGATCAAGCTGTCGAGTCCGAAACCGAGCAGAGCGATGCTTGCAGCCTCGGCGCCTGCCCAGAGCGCGATCACTGCTTCGAGGACGTTGTACGCTAGCGTCGCCGCGACCAGCCGGAGGCCGATCTGTGCCCAGTCACGCCTGGGCCCGCGGAATCCACGTTCGCTCATCCACCTGCTCCCCTGGATCGCAGGAATTCCATCCGGAGCCAGGTCGCGTCAATGCCCACCCCGGGGAAATGGTTCATGGACGGTGCCTGGCCGAACTTCCGGGCGACCACTCACAAGTTCTACGATGATGTCAACGAGCAGTCCGCCACGGATGCGAAGCCGACGCTCCGGGGCGGAGGCAATCCAAGGCCGTCTGTCTCGGGTGCATCCGGCACCGAACCGGATCAGGCGTTCTGCAGGAACACGTCACGCGGTGGATGCCCCGTCGACTGGAATCACCGCTCCCGTCAGATGATGCGCTCCCTCCGACGCGAGGAAGGCGATCACCTCAGCCACTTCCTCGGGCCGGCAGGCACCCAACGGGGTGCGCGGGATCAGCTGCATCACCTCCGGCGAAACATCCTCCGGAAACGGGATCGCCAGCATCGGGGTTTCGATCGCGCCGGGGGCCACGGCATTCACCCTCACCCCGCGGTCGGCGAATTCCTTGGCCAGCGCCTTTGTGAGCATCACCACACCACCCTTCGAAGCGCAATAGGCGGAGTCGTACGGAAGGCCCATGAGGCCAGCGAGCGACGACACATTGACGATGGCGCCACGCGTTTCGAGGAGATGGGGTAGCACGGCCTGACACATCAGGAATGTCCCCGTCAGATTCACCTGAAGGATGCGGTTCCACGACTCGTGGCTCAGTGTCTCCGCACGAGCGTACTGTTGAATGCCCGCCACGTTGCAGAGAACGGACGGCGTACCCAGCTCCGTGGCAGCCCAGGACACCGCCTCCCGAGCCGATGCCGGATCGCCCACGTCACAATAATGCGCTGCTGCCTCACCATCGGCGCTCCTGATCTCCCGGGCCGTGGTCCCCGCGCTCTCGCGATCGATATCCAGGACAGCGGCCCGCGCCCCTTCGCGGGCCAGAAGCAGGCAACAAGCCCTGCCCAGCGCCGACCCGCCACCGGTGACCAGCGACACACGATCCACAAAGCGCCTCATTGATTGGGGTGCTCGCACGGTTTCGACACACTCGCTACCGGCGCGCGGCAATGAATTCCGCCACGGCTTCGTGGACGTAGCCACAGTCTTCATCCGTCATCGTCGGATGGCAGGGCAGCATCACGCCGTGCTCCATGATCTGATCCGCATTGGGATAGCCCGCCGGATCCGTCCGGTACTTCCATCCCTGCATCATGGGCTGGCGGCTGATGTTTCCGGAGAAGATCATGCGGGTGGATACGCCCAGGTCCTCCATGTGCATCTGAAGCTCCTTGCGGCTCCAGCCGAGCTCTGGGCGCAGCTGCACCGGGAAGCAGATCCACGTCGTCACCACGTCGTCCCGCACCCTCGGGGGGATGAAGACGTCCGTGTGCTTCGCAAAGAACTCCTGATGACGGTCGAACAGCCTCGTACGGGCGGCGCTGAAGGCAGGCAGCTTCTTGAGCTGTTCGAGACCGAAGGCTGCCCCGGTCTCCGACGCGACGAACCCGTATGCCATCTCCCGGAAGATGAACATGCCGTCGTAGTCCATTCCATCGAACCGCTCGATGAACCTCCCGTCGCTCTCCTCGCGCCTGGTGCCGTACATGTACGCCTCGGAGGAACGGCCCCATCCACGCAGCGTCAGCGCACGATCCCACAGCCGTGGGTCGTCGGTGCATACCATGCCGCCGTTCCCCATGCAGGTGATGATGTGGTGGAGCGAGAAGCTCGTCACGCTCAGGTCCGAGCGCGTTCCTGGAGGCCTGCCTCGGATGGTCCCACCCAGGGTGTCGCAGCTGTCCTCGATCAGCAGGAGACGATGGCGATCGGCGATCTCACGCAGTCGATCCCAGTCCGGCATGTTGCCGATGAGGCTCGGGACCAACAGCGCCCCCGTCTGCGGGGTAATCAGACCTTCCATCGCATCGATATCGATCTGATAGCTTTCGAGCTCGACATCGACGAGGACCGGTACGTACCCGGCGTAGACGATGCTCGCGATGTCGGTGCTGAACGTCAGGACCGGCGTGATGACCTCGGATCCCTTGGGAAGGTCCAGCAGTCGCATGGCGACCATGAGGGCCGAGCTTCCCGAGTTGACCATCACTCCGTGCTTCTTGCCCAGGAGGGTGGAGCAACGGTCCTCGAGCTCTGCCACCTTCCTCCCGACCATCAGACCTCGCCGCATCACGTCGAGGACCGCTTGGATCTCCTCCTCCCCCACCACGGCGCCGCCGTAGACGACCTTCCGCCTCTCTCTCTGCATGGAGCCTCCTCCCCCCCGGCTCGTCGGAGCGACCGTGAGGGCGAGAACGACCGGGCCTCGCTGAAGGATTCACCGCTCATGGCCGAACCGCTCGCTTCTCGAAGCCGTGATATTATAGGCCGATCGAACTGCCGCACACGAGCAATTCGCGACAGCCCGTCGACTCCGTCGCCAGGTGCCCACGATGCCCGTTACCGTCATCACCGGAAGCAGCACGGGAATCGGAAGAGCTACCGTCCTTCAGGTCGCGCGTGAAGGCCACGAGGTCTATGCCACCATGCGCGATCTCACCCGAGGGGAGGATCTGCGAAGGGCAGCACAGCAAGAATCGCTGCCGATCGAAGTGCTTCAGCTCGATGTGACCCGCCAAGCTTCGGTCGACGCCGCGATCGCGTCCGTGATCGATTCGGCCGGTCGAATCGACAACCTCGTGAGCAACGCCGGCTTTCACGCAGGCAACGCCATCGAGGATACGGACCTCGAGCTGTACCAGCGTCTCATGGATACGAACTTCCTCGGGGGCATTCGCTGCATCAAGGCCGTGCTCCCCCACATGCGCCGGAACCGATGCGGCTGCGTCGTAGGCGTCACCTCGCAATCCGGGGTGATCGTCCATCCCACCCTCGGCGCCTACTCGGCGTCGAAGTTCGCCATGGAGGCCGCTCTCGAAGTCCTCGCGCTCGAGGTGGCGCAGTTCGGCATCCGGGTGGCCATCGTCGAGCCCGGCCTCACCTTCACGGCCGCCCAGAGCAAGGCAGAACCCTGGCCCGAGGAAACGGCCTACCGGAAGCTCTATGACCGAACCGGCGCCATCTTTGCCAGGGACGCGGAGCACGGCTCGTCCCCGGAGCTCGTGGCAGCCGCCATTTCAGCCGCGATTCGTGGCGAGATCCCGAAGCTGCGCCATGTGCTGGGCGTCGACGCGGAGCGAAACATCTCCGGGCGGTCGCAGCTCAGCGACGAAGCGTGGGTTGCGATGCACGCCCTCGAGGACGACGATGAGTTCCTCGCGCATTGGGCTGCGGCCTTCGGAACCCAAGCACGGGGCCGCTGATCACCGGGAGCTTCGCGCTGAGTGAGATCAATACGGCCTTCGAGATGGTAGCGTCGGGAGCGGCCATTCGCTGCGTGATCGACTGTGACGGCTCCAAGGAGGAGCCCCCTCGAGCACGAGAGGGTGAGGAGAACTCGATATGATTCAGGCCATTCACCACACGGCGATCTCGACGCCGAATCTGGAGCGAGCGATCGCCTTCTACCGTGATCTGTTCGGGTTCGAAGTGGTCCAGGAGTTCGCCTGGCCCAGAGGTTCCGAGCAGGCGGATCGAATCCTGGGAGTGGAGGACACCGAGGCGAGTGCGGCCATGCTGCGTCGAGGGAACTCGATGATCGAGATCTTCCAGTTCTCCTCGCCTCGCCCGAAGCCCGGGGATCCGAGACGGCCGGTCTGCAACCACGGTATCACCCACATTTGTTTCGCCGTCAAGAACATCCAGGAGGAATTCGAACGGTTGCAGGAGCGGGGCATGAGCTTCCACTGCCCGCCGCAGGGGAACGGCTCGGGCCTCGCGGCCACCTACGGCCGGGATCCGGACGGGAACGTGATCGAGCTTCTCGAGGCGTCCGACCCACGCCATCCGTTCCATCTGACGAACTAGCCGCTACCGGCTCGTAGGCGTCCAGCAGGTACCTGGCGCCGGGACCACGCGCGCCGAGTTCCCGGCAGTCGTTCCAGTTGAACGCACCGGTGGGCCCGAAGAGTCCGGTGGTGGTATCGGTCCCGTTCGGGTAGAGGACCACGAAGCGATGCTCGTCCGCCATGCACCTGCACGTCCGCGTGGCGCCGATGTGCATCTTGTCGTTGCTCCGCCTCCCTCCGTGAAGCACGAGCAGGAGCGGAACGGGGGTGCCCGGGAGTCCAGCCGGACTCATACACGTATCCGTGTCGCGTGATGCCACCCTTCACACCTTCCCGCCGCGAGTCCAAATGGGGCTACGCGCTACGGTCCGGGCCGGGTTGGTGGGCCGTCAGGGACTCGAACTGGTAGACGGCCTACATCACTTGCCGATCTCGGACTGCGCAGCGCCGACGATCGTCGTCTGCGCATCGCGCCGCGTGATGTAGCCATCGGCGAGATTCTCCTCCACGACCAGCTGTACCGGGTCCACGTAGTTCCCGTGATTGGGATAGAGCCCATCGAGCGTTCCCTGGCCGAACGGAACGTGGGTCCCGAACAAGAGGCAGAAGGCGGGACCACCGTTCGATCCGGTATTGAGCGCGGTGGGCACCTCGAGGTCTGCGATGCGGATTCCGCCAAGCGCCAGGCCCAGTGCGTCTCGAGCGATGAAGGGACCGATCGTTTCGATCAGCGGGGCGATCGGGGGAGGAGTTCCGTCTTTCACCCAGCGGACCAGATGATCGTGGGCCGCGTTCGCCACGTGGTACAAGCGAACTTCGCTCCCCTCCGGGAAATTACACAGACCGGGCGGCGAGGTCGGAATCGAATCCCGGTTCGCATTGGCGACGACGTTGTCCAGGAAGGTCCGATCGGCATGGGCCGTCCCCGCCACCTGCCAGGTTCGGTGGGTGTCGCTGTCCGGCTGGAGCGACCCGAACCCGAGTGCGATGAAGATGGCCTCCGTCTCGCTCTGGAGCTTGAACACGGGCACGCCGAGGTCGGTGCGGACGGTGCCGCCCCCGACGAGCAGGAAGAAGGCGTCGAAGAGATCCGCCAGCGGTTGGATCGAGTTGTGGTAGACCACCAGGCGGCCCGCCGACTGCGACGCGCCGCTCGCCAGGATCCGCTCGGGCTGGAGCCCGCTCAGCGGATCCACGCCGACTGGACTCATGACGGCCTGGCCGGCCTGGGAGAAGATGTCATAGGAAAGCGCGTCGTCCAGGATCGTGCCGCCGTCGGTCACGTCGAGGGTCCCGTAGCGGACCGGGCTCCAGTCCCTGAGGCCGGTACCGGCTTGATGGACGCCGACGAGCTGGGCCGAGACGCCGACCCACACGTAGCCTTCGCGCATGAAGTACTCGGCGCCCCCTCCCACCCAGCTCGCCTCGATGTCGTAGCCGGCGGTGACGTTCTGCCACTCGAGGATCACGGTGCCGTTGAAGCGTTGTGGCTTCAGCGGGCGCCGGACCACGATGCGCGTCTTGTAGGGGTGGTCGCTGCTGAGGATGGTGCCGGTGGCGAGCGGCGGCGTGTCGTACACGTTGGCCGTTCCCTCGATGAAGAACTCCTCCTCGACGTAACCGAAGGCGTCGACGATCTCGCTCGTGAAGAAGATGTAGTCGTGCGACGGGTCGCCAGGCGGAGCGTTCTCCTGGATGGGACCGGTGACGGTCGGGTTGGGAACCGCCCCCAACACCGGGGTCGCCGTGAACGCGAGGGCGGCCGCGGCGGTCGCGGCCGATACGAGAGCGTGGAATCTCGTCATCATCGCCTCCTCGATTGCACCGAGCCGGGTGAGCTGCTCGTACCGATGTCGAACCACTGACCTGGGGTCGCCTCCCCCGGGCTCCGCTCACCCAATTGCCCTCGAGATCGGACGACCTCCGCGGTCAGCGTGGACCCATTCCTCCTCGAGAGTCAAGCGAGAACGAGCCGATCGCTCTGATCTGTGCAACACCCCCCGGGAGCAACCGCTCTCTGCTGGCGCGACGAAGCTCCCGGTCGAAGCCCCGCGGGAGGGGCTCGGCTCTCGAATTGGCGCCCGGCTGCTACCCTGGCACCCATAGGAGGGATCTCGAATGCGCACGAAGGCGATCCTGACGATCGCGGCGGCGGCGGCCATCCTGGCGATGCCCGCCCAGGCGGAGCTCGCTTCCTGCAAGATGACGTTCAACCTGTCCGGCTGGTCGTTCGTGTACAAGCAGATGAAGGGCGAAGGCAAGGTCACCTGCTCGAACGGGCAGCGCGCCGGCGTGAAGATCGAGAGCCACGGCGGCGGCTTCACCATTGGAAAGTCCGACATCCTGAACGGAGAGGGCACCTTCTCGAAGGTCAAGGAGATCAGCGAGATCTACGGCACTTACGCCCAGGCCGAGGCCCATGGCGGCGCCGCCAAGGGCGGCACGGCCCAGGTGATGACCAAGGGGGAGATCTCCCTCGCGATCGCCGGAGCCGGGCGCGGCTGGGACGTCGGCGTATCTCTTGGCGGCCTCACGATCAAGAAGAAGTAGTAGCAGGAGTCCGGTGGAAGGAGAGAGCTGGTGCCACGTCGCTCGAGACGCGCCCGACCCGGCTCCTTTCCATCCACGGCACGGCGCCGTGGAGGCGCTGGACCTGCACTCCCTCCTCGAGGGTCATCGGGCCTCTCCTGTTCTCGTTTGGCGACGAGCACGTAGGAGAAATGCTCCCTTGACCCTCGTGTGCTTCAGTTCCGAGGTGTCGACACCTTTCGGACGGAACTCCGTCTAGACTCTGCTGGAGGCACACGACCTCACCCGGAGGAGAGCACCGAGCATGTCCGACGAATCCCGAGTTTCCGTTCGTTATGAAGAGCGCGACGCCATCGCCATCATCACCATCGACCGTCCCGAGAAGCTCAACACCCTGACCGAGTACGTCGTACAGGGGGTCGCCGACGGCATCGATGCTGCGACGGCGTCTCCGGACGTCCGGGCCGTGGTGTTGCGCGGGGAAGGCCGCGTCTTCACGGCTGGCTACGACCTGACGGGAGGCGCCGAGAGCGGCTGGTCGAACCCCTACGACGCGCCCAGCGTGACGTCGCGGGACGGTGCTTGGGACCCGGTGCGCGACCACCAGTGGATGCGGAAGAACGTCGAACGCTTCATGAAGATCTGGCATTGCCCCAAGCCCGTGCTGGGACAGATCCACGGCTTTGCGGTGGGGGGCGCTACCGACCTCGTATTATGTTGTGATCAGCTCTTCATGGCTGAAGACGCCCACATCGGCTACGCCCCGTCGCGTATCTTCGGAACTCCAACCACGATGATCTGGGTCTACCGCTTGGGACTCGAGCACACCAAGCAGTTCCTGCTCTCTGGTCGAGCGATCGACGCCGCGACGGCCTACCGGATCGGTCTCGTCTCGGAGGTATATCCGGCAGACGAACTCGCCGCGCGCGTCGAGGAGCACGCGAACCGCTTCCGGCACATTCCGGCAAACCAGCTCGCGCTCAACAAGCTGTTGATCAACCAGGCGTTCGAGAACATGGGCCTGCGCACGACGCAGCTCCTCGGCACCCTGTTCGACGGCATTACCCGCCACACCGAGGAGGCCTATCGCTGGGCCGAGTCCTTCTCCGAGAAGGGCTTTCGAGAGGTCATCCGCGAACGGGATCGGCCGTGGGGCGACTACGGCGAACGGCCGCGCAACAGGTGACTGCCCCCGCCCTCGGGCCTGCCTTTCGTCTCTCGAGGTCGACATAGGCGGGGTCGTCGGTGAACGCTCACCCCGGACCTTCGAAAGGCCGCATGGGATGCGGGGTCGACAGCGGGGGCTGGTCGGTGAACCTCCAGCCGTAGGGGTCGGCGCGACGAGGAACTCGATCACGTCGCGCCTACTTGCCACGTGGTAGGCTCGAGCGCGAGGAGGGGCCGCATGATCGGATGGCTCACGCTCGCGGCTGCGGCGGGGCTCATCGGCTGGTGGGGGTGGGAGAAGTCGTACCGGAAGACGCACCCGGTGCCGCCTGGTATCCAGAAGGACATCGATCTCGCCTGCGCAGAGGAGTTCGAGCTCTACCACAACGCGCTCTCGCTCTGCTCGATGAAGACCCGCGTGTGCATGGCGGAGCTGCAGATCCCGTACAGGGGACACGCCATCGACCTGATCGAGACCGGGAGCTACGAGACGCTCAGCCGCGCGTTCCTCGCCGTGAACCCGGCCGGGACCGTGCCGGTGCTGGTCCACCGCGGGCATCCGATCTACGAGTCCCACGAGCAGATCCGCTACGCCGCGACGCACGCACCTTCGGGCTCGCCTTCGCTGGTCCCCGCCGATCCCGCGCTGAAGGAGCAGATGGAGCGCTGGATCGACGTGTCGTCGCTGACCGACGATCCGATCCGATACCCCGAGAGAAGCATCGGCAACGCTGTCCCGCGTCTCACCCTGCAGATCTTCGCGGCGATGATCGAGAGGATCCCGTACAGGAACATCCTCGAGGGGCTGCTCTTCCACTTCGACAAGAGGCGGCCAGTGCTCTTCCTGACGCTGAAG
>JBDHBD010000035.1:0-14266 GCA_039587755.1 Gemmatimonadota bacterium | reverse complement strand
CTACAACACCTTTTCTTCGTTGTGGCTTACCGCGCTTTATTCGGGACGCAGCGCCGTGTTCGTGTTGGTCGCCTCGAAGATGGAAGCGGCCGCGTCCGGGCGCGACCGCGAGCCGACGGATCGTGAGACGCCCTCATAGCGTATGAGTCGGCCATGAAACGGAACGTCTTCTTCTCTGCGACCGCGACGGCGACCGTCATCAGTATGGTCGCCCTGGGCATGGTCGGCGTGCTCGCCAACGGATGCACCCAAATCGAAGAAGTGTTCGAGAGCCGCCGGGAGAACCTCACGGCTCACGAGAGTTACGCCGCGTCGTTGGCTCGAGCGGGCCTCGACGAAAGTGCGCTGGGTCAGGCGTGGGTCGAAGCGGCCGAGTCGGCGCTTGCCGGTGCCCTCGTGGTCGAGCCGCCCTACCACGAGGTGGGCTACTTTGCGGCGGAGCGACCGTCGGCCGTTGCCTACCGGATCAGCCTGCGTCGCGGCCAGGCTCTCCTCGTCACCCTCGAGACGGAGACCGAGCGTCCGCTCCAGCTGTTCATGGACATGTTCCGTCCGATCGCCGTTCCGGGAACGACCACCGCAGCGGGGGCAACCGAAGGCCGGACACGCGCGGCGGACGGCTCAGCGGTTGGAGAGCCGGCGAGCGATTCCGTCAGGCCGACGGAACAGTTCCGGCATGTCGCCAGCGCCGACGCCAACGCGCTCAGGTTCGAGTTCGAGCCGACCCGCGACGGCGATTTCATCATTCGCATCCAACCCGAGCTGCTCCGCAGCGCCCGCTTCTCCGTGACCATTCGCGCGCTGGCCGCGCTGGCGTTCCCAGTCTCCGGCCATGATACAGGTGCGATTCGCAGCGGTTTTGGAGCGCCGAGGGAGGCAGGCCGACGCAGTCACCACGGAGTGGACATCTTCGCCCCGCGCGGCACGCCGGTGTTGGCCGCCGCAGACGGCGAGGTGTCACGGGTTCGAAATCGGGGGCTGGGTGGCAAGTACATATGGATGCGAGACCCGATGCGTGGGCTGTCCTTCTACTACGCTCACCTGGATGACCAGCTCGTGCGACGGGGTCAGCGAGTTCGTTCGGGCGACACAATCGGGCTGGTCGGCAACTCCGGGAACGCCCGGAGCACGCCGCCCCATCTCCATTTCGGCGTCTATCGCCGCGGCGAGGGGCCTATCAACCCGTACTACTTTCTGCATCAACTCCCGCAGGAACCAGCCCGTATCGCCGTGGACACCTCTTCTCTCGGTCGCCTGGTGCGAACGACGGATGAGGGGGCGCTGCGTCGGTCTTACGACCGGAGCTCCGACGCGGTCATGCCCCTGTCGAGGCACACCGTGGTTCGGGTGACGGGCGGGGCCGGAATGTGGTATCGCGTAGAGCTGCCCGACGGAACGCCAGGCTATGTGCGGGGCCGACTCGTCGAAGATGTGGATCGCCCCGTGACGGAAGACCTGGTGGTCGCCGGCCAACGCGTTCTCGAGACGCCCACGAGCCGGGCGGTGGCTGTCGACTCTCTTCGTCCGGGCGAGACGGTGCCGGTACTGGGCCGCTTCGAGAAGTTTTTGTACGTGCGGGCGGGCAGCGGTCGGAACGGTTGGGTTGCGGCTGAAGGCCGCTGAAACTAGGCGGAGGCCACCTCGTGCGCCGGTTGCCGCGTGCGTCGACTGAACTCTACCCCGGTCCAGATGGCGATAGCCACCAGCGTGAAGAATAGTGGGCTGAAGCCCAGGCCACGCGCGGCCGCGTGGAGCAGGCCCGATGCCCAGATCAGCAACACCCCGACTCGGGTGGCTCGGTTCTGTCCAGTCGCCGCTAGAACCAACAGCGTGAGCAGGACGATGCCGCCGTCATAGTACATCGTGTGCGGGGAGATCAGCAGTATACCCACGCCTACGACGGCAAACCGCGCCGCCCAGTCGGTTCTCTCCACAAGCACCCAGAAGTAGACGAGGAAGCCGATGTGGCACACTGCAAGCGCCCACCCGATCGCCAGACCGAGCGAGTCTGACGGACCACGTACCGCCTGCAGAAAGCCGACCCAGGACACGCTCCCGTGTTTGTTCACCGACGCGTCAAGGCGCGCGAACTCGAGTGCCTGGTTCCACCAGGTCGACAGCCAGTCCACGCCCATCAGGGATGCGTTGAGTGCGTACGCTATGAGGAGTCCAAGCGCGGCGCCGCCCAGCACCCGCCAGCGCCGATCCAGGATGAAGAGTCCGATCAATGGGACCGCGAACTGCGGTTTATAGAAGAGCGCCGCCAGTGCGATGCCGGCGGCAAACCCGCGGCCATCCGCCACAAGTCGCCAGGTCGCGACGATCAGCAGCAGAGTGAGCGCGGTGTTCTGACCTCCAAACGTCGCCCGCATGAGCGGATAGAAGAAGAGGGCAGCCGCCAGGGCCACGGCCAAGTGGTCCCGAAGCCATGGGAAGCGCGGCTTGAGCAGGTGGATGCTCAGGGCCAGTGCGGCGACCATGAGGAGTGTGTGAAGAAGAAACGACCAGCGAAATTCGAGTACGGTGAACGGCGCGTAAACCAACGCAATTGCCGGCGGGTACGCGAAGTACAGGACGGTGTCCGACCCATCCTCCCACAGGGATTCCTGGGCCTGATGTTGCCGCTCGAGGTCGTACAGGTCTTCCCAGTCACCCGCCGTGGCGATCCGGCCGGCGCCATAGAAGGCCTGGAAGTCTCCCCCCAAGCGACCGCTGACGGTGGCGACTCCCTCAGTGAAGAGGACGCCAATGAACAAGCCGATGGCCAGACCTATGAGAACCCCCCATGCGGCGAGACGCACGGGGCGACCGCTCCGGCCGTGGCTCGCCTCAGCCGCCGTCCTCTTGTTGTCGGGGATGTTCTTCACGCCATTTCGTCGTTCGATTGTCCCGCAGCAAGTTTGCTGCTACGAATAGACCGGTGCTGCACACACTGGGCCAGCCCGGGCGACAAGGAGATCTCGCGTGACCTACCGCGATCTGGACACACACCTACTCGAGGCGCTCATGGAGGACGGGCGGCGTTCCGTCCGCAAGCTTGCCGAGGTACTCAAGGTCTCTCCTGGCACGGTGAGCAATCGGCTCGCCGATCTCGTCGAGCGCGAGGTGATCACCGGGTTCAAGCCGGTCATCGACTACGGGAAGCTCGGGTTCGGACTGGTGGCCGTGACGAAGATCAAGGCGCGGGGCGAGTCGCTCCCGGCGATCGTGGAGGCGCTCGCCAGGGATTCGAGACTCACCCACGTCTACGAGATTACGGGTGAGTTCGACATCCTCGTCATCGGCCGTTTTCGGAACGAGAGCGACATGAACCGCGAGATCAAGCGGATGCTCGGCCTGCCTGGAATCGAGGGCACGAACACCTCGATCGTGCTGTCGACCGCGAAGGAAGGGGCGGACATCGACCTTCGGGCGGAGCACGACGAGGTGTGAAGAGTGGCACCGCAGCCCGGCTCGCCGCGCTCAATCGAGAGGTCGTATCCTGCACCCGCTGCCCACGTCTGGTCGCGTGGCGAGAGCGGGTGGCCAACGAGAAGCGGGCCTCCTTTCGGGACGAATCGTACTGGGGACGTCCCGTTCCCGGTTTCGGCGACCCGCGCGCGTGGCTTCTGGTCGTGGGGCTGGCTCCCGCGGCCCATGGGGCCAACCGAACCGGTCGGATGTTCACGGGCGACCGATCGGGTGAGTGGCTCTATCGAGCCCTTCATCGGGCCGGTCTCGCGAGCCAGCCCGAGTCCACGTCACGTGACGACGGCCTCGCCCTGCGCGGGACGTACGTGACGGCGGCCGTGCGCTGTGCCCCACCCGCCAACAAGCCGACGCCGGCCGAGCGTGATGCGTGCCGCTCATTCCTGGAGCGCGAGCTCGAGGTTCTACGCGGCGTAAGGGTGGTCGTGCCCCTGGGGGGGTTCGCGTACGGCGATGTGCTGCGAGTGCTCCGCGACAGAGGGGACCGGGTACCCCGGCCGGTGCCGCGATTCGGTCACGGACTGGAGGTCGTGGTCGAAACGCGTCGGGAGGGCGGAGCGGATGGGAGTTCTCGACTACACCTGGTCACGTCGTTCCACCCCAGCCAGCAAAACACCTTCACCGGCAAGCTGACCGAGGCGATGTTCGACACCGTGTGGCGTCGAGCGAAGGAGTTACACGAGCGGCGATACTAGTCCCGTCCGATCTCCAGCATCCGCTCCACGGCGCTCAGGGCGCGGACGCGCACGTCCTCCGGGACTTCCACCTCGTACTTCAGCTCGCGAAGCGAAGCGAGCGTCTTCTCGAGCGTGATCTTCTTCATGTGCGGGCAAAGCGTGCACGGCTTCACGAAATCGAGTTCCGGGTATGCCTCCTGCACGTTGTCCGACATGCTGCACTCGGTCACCATGATCACCCGGTTCGAGCGGGCACGACCCAGGTAGCCGATCATGCCGGTGGTGGAACCGACGAAGTCCGCCTCCTCGCACACCTCTGGCGAGCACTCCGGGTGAGCGATCACCTCGATCCCCGGATATTGCTCGCGGTACGCCTGAAGCTCGTCCACCGTGAACTGCTCGTGCACGATACAGCGCCCGTGCCAGGTGATGACCTTCACATCCGTCTGAGCCGCCACGTTCTGCGCCAGGTACTCGTCGGGCAGGAAGATCACCGTGTCGCTTCCCAGAGATTCGACGACCTTCAAAGCGTTCGCAGAAGTGCAGCACACGTCCGACTCCGCCTTGATGGCGGCTGGCGTGTTCATGTAGGTGACGACCGGAACTCCGGGGTAGCGTTGCCTGAGGAGCCGGACGTCTTGGGCCGTGATGCTCTCCGACAGGGAGCAGCCAGCGTCCAGGTCAGGGATGAGGACGGTTGCCCCGGGGTTGAGGATCTTGGCTGTTTCGGCCATGAAATGCACGCCGCCGAAAATGATGATCTGGGCCTTCGCCTCCTTCGCCTGCTTCGACAGGCCCAGCGAATCGCCCGTGTAGTCGGAGATTCCGTGGAAGATCTCCGGGATCATGTAGTTGTGGCCCAGGATGATCGCCTTGCGCTCGGCTTTCAGCCGGTTGATCTCGGCGATCAGGGGGACGTGGGCCTCCCACTCGAAGGCGGGGACACTGTCCCGGATCTTCGGATACACGTTCGCCGTCAGCCATTCGACCGACTGCGTTTTCTCCAGCGTTTGCGGCACCGATACCTCCTGCGCGATTCTACTTCTCTCGCGGCGCCATGCGGCGGCTAAGGGAGCGCTCCGCTGGGCGCCTGGTGCCAGGCGCGTTACAGCCGTGTTACGGCACTTCTAACGAGCGTGTACAATGAAACCGAAGCATACCAAAAAGTTCCCCTCCGAGGCAGAGGAGCGCGTTCGACGACTACGCGCTCAGATCCACCATCACGACTACCTGTACTACATCCGTGACGCCCCTGAGATCTCGGACGAAGAATACGACCGCCTGTTTCGGGAGCTTCACGAGCTGGAGGAGCGATATCCGGCGCTGCTGAGCCAGGATTCGCCGACCCAACGAGTGGGGGTGGCACCGCTCGACAGCTTTCCGACGATCGAACACATGGCTCCGATGCTGAGTCTCGACTCGGACGTCAAGGTAGAAGCGCTGGGTCGCTTCGATGAGCGGGTGCGTAAAGCACTCGGAGCGGGCGAAATCACCTATGTGACCGAGCCGAAGCTGGACGGCGCGTCGGTCGAGCTCGTATACGAGGAAGGACTGCTGGTCCGCGCCTCGACCCGGGGTGATGGCCGCTTCGGCGAAGGAATCACCGCGAACATCAGAACGATTCCTTCCATCCCCCTCCGACTACGGGACGAAGAGCGACCGGTCCCGTTGTTTTCGGCTTTCCGGGCCGAGGTGGTCATGCGGATCGGTGCCTTCGAGCAATTGAACGAGCGCCTGCTGGAGAGTGGGCGGAGCCCGTTCGCCAACCCCCGGAACGCCGCAGCCGGATCGCTACGCCAGCTGGACCCCGGGGTTACCGCCGAGCGACCGCTGGACGCGTACGTGTTCGAGATCCTGGCTGTCTCCTCACCACCGGCCGCCACGCAATGGGACGCGTTGCGAGCCATGCGCGGCTGGGGTCTCCGTGTGAACGAACTCGAACGCCGTGTGACGAGCGTGGAGGAGATCCTCCGCTACCACGCCGAGCTCGAGGCTCAGCGTGACGAGCTCGATTACGAGATTGACGGCATCGTGATCAAACTGGACAATCTGACCGCCCGCGAACGGATGGGAGCCACGTCGCACCATCCCCGCTGGGCCTACGCGCACAAGTTCCCGCCTAGAAAAGAAGAAACGCGCATTCTGAGGATTGTGCCGAGTGTCGGTCGCACCGGCGTCGTGACTCCGATCGCCTTCATGCGACCTGTCGAGATCGGTGGTGTTACCGTGAGCCGGGCGAACCTCCACAATCGGGAAGAAGTCGCCCGCAAGGACATCCGGGAAGGCGACCGGGTCCGGATCCAGCGAGCAGGCGACGTGATTCCACAGGTGCTGGAGCGCATCGATGAGCCCGGCCGCGAGCGCACCGATCCATTCGTGATGCCGGTGCACTGTCCGTCGTGCGGCACTCCGCTGGTCGAGCGCGGCCCTTATACGGTATGTCCCAACGTGTTCGGCTGCTTGGCGCAGCTCGCCGGCCGCGTCTGGCACTTCGGCTCCCGGCAAGCGCTCGATATCGAAGGACTGGGTGGCGAAACGAGCCGGGCACTGGTCCAGGAGGGTCTGGTGCGGAGCCTTCCTGACCTGTTCGAGCTTCAGGCCGAGCAGGTGCTCGGATTGGAGGGCTTTGCCGAGAAGTCGGCGGAGAAGCTGGTAGCGGCGATTTCGGCGGCCTCGCAGACGGAGCTGGCGCGCTTCATCTACGGCCTCGGAATCCCCGAGGTGGGAGCGTCCGTCGCGCGCACGTTGTCGCTGCATTTCGGCTCCTTCGAGGCCCTGCGCGACGCCAGCGAAGAAGCTCTGCAGGCGGCGGAGGGGATCGGCCCAAAGATGTCGGAACAGATTCTCGCCTTCTTTCGAGAGCCCCGGAACGGCGAGCAACTGGAACGACTGCTTTCCCACGTACAACTGAAAGCGCCGAGGCCGTCGACTCGGAGCGCTGCCGAGGGCGAGGAATCGCTCGAGGGGCTCCGTTTCGTGCTCACCGGCCGACTGGCGGGCATGAGTCGCAGCGAGGCGAAAGAGCGGCTCGAGTCTCTGGGTGGCCGCTTGACCTCTTCCGTGAGCAAGTCGACAGACTTCGTCGTGGTGGGAGATAGCCCGGGCGCGAAGCTGGACAAGGCGCGCGATCTGGGCATCGAAGTGCTGGATGAGAAAGCGTTTGTGGAGCTGTTGCGAGAGAAACGCGCATAGTGGCCGGGATGGGGGAGACTCAAGTGGCCGGGCGATGGAGCACGCGCAGGGGGGCCCGTGGATTTCACAGAGGCTAAATGGAGAACGTAGAGATCGCGGCCGTTCTGAATCAGGTCGCAGACCTGCTCGAGATCCAGGACGCGAACCCTTTCCGGGTGCGGGCCTACCGCAACGCCGTGCGCACGGTCGAGACGCACGCTGTCCCCATGCGGAAGCTGATCGGAGAGGGCGCCGATCTCACGGAGCTCGCGGCCATTGGGAAGGAAATGGCGAGGCATATCGAGGAGCTGGTGACGACCGGCGAGCTCACCGTCCTCGAGGAGTTGTCGCAAGAAGTGCCGGCTTCCTTGATCCAGCTGATGAAGCTGCCGGGTCTGGGTCCCAAGAAGGCGCGCAAGCTATGGGACGAGCTGGGGATCGAGACGCTCGAGGAGCTGGAGGAGCATGCGAAGGCGGGACGGGTCTCGAAGTTGCCCGGCTTCGGTGCGAAGACGGAGACGGCCATTCTCGAGCGCATCCAACGGTTCCGCGAACACGAGACTCGTTATGGCCTGGCCGAAGTCGACCAGCTCGTGGCCCCGCTGCTCGAGTACATGAGTGACGCGCCCGACATCAAGCGGCTCGACGTGGCGGGAAGCTATCGGCGACGGAAGGAGACGATCGGCGACATCGACCTGCTGGCGGTCAGCACGAAGCCGGAAGGCGTGATGAACCGGCTTACCGACTATCCAGGTGTCGTCAAGGTGATCGGTTCAGGCGATACGAAGACATCCGTCGAATTGCGCAACGGTCTCCAGGTCGACCTCCGGGTCGTTCCTCCGAGGTGTTACGGTGCCGCCCTCGTGTACTTCACCGGCTCCAAGGAGCACAACATCAGGCTCCGGCAACGTGCCCTGGACCGGGGCCTCCGCATCTCGGAGTACGGCGTGTTCCGAATCCCGGAGGATGCGGAGGAGGGCACCACCGGCCTGGCCTCCGAGGGCGAGATGGTAGCCGGGAAGACCGAGAAGGACGTCTACAGGGCCGTGGACCTGCCCTGGTTTCCACCGGAGTTTCGGGAGGACCGCGGCGAGATCGAGCTGGCCGATAAGGGAGGGTTGCCGAAACTGATCGAGCTCGACGACCTGCGCGGCGACCTCCAGATGCACTCCACTTGGTCCGACGGCAGGAACACGATCGAGGAGATGCTGGAGGCGTGTACGGCGCGCGGCTACGAGTACTTCGCGATCACCGACCACAGCAAGGCGCTGGCCATGATCGAGGGCCTGGACGCCGCCCGGTTGCGCGAGCAGTGGACGGAAATCGACGAGATCGCCGGCCGGCACGACGAGATCACGATCCTGCGCAGCATGGAGGTCGACATCCTGCGGGACGGCAGCCTGGACCTGGAGGACGAGATGCTGGAGCAGCTCGATCTCGTTGTCGTCTCCGTCCACTCCTACTTCAACCTGCCCGCGGCAGAGCAGACAAAACGCGTACTGACCGCGCTCGAACACCCCCAGGTCGACATCTTCGCCCACCCGACGGCACGCTTGATCGGCCGGCGTGACCCGATCCAGCTCGACGTCGACGAGATGCTGCGGGCGGCAGCCGAGTGGAACGTGGCGGTCGAACTGAACTCACACCCCGACCGTCTGGATCTTCGGGACACACAGCTGATCCGGGCCCGCGAGCTGGGGGTGAAGGTCGTGATAAGCACGGACGCCCACCGTACCGAGGAGCTGGATCTCATCCACTACGGCGTGGAGCAGGCCCGTCGCGCCGGGCTGGAGAAGAAGCACGTGCTGAACACGCTTCCTCTGCCCATGCTGCGGAAGGCGCTAGCGGGCTGAAGAGCCTCGCAGCCTTCTCCAGACCGGCCGCAGCCTCGGGGTGTCGTCACCTTACCGCACGCGTTTGTCAGCGCGTTGACACGACGGCTGATCATGATGTGTGCTTTCGAGACGAACGAGAACCTCGCGTCCGAGTCACTCGAGTCATCCGGAGCTGCGGCAGCCCGAGTCTCCGCGCCTGCAAACGCTCCATCTGCACCGCAGCGCGGGACCGTCGATTCGGTGTCAGCTGGCCGCACGACTCGCAGCCATGATCCGGGACGGAGGGCTTCCTCCCGGCACGCGCCTGCCCTCCATCCGTCGGCTCGCGAACGACCTCGGAATCCATCGGAACACCGTATGGGCCTGCTACCGTCGACTTGAGCGGGCAAGACTCGTGGTCGCCGTGCACGGCGGCGGAGTGTTCGTCTACGACTCCCGCTGCACCAGGCTCGGGCCGCTGAGAACGCCTGGCAAACGGGGGGAATCGCCCGGGGAATCGGGCGCGACGCGCCGTGGGTGGGGGGAAGTGCGCCCGTCCATCCGGCTCTACCTGCTGGAACCGTGGACAGAGCTCCGGACCGTCCTGCTGAGCGAGCTGCGAGTGCGTGCCGGGCTACAAATCCAGGCGCTACACCCGCGGTTCCTGGACTGCGCGTCGGGGAAGCGTGCCTGGAGGGATCGGGGCCTGTTCATCGCCCGGCGGGCGGTGCTCGAGAGACTTCGGTCCGAGCGGCCACTCCCCAGACGCGTGTTCCAGCTGGGGCTGTCGGGGGGCTCGCAGGAGCTCGCGATCGTGACCCAACTGCCATCGCATGCCGTCGTCGCTGTCCTCACCCGCTGCGCCGCAGTCCGTCAGTACGCACGCACCCTGGTCAGAACGTCGAGTCGAGACCCACGGGGATTCACGAGTCCCCGACCAGCGGACGAGGCGGGTGTGATACGGGCAGCTCGCATCGCGGACATCGTGTTCGCCGACGTGGTCTGTACACAGCTCGTGGAGCGCCAGGTGTGCCGGCGTCTCGTCCAGCTGAGATTGCTCTCCACCCGGTCGGTAGATGAGCTTCGCCGGGCCGTGAAATGCCGCGCCGAATAAGGGGAATCGGAGGTGAATCAGGGAACTTGTTCGGTCAGTTGGGATAGGCTATCAACACGCTTGGCTCTGGACCAAGAGATTCCAGGTTCGAACCCTGGCGGGCCAATCCAACCTTGGAGGGGTGGCCGAGTGGCTAAAGGCGGCGCCCTGCTAAGGCGTTGGGTCGAAAGACCCTCGTGGGTTCGAATCCCACCCCCTCCGCTTCCCCGCTTGCGGCCTGCAGTACGATCTATCTGGACGGGTGGCCGAGCGGACTAAGGCGCACGCCTGGAGAGCGTGTGGGCACTTTGTGTCTCGTGGGTTCGAATCCCACCCCGTCCGTCCGGACGGAGCGGGGAATTGTTGGAGGGGTGGCAGAACGGCAATGCACCGGTCTCGAAAACCGGCGTCCTCACGGACTTGAGGGTTCGAATCCCTCCCCCTCCGCTCTATTCTACAACAACTTACAGCGCCCGGAGCTGTCGGCCATCGGCGGCTGGTTCGGGGGTGTTACCCAAACTGTTACCCGCAGTCCCGATTCCGAGGCTGCTCTCCACCCGCTCGAAGTAGGTTCGCACGTCGCTGTAATCCGGGTGGAAATGAGCGTACCGCATCGTCATATCGATGCGGGTGTGCCCGAGCTGCTGCTGGAGGAGGTTGAGCGGCATCCCTGCTTTCGCCAGGTGTACCGCAGCGGTATGGCGGTGGTCGTGGATGGTATACTCCGGGATGCCAGCGATCCGGCAAGCACGCTTGTGCTCCTTCTGGATCGTGCGGCGGGGGATCTGAAACAGCAGATCAGTGCCGCTGAGTCCAGCTTCCTCGACGTGGCGTCTGAGAGCCTCACCGACCCACTCCGGCACGAACACATGTCGGATGCCTGCCGCGGTCTTGGAGTCGGCCACCAAAGCTCTGGTCCCGTCACTTCCGAACATCAGATCACAGACTCGCAGCGACTCGCCTTCGCCCAGCCGCATCCCCGTCCCGATCAAGAGCTGGAACAGAGGACGGAACGGAGCCCGCAGAGAAGCCATGTACAGGTTGATGCGATCCGCCTCGAGATACTTTATCCGCACCTTCGTCTTGAACCGCTTCACCTGGGGTCGTTCGTCGATCCAGCCCTGCCTTAGCGCGTAGGTAACGACGACGCTCACTCCCTGCAGATCGTTGTTGACCGTCTCCTGCGCAGCGCCCTCCGCCACTCGGGTCGCCTTGAACTCCTGCACCAAGTCAGTGGTCAGAGCCGCATGTACTGGCGTCTTCTCACCAGCGAAGGTCAAGAAGTGCTGTGCGGCTGCTTCGTACCTCGATAGGGTGTTCGGCTTCACGTCCGCTGCTTTGGCGCGCAGCGCGGCTTCTACGCCCTCTGAGAGCGGAACAGCAGGGCGCTTGAGCTGGCCGACAAGCTGGTGGATTCGGCTGCTCTCGTAATGCTCCGCGATCTCACCGATGGACACCTTGCCGTCCGCAAAGGCCCGAATCAGATGGACGTAGCCCTGCTTATGAAGCGAGATGAGGTACTGCTCGAGGGCCGTCGCCCGAGTCTTGTTCTTGGTCCCGAGACTCTTGTATACAAGCCCGATCGGTGGAAAGGACCGCTTCGTATAGTAGACGCGGTTGCTGCGCTGAGTGGGCACGCTACAACTCCTCGATTCTACGCTTCACAAACTCTTGAACGTCCCGCGGTCGCCACCGAACGCACCGTCTAGAAATCCTGACTCTCGCGATCGGTAGTTCGTAGACTCGCTTCACAGGTACTTGAAGCAGCTCGGCAACCTGTCTCGCCGTGAGCAGCGGCTCTGAATCGAAGCCATCACCTACGAGGTCCGTACGAATCAGCTCCAGGGGCTTCACGGCACGCCTCTCGTAACCGCGAAGCGTGCTTGAGGAGCCGCTGGGCGCGGGCTTCGAGCACGTCGGCGAGCGCCCGAGCCGCTGGGACCGTCGGAGGCCGACGGTTGCGGTACAGGTCGAACGTGATCCGCGAGTAGCCAGCCTCTCGAGCGATCTGACGCACTGTCGCCGTCGCATCCCTCAGAGCTGCTCTGAACGCCCTTGTCATGCGTTGAGGCATATAAGCAAGTAAGCTTATCAGGTGGGAAAGTCAACCCACTCACGGCAGACTGACCTGTGCCTCCACGGAAGGGACGCTGGTGGGCGAGACATTCGACGGGACCCCGATCGAAGGCACGGACGCGGTGCGGATGGTTAGCGAGTGATCCTCTCCGCAAAACCACTCTACCCGAACCGCAGGGGCGGCTCCGCCGGGGCCGCCCCTTCTGCATCTGACGATTAGAGCCGAGCTCGGATAGCTACTCTCGGCCTTCGGGGTCCCAGCCGGAGCTTGGGAGTAGGGGTAGAGGTATCGCTGGTTCGAGTCGCTCGCTCCAGCGATGACAAACTCGCGTACTGAACTCACACACCACGCAGCTAAGGCTAAACCGGATGCTTGCTTAATGGGCTGACACGTCAGCCTGCGAGGCAGACGTGCAGTTCCCTTGTAGGGTTTTTCCCCACACGCTTGTAGGGTTTTTCCCCACACGAAGATGGGAAAGTTCCCGACAGGACAGAGTGCCCCATCTTGCCTATTGTATTAGAGCCGCGACGTGTTCTGGCCGATGGCACGCCACGACGTAGCGTCTGCCCATCTATCCCCAGGCAGACCCGTGGCAGGCGCAGCTACCTCTCATCGGCACGGAGGGGTGCTGTCATGCGCACGCTCGCCTTACTACCTCTTCTCACGTTCGTGATCGCGTGCGGTGGAGATGGAACTCCGACCGGAGGACCGGAACCACCCAGTCTGGGCGACTTTCCGGTGGGGACCTATGTCGGCACGATTGAAGAGTCGGACGTTTCCGATGACTACCTCTACCTCGTCGGCACACACCGGATCACGTTCACGTCCAATGCGACTTGGAACCTGATACTCAACGGTGTGTCCGCCGTCACTGGCAGGTTCTCCGTTTCCGGGAGTCAAATCTCGATAACGGACGTGAGTGGCACCTACTCCTGTGCGCAGGTGGGACCGACCTACGCCACTGGCACCTATACTTGGTCCTTCGATGGAAATGCTCTGAGCTTCACTGTTGTATCAGACAACTGTACCGGTCGCGTGGTAGGAATGACCACAAGCCTGATGATCAGGCAGTAAAAGGCCGAGAGAGCAAGGCGGCTCCACCGGGGCCACCCCTTCCGCACTAGTGCCGCAAAACGCCTTCGGGTTGTCCTACTCGAAAGTGCGGATAGAGTATATTCGCGAAGTACGTCGCGAATGGACGAGTTATATGCAATCGCGTCAGCCATTAGGTTGCACCGTCATGGCCATGAAGGAGGTGGAAACATCATGAGAATCGTATCCATGGCGCTCTTCGTTGGCGCGTCGGTCCTCGCCGCTTGCCAGCCTGCTGTCGAGTCTACGGTCGAGGTAGACCATGAGGCCATCGCAGCTACAATCCGCGAAGCACTCGATGTGATGCTGGCTGGAATGAACGACCATGATGTCCCGAGGATCATGAGCGTGTACGCGGAGGATGTGCTCTATGTGGGTGAGGGCGCGATCCTCGAAGGCTTGGATGCGCTTACCGAAGCGGTCGGGGCGTTCCACGCAGGTCCAGGCAGCGAATGGTCGACCGAGGTTGATCGCGTCACAGTCGACGTGTTGAGCGGCGACAATGCCCTCCTGACGGCGTCAGGGCTCACAGGTCCGGAGCTGTCGCGCGGATACTCTCTTACCGATGTTTTCGAGCGGCGCGGCGACGCATGGGTCATTGTCTACGAGCATGAGTCAGTAAGCGAGCCGCAGACTTCGGATATGTAAAGGTGGCCGGTCGCGGAGGCGGCCGATCACCCGATACGGGTTGACCCCACCAAGTGTGGGGGCGTTTGGTCCGCGACTTCCGATAACATGTCCACTGGCGTCAGCGGCGGCGTCCACCGGGGCCGCCCCTGCCATGAGAAGGCCGACCTGTCAAGTGTTGTTGTAGTTGACGTGAGGTCGAAGATCCCCTCCACCACGCTGCCATTCGCACTCTAGGGTGGGTCGC
>JBDHBD010000034.1:0-17387 GCA_039587755.1 Gemmatimonadota bacterium | reverse complement strand
CAGCTGGAGCCATCCCGACCTCCGTGCGCTCGGCTCTTCAGAGCTCGAGCAAGAGTTGCGGGAGTCGCTGGCGTGGTTACGGGAGCGCTTCCAGGCTGTGATTCCGTGGATTTCCTATCCCTACGGCGCCTACTCGGTGGCCGTCGAGGACGCGGCCAGGAGGGCGGGGTACAGGGCCGGAGTGCGCATCGACGGAGGTTGGCTTGCACGGGACCGCCGACCGACCTTCTCGCTGCCGAGGCTCAACGTCCCGGCGGGGCTCTCTCGCAGCGGATTCGTGCTCAGGACGGCCGGCCTCTTCTGCCGATGACCGCCCGAGTCTTGGTCACCGATGGCGGCGAGCGATCTGCCCTCGCGGCGGTACGAGGCCTCGGTCGGGCCGATTACTCGCCCTACGTAGTGTCGGCGCGCCCGCCCTCCCTGGCGGGCTCCTCGCGGTATTGCCGCGAAGAGTTCTCCGCTCCGGATCCGCTGGCGGACCCGGCAGGTTTTTCGAAAGCCGTGGGATCCATCGCGCAGAGGCACGCCGTGAACGTATTGCTCCCGATCACGGACGCGGCACACCTGGCGGTCCTGTCCGATGCTTCCCTCCCTCCATCGCTGCGGGTGGCCGCCCCGGACCGGGAGACCTTTCTGTTCGTTGCCGACAAGAGGCTCGTGCTTGAGGGGGCCGAAGCGATCGGCATCGCGGTGCCTCGCCAGATGGTACTGCAGGAGGCGGGAGGCCTTCGGGAAGCACTCGACGCGGGGCTCGATTTTCCTTTAGTCGTTAAGCCTTCCCGCTCCGTCAGCTCGGGGTCGCAGGCCCGGCTGAAGCTCGGCGTGCGGCACGTCGCCCATGTGGCCGAGTGCATGGCAGTGCTAGAGGGCCTTCCGCAAGCCGCCTATCCGGTTCTCCTCCAGCAACGTGTCGTGGGACCGGGCGTGGGTATCTTCCTACTGCTGTGGAACGGTGAGCGCCGCGCGATCTTCTCCCACCGGCGCATCCGAGAAAAACCGCCTTCCGGCGGCGTCAGCGTGTACCGCGAGAGCATCCCTGCTGATCCAGAGCTGGTCGCGCGGTCGGCCTCACTCCTGGAGTCGTTCGGTTGGCAGGGGGCGGCCATGGTCGAGTACAAGGTCGATGAGGACACCGACACCCCCTTTCTCATGGAGGTCAACGGGCGGCTGTGGGGGTCCCTGCAGCTGGCCATCGACGCGGGGGTGAATTTTCCCGTTCTCCTCGTCCAATCGGTGCTCGGGCAGGAGCCCGACCCCGTCGTTTCCTATCGAATCGGCGTCCGGTGTCGGTGGTGGTGGGGCGATGTGGACCACCTCTGGCTCCGGCTAAGCCGGTCCGCAGAGGCCCTCGCTCTGCCTCCGGGATCGCCGGGCCGCTTGAAGACGCTGGCTGAATTCCTGATTCCGTGGCGACCGGGAGACCGGAGCGAGATCTTGAGGCTGTCCGATCCGCTGCCGTTTCTGCACGAGACCCTGCGCTGGATACGGCGCCGGTAGGCTTTGACGATGGGATCACGAGCTTGGACCGAAGCGCCGGATCGGAACCTCCACCTGACCCGGTTGATCATCGTCGCCGGCCCTCCCTGCTCCGGCAAATCGACCTTCATCGCCACGCTCAGGGAGGGCCGGCTTCAAGCCGTTGCGAAAACGCTGGAGGTGGCACATCCGGAGCTGTGGGCGGTCGCCTACGCCAAAAGGTGGACGGAGGCGCTCGCGGGAGGACCGGAGCTCGTCATGCTTCACTACGACTTTCTTCGCTTCTGGAAGCGGCGCAACGTCGGACGGCGAGTCTACCGGAACGATCCGGCGCTGCGGGCGCTGGTCGCCGGCTCCGAGCGCACGAGCGCGGTCACGCTATGGACCGAGCCGGCCGTCCTGACGCGGCGACTCGGTCGCAGGCGGCCTTTCCTGCTGCGGCGTTGGCTTCGGGGCGAATTCCGGCAGACCGTCCAGGGTTCCCGGGTCTCGCGCAAGCTGAGGCGCCTGTACGGTCAGCACCGTCGGCTCGGCGAGCACTACGAGTGCTGGTTCTCCTTCTGCGCGGCTGCCGGGATCAAGGAACACTGGATCGGGGACACGACGGAACCGGTGACGGCCCTGCACCCGGTGTCGGACTGGCCCATGATCCGGGCGGGGGGCGTGGCCTGATGCTCAGCCGTACCGTGCAGGCTGACCCGACGGCCCCCTCGGTCCCTTCCACGCCCCGCTGAGGCGAACGACGTGGACGACGAACGCACCTGGGACGCCCCTCCGGAAGGGTCTCTGACGCACAGAACCTTCACGGCGGCGCAGTGGCGGCTCCTCTCGTCGGTCGTGCGGGCCAGCCTGCAGTTCGGGGTCACTGTGCTCCTTTCCCGCCTCCTGCCGCCGAAGGACTTCGGGCTCCTGGCGCTTGCTCTCGTCTTCACCGGTCTGGCCGGACTCTTCGCCACCATCGGGCTGGGGCCGACCATCATCCAACGGCGCCCCCTGACTCCGCGCCACATCCGGGTCGGCTTCACGCTGTCGGTTCTGTTTGGGCTAGCCACTTCGGGAACACTTGTGGCGCTGGCACCCTTTTCCACGTTGGTGTTCCCCAACGAGCAGCTGCCAGGGGTGCTCCGCGTCATCGCGCTCGTGTTCCTGGTCATGGGGTTCGGCAACGTGTCTGGGGCGCTGCTTCGTCGAAGCCTGGACTTCCGGGCCGTGTTCGTGATCGGTGCGACGAGCTACGTCCTGGGGTATGCGCTCGTCGCCACCTCTATGGCGCTCGCCGGCTTCGGCGTGTGGAGCCTCGCAGTGGGTTCGGTCGCCCAGTCCGTGGTGGAGACCGTGCTCCTGGTGGCGATCGTGCGCCATCCCATGAAGCCGCTGTTCGCGATGCGGGAGGCCCGCGAGCTGACGGGCTTCGGAGTCGGCTTCAGCCTGAAGAGCCTGATGACCTACGCGGCCAACAAGGGGGACAACTTCGTGATCGGCCGCCTTCTGGGAGCCGATGCACTGGGACTTTACAATCGAGCGTACTCCCTCATGACGCTACCTCAGGATCAATTCGCGAGCGTCATACGGGCGGTGCTGTTCCCGGCATTCTCGGAGATCCAGGACGAGCCCAAGACGTTGGCCCGGGCTTTTCTCGTGTCCCTCCAGCTCACTTCGATCCTCGCGGTCCCCCTGCTGGCAGGCATGATCGTGGCGGCCCCCCACATGATCGTAGGTCTCTACGGGGAGCGGTGGGTTGGGGCGGTGGCTCCGCTGCAGATCCTCTGCCTGTTCGGGCTCTTCCGGACCTATCCCTTGAGCGGCGCCGTCGCCCTGGCTGCCGGTCGGGTGTACTGGGTAACTGGGGCTGCCCTGCTGTTCGCGGCCCTGGTGATCGGCGGCGGAATCCTGGCCAGCCGTTGGGGGATCACCGGAGTGGCTTGGGCCGTTGGCCTGGGGCTCGCGGCCATGTACTTGGCGGTATCCGCCCTCGCCCTGCGGATCGCCGGGCTGCGGTGGCGGGCCTTCTTCCGAGCGCAGGCACCCGGAGTGGGCATGGGAGCCCTGGTGGCCGCCGTCGCGTTCGGCGTCCGGCTCATCCTGGAGCAGTTCGGGCTGCCCAGCATAGTGATCTTTGCCTTGCTGGTGCTCGCATGCGCCCTCACGCTGCTGAGCGGTCTCCACCTTCTTCCGAACCGCTGGCGGCCTGCAGAGCTATACCAGAAGCTCGGGCAACTGACCTCCCAGCTCCCGGCGCGCATCAGGGTCCCGGTGCGTCGCGTGCTCCGCCTGTACGCCGGGAGCTGACCGTGGCCGGGCGTGACGAGCTCTCGATCCTCCACGTCCTGGTTCCCGGTGGTGTGGGGGGGCTCGAGTCCGCGGTCCGCATGCTGGCGGCCAGTCAGGCGGCCGCGGGTCACGAAGTCCGGGTCGCGGCCGTCGTGACGGGGGAAGGGGCCGAGACATCTGTCGAGGGGCTGGCATCCCCGTGGGCCGGAGGGCGTATCTGACCGAATGGAGGCGAATCGGGCGACTCTGCCGGGCCCATCGTCCGGATGTCCTACACACGCATGGTTATCGAGCCGATCTCGTAGCCGGCGGAGCCGGACGCCGTCTGGGGATCCCCACCGTGAGCACGGTCCACGGCTTCACGGGTGGGGGCTGGAAGAACCGGCTCTTTGAACGGCTCCAGCGCCGGGCCTTCCGTCGATTCGACGCCGTCGTGGCCGTATCGAGCCCCCTGGCGGCCGAGTTGTCGCTTACAGGGGTGGAAAGCCGGGCTCTCCACGTGATCCGCAACGCCTGGCGGCCAGGCGAGGCGCCCCTGCCGCGGGAGCGGGCCCGACGGGCGCTGGGACTGCCCGAAGGGATCTTCGTGTTGGGTTGGGTGGGCCGCCTGAGTCGGGAGAAGGGACTCGACGTCTTCCTCCGCGCCCTGACGCGGCTGGAGGGGTTCCCGGCCGTGGCTTCCGTGATCGGTGACGGGCCGGAGCGACGGTGCCTGTTGGAGGGGGCGTCTCCCGGACCGAACGCTCCGCGGGTGGTGTGGCACGGTGCCGTTCCCGACGCGGCCCGAATGTACAGGGCGTTCGACGCTTTCGTGTTGAGCTCTCGAACGGAGGGCACGCCGATCGTCTTGTTCGAGGCCATGCAGGCCGAGGTGCCCATCGTGGCGGCGGCCGTGGGCGGCGTGCCCGACGTCCTGAGCGACCGCGAGGCGATCCTAGTTTCTCCGGAGGACCCCGAGGTGCTGGCCGCGGCCATTCGTCGGGTGAGACGAGATCCCGGGGCGGCCCGACGTCGCGCGGAGGCCGCCCGACGTCGGCTGGAGACGAAGTTCGCGCCCGCCTCGTGGGTGCGGCGCTACGACTCTGTGTACCGGTCAGTGATCGCGAGCGCGAGGCCTCGGCGATAAGCGCGGATGTCGATCACGCGTCGCGCCCACGGACAGGTAGATTCTGTCGCCGGGGAGCATCTAGGACACGAGGGGGAGACGAGGTGAAGCGAACGCGTGTCGTTCACGTAGTACAGAACCTCAATTACGGCGGAATGGAGCGGCTGATTGCCGACCTCGTTCGTTGTACCGATCCCGAACGCTTCGAGAGCGACGTCATCGTTCTGCAGTATCTCGGACGCTTCGCTCGCGGCCTCGCCCGGTTCGCGAAGGTGCACTTGGTCCAGCCTCGCCCGGGCTGGTCGATGCTGTGG
Organism: Gemmatimonadota bacterium; assembly: GCA_039587755.1. Taxonomy (GTDB): domain Bacteria; phylum Gemmatimonadota; class Gemmatimonadetes; order Palauibacterales; family Palauibacteraceae; genus JBDHBD01. The sequence goes on along the minus strand of JBDHBD010000034.1, from coordinate 12,221 downwards.
CCCAAAGGGCTCATCCGGCAGCTCCGCGAAATAGCTCCTGATGTCGTTCACTCGCACAGCGGGGTCTGGCACAAAGCCTCCTTGGCAGCCCGCAGGGCAGGAGTTCCGCGGCTTGTCCACACCGAGCATGGGCACTCGATGTACAAGTCCTGGGTTGCCAGGCAGATCGACCGCATGGCCGCGCGAAGGACCGACTCGATCGTCGTGGTTTCGGAGGAGCTGCGTAACGGCCTGGCAGAACGATTAGGCCTGGACTCGTCCATTTTCCGAGTGATCCTGAATGGGGTCGACACGGCCGTATTTCGTCAACGACCGGACAATGGGCGAATCCGGGAGAGGCTCGATATTGCTGCCGACCAACCGATCATCGGCAGCGTCGGTCGACTGGAGCCCATCAAGGGATACGAGGTAATGCTCCGAGCGTACGCTTTGCTGCTGAGCCGATGGAAACGCGGACCGCCACCTCTCCTACTGTTGGTGGGAGAGGGCTCTGAGCGAGGCAGGCACGAGGCACTCGCGCGTCAGCTGGGAATCGATCGTTCCACGTTCTTCCTCGGTTGGCGAGATGACATCGGCGACCTCCACGCCGCGTTTTCTCTGTTCAGCCTGTCCTCCTACAGCGAGGGCACCTCTGTGAGTCTTCTCGAAGCGATGAGCGCGGGGCTGTGCCCGGTGGTGACCGACGTAGGGGGGAACGCTGCCGTGCTCGGCCCGGATCTGGCTCACCGGCTCGTGGAAGTTGGGTCATCAGATGCTCTGGCGGAGGCATTGATGAGCGCATTGACGGACGGCGCCGCCCGCCGAGATGGCAAATTGGCGCGGCAGCGTGTCGAGTCTAAGTTTAGCCTGACGGAGATGGCCGAGCGCTACACTCGACTGTACCTCGGGGTCGGGTGAGGTTCACGGGGGAAGCCGACCAACCGCCACGAGCAGCAAGTTGATGATGCGTTCGACCTGGCGCTCCGGCGGAAAGGACTGCGCGACCCGTCGCCGAGCGGCTGCGCCTATCCGTAGCCTGTGCTCAGGGTCGGACAGCAGCTGTTCGAGTGCAGTCGCCAGGTTCTCTTCGTCGGCCGGCGGCACAAGAAGTCCGCTCACTCCATCCTCGATCATTTCTGGAATTCCGCCGACGTCGGATGCGATGACGGGGATGCCGCGAGACATCGGTTCGAGGACTGCGCTCGGAAAAGCGTCTTCCCAGATAGACGGGACCACGAAGAGATCGGCGTCCTTCAATAGCTCGACTGCCCGGGGTCGATAACCGCCCAACAGGATGTCTCTCCTGCAAGACAGCTCGGAATGGATGCGGATCAGCGTGTTCATGTAGGGTCCGTCGCCCAAGTATACGAGAACCGGGCGGTTGTCCAATGCATGGGAGCCCATCAGACGGTCGAAGGCCCGGAACAGGTAATCGACGCCCTTGTGCATTGCGGCTCGGCAAGCGCAGGCGATAATGGGTCTCTCTTCCGCGATTCCCAGCTCGTGGTGTGTCTGACGGCGATCCGGAGAGCGGTTGGGACCCACTGGAAATCCGTTGTATATGGTGACGATTCGCTCCGGTGGGATTTGCCACACTTCGAGGTCACGCCGTCGGACGAATTCGCTCACTGCAACGACGGTATTGGCGTTGAAGCCAGAGATGCGTCCGAGCACCCACTTGGCAACTCGCTTGATCCCGCGTGGCACAACACGCGCCCCCGACGTCCGATCATGTACGATGACCCGCTGTACTCCCGCCAGCCGCAGCCACACATACTCGAATCTCCAGAGTGGCCTGTCAGTGAAATAAACCGCCTTCACATCGTGGTTTCGAATGAACCGGATGGTGTCCCGAGTGGATGCTTGTCTGTCGAGCGAAGCGTCGAGGGTGACAGGCGTTGCATGGCTGCCGTCAAGGGCCCGAGGTGGCTCGGGAATCGCCGGGAATGCGACGAACGTACGAACGCCGAAGTCTTCCAGGCGATCCGCGACCCGGGCGAACAGCCGCTCGATGTGATCCCAGGCATAGCCCGTGTTCGTCGGGTAGTTGGCGACGAACAGGACGGAGACCGCGTGCGTCTTCACGGTGCAAAGATAATTTGATCGCCGGTGCGATGTGGTGCGCCGTCGTGCGCGAGTCTCTCGGCATGCTCCACAGGGAGCTCAAGGTCACGCTTACCCCAGTCCCGCGTCCCTATATGTGGATCTTCGTGGTGGGGTGGTGCAGTTCTGGGACGACCCCTCTTGCGGGGGTTCGGGGCACCCACGAGGCGAACCGTGCGCTGCCGGACGAGGGACAATTCCTCAACGATCAGCTGAAGTCGACCATGAACTCGGACTCTCCCGGATGTAGGTGCAGCGCGTAAACTTGTATGGATTGACCGCGTTGGCTCCAAAGGCACTTCGAGAACGCTCACTTCATCGAGATCATTCGAAACGGATTGGCTCGGTTATTGCCGGATAGGCTACATACTAGGCAATGTTCCCGGGAGCCAGTCGATTAGCGATCTGGTTAAACAGCCTCTCGAGATGCTGCCATGCGTATTCGCTGTGGGAGGGGAAGTTCGCCACCAAGAGCGCCGAGTTGCCCCTTCGGTCGCGTGCCATTTCGATTGGCCCAGATGGCGCGGTGCTCAGCTCGTCCCCCGCATGTCAATCGCGTGCGGCCTGCTCTTGAGCCGTTCTCACACGGCGGAGGAATGCTTGTATGCAGGTAAGCGTCATCATTCCAACGTACAACTACGGCCGTTTCCTACAGGAGTCTGTAGGAAGCGTGCAACTCCAGACGGTAGAGGACATCGAGATCCTGGTTGTCGACGACGGCTCCACGGATGACACCCAGGACGTTTTAGGGGCCATCTGCGCGAAGGACGAACGCGTACGGAACCTCCGAATCGAGAACTCGGGTGTTGCGCACGCCCGAAACCAGGGGCTCGAGCATGCGAGCGGAGAGTTCATAGCCTACCTAGATGCCGATGACATCTGGCACGCCGAGAAGCTTGAAATGCAGCTCGAGCTGATGCTTGCCGAGCCCGAGGTCGGATTGGTTTTTACGAACGCCGCATTGTTCAGCGAGGACGGCGAATTCCCCGACGACCGGTTTACCTTCATGCCCGAACTCGACTCGCTGGCAACGCGAGCGGCAGGCAGGGGCACCGGCCACGTCATCACGGAGGACACCTTCCCCGCTCTGCTCGGTTTCTCCGTCTTGGCAGCCACGCCCTCCTCGGTCCTCCTTCGCAGAAGTGATGTGGAAGAGCTGCGTTGGGCTAACCCTCTGGAGACTCAGCAGACCCGCGGGGACGGGCGCGTGATTCAAGTGGAAGACCAGTGCTACATGGCGCAGGTTTACCGACGTGTCACGGCTGGATTCCTTAGAGAGCCCTTGGTGCTGAAGCGGCGGCACGGCAAGAACAGTTACGTGAGTGTGTTCGAAACGCTCCGCCCCTCGATCGCGGCACTCCGCTTCGTGTTGAATGATGCGACAGACCCGCTGAGCTCAGGGGAGCGCGACGTGCTCAGGCGACGGATCGGACGAGCCTGGTGTGGCGTCGGATACCACCACTTTTGGCGCCGCCGGCCGCTGGGCTCCGCGGGCGCCTACTTCAGGGCCCTTCGCTATCCCGGCTGGAGGCTGAATGCGGCGCTCCACCTGTTTGCCACACCCATCGTACTCCTCCTGCCATCGCGAGAAGCGGAGGATGAGGATTTTGTCTAATTCTAGTGAGGGTCCAGCCGCCCCCGTGCCGAGGTCGGCCGGCCTCAAGAAAGTCTTCGTTATCGGTGCACCCCGGAGCGGGACGACCTGGGTGCAGCTTCTGCTGGCACAGCACCCCGCTGTGGCAACCAGCCCGGAGACTCATGTATTTACCCAGTACCTGACGCATCTGAAGCAGCGCTGGGACTACGAGCTTGCAGAGACAGCCGCTGGCTTCAAGGTGAGCGGCCTGACGCGAATTCTGACGGAGGAACAGTTCTACAGTATTTGTCGGGCTTTCGTGGATCGCCTGTTTGACATCTTGTGCGAAGAGGCGACGTTCAGACTGGAGGCGGTTGTCGAGAAGAGCCCGTCCAATGCTTGCTTTGGAGATTTCATTCTTTCGGTATACCCTGAGGCTTACTTCGTGCACGTGCTCCGCGATCCTCGGGGGATGGTGAGCTCGTACCGGCAGGCCGGTCGAACCTGGTGGCGAGAAGCGCCAACCGGACCTACGGAAGCAGCTCAACGCTGGCGTGACGAGGTTGCACTAGGTCTATCTATCGCACAGCGAGCGCCTCGCTACACCGAGATTCGGTACGAAGATCTGCTTGAGCGAGGAACGGACACACTGTATCGCCTGGTCGAATGGCTGGGCCTCCATGTGGATGATGATTTCTGTCGGCAAGCGATCGATGCCTGCCGAATCGAGAGGCTTCAAGAAGCGAGTGGAAACTCCACCGGCTGGACCGACCTGATCGCCGAGCCCGCCGGTTTCTTTCGCAAGGGAATGGCGGACGCCTGGAAGGACGAGCTGTCCGCCAGCGATATCGCGATCGTAGAGCACATCGCTGGAGATGAGATGGTACGGTTCGGGTACGTGCGTACCACACGTTCTGGATCCTCGCATACACCCAGCCGACTCATGCTCCACCGCATCCTGGCCAATGTTCACGGCGGTGTGAATCGCGTTGCGGGGGCGCTGGACTGGCGACTCCGGGCGCTCATGAAGAAGCTTTAGCGCTCCTTCGCCTCCCCTTAACTGGCTCCGTCGCTGGCTGGGCCGTGGCCAACTCGATGCCGGCAACCTTCAGCGATCTCGTCGATAGTCGAGTACTAACCCGCGGTTGCCCACGCAATTCCATTCCCCGGAGAACACAGATCTCGGTGTCGGCCAGCCACCGCCGATTGAGTGCCGGGTTATTGATTTCCCGTCGAAACATGAACAGGGAGAGCATCGCACGGCTGTCGACTGACGATCTTAGAATCGTCAGCGAAGTGGCAGGAGAGACGCTTATCCATTTCGGCTACGAACTTCTGGCGCCGCGGTGATCATGCGTTGTGCGACACCCTCTCGACATCTAATCGTCAAACCGATACTCGCGAAGGGAGCAGTGAGAACGCATGCGCTCCTCAACGAGCCGGATGTGCTCTCTGGTCCACTCGACCTTATGACGACTCTTGTGGGGAGAATCGAAGACCACACTCGAACAAGCCTCCAGATAATCAGCGACCGGGGCCACCGCCAGAAACTCGCAAAGGCGCTTCAGGCTGCCGGTTGGGTCGGCCACCATCTCCTCATACATCATCGTGAGGAAGTCGGACGGCTCGATAAGCCCGCGGGTGCCCTCGATACCTTCGCACAGCCGGAAATACCTATCTATGGAGTACTCCACGGGTGCTCCCGTTCTCGTCGACATCGTTGCGATGTTATCGAACGGGTTGCGCGTGATGTGAATCAGCTTGACCGGAACTCGCACCGTCTCTCGCAGCCGGCCCAACAATTCGCGGTCTTCAAGCAGCCATCTCGATGACTCGCCCCCTTTCTTATCGCCGATTACCAGGAGCCTTTCGAAGCGGCCCTGCCACGCACCCCGCACTTTGTAACTGAAACCGGTCCACATCCGACCCTCTGTTCCAAACGCTTCAGATCTCTCAAGCAGGAGCGAGAACAGCTGACGCCGAGAAAAGCGCAGCCGGACGTATCGCAACGCGTTCAGCTCGTGGGCGATGACGATATGCGGGTGGGCATCAAGCAACGCGCCAATCAACGTATGTCCGCTACGGGGATGCCCGACGAACATGCAGTATGACTGCACCTGGTCGAATAGCTTGCCGTGCAACATGCCGTGATACGCCGATCGAAGGTACGCATGAAGCAGGGACGAAAGTCTCTCGAGCCGGCTCAAGTCGCTCCTAAGACTACATGGGGTGGTGTCTGTGGTCCCAGCGGACCCTCCATCATGACACATGATGCTGCGCGAGCCGGGCGAGCGCGACCACGAGTTCGCCAATAGGTTGTGCAAAATGGCCCGCCAATTGCCAGATCGAAGAACGGCCAGCGTATCCGACGGGGGCGGCACGCGAAGGCGACCGGTTGACGGTGGTGGAGCTGGAGGAGGATGACGACACTGGGTTGGATCCTGGTGGGGCTGCCCACGGTGGTCATCGTGTACGCCTACTTGGGATACCCGGCCATCCTCAAGGCGTTGACGCTCTCCGTCCGTCGTCGACCGGTTGACCTGAGTCGATCGACGTTTGAGTGGCCGGCCATCAGCATCTCGCTCCCTGCCCATAATGAGGAAGCCCGAATCCGGGGAGCCCTCGACGCGCTGCTCGCGGTCGATTATCCAGCGGAGAGACGGGAGATCCTCGTGATCTCGGACGCGTCCACCGACGGAACCGACGACATCGTGCGCGAGTACTCCGATCGCGGCGTCGGCTTGCTTCGCGTTCCCGAGCGTGGTGGCAAGACAGCGGCTGAGAACGCAGGTGCTGAGCGTCTAAGTGGCGAGATCGTCGTGAACACAGATGCCTCGATCCGTGTGTTGCCGGACTCGCTGAAGCCTCTAATCCGGGCCTTTGCGGATCCCGAGGTCGGAGTGGCCTCAGGCCGGGATCGCAGTGTGGGCAGTTCCGAGGCTCAGGCCAACGAAGCCGAAGCGGGCTACGTCGGCTACGAGATGTGGGTGCGACGTCTCGAGACGATGACTGGATCGATCGTCGGGGCGAGCGGCTGCTACTACGCGATCCGCAGAGAGCTGCACCGGAAGCCGCTTCCCGATGTTCTCAGCAGGGACTTCGCGAGCGCACTACTAGCTCGTGAGCACGGGTACCGGGCGGTCTCGATCGACGACGCAGTGTGCCTCGTACCGCGAACGGGGTCACTGCGTGTAGAGTTTCGACGCAAGATTCGAACGATGGCGCGAGGTCTCGAAACGCTCTGCTACAAGCGTCGGCTCCTGAATCCCTTCGTCTTCGGTGGTTTCGCGTGGAGGTTCTTCAGCCACAAGCTGTGCCGCTGGCTCGCGGCCCTATCGGTCCCCCTCGTGCCGGTGGGGCTCGCACTGCTCTCCGCCCGTTGGCCGTGGGCGATTGCCCCGGCCGTTCTGGGCGTGGTCATGCTCCTCGTGGGGGCGGCCGCGCTGTGGTGGCCGTTCTCTCATCGGCCCCCGCGAGTCGTCGCCCTATGCGGCTACGCACTAAGTGCCACGATGGCGGCCAGTCTTGCCTGGTTACTGGTCATTCGCGGTAAACGTAGCGCTATCTGGGAGCCTACGCGCCGTGCCGACGTACAGACTGACGCGAATCGCCTGCCCTAGGACGATACCTCCGCGTCCGCGTAGTAATAGTGCACATAACGGTCGTAATACGGAGCCGACTTCGGCATCGCGTTCAACACGGCACCAATGATCGGCAGGTGAACGTTTCCCAGCCCAACGAGCTTCGCCTTGGCCAAGTCCGTGTGAGTCGACCCTGCGCGGAGCACGAGCACCACTTTGTCGACGCGCTTACCCAGCATCAGAACGTCGGCTCCCGCGGCGAGCGGCGGCGCATCCACAATCACCACCTCATAGGATTCCCCAAGCTTCGCGAACAACTCGTCGATCTCCTTTCCATCGAGGAGATCTGCGTTAAACCCTCGCGACCGACCCCGAGCGATAAGGGTGAGGTGCTCAATTTCCGTCGCTTGGCTGACCTGAGCGAGTGATGCGTTGCCCAGAAGGTAGTCCGTCAAACCGGGTGAGCGTGGGAGGCCGAACATCCCTTGCGCCCGCCCGCGCCGCGTATCGCCGTCGACCAACACCGTACGAAGACCTGCCGTCGCATACGAGATGGCGAGGTTTGCCGAGACCATCGACTTGCCTTCCTGTGGCGAGGGGCTCGTGACGAGGTGGACTCCGCTCGCCTTGCCATCCGCATGTGCGATCTGGGTCCGAAGCCCCCGAAACGACTCGATCACAACTGCGGCCTGTGAGCTCCTCTCGCCTCCCTTACCAAGACGCGGCACGACACCCAGAATGGGCAGGCCCAGACCTGTCGTGACCTGGTCCGGGTAGCGGATCCTCTTGTCGAGTCGATCGTGAAGCAGCACACCGGCGACTCCGACCCCGAGACTCGCAAGTGAGAACATGATGACAATCCGTGGTCCGCTGTTACTGATCGGCGAGTTGGGCGGCAGGGCCGGATCCAGAATCTGGATTCCGGGCCCGCTCGTCGCCTCGGCGAGTTCCGCCTCCTTGAGCCGTACGAGCAGCATGTTGTGGAGCGCTTCGGCCATCGTCACTTCTCGCTGCCGGCGAGCTCCTTCAATCGTGCGCGTTGGAATCCGGCGAAGCTCCGTTTCCTGCGTGCCTATCTGTTCCTGGAGGATGGTTATCTGGCTCTGGACCTGATTCCTGATGTCCCCGAGAATACTGGGGATCGTGGCGGTCTGAAGTCCCCGGATCTGTTGCGTGATCAGCAGGACCGTGGGGTGCTGCTCCGTTAGCGTAGTAAGCAGCGTCCTACGCTCTACTTGCAGGGTCTGCAATTGATCAATAACTGCGCCCAGCTCGAGAGAATTCTGCGCGGACGGGATTAACCGCAATGCCATTGTGTTCGGTGTCCCACCCGTTCGAATCGAGGTTGCAACCCGATCAAGCTGGAGAAGATCGCTCTGCAGGGTTTCCAGGTTAAGCTTCCTCTGGAAGTAGGCGTTGAAGACCGGGTCAACCCCGGCTCCACTCCCAGGCGCCGCTCCTCCAAGGGGAAGGGCCGACATCACAGGTTCCGTCGGCATGGTAATCGTACGCACTCTGTGACTTTCCAGCGCGATCTCGGCAGCCTCCAGACGCTGCTGAGTATATCCGGTCTGCTCCTGCAGCATCTCGACTTCTTCGCGTAGCTTCTGGGCCTTCAGGTCCGTAGCTGTGCCCAGGAACTGGTCGGCGAGGTCGTTGAGGATCTCAGCCGCCTCGTGCGGGTCCCGCCAGGTCAGCCTGGCGCTGATGATCTGCGAGTTCTGGTTGTACCGGATTTGCAGCGCAGAGCGGATCCGCAGAGCAGCCCGCACAGGTGTCGCCGCCTGAAACCGCATCTCCTCCACCTCCCGCAGATAGCTTACAGGCGGGCGCCACACAAAACCGGCCGGCTCGCCGATCGGTTCGCCGATACGGCCTACCTGAAGAGTCTGCCCCTCGTCGCTTCCAAGGGTCCACCTACCTGCCGCGACGGTCAGCGAGTAGCTTCCTCGGACGAACGCGGTGCCCACACTGAAGTCCGCAAACAGTCCCGGCGGCGCCTCGAGCGGCTTTATCAAACGAAGATAGAGTCGCCGCTTCTCGACAACTGGCTGCAGCACGGCACGACTGCGAAACACGTCAGCGAAGCCTGCCCCGGCAAAGGGATTCGGCGAGCGAATCGGACCGGAGCGAGAATCCGTCTCCTCGATCCATATTGTGGTGGACGCCTCGTACATCGGGTTGACGAAGCGGGCGGCCATGTACCCTGCACTCGTACCTAGGACAGTGGCTATGACAATCCACCACTTCCGCTGCCAGAGCAGCTTTCCGAGCCGAACCCAGTCCGTTCCCTCAGGCAACTCAGCGGCTCCACCGTAGTAGGAGGAGGGGTAATCCGGGTAGTGGTATCCGTCGGGCTGAATAAGCTCACCCGCAGAGTCTCGGGGGACCGGATACCGAGCCGCGTCTTCGTTTGCGCCGTTCTGCACCACAGAATCTCCGTCTCTTTGCCTGTTTTGAGATCGCAGAGTAACACGCCAGAGGCACTCTCGACCACTCGAGCAAGAGTAGTGCCGCACTCATGGATCGCTAACGGATTTTAGTACAATAGGATACGCGGTTGCGTTCCACGCGCGACCGCTTCACTGTCGTCAGGGCACCACACGCACGTCGGGTGGCAAACGAGGGTGAGCCACGCCGGCCGCGTGACTCGGCCCGCCAGAGCGATTCGCTGCACAACGCCCCTACTCAGTCGGTTTGTCCGCTGGTAGTATTACGCGAGCGTGCGAAACACGTTGCGGCCGCTCGAGCGGATGACTCGTCCGGCGTACACTGCTGCACCCTTGCGTTGTGGCTACGCGACACCGTCCCACTGCAGGCCGTCCGGCAGGCGGCCGACTCTTTGTCCGCTGCCTACCCCAGCCTTCACGAAGTGGCGCGCTTCTTGAACTTTCCGCTTGTCGCGTGTAAGGTTCGGGTCCCTTCACGCGACCAAGCGCAACGGACCCGGTTCGTCATTTGGAGGAGCAAACGTGGCCACATTGCGCGGCCCGGCGGCACATTCTGCTTCGTCGCTGCAACAGTCTCGCGGCGGCGAGCGGGGCGAATGTCGCGCCAGTGCCATGATCTGCGTGTTTCAGGGCCGGGGGCAGAAAGCGAGGCCGGTGCGGCAACCTGCCTGCCCGCAGCGTCGACCGGCCACACGAAAGCACCCGAGCGCTGTGCGACTGACAGGCGGCGACAACCAGGACTGGAGTGATACCCGTGCGACTTGACGCACCTGACCTGGCGGACCAGCTGGACGACGAGAATCTGGCGCTAGACGATCTGGAGGAATCCGGCGGAGCCGTCCTCGGCCCTGAGGAGCGGGCCTCGATCCGCATTCTCGTCGTCGACGATGAGGGGAGCATCCTCGAGAGCTGTGAATCCGTCCTCACGGCCGACGGTTACGAGTGCGAGTGCCAGCGGAAGGCCGATGATGCCCTGCAACGCCTGAAGAACCAGGCGTTCGACATCGTTCTCATCGACCAGAACATGCCCCAGGTCCACGGTCTGGACATCCTGGCGGAAGTTCGGCAGCGATCACCCGGCGCACTGCCGATCATGATGACGGGGCACGCGACGACCGAATCCAGCATTCGGGCCCTGCAGGCCGGGGCGTGGGAGTATCTGCCCAAGCCGTTTACCGCGACCCAGCTGCTCGTAGTGATCGGACGAGCCGCCTACGAGCTGATTCGCACCCGGCGAGTGGCCGAAGGTGCGCGCCGCGAGGGCGTGCTGGTGGATGGAAAGGTCAAGATCCTCGGAGTCTCTCGCTCGATGCGGCAAGCGGTGCAGACGGCGATGAAAGTGGCCCGAACCGACGCTTCAGTCTTCATCACGGGAGACAGCGGAACGGGCAAGGAGCTGATCGCCCACTACATCCACGATGAGAGCCGACGTTCCCGCAAGGCGTTCGTGGCTATCAACTGCGCGGCTCTGCCGGGCGATCTCCTCGAGTCGGAGCTTTTCGGGCACCGCAAGGGTGCGTTTACGGGCGCCGTTCGCGACAAGCCAGGCCTTCTGGAGGTAGCAGACCGAGGAACCTGCTTCTTGGACGAGCTCGCCGAGATGCCGTTGCCGCTTCAGGCGAAACTGTTGCGCGTGCTGCAGGACGGCGTGATTCGACGCGTGGGGAGCGAAAAGGACGACGCGGTGGTCGACGTGCGATTCATCTCCGCAACGAACCAGGATCCCGAGGAGGCGATGCAGAGCGGTGTGCTCCGTCAGGATCTGTACTATCGCGTCCGGGTGGTGCCACTACACCTGCCGCCGCTGGGCGAGCGGGCGGAGGACATACCCGTGCTGATCCGATTCTTCGTCGACCACTTCTGGCGTCGGCACCAGATGCCGGGTGCCGTGCCTCCTCGACTGGCCCCCGAGGCGCTCGAGGCGCTGGTCAAGTACAGCTGGCCGGGCAACGTGCGGGAGCTCCAGAACGTGATCGAGCATCTGGTCGTGCTGTCCGAGCCGAACGAGGAGATCGGTGTGTCGAGACTCTCCATCCTGGACGAAGCCGTGCAGCCTGTCGACTCTGATGGGATCGCCTCGAACACGGTGGGGGCGCTCGTGGACTGGCGAGCCCCGTTTCACGACGCGAAGGACGTCTTGATCAGTCGATTCACGGGTGGCAATATGTCCGAAGCGGCTCGGCAGGCGGGCATCGACCGCACGACGCTATATCGGCTCATGGACAAGCATGAGCTGTCAAAGGAGGCGTTCGTCCAGTAGGCAGCTAAGCTCAATGCAGTGCTCTCGCGGTCCCCTGAGCGACGAGTGGGGTGGGAGGGTCCGCTTGGGTGGTGGATGGGGATCGATAGATGGCAGAGCCAACCGGACCGCGACGTCCGCGATCACGGCGCAGCGGCGAGAGAGAGCACCGTGTGGCTGACGAGCCGGAGCGAAGCTCGACTGCTTCCACGGGCTGGTGGGACACTGCTCGTCTTCTCGCAGAGCTGCCGGCCGAACTTCGACCCGTCGCCGAACGAGTCTCCGACCGTCTC
>JBDHBD010000033.1:0-16079 GCA_039587755.1 Gemmatimonadota bacterium | reverse complement strand
CCTCCGTGATCGCCGCCGTCAACGTCGTCTTCCCATGGTCCACGTGGCCAATCGTCCCCACGTTTACGTGCGGCTTCGTCCGCTCAAACTTCTGCTTCGCCATCACCTTTACTCACCCTCCGTTGGCGGAGATGATCTCGTCCGCCTTCGTCTTCGGGACTTCCTCGTAGTGAGAGAACTGCATCGTGTAGACGGCGCGCCCCTGGCTCAGCGAGCGCAGGGTCGTCGAGTAACCGAACATCTCGGCCAGCGGCACCGAGGCGCCGATCACCTGCGCGGAGGAGCGCTGCGTCATGCCGCCGATCTTGCCGCGCCTGCTCGAAAGATCGCCCATCACGTCGCCCAGGTAGTCCTCCGGGGTGACCACCTCCACGTTCATGATCGGCTCCAGCAGCACGGGGCCGGCGCGGCGCGCCCCCTCCTTGAGCGCTATGGATCCCGCGACTCGGAAAGCCATCTCGTTCGAGTCAACCTCGTGGTACGAGCCGTCGATGAGCGTAGCCTTCACATCGATGATCGGGTATCCGGCCAGGATGCCCGACTCCAGCGCCTGCTTCACACCTTGCTCAACGGACGGGATGTACTCGCGGGGGATCGACCCGCCGTAGATCTCGGACTCGAACACGAAGCCCGTACCGGCCTCTGTCGGCTCGAGGTTGATCACGACGTGGCCGTACTGCCCGCGGCCCCCCGACTGACGGACGAACTTCCCTTCGACCTTCTCGACGGCCGAGCGAATCGTCTCTCGATACGCGACCTGCGGTCGACCGACGTTCGCGTTCACTTTAAACTCGCGCTGCAGCCGGTCGACGATGATCTCCAGGTGCAGCTCGCCCATGCCGCTGATGATCGTCTGGCCCGTCTCCTCGTCCGTATAGACGCGAAACGTCGGATCTTCTTCGGCCAATTTGGCGAGCGCCTCGGCCAGCTTGTCCTGATCAGCCTTGGTCTTGGGCTCGATCGCCACCCGGATCACGGGCTCGGGAAAGCTCATCGACTCGAGCACGATCGGATCGTCCGCATCGCACAACGTGTCGCCCGTCTTCGTGTGCTTGAGTCCGATGGCGGCCGCTATATCGCCCGAGAACACCTCGTCACGCTCTTCCCGCTTGTTGGCGTGCATCTGGAGCACCCGTCCGACGCGCTCCTTCTTGTCCCGCCCCGAGTTCAGGACGTGCGAGCCGGCCTTGAGGGTGCCCGAGTAAACGCGGAAGTACGTGAGTCGGCCCACGTAGGGGTCGGTAGCCACCTTGAAGGCCAGCGCCGCGAACGGCTCCTCGTCGGACACTTCGCGCGTCGCCTGGTGCTCGTCCTGGTGAGGCAGATGCCCTATCACCGGAGGTAGGTCGATGGGCGCCGGCAGGTAGTCCACCACGGCGTCGAGGAGACGCTGGACACCCTTGTTCTTGAAGGCAGCCCCGCACAGCACCGGCGTCACGGCACCTGCGAGGGTTGCCTTGCGGATCGCGCCTCGCACCTCTTCCTCACTGAGCTCTGCACCCTCCAGATACTTCTCGAGCAACGCCTCGTCGTGTTCGACCACGGCCTCCAGCAAATCATGGCGCACCGCCTCGACCCGTTCACGCATCGAGTCAGGAACCGGGCCTTCGGTCCACTCCGAGCCCAGCGACTCGTCATCGTAAACGATCTCGACCATCCGGACCACGTCGACCATTCCCGTGAACAGCTCGCCCTCGCCGAGCGGAAGCTGAATCGGGTGCGCGTTCGCGCCGAGGCGGTCGCGCATCATGGTCACGACGTTCATGAAGTCGGCACCCACGCGGTCCATCTTGTTGACGAAAGCGATCCGGGGTACGCCGTACCGGTCCGCCTGGCGCCAAACGGTCTCCGACTGGGGCTCGACACCGCCGACCGCGCAGAACAGCGCCACGGCGCCGTCCAGAACGCGGAGGCTGCGCTCCACCTCTACGGTGAAGTCGACGTGGCCGGGGGTGTCGATGATGTTGATGCGGTACTGATCGCCGTCGCGGTGCCAATAGCAGGTGGTGGCGGCGGACGTGATGGTGATGCCGCGCTCCTGCTCCTGTTCCATCCAGTCCATCGTCGCGTCGCCATGATGCACCTCACCCATCCGGTGAAGACGACCGGTGTAGAACAGAACACGCTCCGTCGTCGTGGTTTTTCCGGCATCGATGTGCGCCATGATGCCGATGTTACGGAGCCTCTCAAGCGTGATTCTTCTATCCATTCTCGCTTCTACCAGCGGTAATGCGCGAAGGCCTTGTTGGCCTCGGCCATACGGTGGACCTCGTCTTTGCGCCGCACGGCCCCACCGTCTCCGCGCGCCGCGTCCAGCAGTTCGCCGGCCAAGCGATCGGCCATGCTCTTGCCCGCACGCTCACGGGCGTACCGAACGAGCCACCGGCGGGCCAGCGAGTCACGACGCCGGTACGGCACTTCCATCGGCACCTGGTACGTCGCGCCACCCACGCGCCGACTTCGCACCTCGAGCACCGGCTTCACGTTGCTCAGCGCCTGGCGGAACACGTTTATGGCCGGTTGACCCGTCCGCTCCTCGATCTGACGCATCGCGTCGTAAAAGAACGACTCAGCGGTCGTCTTCTTGCCGTCCAGCATCAGGCAGTTGATAAACTTCGTAACCTCCGGACTGTCGTATCTCGGGTCCGGTGCCACCTGCCTCACGTCCGCTCGCTGTCTACGTGACATGTCTCGTTTGTCGCTCGCTGCTTTTTCGGGTTTTCCCGAACACACAGAGCCCGGCCACTCCTCCTGGCCGGGCGCTTGCGCTGTGCTCGACTGCCGCCAGCTTCGCGTGTCGCCTCACGCCGGCCGGCGGCCGATCCTCAACCGTGATCCCTAACGCTTCGCTCCGTACTTCGACCGTCCCTGTCGTCGATCCTCTACTCCCGAGGCGTCCAGCGTGCCCCGGATGATGTGGTAGCGGACCCCGGGCAGGTCCTTCACACGTCCGCCGCGGATCAGAACGATGCTGTGTTCCTGCAGGTTGTGCCCCTCACCGGGTATGTATGCCGTCACTTCGTATCCGTTTGTAAGCCGCACGCGTGCTACCTTGCGGAGCGCCGAGTTCGGCTTCTTTGGCGTGGTCGTATACACGCGCGTACACACACCCCGCTTCTGCGGATTGTGCTCCAGCGCGGGAGCCTTCCGCTTCTTTTCGATCTTTGTGCGGCCCTTGCGGACCAGCTGATTGATCGTCGGCATTCGCTCTCCGGATGTTCCCCTGCCATCAAGCGGTTAGGGGTGAAAGAGACGGGGACGGATTTCCGCCCCCGCGACGCCTGCTGACCGGTTGGTCAGCAGACCAAATAGCCTACCAGCCAACACTCCGGGTGTCAAGGAATCGGCACCGCTCGCAACCAGCGAATCCGGGCGCCACCGAGGAACACTCTTACCCCCGACCGCGCGTCCCGATCATGGCACGGCGCGGATCCCTCGCGGCGCTCAAGTAGGCACGTGCGTCACATCACTGGACGGCTCCGCTGTCCCGGCTTCGATGCCCTTTACGACTTCGCCTTCGCCATCCGTCGGTGACGCCGTCTGCTCGCGCAGGTCCGCGAACAGGCTGCGGGTCGGCGTTTCCACCGGTGTTACACGGCGCATCTCGTCCAGCTCGCGCTGCAGCGGCTCGCCCACGAGGAACTCGACCTCCTGGAACCGGTGCACGCCGCTCCCGGCCGGCACGAGGTGGCCGATGATGATGTTCTCCTTCAGTCCCCGGAGCTCGTCCACCGCGCCTCGAACGGCTGCATCGGTCAACACGCGCGTCGTCTCCTGGAAGGAGGCGGCGCTGATGAAGGACTCGGCCGTCGTGCTGGACTTTGTGATCCCCATCAGGATTGGCTCGGAGCGTGGCGGCTTGCCCCCTTCGGCCAGCACTTCACGGGTTCGATCCCGGAAGTCCATGCGATCCACATGCTCGCCTTCCAGGTACTCCGTGTCGCCGGGGTCGGTGATCCGCACCTTCTGGAGCATCTGCCTGACGATCACTCCGATGTGCTTGTCGTTGATCCGCACACCCTGCAGGCGGTAGACCTCCTGAATCTCGTTGAGCAGGTACTCCTGCACCGCCCGTGGTCCCCTGACGCGCAGGATGTCGTGCGGGTTGACCGGACCTTCCGACAGTCGGTCGCCCGCTCGGACCAAATCCCCTTCGTGCACTCGCAGGTGCTTACCGACCGGCACCTGGTACACCTTCTCCTCGGCGTCCTCCATGGTGACCACGATCTCGCGCTTGCCTCGCTTGATCCCGCCAAAAGACACGCGACCATCCACTTCCGTGATCGTGGCCGGGTCCTTCGGTCGTCTGGCCTCGAACAGCTCCGCGACGCGTGGCAGACCGCCGGTGATGTCCCGTGTCTTGTACGCTTCGCGGCTAATCTTGGCTAGCGTGTCTCCACCGCTAACCGCGTCCCCGTCGTGGACCAGCAGCTGCGCGCCCACGGGCACGATGAACTCCCGAAGCTTCTTGCCCTTCTTGTCGACGATGTCGAGTCGCGGGTGCAGCTTCTTCTCGCGGTCCTCGATAATGACCAGCTGTCGTCGGCCGGTGGCCTCGTCCAGCTCTTCGCGAACGGTTTCCTCCGGAACGATGTCGTGCAGACGCACCTTGCCGGACTGGTCGGCCACGATCGGCTCGGAGTAGGGATCCCAGCTGAACAGCAGATCGCGAGGTTCGACCTCCCGGCCTTCGGTGACGTGCAACGTCGCACCGTACGGCACAGCCAGACGCGACACGACACGATCGTTAGCGTCGCGCAACTGGATATGACCCTCCCGACTGGTCACGACCACCGGTCCGTCGGGACTCTCCACCATCGTCACCCGCTCGAACCCGACCACACCACGCTTCTTGGAATGACGCTGCGTCTGGGCCGCGATGCGGGCCGCCGTCCCGCCGATGTGAAAGGTCCGCAGCGTGAGCTGTGTGCCAGGCTCGCCGATCGACTGTGCGGCCAGCACTCCGACCGCCTCACCAATATCCACGTCTTGCATGGTCGCGAGATTGCGCCCGTAGCAGCGCTGGCAGATACCGCGACGCGATTCGCAGGTCAGGACCGACCGGATGCGGACGGACTGGTTGCCCGTCTCCTCAATCTCCTCCGCCTTTTCCGCGTCGATCATCTCCCCGCTCTTCACGATCGTCTCGCCGCTGATCGGATCGACCACGTCCTCGGCCGCGAAGTTGCCCACAACGCGATCCTTGAGCGGCTCGATGATGTCCTCGCCCTCCTTGAGCGCGGTCACCTCGAGTCCGAGCACAGTCTCGCAATCCTGTTCCACGACGGTCACGTCCTGGGCCACGTCGACGAGCCGTCGGGTCAGGTAGCCGGCGTCTGCCGTCTTGAGGGCCGTGTCGGCGAGTCCCTTACGGGCGCCGTGTGTCGAGATGAAGTACTCGAGCACGCTCAGACCCTCGCGGAAGTTGGACCGGATCGGGCTCTCGATGATCTCGCCGATCCCACCGGTGAGCTTCTTCTGAGGCTTGGCCATCAGACCGCGCATCCCGGCGAGCTGCCGAATCTGGTCGCGCGAGCCACGTGCCCCGGAGTCGAACATCATGTAGATGGGGTTGAACCCGCTGCGAGAAGCCGCGAGTCCGCTGACCATGGCATCGGCCACGTCGTTGTTGGCGTGCGTCCACGTGTCGATCACCTTGTTGTAACGCTCGCCGAATGAGATCACGCCGCGCTGGTAGGCTTTGGTGAAGCGGTCCACGTCGGACTGGGCGTCGGCAAGGATCGCCTGCTTCTCGAGCGGAATCTCCATGTCTTCCAGCCCGATCGAAATGCCACCGATCGTCGCGAAGCGGAACCCGAAGTCTTTCAAACGATCCAGGAACTCCGTGGTGCTTCTGAGCCCCGCGAGCTGGAACGAGCTGAAGACTAGATCCCCCAGCGCCCCCTTCCGCATTGTCTCGTTCACAAAGGGGACTTCCTCCGGCAGAATCGCGTTGAACAGCGTGCGACCCACGGTCGTGCCCAACCACTCGCCATCCACGCGGAGCCGTATCGCTCGCTGGTAATCCGGCGTGCCCCGTGACGTGCTGAGGTATCCATTCTGGAGCGCCATCTCGACCTCGAGAGCGGTCGCGAAGCGCGGCAGCTCGTCTCGCTCCAGATGCTCCTCGAAGTCCGGCTTCGGTTTGGTCATGTAGTAGCAGCCGAGGACCATGTCCTGCGACGGTGATGCGATCGGCCTCCCGTTCGCAGGTTTCAGGATGTTGTTGCTCGACAGCATCAGCACGCGCGCCTCGAGCTGCGACTCGAAGCTGAGCGGCACGTGCACTGCCATCTGGTCCCCGTCGAAGTCGGCGTTGAACGCCGCGCACACGAGCGGGTGGATTCGGATTGCCTTGCCCTCGACAAGCACCGGCTCGAACGCCTGGATGCCGAGTCGGTGTAGCGTGGGCGCCCGGTTCAGCAGCACCGGATGGTCCTTGATGATGTCTTCGAGGACCTCGTAGACCTTCGGGTCATGGTCCTCCACGAGCTTCTTGGCACGCTTCACGGTCTCGGCGTAGGCGCGGCGCTCCAGCTCGTGGATTACGAACGGCTTGAACAGCTCCACCGCCATCTTCTTAGGAAGACCGCACTGGTGGAGCTCCAGCTCCGGTCCGACCACGATCACCGACCGGCCCGAGTAGTCCACCCGCTTCCCGAGCAGATTCTGTCGGAAGCGCCCCTGCTTGCCCTTCAGCATGTCGGAGAGCGACTTGAGCGGTCGCTTTCCCCGCCCGCGGATCGCCTTTCCGCGGCGGCCGTTGTCGAACAGGGCGTCCACCGCCTCCTGGAGCATCCTCTTCTCGTTGCGGAGGATGACCTCTGGAGCACGCATCTCGAGGAGTTTCTTGAGCCGGTTGTTGCGGTTGATGACTCTCCGATACAGATCGTTGAGGTCCGACGTGGCGAACCGGCCGCCGTCGAGGGGAACGAGCGGACGAAGATCCGGCGGGATGACTGGGACGACGTCCATGATGAAGTGCTCGGGGTCGTTTCGATGCGCCGGGTCCTCATCGCTATTCCGGATCGCGTCGATCACCTTGAGCCGCTTGAGCTTCTTGTTCTTGCGGTGCTTCGAAGTCTCGTGCAGGACCTCGAAGCGCAGCTGCTCGGCGAGCTCGTCCACGTCCAGCTGGCTGAGCAACGTGCGCACACCTTCGGCCCCGATCTCGGCACGGAACTCGTCGTCCCCGTCCTCGGAGGCCTTTTCCGTCAGCTCCCAGTACTTGTCCTCATCCAGGATCTCTTTGTACTCGACTTCCTGGTCGCCCGGATTCGTGACTACGTATGCGGCATAGTAGATGACCTTCTCGAGGTCCCGCAGCTTCGTTCCGAGCAGATAGCCCATCTGCGACGGCAGCGTCTTGAAGAACCAGATGTGCGCCACCGGGACAGCCAACTCGATGTGCCCCATGCGCTCGCGCCGCACCTTGGACAACGTCACCTCGACACCGCACTTGTCGCACACGTGTCCCCGGTAGCGAATCCGCTTGAACTTGCCGCAGTGGCATTCCCAGTCCTTCACGGGACCGAAGATGCGCTCGCAGAACAGACCATCCCGCTCGGGCTTGAACGAGCGGTAGTTGATCGTCTCCGGCTTCGTGACCTCGCCGAAGCTCCAGGAGCGGATCTCGTCCGGAGAAGCGACCTTAATCTGGATCCAGTCGAACTCCGAAGGGGCGACGCCGCGGTGTCGTGGAAAGTCGATCATGTTTCCTCTTTCTCAGACCTCACGCTACTTCGTCTCGGCCCTCGGGGGTCTCGCGGAGCGAGCCTTGGAAGCACGTTCCGCGAGTTCGCGGAGCGAGGCCCCCGTCTGGCCGGGACTCAGAAGAGTGATTCCTCTTCCTCGCTACCCAGGGTGACGCTCAGGCCGAGCGCCTGAAGCTCCTTCACCAACACGTTGAAGCTCTCGGGGACGCCCGGCTTCGGGAGGTTGTCTCCCTTCACGACCGCCTCGTACACACGGCTGCGTCCCGTCACGTCATCCGATTTCACGGTCAACATCTCCTGCAGCGTGTGCGCGGCCCCGTACGCCTCGAGCGCCCACACTTCCATCTCGCCGAACCGCTGGCCGCCGAACTGCGCCTTGCCGGCGAGTGGCTGCTGGGTGACTAGGCTGTACGGACCGATGGAGCGGGCGTGGATCTTGTCGTCCACCAGGTGTGACAGCTTCATCATGTAGATCATTCCGACCGTGACGTCCGCGTCGAACTCTTCCCCGGTCCGGCCGTCCCGGAGCCGCATCTTGCCGCTGGGCATGAGCCCGGCACGATCCATCAGCTCGTTCACCGCTGCCTCAAGGCCCTCGTGAATCCTCCGCTGACCCGACAGCTTGGACGCAGCGACCCAGCCCTGCTCCTCCAGCTTCGCGGCGGTGGTCGATGCGCTCACTACGCGCGCACATTCGAGCACGTAGTGGCCCAGCTCCTGAAGAAGGTCTGTTGTATCCTTTTCCCCTCGGAGGTCCAGATACGCGTCCAGGCTGCGCCCCATGCCACGCTGCCCGTTCCCCTGATTATCGGGCTCATCACCCCCGAACTGGTGGATCGCCCGCACAACCTTCTGGATGAGGTCCGGGGTGATCTCGGGGCGCTTCACAACGGCACCCAGCGCATCTCCCGCCCAGAAGGCGCCTGCGATCTTCAGGAGGGCGCCGACCTCGTCCTCGGTCGTGCCCTGGAAGACGGGCGTATGGGCCTCGAAGCCGAGGATTCGAGCGGCCCAGCCCAGATGGGTCTCGAGTATCTGGCCTACGTTCATACGGCTCGGCACACCGAGGGGATTGAGCACGACATCGACCGGCGTGCCGTCCGGCAGAATCGGCATGTCCTCCTCGGGAACGACCCGCGCTATGATCCCCTTGTTTCCGTGTCGGCCAGCCATTTTGTCGCCCACCGAGATCTTCCGCTTCTCGGCCAGGTAGACCTTGACCAGCTGCACCACGCCGGGCGACAGCTCGTCCGGCTGGAACACCTTGTCGATCCCTTCCTCGGTACGCTCACGGATTCGCTCGACCCGCTGCTTGGTCTCATCGATCACACGCCGGACGGGCTCGTTCGCGGCGTCCTTCTTTACCTTGAGCGTCGAAAGGTCCACATCACCGAAGTCGATGTCGGCGAGCGCTTTGGCCGTCAGACGCTTGCCCTCGGGGAAGTAGGGCTCGATGGTTCCCCGCTTCAGGAACAACGCCACCGTTTGATTCGCGAGCAGCTCCCGAAGCTCCTCATCGCGTGCCTCCACGACCCGACCGATCGCTTCACGCTCAGCCTCTCGCAGCTCGGCGATTCGTTCCCCGTGCTCCCGCTCCAACAGCGGGTCATCGATGCGACGCGAGAAGATCTTCACGTCGATCACCGTGCCCTCCACACCAGGCGGCACCCGGAGTGAGCTGTCCTTCACGTCCTTCGCCTTCTCGCCGAATATTGCCGTGAGGAGCTTCTCTTCCGGAGAGAGCTCCGTCTCGCCCTTGGGCGTGATCTTGCCGACCAGAATCTCGCCCGAGTTGACCCGGGCCCCGACGCGCACGATGCCGCGGTCGTCGAGGTCCACGAGCGACTCTTCGGCCACATTCGGGATCTCCCGGGTGATCTCTTCCATGCCCCGCTTCGTGTCCCGGACGTGAAGCTCGAGCTCCTGAATGTGCACCGACGTGAAGGCGTCGGTGCGCACGAGGCGCTCACTGATCACGATCGCGTCCTCGAAGTTGTGTCCGTACCACGGCATGAAGGCGACACGGACGTTCCGGCCGAGGGCGAGAGAGCCACCGTCGGTGGCCGCGCCGTCCGCGATCACTTCTCCCTGCTGGACCTTCTGTCCTGTTTTGACGATCGGGCGCTGGTTGATCGCCGTATCCTGATTCGTGCGCCAGAACTTGCGGAGCCGGTAGCGATCGTACTGGCCCAGTCGGGCCAGCGGCGCGCCTGCCTTCCGCTTCGGCAGCCGACCAGTGTCGACAACGATCTCGTCCGCCGTGACCTTGGTCACCTTGCCGGCTCGGCGCGCGAGCAGGACCGAACCCGAGTCCCCCGCGACCTTGATCTCGAGCCCGGTGCCGACCACCGGACGCTCCGGAAACAGGAGCGGAACCGCCTGACGCTGCATGTTCGAGCCCATCAGGGCCCGGTTCGCGTCGTCGTGTTCCAGGAACGGAATGAGCGCCGGCGAGACCGCGACGAGCTGGTCCGGGGCCACATCCATGAAATCGATCTCATCAGGCGGGAGGAGCGGATAGTCATCCCGTCGCCGACACAGCACGATTTCGTTCGCGAACGTCCCGTTCGCGTTCAGGGGAGCGTTGGCCTGCGCCACCGCGTAGTCCTCCTCCTCGCTGGCGGACAGCCACACGATCTCGTCCGTCACGCGTCCATCCACCACCTCGCGGTAGGGCGACTCGAGAAAGCCCAGCTCGTTGAGGCGGGCATACGTGGTCATGGATGTGATGAGACCGATGTTCGGTCCCTCCGGCGTCTCGATCGGACACATCCTCCCGTAGTGCGAGTAATGGACGTCCCGTACCTCGAATCCCGCGCGCTCGCGCGTCAGGCCGCCCGGTCCGAGGGCGCTGAGCCGTCGCTTGTGCGTCAGCTCGGCCAGGGGATTCGTCTGGTCCATGAACTGGCTCAGTTGCGAGCTGCCGAAGAACGCCTGGATCACGGCGCTCACCGTCCGAGCATTCACGAGATCGTCGATCGACATCTTTTCGGGGTCGCTGTTAATGGACATGCGCTCCCGCACGAGACGCGCCATCCGTGACAGCCCGACCGAGAACTGATTGGCAATCAGCTCTCCAACCGATCGCACCCGACGGTTGCCGAGATGGTCGATGTCGTCCGTGTACCCGCGTCCCTCATGCAGCTCCACCAGATACCGGAGGATGGCCACGAAGTCCGAGGGTGTAAGGACGGTCGTGTCGGCGGACGGTCGCTCGAACCTGAGCAGCCGGTAAACACCCTTCAGTCGCTGATTCAGCTTGTGTCGACCGACCCGACCCAGGTCGTAGCGCTTCGGATTGAAGAACAGGCGATCGAGCGCCGTGCGCGCAGTCCGCAGGTCCGGCGCTTCACCCGGCCGTACGAGCGAGTAGATCGAGTACAGCGCCTCGCCCTCGCTCGCCGTCGGGTCCTTCGCCAGCGTATTCCGAAGCAGCGGAGACTCGCCACGCGGTCCGCCCGTGAACACGAGCGCGTCGCGGACCTTCTTCTTCTTCAGCGCCTCGAATCGCTTCTCGTCGAACGTGTCCCCCTTCTCAGCCAGCACCTCACCCGTCTTGGGGTCTACCACGTCCGCGGCCAGCTGGGGGTTCTGGCTCCAATCCCGGCGCATGACCAGGTCGTCGTACGATCCGCGGAGCGACACGAAGGTGGCACTCGAGTAGACCTCGAGCGCATCGACCTCCGCGCGCTCGAGACGCTCCAGCACCTCTTCCGTCAGCTCGTCTCCTCGCAGCGCGATGAACGCTTCTTCGACGTCGTGGACGTGGATCTCGGTGATGCCCGCCTCGGAGATGCGGGTGACGAGCGACTCGTCCAGGTTGTCGCCGGGCTGGGCAAGCGTCGCGTCGGATTCCGGGTGCGTGATCGTATCGGCAATCCACAGCGCGGGCGTTTCCGCGTCGAACGAGGCGAGCTCGAACTTGGCCGGCTTCTCCTCGTATTCCGAGTTGGGCAGCGATGCGGCGAGGATCGTGCCGGTGACCTCTCGGCGCGTGCCCCGCTCGTCGGCCGGCTCCAGTGTGACGGGCCGTGTATCGTAGAACAGCTCGAGAATCTCGGTGTCCCGCCCGTACCCAAAGGCACGCAGGAGAGCCGTGGCGGGAAACTTCTTCTTCTTGTCGATGTGGACGTGGATCACGTCGTGAATGTCGAGCGTGAACTCGACCCAGGACCCGCGAAACGGGATGATGCGGGAGGAATAGAGCCGGGTCCCGTTTGGGTGGACCGTCTCCTCGAACACGACCCCCGGCGAACGGTGGAGCTGACTCACGATCACCCGCTCAGCTCCGTTCACGACGAACGTTCCCTGTTCGGTGAGCAGCGGCAGATCGCCCAGGTAAACCTCTTTCTCCAGAATGTCACGCGGGCGTTTGTCCCCGTCGCCGACTTCCTCGAACACGACCAGACGCAGACGGGCCTTCAACGGCGCCGCGTAGGTCATGTCGCGCTCCATGCACTCTTCGACGCTGTACTTCGGTTCGCCCAGACTGTAGCTGATGAACTCGAGCGCGAAGTTCTCGTTCACGTCGGTGATCGGGAAGATCTCCCGGAACACCCGCTCCAGCCCGAGATCCTGCCGCTCCTCCTCGGCCTGCTCCATCTGAAGCAGGCGCTCGAAGGCCCGGTGCTGTACGTCGAGGAAATGAGGCATGTCCCTCGAGCGGTCCAGCTTGGCGAATGAAACGATCGACGAGTTGTTACTGGACAAGATGTGTCTCTCCTCCGACTCCGAGACGCACGGTCCCGTGAGACGCGACAGGATGCGTGTGGATGCACGAAAACCGGAGTCCGCCTGTCAGGCGAACACTCCGGCCACGCGCGTTGGTACGCCACCGGCGCGAGGCCGGTGATCCGCGACCCTCTCGTGGACGTGTTTCGAGCGAGATGACGGGAGCCAACCGTTCGTTACTTCAGCTCTACTGTGGCGCCCTGCTCCTCGAGCTTGGCCTTGACGGCCTCAGCCTCTTCTTTGCTCACCGCCTCCCGGACCGTGCCGGGCGCGTTGTCGACTAGTTCCTTGGCCTCCTTCAGGCCGAGGGTGGTCACCTCCCTAACGGCCTTGATCACCTGAATCTTCTTGTCACCGATCGTCGCCAGGACCACGTCGAACTCCGTCTGCTCGGCTTCGGCTTCACCCGCCGCAGCGGCACCCGGGGCAGCGACGGCCACCGGGGCGGCGGCGGTGACGCCGAAGGTCTCTTCCATCTTCTGCTTGAGCTCCGCCGCCTCGAGGACGGTCAGCGAGCCGATCTGATCCAACAGCTCGTCGACTTTGGACATTGCTTCCTTCCGTTCGCTGCCTTGCCAGGCTTGTTTTTGACGATCGATCCGCCCGCCCCAAAACCGCTCACGCGGCAGGTCGGTGCGGGCCCCTATCCTTCTTCGCGCTTCTGCGCGCTGCTCTCAATCATGTAGGCGATGTCACGCAGCAGCGCCTCCAGCGCGCCGGCGATCGCGCCCACCGAGCTAGTCAGACCTCCCGCGATGCCCGCGAGCAGGTGCTCACGCGGCGGCAGGCTGGCCAGTCGCTCCACCGCGTCGGCTTCGACGACGCGGCGGTCCACCACGCCAATCTTCACGACGGGTCGATCGTCGTGCTCCTTGGCGAACTCCTTCATTACCTTCGCGGGGGCCACTGGATCCGTGTCGCTCATCACGAGACCGGTCGGGCCCTCCAGGTGTTCGGAGAGATCCGGCAAATCCAGTCCCGCGAGCGCCCTCCGCATCAGCGTGTTCTTGACCACGCGGTAACGGACGCCCTGCTCCCGGAACCGGGAGCGAAGCTCGGTGATCGACCGCACGTCGAGCCCCGTGAAGTCGGTCAGATAGATCGTGCCCGCCTCTTCCAGCTCCTGGGCCAGCGCTTCGGTGACCTGCTTCTTTTCTTCCAGTCTCATGGGGCTCAGCGCCGGTAGAGGTTGTCGTCGATCGACACGCCCGGGCCCATCGTGGAACTCACGGTCACTCCGCGCACGTACCGACCCTTCGAGGCAGCCGGTTTCGCCCGCATGATCGCATCCATCAGGGCGTCCAGATTCTCACGCAGGGCCTCAGACGGGAAGCTCACCTTGCCGATCGGCGCGTGCACATTCCCCGTGCGATCCACACGGAACTCGATCTTTCCCGCCTTTGATTCGCGCACGGCCTGTCCGACATCCATCGTGACCGTGCCCGCTTTGGGTGTAGGCATGAGACCTCGCGGGCCCAGAATCCTGCCCAGCTTCGCCACATCTTTCATCAGATCCGGTGTGGCGATCGCGACGTCGAAGTCGAGCCAGCCACCCGCGATGTTCTGCACGTACTCCGTGCCCACGAAGTCGGCGCCCGCCTCTTCCGCCTCGGCCGCTTTCTCACCCTGGGCGATCACCAGCACCCGCACGCTCTTTCCCGTACCACGCGGGAGAACGACCGTGCCGCGCACGACCTGGTCCGCCTGGCGGGGGTCCACGCCGAGCTGAATCGCGATCTCCACGGTCTCGTCGAAATTGGCGAACGCCGACGTCTTCACCGCGTCGAGCGCGGCGGACGGGTCGAGACGACTGCGCTCCAGCGTGGCGACGGCCGCTCGATATTTCTTCCCGTGCTTCGGCATGTTCGCTGAACCTCCTCAGTCCGCCAGGTCGACGCCCATGCTGCGGGCCGTGCCGGCGATCATCCGCATCGCGGCCTCCTCATCGGCCGCGTTCAGATCCTGCATCTTCACGCGGGCGATCTTGCGCAGCTGTTCGCGCGTCACCACGCCGACCTTGTCCAGGTTCGGCACGGCCGAGCCCGACGGAAGGCCGAGCTCCTTTTTCAACAGCTCCGCCGCGGGCGGTGTCTTTGTGATGAAGCTGAACGTCCGGTCCTTGTAGACCGTGATCTCGACCGGGATGATCATCCCGGGCTCGGCGGACGTCTGCGAGTTGAACTGCTTGCAGAAGTCCATGATGTTAAGCCCGTGTTGACCCAGAGCCGGTCCCACGGGTGGCGCAGGGTTCGCCTGGCCGGCCGGGATCTGCAACTTGATGAGCCCGATGACGGGCTTCTTCGGTTTCGCCATGTGTATCGTCCGCCGTTCGCGTCGTGTGACGGGCTCGTGCCCCCGCGCTGCCTCGCGCGGTGACCCGTCAGTAGCCCTTTAGCTGCGTGTAATCCAGCTCCACGCTCGTGGGTCGGCCGAACAGGCTCACCTGAACTCGAACCTTACCCTTGTCGTGGAACACCTCTTCAACCGTCCCGCTGAAATCGCTGAACGGACCCTCGGTCACCTCGACCACCTGGCCCGGGCGGAACGGAATCTCCTCCTCGGGTCCGGCGGCCTCTGCCTCCTCGGCAATCCCGAGAATCTTGTTCATCTCTTCCTGTTTGAGCGGCTGTGGCTCGCTGCCGCCGCCGACGAACTTGATCACGCCTGGCACGCTGTTCACCAGGAACATCGTGTTGTCGTCGAGCAGCATTTCGACGAGCACGTAACCGGGGTACAGGCGCTTGGTCGACTTGACCCGCTTGCCGCCTTTCATCTCGACAACCTCCTGCGTCGGCACGATGACTTCCCGAATCGCCTTCTCTTCGGGAGCCTCCCCGGGGAGCTCGTCGATCTTCCGCTCTATGAACGCCTTGACCTTGTTCTCGTGTCCCGAGTAGGTCTGCAGCGCGTACCAGCGATAGCCGTTCGTTCGCTCGTCTTTATCCAACTCAGCCGCTTTCACGTCAGCCGTGTTCGAATCCACCGTTGCCACGTCAGATTCCGTCAAATCAACCGCTGAAGATCCCGACGATCAGACGGATCAACCACGAGAAGACCGCGTCCATGGCCCCGATGATGAAGGCCAAGATCAGGACGAACACCAGGATGACGGCCGTAGCGTTTCTCAGCTGCTCCCGGTCCGGCCAGGTCACGCGGCGCATCTCGACCTGAACCTCTTCAACGAAGCGCTGTGTCGTCCTGAAGATCCCCAATTCTGATTCCTGTCAGGTGCACGCAGTGGGCGCGCGGTCTGCGCTTATCGACCGGAGGTGGCCCTGCCGAGCACCATCGACCCCGGACAATGACGCGCTCGTTCCGACACGCCACGTCCCGGGGTCGCCGAATACTCCGCCCGCCTCACCGGGTTTCTTTATGCGCCGTATGAGAGTCGCAGCGGGGGCAATACTTCTTATACTCCACTCGCTGCGAGTGTGTCCGTCGGTTCTTCGTGGTCGTGTAGTTTCGCTCGTGGCACTTGTTGCACTCGAGCGTGATCTGGATCCGCATTCCCTTACCGCGTTATTCGGTGATGCCGGTGACGACGCCGGCGCCTACGGTGCGGCCGCCCTCGCGGATCGCGAACCGGAGGTTCTCCTCCATGGCGATCGGCGTGATCAGGTCCACGTTCATGTT
>JBDHBD010000032.1:0-17563 GCA_039587755.1 Gemmatimonadota bacterium | reverse complement strand
ATCGTGCCCCCGTTCGTGGGTGACTACCGCCGTGCGTCCGTCGTGCACGACTATTTCTGCCGGGAGCGAACCGAAAGCTGGAGGGCCGTCCACAAGATGTTCTACGAAGGTGTCGTCGCTGGAGGCGTTCCGAATCTACTCGCAAAGACCATGTATGCCGCCGTCCTCGGCTGGGGACCCCGGTGGGAAACCCGGGTCACCAGAAGCGGCGACCCGAGGATCATCTCGATTCCTCGACCCGCCCCCTAGGTCTCCGATCTTCAGGACCTCGAGACTTGGATCACGGACGCGGACCCCACTCTGGAAGGGATCGATGGACGTGTGATGGAGCTACTGGAGGAAAGCTGACGCTCCCTTGTAGGGTTAGGGGTTTTCCTAGTCGCCGAGTTGCCGGCTGGCCGCTCGTGATATCTGTCAAAAGCGGCGCCTAATGCGGCTAACCGTCAGCCTGCCATGACGCTTGACGCTGGTCTTGTTAGCCGAGGACGAACCTCTGAGTCCGTTCGCCAGAGATACGACCGCCAGCTCGAAGACGGCGCGTACCTCGAAGACTGGCGACTCGTGGACCGCCGTATCAGATTCGGCGCGCTGTCGAGCCCGCTCGTCGATCACGACTGACCGCAAATAGGGGGTGCTTCGATGTACATGATCCGCGAAGTCCTGCAGTGCAAGCCCGGCAACGTTCGTCAGCTTGCAGAGAAGTTCAAGACCGTCAACGGACTCATGGAGGATATGGGGATCGAACCCTTCCGACTCTACACGGACTATACGGGTGCCCCGTTCTGGACTCTGGTGGTGCAGCGGGAGTACGAAGGGTTGGAAGAAGCCCAGGAGCTGGAGTCCCGGGTATTTGGCTCGGAAGCCGCCAAGTCCGCCATGTCCGGCTACCACGAGCTGATCGTCGAGGGGCACCGCGAGATCTACAGAGTAGAGAGCTAGCCGAGTCCTTCTGGCGGGAACCCGGCTTCGACCAGACTCGCCGGCTTACGCGCGTTGACGACGCGGTCGTCTTCGAGGGTCCATGGGGACCTCAAATTGACTTTGCCAGGGTCGCGGCACAGCATGAGCCATTCTTCGAGGTCGTGAGGTCGACCAGAACCTGTAGCTCGTGTTTGCCTACGCAAGGAGGTGACCGTGGATCTCTCAGCTTTGCCACGACGGGCCATTCTGTTGCTTGGTGTGCTCACCTTCGGCAACGCGTGCGGTGAGCCTGCTCCGACAGTGACAGTCGTCGACGGAGCGTGCGAGGATGTCTATGGTGCCAGCGTTTGCACATGGGCCATGCTCGAGGGTGAGCAGGTCGTGGAGGTGGGAGCAAAGGTCCCTTTGGCGTCGGTCGAGAACGCGCCAGCGGAGCAAGAAATGGTCTGGCCGCCGGTGGACGTGGCCAACATCGCCTTGCCGGAAGTGGCGCAGGAGCGCTTGGGGATTCACTACGTGAAGATAAATTGGGAGGCACACGGCCACCCGCCGGGGCCATATCTGGTGCCTCACTTCGACTTTCACTTCTACGTGATCCCTCGCGTGGAGGCGGACGCGATGGATTGCAGCAACCTGACCAAGCCGACGGAATTACCGGTCGGATACGATCTTCCGGACGTGGAAGTCCCCGGGGTAGGCAACCTCATCGGTTTGTGCGTTGAAAAGATGGGCATGCATGCGCTTCTGAAGGCGGAATTGGAAGGTGAATACCCGTTCAGCGGCACGCTTGTGGTCGGGTACTACGCTGGAAAGCCCATCTTTTTCGAGCCGATGATCACGCGGGAGCTGCTGCTCCGGCAGCAGACCTTCCCATTGGAATTCCCGGTGATAACGGGAGCCGGTCCGGGCGTTACGCTTCCGACGCAATTTCAGGCTGAGTATGATGCGTCGACGTCGGCATACCAGTTTGTGTTTTCGGGGTTTCCGTCGAACTAGGGCTGCGACCGCGGAGCCAGGAGGCCGGTGCCGGCCTCCCAACCGCTGTGGAAGCAAGAGCCAACGGTCAAGCCAGCGAAAACATTAGCCCCTCCCACCGCCTAGCAGGCGGTGGGAGGGGCAGGTGCTTGGGAAGCTTGCGGTTGGAGCAATGGAGCCGATCGGATTCGAACCGACGACCTCCTGCTTGCAAAGGCTCAACCACGCCCCGACTGAGCACGATACGCCCCGAAAAATGAGCGTTTTCGTTCATCTGACCCCGATACACCCCGACTGACCACGGTGGGCAACGGCACAATTAGTGGCACACCGCTGCACTGTCCACGGATGACGGCCCCGTCCTCCGGGGCTCTCCGTGCGTTCCGGTTGTAAGCGGGCGACCCAGATCGGGTCTCCCCCTGTTTCACGGATCGAAGCGTTCCTTCAGCCACTCACCCACCGTCTCCAGGTAGCCGTCGGCAAGGCCGCGTCCACGCGACGGCTTGCCCGGCGGAGTGTCCTCCAGCCCATGTCCGGCGTTCGGGAACTCAAGCAGCGTATAATCCGGATGTCCCGCCTCCACCAGTAGCTTCTCCAGACCTGGCTTGTGCACTCGAGGCGGAAACGTGGGATCCAACTCTCCCCAGATCGCCAGGATCGGCACCCGTAGTCTCCGCAAGGCAAGCTGAGGATCATCTTCCGCCGGCGGATTGTATCGGCTCCAATACCGATGGTCCCGGGCGTCAGCTCCGACCCAGCCCAGCTGTGTCACGCCGAACCACGGCTCGTCACGATAAGTGGCAATCGCATCTTCTAGCTCCTCCCACCCCTCCCCATTGAGGGAGTAGGCGAGATCGAGCTCGGCGACTCTGACCGCGCTCTGTATCTCGTCCTCCTCGAAACCTCTGGCCCGTAGCTGTGCAACCAGATTGTCGACTACTTCGTCTGGTGGCCACGTCTCAGCGAAAGAAAGCCCTCGACCCGATACCAGGACCAAGAAAGCAACTTGCTCGGACTGCCCGCCTGCGACTGCGGCGACTCGCGCCCCATCGCTAACGCCGAGCAGTCCGATTCGACTTGGGTCGATTTCGGTCCGTCCGGCTAAGTACGCCACGGCAAGAAGGGCATCGGCCGCATACTCACTGACACGGCTATTGACCGGATGTCCTCCCGTCGAACCACCCACACCCCGTTTGTCGTAGGAGAGAACGGCCACCCCACGGTTCGCTAGGTAGTCCGCGATCTTGAACGGACCGGCCATGTTGCGCGTGAAGGCCCCCAGCCCGTGGAGCACGACAACCGCCGGGTGAGGCCCCAGTTCGGACGGCATGAGCAGCCGGCCCGTCAATCGCACGTTTCCGCTTTCTATACCCACATCCTCCTGCCGGTACGTTGTCTTGCGGTTTCCTGAGATATCCGGCTTCCCTTCCACCTGCCAGCGAATAGCACCGACGTCCCCAGCAGCTTGACGAATGAAGGCCAGCTCCGAGAAGAAGCTTCCGGTATCGGACAAACGTTCCGCCGCGACGAAGCGGTCGGGAGCGACAGGGTAAAGCCGCCGGTAGCGTCCCGAATCATCAAACAGGAAGTAGGAGGCCCCTGTTACGGGATAAGGAGCGCTCTGCTGCACGTTGTCGTGTCGCCGCACATACACCGTGCGTTTGTCTGTCAGCTCGTATGCCCCTTCGTACGGCTGGAAATCGAGAGGAGCGAAAGCGATCATCCGTCGAAGGCTGAAGCGACCCTGACTCTCCGCGAGCTCCAGTGTGCCGTCCAGGGCGGATCTTTCCTGGCGGCCCTCGAATCGAACCGTCCCCACGGGCGACTCGAGTTCGAACTGGAAGCCCGAGTCAAGCATCTTGAGATGGGCCTCTGCACCCGGCTGGCCCGGCCACATGCGAACCACTCGCACGCTTGGATTTGGCGTATTGGTGATGAACAGTTCCAGAAAAGTCTCCCAGTCATCCACCTGGGCGAAGCCTATCCAAGTGCCGGCCGGAATCCCGGAATCTGGGCTGCAGGCGGAAAGCGTGGCCAGGGAGAGGACAGCCACGGCCAGTCTGTGTACGGCACAGCTTGCCAAGAGCATCGGAAGTCTCCGGGGCTAACTGCACATAAGTGACGCAAGCCGTCTCAGTTTAGCGTTCAAGTCCCACTTTGTCTGTCAGGAGATCCTCGCGTCCTCTTGTAGGAAGATGAGGACAAGACGGCTGTTACCGTCCTTGTCACCCCAGCCCTGAGTGGCCCACAGCTGCGCGAGCCGTTGATGTGCAAAGAGCCCCGTCCTTCGGGGCTCTTCCAATGGGGGAGTGTAAGCGGGCGACCGGAGTCGAACCGGCGACCTTCAGCTTGGGAAGCGCGAACCACACCCCGACTGACCACGATACACCCCGAAAAACGGGCGTTTCCGCGCATCTGACCCCGATAGACCACGGTCAGCCACGGTGGGCAACGGCACAATTGGTGGCACAATCTCGCGCGGCCGCGAGCACCTGGAGGTCGCCGGGGGCGAAATGGAGCCGATCGGACTCGAGCCGACGACCTCCTGCTTGAGAGGACAGGTCGGAGCGCGACTACCGATTCGTGATCTGGACGGGTGACGGTTCACCCGACACATTTCGGTCAAGCTCTCCCCACAGCAATCTGCGTTTGGAGGTCGAGCTGGTATCGAACGAGTAGTGGCCTGCGGTCCCAGCTTAGTGTCCAGGAGGATCTCGATGAGGAACGCCCGACTCTCTCTCCTTTTGCTGGCCCTTCTTCTCGTTGCAAGCCCCACGAACGCTCAGTCTGATCCCCTCGAGGGACTCGACGCCCTGATCCGACAGTCCTTTCCGGAGTGGGGGGTCCCCGGCCTGGCGATCGCCGTCGTCAAGGATGATGAAGTGGTCTTCCTCAACGGGTACGGCGTTCGGGAATTGGGGAGTGACGCGACGGTGGACGAGCACACGGTCTTCGCTCTCAGCTCGAATACCAAGGCGTTCACGGCCACGGCGGTCGGCATTCTGGTGGATGAGGGGAAGCTCTCGTGGGACGACCCGGTGATAGAGCACCTGCCCTGGTTTCGGCTTCATGATCCCTGGGTTACGAGAATGACCACGCTCCGGGATCTCCTCTCGCACCGGCTTGCCTCTGAGACGGAGGGTGGCTGGGTCGGCTACCTAGCTTCTTTCGGGAGAGGCGAGGATGGTTTGAATCGATTGGGTTACTTGGAGCCGGACTATGGGGATTTCCGGAGTCGCTTCCAGTACTGCAACGATTGCTACTCGCTTCTGGGAGAGGTCGTTGAGGCGGTGTCGGGGATGACTTGGAAGAACTTCCTGAAAGCTCGCGTCCTGGTCCCCCTCGGGATGACATCCTCGACCGCCGACCTCGAAGAGCTATGGGAAGCTGGGGATTTTGACCCTTGTTTCTCCAGCGATTCCCCGAGTCGTGCCGTGGGTTACGAGGATGCGCGGGTCGAGAACATCGTGATGCCCCATTGGCGCAGTGCCGATGGAGAGCTCCATCCAACCCGATGGCGTGACTGCTCGCACGAGGACAATGGTGATCCGTCCGGCGGTCTCACTGCGAGCGCTACGGATGTCGCGAAATGGCTGCGATTGCAGCTCGGCCAGGGGATCTACGAGGGCAAGCGGGTCTTGAGCCCCAGCGTCGTTGAAGAGATGCACACGGGGCAGATCATCCTACCCACCCCGTGGTACGCGGAATTGTTGGGGCCGGGCTTCGGCCATTTCTGGAGCTACGGGTTCGGGTGGTGGCTGACCGACTATCACGGGCGAAGGTTGTCTATCCACTTTGGGGGAAACACCGGCTTTTCATCCTTCGTCGCGTTGGTGCCGGACGAGAACCTCGGCGTGGGCGTCGTGATGAATAGAGAGGGGACCTCCTTGGATTGGGTGCTCTCGTTCGGGGTGTTGGACGCGTATTTGGGCGTTCGGGATCAAGATTGGATAAGGGGCAAGTTCTTGAGGGCAGAGGCGAACGGCCAACGGAGGCAGGCACTACGGCAAGAGAGAGAACGGGAGCTCCAGGCCGGACGTGTGCAAGGCACCACCCCCTCCCTTCCGCCGGGGGACTACGTCGGTGAGTACTGGCACGCTGCCGTTGGCAAGGTGACGATCACCGATGACGGACGAGGCACGCTGGTCCTCCGGTTCCCTGGTGCCGAGCCAGGGTACCTCGAGCATTGGAACTACGATGTCTTTCGGGTCACCTGGAACATGCCGGCACCGTGGCGGAAATTTCTGACCTTCGTGCTGGACCCGGCCGGCCAGGTGAGTGATTTCAGGATCGAGGATCTGGTGTTCGAACGACTCCCGGACCAATCAGAGTGAAGAGGGTGGACTCAAAGGACTCCGCGACCACTCAGCACACGCGAGCGTCGGTCCGGATGTCCTGTGTCAGAGGCGCAATGTTCGAGGCCCGGTGACCGGCTCGATGCGTGCAAGACCAGCACCCAGTATCTTTCCTAATACATTATCTTACATCAACTTACGTCAAAGCGGGCGACCGGTCTCGAACCGGCGACCTTCAGCTTGGGAACACTCGGCGGCAATCCGTGGACGCCGATACACCCCGAAAAATGGGCGTTTTCGCGTTTCTGACCTCGATAGACCTTCCGGATCAAGCCTTTCCCACACCAATTTGCATGTGGAGGTCGAGCTAATATCGAACGAGCAGTGTCCTGCGATCCCAGCTTCGTATCCAGGAGAATCTCGATGAGGACCCGTTTCGACCTCGGGGTCCATGCGGTGAGGGAGTACCCGCATTCGTCTGCGGCTCGCATCGCCCTCGGGCGACTCCAGCTGATGGCCGGGGACAAGGATGCTGCTCGAGAGAGCCTACGGGAGGCACTCAAGCTGGAACTTGAGAGATGGATTCCTCAATCGGAGAATCTCCGGGCCATCAGAGCTCGGCTTCAAGAGCTTGAAGCCATGTGAGGCACCTCGGGATGGACGTTGAGGGGAGCCGGGCTCCTAGTGCTTCACCGCACCGCGGACGTCGTTGACGAGCTGGGTACGCGCGCACAGGCGAATTCCTTTAGTCTCATTTCCTGGGGTTCTAGATTAAACGAAACGAATCCCGGATCTGTCGCCCGAACGCCGGCTAGAGGAGATCGTGGCAGAGTGGGGGTGGGCGACTGAAGCTCACCGGTTCGAGATCGGTAGCCCGCCTTAAGAGGAGAGCCCCGGAGGACGGGGCCCTCGTGCGTCTGGGGGTGGCTAAAGGCGACTCCTGGGGCAGGTGGAACGCGAGAAGGGCTGTCTCGCAGCGCAGATGGCAGTCTCTCGCGTTTGAACGCGATCTCAATGGTACGCCCGGGGGAACAAGGTTGTCGGCGGTGAGTGGAGACCTGGGTTTCACGATCGGGCGCTACGTACAGCGGCGAACGATCGGCGACACGGAGAGCCTGCGGGAGGGCCGGTACATCACCATCTGGCGACTGACGGCTGACGGAGAGTGGCGGGTCGCGCTCGATGGAGGCAAGCCTGACGGAGGTTAGCCGGTCGGCTTGGCGCCTCGCCCGACCCGACCCACAGCCGCCGGGACATGCTGCGCGCTGAGGCCCGCGGCGGGTCCCTTCATTGACTCAACAGTTGGTCGAGCTCTTCGCGGGCCCGCTCCGCATCCGGCAGGAACTCGGGCTCCGGATCCGATCTGAGGTTCAGGTAGGCGCGCAACGCGCGAATCGCTCCCTCCCGGTCGCCGACGAGTCGCGTGAGCCGTCCCTCCTCGCGCAGGAAGGTCGATAGGCCCACCATGGCCCCATCCACGGAATACGGCCGCCTGCGGACCGCGCCCAGGGCCCGTTCGAGCTCACCTTGCCCCTCGAGAAGCTTGGCCGCACTGAGGGTGGCCGCGGCGCGGAGCTCCAACGGACTCCGAACCGGTTGCGAGCGGCTCAACGAGTCCAGTCGCTCCACCAGATCTCGCGCATCGGGTCGCCCGGTCGCGCTGGCCAGCTCGGCGTCGATGATCTCCGCGCACAGAAGCGGCAGAGAATACGTGGATACCTTGAAGCTTCGCGCGGCCTGACGCAGCATGCGGATCAGGTGCAGAAGCGTCTCGTGCTCATGTCTGGCGACTCGCCACAAGCCAACGGCGCACAGATCGATGTAAAGCGGGGAGTTGCGGTCGGGCTCCCCGCTGGGAGCTACCGCCTCGTCGACATACCCGCGCTCGGCCACGACCTGAGCCGCGGTGGCGGAGTCGCCTTCCCAGAACACGGCATCGAAAACATCTCGCACGGGAGCGTAACGGTCGGCAGAATGCTCCCTCGCGAGACGGCTCCATTCGACCGCCTCGCCTGGATGTCCTCGATTCAGCGCGAGGTATCGCAGATACCTGTAGGCCTGTCTGAGATTCGTGCCGCGCTCGAGGAGCGTGTGCGCAGCCGTCAGCGCCGCCTCGATGCCGGCCCCGTCCGTCTGACCCGAGCCGACGACGCTCTCGAGCGTTTCATCGTCGAGTCCCGGGATCGAGTCCTGGAAGCTGGCCAGAAGCCCGGAATCGTCCTCGACCTGGGCCAGGCGCCAGCGATAATACTCTGTGTAGTCTCGCGAGGGATCGGCGAGATACGCCGACGCATACTCGCGGGCCGCGACAGTATCACTCTCCAGGACGGCGAGCACGAGCAGGTGACCGAGAGCCGGTCCGTGCGAGGGGTCCAGCGCGAGTACGCGTCGGAAAGCGGTCCTGGCTTGAGCGCGTGCCGCACCGAATCCGACCGACGCCCCATAGTGGTAAGCGAAATCGCCCCACAAGAATTGGATACCCTTCCGGTCCGGCATAGCCTGGGCGGCGGCCTGCCAGGCCCGCAGCCGCTCGAGGTAGGGAGGGATGTCGGGCCATTCCGGGGCGAGCGCATCCAGGAAGATCTGGTCCCGGCTCGTCAGCTTGTCGCGGTGAGCCCACGCCGTGTTCAGTCCCCGAGTCCAGGGTGCCCCCGGGCCGACATAGCTGTCCGCCACCGCGAGCTGGAGCCCGGCGAGGGCAAGAGTGGAATCGATGTCGAGCGCCCGGCCGAAGTGTTCCACCGCCTCCGCGTACCGGCTGTCGTGAAACGCCGCCTGCCCCGCGAGGTAGGCGCGAACCGCGGCGAGATCGGACCCGACGAGGAGCCTCAGGCGCTGCTCGGACTCTCCGGCCGTTCGAATGAGGAGTTCGACGACCAGCTCGTCGATGAGCGGCAGCAGGTCATCTACCGGCCCGCGCACATCGCTCGATCGGGCGACCAGAGAAGCCTCGGAGACGTCGAACAACGACCCGTTGAGCACGAGCTCATCCCCCGTTACGAGGAGGTGGCCCAGGATCAAACGCCCGGCGCCTAGAGAGCGCGCGCCTCGAAAGGCCAGCGAGTCCGTCAGGCTGCCACCCGCAAGCAGCCGTTCCCACACCGCCCCCGCCGTTCCCGGGTACACTGTCCGTGGCCCGCTCTCTCCCGTGAGGCGCACGTACAGCAGCTCCGGGATCCCGTCTTCCAGGTCCCGGAAGGACGGGTCTGCTGGGCTGGTCACTCGAAACGGCGCAACAGCAATGAGGTTGGAGTCCAGGATCGACCCATCCGAACTCGGCTCGGATCGAGTGAGGAGAGTGGCGATGGCAGCGATCACGACGACGCCAGCCGCACCGACGATCGCCAACGCACGCCGCCCAACTCTCGGCGACCGGCGCGGCAGTGTGCGGTCTGCCAGTGGTTGCCTGTGTCCTCCGGTCGCTCGTTCTCGCTCGAGCGCGGCCACAAGATCCTCAGCGGTGCGGTAGCGGTCGGCCGGGGACTTCGCGATCGACTTCGACACGATGCGTTCGAGCGTGGGAGAAACGGTGCTTCGCAGCACGTGAAGGGGTGGGATCGCGTCCACCGCATGTCGTGCCAGGACTGCCCGCACGGTCCTTCCGAGGAAAGGCGGCTGCCCCGTGATCAGCTCGTACAGCACGCAACCCAGGCTGTACACATCGGCGCGACCATCCAGCTCCTCGCCCGGCGATGCCTGCTCCGGGCTCATGTAATGCGGAGTGCCGACGGCCAGGCCCGTGCTGGTGAGTTTCTCCGCATCAAGCGAGCCCGCGACGCGTGCAATCCCGAAGTCGGCGACCAGCGCCTGATCCTCCACCAATAGGATATTGTGCGGCTTGATGTCCCGGTGGATGATCCCCTGCTGATGGGCATAATGCAGCGCTCGCGCCACCTGCTGGGTGATGCGGATCGCGTCCTCGAACGGAAGCTGCTTCTCGCGCTCGAGGCGGGTGGCGAGGGACTCTGCCTCGATATAGGGCATCACGTAGTACAGGAGGCCGTCCGCTTCCCCGGAGTCGTGGAGAGGGAGGATGTTGGGGTGGGTGAGCGCAGCGGCGACCTCGATCTCTCGGTAGAACCGCTCCTCCCCCAGCGCGGCCGAGAGCTCAGGACGGAGCACCTTGATCGCGACCTGGCGGCCGTGGCGAAGGTCGGTCGCGACAAAGACCGTCGCCATCCCTCCCTGGCCCAGCTCACGCTCCACGGCGTACTGCTCGGCCAGAGCTTCCGAGATGCGTTCGAGGAGCGAAGAGTTCACGACGCTACACCGGCTCGCGCTCCGGCCCGGGCCACCCCTCATCACCGAAGAAAGGCATGCAAGCCACCTCTGGGGTTTCTAGCTCGGCCGCCAGCAGCGCCATACCCACCTCGCCTCGGTACAGGCTCCGATCCACCCATTTGGCGTCAGACCCTTGTCGGAGCATGTGCCTACGTGCCACCGCCCGCGCGGCGAGGGTCTCGGCCCTGGAGCGCCACGCTGAATCCCCCGATCGTGAGTAGAGGTTGAGAAGCGCGTACGCTCGGCCGGCGTGCCCACAACACAAATGGGCGGTGGGCGCCGGGCTCTCCCATGCATTCCATGCTGCCTGCTCGGCGAGCTCCAGGTAATCATCCCGATCGAATAGCTCCCCTGCAAGCGTCCAGCAGTGTACGAACCCCGCGCTGCCATTGCACCAGCCGGGCGCGTACTGGCGACGACTGCCCGGCCCGGGCAGCTTGTCGCGCCACGGCCAGCGGACGCCCCGGCCGCAGGGTTCGGCGCACTCGGCCAGCTGCTCCAGACGTAGCCCGATCCACCAGTCGGGTGGCCGCCCGACCGCCTTACACCAACGCATTGCGGCGAAGGCAAGGCCCGCCCATCCATGGGCCATCCCGTAATTCGGGAGCCCCGGACAGTCCCGAACCGGGCCAAGCGTCTCGACGGTACCCCCCAGCTCGCCCAGGATCCGCTCCCCAAAAGCCACGATACCCGGAGCCCCAATTCCGGCCGCCCCGAGGGCGCGATGCAACTGGGCACAGGCGAGCAGCGTTCCGGCTTGGCCAAGCCACACGTCCAGCTTGTCGGTTTGCCCGTTCGAGGATGCGACGAACCGGTCGCCGGCTGCCCTTGCGGCGTGGGCATCCCCCATCGCTTGACTAATGAGGGCGCGCACCGCGTGAATTCCGCTCTCGGTATGGTAAGGCGAGGTTCGTCCCAGCGTTTCGATCGTCAGATCTGACTCGTCGTAGAAGGCATTGGGCTGGCCCATCTCCGCGCCCGCACGCGTGAGCCAAGCATCGGCCTGGAAGAGCAGGGTGGGGCTGTCTCTCAAGCAAGCAAGTCGGTACAACGCATAGGCGATCCCGGTCGCCCCGAGGCTCAGAGAGCACGCCGGTGCTCGAGCCAACCCTCGCGACCACAACTCACCACCCACCTCCACTTTCTTCAGAACCTCACCAGCGAACCGATCCAGTCGCGAACGGTCGGTGGACCGCTCGGATGCGCGCACCTGGCGACGCGGTGAGATCTCGTTCCACGCCTCCAGGAACTCGGTCGTGGAGCCGAATCGGTCCCGCGGATCCTTGGCGAGCCCCTTCCCGATCACCCGTTCCGCCTCTGGCCACGGCGCGACCCCATGCTGTGAGAACGGCAGCGCTGGTTCCTCGGCGATTTGCCTGAGCATTTCATTCGCCTCGCCTGGGAAGTCGCGCGTATGCCGC
Source organism: Gemmatimonadota bacterium (assembly GCA_039587755.1). GTDB lineage: Bacteria > Gemmatimonadota > Gemmatimonadetes > Palauibacterales > Palauibacteraceae > JBDHBD01. The sequence continues at coordinate 5,670 of JBDHBD010000032.1, read as the reverse complement.
CCCGCGAGGAGGAAGTACAACATGCTGGCGATTGAGTATTGCTCGGCCAGCCGGGTCACCGGCGGGGGAAGGGTACCTCCTCGTCGGGCGGCGGCGTATTCCGGGTCGAAGTAGTATGAAACGCCCGCGCGTGGGACCGGCCTCGCATTCTGGTCGTCTCGATCGACTCTCGCGAAGCCGAAGTCGAGGATACGCGCTACGCCCGCCCCGTCCACGAGCAGATTGCCGGGATGGACATCTCCATGCGCCACGGCACGCTCGTGCAGCGCGACATACGCCTCCAGGATTGACCGTCCGAGCCGAAGGAGCCGCTTGTCTCGATCGGGTGCGTCCTGCGTTCGCAGCTCTGCCGAGACTACCGAAGGCGAAACTCCCGGGCACCATCCGAGCGCGAGGTATGGACGGTTCTCGAATACACCGCGCTCGAGAAGCGGTGGAGCGCCTTCGCCTCCGAGTGTGGAGAGCATCTCAGCCTCTCTCTTGAACGCCGCTCCGAAGCTCTCGGCCCATTCGGGCCGCAGCATCTTGATAGCAATGATCCCGTGTTGCTCGTGTCTCGCTTGACAGACTTCGACGTCCTCCATGACATGCACGCAACGCACGATCTCCGCATTGTCCACCCGGTCGCCTGGCACGAGGATCGGCACGATCCGGCTCGATCTGGGAGAATCGGCCGGGACGAGAAGACGTGCTGCGATGCAGGCACGCAGGAAGGGGTACGCCTCCCGGAGCAGCTCTTGGGGATCGAGATCGTGCTCCTCGCTGTATTCCGCCAATACCTCGGCGATCGGCGTTGCGGTTCGGAATCGCTCGAGGATGGCAGCGGCCCGGGAGCTCAGGATCTTGGAGTGGCTACGACCGTGTCGGCGGCTCACCGCGAACTCGTCGTCATTCGCGGAGATCCGTGCGCGGTCAAGCTCGGACAGCTCCGGGACCGGGATGATCAGCACGTCCGTCGGCAGGATCATCGCGCCGGTGATGGGATGCGTGCTCACGATGCCGCTTGTGACTCCCACACCGCCGGATCCGGCATCCAGCTGTCGGGATCGACGTCCTCCACGGCCACTCGTGCCAGCGCGAAGCGCCATGGCGGGAGTCCATTCGCCTCTTCATGGAGGGCCGAAACGATTGCCGCAGCGAGACGGGTCGTAAGCCAGCTGCGCCAACTCGAGTCCCCGTATCGCCATCCGGACAGCTGCCACTCGCGAGGCGGATCGACCCCCCACGAGAGAAGGCCGTCACCTGTATAGTCCACCGTGAAGGGAACGGCCTGAGGGGGGATTCCGGCAAGCTCGCCCTGAAGCCGACTGGCGGCCTCGTCGAGACGGTCCTCGTCGTCGAAGTAGACCACCAGCTTGTCGGGCCGCAGAAGCCCGGGCAGGGCTCGCCCGATTTTGAAACCCCGCGGTGGTTCGGAGTCGCGAAACAGCCCGACCACCGCGTTGAACGCCTGGCGGAGACCGTCGAGTCTCGGGCTCACGTACAGCTTGTAGGAAGCGCCGGCCGGTCCGGCACGACGCGTACCCGAGAGCCAATGGAGCCAGGTTGGATCGAGGCGGTTCGTTCTGAGCGGGCCACCTACGGAGGAGAGCTCAAAGCTCCCGAATTCCCCGTCCAGACCGAGCCGGTCGGCGATCGAGCGCTCGGTCGGGAACATTCGTCGCCAGCGAGGAGAGGCCGGTAACCGGTTGAACCGATACAGGCGGTCCGCGACGGTCGCGGGGTCCTTCACGCGTAGCTCCTGAGCATAGCGGAGGGCATCCAGCGAGAGTGCCGACGTGCGCGAGTCGCGGGTCGGCTCCGGGAGATCGGTGAGCACGATCTCGACCGCTGGTGCCCCTGACAGGTAGCCGGCCTCCGTCTCGACTTCGAGAACCCCGTCCAGGACGAGACGCGCGATCTCGCGGCTACCGCCTCCCTTCGTAGCGTCAGCGAAGCTGTTCGGCAGACGCCCTCCCGACCGCAGGCCGCTTACAAGCTCGATAGCCGCGCGCTCTATGACTTTGACGGAAAGACCGGGTCGACCTGGCAGAAGAACGGCCTCCAGTCCCGGATTCCGCGCGCGAAGCTGTTCGAGTCCCGATGACAAGTGCGAAGGGAGGTCATCGAACGGCACCACCTCGTAGGCGGACGAAGCTCGAAATCCGCGGTCGAGGAGATCGCTACGAACGGTAGCCGGGCTCGTCCGGGTCCCGGAGCAGGATTTCATCTCTGGCGAACGACGTGCCGACGACGCGGGTCACCCGAGTGACGGGTGCAAGCGGCAGGTCGCGCGCGACCCGCCGCCGCCATGAGCCGTCAGGATGTAAGAAGGACGCGATCCAGCTCTCTTGAGAGCGCCCAAAACTCGTTGGAATTCGCGCCGTAGTTCTTGGCCCGCTCAGAATTGTCGACGCAGCCCGTGCCACCCTCACACTCCGCCTCCTCGGAGCCTTCGGGGCAGGCGGTGCCGCTCTCGCAGGGCGGCTCGGTCCCCTCGGGGCAGGCGGTGCCACTCTCGCAGGGCGGCTCGGTCCCCTCGGGGCAGGCGGTGCCGCTCTCGCAGGGCGGCTCGGTCCCCTCGGGGCAGGCGGTGCCACTCTCGCAGGGCGGCTCGGTCCCCTCGGGGCAGGCGGTGCCACTCTCGCAGGGCGGCTCCTCGCGCTCCTCAGTGTCATCGGGACAGTAGCTGCCCTCGCACTGTTCGATGCCGCCAACGTACTCCTGAGTCTGCACGCCCGGAAGCACGGTCACCATGAGATCCTTCACGGCGAAATCCGACATGGGTCTCCTCCCGTTGGGGCGGCCCGGCGACGCACCATACGCTGCTGGGGCACTTCTGGAGCGTGATCTGGGGTCGCGCGGCTTGTTCGGTTGCCCCCCGAAATAGTCCCGGGTCGTGGTATCGTCAAGGCGCGGCCGCTGGCAGACCCGCTAGCACCGCTACAGTTTGTGCCGGAATCCTCGGCAGGTTAGCCGTGTCAAATAGCGTATTCCGGCTGACCCCGGGGAGCGCGTGGACCGTGATCCTCAAACCCGGAGGGCGACGATGGCACACCGACCGGAACTCATCGTCATCGGAAGCCCTACGGCGCGACTCCGGCCCACCGACGCCGGAGGCATTGCCGCCGAGTACGCAGACGTGTCCGATCTCGACTCGCTCTTCCAGCCCGAGGAGCACCGCTTCGAGGCGCTTCACCCCGAGATCGATCACGAAACGCTCTCGCGCCACTTCCGTGTGGTTGCTCCCGAGGACCGCCTCGAGGAGCTAGCCGAAAGGCTGGCTGGCCATCGCGACATCCGGGCCGCGTATGTGAAACCGGCCGGCAGCCCTCCAATCGCAGATGCAAAACTTGTCCTTCTCGACCTGGACCACCCGGATGTTGCGGAGCCCCCCTCGGACCCGACCCCCGACTACCTATCGCGGCAGGGCTATTTGGAGGACGCCCCCATTGGTGTCGGCGCTCTGTCCGCGTGGAATCTCGCGGGTGGCCGGGGCCAGGGTGTGAACATCATCGATTGCGAATTTGGGTGGAATTTCGCGCACGAAGACCTCCAGCAGAACACGACTGGTCTCATCCACGGAACGAACATCGACAACGATGAATGGGTTCAACACGGAACGGCCGTCCTCGGCATCTTCGGTGGCGATCCGAACCAGATCGGCGTGACCGGGATATGCCCCGAGGCCACGGTGTCGGGCGCCGCGTTCGGCAAGTCATCGGCCCGGACGATTCGTTGGGCGGCAGACCAGCTGCAGCCTGGTGACATTCTGCTAATCGAGCTCGAACGCACCCTGAACAACGACTCCGGACAATCCCCCTTCTCTCCCGTGGAGTGGTGGCCGGACGACTTCGAGGTGATTCGCTACGCGGTCGGGAAGGGCGTGATCGTGGTCGAGGCGGCTGCGAACGGAAATGCCAACCTGGATGACGCGATTTATGACCAGGCGCAGCAGGGGTTCCCAGACGACTGGAAGAATCCGTTGCGAGCCGGAGGTCCCGACTCCGGAGCGATCCTCGTCGGGGCGGGTTGTCCTCCGTCTGGTACGCACGGGCGAACCGAGGTCCCAAGCGGAGATCACGCGGGAGAGTTGTACGTGGACCGAGCCCGGTGCGGGTTCTCGAACTACGGGTCACGCGTGGACGCGCAGGGATGGGGCTGGGAGGTCACCACGACGGGGTACGGCGGCCTGAAACCGCGTCACAAGGATCGTGACCGCTGGTACATGGACCGGTTTAACGGGACGTCCAGTGCCTTGCCCGTGGTCGTGGGCGCTCTGGCATGTGTCCAAGGAGTCCTGCGGGCGAAGGGGTTGAGCCCACTCACCCCCGCGGGGGCCCGGGACGTGCTTCGCCGCACGGGCTCGCCGCAGCAGGCCGCACCAAACCGCCCGACAACCCAGCGAATCGGGAACCGGCCGGACATTCGAGCGATCCTCCGGGACGCAGGTGTACCGACATGATTAAAGACATGAAAAGGACGCTACTGATGGGCGCTTGGCTGCTTACGGCATGCGGCGGGGCGGGCGAAACGGACACGACGGTCGAAGGGAGCTCCACAGCCGAGCCGATGGCCACGGTGGGGGATCTGTTCGCGGCGGACGGTTGTGGAGGACAGTGCACTCGGCAATCCGACAGGCTGCACGTCCCCGCCCCAGTTGCACGTTCAGAACATGATACAGATCTACGGTCAGATGCTGGACCGACGTGCGTGGCTTGAGTCGAAGCTAGGCCGACAATTACCGAACTCACCCGCCACTGCTCCTGTGGATCTCTCCCCGTTGACCAGCACGTATGTATAGCGGGGCGAGCGGATTTTCACTTCTCACGCAGAGGGCGGCTCCACCGGGGCCGCCCCCGCTCACATCAGCCCAGTCTCGCAATCCTGTTGATGATCGCTCGGATCGCTACCAGCTACGTTGCTTTTGGCGCGTAGCTCTGAGCGCGCGACAACCAAGAGACACCTAACAAGCGTATCTGGACTCCTCCTGTGAGCCGCAAGATGGGTGGGGACGAGGGTAGTCGACTGCAGTCGTATCTCCGGCCCTTTTGTGGGCGCATGTCGCCGCCGCGTAGGCTTTGATTCGTTTCATTTGGCTCGCCGACCCGGAGCCCAGACGAAACGAAACGAATCCTGGACCTGTCATCCGAGCACCCAGCTCAAAGGCAGAACTGAGCGGCGCTCAACATGGAGGGTTACATAGAGGCTGTGTCAGGAAGTTCAGCGGTGCCGGCCGCGCGACCTATGTAAAGACAAGCAGTTAGAGGAATGGAGCCGATCGGATTCGAACCGACGACCTCCTGCTTGCAGAGGCTCAACCACACCCCGGTAGGCCCCGAAAAGAGAGCATTTCTGGCTTCCAGACCCCGGTGAGCCACGGTGAGCCCCGGTGGGCAACGGCACAATCTGTGTCACAAACGCGGGACGCTCCCTTGTAGGGTTTTCTCCACACGCCGATGAACAAAACGAGAGCGCCCGGCGTGAACCGGGCGCTTGTGGAGCAACAGAATCGGTTCCTAGTTGGCTCTGTTCATATTCTTGAGGTAGATCTCGTCCCGATGACCGTTGTAGGCTTTGAAGAACGCCTCTGCCATCGCGTCCCATTCCTCCCGCTCAGGCGTTCCTTCTTCTGGCTGATTCTCCTCGAACCACGCGTCACAGGGCTCGCAGTCAGCCTCAATCGCTGCC
>JBDHBD010000031.1:0-19039 GCA_039587755.1 Gemmatimonadota bacterium | reverse complement strand
CTCGGTCTCCAAGCTCGTGAGCGCGATGGCGGATCGTGGAGGCTACGACATTCGGCTCGAGGCCGCCGCCGCCAAGGAGTGGAACACCGTCCGCGCCTGGGAGATCACGGATACCACCCTACAGATCCGCGGAGGGCGCGGATATGAGACCGAGCGCTCACTGGTGGGGCGCCACGAATTTCCGATCCCTGCCGAGCGACTCATGCGGGATTGCCGTATCAACCTCATCTTCGAAGGGTCGAGTGAGATCATGCACCTGTTCATGGCGCGCGAGGCCGTGGACAAGCACCTCCAGGTAGCAGGCCCCATGATCGATCCCAGGAAGGGCATGAGCGAGAAGTTCGCCGTGATTCCCAAGATCTTCGGCTACTACATGAAGTGGTACCCCCCGCTCTGGTTCCAGGGATTCCGCAGCCCCTTCCTCTACGGCGATTGGGGACGGCTGGCGCGGCACGTGCGCTTCGTCGAGCGCAGCTGCCGCAAGCTTGCCAGGCAGAGCTTCCACGGCATGGCGATTTATCAGGCCAAGATGGAGCGGAAGCAGGGCTTTCTGTTCAGGTGCGTGGATGTGGTGATGGAGCTCTTCGCGATGTCGGCGACGATCTCCCAGGCGCGGCGAATGATGGACGACCGCGATCCAGAGGCGGAGCGGGCTATCGAGCTTGCGGACCTCTTCTGCAGGAACGCGCGCCGCAAGGTGCGAAGACTCTTCAAGGACCTCTGGAGTAACGAGGACGCACACAAGAACCAGGTAGCCGCCAGTGTGATGAAGGGTCAACAGGTCTGGCTCGCGCAGGGTGCCATGGATGCCGGGCTCCCACCGGACGCGTTCAAGACGCGCGCAGTCACGGAAGCCCGAACGGGTGCTGGCAGCGGGCCGACCGTCGCCGCGGCATCCTGAAGAGCCCGCGGACGCAGCATCTTAGGGTACCGCCCAGATCGGTGTAATTTTACACGCTAAGCGCTGGCGAAACCCCGCGATTTCAGGCGCTTACGGGCGGTGTCTCGGAGGTCGATTTTGCGGAGAAATAGCCGTTGCACAAAACCACGGGATTTCAGCTAATTACGCTTCGTTAGCGTGTATTTCTACATGAATCTGGTCGGTACCCTGTACAGCACGACGTTGTCCCACTCGATCGGACTCACGTGCTGGAGAAGCGAGAGATCGACGCCGGCGGCCTCGGGGTCGCATTCGCTGATGACTCGAGAGATCTCTCGGGCCTGCCAGTAGACGATGCAGGCGACGATGAGCGTCAGACAGCTGCAGCCGTTCATCTGCTCCCACACCTCACGCGCGTTGATCCGACCCCGGCGACCGTAGAAGACGTCACGCGCCAACGCGTGGAGTTGCTCGACCTTGAGGAGCCCACGACGGACCCGCCCTCGGAGTTCGGGTTCCGACATGTACTGGAGGATGAACTCGGTCTTGAAGATGCGCCCGAGATCTCGATTCGCGCGGTAGAAGCGGTTCTTCGAGCTGAAGGCGACGAGACGTCGCAGCGCCACGGATGCCGTGACGTGACCAGCTTCGAGGGAGGCGTAGAGCTGGCCCATGCGGTCCCACTGCTCGGCGATGAGCGCGGTGTCGATCGTTCGGTCGCTTCGACCCACGAGGCTCGCCAGCGGACCGCAGTCGCGATCAGGGTCGATGCGGTAGATGCGCTGATGGTGAAGGCCACGGATGCGTGGGCAGAATCGCCGGCCGAGCATCGCGAACGCGGCGAAGTTGATCTCCGTGTAGCCGTGCGTGTCGGTGTAGTGCTCCTCGATCTCAAGATCGCTCTCGTTGTCGAGGAGCCCGTCGAGAACGAAGGCCGCGTCGCGGTCGGTGCACTCGATGGGCGTGCTGTAGAACGGCGCGTAGTTGTCGGCGACGAAGGTGTAGAACTCCAGGGCGAAGTCGCTGAAGCGCGGGCTGTAGGTCTGCTGTAGGACCTTCCGCCGCATCGAAAAGCGCTGCCCATCGCTGGCCGACGTCTTCCCTTCACCCCAGTAGAGCGAGGTGTCGAGGCCTGAGATCGCGTTCACGAGCTCGGCCAGAGCTGCCCGCTGGGAATCCTCGGTAAGCTGCCAGTCGGTGACCCGCTTGAGCTGCTTGTAGCTCATGTCGGAGGTGAGCTGCGCCATCTGGTACGGGCCGATGTTGCAACCGTGCGCCATCACCGCGGCGAGGACCAGACACACCTCGTCGGGCGGCATCCCTTCCTCGGGCAGGACGGCGGTGGCGAAGTGGTGCGTAAATCCCAGCTCGTTATCGACCTCGATGAGCAGGTCCGGGAGCATGATTCGGCGCATGTTGGCACCGAGCCAGGCTTTCAGACGTTCGACGCCTTGCTCGGTCTGCAGATCGCGGCGCTCCGGCGTATCCGCGGAGAGATGCCATCCTTTCTCGTCGACCACGGCGTAGCTGTTCGCCGGGGCCGTCGCGTTGAACCGATCGAAGGCTGCGCCGAGACGGCTGGCGAGCTGTCTGGCGGCTTGCCGACCGTCCACGGGGAGCCCCGCACGACCGAAGAACCCATCGCGCATCCCTTCCCAGCGTGCCGAGTCGAGGAAGAAGTCGTCGAGCGAGCCGAAACGCTTGCTCTGGCCAACCGTGAGGTTGCCCGACTTGATCTCGTCGCGGACCTGCAGAAGCAGAGCGCACTCCCAGGTGCGGCGATCGGTCGCTTCTCCTTGTCGGACGATTGTCTGGAGCCGCTTGGGCACAAAGTCGACCGGCGCGTTGCCGGGCAGCTTTCGCTTCCCGCTGGCGTTGAGCTCCTTGAACAGCTCAAGGGCACGCAGGGTGGAGTTCTCTTCGCCCGGGGCATCGGCTTCGAGCTTCAGTGCTTCGATCAATGCCGGTGAGAAGCGCCGGAGTGTTCTGTGGCGGCGCGCGACCCCGTGGAAGACGTCGCTTTTCTTGCCCGAGACCCATTCGTCCAGGCCAGCTACGCAGTTCGTCAGCTCGTCTCGCGGGACCTGCGCGAAGAGCGTCTCGCGAAGTCGGTTGTCGGCGACCCCGTCATCGAGGATGACGGTGCCGATTGTCTTGAGCGTCGCCAGCGATCCCCGGATGCTCTTGCGCTGGCGGCGCATCTGATCGTCGAGCTCGTTCCTTGCGTGCGACTCGGTGCGCGTCAGCAGCTTGTCGAACATGTCCACCGCCTGGTCGACGGCGTCGCGGTAGCTCTGCCAGAGAAAGCAGACCAGCACGGCGTGGCGACGTGCCACGCTCAGCTCGCGAAGCCGATCGGCCGAGGACTTCCGTGCCTGATGGAAGAGGGCCCGCTGGTAGTTGGCGTTGAGCCACGACAGATCGACGCCAAGAACCCCGGTCTTCTCGATCACGGCGAGCTTGTGGAGAACCGCGAGCATTCCATCGACCGACGGCTTGCTGGGATTCGCCTTGATCTTCTGAAGCTCGGAGAACTTCTCCGCCTCGCGGACCAGCAACAGGTCGTCGAGGGTTCGACAGAGGTCAAAACCGAGTCCGGAGGCGATTCTCTCGAAGATGTGCTCGCGGGCGAGCCGGCGTTGCTCGCCCACGATGCGAAGGATCGTCGAGTCGCCGGGCCGGAGGATCTTCTGCTCCTTCAGGAACTCCCGCGCTCGGTGTTCGAGAGCCGTCGTACGTTCGAGCCGGCACGCCTGCTCGAACAGGAATCGCTCCAGTGAGCTCGTCTCCGCCTCTCGAAGGGAGCGCAACCCGAGGTAGTCTGCGATCTGCTGCTGGTGCTCGGAGACCGTCTGCTGACGGGTCTGGTACGAGGTGACGAGGCTCGGCGAGAGGTCGAGCTGGACGGCGGTGAAGGTCACCAGCTCATCGAGGATCTCGAAAGGCCGCTGGCGCGGGAAACGGTTCAGGAGTCGGACGAAGCCGAGCTGGTACGCAAACCCGAACCGGTTTCGGGAACGCCGCCGCTTCTGGATTTCGTCGAAGTCTCCGGGCTGGAGCACCGCCTCGCGCTTGAGCTGTCGCTTCGAGTACATGGTCGCCCTTCGACCCTGTCATCGAGCGACCGGCGCGCTCACACTCCGAGTGCCTGGACGGCGTCCTGGTAGGCCTGCTCCGTCGTCTCCAGCGAGAGGTGCTGGTAGATCTCGAGGCTCTGCTTCGTCGAGTGGCCGGAGATGAGCTGAATCTGCGCGTCCGAGAGCCCCTGCGAGGTGAGGTAGGTGAGCATCTGGTGGCGGAAGAGGTGCGGGTGGACCCGCTGCGCGATCTTCGCCTCGGCACGGTAATCGCGGACGATCTGCTGGACGCGCCGCACTGTGAACGGGCCATGCTGGCGGGTCTCGAACAGAAATCGGTTCTTCGGGTTCGCCTTCAGGTGGCTCCGGAGCACGAGGCGGAATCCCTTCGGGAAAAGGATGTAGCGGTCCTTGTCGCCCTTGCCGCGCTCGATGAAGATCTTGCACTGGTCGAAGTCGATGTCGCTCACCTTGATCTGGACGAGCTCGCTCACGCGGACGGCCGTGTAAAAAAGGAGCTTCAGCATGATTTCGTGCTGGAGGTTCCCGCACGCCTGTATGACCTTGAAGAAGGACTTCAGGTCTGCGTCGCTGAGCAGCTGCGGGAGCTTCCGTGCTCGGCGCGGACGCTTGAGCTCGAGCTTCTTCCGCGCCTCCTGGCAGACGTAGATGAACTCGTCGTAGTCGAGGCGCTCTTTTCGCGCCATTCGGACGAGCTTCGAGACCAACTCGGATTTCGCTTTTTCGTTTGCCGGCACGAAACTAAGCCACTTTCAGATCTTCAGGAGCCGCTACGATGACGATGGAAGGCTCTGAGTTTCGTCCTTTGGGCAGTCTGCGAACTCAGGGTCGGTCTGGGTTAGGCGGCAAGCGACTTGGCTGGCTATCTGCAGACGGCATCGATTCGCTCCTCAAAGTCGGGGAACTCTTCGCAGGCAGCCTCAAGGACCTCCCGGGCAGTGCGACTCGCGGCAGCCGCATGGGTCTCGGCAAAGCGTCGGAATTCCTGCACGACTGTTTGGTCAATCTTTGCCGGTCTGTTCGAGATTTTTCCCGTAAGGGCGAGACTCCGGTGAATCCGACGCCCGGCAAGGCCCCAGGATCGTCATGAGGATGATTCCACGCCGCACATCACGTGTGTTTCCCAGAAGCGATCGTTTGGAAAAACGACCCCCGGAAAGCGGGGTTGCCACCGTCGGCGCCTGCGATGCATGAACTTTGTTGCGGGATACGCGGGGTGTCGGCGGCGCAGACTTCGGGGTCGTTTGTGCTCTCGCGAGAGTGTCCGTCGCAGGTTCGTCCGCGGGCCTTGCGCTCTCGGCAGCTCTTCTGACTCGCTGCAGGAAGGACTTAAACAGCGGCAGCAGCATAAAGGCAATGAGAAGAAGAACTTGCCCCAAACCCAGACTTTCCATACTCGTTTCCTTTACCTTCTCGGCGTGTCCTCTGGTTGCGCTTCCGTATCGGCAATGGAATCGCGCATGGCCGTATCGGCCTGCACGTTCTTCATCTTGTAGTAGTCCATGATGCCGAGATTTCCCTGGCGAAACGCCTCGGCCATGGCGCGCGGCACTTCAGCCTCCGCCTCAACCACCCGAGCCCGCATTTCCTGCTCGAGGGCGACCGCCATGGCGCGGCGTTCTTCCGCCTTGGCCTGAGCAATCTGCTTATCGGCGTTCGCCTGATCGATCTGCAGCTTCGCGCCGATGTTCTCGCCCACGTCCACGTCCGCAATGTCGATGGAAAGGATCTCGTAGGCCGTCCCCGCATCCAGCCCCTTTGATAGGATATGTTTGGAGATGTGATCCGGATTCTCCAGCACGTTCTTGTGCGTCGCCGCGGAACCGATGGTGCTGACCATGCCCTCCCCGACGCGCGCCATGATGGTTTCCTCGCCGGCGCCGCCGACCAGACGGTCAAGGTTGGTGCGGACAGTCACGCGAGAGATCGCGATGAGCTGGATCCCGTCCTTGGCTACGGCGGCGATCTTCGGCGTCTCGATCACCTTCGGGATGACCGACATCTTTACCGCCTCCACAATGTCGCGCCCGGCCAGATCTATGGCGGCAGCCCGATTGAAGGGCAAGGGGATGTTGGCCTTGTCCGCCGAGATGAGCGCGTTGACGACCCTCACTACGTTTCCACCGGCCAAGTAGTGAGCCTCCAGATCGTTGATGGAGATCGGGAGCCCGGCCTTCGCCGCACTGATTCGCGCAGTTACAACGACGCTGGGCGGTACCCGTCTGAACCTCATTCCGATCAGGGTTGAGAGTCCCACGTAGGCTCCCGATGCCCAGGCGGCGATCCAGAGCGGGATGGGGACCAGGTAGAGGATAAAGCCCACGGCTACGAGGATCGCCACCAGCAGGGTCAAGCCCCCTGCGATACCAGTCTCGCTCCCAAGCATTTTCAACTCCTTTCCGTTGAGCGTCGCCGCACGACGATGCGGTTGCCATCCACGCGGCTTACTACGATCGGCGCTCCAGGCTCGATCAACTCCCCGTCAGATACCACATCCACCCGCTCGCCTTCGATCTCGGCTATGCCCGCGGGCCGCAGCGGCGAGACCGCTGTCCCGCTCTTGCCCAGCCGGCTTCTATCGCTTTCGGGCGCTCCCGCGCCTGCTGGCAGCCCCGTCTCCAGGATCAAGCGTCGCCCAAAAGGCAGGCGCGGCAAGAAGCGCAGCAAGGCTAGACTGGCCACCAGCGCCAAAAGGAGAGAGAAGACCACGCGCCCCGCTGCTCTGAGGATGAACTCCCAACTGGCTCCGGCTCCAAAGAGGCTCAGGCTGAGACCACCGAGTAGGGCGGCAATCCCCAGCGTCCCGGCTACGCCAAAGCCGGGGGTGACGAAGATCTCCAGAACCAAGAGCACGAGACCAGACCCGAACAGCAGCAACTCCTCCCAGCCCGCCAACTGAACCAGCCAGTGCCCCCAAAAGAAGAGGGCCATGCTCGCGATACCGAGGCCTCCGGGGACACCGAAGCCGGGCGTCCGGATCTCCAGGATAATCCCAAGCATTCCGATCGTAATGAGAAGAGAGCTGATGATTGGATTTGTGAGGAAACGGACCACACCCTCCGCCCAGTTGGGCGATACGTGCCTTGCCTCTGCTCCCTGGAGATCCAACCGATGCAGCACGTTCTCTATGGTGTCTGCGCGAAAATCGGCGACCTTATGCTTCAGGGCCTCCTCGGTCGTCAGCGTCAGCAGCTTTCCTTTCTCGATCAGACCGGGGATCTCCACGTCCGCATCCACCATCGCCTCGGCGATGAGCGGGGGGCGTTTGCGCGACTCGGCCGTTGCACTGAATTCCTTTCGTACATAGGAAACGGTCTTCTCCTCCACCGGCTGAGCGGGCGTGCCCGGCTGTCCCATTTGCACCGGCGTTGCGGCACCGATCGTTCCGCCCTCGGCCATGGCGATTCTCTCGGCAGCCAAACTGATGAGGGCGCCCGCGGAGATAGCCCTTTTGTTCACAAAGGCCACTGTGAGAACGGTGGCATTGAGCAGCGCGTCGCGGATAACAACAGCCGCATCCACCCGCCCGCCGAAGGTATTGATTTCAAAAATAACGGCCGTGGCGCCTGCATCCGTGGCTTCGTTGAGGATGCGCTGGACGTAAGGCGCAAGCCCAAGGTCTATGATCCCCTCGATCGGGGCAACGTAAACGACGGGCCTCTTCTGAGCGAGCACGAACGTATCGGCTCCCCCGGTTGCGAACAACCAGAGACCGGCGAGCCACAATCGCACCGCCCATTTGCTTAGGGCCCGCGCTTGAGCTCTACACGTTCTGCTCAAGCGTAGGGGCGTTTCTGCCGGGTTTTCAACGTCTTGCCGCTCTTGCCGGCTTCTCCCGCCGCTCGCTTTGGCTGCAGAAATCTGGCGGGCTAACGCGACAACGGCACCCCCGCCAGGGCTTCGCCTCATCTCCAGTTTCGTCATGCGACCAATCACGAATCCTCGCTAGTACAGCCCCCGTTCCGCCGTCAATCCCTCGAACCGGCGTCCGGAGGCGGCCCGCTTAGCGTGTACCACGACAGCAATCTGGTCTGGACCCTATCTTGGCAGACCCGGCGTCTCCGCCTCGGCGCCGAGCCGGTTGCCAGCGCGTAGTGGCGCGGGAATAGAAAACCGCGTGCCGCCGGGCGCTCCGGCGGTCACCCCGAAGCGGTGGCCTCGGCCATGAGGTCACCTACCTCGGATGTCGAGTATCCCATCTGACCAGCCTGCATCGACCGGAGTTTCGTCGACAGCACGTGCGCGATGGCCCGGTCTACGCGGGCCGCGGCGTCGGCCTCGCCGAGGTGTTCGAGCATCATCTGGCATGAGGCGATGGCGGCCATCGGGTTGATGACCCCTTTCCCCGTGTACTTCGGCGCCGAACCGCCGATCGGCTCGAACATCGATACGGTCTGTGGGTTGATGTTACCACCGGCGGCGATGCCCATCCCCCCTTGAATCATGGCCCCCAGATCCGTGATGATGTCGCCAAACATGTTGTCCGTCACGATCACGTCGAACCACTCCGGGTTCTTGACCATCCACATACACGTCGCGTCGACGTGCGCGTAATCGCGCTTGATGTCCGGGTATTCCGCCTCGCCGACCTCGTGAAAGGCTCGCTCCCACAGATCGAAGCCGTAGGTCAGGACGTTGGTCTTCCCGCACAGTGTCAGGGTTTTCTGCCGGCCGCGATTGCGACAGTACTCGAACGCGTACCGGAGGCAGCGCTCGACGCCCTTCCTGGTGTTCACTGATTCCTGGATGGCGATCTCGTCGGGTGTGCCTCTCTTCAAGAAGCCCCCAGCACCGGCGTAGAGGCCTTCCGTGTTCTCGCGCACGACCACGAAGTCGATGTGCTCCGGCCCCTTGTCTTTCAGGGGCGTGTCGACACCCGGATAGAGCTTCACCGGACGGAGGTTAATGTAGAGATCCAGCTCGAAGCGCAGCCGGAGCAGGATGCCCTTCTCGAGGATACCCGGCTTGACGTCGGGGTGACCGATGGCACCGAGCAAGATGGCGTCAAACTGGCGGAACTCTTCGGCCGCGCTGTCCGGTAGGACCTCGCCCGTCTTGATGTAGCGGTCGCCCCCGAAGTCGAAGTGCGTCGTCTCGTACTTGAACCCGCACCGCTTGGAAGCGGCGTCAAGGACCTTCACGGCCTCGGCGGCCACTTCCGGGCCTGTGCCATCACCTCCAATGACTGCGATCTTGTACAATGGCTGCCCTCCTCTTCTGACCGGCCACGTCCGGCGACGCAGGTCGGGTGACCCCAGATATTACCCTATCGAGAGAAGGCTACAAACGTCGCCCGCGCGGCGACCAGCCGCCGTGGGCGAAAAGCCACGACCATCTTTGCGCGGCTTGTAACCCTCACCCGCTCGGGCCGTCAAGCTGAGTAGGAGCGCGCCGAGATCGGCACCCCGGCAGCCTCGTGTGCCAGTACCGCCCTGTTGGCACAGTGCGAGGTTCAGGTACGAGGCGACGGCTCGCGCCGCGCCGAAGCTCTCAGGCCAGGGACGGCCCTGAGAGCCACCCGCAACTAGCACCATCGTTCTTGACACCCTCCCGCGACGCCGATTATGAGTCACAACTGATTCACGCCAGCGCACCGTGCGCCAAGCCGTCCAGCACGCGATCGTGACGAACGAGTGGCAGACATCGGCTCCCGACCGCTGACTCGACGCGTAGCACGGGACCCCCCGGCGGGCGACATCCGTATCGTACGAGCACAAGGCCATCCCACGCACGGCGCTATAGCGTCGGCGAGACACCTCTGGCGTTCGCGGAGTGCGGAATAGAGACATGGAGCAGCGCCTCGAGGGCATCGTCCTTCGATACCGCGCGGCCATTCTTGCCGGCGTCGCGGTCGTCAGCGTCCTGGCCGCGATCGCGTATTGGGACCTCAGGGTCGAGAACAAGATCGATTCGTGGTTCCCGGAGAGTGATCCAGATTACGTACAATATCGTGAGTTTCGGGACCTTTTCCAATCCGAGGAGACGCTCTTCGTGGTGCTTCACGCTCCGGACGTCTTCACCCGAGACGTGCTCGGCCGAATCGACCGGCTGACCCGAAGCATCGAAACGCTCCCGCAGGTCACCCGCACGCTCAGCCTGACCAATATCGAGAACATCACGGGCAGCACGGAGGCCATCTTTGTCGACCCGCTGGTGCCGGCCCTCGACCTCGACGACCGAGCGCTGGCCGAGCTGCGCAGACGGGTACTGAGCGATCCCTTCTACCCGGGCATGATCGTCTCGTCCGACGGCCGCACAACGGTGATCGTCGCAGACATCGGCGAAGCAACGGCAGAAAACAACGTCGCTGTCGTCGATGCCATCGACGCCGCGATTGCCCGGGTCGCGGCACCCGCGCTCGAGATGCACGTCGCGGGATGGGCAGCGGTCAACGTCGTCCTCGACCGCTTGACCCAGCGTGATGTCCGACACGGCCTGCCGTTCACGCTCGCCGTCCTGGCCCTGTGCCTCGGGCTCGCCTTCCGCAGCCTGCGGGTGGTGCTGATCATCAACGTCGCAGTCCTGCTGGCAACCTATTGGACGATGGGCGCGTTCGCCGCGCTCGGCTTCAGGGGAACGTTTCTCACGGTCTCGGCTTTGCCGGGTATCCTCCTCGCCCTCGCGCTCGCCACGGGCGTGCACGTCGTCGCACGCTTCAGAGAGGAACACGCGCGCACGCCAGACCTGCCCTTGGCCGTCCGCCATGCACTTCGCGCGATTGCAGCGCCGGTGGCGCTGACCTGCACCACGACAGCCATTGGATTTGGATCCCTCGTCGTCGCTGATCTCGCACCGGTGAGGCACCTCGGCCTCTTTGCCGCCCTCGGAATGGCGTTTACCTGCTTGATCAGCCTGACCGTGGTCCCGATCGCCCTCGTCGCGCTTCCCCCGCGGCACCTAGCGGCTCCCAACCCCTGGCTCGAGCGCATGCTCGGGAAGGTTGCCGATTTCGATACCCGCCACCACCGAGCGATACTCGCCGTGAGCCTCGTTCTCGCGCTCGTCTCCCTTGCAGGCATGGCGCAATTACGGCCTCAGGGCTCGAGCCTCGACTACCTTCCGGCCGACTCGGCACCGGTCGAGGCCATGCACTTCATCGAGGACCACTTCGGGGGGGCGAGCACCTTCGACGTGCTGGTCTCGGGGCCGCCCGACGTCCTCAAGGATCCCGTGGCAGCCCAGACGGTCGCCGCAGTGCAGGAGCTGCTTGCCTCGTATCCGGAGACGACCGCAAGCTTCGCCTACACGGACTTGCTCCGCCGCATGAACCAGGCGCTCCACGACGGTGATCCAGGCTCTTACCGCCTGCCGGACACGATGCGTGGTATCGCCCAGCAGCTCTTGCTCTACGAAACCTCCGGCGGCACCGAGCTCCCGACGCTCGTGGACGTATCGAGCTACGGCACCGCCCGCGTCACTGCGCGCACGACCTCGTTTCTCGCGCTTGAAGAGTCCGAGCGCCTCCATGACCGCATCGCCGAGCGCCTCACGACTCTCGCGCCGGGCAGTGGGCCACGCTTGAGACTCGAGATCAGTGGCGACTGGGCACTGTGGCTACGGCTGTTCCTGTCACTGCTCGGCACCATGGCCAAGAGCCTCGCGCTCGCCTTCGCCGGGGTCGCACTCATGATGATCCTCCTCATGCGCTCCGTCTGGCTCGGCCTCATTGCCATGATCCCGAACACGCTGCCCGTGTTGGTTGCCGTGGGGGCAATGGGCTGGATAGGCATCCAGCTTGACTTCGCCACCGTGATGGTCGCGGGAATAGCGCTCGGGATCGCCGTCGATGACACGATCCACTACCTCTTCCGGTTCCGCCGCGAGCTTGCCAGCGGAGCAGGTCCGACCCTAGCCATGCGCCGCACACTCACCACGGTCGGAAAGGCGATGGTGACGACGTCGGTCGTGCTGTTTCTCGGCTTTGGCTCGATGGTGACATCGAGCCTTCCGCCGCATCGGACCTTCGCCGTGATCATAGCGCTTACCATGGTCATCGCGCTGGCCAGTGACCTCTTCCTGCTCCCGGCCCTGCTGAAACTCGTGCGCGTGGCGCCTCCGGCGCAGCCCGAACAGGGCGGCGGTGGGATTCTACAAGGCGGGATGTCACCGTAGCGTGTCCCGCGACCTCCGCCGTGATGACGGGTGCACCGGTGGACAAACCGCCGCAGAGCATCCGTAAATTGGATGATGGCGATGGCGACACGGTGCCTCTTGAGGCACCCGGCCAACCGGACACGCCGCTACCGTTTTGACGATGCGATTGATACGCATCGCGTCGTCATCGGGTGCTCTGCGCTCTGCCAGTACGGCTGCCGTGCAGAGAGCTGAGCGGACGCATGTGGAGATCGCCACGCCAAGATCCGCATGCCTTCCGCCCGGCGAGACAGGCATCCAGAGGCGGCGGCCGCGCGGTGCTGTGCGAAGGGGTGCCAGGTGGAACCGTGACAAATCCACATCGGATCACTGGCTTACGATACTCAGCCAGCGTCGACTGCGGCATAGCTTGGTACCGGGGTGGAAGGCGATTCCCGGAGGCCATGAGCGTGTCCGCGACCCCTCCAGAGAACCATGGTTACGGACCACCCACGCGATGTGCCGCCGCCGTGGCATGTTTCGTGCTCCAGCGGCTGTCTCCGATCACCGACCCAACGGGAGGTTGTCGAGTGCTCTCATTCGTACGGGGTGCCACGTGCCGGTGCTGATCGTTGCGGCAGTTGCGCACCTGCTGCCACTCGTGCGCGCTACGCTCGCTGGTGCCCTTGCAGGGAGAGAATCCGTGCACCGGTCGGGGATCGCGAAGGTGGATTCGCGTTCCCGTCGTGGGGTCGCTCGCGACGCGTGCGAAACGCGCAACGCAGGACCTCACGTGCTCAGAGTAACCAGGTAATCCCCAGCGCCAGCCCTCGGCGCGCAGGCGGGGCGGCCGAAAGTCGCCCCGCCGTCCCCAACTCCCCGCAACCGCCGCAGCCATGCCAGTCGAGCGGACCACTGCCGAGCGACATCGTGTCGTCATCGTCGGCGGCGGCTTCGGTGGACTCTACGCTGCTCGGCTGCTCGTTCACTTCAGCGCGTGCCAGTCGATCGTACAGGCTCCCGGCTCCCCGGTGAACCGGAGCCAGGCAAGAGCGCGGTCCTGAAAAACTGGATGGCATTCTCGCCGAGAATCCTCTTCGCGTCTTGCGGCACGACCCCGCTGTCCAGCAGAAGCTGCGTAAGCCGTGGCAGGTCACGGATGTCCGCAAATCCGGCGGGAAGTGGAATGAGGCCGTCGAGGTCAAGGCCGAGGCTCACCCGATCGATGCCCGCGACCCGAGCCGCATGTAGAATATTGTCCGCCAGGGCGCTGAGGTGCCCGCTGCCCAGAAGCCGCGCGTGCGCCATCAGGCCGACCAGACCGCCGCGGGCGGCGACGGCCCGGAGCTGCTCGTCGGTCGTATTGCGCTTCGCAGGATGGATCGCCGCCATCGCCGTGTGTGAGATGATGACCGGGCCGGACCAGGCGGCGAGAATGTCGCGGAACGTGCGCGATGAGGCATGCGCGAGGTCGACGATCATCCCGAGGCGCTCCATCTCTCCGAGCACCGCTCTGCCGAAATCGCTCAGCCCACGATCACGGCGCAGATAGAGATTGGTCTCGGGGATCGTCGGCGAGCTCGATCCACCGAGTTCGTTGTCCCGAAGATGCGTCAGGCTCATGACTCGGACGCCCCGGGCGTACAACAGCTCGACGTTGGTAATATTCCCGTCGATCGCTCCCGCACCCTCCACCGAGAGCAGCAGCCCGAGGGCTCGTTGCGCGCGGACATCGTCGAGATCCTCCCGATACCGCACGAGGCGTATTCCAGGATCCGCGGCAGCGAATTGGTCGATCCGATCGAGCTGCGCGAGCGCCCGTGTCAACGCAGAGCGGCGCAGCTCCCGCGGCCACCCCCACCACCAGGCTACCAGGCGAGCACCGATCTCGCCGAGTATCGGGATACCTTCGCTCACGATTCCGAGGACCGCCAGATCCACGCCCGCCTGGCGTAGCCGCGGGAAATCTGCCTGACCCTCCTCCAAGCTCTGGGTCAGGTCGCGATTGTGCATGACCGAATCCAGATGGAGATCCGCGATGAGGGCCGCATCGTGAAGCGTCCCTGCCTCCGCACGTACAACGACCGGCTGCGCGGAGCCCGTTCGGAAGGTGACCAGGAGGAGGACGCACACGATGGCGAGTATCGGTCCCACGCCGGTAGGGTGCCTCACGGCGGCCACGACCCCGGTGTGCCCTCTCGCCGCGGCCTGTGGTCTCACGGCCGGTGACCACGCCATGGCGCGAGATGGCAGCCGATGGCCGTCCGGCCGCCGTTGGAGCCGCGTGTCTAAAGGACAAGAGGAGCGTGCCCCCCGCTCCGGCGTTCCCATCGCTCAGCGCGCAGCGTCCCCCGGAACAGCCATCGTGTAACCGATATCCCCTCCACGCCGTCGGGGCAATCCGGATTCATGCCGGCTCGAGAGACCGGGCCCGCTGACACGGCCAGCGGAGCGACGACCCCTATTTGCCATCGGACGTGTTGGATGATCTTGAACCCGGTCGTGCCTTCGCGCATGTTATCGGGAACGCTGCGGAGCGTTCCGTCAGCGTCCGGATGTGCCGGCACCTAGCCCGGATTATTCATGAGTTTCCTACTGCGAGCGCCGAGAGCACCGCACCTTCGGGACCTTCTCCCTCCGGCCTCCTCGACGTACTCTTCAAGTACGCCTGCGTCGCCCTCCGGTCCGAGGGCCCCGAAACTCCGGCACTCTCGACGCTCTCGCGACGGCAACCCATGAATAATCCGGGCTAGCAGCGATAACGGCGAGGGATAGCAGCATGTGCGTGTCCTCCGAGACCGCCTGCGGTCACATTCACAGACCACCCACTTCTCGAGGTGTCGCCGGACGCCCGGCACGACCCCGCAGGGCGGCGCCCGCTCGCGCCCAGCTTCGAACGTGGATCGCGCTCATGGTCGCCGGCACCGCCTTGGCAACCGGATGCACGCCAGACACGCGCCCTGACGTGGTCCCGATTGCCCTCCGGTTCATCCCAGAGGACGCCACGGAGCCTTTCTCCGAACTCGACCTCTACCGGGAGGAGCATCCCTTCACCTGGACGTTTGGCACTCCGAAGGATCTGTCGTGGTTCCGGTTGGCCCTGATAGATAAGGAATTTCCGCCGACCGCCAAGCGCGCCGTCCTGACTTCCACGAGGCGAATGCCGCGGCTGTTTCGGAAGGTCCGGCTCGACGCCGGCTCGGTCCACGCCATCCGCGTGGTCACCGAAGGGCTCCGGCACGAGTTCCGGGTGTACTGGGTGAGACCGGGAGAGCGGTTCGCGAGAGATCGGAGCGTCGCGGAGCGACAGCCAAGTATTCGCGACGTCATCAAGACGTACGAGCTTCGAGTGGCAACACATCCGCAATGGACAGGCCGCATCACACAGTTCCGGCTGGACCCGACAGCACTGCCCGGGCAGAAGTTTCAACTCCACAGCGTCACTGGCGTCAAGTACTTCCTGCGCCCGGAGCAGCTACAGGCGGCAGTGGGTCGCGCGTGGAAGCTGGATCTGAAGCAGGAGATCCGCAGCGCTCTCGTCATGCCGCCCGGCCAGTCCATCGAGCGAGAGATCGTCGTGCCGAAGCACGCCGAGTTCAAGTTCGCCTACGGGTTCCGGAAGGGAATCCTCCCCACCTACCAGGGGACCCCGATCCGTTTCCGGGTCTCGATCGCGCGCGACGCGAGCGTGCCTGCGCCGCTCTTCGAGGGCACGATCGACCCCAAGATCGCCGGAAGTGCGGCCCCGGGTTGGCAAGAGGGGGTGATCGACCTGAGCCCGTACGCGGGCGAGCGCGTGCGGCTGGTCCTCGAGACAGCTGCCGACCCGTCATGGGAGGTGTTTCATGGGCTCCCGGTCTGGGCCAGCCTCGAGGTCGTGTATCGCACCTCGCGTGCGCCGCGGGCCCCCGCGTCGTCGGGGGATCCCGCTCAATCCAGGCCAGCACCGCCGAACCTCATCCTCATCTCCGTCGACGCGCTCCGGGCCGACCATCTCTCCCTCTACGGGTACGAGCGGGCTACGTCGCCCAACATCGACGCCTGGGCGCGGCGCATCGGGGTAACGTTCCAGAACGCCATAGTCCAAGCACCCTCGACCCTCGCCTCCCATGTCTCCATCTTCACCGGGCTGGAGGCGTTCCACCATCGGGTCTACGACGGCTCCGTGCCCTCGTCGCTGACGACGCTCGCCGAGATACTCCGCCAGGCCGGCTACACGACCGCGGCGGTGACCGGCGGTAAGCCCGTGAGTGGGAAACGCGGCTTCGCGCAGGGATTTGACCGGTACCGCTACTGGTCTGGCCCAGGCGCCCTCGAGATCATCGATACCATGCACCGCACCCTGGAATGGCTCGAGGACAACGCCGATCGGCCCTTCTTTCTTTTCTTCCACACCTTCGAGGTGCACAGCCCGTTCCACGCTCGAGCACCCTACGCCAGCCGGTTCGGTGCGGACATTCCGGAAGGGCTCGAGAGTTACGTGCGGATCAATCCGGTGCAGCCGAAAGCGACCGACGGGTACCGCAGGCGCAACCGGCTCGTGTGGCCCGACAGCCCCCCCTCCGAGGGCGGCTCGCTGACGAGCGTCCAGGAGGCATCGGTGACGAACGTGTACGACGCTGCGATCGCCTATGCCGACGAGCACATCGGCCGCCTCTTGGATCGCGTACGGGAGCTCGCGCTCGAACGGGATACGCTCGTCGTCCTGACCTCCGACCACGGGGAAGCCCTCGGGGAGCACGCCCGCGTGGGTCATGGATACCTCTCCGATGACAATCTTCGCGTCCCGCTGGTGCTCGCCCTTCCCCGTCGCTTCCGGGGCGGCCGCACGGTTTCCCACCAGGTGCGCTCCATTGACATCTTGCCGACGATTCTCGAGCTGCTCGCGCTCCCACCGCCGTCCGGTGTCGACGGCGTGTCGCTCGTTCCTCTCATCGAGCACGATCGGTCATCGGATGCGCCACCACCGGTCCCTGACGCATGGTCGTACGCCGCGGCTTCCAACTTCGGCGTCTCGCTGCGCGTCCGCAACACGCTCAAGTACGTCTTCAACAACACCCCCTGGGATCCCGTCCGCGGAGCGGAGCAGCTGTATCGGCTGGACGAGGATCCGGAGGAGAATCACAACCTGGCGGGGACGTCACCGGAGGCCGACCGACTCAGGATGCGGGTGCGCACGATGCTGCAGGAGCGACCGGGACTCCGGGTCCGGTTCTCCAACGCCGAAGCCTCTCCCTACCACGGCACCCTGCGCGCATCATTCCTCGATACGGCCCACGTGAAGACGCCCGACCTCCCCTGTGCGTGCGTCACCTGGGAGGACGGCCAGGTTCGTTTCACCGTCCCCCCAGGGCGTACCTACACCTTGTCGCTCGAGAACGTGGAGCCCGGCGACCGGTCCCTCACGATCACGCTGGAGACGACCGCCGACCAGCACGCAGGTCCGTTTGTTGTTGACCTGGAACCGGAGGAACTGATCGAGCCCGTGTGGGTGGCCTTTGCGGAATCCGCCTGGCAGCTGATCGCGTCCGACGACCGACGGGTCGCCACGGGGCTCCGGGTGTGGTGGCACGACACTCCGGCCGCCGGCCTGCGCCGGCAATGACGGCAGTCGATGTCATCCTGATCATCTTGCCCCCCCCGGTTCCGTACCGCCTGCCGCCTCCCGGGAGCCTCGCCACCGACCGACGTGCAACTGACACGACGTTCGAAACTCCCGCCCCTTTCCAGTACACTTTGATCTGTCACCGACATGCATGCACCTTGACGTCCATCGCGTAATTCTCCTGGCAGCTGCTCGGACAAGAATGCGTGGTTACGGCAGATCGCTGTATGGCTGAATCCAGCTCCGTTCGCGCAATCAAGCCATCGGATCTACCGGCGCCACCACAGGCCGCGATACGGATCATGCGTGCCTGTTCCCGCGAAGAAGTCAGCATCAGGGAGCTGTCGAGCCTTGCCAAGAATGACCCGGTGCTCTCCGCGGAGCTGCTTCGCGTTGTCAATTCACCCTTCTACGGGCTCGCGCGCCAGGTGCAGTCGATACCGCACGCCGTGAGCCTGCTCGGGCAGCGCGTACTGCACAACATGGCGCTCTGCATCTCGGTTCGTGACGCCCTGCGCCAAGATACCATCCCCGGTTTCGATGCGACCGCCTACTGGGAAGACTCTCTCCGACGAGCCGTCAGCGCGCGGCTGCTGGGAGGAACTCAAGGTCTGAATCTGGACGAGTGTTTCACCGCCGGCTTGCTCCAGGACTTCGGACTCCTGGTGATGTTTTTCACATACAAAGACAAAGCCCCGCTCTGGTCCAAATTCCGGGAGCAGGCCCCGGATGTCCGCTACGGCATGGAACGGGACACCTTTAACACAACCCACGACATGGTCGTCATGATGTTGGCGCAGGCATGGGAACTGCCCGAGGAGCTGGCGCACGCGCTGAGTTTCCATCATCGCCCTGCCGACGAGGCGAACGAGGCAACCCCGACCAGGCTCTGCAGGGTGCTGTATTGCGCAGATTGGATGGCGGCGGTCTATACCGCATCGGACAAGAGCTCGGTCCTCGATCGCTGCCGGTGGGTTCTGTCCGATGTTCTGGCCCTGGACGCCCAGCGAATCGAAGAGTGTCTGACCGCTATTCCGGAGCAGGTAGAAGAAGCCGCCGCAGCACTGGGACTGCGACTAGACCAACAAGAAGACTTCAATGACGTGCTGCGTCAGGCCAATCTCCGGCTGACCGAGGAGAACCAGAGCAACCAGGAACTGACGCTGCGCTTGGAGAACGCACTGCGGGAGCGTGATCGGCTGGCCGAGGAACTGAATCGCGAGCTGGAGCTGGCCAGAGAAACCCAGCGGTGTCTGCTGCCCCAACGCGCCGCACCTGATTTCCCCGTCATCGGAATCAACATACCCGCACGGGACCTGTCAGGCGACTTTTTCGACTATTTCAGGCTCGAAGACGGTCGTATCTACTTCAACCTGGGCGATG
>JBDHBD010000030.1:0-38251 GCA_039587755.1 Gemmatimonadota bacterium | reverse complement strand
TCGCTTGAAGACGATGCGAAAGGGGGGACTCGAACCCCCACGGCCCTGAGGCCACCAGCTCCTAAAGCTGGCGCGTCTGCCAATTCCGCCACTTTCGCTCGGTGTTGCCACGCACACTCTGCTGCAACTCCCGCCGCTCCGCGCCGTGCGCGACCACACGAGCATAGTCTTCTGATCCGCTTGTTGGAACGCAAGACGGATCTTATCGATCCTCGACCAGTCGCCGGCCCGAGCCACGTGCAAAGCCGGTAGATGTTTGCGCGCCGTTGCCCCCAGACCAGGGCAGGGGTGCCGCTCCCCGCGCTTGAGTTTCGGAGGCCTGGTGAACGTGTGCCACGTATATTTTGAGCCCATGTATGGCAAACCTTGAAGCTCAAGGGGAGGAGGTCCATGCAATCACGTCCCGCCAAGCGACTCTTAGTCTTCTTCGTCCGCGGGAATGCAGTTGCCTCAGGCGAGCCCGTGACTTCCGAGTTGGGAAACGCGATTGTGGGATTGGCCATCATCTTTCCCATTCTGTTCTGGGTGGGTATCCAGGTGCTCAGGAAGTCTTTCCGGTGGAAGGAAGAATCCCGCCGGGGAGGCTGACCCCCTTAATCTCCGCACTCCGACCCTTCGCATCCCCATACGAAGACGAGAGGATCGTTCCCTCCATCAGCACAGCACCGCCTCCCACTTGACCGTTCGCTCAAGTCGCGCGTGCGCCGTGGACCCTTGAGCGGCCGTGCGAGCTTCCCCGCCGCGATCGCCCGGTCTGGCGTCTCCACCCTCGGCGGATCTAATGCGCCGCCGGGCGTACCCCCAATAGATGTAACGAGTTGCGGAGTATTGCTCCATCGGAGCGTTCGGGCACAGGAGTTGCCCTCTGAATGGCATGTATGCGGAAATACGGCCCGATACGTCGTGGAGTGTCACGCATAGTACGTGGCACCGTGCAAAACAGCGGATACTCGCTGGTCGAGATCATGGTCGTGCTCGTCATGATCGCCGTGATCGTGGCCATCTTGACACCCCAGATCGGACGGACGTTCAGGCAGACCAGCACGCGCGTGGCGGCCGATGAGTTCGTTTCGACTCACGCTCTGGCCCGGTCCCTTGCGCAGCGGTACGGGCGGGTCGCCGAGCTCCACATCGACGTGGTCGAGGGCCGCCTCCGAGTGGAGGTGGACACCGGCGCCATACCGGGCGTGGCTCCGCGGGTCAGCGTCGTCAGGTATATGGCGGAGGGCAAAGTGAACATTGCCAGCGACCGCTCGGTGCTCTGCTTTGACGTGCGGGGGCTCCCGGCGACCCAAGGGACGTGTCAGCCGGCGGACGCGACAGTCGTCTTCTCGCTTCCCGGAGAGGCCGACACGGTGCGATTCAGCGTGCTGGGGGAGGCTCTGCGGTGACGAAACGGGAGTTCGACCGATCGGGCATCGCCGACGAGCGCGGATTGACGCTTATAGAACTGATCGTCGCTGTGACGATCCTCAGCGTGACGTTGGTCGGCCTCGCGGCGTCCGCCCGCTTCGCCGCTCGCGAAGTTGCCATGGGGCGAGAGGACACGCACGCGTGGCTGGCCGCTCAGCACCAGATCGAGACGCTCATGCGGGCGGGTTTCGACGACGTCGGCTCGGGATCGACGCTCGTGGACGACTACACTCTCACCTGGACGGTCACCGGCACGAATCCGAAGAAGGTGCTCTTCCTAGTGGAACAGAAGAATGCCCGTCTGGAGACAGTGCGGGACACGGTGGTCTTCTACATGGCCGACCCGGAGCCGGGCTCATGACGACACGACAACCGCACCCGCGCTTCATCGCTCGTCGGAAGACGGCTGGCTTCACGGCCATAGAGGTCCTGGTCTACCTGACAATCGGTGTGATCATCGTCGGCGGCGTCTACGTGCTGATCCTCAGCCAGAACCGGCTGTACGGCAAACAGCGGGAGCAGATGGATGTGCGGAGCAGCATACGCTCGGCGGCCAATCTGCTCAGCTGGGAGCTGAGACAGGCTTCCTCCTCCGGCGACCTGTACAGCATCACACCCGACTCGGTCTCCCTCCGAGCGGCGCAGGGGCAGGGTGTCGTGTGCGCCAAGGACAACACGCTACCACGGCTTGGATTATATGCGGTCTGGGGTGATCTGGACCCGAGCGCGGACAGTGCGCTGATTTTCGCGACCCGGCGTCAGGGTCCTGAGGACGACGAATGGCTCGTGGGCGGGATAAAGAACACCTGGCTGCCGGGGGGCGCGATCCAGTGGTGCGTGTACGGTGACTCGACCACGACGGCACCAGACCTCGTCATCGAGATCCAGGGCATACCGACGGACTCTCTGCTTGAAAACGTCAAGGTGGGTGCGCCGATCCGCAGCTTTCGCCAGGTACAGTACGGCATCTTCCAGGAGGCCGGCCGCTGGTGGCTGGGCCGGCGGGCTGGCGGCGGCTTGTACAAGAGGCTGTCCGGTCCTCTGCGGGCGCCGTCCGACAGCGGACTCGTTTTCACCTACTACGACGACGCCGGGTCCGTCACGACGGACCCCTTCCGGGTCGCGATGGTCGAGATTGCTCTCCGGGGCGAGAGTGAGAAGGCGGTGATGTGGCCCGGCGTCGGACCCGAGCGGCAACGCGATGCCGTTACGACGCGAGTGTTCCTGCGTGGAAACATGAGGGGCTCACTGGGCGATGGAAGCTGAGCCGAAGATGGCACGAGGTGGCGGGATGAGGGGAACGACAGCCAGGCGACCACCGGCTGAGGCACCCGGACGGCGGCTCGCGGGATCAGACGGATTCGCGGTGCCCGTCGTGCTCCTCGGTCTGATGATCATGGCGGTCGTGGCAGCGGGTGCCCTGAAGAGCGCCGGCAACGAACGTCGCTCCGCACAGGGCACGCGGGACGCGGCCGCGGCTTTCTACGCTGCCGAGGGTGGCATGCACCAGGTGTGGGCCAACTGGCCCGACAGTCTGGTGGAGACCCTGATGCCCGGGGACAGCCTCGATCTCGGCTGGCAGACGCTGGAGGACGGCTCCAAGTACCAGGCCAAGATCTTTCGGTACGATGCCGGCGATCAGCGCATGTACGATCTGTCCGTGGAAGGCCGCGGTGCAGGTCCGGCGGGCGGGCAGCGCTTGCTGAAGCTGCTGGTGACATCCGAGCGCCTCAAACTGGGCGCCTGCTGCGGCGCGGCCGCGACCGTGGACGGTCCGACCGATCTGACGCACCTCGGGACCCGTTTGTCGGGGTTCGACGTAGCGCCCCCCGGCTGGGAAGCTGCCGGGGAGTGCCCGACCCCCGACGACGATGTGGTCGGCCTCAACATCAAAGAAGACGCGGAGCTGACGAAGGATGGAAGTGCGCTCCTGGACGGAACGCCACCGCTCGTCGAGGACACCACGATCAACGAGTCGACGTTCAGTCAGTTCGGCCCGAACTTGACCTGGAGCCAGCTCAAGGCGCTGGCGGACCACACTCTGGGAGACTGGTCGGCCGGCGCCGAGCAGGTGTTCATCCCTTCGCCTTCCTACCTGGCCAACGGAAAGTGCGACACGTCGGATCCGCTCAACTGGGGATCCAGCATCCCCGGCGATCCGTGCTTCGACTACTGGCCGATCGTGTTGCTCAAGGGGGACGTGGCGATTCAGAGCGGATACGGCCACGCCCTCGTCATCCTCGACTGGAACGAGATGACCTTCATCGGCACGGAGCTTGACCTCGAATTCGGTATGCGGCTCGACGGAATCATCCTCGGCAAAGGGTGCATAGAGATCCAGGGTGGCTCGGTCATGCACGGTTCGGTGTTCGCCGACGGCAACTTCTTCAACGCCGACCTGTGCGCCGGGGACAAAGTCCTCGATATGAACAACGACAGTGAGGGAGGGAGCGGCCCCGGCGTGCTGGACTGGAGCCGCTGTGTGGTCGATAAGGTGCTGACAGCAACCGGCGTCGAGCCCTTCATCACGGCCTCGGGTTATTCCGTCCTCTCCCCGCGCGGCTTTTCGGAGGCGATCCGCTAGCGACGCCTGTCGCCGCCCATTCGTTCGCCCTCAGATTCGTTCCGTCCCCCCAAGTTTTCCGTTAGTGTGTACGGGTCCCTGACCGAGAGGAGATCTGGGAGTGGACATGGTGACGAGGCTTGTCCGACCCGTCGCCCTGGCGGCTGTCGGCGTCTTGGCGGGTTGGGCTGCACCCAAGCCCGCCGTCACCCAGGAAGCGCTCGCCCAATCGTCCAGCGAGCGCCCTCTCGGCAGAACTCTGTCGGTCCCCGTGGCGGGCTCCGAGATCAAAGTGGACGGCGTGCTGGACGAGTCCGTGTGGCGCAGCGCGCTTTCCCTCGAGCTCCCCTACGAGTGGGAGCCCGGCAACAACGAGCCCGCCCCAGTGCGCACGACCTGCTTCGTGACGCACGACCGCTCGAACCTCTACCTGGGTTGCCGCGCACATGACCCCCAGCCGGGCGAGATTCGGGCGCACATGACCGATCGCGACACTCCGATCGACGACGACTACGTCTCCTTTCTGATCGACACGTTCAACGACCAGCGCAGGTCCTACGAGTTCCGGGTTAACCCGTACGGGATTCAGATGGACGCGGTCGTAAGCCAGGGTTCGCAGGAGGAAGACCTCACCTGGGACACGATCTGGGATTCCGCCGGTCGAATCGATGAACACGGGTACGTGGTGGAAGCCGCAATCCCGTTCAAGTCACTCACGTTCCAACCGACCTCGCACGAGCAGACATGGGGGTTCATCGCCGGCCGCTCGTATCCGCGCAGCGTCCGCCATCGTCTGCGCTCGATTCGCACTGATCGGAACGACACCTGTCTGCTGTGCCAGGCTGACAAGCTCGAGGGCTTTCGGGGGGTGCGACCGGGAAGAGATCTGGAGCTCAACCCGGCCCTCACGACCAGCCGAACCGACCGGCGTCAGGACATCTCCGCGGGTGGACTCGATCGTGGCACCATCGACGTGGAACCGGGGCTGTTTCTGCACTGGGGAATCACGCCGAACGTGGGGCTCACGGGAACGATCAACCCGGACTTTTCACAAGTGGAGGCCGACGTTGCACAGCTGGAGGTGAACCGTCGGTTCACTCTGCTCTTTCCTGAGAAGCGTCCGTTTTTTCTGGAAGGAGCCGACTTCTTCCAGCTCGCGGCCGGGGGCGGAATCAACCTTCCACTGGTGTTTACACGAAAGGTCGTGGACCCGATCGCGGGCGGGAAGCTGATCGGGAAGCTGGGCCCGAACGCGATCGGCGTTTTCGTCACTCAAGATGAAGTGAACAGCCTCATCTTCCCTGGGTCCGAATCTTCCGCGGATACGCTGGTGGAGAAGCAGGTTACGGGGGCGACGGCCCGCTACCGCCGCGACATCGGTGCGTCGTCCACCCTGGGGCTGACCTACACCGGCCGGGAGGGGTCCGACTACCACAACCGGGTGCTGTCCGCCGACGGGGCGATCCGGCTGTTACGCAGCAACACGTTGTCGTTTGCCGCCGTCCATTCCCGTACCAGATACCCGGAGGCCATCGCGACGCGCTTCGAACAGCCGGTCGACGCGTTCTCCGGTGAAGCGTTCTATGCCCGGATCCAGCACAACAGCCGCAACCTGTTCTCCGCCCTGGAGTACCGCGATCTGGACCCGGGATTTCGGGGTGATGCGGGCTTCATTCCCAGGGTGGGTCTGCGTGGATTCCACGGCGGCGCCTTTTACACACTGTGGGGAAGCGCCGATCGGTGGTACAGCAGCCTCGTATTCGGCTTCGTCGGGACCCGACTGGCGGACTACGACGGCGAGCTGACCGATCAGGAATGGAGGTTCAGCGCCTACTACTTCGGCCCACTCCAATCCGGTGCTTTCGTGCAGACACGATTCGACAAGCAGCGCTTCGGAGGCACGCTGTTCGACCTGACGCGATCCGAGGCGAGGGTTCAGCTGCGGCCTTCGGGTGACGTGTCGCTGCAAGTGTTGGGGCAGGTTGGGGACGAGATCGATTTCGAGAACGTGCGCGAGGCGCACGTGATGCGATTGAGCCCCGAGGTCAGCCTGAACATCGGTTCGCGGATCGTGGTCGCCGTGAGTCACGCGTTCGAGCGCCTGAGCCTGGAAGGGGAGCAGATCTTCCTGGCGAATCTGCTGCAAGGACGGGTCGTCTACCACTTCAGCCCCCGGGCCTTCGTTCGCGCGATTCTCCAGTACCGAACACTCGACCGGAACCCGGAGCTGTACGACTTTCCGGTGGAGGAGAACGTGAACCGGCTCTTCACCCAGTTGCTGTTCTCCTACGAAGTCAACCCGCGCACCGTGCTGTTCGCAGGCTATTCGGACAATCGGCTTGGCCTCACCGAGGAGCACATGACGACCATGGACCGCAGCTTCTTCCTGAAGCTGGCGTATGCGTGGCGACCGTGAGGCATCCCCCGTCACCCTCACCGCGAACACCCTTCGCGCGGGCCCATCCGGGCCTATCGCGCCGTGAGTTCGTCCGGGACAGTCTGAGTGCACTCGGCGCAACCGTGGTGCTGGGCTGCAGCCGCACGATTACGGGCAACGGGGGAGCAAACGGCAGTCCGCGCCTCTCGGCCCGACCCGGAACCCCGACCGTCACACCGACCGTGGGCCTCAGCGAGCTGGGTCTCGGAGGCGGCCGGGACGGAGTCCTCTACGTACCCGAGAGCTATTCGCCCGACACTCCGGCCCCTCTCTTCGTCGGCCTCCACGGCGCCGGCGGGTCGGGCACCGACTGGGCCAGCTACTACGCACGCGCCGAAGCTCACGCCCTGATCTTTCTCGCCCCAGACTCGCGAGCCTCGACTTGGGATCTGATACGGGGCGGCTTCGGACCGGATGTCGAGTTCCTGGATCGAGCGCTGCGGTACACGTTCAACCGGTGCCGAATCGATCCGGCCCGCCTGGCGCTCGGCGGATTCTCTGATGGTGCGTCGTACGCCCTCTCCCTCGGCGTCTCCAACGGGGACCTGTTCAGCCACCTGGTCGCCTTCTCGCCGGGCTTCTATGCGCCGTCCGAGCCGATCGTCGGCTCACCCTCGGTCTACGTGTCCCACGGAACCCACGACGGCATTCTCCCGGTGGGCGCGAGTCGAGACGTCATCGTGCCGACGCTCCGGGATGCCGGTTACGACGTGACGTTCGAGGAATTCGACGGGGGCCACGAGGTCCCCGGGGCGATTACCGAGTCCGCGCTGGACTGGTTCCTCGGAGGCGACTGACTCAACCCCCACCAGGCCCCTTGTAGGGTCTTTCCCTACACGATTGTAAGGTTTTTCCCCACGCGCCTGTAGGGTTTTTCCCGACAGACAGGCCGCGTCTCAG
Organism: Gemmatimonadota bacterium; assembly: GCA_039587755.1. Classification (GTDB taxonomy): domain Bacteria; phylum Gemmatimonadota; class Gemmatimonadetes; order Palauibacterales; family Palauibacteraceae; genus JBDHBD01. The sequence goes on along the minus strand of JBDHBD010000030.1, from coordinate 30,938 downwards.
AAGCTAGCTTTCGGGCTAGTTGAGACGTGTTTCAGCCGATGGCACGACAGGATTCCGCGTCTGCCAGATCACCGCAGACGAGCCGGGGCAGGCGCAGGTCACCTACATCGGCAAGGTGTGGGGCTCCCATGCGCAAACTCACGTTATTGCCGCTCCTCGCGCTCGTATTCGCATGCAACGAAAGCACGCTGGTCCAACCAGAGCAGAGCCCCGAGATCGCTGCAGATCGTGGTGAAGATGGCGATGCGAAGGACGAGTACACGTTCCAGTTCTGGTGGGATTGTCCCCGCAACCTTGACAACCCCCTGCCCCAGCCCACGCCGACCGAAACCGAAGACGGAGACCTCGTAATTACAACCTCCGCTGCCGGCTGGTTGGCTGCGTCCATTGGCGGCCGATAGCGGGGTTTCGCCGCAGCGACGTACGGGCGGGGTCGGGGTAGCACGTCGCCCGAGCCCTCGCCCAACAAGACACTCCCGAACGCTCCGCTGCTGTACCGCCCGTCTTGTCGCGGAGGGGCAATCCCGCGCGGGCGACACAGGCGCAAACAAAGAGCGGGCGACACCGCATTGGCGCCGCCCGCTCCCCCTGCTCGAAGCAGGTCGCAATTACCTCGAATTCGGAATCGGAACCGTCACCACCAGGTTCGTCCCGTTGCCCGGGTCGTAGAGAAGCAAGTTGGCCACGTCACCCGGGCTCAGACGCTCGATCGCACGCTCGTACTGCGCCAAGCTGCCGACCGTCTGGCCGTTCACGTCCTGGACGATGAGGCAGCGGGCGTTGCCCAGAGCCCTCGCGACCGGACCCCTGGGCGCGACGCTTCGGATCCACACGCCCTCGACGTCGGCGGGCCGCTCGACTTGCTGACAGACATCGGGTCGGGACGCCCCAACCTCGATTCCTAGCGCGTCCATCCGGCCCGCCGTGGCCGTTCGGTTCCGCTCCGTCGGAGCGGCCTCCTCGGCGCCGGTCAAGGTGACCCGCACCTGCTCCCGCTCCCGGGTAGACCGCTTCACCACGTCCAGAATGACCTCATCGCCCGGGTCGAAAGCCCGGACCCGGCGCTGTAGGTCCCCTACGGACTCCACGGGCTCGCCGGCCACCGCCACGATGATGTCACCCGGCTCGATTCCCGCCTGCGCTGCCGGGCTGCGCCGATCATCCGCAAGACCTACATCGGCCACCTTCGCCCCGGCCACGCGATCCAGGCCGTAGTAACGCGCGTCGTACTCGTTCACGGGCCCGACCCTCACTCCGATGAGCGCCCGGCGGACCTCTCCGAACTGGATCAGGTCATCCACCACCTCACGCACCAGCTCGATCGGCACGGCGAAGCCGTAACCCTGGTAGAAGCCGGTCTCGCTCGCGATCGCCGTGTTCACGCCCACGACCTCGCCCCGCACGTTGATGAGGGGACCGCCGGAGTTGCCGGGGTTGATCGCCGCGTCGGTCTGGATGAAGTCCTCGATGGCCAATTGGGATCGATTCCCCAGGATTCCGATGTTGCGGCCCTTGGCACTCACGATCCCGGCCGTCACGGTCGTGGGGAGATTGCCACGACCCACACCCCTGAACCCGGGGCTCCCGATCGCCAATACCCACTCGCCGACCCGGGTGCTGTCACTGAGACCCAGTGCGGCCGGCGAGAGATCTTCCGCATCGATCTTGAGAAGCGCCACGTCGGTCTGCGGGTCGCGCCCGACTACTTGCACGTCGTCGAAGCGCCGCCGATCGGCCAGCTCGACGTCGACTCGGACTGCGTTCTCGACCACGTGATTGTTGGTGACCACGTAGCCGTCCGCGCTGACGAGGAAGCCGGAACCGCTACCCGGGCGAATCAACGGCTCATCCGGCTGCCCCTGGTCGCGCTCTCGGAAGAACTCGTCGAACGGCGAGGGGAGCCTGCGCGGCATCCGCGTCGCCACGTCGATCTCGCGTTCCACGTAAATCGTGGTCACCGCTGGAGCGATCTGCTCCACGACGTCGGCGAAACCATCGCCGAGATCGCCGTTCTCCGACCCTGGCGCCCCGAGGATGAGATTCGGTCCCTGCTGGCCACCTGCCGCCACCGACAGAGGGGTCAAGTCGAGGGCCGAGGCAAGGCCCAGCCCCAGGGCGAAGGCCAGCAACGCCGCCAACAGGAGGTTCAGCTTCGCTCGCAGAGGATCTCTCATCGTGATCTGCTCGTCTTCTTCCGAGGTGCGTTTCCGGTTCCACCAGGCGCGGCACCATTTCGGCCCCGCACCCACTCCTATGTTCGACCCCGTGTCCGCGTTCCAGGTTGCCCGGAGCCGCACAACGTGACGACGCCCACCGTCACCTCCGATAGAGGTGCCAGGTGGGCGCCCTGGTTCAGGATGTGAGGGGAAGGACCGCTCAGTCCTTCTCCTCCACGATCTCGTAGTCGGCCTCGACGACCTCCTCCTCTGCCACCCCCTCTTCGGCAGCCTCCGGCTCGGCCCCTTCCTCGAAGCCGCCTGCTTCAGCCGCCTCGCCCATGCCTGCCTTGGCGTACATCTGCTGGGCCGCCGCCTGCACGGACTCCTGAATGGCGTCCGTCGCTGCCTGGATCTCGGCGTGGTCGTCCTGCTTGAGCGCCTTCCGACCCCGCTCGAGCGCGTCGTCGATGCTCTTCTGAGCCGCCTCGTCCAGCGACTCCTTCCAGTCCTCCAGGTTCTTCTCCGTCTGGTAGACCAGCGAATCGAGACGGTTTCGCGCTTCGACCTGCTCGCGCCGTGTCTTGTCCTCCTCCGCGTGCTGCTCCGCGTCGCTGACCATGCGCTCGATCTCGGCGTCGTCGAGCCCGGAAGAGGCCTCGATCCGGATGCGCTGTTCCTTGCCCGTCGCCTTGTCCTGGGCGTTCACGTGCAGGATCCCGTTCGCGTCGATGTCGAACGTCACCTCGATCTGTGGAATGCCTCGCGGCGCAGGCGGGATTCCGGTGAGCTGAAAACGGCCGATCGTCTTGTTGTCTCCGGCCATCTTCCGCTCCCCCTGCAGCACGTGGATGTCCACCGTGCTCTGGCTGTCCTCTGCGGTCGAGAAGATCTCGCTCCGCTTGGTCGGGATCGTCGTGTTACGCTCGATCAGGTGGGTCATGACACCACCGAGCGTCTCGATGCCGAGCGAGAGCGGGGTCACGTCGAGCAGCAGCACGTCCTTCACCTCGCCGCCCAGCACTCCGGCCTGAATCGCGGCCCCGATGCCAACGACCTCGTCCGGATTCACGCCCTTGTGCGGGTCCTTTCCGAAGAAGTCCTGCACCACCTCCTGGACCTTCGGGATCCGGGTGGATCCGCCGACGAGGATGACCTCGTCGATAGCTGAGGGCTCCAGGCCCGCGTCGGCGAGCGCTTTCTTCATCGGCTCGATCGTGCGGTTGATCAGGTCGTCCACGAGCTGCTCGAACTTGGCCCGCGTGAGCGACACGTTCAGGTGCTTGGGGCCGGTCTGGTCGGCCGTAATGAAGGGCAGGTTGATGTCCGTCTGCATCGTGCTCGACAGCTCGATCTTCGCCTTCTCCGAGGCTTCCTTCAGCCTCTGCAGCGCCATCGGGTCCTGCGAAAGATCGATCCCCTGATCCTTCTGGAACTCCCCGACCAGCCAGTCGATGATCCGCTGGTCGAGGTCGTCACCTCCAAGGTGCGTATCACCATTCGTCGCCTTCACCTCGAAGACGCCGTCGCCCAGCTCGAGAACCGAGATGTCGTACGTGCCGCCCCCGAGGTCGAACACGGCGATCTTCTCGTCGCTCTTCTTGTCCAGCCCGTAGGCGAGCGAGGCCGCGGTCGGCTCGTTGATGATCCGCATCACCTCGAGGCCGGCGATCTTGCCCGCGTCCTTGGTCGCCTGCCGCTGCGCGTCGTTGAAGTAAGCGGGAACGGTGATCACCGCCTGCGTCACATCCTGACCGAGGTACTCTTCGGCCGTCTGCTTCATCTTCTGGAGCACCATAGCCGAGATCTCGGGCGGGGTGAAGGTCTTGCCGACGTTGGCGACCTTGACCTGCACGCGATCCTGCGCGTCGCACTCGATCTCGTACGGCACGAGCTTGCGCTCCGACACGACCTCCGAGCACTTGCGGCCCATGAAGCGCTTGATGGATGCCACGGTGTTCACCGGGTTCGTGACGGCCTGTCGCTTGGCCACCTGTCCCACGAGCCGCTCGCCATCCTTCGTGAACGCGACGACCGAGGGGGTCGTGCGTGCGCCCTCGGCGCTCGGGATCACGACGGGGTCGCCGCCCTCCATCACCGCCACGACGGAGTTCGTCGTTCCCAAATCGATGCCAATGATCTTGCCCATGTTCTCTCTTCCTGTTCGTGACCGGACGCGACGCCTCCGTCGCGGGTACGTTGTACTTGCCCGGAAGGTGCAAGCGATATGCCGTCCGAAACCCAGCAAAGCGGCCTGAATTCACGACATTCTGGCAACCTTCGAGGCCTCGGGTGTCAGAACGGCAGACCAGCGCCCATTACGCTCTCGGGACCCGCCGTCTGCCGGCCCGGCGATGTCGATTCGCCCCGGTTGTGGTTGCGCCGCCTGATCGCGCTCTCTAAGCTCGGCGGATGTTTCCCATCCGCGATGAGAATCCCACCGAGCTGATCCCCTTTGTAACGGCCCTGTTCATCGGGTTGAACGTGGTGGCCTGGCTGCTTCTGCAGGGTGCGGGAGCGGGCGGCGACTTCATCGACTCGTTGTGCCGTTACGGCTCGATTCCCGGTGAGATCACGGGTGCGATCCCCGCCGGACGAGAGGTACCGATTGGAGACTACGACTGCCCGGTCGGTGGCTTCACGTGGCAGACGGTGCTGACGTCCATGTTCATGCACGGCAGCTGGATGCACCTGATCGGGAATATGTGGTTCCTGTGGGTCTTCGGGAACAACATCGAGGACTCGATGGGGCACGGGCGCTTCGTAATCTTCTACGTACTCACGGGAGCCATCGCCTCAGCCGCTCACATCTTGTCCACTCCCGGCAGCGCCGTGCCCACGGTCGGCGCGTCGGGCGCGATCAGCGGTGTAATGGGTGCCTACATGGTGTTGTATCCCCGGGTCCGGATCCAAACGCTGCTCTTCTTCGTCATCTTCATCCGTATCATTCCGCTTCCGGCCTGGGTGCTGCTCGGTTACTGGTTCGTGCTCCAGGTACTGATGGGAGCGGGGAGCCAGGGTGCGGAAGGCGGAGGCGTCGCGTTCTGGGCCCACGCCGGGGGCTTCGCGGCCGGGCTCGTGTTGGTCAAGCTGTTCGAGAAGCGGCCGCTCGTGCAGGCGAAACTGGCCCACCGGAGTCTGTCCGGGAAGGAGTGGAGACGAATTGGCCACAACTAAGCGGATTCTCGGAAGCTCTAACGGGCGGCGCAGGCTGCGTCGCACCGTGATCGGGCTCGCTCTGATCGGACTGGTCCCCACACTTGTCGGGGCGGCGGCCGGTGTCGCATCCGGCCAGGCCGGGGCCGATGTCGACGCCGGACAGACAGACGACATACGGCGGCAGGAGGCCGATCGGCAGCAGGAAACGGCCGGTCGACCGGGACTCGGTCTAGCCGAGGGCTCACACGACGAGTCGCTTCCCCTGCGCATGGGGCGGGGCGTCCTCGGGCTCGGCTTCCTTCTGTTCATGGCGTTCCTGTTCAGCGCCCGCCGGCGATCCATCGACTGGGGGCTCACCGCCAAGGGTGTGGGACTGCAGATCGTGTTCGCCTTTCTGGTGCTCAAGACCGCGTGGGGGCGGGGCTTCTTCCGACTCGTGAACGACGTCTTCATCGCGCTGATCGGGTATACGAACGAGGGTGCCGCCTTCCTGTTCGGCACGCTGGTCGAGCGAAACACCGAAGTCACGGGCGGTGAGGGAGTGGTGGAGATCGGCGCCAACTTCGCGTTCAGCACCCTCCCCACGATCATCTTCTTCTCCTCGCTGATGACGCTCCTGTACTACCTGGGCGTGATGCAGCTCGTGGTGAAAGGGGTGGCCTGGCTGATGCAGCGCACGCTCAAGACAAGCGGGGCCGAGACCACATCCGCCGCGGGCAACATCTTCGTGGGCCAGACCGAAGCCCCCCTGCTGGTCAAGCCGTTCGTCAAGGAAATGACGATGTCGGAGCTCAACACCGTCATGACGGGTGGTTTCGCGACCGTGGCCGGCGGGGTGATGGCGGCTTACGTGGGAATGCTCTCCGGGTACTTCCCCCAGATTGCCGGTCACCTGCTGGCCGCGAGCATCATGGCGGCGCCGGCGGGGATCGTGATCAGCAAGATGCTCATGCCGGAGACGGAGGAGCCGAAGACACGGGGCGCGTTGGACGTAAAGCTCGAACAGCCGCACGTGAATGCGATCGACGCGGCGGCGGGGGGTGCGGCCGACGGTCTGCGACTGGCGCTCAACGTGGGCGCCATGCTGCTGGCCTTTCTCGCCCTCATCGCACTCGGTAACGGACTGTTAGGCTGGCTCACGGGGCTGGTCGGTGTGGAAGGGATCACGCTGGAGCGGATCTTCGGGTGGATCTTCGCGCCCGTGGCGTGGCTCGTGGGAGTTCCGTGGCAGGATGTGACCGAGATCGGAAGCCTGTTCGGGATCAAGATGGTGGCGAACGAGTTCGTCGCTTTCCAGACGCTGGCCGACACGCTGGCCGGAGTGCACGACCTGTCCTACAAATCCGTGATCATCTCCACTTACGCCCTGACCGGGTTCGCCAACTTCAGCTCGATCGCGATCCAGATCGGTGGGATCGGCGGGATTGCGCCGGAGCGGAGGCACGATCTGTCAAAGCTCGGCCTGCGAGCCATGCTGGGCGGGACGGCCGCCACCTGGATGACGGCCACGCTCGCCGGAGTCCTGGCGTGACGGGGCAATGGGGTGCTGAATGAGTGGCCAGACAGCCCCGGAAGACGTCCGCGGGGCGGCTGACGCCCTGCGGAAAGCGCTGGGAGCCTGCCATCCGCGCATCGCGATCACGCTCGGCTCCGGACTGGGCGGCCTGACGGGTCGCTTCGAGGAGCGCGACGAAGTCCCGTACTCAGAGCTTCCGGGCTGGCCGCTGCCGACGGTCGAGGGACACGCCGGCCAGGCCATCTTCGGCCAGCTCGGTGGGGTCGAGGTGCTGGGCCTGAGCGGTCGCGTCCATCTGTACGAGGGACACCAACCGGCGCGCGCCGCCTTCTACGTGCGTGTTCTGGGTGCCCTCGGGGTGCCGGCGCTCTTTCTCAGCAACGCGGCGGGCGCGATCCACCGCACCTTTCAGCCCGGAGACCTCATGCTGCTCGCCGACCACATCAACCTCATGTTCCGCAGCCCGCTTGTCGGCCCCGTGCAGCCAGGCGAGACGCGGTTTCCCGACATGTCGTCGCCGTACGATTCGGCCCTGCGCTCTGCGGTCAAGGAGGCGGCCCGGGAGCTCCAGGTACCGCTTCGCGAGGGCGTGTACGCCGGCCTGCTCGGTCCGACCTACGAGACACCCGCCGAGATCCGCATGCTCCAGACCCTCGGGGCCGATGCGGTCGGCATGTCCACGGTGCCAGAGGTGATCACGGCCCGGGCGCTGGGGATCCGCTGCGTGGCCGTGAGCTGTCTGACCAACCTGGCCGCCGGCGTCTCCCCACAACCGCTCGACCACGCCGAGGTTCTCGAGACCAGCCAACGGGTGGCGGACGAATTCGAGCGCTTGGTTGAGCGTTCCGTTACCCGATTCGTTACCGAAGGCTCACTGGCGTAAGGAGAACCCCTCTCCAACAAGTTTCTTGAGCGTGCTCTCACCCGGCAACCGGTCCTGCGGAGGTCCCGGTTGGCATTACCCCCACATCCCATGCGCCAGGCTTGACAGATCGGCCCGGCCGTGATTGATTGATCAATCAAGAACTCGCTCCGTTGCACGCCTGCTAACAGAGGGCGCCGCAAGCGGCGCGTGAAATACGTCACTCTTAATTGAGCGATCATCCAAAAACGGGGCCAGTGGCCGTCGATACAAAGGACCGCATTCTCGATGTGGCGGCGCGCATGTTTCACGAGCAGGGCTTCGCCGGAACGGGTGTGGCTACGATCCAGCGCCGCGCCAGAGTGAACAGCGGGAGCCTGTATCACTTCTTTCCGAGCAAGGAAGCCCTGCTGATCGGGGTGCTGGAGCGGCATCTGGAGGAGCTGGGACCGAAGTTGCTCGAGCGGGCGGTGGCCGCGACAGAGGATCCGATCGAACGCGTGTTCGCGCTGTTCGAAGTGTACCGCGAGCGGTTGCGAATCTCCGGCTGCACGCGGGGCTGTCCGGTGGGAAACCTCGCCCTGGAGGTGGGGGATGCGAAGCCGCGCGTACGGGCCCTGATCGACGGATACTTCTCGGTCTGGGTCGACGAGGTCCGCGGCTGGCTCCGGGCGGCGGGTGAACGATTGCCGGCCGCTCTGGACCGGCGGGCGCTCGCCCGTCTGGTGCTGTCGGTGATGGAGGGGGGAGTGATGCAGGCGCGGACGGCGAAGTCGCTGGAGCCGTTCGACGAAGCTGTGGCACAGCTTCGTCTTTACATGGACGAGTTGCTGCGCCAGGCCCAGCCGGGCCTGGAAGAGCGAGAAGGGGAACGGGCCATACCGGCACGTCTGTACGCTCACGTTGTGGAGCGGCCGAGCGTGCCCACGGAACCGGCGGAAGCCGACGAACCCGAATGGCGCGCCTGGTAGCCGATGGCGGAGGGTGGATGACAGTCGACGAGGCGAGGATCCGCGAGTTGGTGCGCCGGGTTGTGTACCGAACGGTCGATCGGCTTCCGCCTTCCCACACGGGTCAGGGTCGGACACTCGTGACCCAGGCCGACCTCGACGACCTGTCGCCGGGAGCCGAATACGAGGTCCCGGGTGGCGCACTGATCACTCCGCTTGCCCGGCAGGCGGCCATGGAACGCCGAATCTCGCTCGTCGCGGCCTCCGATCTTGGGCGACCGAAGGGACCGTCCTCGGGCGGGGCGGCCCAGGCCTTTCGATCGCGTCAGGGATCCAGTGCAAAGACGGTTGCGCTCGGAGCGGACCACGGGGGGTTCGAGCTCAAGGAGATGCTGAAGGATCACCTGGGGGCGCTGGGTTTTGAGGTGGTCGACTGCGGCACCGACAGCACGGATTCCGTCGACTATCCAGACCTCGCGCTCGCCGTGGCGCAGCTCGTGGCGCAGGGTCGTGCGTGGCGTGGTGTGGTGGTAGACGGGGCGGGCATCGGCTCGTGCATGGCCGCCAACAAGGTGCCCGGTGTCCGCGCGGCCCTGTGTTACGACGAGGCAACGGCGGTCAACAGCCGTGCCCACAACGCCGCGAACGTCTTGACGCTGGGCGCGGGTCTGATCGGGCCGGCGCTGGGTCGGCGGATCCTCACGACCTGGCTGAACACACCCGCGGGCGGGGGCCGGCATGCGCGTCGGGTGGACAAGATCATGGACATTGAGAGCCGGTACCTGGCGACGTCAGCGACAAGCCGGAGACGGAGGACGATCCGCGATGGAGTTTGACGAAGCCACCCTCGAGCGGATCATCGAGCAGATCACCCACCAGGTGCTCGTGCTGGTGAAGGACGGGCACGCCGGTGGGCTCGCCGCAGATACCGGCGAGGGCGACACGGTGCTTTCCGCCGGAAATTACGTCGACCGGGTACAGCCGGTGCTGACCGCCGGTGCTGACCGGATCGCCTGCACGCTGGGAGTCGCGCCGACCGACGGCAGTCTGAGCCATAAGATCGACCACACGTTGCTCAAGCCCGACGCCACGCAGGATGAGATCGCCCGACTGTGCTACGAGGCGCGCAAATTCGAGTTCGCCTCGGTGTGTGTGAACCCCTCCTACGTGAAGCTGTGCGCGGATCTTCTGAAGGATACCGAGGTGCTCGTCTGCACCGTGATCGGCTTTCCGCTGGGGGCGACGTCCACCGAGGCCAAGGTGTTCGAGGCCCAGAAGGCCGTGCGCGACGGAGCCGCCGAGGTGGACATGGTCATCAATGTCGGGGCGCTCAAGTCACGCGACTACGAGCTGGTGGAGCACGACATTGCCGCGATCGCACGAGCCGTACATGCCGGGGGCGCCATACTGAAGGTTATCATCGAAGCGGCGCTACTCACCGACGAAGAGAAGGTAGCAGCGAGTCAGCTCGCGAAAGTGGCCGGGGCGGACTTCGTGAAGACCTCAACGGGGTTCGGGCCGGGTGGTGCGACCCCCGAGGATGTGGCCCTGATGCGGCGCGTGGTCGGGCCGAGGATGGGTATCAAAGCCGCAGGCGGCATCCGGACGTATGCCGACGCGAAGAAGATGATCGCCGCGGGTGCCACCCGTATCGGGGCGAGCGCGAGCGTCAAGATCATCCAGGGAGCCGAGACATGAGGCGGACCAATGACTGTTGATCTTCGGACCTACGTCTACCTGGACAGCCTGCAGCCGCAGCACGCGGCCTACCTGGGCACGGTGGCGCGCGGCTTTCTGCCCCTGCCGGGCGACACATCCCTGTGGGTGGAGATCTCGCCCGGGATCGAGATCAACCGCATCACCGATATCGCTTTGAAGTCGACTCGCGTCCGCCCGGGCATGCAGATCGTGGAGCGGCTGTTCGGGCTTCTCGAGGTGCACCACGAGGTGCAGGCGGAGGTGCGCGCCGCCGGGGCGGCGATCCTGGACGCGCTCGAAGTCAACGAATCGGAACGCATCAAGCCGCGAGTGGTGTCGAGCCAGATTATCCGTCACATCGATGCGCACCAGGTACAGCTGATCAATCGTATGCGGTACGGTCATATGCTGTTGGCCGGGCAGACGCTGTATGTGCTGGAAGTGGAGCCGGCGGGGTACGCCGCGCTCGCCGCCAACGAGGCGGAGAAGGAAGCGAACATCAACATTCTGGACGTCCGCGCGTTTGGCAGCTTCGGCCGCGTATACCTGGGCGGTGAGGAACGCGACATTATGGCGGGATACGGAGCCGCCGTCGCTGCCATCGAAGGTGTGAGCGGTCGTGAGGCGGACACGAAGCGTCGTGCCTGACCGGGCCAGCGGACTCCGGTCGATGCTGTGATACCGTAACGGAGGATACGCGCCGCGCGTGACACGGTGCCACGCGCGATGACGAGATTCGCGATGACGAGAATCGTGATTACGCATGGCTGAGGAGTACGGGGCGGTCGAAGCGCTCGGCATGATCGAGACGCGCAGCTATCCGTCCATGGTCGAGGCCGCGGACGCCATGGTGAAGGCGGCCAAGGTGGAGCTGGTCGCCTACGAGAAGACAGGCGGTGGGTACGTGACCGCGATCGTGCGCGGTGACGTGGCGGCGGTGAAAGCAGCGGTCGAGGCCGGTGCGCGCGGCGCCGAAAAGGTCGGCGAACTGGTCGCCATCCACATCATTCCGCGGCCGCACGCCAACGTAGACACGGCGCTTCCACTGGGCCGCCAGAGCGACGACGGGGCGAAGACCGCGAAGAAGTAACGCGCGTTGAGGTCAGGAGGCCACCCATGCTGTTAGGAAGAGTGGTCGGGACGCTCGTGGCCACCCGCAAGGAGCCTTCTCTCGATGGGCTGAAGTTCCTGGTCTTGAAGCAGCTCGACATCGAGGGGAAGGAGACGGGCGGGTACCGGGTCGCCGCCGATGCGATCGGGGCGGGGATGGGCGAAGTGGTGCTCTACGCCACGGGCAGTGCCGCCCGTCAGACCGAGATGACCGATCGGCGTCCCTGCGACGGGGTGATCATGGCGATCGTCGACACCCTCGAGGTGGACGGCGAAGTGAAGTACGACAAGGCGCGGGACGGCTGACCATGGACGACACCCAGATCCAGACGGTGATCGACCGTGTGATGTCCGAGCTACGCCACTCGGATCGCGGGCGACACGGTCCAAGGCCGGAGCCCACGGCAGTGGCTACGCCCCCGGCCCCGGCGCCGACGCCTCGCCACGGAGACAATCTGTTTCCCGACGTGGATGAAGCGGTGACGGCGGCGCGCCGCGCGTACGAAGAGCTCCAGGACATGCCCCTCGGTGTCCGGGAGCAGATGATTGCCCACGTTCGGCGGGCGATGCGGGAGAACGCCCAGCCCCTGGCGTACGATGCCTGGCAGGAGACCGGGCTGGGCCGGTACGAGGACAAGCTCGAAAAGGTCCTTCTCAACGCGAACAAGGCGCCTGGCCCGGAGTTTCTCGAGACGGGCGCGTGGAGCGGGGATGGTGGGCTCACGATCGTGGAGTACGCCCCGTACGGCGTGATCGGCGCGATCATCCCCAGCACCAACCCGATCTCGACGGTGACCTGCAACGCCATCTCCATGGTCGCGGCAGGCAACGCCGTCGTGTTCAACGCCCATCCGGGGGCGAGAGCCTGCTCGAACCGAGCGGTGCAGCTGATCAACGACGCGATCGTCGAGGCAGGAGGACCGGTGAACCTCGCGTGCGCGATCGCCGAACCGACGATCGGCACGGCAGAGGGGATCATGCGGCATCGCGGAGTGAACCTGCTGACGGTGACCGGTGGGATCGGGGTCGTGCGGGCGGCGATGGCGAGCGGCAAGCGGGCGGTGTGTGCCGGGCCGGGGAACCCGCCGGTGGTCGTCGACGAGTCGGCCGATCTGGACCAGGCGGGCCGCGACATCGTTCGCGGCGCCTCCTTCGACAACAACATCGTCTGCACCGACGAGAAAGAAGTGTTCGCAGTCGCTTCGATCGCGGACGAGCTCAAACGAGCCATGTGCACGCACGGGGCCCACGAGATCGACGGCGGGCAGCTGGAGCGGCTCAAACGGTCCCTGTTCGAGGAGATCCCGCCGCGCGGTCGGCATGGCACGATGAACAAGGAGCTCATCGGAAAGAACGCCAACGTGCTCCTGAGCGAGATCGGCGTCGAATGCGGCGACGAAGTCCCGCTCGTGTTGGCCGAAGTGGAGCAGGACGACCCCCTGATATTCTCCGAGCAGATGATGCCGATCCTGCCGCTAGCGCGCGTCCGGGACGCCGATGAGGGGATCGATCTGGCGAAACAGGCCGAGCACGGGTTCCGTCACACGGCCGTAATGCACTCGAAGAACCTGGATCATCTAAGTCGGATGGCGCGGCAGATGGACTGTAGCATCTTCGTCAAGAACGGCGCGTCGTTCGACGGGTTGGGCTATGGTGGCGAGGGATTCTGCTCGTTCACCATAGCGAGCCCTACGGGGGAGGGCATCACCAACCCGGCCAGCTTCAGCCGCATCCGGCGCTGCGTCCTCAAGGACTCGTTTCGGATCGTGTGATGGATCGCATCGCGGCTCGTGTCACGGATCGTGTATTTGACCGCTTCCTGGATCTTTTGATGATCAGAACCCAAACCATGGAGCGTCCCGCGGCATGATTGAGCCCGCACTGGCGCTGATCGACTTCAGCAGCATCGCGGTCGGTATCGAATCCGCCGATGCGATGATCAAGCGAGCCCCGATCGACGTGATCAAGGCGGGGACGGTCCAGCCAGGTCGGTATCTGGTGCTGATCGGGGGAGCAGTCGCGGATGTCGAAGAATCCCTCGCCGCCGGCCGGGAGGTCGGGGGCGATACGGTCCTCGACCAGGTGTTTCTGCCCAACGTTCACCACGAGGTGGTGGAGGCGATTGGGGGAGGGCGTGTCCCCGAGGTCACGGACGCTCTGGGTGTGGTCGAAACGACGACCGTGGCGGCGGCCATCCATGCGGCCGACGCGGGCGTCAAGGGCGCCGCCGTGCGGCTCGTGGAAGTCCGACTGGCCGACGGTCTGGGCGGGAAGGGAATCGTGCTCTACTCCGGTCTGGTGGCGGACGTCGAGGTGGCGGTGGAGATCGGTGTGGGTGTGCTGGCGCGACCCCAGCTTCTGGTGCGCCAGGTGGTTATCCCGCAGCTCCACGCCGGCATGTGGGAGAACGTCTCCGACGCCACCCGGTTCAGCAGCCGCGTGCTGGAGCAGCTGTGAGACGGGCGTCAGGCCGGCGATCCGGAGCGGGTGCTTTGAGGGCGCGATCGTGAAGTTCGGACGCGTCATCGGAACGGTCGTGGCTACCCGCAAGTACGTTGGGCTCGAGGGGGTCAAGTTCCTCGTCGTCCAACCGCTCGATCGGCAGCGCGCGCCAGTCGGAGAGCCCTGCATCGCCGCCGACGCGACCGAGCAGGCGGGACCCGGGCATCTGGTGTTCATGGTCGCGAGCCGCGAGGGAGCTCAGGCGCTGAGGGAGGTTTTCGTGCCGGTGGATCTCGCGATCACCGGCATCGTCGATGAGGTCGATGTGGCCGCTGAGGCCGATCGTATCGCCGAAGCGGTTGCGAGCGAGACGAACGACGCCGAGGTGAACGGGGAGGCCGACTGACCGTGTACATCGGACGAGTCGTCGGATCCGTAGTCGCCACCATAAAGATCTCGCATCTGGATGCCCGACGCCTTCTTCTCGTGGATCACCTGGATCTGGATGGGCGAGCGACTGGCGACTACGACATCGCGGTCGACGTGGTGCAGGCAGGGCCGGGAGACACGGTGCTGGTGATCGACGAGGGCAACGGCGCTCGCCAGGTGCTGGAGCTCGAGCCCGGGGCCGTGCGCGCCGTGATCGTGGGCGTGGTCGATGAGGTAGCGCTCGGGTGAGTTCAGCCCGCCGCTGCGGCGCGGCGGACCAGGTTCACGAACCCGGGCTCGAGGCTGGCCCCGCCCACCAGGGCTCCATCGATCTCGGGCATGGACATAAACGCACCGATGTTGTCGGCATTCACGCTGCCACCGTACAGGACGCGCACCGACTCCGCCGTCTCGCTCCCGAATCTCTGGGTCAGCGTCCCGCGCACCGTCAGTACCACGGTGCGATTTGCCTCCGCCGGCGTGGCGGACTCGCCGCTGCCGATGGCCCAGATCGGTTCGTAAGCGATCACGCAGCTCCTCGCGCGCTCGGGGTCGAGCCCTTCGAACGCACTGTCCACCTGTCCACCCACGAAGTCGTTCGTCTCGCCAGCGTCGTGCTGCGCTGCGCTCTCACCCACACACAGGATCGGTGTGAGGCCGTGCGATAGCGCCGCCCCCAGCTTCCGTCGGATGGCGTGGTCGTTCTCGCTCGGCCCGGCGGCGGCCCGGCGCTCCGAATGCCCCAGGATGACGTAGTCGCAGGTTCCGGCCAGCATCGCCGGTGAGACCTCGCCCGTGTGAGCGCCGGCGTCCTCCCAGTGCATGTTCTGCGCACCGAGTCCCAGGCCGGACGGCCGCAGAACCTCGGCAAGGCTCGCAAGGACGGTTAACGGTGGACACAGTACAACGTCGATTCCCTCGACTCGACCGAGCGGGGCGCGGATACGTCGGACGAAGCGCAGAGCTTCTTCCACCCGGCCCAGGTGCATCTTCCAGTTGGCCGCTATGATCGCTCGACGAGTCACATCGGGATCTGCTGGAAGATGGAGTGCCCCCACAGCGGCTGGAGGAGGGCACCGGGCGAGTGACCGCGGAGCACGATCGGCCCGGACCAGCGGGCGCCCGGGTCGCCCGACTCCAGACTCACGACCACGAGAAACTGGCTCCAGTCCAAAGTCGTCGCAACGGAATCCGTGCCGGCGACGGGGCCGACATGGAGGACCTCGGCGAGCTCCTTCGTCGCCACCCATACGTGGTAGGTGTCGTCCCCGGCCGGAGGAAGATCTCGGACGACCACCGCGAGGTCGTAGAGGACCCGCCCGTCCTCCGTGATGGAGACGCCGAACGGCGACCACGGCTGACGCATCTGTACGTGACCGGACGCGTTCTCGAATCCCACAGCCGGGAGAAGTGCGAACTCGTCGGGCCAAGCTCCGCCGTGGCCGGCCGACACAAGCACGAGCAGCCCAGCGCCGGCCGCCGGCAGCGCGCGGTGGCCACACCTCGCCTTTCCCAAGCGAACGGGCACCTCGATCCTCCTGTCGGTCCTCTTGTTCGCCGACACGTTCGTTCTAGGGGACGAGGGCCTTCGGGCCGTTGTCCCAGTCCTGCACGCTGGAGATGTTGGGCATCCCCCAGTCGGCCCCGTTCCAACCGTCGAAGCCGTCTACGCGGAAGACCCACAGACCCGTCTCCATGTCGCTCACGGCCACGAGTCCATCGTAGTTGCGGACGTCGACCCCGAACGCACCGTTGAAGTCGCTCTCGCCGACGGGGCTTCCGGACATGCCGGCGTCCCCCGCTAGGCCGGCCTTCTCTGGCCCGTGGTACGTATCGTAATGGCCGACGCTCTTCGGGTTCTCGGGATCGCTGATGTCGAAGATGTCCAGCCCGTCCTTGTACGACGTGACGAACACGTAGGGGTAGCGGAGCTCGTTGTTGTGCGAGAGCGCCTCGTAGTTTCGCGTCCAGGCGCTGAGCTCCGAGCTGATCGTCTGCCGCTGTCCGCTCAGCCCTGGCTCGAGGTCGTAGATCCGCACCGGTGAGTACCGATACTCGGTCTGCCCCACCCCGATTCGGGCGTCCGGCGTCGCTGTGAGCGTATGTGCCAGTTGAACGCCCATCACGCCGACGATCGAGGTAGCGAGCTGCGGGCTCGTGGGGTCGGAGATGTCGTAGATGTAGTAGCCGTTGAAGCCCGAGCCGTACACGAGGTCACGGTCCGAACCCGGATCGTAGGCGACGTAGAAGTCGTGGTAGCCCTCTAGCGCTCCGTATGGTGTCTGATCGGGTGCGGTCGACGGCCAGGGAATCTGACTGACCAGGCCGTAATCCTCGGAACCCGCCAGAAATGCTTCGAGATCGTACACGTTGGCCCGCGGTCCGTTGGTCGTCGTCACCAACAACGGTTTGCCCGACGAGTGCTTGTAGGCGAACACGTTGTGGAAGCCGCCCGGCGTTTCGGGGGCCCGGATGCGCCCGACCTCCTTCACCGTGGATGGGTCGGGCAGGCCGGTCACGTCGAGTACCACCGCCCCCACATCCGCATCGGGGCCCGCAGCGAACTGAAAGGACTGGATCAGGTAGTAGCGTGCGTCGTGCTTGAAGTACTTCGTGTCCATCCCACCCAGCGGCATGTGCAGCTCCGGGTCCTCGATCCGCCACTGGTAAATGACCTCGGGCGACTCGGGTCGCTCCAGCGAGACGATGTCCACTCCCATCGTCGGCCCGAGGATCCGGGCGAGGTACGCGAACGGCCGGTCGGGGTCCTGCTCGAGCTCGATGTCCGTGTAGCTGATCTGGAGACCGTCCTCAAGCTGCAGGTTCGAGACCACCTCGACATTGGCGCTCCCAGCCTCGCCCGCGGCATCCTGCGCCGTCGCCAGTGCCGGAGCCATCGTGAACAAGGCGACGCCGACGAGCAAGATCTTCACCGGCCAACCGCGGAACGACTCGTACCTCATTCCATCCTCCGTTTTGCAGTCCTTTGAGTCACTTTCGTCCGTTGATCCACCTTCGTTCGGCGGGCTCGGCTACCCGATGCGCGCGCCGATTCGAGCCGTATCCCGGACTCACCCATCCGGTTCCACCTCGAAGGCCATCATCATGCCCGCCTCGAGGTGCTCGGCTATGTGACAGTGGAGCATCCAGCTTCCCGGGTTGGTGACTTCGAGCAGGATGTCGACGGTCGCGCCCACCGGCAGTAGCGCCGTGTCCTTCCAAGCCAGGTTGCCATTGGGCACGCCGTCGCGCGACAGAATCAGAAATCGCTGCCCGTGCAGGTGGATCGGGTGATTCATCGGGTGGAATGCCCTGGGGTCGTTCCGCAGCCGGATCTTCACAACGTCGCCGACTCCGAAGCGCCAGTCGATGTCCATGTTCTCGGCGCCCGTTTCCGCATCCCGAAGAATCCACCGGACTTCTTTGCTCGTCGACAGCCAGTTCATGTGAGACATCACGTCGGTGAACTCCACCGGCGAGCGGTACACGGTGTCGATCGCGATGAACTGCATGACCTGGATGGGAAGATCTCGAACCTCGACACTCAGGAGCAGTTCGCGGTTGACGGGGGCGTCCACGTACTGGCGGTACGACTCCACTTCCCGCTGGACCGCTTCGTCGATCTTCAGGTCTCGAAAGTCGTCCGCGTAGACGGGGCTCGCCGGCTCTTCGGTGACCCGAACCACGCCCAGAGTGTCGACAGCCGAGAAGAAGCGGCCCGCCATGTGGTTCACCGCCCGGATTCGGTTCGTGATGACATGCTCGCCGGGCTGCTCGAACAGGACCTCGATCACGTACCGCTGGGCCGGCGCGATTGCCACCCCGGGTACCATGATCTCTCTCTCGAACTTCCCGATGTCCGCGCCCACCAGTTTGATGAGCGCCCCGCCGAACGAGAGATTGAACGTGCGTGTGTTGGACACGTTGGTGAGGTAGAACCTGACGAGTTCTCCGGTCTTCACCGTCAGGTCGTAGGTCTGCTCGCCGTTGATCAGCAGGACGTTTCCGAACCGACCCATAATGACGAAGTTCGCGGCCTCCCGACCGAAGGGTACGAGCTCGTCTCCTTCCAGCAAGATGTCGTCGAGCACCACTACCTCTTCGCGGTGGACGGCATTGTAGTAGCCCTCACGTTCGGACCGGACCAGCATGTTGCCGTACAGCCCCAGGTCCTGCTGAATGTCCTCCCGGACGTGGGGGTGGTACCAGTAGATGCCGGCGTCGGGGAAGTGAATCGTGTAGTCGAAAGTCTCCCCTGGCTGCACCGGATCCTGCGTGACACCCGGCACTCCATCGAACCGGTTGTCGAGTCGCACTCCGTGCCAGTGCACCGTGGTGGGCTGGTCGATCCGGTTCGTGAACCGGACGTGGATTGTCGCCTCTCTGGCGACCTTGATAAGTGGCCCCGGAATCTGACGGTTGAAGGCGTACATGGCAAACGCCTTGCCAGCGACCGTCTTTCGCACCACGGAAGCCTCCAGCTCGAGCGTGTCACCGTCCTCGAGTTCCACCACCTGGCGCGTGCCGGCCGCCGGCAGGCGCGAAAGATCGAGTCCGACACCCGGAAGAAACGGCTCTACCGAGGGCCCCACGTTCTCCAGCCCGGGCAGCATCGGGTTCTGGATCATTGGGATGATCATCCGACCCGAGTTGAGCGCTCCGACCCGCACGGTGTCCGCAGGCGCGTGCTGTCCCAGGGCCGGCACCGGGAGCCCGAGCTGGACGGTCATCAGCGCGGCCAACACCGAGGCGCTGTGTGTCGTCGGCGTCACTGCCTGCGCACCCCGCATGGAGAACAAGGAGAATCGGTCATCGGTCGGTCTGGATCGTTCGGTTCGGACGGAGCGACACCGCCACCAGCGCCGCGGCGCGCCAACCTAAGAATGGGCCGGGGGGCTGTAAAGCGACCCTGAGGCTCCGTCGCGGTCGCGATCGAAGACCTCGGCCCAATGGTTCAGCGGGCCGTTGCCCTCGCCCAAGCCGGGGGCCGTTTCCAGCGCGCGTCTCGTGAAGCCGAGGGCGGCGTCCGTAGCGGAGTGCAGATCGAGCCCGCGGGCAAGTCCGGAAGCGAGCGCGGCCGACAGCGTGCACCCCGTGCCGTGCGTGCTGGTGGTGTCGAGCCTCGGGGCCCGCCACTCGTGCCATTCGGTTCCGTCGTACAGGACGTCCAACACCTCGTTCGCCTCTAGATGTCCCCCCTTCAGGAGTACGGCCTGGCAGCCGAAGGCTCGGATCCGTTCGGCGGCACGCCGCATCTCATCCGCACCGTCAATACGCATCCCGGAGAGAATCTGCGCCTCCGGGATATTGGGAGTCACCACGGTCGCGCGTGGGATCAACGCATCGCACAGTGCCGTCACCGCCTCTTCTTCGAGCAGGCGGTCGCCGCTGGTCGCCACCATCACGGGGTCGACCACGAGTGGCGTGTCGCCGCACGCGTCGAGGGACGCCGCGACACGGCGGATGATCGGATCGTCCGCCAGCATGCCCGTCTTGCAGGCGTCGGGTCTCAGATCTTCGCACACTGTCTCGATCTGCGCCGCCACGATCGCTGGATCTACCTTGAGCACGTCAAACACGCCGCGTGTGTTCTGCACCGTGATCGCGGTCACGGCCGAGGTCCCGAACACGCCGAAGGCGTGGAACGTCTTCAAGTCTGCCTGGATCCCGGCGCCTCCTCCCGAATCGCTTCCGGCGATCGTGAGACCGACCGGGACACGCTCGGCCTGACCTCTCTCACCGCCGACACCTCCGACTCTGACTTCGGGTTCGCGCATTTCGCCTGATCCGGCCTGCAAGCTCCGTCCTCGCTGGTTGCCTTCCCTGTCGCTTGATACACTTGCGGCATGCCAAGTCGCGCGCAGCGAAAGCTCTGGCGTTCCCTCCGTCGGCGGAAGGGGCGTGACGCGAGCGGTCTCTTTCTCGCCGAGGGCCGGCGGCTTCTCGCGGAGCTGCTGGCCTCGGATGTGCAGGTCGAGGCGCTGCTGTGCTCTCGGGCCGCAGAGGGAGACTCGCAGGTGGCCGAGCTGGCGAAGCGATTCGAACGCGCGGGCGCGGAGGTCGAGTGGCTCTCCCAGCGCGAGCTCGAGGCGGTCACGGCGACCGTGACGCCTCAGGGCGTCGCAGCCATTGCCCGGATCCCGCGAACGGAATGGGCTTGGGTCGGGGGGCAGCAGATGCTGTTGCTCGACGGAATCCAGGATCCGGGTAACGTGGGGACACTGATTCGGACTGGAGAGGCGCTGGGCGTTCGCGTCGTGGTCTGTCTGCCGGGCACGGCAGACCCCTGGGGCCCGAAAGTGGTGCGAGCGGCGGCCGGGTCGGGTTTCCGGCTTCCGGTGTTCGAGTCGAGCAGGGATGAGGCCCTGGCACGGCTTCGAGCGCTCGATGCCGAGCTATGGGTGGCCGATGCCGGGGGCGTGCCGCTGCTCCGCGGCGCTGGCCGGCCGGCCCGGCTGGCATTGGCTCTGGGTAGCGAGGCACACGGCGTGTCGGATACGCTGCGTGGGCAGGCCCACCGGATCCTCTCGATCGGCATGGAGGCACCGGTCGACTCGCTGAACGTGGCTGTGGCAGGCGCGATTCTGATCGACCGGATCTTTGGTCGGAGCGACGGAGGTCGCGGAAAGGGAGGCGGCTAGGTGGACGCGGTGTTTCTCGTATGGGCGGCCGTGTTGGGCTCGGCCGTCGGCTCCTTCCTGAACGTGTGCATCTCGCGGCTTCCGGCGGGCGAGAGCATCGTGCGACCGCGCTCACGGTGCCCGGCGTGCGGCACAGCGATCGCTTGGTACGACAACGTCCCTCTTCTCGGTTTTCTACTCCTGCGTGGCCGCTGCCGAAGCTGTCGTGAACGGATCTCCTGGCAGTACCCCGCTGTGGAGCTCGCCGGACTGGCGATCTGGCTCGGAATGGCTCTGCTGTATGGCCCGACTCCGAAGGGTCTTCAGGGCGCGGTGCTGCTCAGTGTCCTGCTCGCGATCGCACTGACGGACGCCCGGCACTATCTCATTCCCGACCCACTGAGCATCGGAGGGCTCGCCGCCGGGCTCACACTGTCGCTGCTTGCCGGTCCGCCCACGCCCCTGATGGCGCTGGCCGGCGGCGCCGTCGGCTTCCTCGTACTGCTGGGCGTGGGCGCGCTGGGCGAGTGGGCGTTCAAGAAGCCGGCGATGGGCGGTGGGGACATGAAGATGATGGCGATGGTCGGAGCGTTTCTGGGGCCGGTCGGTGCGATGCTGACCATCTTCCTGGGCGCTCTGACGGGCTCTCTCATCTTCGGACCGATCAGCCTGAAGACAGGGAAGCTCGTGCCGTTCGGTGTGTTCCTGGCGCTCGGAGCCGCCGTCACGTTTCTGGTCGGAGATGCTCTGGTGGGTTGGTACCTGGGCTGGGTGTCGCCCGGCTGAGGCACTCGAGATTCACCAGGTCACGAACCCCGGGCGACCTCCAACCGGTCGCAGGCGCGCCCTACGACGTGGGTAGGGGATAGAGCCGGGAGAGGCGAGCCCGGGTGACCTGTGTCTCCGTTGCCGATAGCACCTCGATCCGCACTCCTTCCTTCTCGACCACCTCTCGCGGCTCCGGGACGCGACCCAGCTCGTCCAGCAGGTAGCCGTTCAGGGATCGGTGCTCCAGCAGCGGGAAGGACGTGTTGAGGAAGTGGTTGATCTCGCGCAGCTCGGCACTCCCGGCGACGACGATCTCGCTCCGGCTCAGGCGCACGATGGGCTCCTCGGGGATGTCCGTCTCGTCGACGATCTCGCCGACCAGCTCTTCCAGGATGTCCTCCAGAGTGACGAGGCCGTCGATCCCACCATGCTCATCCACCACCAGACCCATGTGAATGCGCCGTGACTGGAAGTCTCCCAGCAGCTGAATGAGCGACAGGCTTCCCGGCACGAAGAGCGGCTCTCGTCCGAGCTTTCCGAGCGTCGCATCGCGCTTTCCCGTGGTGAGCGCCTGGTAGGCGTCTCTGAGATAGACGACGCCGGTCACGTCATCGAGCGATTCCGAATACACGGGGATCCGGCTGTAAGGACACCGAGACAGCTCCTGGGCCACCTCGGCCAGGGTCGTATCTTCCGGCCAGGCGAAGATGTCGACTCGCGGGGTCATCACCTCCCACACCTTGCGAGTATCGAGCGTAAACACACGCTCGATCAATGTCCGTTCGTGCTCCTCGATCGCTCCTTCGAGGTGACCCATGTGGGTCATCGCCCGGATCTCCTGCTCCGTCACGCTCTCGGCGCCGGACCCCGAGGGCAGGATGGCCTGGGTGAGGGCCTCCAGGGGGATGACAAGGAAGAAGAGCACCCGTTCGAGCGACCGCAGGAACGGAGCGGCGAGCAGGGACAACTTCACCGCATGGCGCGCGGCGAAACTCTTGGGCGTGATCTCTCCGAAGAACAGCACGAGCAGCGTCATCACGCCCGTGGCGAGTCCCACGCCGGCCGATCCGAAGGTCAACGTGGCCGTGTAGGTCGCAACGGCAGCCGCGCCGATGTTCGCGATGTTGTTACCGATCAGAATCGTGATGAGCAACCGCTCCGGTTCCTCCTTCAGATCGCGGAGCGCCCTCGCGCCTCGGCGCCGCTCTTCCACGAGCGTTTGCACCTTGGCGGGGCTCAGTGAGAACAGAGCGATCTCCGCGCCCGAGAAGAAGCCGGACATGACGAGAAGAGCCAGCAGAAGAAGGAGCGTACCGGTCATGGGCTCAGGTCACGATCCGAGATCCAGCTTCAGCAGCTGCTCGATGAGGTCGTCGGCCGTCCGGCCATCCGCCTCGGCCTCGAAGCTCGGGACCAGACGATGCCGCAGAACGTCCGTTGCGATTGCACGCAAGTCGTCGAGGTTCGGCACGGGCCGGCCCTGGAGTGCCGCCCGCCCTTTTGCCGCCATGACGGTGTGTTGCGAGGCACGCGGCCCCGCGCCCCAGCTCACCATCCGGCGAATGAAGTCGGGCGCTTCCGGCTCGGTGGGTCGAGTCGCACGGGTCAGCCGCACCGCATACTCGACCAGCGAAGGGGGTGCGGGCACCCGCCGCACAAGGCTCTGATACTCGGCGAGCTCCTGAGCCGATAGGACCGGCCTGATCGCCGCATGCTCATCCGTCGCCGTGTGTGCAGCGACCTGCATCTCCTCTTCGTGGGTCGGGTACGAGATGCGGAGCTCGAACATGAAACGATCCAGCTGAGCCTCAGGGAGCGGATACGTGCCCTCCTGCTCGATCGGGTTCTGGGTCGCCAGCACGAAGAACGGACGTTCGAGCTCGAACGTGTCACCGGCGACCGTTACCTCTCCTTCCTGCATGGCCTGCAGCAGTGCCGCCTGCGTCTTGGGAGGCGTCCGGTTGATCTCGTCGGCGAGGATCACGTTGGCGAAGATCGGACCGCGCATGAAGCGGAAGGTGCGACGGCCCGTCTGGGCGTCCTCCTCCAGCAACTCCGTGCCCGTGATGTCAGACGGCATGAGGTCGGGCGTGAACTGGATGCGGCTGAACTGAAGATCCAGCGCCTCGGCGAGCGTCGAGACGAGGAGCGTCTTTGCCAACCCCGGAACCCCGACCAGCAATGCGTGTCCGTCCGCGAGCAGCGTGACGAGGAGCTTCTCGATGATCTCGGGCTGCCCGATGATCCGCCGCCCGATCTGCTCCTCGAGCGCGCGACGGACGGCAGTGAGGCGCTCGAGGCGTTCTACGTCGTTACGATCCGGAGGCTCATCCGTGACGACGGACGCGGGACGATCCTCCGCGGGGTGGCCCGCGTTCACTGTCTCAACAGCGGGAAGAGGACCCGCCGAACGCCAACTGGATACGGCGCGGGTCGGGTGTTCGAATCGTGCGGGCGGTTGAGGTCGTCGACCGGATCTCGAAAGGCCGTTTCGAAGGCTTCTTCATGGCCCTGCAAAGCTAGAGGATCCGCCCGCTGCGTCAAGCGTTTACGAGCCTTGCGGAACTTTTCACAAGCCCGTATCATCGCCGCGCCTTGGCAGGGGGCTTCGCCGCAGGAGAACCGCTTCGTGAGCCAGCGACCCCGTTCGCCCCGCTCGACGGAAGACCGGAGCAAGAACGTCGGGACTGACCCGGGAGGGGTCGGACAGTACGCCGGCTACGGCCTGACCATGGCCCTCGCCACCGCACTGTTCGCCTGGCTCGGCTCCCTTCTCGACGAGGCCATCGGCACGGAGCCCGTCTTCGTCCTTCTCGGGGCGTTCCTTGGGTTCGGTGGCGGCTTCTACAGCATGTACTGGCGGCTCGTGCTGCGCGGTCCGGGAGCCGGTGGCGAGGGCGGTGACGATGAACCCTGAGTCGGTCGGCGCGGCCCGTACGGAGGCGCGTTGACGGACGGCGGGAGACGAGCGGTCTGGGAAAGGCCCATCGGCTATGCGGTCGTGTCGCTCCTGCTGTGCCTGGCCGGGTTGGCAGTCGTCATCGGGCTGAACGTCGTACCCCCGGGCATGGCGGCGATTGGAGCGCTGGCCGCCTGGGCGGTTCAGGCGGTCGCAGTGTGGAAGGTGGTGGGGGCTTTGGACGATGGGCGCTCCGTCCTCCGGCCCTGGGTGGCCGGAATCGGTGCCAGAATCGGAGGGCTGGCGGCGGCGTTCGTGGCCTCGTTCCTTACCGAGCGGGTAGGGGAGGGTCTCGCACTGGCCTATGGTGGAGTGCTCTTGATACTGCTGCTTCTGGAAGCCGTCTGGCTGGCCCTGCGCAGACAGGGCAGACCGGCGGGATTAGCCGATAGAGGACGATCGACCGGATGATTCCGGGTACACAGACCCTGCTTGGCCGCGCCCTGGCGGCGCTGCGCCTTGTACAGGAACACGGCTCGGAGACCGGTGGCCAGGACGTGCATGCCGCCGCCGGAGAGCCCCACGCCGAGATGTGGGACACCGAGGCGATGATCCACCACATCGTGGATGGAACGAGCATCGACCTCGGGTTCGCGCGCATCGACCTGAGCGCGCTTCAGATGCCGCCTGTGCACGTCGGCTCGCTGGCGTTCGACTTCTCCATCACCCGCCACGTCATCTTCCTCTTCCTGGCGGCGCTGCTCACGATCCTCACCATGTGGTTCGCGGCGCTGCGAACGCAGCGGCTCGAGCAGGGCGAACGCGCCCCCCGCGGGGTGCTGAACGGGGTGGAGGCATTCTACCTGTACCTGCGGGACGAAGTGGCCATGAGGAACATCGGGCACGGCGGCGAGCGCTTCGTGCCGCTCGTCATTACGCTGTTCTTCTTCATCCTCTACGCCAACCTTCTGGGGCTCGTCCCCGGCGGGGCGACCGCGACGTCGAACATCATGGTGACAGCGGCGCTGGCGTTCGTGTCGCTGATCACGATCGAGGTGGCCGGCATGCGCGCGCTGGGGGCGCGAGGCTATCTGGGGACGATCTTCTATGTTCCGAAGGGGCTGAACCCGGTCATGGCTGCGGTGATGCTGGTGATCATGACCCCGGTCGAACTGATCGGTAAACTGGCCAAGCCGTTTGCGCTGGCGGTCCGGCTGTTCGCGAACATGACGGCGGGGCACTTCGTGTTGTTGGCCCTGCTGGGGCTCATCATCACGTACGGCGGCTTCTCCAAGTGGGGAGGAGTGGTTGCGATCGTCGGCCCGATCGCCCTCGGCCTGTTCGTCATGTTTCTCGAGATCTTCGTGGCGTTCCTGCAGGCCTACATCTTCGCCATGCTGACGTCCGTGTTCATCGGCCTCATTCGACATGCGCACTGAGGCGGGCGGGGTATACCATACGAGCCGTCCCGGCAGCGGGGCGGAGAGCAACTCGAAGCGGAAGAAGAAGGAGAGTATTTAATGCCGAATCTGTTGGCGCTTGTTCAGGAGACCGGTGGAGGCATCGGTGACATCGGCGCGGGGCTCGCGATTCTGGGTGCCGGCCTCGTGGTGATCGGCGCCGGGCTCGGAATCGGTCGCATCGGTGGCAACATGACCGAGGCGATGGCCCGTCAGCCGGAAGCGGCGGCTCAGATCCAGACAGGCGCGATCATCCTGGCAGCCCTGATCGAAGGGGCCGCGCTGTTTGGTCTCGTCATCGCGGGCTTCATCAAGTAACACCCCGGGCCACATGGCCCGAGGCGTTACGGAGGACCGCGCCGCGGTCCCGCAGCCGGAGGTAGGAGGACCATGACGCTACGCAGAGCGGCGACCCTGGCGGCTCTACTGTTCATCACGACACCGGTGTTGGCGATGGCCCTTCAGGAGGAGGGCGCGGGGTCTCCCCTGTTCTCCATTAACCTGGGGCTCGTCATCTGGACGTGGGTGCTGTTCCTTCTCACGCTCGGCGTCCTGGCCTGGAAGGTCTTCCCGTACATCGCCGGCGGGCTGGAGGAACGCCACCAGAAGATTCAGGAAGCGATCGACGAGGCGCGTCTCAGCCGTGAGGAGGCAGGAGGTCTGAGGGACGAGCAGCGCGAGCTGCTGGAGGCGGCCCGCAGAGAGGCCCAGGAGTTCGTCGACAAGGGCAAAGAGACGGCGGACTCCCTGCGCAAGGAGATCCTGGCGGACGCTCGGCAGCAGCAGTCGAACATGCTGGAGGAAGCGAAGCGCGAGATCCAGGTCGAGCGAGACCAGCTTGTTGAGGAAGTCCGCCGCGAGGCGGTGGAGATCTCGATTGCCGCGGCCGAGCGACTCCTGCGCGCCCGGCTGGATGAGGAAGAGAATCGCCGTCTCGTGCGGGAATACCTGTCGGAGCTCCGGTGAGCGCTCTCGCCGTCGGCCGCAGCTACGGAGGGGCGATCTTCGAGCTCGCCTGGCGCAAGAACGAGGGGGAGCGGTACGGGGAGTGGCTGCGAGAGATCGCCACGCTCTACACGGAGGAACCGAGCTTCCGCGCGTACATGGACACGCCGCGCATCCCGCTCAGGGACAAGAAGGAAGGTCTGCGGAAGGCCCTGGGGAAGCAGCTGCCGGACCTGCTGGTGCGCTTTCTGATGGTGGTGCTGGAACGGCGCCGTCAGGGCGCGTTGCCGGCGATCGCGGACGCATACGAACGGTTGCTCAACGACCAGATGGGCCGCAGGACGGCGCACATCACACTGCCGTTCGAGCCCGATGAGGCACTGCGCAACGAGATCGTCGCGGCCATCGAGCATGAGATCAACCGTGAAGTCATCCCGCGATTCGAAACGGACCCCTCCATTCTGGGCGGTCTCATCGTACGAGTGCGGGACCACCGGATGGACGGGTCCCTGAGACGGCAGTTGGAGCGGTTGAAATGGAGACTGACGGACGCCCGTCACGTGTCCGGCTGAGCAGTCGGAGCCGAGCTGTCACAACGGAACGGTGATATGGCCACTTCTGAGAAGGAACTGCGAGCGAGCGAGATCAAGAAAGCCCTGATCGACCTCATCGAGCACTACGAAGAGGAGCTCGATGTCGAGGAGGTCGGTGAGGTCCTCGAGGTGAAGGACGGTGTGGCGCGCGTCTTCGGCCTCTCCTCGTGCGTGGCGAACGAGATGCTCGAGATCACCTCCGGTGAGACGGGCCGCACGATCGTGGGGCTCGCCTTGAACCTCGAGGAAGACAACATCGGGGCCGTGATCCTCGGGAACTATCTCGAGCTCAAGGAAGGGGACGCCGTGAAGTGCACCGGTCGGGTGCTCTCCGTCCCCGTCGGTCCGGACATGCTCGGGCGAGTCGTGGACACGCTCGGTCAGCCAAAGGATGGTCGGGGACCGATCGACTACGTTCGCTATATGAAGGTGGACCGCAAGGCGCCCGGGATCGTGTTCCGGCAGCCCGTGAAGGAGCCGCTCCAGACCGGTCTCAAGGCGATCGACTCGATGATCCCGATCGGGCGTGGCCAGCGGGAGCTCATCATCGGTGACCGGCGGACCGGGAAGACGGCGGTGGCGCTCGACACGATCGTCAATCAGCGGGGCGGCGACGTCGTCTGCATCTACGTGGCGATCGGCCAGAGAGCTTCCACGATCGCGGGCATCGTCGAGAAGCTTCGCGACGAGGGTGCCATGGACTACACGATCGTGGTCGCCGCCAACGCCTCCGAGCCCGCGCCGATGCAGTTCATGGCCCCGTATGCCGGTTGTGCGATCGGCGAGTACTTCACGTACGAAGAGGGCCGGCACGTGCTCGTCATTTACGACGACCTGTCCAAGCAGGCGGACGCGTACCGCGAGGCGTCGCTCGTACTGCGTCGCCCGCCCGGGCGAGAGGCCTACCCGGGTGATGTCTTCTACCTGCACAGCCGCCTGCTGGAGCGCGCCGCCAAGATCACCGAGGACGCGGAGGTGCTGGAGGACCACCCCGACATCAAGAAGCCGGGCGGGTCGCTCACGGCGCTTCCGATTATTCAGACCCAGGCCAGTGACGTCTCCGCCTACATCCCGACCAACGTGATCTCGATCACGGATGGGCAGATCTACCTTGAGTCCGACCTGTTCTACGCCGGGGTCCGTCCCGCGGTGAACGTCGGCATCTCGGTCTCCCGCGTGGGCGGGAACGCGCAGATCAAGGCCATGAAGAAGGTGGCCGGGCGCCTGCGGCTGGACCTGGCCCAGTACCGGGAGCTGGAGGCGTTCGCACAGTTCGGCACGGAGCTGGACCCGTCCACGCAGCAGCAGCTCGAGCGCGGAGAGCGGACGGTCGAGATCCTCAAGCAGGGCCAGTACCAGCCGATGGCCGTCGAGGAGCAGGTGATGGTGATCTTCGCGGCCACGCAGGGCTATCTGGACGAGCTCGAGATCGAACAGATCCGGGCCTGGGAGGTGGACTTCCTCGAGTACGTTCGCTCCGAGGAAGCGGACGTTGCGAGAGCGATCCGGGAGGAGAAGGACATTTCGGACGAGACCGACGCTGCCCTCCGCAAGGCGATCGAGTTCTTCACCGGCGTGTTCCTGAAACGCCAGGAAAAGGCACGGGAGGCGCTCGCGGGTGGGTTGGCTCCCGCGGCCGAAGCGGGGCAGGCGGGGTGACCGGGTAGGTCCATGCAGAAGGCGAGGGACATCAAGCGGCGGATCGGCTCCGTCGAGAACACGCGCAAGATCACGCGGACGATGGAGATGGTCGCCACCTCGAAGTTGCGCCGCGCCCAGCAGCGTGTGCTCCAGGCACGGCCGTACTCCGCGAAGCTGAAGGAGGTGATCGCCCGCCTCGTGACGCCCGAGCTGGCGGAGGTGCAGCCCCTGCTGAGGCAGCCCGAGTCCGCCAGGCGGGTAGCCGTAGTGCTGGTGACCAGCAATCGGGGTCTGTGCGGAGCGTTCAACGCGAACCTCATCCGAACGACCCAGACGCTGATCGCCGATCTGGAGGAGGCCGGAGCGACCGTGCAGCTGCATGTTTACGGGAAGAAGGGAATCGCCTACTTCCGCTTCCGCGGGGTCGACATGGCGGAAGCCCGCACCGACCTGACGGACCGGCCGGATCTGGAGGACGCGCAATCGGTGATCGAGTCGATCAGCGAGCGCTTCGAGTCCGGCGAGCTCGACGCGGCGTACCTCGTGTTCGCCGAGTTTCGGAACATGGTGAGCACGCCGCCCGCTGTCCGGAGAGTCCTGCCAGTCGAGGTGCCGGAACGCACGGGCCCGCAGCCATACTACATACTCGATCCGTCCGCGGAGGAGATCCTCAGCCACCTGTTGCCGCTCTACGTGACCAACTCGTCGCTGAGCGCGCTGTTGGAGACGTCGGCTGCCGAGCAGGCCGCTCGACGGACTGCGATGAAGAACGCGACGGACAACGCGGAGGACTTCCTTTCCACCCTGCGCAGGTCGTACAACCGGGCACGCCAGGCGGAGATCACCCAGCAGATCGCCGAGATCATGGGCGGTGCGGAGGCGCTGGCCGGATAGGGCAGCCCGGAGCTCGACAGGCTCGACGGGCTCGACACAGGCTCGACACAAGGGGAGCGCTCGAAAGGCGGCCCGACAGCAGTCAGAGAGGACGATGGCAGAGCAGGCGACAAAAAACGGCAAGACGGGGCGCGTGGTACAGATCATTGGCCCGGTCATCGACGCGGTGTTCGCGCCGGAGGACATGCCTGAGATCTACAACGCCCTCAGGCTCACGTTCGTGGACGAGGAAGGCCGCGAGCACGATCTGGTGTGCGAGGTGGCCCAGCACATCGGCCGCAATCAGGTCCGCGCCGTCGCCATGGACGCCACGGACGGCGTGCGACGCGGCATGAAGGTGGTCGACGTGGGGGAGCCGATCAGCGTGCCGGTCGGGAAGGCGCCGCTGGGCCGCATCCTGAACGTGCTGGGCGACCCGGTCGACGAAGCCGGTCCGCTGGAGGTCGAAGAGCGGTGGCCTATCCACCGGCCCTCGCCGAAGCTTGAGTTCCTGGAGCCGAAGACCGAGATCTTCGAAACCGGAATCAAGGTCATCGACCTCATCGCGCCCTACGTGAAGGGTGGAAAGACCGGCCTGTTCGGAGGAGCCGGCGTCGGCAAGACCGTCATCATCATGGAGCTCATCAACAACATCGCCCAGGAGCACGGGGGACTCTCCGTGTTTTCGGGCGTCGGCGAGCGGACCCGCGAGGGGAACGACCTGTGGCTCGAGATGAAGGAGTCCGGCGTCATCGACTCGACCGCGCTGGTGTACGGGCAGATGAACGAGCCGCCGGGGGCGCGGCTGCGCGTCGGC
>JBDHBD010000029.1:0-23336 GCA_039587755.1 Gemmatimonadota bacterium | reverse complement strand
TAGCGCCGCCGACGGCGGTGCGACGCGTCTTTTCAGTTGCCCGCACCTGGGCGGTTCGGCCATGCTCTCCTGCGAATGCCTACTCCAAGAGTCTACTGGTGACATCGGATTCGGCAACCAATAGCGCCCAAGAAAGGTACAGGAGAGCGACCACGGCAAGCGACGCGATGCCCATGGTGAACACCTACCCCTTCGACCCGTCCACGGTGGAGAATGAGCGAGGCAGTAAGTCAATGACCGGGGTGGGGCTCGGCGTCGAAGACACTCCGAGGACGCGCAGCGTCCGCAGGAGCCACCCACGACCTACGGATTAAAAGTTGTCTCGGAGCTTCTGCGCTCGGCTGCGCCTGACCGTGATTTGCTGACGTGACGCAGCATTTCGACAACTCGCATCCGCGTTGCGCTGCGCCTGTCTGTGCCTAGCCGCGTCCAATCGTTCCCATGTCGTTCCCATCCCTCCGTCAGGGAGTAGACCCCACTCCGTCACGCAACTCAGAGCAGATAGGGGGGCGATCCGGCAGCCTATTTGTGTGCTCTCCAGAACAGTATTCCCAGTACAAACAGAGGCAGCTCCATTGCGATTCCACCACCCGCGTCCGCGCCCTTGATGGGAGCAACGACGAACAACTCCACACCCCACATCGCAACCCACGACAGTATGAAGATGACCCCTGCGATTCTTTCATTCTTCCATGCTACGAAATAGCCCGCGAGGAAGACCAGAAACAGCAGCTTCACGAATATCTGCTCTCGATCCCACGGATCGAAGGGTACTGTGGTGCTGACCCATGAGCCTTCCACGGAGGGGATGAGGC
The DNA here is from genome assembly GCA_039587755.1 of Gemmatimonadota bacterium. Lineage (GTDB taxonomy): Bacteria > Gemmatimonadota > Gemmatimonadetes > Palauibacterales > Palauibacteraceae > JBDHBD01. The sequence goes on along the minus strand of JBDHBD010000029.1, from coordinate 22,521 downwards.
TTGCGATAATGAACCACAGGTAGAGCACGCCGAACACGGTAACCGCCATTAACAGTCCTTTGGAGCGTTGCCCCCTCTGCTCGGGCAAAGTCTCGATACGCTCTTCCATTGGTCGACTCTGACTCTAGCTTGGTTCCTGTCGCTTGGCGCGCGCGTCGGGTACTCCTACCAGGCTGAGTATGACCCTCTCAATTTCGGGCCATGCGGCTGACGTGGGTGCGATGACTTCGAAATGGCCAGCGTCTAATGGCTGGATGAACTCGACATGATCGCCCGCCGCACGGGCCGCCGCGACATACGCTTCGTTCTCCTCCCGAAGTATGGTCGCGTCGTGGATGCCAGTAATCAGCACCTGCCGGCTTCCGATGGGGAGGAGTTCACGCGGCGACGCTTCCCGGTACCTTTCCGAGACGTGGTCCGGAGCACCTCCGAGAAGTTGGCCGATCACATCCGCTCCGCACACTTCCTGGCCTTGTGGGTGGAACGCGGCCAGGTCAGTTACTCCTCCCAAGCTGACGGCCGATGCAATTCGAACGGGATTCGGGACGAACAGCGGACTGCTTTCTGGCAAACGGTGTCTGCCGGCAGCCCAAAGCGCGAGGTGCCCCCCCGAAGAGTGCCCGACCACAATCACGCGTGCCGAGTCCAATGGGTACTGCCCCTGCAACTGCCGCAAGTGATCTACACCCCGGGCAATGTCCTCGAACGTGCCAGTCCAACCACCTCCCGGATCATCGATGCGGCGGTACTCCAAATTCCACGTGGCCAGCCCTACTTGCGTAAGGGAACTGGCTATTGGGTCCATCAGGTGCAGGTCAGCAATTCTCGATCGCCAGCAGCCCCCATGAATCACGATTGCTACCGGGAAAGGACCCGTACCGTCTGGGAGTCTGAGCTCGCCAAACTGGAGTGAGTCGGCACCGTAACTGATACGCTGATCAGCCCTGCTGGAGTGCAACTCAAGAACGTCCGCAGGCCGGAGCTGTGCAGAACTCCCTGCGGACGACAACGCAAGGGTCGCCAAAGGCGCGACAACGGAAATGAATGGTTTCATGGGTACCCGGCCGGCATTAGGTGAGCACGAATCAGCGCCGCTTTGACCAGGGGTTACCGTACAGCTCGGCTGATCCACGGACAATGGCAGATAACGTTGCGGCCACTGGCGAACCCACGGAGGGCGAAGACGGGTCCCATTTGCGTTCCCATCGGGGGCGGAGGAGAGAACTTGGGAACGCGAGAAGTACTGTGGCTATTGAATGACCGGGGTGGGGCTCGCCGTCGAAGACACTCCGAGGAACGCGTAGCGTCCGCAGGAGCACCCACGACCTACGGATTAAAAGGCCACCTCAGAACAGCCCCAAACCCCGACATTTCCGGGGTCCGAAAGAGGATCACCCCGATTCCGCCGGGGTCTCGAAACAGCGAACCCCGGAAGTTCCGGACCTCATTCGGGTGCACCTAGACGCCGTTCCCCATCAGCGGCCGGCTCTGGTCAACTGCAGATCCAGCGCGGACTCGATTGTATATACTTTCCGGGTTTCAGAGCGTCCGCGGACGCGCACTTCACGCCTTGGAAATCCCGAGAGATCATATTCGCTGCAGGAGGTGGCTTCTACGGAAACGACCAGCTGACAGTCAAACTCCTTGCATAGCTCCTGGAACCGACTCGCCGTGTTGACACAATCACCGATCGCGGTCAGACTCTTGGACCTCCCATAGCCCATCTCGCCGACGATGACCCGACCGACTTCGACTCCGATGCCGACCTCGAGGGGGCGCTCCAGTTCGTTGGCAAGAGTGCGGTTCAGATCCTCAAGGTCCGTGGCCATGAGACGAGCAGCGGACAGGGCCTGGGTGCACCCCCTTGACGGGGTGCTGCGGATCCCAAACAAAGCCATCACGCCATCGCCGATGAACTTGTCGATGTATCCCCCCGCTTCTTGGACCGCTCCGCCCATGGTTTCAAAGCAGCGGTTCAACACGAACACCACGTCATACGGCAGCTTTTTCTCCGCAAGCCGAGTGAAATGACGCAGGTCGCAAAACAGGACAGCGAGCTCCAACTCTTCACCCTGCGACGGACTCGCGAAAGCCGCTTCCGGGCCTACCGAGGGGGCCAGGAGCGAGACGGCGTGCAGATCGGCGGTAGGGCGGAGCTGGCAGGCCAGACGCACGGCAGGAGGCGCCGAGATCCGCACCAGAACCTCCTTTTCCGCTTGCGAGGGTGGATTCAGGAGTTCAGCGCCTCTGGTGATGCGGACGCGACAAGTTGAGCAGCGTCCACGTCCTCCACACACGGACGCGTGTCGAACCCCCGCCGACCGAAGAGCCTCGAGTAGGGTATCACCGGGAAGGACTCGCAGCACGAGCTTTCCGTTATAGACGACTCTTGAACCTCGCGACCGGGAGAGCAAGCGGAGCCGTGTCTGCCGCCCCAGTAACACGCAAGCAATGAGGCCGACATACCCCGCCATACCGACGAAGGTGTAGCGGACGACCGAATCGTACACTTCTTCGGTCATGCCCCACTCTGCCCGCCATTCCCGAATCCCATCGGCGACTTCAACCGGGTCTTCCTCGATCCCCTCTTGTATTTGAGCACGAATCTGCAACCCACCCGAGACAAACCCTGCCAACGCAAGTGTCGGCAGCACCACGAAGAAGCCGGAGATGAAAGGTCGGTATGCCGAATACCAAGGCCGTAGCCGGAGCCAGGTGTGAAATCCTACATAACAGTGAACCCACGCGACGAGTAGTAGCAGCATCTGACCCGCGCACCATGCAGGTGCCAGATGCCAAAAAAGTAGAAGCTGGCTGGTGTAGTCCCCGGCCGTCCCCCAAAACTCGTGGGCGAGCCTCGTACCTGTAAGATGGTAGACGAGCAGCAACGGAATGAGAAAGCCGAGAATGTTCTGAGGGATCTCCCAGCCTCTTAATCGAAGGGTCTTACGCCTATAGACCGCCCAGAAAGCCAATGAAAAATGGACGAGGAAGGCGCCTGCCAGAAGCACGGTTCCAGGCACTGTTCTCCAAGGATCGATCGAATAGGTCATGCCCCAATCCATGAGACGGCCTGAGACGAGCGCCAAGGAGAGGTTGGATAGGTGAGAGAGGACGAAGATCCCCATGACGAGCGCAGAATAGAGGCGGAACCGGGTGAGCATTCGCCAAGCCACCTCTTGGGTCCGACGTGGGATCGCTTCTCGACACGCTGGTGACAATAACAAAGCCGCCACAGCCGAGCGATAGCGGGGGGCCAGTTACCGGTTCGGGGGGGGCTGTATTCACCGGTACGCCGGTGGTGGTGAGTGCTGACTCACGGTGGACTTAAGGGACCGGACCGTCCCGCGGCCACCTGGCCTGGGCCGAACAAGCTGTCCCGTCCGCCTGGCGCGGTATTCCCTTCGACTCGTACCTAAGCGGGAATGACCGGGGTGGGGCTCGAACCCACGACCTACGGATTAAAAGGCCACCTCGAAACGCCGCCAAACCCCGGCATTTCCGGGCCCCGCAAGCGAATCACAAATCAGTCGTCTCGAGAAAACTCCGAAAACGTGAACCGGTAGGCGTCCTGCCCCGCATCGTAGTCGCCTCGGAACACCGTAGGCTGCTCGCCCCGGATGCCCGGGACCGCGGGCAGCGTGAGATCGAATGAGCGCCGCTCCAGGAGGAGCGAGCGCGAGATCATCGGCTCAAGAAAGATGGGCGTCCCCTCGTAGTATCCGACGACCATCGTACCGTCGAACGGTTCCGCGCTCTCCATCTCGACGGCCACCAGCGAGTGCATCCCCATCTCGGGCACGCACAAGCCGATCAGCGTCTCGACGCCTGTAATCTCCACGAGCTCCGGCGGCAATTGCTCGTCCGGCAGGCTATAGCCTTCGGGCAGGTCCGACGGCTTGGAGAGTCGGCTGCAATCGATCGCGAGACGCTCGTCCGGCGAGATCAGGTAGAAGTGGAAGTCGAAGTGCGGGACCGCGAAGGTCTCAGGCGGGTGGCCCATCGACTCCCAGTACATCGTGAGGTGGCTCAAGCCGGCCTGCCGGAGTGCGGGTTCGGGCATGTCGACCGCCGCCCCGATCGTGGGGGGCCAAGTGAAAGGCGCATCAGCGGGAGCCCCCTCGATGCTCGCCAGGGGAACGGTCGCACCCACCTCGACCACGGCATCGCCTTCCATCATGGCCCAGGTGCAGACATCGGCTCCGTAGGCGTCTGCGCAACCACCGGCGACCTCGGAGGTCGATGTCTGAGAAGCGCATCCATACAGAGTGACGGCCAACCCGGCCACTACTCCTTGAGTCAACAAACGAGACATCGTCACCTCCGGGTCGGTCCGCCAGCGTGCGAGATGCGGCAATAGAGCGTGTCCCCTGCGCAATCGCAAATGCAGATGAATGACCGGGGTGGGATTCGAACCCACGACCTACGGATTAAAAGTCCGTTGCTCTACCAGCTGAGCTACCCGGTCGAAAACGCTGCAACGGCATGCAATCGTTCACCCCCCACGATCGGGTTATCGGGGTGGTGCCTTGCCGAGTGCTACTTGACCCGTACCGGCGCGTAACGATACCCGAGCCAGCATCCGAGGATCGCTGCTCCTCCCTGCACGAGCAGGCCGAGGGCCGCCGTGCGAACGGTCAGGAACTCCCACGCCGTCGTGCCCGTGGTGAGCCCCCCGAAGCTCAGGTTCAGTAGAAACCACACCACGAAGCTGAGGAGCGCCAGGGCCATACCGTGCAGAATCGGGGCGGCCGCTGCCCGAAAGCCCGTCACGAAGCCGCCGACCGCCCAGCCGACTCCTACCGCGACCACGATCGAGACCGCGTCCAGCACACCCGTTCGGCCTAACAAGCCTCCACCTTCCATCAGGAGCAGGATCCCGCTGGCAGTCGCCACGGCGATGAACCAGCCGAAGCCGACCCAGGAGGCCTGAACGTTGGTCAGGTGTTCGCTATGCATGCTTCACACTCCGTGGGCGGCCTGCTCCACGCCACCCTGTTCCGGCTGGTTTCCAGATGGCCCGAGTTCCGTTGCCGGTGCTACCAGGTCGAGCTCGACCTGCAGCACTCCGTGGAACGTGCGTCGGTGGTGCGGCGTTGGCCCGTGCTCGCGGATCGCGGTCATGTGCTTGCGGGTCCGATATCCCTTGTTCGACGCCCATCCATACTCGGGGTAGTGACGATCCAGGCGGCGCATTAGCTCGTCACGGACCACTTTGGCGAGTATGGAGGCACACGCGATCGACTGACTGCGGCGGTCTCCACGAATGATCGGAACGTGCTCTCCGAGGCCGGGCGCCCGGCGCCCGTCGACCAGTAAAAGGTCCGGATCGAAAGGAAGCCGTTCTACGGCACGTTTCATCGCCAGGATCGCTGCGCGGCGCACGTTCAGCCGTTCGACCTCCCGGCATGAGGCGGCTGCCACAGCGCTCGCCAGACTCTCTTCTCGGATCAGAGCGGCCAGCTCTTCCCGCCTCTTGGCGCTGAGGAGCTTGCTGTCCACGGCCCCTTCGAAGGACTGTCCGGGGTGCAACGTCACAGCGGCTGCCACGACCGGTCCGGCGACCGGCCCGTAGCCTACTTCATCCACCCCCACAACGTGCCGACAGCCCTCCGCCCAGCCTTCTTCCTCGAAATCGAGTGGCGCGGTCGAGGGCATCGGGGGGCGACCGGCGGCTAGCCTACGGCCCGCGGTCTTCTTCGGCTTGGGCGGCCTCGCCAGTATCCTCTTCGGCGCTGGCTTCCGGCGGCGCTTCAGCCTCGGCAGCCGGTGCTTCAGGCTCGGCTGCAGCCTCCGTCTCATCGGGCGGCTGAACGTCTGTCTCGGCGGACGACGGCTCGGCTTCGTCGCCCGGCGTCTCCACACCTGGCTCTGCAAGCTCCTCCGCCGCGATCTCCCCTGCTGCCACGGCCGCAGCCATCTGAGCGGCCAGTGCGGCCTCCTGCTCGGCCATGGCAGCCTTGTCGAGCCACCACTTCCGCTCCCGAACGCGGGCACGCTTTCCTCGCCGCTTCCGGAGGTAGTACAGCTTCGCACGTCGTACGTCGCCTCGCCGCACGACCTCGAGACCCGTGATCGAGGGGGAGTGAAGCGGGAAAATGCGTTCGACGCCGACGCCGCCCGACACTCGTCGCAGGGTGAACGTGGCGTTCATTCCGGAGCCACGGCGCGCGATACACACACCCTCGAAGGGCTGAATGCGCTCTTTTTCTCCCTCTCGAACGCGGATCCGGACGCGCACGGTATCCCCGGGCGCGAACGCCGGCAGATCGCCGCGCATCTGCTCCTTCTCGAGCTCGTGTATCGTATCGTCCATCGCTCAGAATCCTTTCCCGCTTCGAACGCCGGGCCCTCTCGGGCCCGACGCCGCGACAATCTATCGTGCCGATCCGTCTTTTTGCAGTCCGTCGTCGCGTCGGCGGATCCCCGTCGCTACTCGCCCGCGTCCCGTATGTCCAGCAGCTCCGGGCGCCGCTCCCGTGTCGCGCGCCGCGCCTCACGCCGCCGCCATGCTTCGATTCGAGCGTGGTCGCCCGATCTCAGCACTTCTGGGACGCTCGCGTCCCGATACTCGGCCGGTCGCGTGTAGACCGGCGCCGCCAGCAGCCCCTCGTAAAACGAGTCCGTGGCTGCCGACTCGTGATCGCTTAACGCGCCCGGCAGCAGCCGCACCACGGCGTCGATCACGACGAGCGCCGCTGGCTCACCACCGCTCAACACGTAATCGCCGATCGACAGCTCTTCGTCGACCAGCGACGTGGCGACCCGCTCATCCACCCCTTTGTAGTGGCCGCACAGCAAGGTCAACTCGTCCGCCAGCGAGTACCGCACCGCAGTCGTGTGGTCGAACGGCCGCCCACGCGGCGTGAGCAGCACGACCGGGCCCGCCGGCTGCAAATCGTCCATTGCCTCGAAGAACGGCTCGGGCTTCATGACCATGCCCGCGCCGCCTCCGAACGGCTCATCATCCACCGTTCGGTGACGGTCGTGCGTGTAGTCCCTCAGATCGACCAGGTGGTACGAGACGATACCCGCCTCCAACGCTCGACCCGAGATGCTGGTCTCGAGCGGCGCCCGAAAGTAGTCCGGGAAGATCGTCAGGACATTGATATTCATTCGTCTCGCACGCCGTTATACGTCCAGCAACCCTTCTAAACGTCCAGCAGCCCATCCGGAAGCCGGACCCGCAACACACCCGCTTCCAGATCGACCTCGTATACGATCTCTCGTCGGAAGGGCACCAGTTTCTCGCGCCCTCCCACATCCACGCCGAGCAGCGGCCCGGAGGCCGCGTCGTATACGTCCCTCACTTCGCCGAGCCGTTCACCGCTCTCGTCCAACATTCCGAGCCCGATCAGCTCATCGGTGAAGTATTCTCCCTCGAGCGGCTCCGTCAGCTCCTCGCGCGGCAGTGTCAGCCAGCGGCCCCGAAACGCTTGCGCCGAAGTTCTGTCGGACAGCTCTTCGACCGTGACGAGCCAGCCGCGGCCGTGTGGTGCTGCCGACTCGAGCGTCAGCGTGCTCGGCCATCCCGCTGGCGCGGTCTCGACCTCCAACCTCCGTCCCGGTACGAACAGGTCTTCGGGGTAGTCCGTCTCGGGCTGGAGGTAGAGGGCACCTTTCAAGCCGTGCGCGCGCCGGATCCGCGCCACGATCACCGCCTGGGCTTCGCTCGGAAGCCTGTGGTCGTTCACGATATCAGAGGAGGTGCTTACTCCTTCTCCTCTTCCTCTTGTTCGTCTTCCGTGGCTTCTTCTGCAGCCTCTTCGGCCGCGGGTTCTTCCTCGGCGGCTGCTTCCGCGACCGGCTCCTCGGCTTCTGCCGTCGGCTCCTCAACCGGCTCCGATTCTTCCTCGCTAGCTTCGGCCGCGGGCTCTTCCTCGGCGGCGGCTTCCGCGACCGGCTCCTCGGCCTCCGCAGCCGGCTCTTCCTCGGCAGCCTCGGCCTCTACTTCCGGAGCCGGTACCTCGGCCGCGGCCGCAGCAGCCGCCGCGGCTTCAGGCGCGCCACCCCGCATCGCCTTTTCGACCGGCGCGGGGCGCTGCGACGTGCTACGCTCACCGGGGCCCGGTCCGAGCTCGATCACTGGCTCCTCGATCTCCTCCGGCGTCACACCCCGGCTGAACTGCTCCCACACTCCCGTCTGGCGAAGGAGCGAGCGAACGGTGTCGCTCGGCATGGCGCCTTCGTGCAGCCAGTACAGAGTGCGCGCCGCGTTCAGCCGAATCAGCGACGGGGTGGTACGCGGGTTGTAGATGCCGAGTCGCTCGACGGACGATCCAGAGGTCCCCGTCCGGGAGTCCATCACGACGATCCGGAAGGAGGCTTCCTTCTTCGCCCCGACTCGCTTCAGTCTGATTGATGTGGCCATGTCGCCTCGTATCCTCGTTCTTGTTCTTGCGTCAACTCATCAAACCGCTGAGGTCGCTCAGGTCACCCCCCATCTGGGGAGCGAGCTTGCCGACCTGCTTCATCATCGTGCGCATCTCCTTGAATTGCTTCAGGAGACGGTTCACTTCGTGCACCGGCCGTCCCGAGCCGCGGGCGATCCGCGCCCGTCGCGAACCGTTGAGAATCGCGGGCCGCACTCGCTCCTCCGGCGTCATTGACTGGATGATCGCCTCGATGTGCTTCACTCGCTTCTGGTCGATGTCCACATCCTCGAGCATCCCCGCCTTCACGCCGGGGAGCATCTTCAGCAGCCCCTTCAACGGCCCCATCTTCTGCAGCTGCTGGATCGCCTTGAGAAAGTCCTCGAGGTCGAACTCGCCCTTGCCGAGCACCTTCTCCTCGATCCGCTTCGTCGTCTCCAGGTCGATCGTCTGCTGCGCCCGCTCGACGAGGCCGACGATGTCTCCCATCTGGAGGATCCGGCCGGCCATCCGCTGCGCCTCGAATGCGGTCAGGTCTTCCAGGCGTTCCCCGACGCCGACAAATTTGATCGGGACGCCGAGCACGCCGTAGATGGAAAGCGCCGCGCCCCCGCGCGCGTCTCCGTCCATCTTCGTGAGGATCACCCCTGTCACTCCCACGGCTTTGTGGAACCCCTCCGCAATGCTCACGGCCTCCTGGCCGGTCATGCCGTCGGCGACAAGCAGCACTTCCTGCGGACCGACCGCCTTCTTCACCGCCTTCAGCTCGGCCATCAGATCCTCATCGACCTGCAGGCGTCCGGCCATGTCCAGCAGAACGTGAGTCGCCCCCTCGCGGCGCGCCGCGTCCACGGCGGTCTCGGCGAGGCGGGCCATGTCCTTCTCCTCCGACTCGTGCACGACCGGCACATCGATCACCGCGCCCAGCGTCTTCAGCTGGTCGGCCGCAGCCGGCCGGTACGGGTCGCAGGCCACCAGGTGCGGGCGCCCCCCCTCTGTCTTGAGACGTCGCGCCAGCTTGGCCGCCGTCGTTGTCTTCCCCGAGCCCTGCAGCCCGACCAGCATGAGGACCGTGGGCGGAACCGCGGCCGTCGCGAGAGCGGGTGTCTCGCTGCCCAACATCTCCACCAGCTCGTCGTGCACGACCTTGACGATCTGGTCTCCCGGACGGATCGCCTTGAGCACCTGCTCGCCCTTGGCCCGTTCCTCGACCCGCACGAGGAAGTCCCGGGCGACGGTGTAGTTCACGTCGGCCTCGAGCAGCGCCCGCCGCACTTCGCGGAGGCCCTCGTGTAGCATCGACTCGGTGATGACGCCACGCTGCCGAAGCTTGCCCAGCACATCGTCGAGTCGCTCGCTCAGCCGCTCGAACATCTCTAGGTCCTACCTCCTCGGCGCATGCTGCGTCGGGGAAAAGAAAAACGCGATGACGGGTGCGCCCCGCTCGCGTCGTCTCTCGGTCTCGCGGCCCCGGACCAGTCCGGGGATCCGGCAGAACTGCAGAACTGCTGTCGCAACTCAGTTTCGGAGCAACCGCTTAGTTTAGTCGGCTCCTCCCGCCGAGGCAACGCCACCCGCGGACAACTCGATCGTTTCGGAACGGCCGGCCCCAACCGAGACGTAGCGGATCGGGACCCCGCTCAGTTCCTCGATTCTCCGCAGGTAATCGCGGGCGCCCGGTGCCAGTTCGTCCCAGCTGGCGGCCCCGGCGGTCGGAGCGGCCCAACCCTCCACGGCCTCGTACACTGGGCGCACCCGCTCGAGCGCGTCGGAAGATTCGGGAAAACGTTCCGCCCGAGCGCCGTCGAGCTCATAGCCAACACCCAGCTTCAGATCTTCGAACGTGTCGAGCACGTCCAGTTTCGTGATGGCGAGCGCCGTCAGACCGTTCACACCCGCTGCGTATCGAACGACCATGGCGTCGAACCAGCCGGGACGCCGCGGTCGGCCAGTGGTCGCTCCGAACTCCGCGCCCAGCGTTCGGAGGCGGTCCGCCTCTTCCCCCTCCAGCTCAGTGGGCAGCGGGCCCTCCCCGACTCGGGTCGTGTACGCCTTGACGATGCCCAGCACGCCGTCGATCACGGTCGGGCCGATTCCCACGCCGGACGCCGCACCCCCGGCCGTAGTGGTGGACGAAGTCACGTACGGGTAGGTCCCATGATCCACATCGAGCAGCGCGCCCTGTGCGCCTTCCAGGAGCACCCGACCGCCACGCCCCAGCGCTTCGCGAATCTCGTCTCCGCACTCCGCGCCGAGACCCACCAATGCCCCGGAGATCTCCGTCAGAGCCTCGACGATCTCATCGGCGTCGGCCCGGTTCTCCGACCCAAGTCGCTCGAGTACGTCGTTGGCTGCGGCCGAGCCCGCCGTTACCACTTCGGACATGCGATCCCGGCTCGCCAGATCGCCCACGCGGAGCCCCACGCGTGCGACCTTGTCGCGATAGGCGGGCCCGATGCCTCGACCGGTCGTCCCGAGCTTGCCGCTTCCGCGGCTTTCCTCGTGCGCCCGGTCCAGCAGAAGGTGGTACGGCAGAACCAGGTGGGCCCGCCGGCTGAGACCCAGCCGTCCGTCGAGCGCGACTCCGCGCTGCTCCAGCGCGTCGATCTCCTCAAGCAGAGTCCACGGATCGATGACCACGCCGTTGCCCAGCAGACACCGCACATCAGGGTACAGCGCACCCGATGGGATGAGGTGGAGGATGAACTGCTCACCGCCCACCTGGACCGTGTGCCCCGCGTTCGCACCGCCCTGGTAACGCGCGACGATCGTCGCGTTCTCGGCAAGCACATCGATCAGCTTGCCTTTCCCTTCGTCCCCCCACTGCGCACCGACGACGGCCACACAGCGCACACTATCACTGAACAAGCGGATATCCTCCTTGCAGATCAGGCGGCGGGAACCGCCGGAGACATCGTGAGAAGCTTTAAACCTAGCCCGTCTCGGGGCAGGATGCAGCCGTGGGCCTAGCCCGTCTCGGGGCGGGATGCAGCCGTCGCCGCCTCGAGAAGACCCGCCCGAACGAGCGCCGCCTCGACCTCTGCGACCGCCTTCTCTCTCAGGGGAAGAAGGGGGCGGCGTGTGTGGCCGCCATGGAGGCCCAACCGCTCGAGGGCGTACTTGATCCCGGGCACGCCGTGTGCGCCGACCACCACCTTGTTCAGGGGTCCGATTCGCTCCTGAAGACGCCCCGCCGTCATGGTCCGGCCGGCGCCGAACGCTTCGTACAGCTCGCATGTCATGGCAGGCGCCAGCATCCCCACTCCGACGATTCCACCGGTCGCCCCGAGCTCGAGGGCCGAATAGAGGTGGCTCCCCGAGCCTACCAGGACATTCGCCTTTCCTTCACACGCTTCGGCCAACGCACCCAGGTTCTTGATGTCGCCCGAGGAGTCCTTGATCCCGACTACGTTGTCGTGTCGGGCGAGCTCGCCTACGAGGTCGGGCACGAGATCGATGGGGACGAATTTCGGCACGTGGTAGAGAATTACCGGCACGGGCGATCGATCGGCCAGCGCGAGGAAGTGCTCGCGCAGCACCTCGCTCGTCATCTGAGCCCGGTAGTAGGAGGGCGCACGGACCAGCACGGCTTCCGCGCCCTGCTCGGCCACAGCCAGCGTTCGCTGGATCGTGTCACGGGTCGATTCCGCACCCGCCCCCGCGACGATCCGCTGGGGCCCTGCCTCGTCGCGCGTGATGGCGACCAACTCCGCCAGCTCGTCGACGCTCAGGTAGGGCGACTCGCCCGTGGAGCCGCCGACGACGACGCCGGCGATCGGGTGGACGAACCAGGCGCGCAGATTGGCGCGGAACGCCTCTGCATCCACCGCTTCGTTAGACGCGAATGGCGTGGTGATGGGCAGGAAGATGCCCTGAAACGCGTTGTCAGCTGTAACCGTCAGATCCGGATCCCCAAATCGTCAGAACTGCAAGCAACGTCAGGACCGGGTGAACGAGCGGGAGCCTACGACCAGCTGCTCTTCCTCCTTCTGAAGGTCGGGATGCTTCTCCTGGAGCGTCTTCATCCGCAGCTCGAAGTCGCTCGGGCTGGACGCGTTGTGATACGCCGTCTCGTAGTCGATGACGCCCTCGGTGACCAGGTCCATCAGGTGCTGGTCGAAGGTCTGCATCCCGTACTGCTCGCGACCCGTCCTCATCAGATCGACGATCTCTGCCTTGGTCTCGCCGCGCAAGATGCAGTCACGGATCGCCTGCGTGTTGCGGAGGATCTCCAGCGCAGGGACGCTGCCGCTCCCGTCCGCCGTCTTCACAAGTCGCTGCGAAACGATCGCCCGCAGTGTGTCGGCAACACGGAAGCGAACCAGCTCTTCGTGCTGGTCGGGGAACATGCCGAACAAGTGCTTGAGCGCCCCCGTTGTGGTCGGGGCGTGCATGGTGGACATCACCAGGTGACCGGTTTCCGCCGCTTCGACGGCGATCTCGGCCGTCTCCAGGTCGCGCATCTCACCGATCAGAATGACATCGGGGTCCTGACGAAGCGCCTGTCGCAGCCCCCGTCGGAAGTTCTCCGTGTCCGTTCCGACCTCACGCTGCGTGACAGTGCTCATATGGTTGTCGTGCCAGTACTCGATCGGGTCCTCGAGGGTGACGATGTGCTTGCGTCGGTTGTCGTTCACCCAGCCGATCATCGCGGCCTGCGTGGTGCTCTTCCCTACGCCGGTCGCCCCCGTCACCATCACCATGCCATGCGGCTCGTCGGCGATGTCGCCGAGCACAAGCGGGAGGTTGAGCTCTTCCAGACTCGGGACGCGCCACGGAATCGTGCGCAGCACGACCATGAAGCTTCCTCTCTGCTGGAGGATGTTGACCCGGAAGCGGGCCAGACCCTCAAGCTCCCAGGCGAAGTCCAGGTCCTGAATCTCGTCGATCCGTCGGCGGTAGGTGTCGTTGGGGAGAAGCCGAATCGCGACCGAGCGTGTCTCCTCGGGGGTGAACGGGTTTTCCGACAGAGCCATCAGGTCGCCGTGGATGCGCGCCCGGAAGACGTCCCCGGCTTTGATGTGGATGGACTGCGCGCCTCGCGCCACCGCCGCTCGAACCAGCCTCTCCATCAGATCCATCAGTAGCCCCGCTCTTTGTCGACTCGGTTTACGAGCGTCCGACCTGCCAGGTACCGCTCTACGTTCTCGATCACGAGCTCGGTCTCTCTCTCCCAGAACCGCTCCGACATGCCCGAGACGTGCGGGCTGATCAGCACGCTTTCCAGATCCCACAAGGGGCTGGCGGGCTCGAGCGGCTCGCGCCCGAAGACGTCTAATCCAGCACCGCGCAAACGCCGTTCCAGGAGCGCTTCAGTCAGGGCCGGCTCGTCCACGAGCCCGCCCCGAGCGAGGTTGATGAGGACGGCCCCACCGCGCATCGCTTCAAGTTCTTTTTTTCCAATCAGTTGTGTCGTTTCCGGAGTCTCCGGCACTGCCAGGACGACATAGTCGGAGGAGGCAAGCAGATCGGAGAGACCGTCCGGTCCCGCAAGGGCTTCCAGCTCGTCCGGCAGCATTTCGGGGGGCAAAGCGCCAGGAGTCCGTCGAATTGCCCGAACCCACATCCCGAGCGCCGAAGCCTTGCGGGCCAGCGCCTTGCCGATCCCTCCGTAGCCGACGATCCCCAGCGTCCGGCCCGCGATCTCGCGGACGGGACCTTCCTCGCCGGCCAGCCTCGCGTGCGTCCACTCCCCATCGCACTTGCCAGATGCCGCGACATCCAGGCCGCGGGCGAAGTAGAGGATCATGGCGAGCGCATGCTCGGCCATCGGCTCCGCGTAGACGCCGGCCGAATTGGTGAACTGAACCTCGGTGGATTTCATCTCCTCGAACAGCGAACTGCCCACCCCGGCCGCGCCGGTGTGCACCCAGCGGAGGCTCCGGCCGGCCCGGAACGCCTCGCGCGGGATCCCCCAACCGCAGTAGACCTCCGCCCCGGCGATCTCCGCCAGCAGGCGCGGGGGCACGTTGCTCGTCCCGTCGCCCGAGGCATTCTGCGGCTCGAGGAGGGAGCGGACCTCCCACCCTTCGCCAAGGGCGTCACTGATGCGCTCGATGGTGGCCTCCGGCATCGACCACAGGGGATAGCCGGGGGCGTGCATCCAGATGAGGAACAGGCGGGTCGAGTCGGGCATGGGGATGCTCTACCGGGGGGAGATCGTCGGCTATTCGATGCGGGCGCTGCGCACCGAGGCATCCTTCGTCAGCCGCTCGAGCAGCTCCTCACGAGCGTGCTTCCGGCCCTTGATCCGGTAGCCGAACTTCGTGCTGTCCGGCGCTCGTTTCACGTCCAGCCGGCTCATCCGAAACGACAGCTCTTCCAGCAGCGCCTCGATCTCCTCCGGCGTCCGCTCGCCGCCCTCGAGCGTAACCTGGAGCACGTTCGTCGCGCGTTGTTCCACGAGCCTATCCTCGATCACCCCGACGACGGCGAGGGTGAGCACGACGAGGATGGTCCCGCCCACCGCCACCACATAAGACCCCAGACCGATCGTGATCCCGATGGCCGCCGCCACCCACATGGTCGCCGCCGTGGTGAGGCCGACGACGCTCCCGCGGTACACGAGGATCGTGCCGGCGCCGAGGAACCCGATCCCGGATACGATCTGGGCCGCGATCCGACCCGGATCGGCACGTACGAAGTCGTGCAGCACGAGGCCGGCGGCCCGCAGCGACGCCTCCGTGAGCAGCTCCGCACCCACGCAGATGAGCATGAGCGTGCGGAGACCCGCAGGCTTGGCCGACAGCTCGCGCTCCAGACCAAGCGCACCACCCAGCACGAGTGCGAGCACGAGCCGTCCCAGAACAGGGAGCTGGAGCCACTCCGGCGCGAACGACAGCAGATCACTCACCGATCTCACCTCCCGACGCGGCGACCGATGTCGCCTGCGTGCGCTTGAGGCCCATCCGTTCGCGCGCCTCGGCCAGCGTCTGGCGCGCGATCCTGGAGGCGCGTCGCGCACCCTCGGCCAAGGCCTCGTGCACGCGCTCGGGGTTTTCCTTCAGTTCTCGCGCTTTTTCCTGAATCGGCGCCAGGCCGTCGGCCAGGTTGGACGCGAGCTTCCGCTTGCACTGCACGCACCCGATAGTCGCCGTCTGACAGCGAATCTCGATTTCGTCCCGCTCCTCTTCGGAAGTGAAAAAGTCGTGCAGCGCGAAGATGTTACAGACGTGCGGGTTGCCCGGATCGTCGCGACGCTTGCGGGCCGGGTCGGTCACCGCCGTGGAGATCAACCGGCCGATCTCCTCCGCGTCGGCGAGCAGCGGAATCGTGTTGCCCTGCGACTTGGACATCTTGCTCACGCCGTCCAGGCCCAGCACGCGATGTCCGGTGCCGATGAGCGGCTGCGGCTCCGGGAAATACATGCCGAAGCGGCTGTTCCAGCGGCGGGCGATTTCCCGCGTCAGCTCGAGGTGCTGAAGCTGATCGGAACCCACCGGGACGAGGTCGCCGTGATAGAGGAGGATGTCGGCCGCCTGGAGCACCGGATAGTTGAACAGACCCGCGCTCACCGACTCCGAGCCGCCCGACTTCTCCTTGAACTGGGTCATGCGGCTCAGCTCGCCCAGCGGCGTCACGGTATTGAGCAGCCACGCAAGCTCGGTGTGCTCGGGCACATCGGACTGCACGAACAGCGTGCAGCGCTCCGGATCCAGCCCGCTGGCAATGAGGGAGACGGCCAGATCCATGATCCGGTCTGGCAACTCCTTCGCGTCGAACGGCTGGGTGATCGCGTGAAGGTCTACGATCGAGACGAAGCACTCGTACTCGTCGAGCAACGACACCCAGGTGCGGATCGCGCCCAGGTAGTTTCCCAGGTGCGCCTCGCCGGAGGGCTGGATCCCGCTGAACACGCGCTTTCGCTTCTTGGACATGCGCTCAAGTATTGGGGGCGGAAGCCGTGAGCGCGAGTCTCGGAGGAGCGGGCGTGTTCGGAGCCCCTGACCGATGGCGCGGAACAGCGAGGCGAACGACGTCGAGAGGAAGCGAGTGAGATGGAAGAGCGCGATCGAAAGCTGATCGACGTGGCCCTGGCCGCCGCGCGGCAAGCTGCCGAGCTCCAGCGATCCTCGGCCGGCCTGCTGGACCCGGCGCTGTGGGGCGAAAAAGGCACGTCCGACTTCGTGACCGAGGTCGACACGGAGTCCGAACGAATCATCGTGGAGACTCTTCGCGAGCGCTTCCCCACCCACGGCATACTGGCCGAAGAGGGCACAATCGTCGAGCTGTCGGCGGGTGGCGCGCCGGTCGAGCCGACCCCTGAGGAGGAGGGCGACGCGGGTGGCGCGAGCGAGGAGCGCAACATTCGGTGGATCATCGATCCGCTCGACGGCACGACAAACTGGCTACACGGCTATCCGGAGTACGCGGTGTCGATCGCGGCGCTGGACGAGCGCGGACTTCGGGTGGGCGTCGTGGTGAACGGGGCGACCGGCGAGGAGTTCGTCGCGGCCCGTGGTGCGGGCGCTCAACGCAACGGCGATCCGATCCACACGTCCGAGTTGGCCGAGCTTCGTCTCGCCCTGCTCGGCACGGGCTTCCCGTTCAAGAAGCTCGAGCTGCTGCCGGCTTATCTCAGCCTGCTGGACCGCGCGCTGCGGACGACGAGCGGCGTACGGCGGGCCGGTGCCGCGGCGCTGGACCTGTGCGCGCTCGCCTGTGGGCGCCTGGACGCCTTCTGGGAGACCTGGCTCATGCCGTGGGACGTGGCGGCGGGCGCGCTGATCGTGCGGGAAGCGGGCGGCGTGTTTGTACCGCTGGAGCTGGATTCGAGTGGCCATCAGGCGGGTGGGCCCGGTGGTGGCGAGGAGGGTGGTCCCGACGCTGGAGACGCACCCAGGCCGGCGGCCGACAGCGGCGGAGATGAGCTGGAGCGCGCCGTGGAGGGCGGTCGGGAGTTCGTGGCCGTATGCGACGGCCGTGCCCAGTGGCGTCGACCCGCCGGCGGGGCCTACATGGCTGCCAACGTCCACCTGCTCGACGATCTGCGACGCCTCTTGTCGGGCACCTAGACTATCTGCCGCTCGTCTCGATCACAGCGTCCACGATCTTCTCCACTCCGAAGCGGATCGGGTCGGTCGTGGGAAGTCCGGTGAGCTCGCGGGTGTGCTCCACGTGGTGCCGTGCCTCCGCTTCGCTGAGGTCGTAGGTGGCGAGGCATACGCCCAGCACGCGGCTTCGGAAGGGTGGGTTCGCCCAGGTGGCGGCTTCCTCGTAGCGTCGCACGATCTCATCCAGCGGTGGAATGGTCACCCAGTCGTACCTGCCGGAGTAGATCGACGAGCGGCTCGGCATGGCGCACAGCACCATCCCCTGCGGCATCGATCCGTGCAGCAGCCCGAGCGTCACGCCGGAGTAGCCCGGGTGGAGCAGCGAGCCCTGGCCTTCCACGACCACCACGTCCGCCTGATCGGCCGCTTCAAGCGTGAGTAGCTCGGCGGCGCCCGCCACGAAGTCCGACACCACCGCGTCGACGGCGATCCCGCTCTCGGCCAGCAGGATCCCGGTCTGGCCGGTAGCGGCGAAAGCGGCACTCACACCTCGCTTGCTCAGTCCCCGCTGGATCTCCATCGCCGCCGTCATCTTCCCGACGTTGCAGTCCGACCCGACGGTCAGCAGCCGATAGGCGTCCGTTCCGAGCACTCGGCCGGTCGCGACCGGGAGGCCCGCGGGGGGTTTTCGCAGGTCGTGCAGCAGCACTTCCCGACCTCGGGCGCGCTCCGCGAGGTCCGGATCGTCGCACAGAAAGGCGTGCAGGCCGCTCCACACGTCGAGACCCGCGTCGATCGCGGCCTCGATCGCCGGGCGCCAGTCTTCGTCCAGCCGGCCGCCCTGGGGCGCCATCCCGATCAGCAGCGCATCGGGTCGCAGCTCAGAGAGGACACCGGGCTCGCTCGGCGCACCGGCACCGGCGCGTACAGGGGTCCCCACAGATCCTGGCGACAACCCCTCCTCCAACGACGCCACAACCGGAATGTCGCCGCCAAAACCGAGCACTTGCTGGGCCGTTTGCCCGGCGCGGCTGGAGTCGATGACGGCGGTCACCCGCTGGGGGGCGTAGCGGATCAGAACAGCAGCTGTCTTGGAGGCTTCGATGCCGAACGCGGCCTCAGCCAGAATGATGAATCGTGGGCGTTTCATCGGGCGTCGCACTCAATTGAAGCACTCAATAGAACGGGCGCCCCGCCAACCGCGGGACGCCCGTCTTTCTACTCTGCGCCGAGTGTGAGCGAGGAGATCGCCCAGGAGCGACAGCCTGCGGTCGTCAGTCGCCCTGCTCTGCGACGCGTTCAGCGGACGTTCCGCCTTCCTCGACCGCCTCGACTTCTTCCTCTTCCGATTCCTCTTCCGAGATGAGCTCGGCCTCGGCCTCGTGGATCTCCTCCTCGCCTTCCTCCGCCTCCTCGCCGGCCTCAAGCGCCTTCGTCTCCTCTTCGGCGGAGGGCAGCAGACCCATCTCCTCTTTGAGCGACAGAAGCCGTGCCTCGACGTTCACGTCGCCGGCCTCCAGCTGACGAAACTCGGCTGCAAGTGTGTCGCCCGTGAGCTCCTCGGTAACCTCGGCGCTCGCCAGGGCCTTCCGCTCCTCGGTCTCGATCTTCTCGGCCATCTGGTCGAAGGCCCGGAAGGCGCTCTTGTCCTGAAGGCCAGCCATTGTCTCGTGGATTCGGCGCTGCGCCTGGGCCCGCCTCTGCTTGGCGATCAGGAGGTTCTTCTTGCGCTTCGCCTCCTCGATCTTGGCGTTCAGCTGGCGCAGGGACTCCTTGAGACGCTCCGTCTCGGTGCGGTGCCGCTGCCACTGCTCGTGCAGCGTCGCGGCGTGCTGGGCGTGCTCCTGGCCCCGCATCAGCGCCTGCTTGGCCAGGTCGTCACGCGCCTCGCGAATCGCCAGCCTCGCGCGGCGCTCCCACTCGGTGGCCTGAGACCGCTCCTCCTCGACCTGGGCGCGCAGCTTCCGCTCGTCCGCGATGGCGACCGCGACCTCCTGCTTCGCCTGGGCGAGCTGGCGCCGCATGTCCTCGATGATCTGGACCAGCATCTTCTCCGGGTTCTCGGCCCGGGCGATGAGGTCATTGATGTTGGAGCGAATCAACCGGGAAAGCTTGTCGAATATGGCCATCGGAACGTCAGTCCGTTGTGAGTTGGTGCCAGTGGGATGTGACCGCGAGCGCCAGGCTCTCCAGCGACGCCCGGAACTCCGAGAAGTCGAGGTTCTCGAGCTCCAGCGTGTCGGCGAGGACGACTTCTCCGTCGTCCAGCCCGTAGGCCCCGTGCACGAGCTCGGTGGCGTTGAGCTCCAGCAAACTGCGATAGAGGCTCAGTTGTCCGCCCTCGTCGTCCGGGGTGGTCCGGATCACCGTGCGGAAAACGACCACGGGCGGTGAATAGCTGACCACGATCGCCGGCTCGCCCCGCGACTCATCGCTCGGAGTCGGCGGCACGAGCTCCTCGGAATCCACTTCGGCCCGGATCAAGAAACTCTCGACATCTTCGCGACTGACCATCAGCTCGCTTCCTTCCGTTCGCTTTGTCCAGGCAGCGCCGGTCGCTCCTCGAGCAACCGGGTCAGGAACCGCTGCTCTTCCGCCAGACGCTCCAACTGTCCGGCCAGAAGCTCGTACTTCTCGCTCAGCTCACGTATCTGCTCGTTGTCGGCCGGCGGCGGCGCAATGGGTCGCTTCGACCGGCGGCCGAAAGCGTCCATCCCCTTCGTCACCATTTCGCCACACGTAATGACGACAACGATCAATACGATGAACTCGAAAAAGCCCATGACCACAGCCTCGTACGTTCACCGAACGGCCGCGGTTTCGGACCTGCCGTCCGGCAGCGATCAACACTAACCCGCCCTCCGGGCAAAGAAAAGAGGATCAGCGCGAGACAAGACGATCGCGACGGGAAACCTGTCTACAAAATAAAGAGACCCCGCTGGACGCGGGGTCTCTCCTGAGGTGGAGCGATACCTCTGTTCGGGGCTGGTCCGGCGGGTCAGGCTCGAGCCCGACCCGCCGTGTCAACCATCCCCATATCGGGAAGCTAGGACTACCAGCCTCCGGTGTGTGTGGCGGTTACCTGCGACGGATTCCCGGCGACGGTGCCATCGAGGAACAGCGACGGATCCGAGGCAGCCAGTTCGTAGCAGTAGTCTCCGGTCACGCCAGCGCCCAGGGACTTCAGCGTGTAGCCGGTCGTGAAGGCCGGTCCGGCCCCAAGATCGTTGATGTCGTTGTCCGCCGTGGCGAGTACGAATATCGCACCGGGCGTACCTGTGGCAGTGCCATCTCCGCAGATGAAGAGCCCCGACGCTGCCGGGAACTCCTCAGAAAACCCGTCGACGAAGCCGGTGATCGTCGCACCTTCGATCCCGTTATCGTCCTCGAGCGTGCCGGCGAAGTCGGCCGGGTGCGTTGTGGCACCAGGCACGTTGAAGTCCGGCTCGGTGTCCGTGAAGGCGACGTCCGGCTGTGTGATGTCCGTCGTGGTCGCCGTGCCGAACGTGGACACGTTACCGGCTTGATCCACGAACTGGGCATCGACGGTCCAGTCACCTTCCAGTGCGACGTCGGTGCTCACGGTCGCAACGCTGATTTCGTGAGCCGCATCGTCTACCTGGTCTCCGTCGGCCGGTATCGGGGCCAACGTGAAGGCCTCGTTCACACCATCGAGTTCGACATCAATCTCGGTCTCGTCCTCGCAAGCCTGGAAGTTGCCAAAACCGTCCGTGCAGTCGCCGTCCATATCCAGACCTGAGAGCTCTTCCGTGATCCCGAAGTCCGTGATCACGTCGGCAGGAGTCACACCGAAGGTGCCGTCATCGGGCCGCAGAACAGCTATGCCATCGGGCCTGATGTCGGCAAAGCTCGCCGCGGTCATGTCGACCCAGAACGCGTCGGAGCACATCGGCAGGCAGTCAGCGTCCGGACCCAGGTCATCTGGATCCGTCGTATTGCCCAAACCATCGGCCAGCGCCGTGACGACCACCCGGAAGCTAGAAGCGGCCGTATCGTCGTCGGACTCACCGAGATCCGCACCGTTCTCGACTACAGCGCCCACATCCCACGTGGCCGGGTTGCCGAACGTCGCGCCGACCGGAACTGCCTCGTTCATCGTGAATACGACCGTTCCGATTCCGCCATCGACGCCGGGTCCGTCCAACCCGAACAACGTCGTGCCGTTGGCAAAGTCGTTCGGCGGGCCCTGGAGGAACGGATCGTCCGCCCGTGCGTCAGCGAACGTGTAGTGGTCAAACTCCGGCACATCGGGCTCCACGTTGTCGAGGAACAAATCGAATGGATCGTTGTCAGCGAGTGCGCTGGCCAAAATATGGCACTGCTGCTCGTCCTGGTTTTCGTCGATCGACGCGGGGATCGTGGCCGACCAGATCACTTCGGTCCCCGTCTTGGTAACGGCAGCCTCGATCTCCTGATCGGCGTCGTCGTTGGACCAGCGGGCGTCGCATATATCGATGGTGAAATCGATGTCGGGCGGTGTGACGGAGTAGATCACCGCATCAACGAGAGAAATTTCCACATCGCCGTTCCCGCACCACTCGTCACCATCGGCATCGTCCGCGCAAATCCCAGCCGTAACCGCTAGTTCGCCATCGATGTTAACGTTGGCGAACGTGAGCGCGACGGCGGCCGCCGTAGCACTACCCGCATCGGTCGTCATCGACGCGGTCAGCTGGTGCAGCTCGTTCAGCCACACCGGATGCCCGTTCGCATTCAGGGTTGACGTCAAATAGCTGAGAATGATCTGCGTTTGCGCGACCGCTGTCGACAGGCCCTCGCCCCCCTTCTGCTGCACCGAAGCGGTGAAGGTCTGAGCAGCTACCTCCACACCGTCGATCAGGATCGCCACTTTCTGCAGCGTGTTGCCCTCGCCCGGCTCGACGTTCAGCGTCACGTCGATCTGGCCCGCCACGGCGGCCGGATTGACTGGTCCGCCCTGCTGAAAGATCGACGCGATCTGGATCGTCGGCTGCACGCCCGGCGGTGGCGGTGGCGGTGGCGGCGGCGGTGCCGGTTCGACAACCGTGATACTGTCGCCGCACGCGTTGAAGCCGATAGCGCCCAGGGCCGCAACGCTGGCTACCAGCAGCAGTTTCGTAACCTTTTTCATTCACTCCTCCTCAGGGATTGAGTCC
>JBDHBD010000028.1:0-34279 GCA_039587755.1 Gemmatimonadota bacterium | reverse complement strand
GTCACCCAATCACTTGATCCACGAGCACCGTGTGCTGCTTGTCGTGGTTGGGGACGTTGCCGTCTCGGAACAGATCCTTGGCTCCGTCCCTCAAGAGGAAGATCGCTATACAGGTCTGATTGGTCGCTACGTTCGCGGGAGCGTGCCCTACCAACTCTTTATGCGTAATTCTGAACCCGCTCACGTGCTTATCGCCGGGCTTGAGCTGGACGCCCTCAGCCTTAGCCCACACTTCGTGATCTTTGCAGGAGCCAATCGCATAGTCGAACACGGCTGGCCTACCGCCATTGTTCGTGACCCCCACAGCTATCACGAGGTCGTCGCCCCACGCACCAACTTCCCGGTCCTCCCAGCTGACATGCTCCGTGCTTCCCAGGAACTTGTAGATCTCCAGCTCGGCGGGACACGCCTCCACCTCGACCCTAGTTCCCTGGATCTCCCTCATGAGCTTCTCCAGCACAGCTCCCGGGTCTTCCTGAGCCGTCGCTTCTTGGACCGCTCCGCTCAAACAGAGAGCGACGGCTCCCGCGATCCAGGGCAGGCCTACCCTCGCGTTCAGCCTTCGTCGCAACTGTCCAGCTCGTTCCGTGACTTCCATTAGTCCCTCCAAATTTGAGGATCATCCAACGTGCCGCCGTAGCGTTCGCGCGGCATCCAATCTAACTCACGGCCCGGGTGGCGGGCCGCCGTGAGTCTCCGGTCCAATCGGAGCCTACCTTGATTCAGGATTCGTTAATGCACAGGGCGTACGCGACAATGCCTCGTTCGATCGCGGCTGTGTTGACGCCTACGACCACCCAGCCACGCGCAAACCGCCCATTCTGGATATTATTCGGGGCGTTGAGTGCTGCAAAAACACCGGCTCCACTAGCGACTCCACCGGAGAAGCCACCGCTTATGGCAACCTTACCGCTGGGGCATTGGACCTCGGCACGCTGTGAGATCTCTCCAGGATTGATCAAGACAGTGCTCGACATGACTATCTCGAGGCCCAGTTGCTCCGCGGTTACCGGTCTCCCCCTTTGTGGCTGTTGGCCCTGGGCCGGCGAGGCCGTGGTAGCCAACAGTGCCAAAGCTATTGTGGGCGGGATAAGGTGAACGAGGCGACGTTTTGACATCTTTACCTCCAGAATGAGTCGTTTGGGGGTCGCATCGAGTTCAGCGATCCGTGAGGACCCCGTGAGCACTTTGCCGCTCTATATCTTCACGAGCTCCACCCGGCGGTTCTTCTGCCGACCTTCATCGGTGTCGTTGCTGTCCACCGGCTGGGTTGGGCCGAGCCCCATCGTGCGCATCCGCTCGGCTTCGATGCCAAAGTTCTCGACCAGGTAGGCCTTCACGGAGGCCGCGCGATCCGCCGAGAGCTGCATGTTCCAATCGAACTCGCCCTCGTTGTCGGTGTGGCCCTCCACCAGGAGCTTCAGATCCGGGTGCTCCTGCATCATCGTGCCGATTTGCTCCAGGATCGGTGCCGACTCGGAACGGATGGTGGCGGAGTTCGTGTCGAACAGGATGTCTCTAATCGCGACGCGGCCGTCCGCCTCCAGAGCGCTGTACAGATCTCTGCCACCTGCAGCGATCCGGATGTCCCCTATATACGTGAGCTTGTCAGGAGGGCGGGACCAGACGGAGTAGTGAATCTTCTCGCTTCGCGGCAGGTTGGCCTGCGGAACGTTGGCCACGCGGTTCTCCCCAATGAACATCTTCGCGTGCGCCCCATCGACCATGATGCGCACGGGCACGATCTCCTCAGAAGACCGCATATCCACCGCGGTCGCTACTTGCTGGTTGTTCCTCCCCGTCCACACACCCGAGCCATGCTGGTGGCCCGCACGGAAGACGTGGTGGTCGTAGTAGGTAGACCACGTGAAGCCACGATTGGGAGGCTCGCTCAAGGCGATGCCGACGCCGTAGAATCCGGCCGGATCGTACAAATCGAACTCGATGGTGAACTGCTCGGGCAACGTTGCGGGAAGCGGGACCGCGAACCCGTTGTACTTGGAGTTGGTCTGAAGGAACCGTCGCCCCTGCCACTCAATGACCTGCATGTTGCCCTCAACGAGCTCTAGGCTGCGAGGGAAATCGCCCAGGTTGTCGCCAGAGAAGTCCGAGACGAAAAGCTCCCGGTCGCCAGCCTCGAAGTCATACGTAGAAGCGACTCCGCCGGGAACGCTGCCTGGAGGAAGCTGAGAAGGGTCGGTGATCGGGTTCCCCTCCTCGTCGGCAAGGAGGGTGCCCTCCTCGTCGGTAAGGACCACGCGCTCGCCATCTTCCTTCGCCTTGCGAATGCATTCGAAGTTGTTGAACACGCAGCGGACAGCGCCGGCGGCCAGCTCCTCTGTCTTGTTGAGGATCTCCCTCTTGGCCGCGTCCTCGGCCGCCCTCCTGACTTCCCTGGGGATCTGTGCAACTGCGGTCGCTGGCAAAACCAAGCCACCCAAAACGGCGAGGGAAGCGACCGCGAGTCCGATTCGATACCGCATACCGACCTCCTCAGGCTATGCCGCGGGCCGGAGACCCAACACCAGGCGCTGGGCGCCGATCAACTCCTAGGCCGCGCGATTCACGGGTATGGCGGTGATCGCCACCACCACCGATTTGAACCGTTTCACCCCTCTCTGACAGCCCTCTTCAGCGGAAGCTGAACTTGGACAGGAGAGTATCTGATCTTCAGCCCTTTGCTCAGGTTGGGCGAGACGCGCCGCTACCGCGGCACGAAAACGGCAGATCGTTGAAAGGCCGACGAGACCGTTCAATGGCAGTTGGCAAAGGAGGGTCCGAGGAGAGACGGGCGCAGAAGGAGGGTCGGCCCAACAGGCGGGCCGTCGGGTGGGTCCAGCCAGCAGGCGACCACACGCTCATGCAATTACTCCCAATGCGCGGGGAACGACGCGGTCACTGGCCGGATCACATCGGAAGCGCCTTTGTGGCACCCTAAAGCACCAGCCAGTCGATACACTACTGCAGGCGCGATTATATGTGAGGCCCGGAGTAAGCGAAAGAGGCTTCCTTCATAAGACGGGTCGGAGGAGCGGCAGGAGGTTGAAGCGCAGACGGCTGTGGACAGCGAGGTGCAGTAGCTCGTTCTATCGTGTCCGCTGGGTTAGTCGCGCCTGCAAAGCGGCGCTCCGCCCAACTGAGCTCGCGGGTCCTTCCCCAAGATAAGCCGCGCCGTGGGCACAGATTGGGCACAAAGTGCTGCTAAAGGGTATGGCCATCCGCAGAGCTTGCGAACGTTGAGGACACCGCAGGCCTTGTAGTTGAAGGGAAATGCGGCCACACGCAACGAGACGCAGAGGGTTCCAGAGAACTCGAAAACCGGCGTCCTCACGGACTTGAGGGTTCGAATCCCTCCCCCTCCGTTTTTTCTTGCCAACAACTTTCAGCCTTCACTCGTTGCCCACCTTTTCGGGCAGGGGTGGCGGGGCCGCGTTGGATCGTTCCTTTCTTAGTGCTCAGAGGTATGGGTCTTGCGGCATATTAACCCGAGCCGTTTGTTTTGGCAGCGGTTCAGTGGCTGCAGCCGGAAGAGGCATGTGGGTGAAAGACGAATCCGTGGTCAGCAAGGTCCGCCCCGATGCAGGTCAGGACCTAGTCGAGTACGTGCTCATCGTCGTGCTAATCGCTCTGGCCGCCACGGCAGCGATGATCCAGCTCGGCAGCGCTGCGAGTCAGTCATATAGCGACGCGGCGGCCTGTGTCGAGGACCCGAACCAAGGAGGCTCCCAAGGCGCCGGCGGGGGCCAGGGACTGCCCGGCCAGGGCAAGGGGAAAGGCAAGAACAATCCCTGCCCGAAATCCTGAGGACCGCCACACCTTCCTGTTTCTTCGTCCAGTCTCACCTCCCTCTGTTGGGATTTTCCCCACACGCCTGTAGGATCCGAAACACTTCCTCAGGATTAATCGTTGAGAAAGCTATCTCCCGCACAGGACCTTTCTTCTTCTTGAGCGCAACGACTACTCTGGGATGTTCCAAGAAATTAAGAAACGCACGGTACTTTCCCCGTATCACTGTGAAGTGAATACCGGCTCCCCCGATCCTCCATAAGGAGATATCGTCAAGATAGTAAGCTTCAATATTGTCTAACTGTACACGCCAGGTGAAGATGCCAAATCTAAGAATCAGAGACTCTGAAGATAGCCGAATGACAAGTGTTCTATAGTTAAACGAATAGAACAAGAACAGGATGAAACAACAAAGAAATATGATGGTCAGAAGCCCGCTTCTGCTGATCATGAACCGCCATGTAAAAAGCAAAAGAAATAAAGACGTGAGTGCCACAAATAGCACTTCGGTTTTAGACGATGAAACCTTCTCCTCGTAAGCACGCTTTTCCATCAATCCAAGCACCGTTTCACGACCGTCCTGCCCCTGCTCGTCTCTGGTGCACAGCTACGACCGCCCGCGCCGTCGGGCAAGCGGTCGGACCGGTTCCGTAGCACGGACTCGGCGATCTTCTCCGCGACTTCGAGTCTTCGTTTCGCGTGGGGTACCGCGTCCATTAGGTTAGCCACGCTGGACTCACCTGACCTCGTCTCCTTCAAGCCGAGCCTCAGAATGGAACACGAAAAACGAGTGACGAGAAAAAGCGAGTCGAAGAAGAAGGACACTACATCACGAAGCCTCGGCCGTCGTCTGCGGGCCCGGATCCCCGAGTTCATGATCGAAGCTTTCTCCGTGATGCTGGCTGTTCTGATCGCTCTGGCCATCGACGAATGGCGCGAAGATCGGGCAAACCAGGAGCTGGCGGCGACAGCAAGGGCCAACATTCTCGAAGAGATCGAGGCGAACCGCGACGAACTGGCAGGAGTCGGTGGCCTGAACGCGGCGCTCGTCGAACGAATCGCCGACTATGTCGATGGGGTGGAGTCGACATCGGCGGATTCCCTGAGCGTGGAATTCGAGTTCGCGCTACTCTCGACGGCTGCCTGGCAGACCGCCCAGATGACGCGCGCGGCCCACTTCCTGGACTACGACTGGATGGCACGAGTAGCACGCCTCTACAACCTGCAGAAGCTGTACGATCGCTCGCAGACCGCGGTCGTCGAGCACATGAGTCTGGGGGAGGTGCCTGAAGAGGAACTGCCGCAGTTCCTCCAGACGCTTCAGGCGCGCGTGACTTTGGTTACCACGCTGCACGACGGCCTGGCTCAGGAGTACGCCGACCTGCTCGCCGGTAGCCACTCCGATGGAGAGTGACCGAATGACCCAGTGGAATGACGTCGTCAGATTTGCGAGTCAGGGGAACCCGGTGCCGGACCGCCGCGTCGAACGCACCGACGAAGAATGGCGGGCGCAGCTGACGCCCGAGCAGTACCGCGTGACTCGGCAGCACGGGACGGAGAGGGCGTTCAGCTCCGAGATGTGCAGCCTGTTCGAGCCCGGTCTGTACGTATGTCTCTGCTGCGATACTCCGCTCTTCGATTCCGAAGAGAAGTACGAGTCGGACACGGGATGGCCGTCTTTCACGCAGCCCGTCGAACCGAACGTCGTGGCCTACCATCTCGATGACTCACTCGGGATGCGTCGCATAGAAACGACCTGCAGCACCTGCGACGCCCACTTGGGTCACGTGTTTCCGGACGGGCCCGAACCGAGCGGTCTGCGATACTGCATCAACGCGGTGGCGCTCAACCAGGTCGACAGGGTCGAGGCTGCGATCGACTGATCATTGGTGCACCATTTTGGTGTACCTTTAGAGGGCCCCGAATTCGGGGCCCTCTTTCCATCGTCAAGGCGGGTCCGCCCTTACGGCTGCGAGATGACGACGTTCCACATCACGTCCTGGTGGCCGTTGCACACGTCGGAGAACGCGGCGGCCAACGCGCCGTGCTCGGAGCCGATCTCCGACAGGATCTGACTGCGAGCTTCGAGCAGCGAAGCGTGATCGGCGCCGTCCATCACGAGCAGCCGGCGATACTTGCCGCCGACGTAGTGCGACAGCCAGCCCCACCCGGTTAATCGACCCTCTTCGACCTGCTTGTCGTAGATCGGGGCGAACACCTCTTCGACGATCAGGTCGGCCACCGCCTCCCGACCCTCGTCGCAGAGCATGTAGACTGCAAACAAGGCGTTCGCGCGATCCTGTGCGACCTCGGCCCCAGCACTGGACCCGGGCCCCGTCGTCCAGATGTAGTCCTCGTGCCTCGGGCAGGCCGCCCCGAACTCGGCGGCCGCGTCCGGGTTCTCGGAAGCGAACTGCGAGACCATGCCGTCCAGGGCCTCATTCATCGCGTTCAGGTCCGTTCCGATGTGGTAGATGAGCATGGACCACGGGTTGCCAGTGTTGTGGGCCAGGGTGCCCCACGCTGAGATGGTTCCCGTGTTCATCTGGGTCTGGACGAGCGGACCCCACAGGTCGCGAATGATTTCGAACGCTCGGCCCTGTCCGGGACCGCACTGGTAGTAGCTCGCGTAACTGTACGCGGTTTCGTCGTCCTGGGCCGTCACGTCGCCCGCAGCCAGCGGGATCAGAAGGACAGCGACGAACGCTGCAGCGATGGTTGGTGCGCGCATGGGGCAGTCTCCTCGTCAGAGTGAACGGACCGAGCCGCTACGTAGCTCGCGCCTCGCGCCAGAGCCCTATGTCCAGCGCGGCGGTGCCAATTAGCCGCGAAACTTAGGGATCGGGAGGTCCAACGGCGAGTGCAGGCGCCCGCAGCCGAGGGAGCCAGCCCTCACCGGGAGTCACCTTCCGACCGCCGGCGCTCGTCCGCCCGTCTTGCCGATCCCGACTCGGCCCCCTCCGTTAGGACGATGCCGCACGAAGGCGTCATCAAGTTCCAGCTGGACCACGAGGCTGAGCCGTTAGAGACACGCCGCTACGGAGAGTTGGCCTGTAAGCTCATCGCGTGGCGAGAGATCATGGCCCTCACTGGCCTGGTCGGGCGGGATCCCGCCCGTTACGGAGGTGCTGGGTACGGCAATGTCAGCACGCGCTTCGGACCACCCAACGCCCCCCTGGGTCAACGGTCGTTTCTCATCACGGGGACGCAGACGGCCGGCAAGCGCATGCTCGCGCTAGAAGACTTCAGCTTTGTCGAGCAATATGACTACGGCCAGAACCGGGTCAGGAGCCGCGGGCGCGTTCACCCCTCCTCAGAGTCCATGACCCATGGGGCCGTGTACGACCTGGCCCCCCATATCCGATGCGTTCTGCACGCCCATAGTCCCGTGCTGTGGCGGCAGGCCGGCCGGCTCAGGCTCCCCACGACTGACACTCGGGTGGCCTACGGGACCACCGAGATGGCTCTCGAGGTACGGCGGCTGTATCGCGACACCGTGCTCCCCGAGCGCCGCATCCTTTCCATGGGTGGGCATCAAGATGGTATTGTGGTGTTCGGGCGCACGATCGAGGAGGCGGGGAGCGTCCTGCTCAGCTGGCTGGCCCGAGCGTACGAATCGGTGTGCGCGACCGGCGAATCCGGCGTTTGCGAGCCGTAGCCGCTGCTTTGCCCAAACCAACGGAGTCGGACAATGAGGACTCAGCGACTCACGCGACGTGTGTGTTTGACGATTACAGTCGGGCTTCTCCTGTCGACAGGCGATGGGGAAGCACAGGCCTGTCTCGGCAACAGCTCCGGCGACGGCCAGGGCTACCTGCTCGGAGCCGCAGCGTTCACTGATGGAGCGTGGGCACCCGGCGGCCAGCTCGGCTACAACGCGCTGGGTCCCATCGCGGCGGTGGCCGACTTCAGTTATACGCTGGTCGACAACTCGGACATTGCCTTTGCCCGAATACTGGGGACGCTCGCCGCGGAGGTCGTTCGTCAACAGAAGTTCTCGTTCTGCCCGGTCGCGTTCTTCGGATACCGCTGGCTGGCCAACGACGCCGGGTTGACGAACCTGGACGTCGATGGCGTGCTTTTCGGTGGAGGTGGTGAGGTCGGCTGGCGACTCGAGTCCGGTGACTCAGGCCTGGCCTTCATTCCTCAGCTCGGGGCCGTGCTCGCCCATGACCGCTCCACGATCAGCGTGGGGGGTGAGTCCGTGACGGGGAGCGATACGTTCGGCTCCTTTTTCGGTGCAATCACGCTGACCTACAAGAGCGTATTCTTCGGCCCCGGAATCGAGCAGACGACGATCGAGAATGCGGACCCCGTCTTCGTCGCCAGGCTCGGTGTGGTCTTCTGAGGCGGGCGGGCCATGACCAAGCACCGATTCCTGCCCCTGACCGATTACAGGGAGCTCGCTCCCGAGGAGATGGTCACGCGCGCCCGTGCCTTCTACGCGGAGATGAAGCGGCGACGATCAGTGCGCCACTTCGCGCGCCGTCCCGTGCCACGAGAGGTAATCGAATTCGCCGTCCGGGCAGCGGGCACGGCGCCGTGTGGGGCGAACATGCAGCCGTGGCACTTCGTGGTCGTGAGCGACCCCGAGCGGAAGCAACGGATTCGCGAAGCGGCCGAACAGGAGGAGCGGGAGTTTTACGAGCGACGGGCACCGCCGGAGTGGCTGAAGGCACTCGAGCCGCTGGGCACCGATCCCGAGAAGCCGTTTCTGGAGGATGCACCGTTTCTGATCGCCATCTTCGCGGAACGGTACGGCCAGCTGCCCGACGGGACGAAGGTGAAGCACTACTACGTGGCGGAGTCGGTCGGGATCGCCACAGGGATGCTGATCACGGCACTGCATCACGCGGGCCTGGCGACCCTGACCCACACGCCGAGCCCGATGGCGTTCCTGAACGAGATACTGGATCGCCCTGCGAACGAGCGTCCGTTTCTGCTGCTCGTCGTCGGCTATCCCGCCGAGGACGCCCGGGTGCCGGACATCCGAAAGAAAGCGCTCCCGCAAATCGTTTCGTTTCGCTAGCCTTGCTCCGGGCCCGAGCGGCTCTAGTTCCGACGAGCTCCGACAGCGGAAGTCTCCGCTGTATGGGGCTCTTTCATTTGTTGAACGTAGTTGGTGGCCTGTCGAGACCTCATTGCGGTTGCTTCGACACCCGACGTCACACACGGAGTCACAGCGACATGGGAACCATTCGTAGCGTCGTCACCTTCGTCCTACTGACTGCAGCGACCGGGGCTGCCACCTCCGATGCCGCAGCCCAGACGCACGGGGACACGCCCGAGGGAGTCGTGCCTCAGGTGCATGCGCTGCCGCCTCTACGAGAGCAAGCCGATCTTCAGCAGGCGTGGCTCGCGGAGCGGCTCACCACCGTGCTGCCCGCCCTGATGCGTAAGCACAAGGTCGAGATGTGGATTCTCTCGATGCGGGAGTACGCAGAGGACCCGGTATTCTGGTCGATGCGCTCGCCGACCACTTTCGCGGCACGCCGACGCTCCATCTACATCTTTCACGACCGCGGGCCCGAAGTGGGTGTGGATCGGATCGCACTGGGTGGCACCAGCCAGGGCGGACTGTACGAGGTGTACACTGAGTCCGACCCGTGGTCGGATCGCCCCGAGCTGTTCGGTGATGAGCAGTGGAGGCAGCTACGCCAGCTGATCGAAGGGCGCGATCCGAGGAACATCGTGCTCAACATCGACGAGCACCACGCCTTTTCCGATGGGCTACACGCGGGCGAACGGGAGGCCCTGGAGCGCGCGCTGGGCAACGAGTACGTCATTCGGGTGGTGCGGAAACCCGAGCTGGCCATCGACTACATCGCGACCCGGGTGCCCTCCATGCTTCCGCACTACCGTCGTCTTCAGCAAACCGTGCACGCGTTGATCTCACGTGCCTTCAGCTCGGCGGTCATCACGCCCGGAACGACGACGATTGACGACGTCCGCTGGTGGCTGCGCGAGCAGGTGCGGGACCTCGGGATGACCGTGTGGTTTCACCCTTCCGTGAGCGTCCAGCGGGTGGGCGAAGTGCCGGAAGACGGTCCGACCGTAATCGAGCCGGGCGATCTCCTCTGGGTGGACTTCGGCGTGGTCGCCATGGGTCTCCACACCGACACCCAGCATCTTGGCTACGTGCTGCGCCCAGGCGAGACGCAACCGCCCGACGGCCTCCGAGCCTGCCTCGCCACGAGCAATCGGGTACAGGACCATCTGATGCGCGAGATGGAGCCAGGGCGAAGCGGCAACGAGGTCCTCGCACGCACGCTCGCCGCGATGGAGGGGGAAGGGATCGAGGGAACGGTGTATACACATCCGATAGGCGACCACGGCCACGGTGCGGGTCCCCTCATCGGACTGTGGGATCACCAGGAGGGAGTGCCCGTGCGCGGTGATCTGGAACTCGAACCGAACACGTGGCACTCGATCGAGCTCCAGGCGAGGGTCGCCGTGCCGGAGTGGAACGGCAAAGCTGCGAGCTGCCGCCAGGAAGAGGAAGCGTATCTGGACGAGACGGGGGTTCCCCACTGGATGTTTCGGCGGCAAGAGGACTTTCATCTCGTCTGGTGACGCCCCCGGTGAGGAGTCCATAGATCGTCCGGTGCGGAGCTGCCGGAGAGGAGATGAGAGGATGCACGCGACGCGGGAAACCCGCAGCGGTCGAGCACGCTGGGTCGCTGCGAGCCTGGCCATGGGCTCGATAACGATGCTCACGGGGTGCGGCACGGCGCAGACGCCCCTGGAACCGCTCGAGTCATTGCCACGCGAGCTGTCACCGGCCGAACAGGCGCTGATCAACTCGGGCAACGGCTTCGGCCTGGCGCTGTTCGCGGAGCTGGGGGGCGCGAGGGACGGGAAGAACGTGATCGCCTCGCCGCTCTCGGCCTACATGGCGCTCGGGATGACTGCCAACGGTGCCGACGGGACGACGCTCGAGGCGATGCGGAACGCCCTGGGACACGGGGGTCTCGATGAGGAAGAAGCCAACGTGGCGTACCAGACCCTGATCGAGCTGCTGCGGGGTCTGGATGACGACGTGGACTTCAGCATCGCGAACTCGATCTGGCACCGGGACGACTTCCCGACCTCACAAGCTTTCGCGGACGTCTCGAGAGAGTACTTCGACGCGCTGGTGAGCGCACTCGACTTCGCGGACCCGACGGCGACCACCACGATCAACGGGTGGGTCGAAAGCAGCACGAACGGGAAGATCACGGAGCTGATCCAGGAGATCACGCCCGAGGACGTGATGTTCCTCATCAACGCGATCTACTTCAAAGGAGCGTGGCAGAAGCCGTTCGACCCCGATTTCACGACCGAGGCAGCGTTCAACGTGTCGGACGGAACGACCGTGCAGGCTCGTCTCATGTCCCGACAGGGCGACTTTCTGTATCAGGAGAACGAGCTGTTTCAGGGGGTGGATCTCAGGTACGGACGGGGCGCTTTCAGCATGACGGTCCTGCTACCTGCCGCGGGGAGAACGCTGGACGAACTGGTGACACAGCTCGACGAGACACGCTGGGACGCGTGGATGAGCGGTTTCTCCATGCAGAGAATGCTGCTCGAACTACCCCGCTTCCAGCTGGAGTGGGAGAAGAAGCTGAACGACGCGCTGTCAGCCCTCGGAATGGGCATCGTCTTCGACCGCGGCAACGCGGACTTTTCGCGATTGGTCGCGCCGGGAGCCGAGGTCCCCGGCAACCTGTTCATCACCGAGGTGAAACAGAAGACCTTCGTGGACGTGAACGAGGAGGGCACCGAGGCCGCCGCCGCAACGTCGGTGGGAATCGGTGTCACATCGCTTCCGCCCACGATGCGCGTGGACCGCCCGTTCCTGTTCGCGATCCGCGAGCGATTCTCCGGAACGATCCTCTTCCTGGGCCTCGTCGAGAATCCGCTGGGCGGGGAGTAGCCGGCGGGGACTACACCCGTTGAAGCACTCGCTTCAGGCGCTCTTCGGCCTCGTACGCGATCGAGCGTAGCGCTTCGACGTCCGCCATCTGCAGCATCGCCTGCGAGGTTGGGGTTGCAGGCGCCCAGGATCACGTACGGCTTGAAGTCGGCGTCCAGCTTCTCGCGCATGATGGCGCGCACATCGATCTCGGTAAGCACGCCGAAGCCCTCGTCTCGGAGGGCGGCCGTCACCCGCTCGACCGCCTCCTCGTAGGGGGTATCCGGCAACTTCTTCGTCATGCTGTATTCGGCATTCTGCATCGCAGTCACCTCGCGTCGGAACTTCACCCCCAACTTACATGCGTCGACCGGGGGGCGCGCCTCGCTCGGAAACCGGAACTCGACGGGACACCGTACCTACTCGGCATCCGGCCAGCGCGGTGCCTGCCTCCGGAACGGCAGCAGGATCCGCGCAACGCGTTCGTAGAACAGGTAGTCCCAGGCCCAGTTCAGAAGCACCGCCAGCCGATTGCGAAAGCCGATCAGATAGACGATGTGCACGCCCAGCCACAGCAGCCACGCGAGGAAGCCGGTGAAGCTTCGCCCACGGACCTCCGCGACAGCCGCGTTTCGGCCGATCACGGCCATCGCGCCCTTGTCGCGATAGGTGAACTCGAGCGGGGGCTGGTCCTTCATCGCCCGCCGGATGTTGCGTGCCACGAGCTCGCCCCCCTGCATCGCGACCTGGGCGAGCATGGGCAGCGGCCGGCCATCGGGACCGAGACCGAGGGCCACGTCGCCCACAGCGAACACTTCCGCATGACCGGGAACCGTGAGGGTCGGCTCGACCGACACGCGGCCGCTCGGGTCCACGGGCAGACCCCAGCGTCTGGCCTCCGGGGCCCCCAGCACACCGGCGGTCCAGGCGACCGTTCGGGCCGCGATCTCGGAGCCGTCGGCCAGCACCGTTCGATCGGCAGTGACTTCGGCTACCCGTGCGTCGGTCCGAACCTGCACCTCCATGCGTGTCAGCCGACTCAGAGCGTACGTGCCCAGGCGGCCCGGAAAGCCTTCCAGCAGTCGATCGCGAGCTTCCAGTAACACGATGGCCGCCTCGCCTGCGAGCGCAGGATAGTCCCGGGTCAGCGGTCCCCGGACGAGCTCGGAGAGCGCGCCCGCGAACTCGACACCGGTGGGTCCGCCCCCGACGATCACGAATCGGAGAAGGCGCCGTCGGGCCGCCCCGTCCGGCTCGGTGCTGGCGGTTTCGAAGCAGGAGAGGATGTGGCTTCGTAACGCGACGCCATCCTCGAGCGTCTTAAGCGGGTACGTGTGCTGGCGAACTCCGCGAATACCGAAATCGTGCGGCACGCTGCCGAGGGCGACGACGAGATAGTCGTACGCGTGGACACCACGGCTGGTGTGCACGACTTTGCGGTCGAGGTCGACCCGGCGTGCTTCCGCCACGAGTACGTGGAGGTTCTGCTGATCGTGGACGATGGAGCGCACCGGGCGGGCAATGGCGAACGGCTCCAGCTCGGCCGCGCCGACCTGGTACAGGAGAGGGAGGAAGGTGTGGTAGTTGTTCCGGTCGACGAGAGTGACCGAAACGGGCGCCCGGGCCAGTGCGCGGGCCGTCCACAGACCGCCGAATCCGGCGCCGAGGATCATGACCTTGGGACGCTCCTCATTCATCGCTCACCCCTGGAGCTCACCGGAAGCCTTCGGGCCGGTGTCGTTCGACGCCGTCTAAGGCGCGAAGCAGCGGGACGCTTGCTGGCTGTGCGCCAACATACGTGTGAGGGGACGGTCCTGTTGCGGACTCTCGGTGCAGCCGTCTGCCTGATGGCAGCCGGATGCGCAGGCTCGAGACCTCCAGCCCCAGCGCCAGACCCGATCACACTGGCACCCGGCTGGACCGAATCGGGCGTAGCCTCGTGGTACGGCGAGCCTTTTCACGGCCGCCGCACCGCCTCCGGAGAGGTCTACGACATGGAGGAGATGACGGCGGCTCACCGCTGGCTGCCATTCGGAAGCGTGGTGCGAGTGGAGAACCGGGACAATGACCGTGAGGCCGAACTGCGAATAACCGACCGCGGCCCGTTCGTGAACGATCGAATTCTGGACATTTCACGGGCGGCAGCTCGGGCCCTCGGTATGCTGGGTCCGGGAACGGCTCGGGTCAGAATCGTGTTGCTCGTGCTGCCACATGAGCCAGATTGTCTGGAACTACAAATCGGAGCATATAGCGAGCCCGCGAACGCGGCAGCGGCGAGGCGCGAGGCGGAGCGAGCCGGGTATCCCGTTCGCGAGGTCGACGGATCGGACGGCCTGCGCCGCGTGATTGCGGGGCCCTTCGGGCAGCCGTCCGATGCCGAAACCGCCCGTGACAGACTCGGCGGCTTCGTGCGGTCCTGCCCGGGTGACGGAGCGGAACAATCGACCGCCGCGA
Organism: Gemmatimonadota bacterium; assembly: GCA_039587755.1. Lineage (GTDB taxonomy): Bacteria > Gemmatimonadota > Gemmatimonadetes > Palauibacterales > Palauibacteraceae > JBDHBD01. Next base: position 20,145 of record JBDHBD010000028.1, on the reverse strand, counting down.
GGCTTTAACAGATAGGCCCCTCAAGTGGTCTTGGTTGTATAGCAGGACCACCGACGTAATCTCTGGAGGATCTATGAGCTCGAGACGCTGGCTCGCCATCGGCGCGACCGCGTGGATTTCGCTGCTGATCGGACCGGCGGTCAATGCCGTCAGTGCCCAGTACTCCGGTTACTTCGGCCGCAACAAGGTCCAATACGAGGCGTTCGATTTCGAGGTGCTCAAGACCGAGCACTTCGACATCTACTACTACGAGGGCATGGAGGAGGCGACTCGGCTGGCCGGCCGCATGGCAGAACGCTGGTACGCACGTCTGTCGCGCGTCCTGAACCACGAGTTCCGCAACCGGCAGCCGATCATCCTGTACGCGAACCACGCGCACTTCGAGCAGACCAACGCAACGCCCAGCCAGGTCGATGAGTCGACCGGCGGGTTCACCGAGATCCTCAAGCGACGCATCGTGCTTCCGCTCGCTGCGACCCTGTCCGAATCGGACCACGTCCTGGGCCACGAGCTCGTGCATGCCTTCCAGTTCGACATGACGGGACAGGGGCCCGCGGCGGTGGGGGTCGATATACCCGGTGCGATCCGCCTCCCCCTGTGGTTCATCGAGGGAATGGCCGAGTATCTGACGATCGGACCGATCGACCCCTTCACCACGATGTGGATGAGGGACGCGCTCGAGATCGAGGACTTTCCCGAGATCGGCAATCTCAACAACAGAAAATACTTCCCGTACCGGTTCGGACACGCGTTCTGGTCGTATGTGGCCGGGCACTACGGAGAGGATCGGATCGGGCGGATCCTCAAGCTGGCCGGGCGCACGGCGAACCCGCTGGGCGCCATCGAGGCGGTTCTCGAGGTCCCGATCGATGAGCTCTCCGAGCGCTGGAACCAGGACATCAAGGACTACTTCGATCCGATCATCGAGGAGACCGACAGCCCGGACGCCTTTGCTCGACGAGTCATCTACGAGGACCAGGCCGACGCGAAGATGAACCTGGGGCCGGCCATCAGCCCGAATGGTGACGACCTGGTCTACGTGTCCGAGCGAAACCTGTTCTCGATCGAAATGTTCCTGGCCGATGCGAACACGGGGGTGGTGAAGTCGAAGGTGACGAAGACGGCGGTTGACCCTCACTTCGAGAGCCTCCAGTTCATCAACTCTGCTGGCTCCTGGCACCCGGATGGCCAGCAGTTCGTGCTGTCGGCCGTGACGAGGGGCAGACCGGTCGTCGCGCTGCTCGACATACGATCCGGGAAGCGGCTGCGCGAAATCCGCATAGAGGAACTGGGCGAGATCTTCACACCTGTCTGGTCGCCCGATGGCACCCAGGTCGCGTTCGCGGCGCAGACGGACGGTTTCACCGACATCTTTACGCTGGACCTGGAGACGGAAGCGCTGCGTCAGCTGACCGACGACCCATATGGTGATCTGCAACCCGCCTGGTCGCCGGACGGCCGGTACATCGCGTTCGTGACGGAGAGATACGGCGCCGACCCCGAAACCCTCTCTTTCCCGAACTACCGGCTCGCCCTGCACGACCTGGAGACCGGCACGGTCGAGCCTCTTCCCAGCTTCGAAGGCGCGAAGAACATCAACCCGCAGTGGACGCCTGATGGAAGCCACCTCTACTTCGTGTCCGACCACGACGGGATTTCGAACATCTACCGGCTCGACATGGAGAGCCAGGAAGTTCGACTCGTAACGAACGTTTCCACGGGCGTTAGCGGACTGACCGCTCTGAGTCCGACACTGTCGGTTGCGAGCGGGACGGGACAGCTGGCGTTCAGCGCGAACAAAGGTGGTCCGTTCAGCTTCGAGATCTACGTGATCGACTCGGAAGACGTCCTGACCGGCGAACCGGTACCGGAGTACCTGACGGACGTCGACCCAGCGGTGATTCCGCCTCGGGAGAGGGCCTCACTCGAGATCGTCAATCTGCTGGATAACGACCGGCTGGGATTGGCCGATCCGGTGACATTCGAGGGCGACAAGTATCGACCGGGTCTGTCGCTCGACTACGTATCGCAGCCCACGCTTGCATTCGGGGCAAGCGACTTCGGGGTCTTCTTTGCCGGCGGTGCGGCGGTGCAGTTCAGCGACCTGCTGGGGAATCGCACGCTTTCCGCGTTGTTGCAGATCAATACGACCTACGGCGACATCACGAAAGGCACAGCCCTGCTGGTCGGCTATCAGAATCTGGCATCCCGCTGGAATTGGGGGGTGGTCGGCGGACAGCTTCCCTTCGTGACCCGGAGCTTCTTGCAGGGCGTGGGCGACCTCGAGGGGGAGGATGTCCTGATCCTGGCCGAACAACGTTTCTTCCAGGTCAGCCGGCAGATAGGGGCGAGCTTCGCCTATCCGCTCAACCGCGCGCAGCGGATCGAGATAGGGGCGAGCCTGGAGCAGCTGGATTACTCGCTCGAGGTGGAGGAATTCGGTTTCGATCCTATAACCGGGCAGCTGCTGTTTGAAAGAACCCGGGACCTCACGGCGCCGGACGATCTATACCAGGCATCTCCCACCGTGGCGCTCGTCTACGACACCTCGATCTTCGGGGGCACGAGTCCGATCCTGGGCACACGGTACCGTCTCGAAGTCTCACCGAGCTTCGGAACGCTGAACTTCTTCACGGGCCTGGCCGATTACCGCAAGTACATCATGATCGCCCGACCGTTCTCGATCGCGGGCCGACTGCTGCATTTCGGTCGGTATGGCTCCGACTCGGACGATCCGAGACTCAGCCAGCTGTTCATCGGATATCCGTCGCTGGTCCGGGGATACAACGACGATTCGTTCAGCGTGTTCGAGTGCACGCTTCCCGAGGCGGCGCAGGTGTTCCAGTGCGACGTGTTCGACCAGCTGTTGGGCAGCAAGATCGCCGTTGGGAATCTGGAGGCGCGTCTGCCGCTGCTCGGTGGGATCGGCCTGATCCGGGCCCCGGGAGTTCCACCGATCGAGGTCGGCGCTTTCTTCGACTCTGGGATCGCCTGGACCGATCAGGACGGTGAGCGGCTCTCCGACCGATCGGTCGTCAACAGCGTCGGTTTCCTGGCCCGACTCAACCTGTTCGGCTTCGCGATCATGGAGCTGGATTACGTGAACCCGCTGGACCGACCCGACAAGGACTGGTTCTTCCAGTTCAGCTTCATTGCGGGCTTCTAGGGTCCGACTCGGTGTTGGGCCGGTCCGTGGGACCGGCCCCCGAGATCCGATCCGAACTCACTCGGGGTCTTCCGCGACTTCGCGGAGGGCCCCTTCGTGTGCCGCCAGGGCAGCCTCGTCGAACAGACAGAAGCGCACCCGGCGCACGCTGCGAAGCGTAGCACAGACGTCGGCCACGGTGCGGATCGCCACACGGGCGGCCTCGCTGATCGGGTAGCCGAACACGCCGGTCGAGATGGCAGGGAACGCGACCGACGCGATCCGGCTTTCCTCCGCCAGCTGCAGCGCGCTTCGGTAACAATCGGCCAGCAGCCGCTGGGAGGGCCGGTCGCGTCCGTACACCGGCCCCAGGCAGTGAATGACCCACTCGTTGGGCAGGTCGTGGCCGTTGGTGATCACCGCCTCACCTGGTCGGATCGGCGCGAGCGGTCTGCACTCACGGCCGAGTTCGGGTCCGGCAGCCCGGTGAATCGCGCCCGCGACGCCACCGCCCGGTCGAAGCTGAGCGTTAGCCGCGTTCACGATGGCTTCGACGTCAGCCTGCGCCGTGATATCGCCGCGCAGGCATTCCAGTGTGACCCCGTGGAACTCGCGCTTCATGGCCGTCGATCCTTCGTGCTCGCGATCTTGTCTGTGACCCACCCCGGAGTCAGTTTGCCGATCCCGGACGATTATCGCACCTATCAAGGAGGCACCGTGAGGTTTCTGCTCAACTGGCTCATCACAGCGGCGGCTTTGTACGCAGCGGTCGAGCTAATCCAGGGCATAGCGGTCGTCAGCACCGGGACGCTTCTGCTGGCAGCCCTCGTGTTCGGACTCGTCAACTCCGTGATCAAGCCGATCCTGTTAATTCTCACTCTTCCCATCACGGTCGTGACGTTGGGACTGTTCTACCTGGTGCTCAACGGGCTGCTCCTCTATCTGGTCGCGGCGCTGACGCCTGGCTTCACGATCGCGAGTTTTGGCGCTGCGTTCCTCGGCGCGCTCGTCGTCTCGATCGTGGCCACACTGCTGCATCTCGTCATCAAGACGGAGCGCCCGAAGGGATAGGAGTTGTTTGAATAGTGGATCACTTCGGCAAACAAGAGTTCAAGGAGCTGCTGCAGGACCGGCAGCCGCCCACCGTATCGATCTACGTTCCGACCAGTCGGACGACATCGGATTGGGAAGCGGAGCGACTGCGCTTTCGCGCTGCCCTGGACCGAGCGGAGGAGCTGCTGCAGGGCGACTACGAGCCCGAGCAGTACAAGGGCCTGCTGGACGAGTTGCGGCCCCTGCTGAACGACCAGCAGTTCTGGCTCCATCAGAGCGACGGCCTGGCAGTATTCCGTGCCCTCGCATTCTCGCGGGTTTACCGACTCCCGCTCGACGTTCCCGAGCTGGTCGTGGTCGGCCCGAGCTTCCACACGCGACCGCTCATTCGCTACCTGCAGGCACCCGACCGTTATTGGGTGCTCGCCCTCAGCCAGAAGGACGTCCGGCTGTGGGAGGGAACGCACACGGGGCTTCGACGAATGAATCTGGAAGGCGTCCCGCAGAACCTGAAGGAAGCCGTCGGGCAGTACATGGACTACGAGCGAGAGACGTTTCATAGCTCGACCGGTTCGGGAGGACGATCGGCCTACCACGGCCACGGGGCGGGAATGGATGCCAAGGATTGGGAGCTGGGGGCCTTCGTCCGCAAGATCGACTCGGGTCTGGGAGAGTTGATGGACCCGGTCGCCGGCCCGGTCGTGCTGGCAGGTGTGGAGGAGTTCCACTCGCTGTATCGGTCGGTGAGCCAGCTCAAGAACCTGGCTCCGGACGGCATCCAGGGAAACGTTTCCCGCATGGGTGCGGACGAGCTGCACCGCAAGGCGTGGCCGATCGTCCAGGCCTCTGTAGGGAGTAAGATCGACGAGGCGCTACAGTTGTGGGAGTCGGCGTATCGACTCAAGAAAGCGGAGTCGGATGTATCGGCCTCCGCGCGTCTCGGCGTGGCGGGACGCATCCGTCTGCTGATGACGGAGCGCGATCGCCGCCTGTGGGGTCATTTCGACCGGGCCACAGGGGCGATCGAGGTGATCCGGGAAGGCGGTGCGGATCCCGGTAACCGCGCGTTGGACGTGCTGGATGAGCTGGCGGAGACGGTGATCCTGCACGGCGGGAACGCATTGGCGCTGCCGCCGGAGCGCATGCCGACGAACACGGGGGTCGCGACCGTGCTGCGCTAGCTGGCTCGCGGCGACGGCGGGTGTGACGAGCGCCTGTGTAGCGGCCGCCGGTTTGAGGGACGCCGCGGGCCCTTCCTCCACTCGCTGCAGGCGCCTTATGCTACGGAGCCTCCTCGCGCTCCGCACTGCGGGGTCTCCTCCGCGGCGCCCGAGGCTCGCTCCGTGAAGGACCCGCCTGCGTCCTGCCGGTGGGCCGGCTAACGGTCCCGACGGCTCCGGCAGGCACCCACGACATGGTGGCCCGGTAGTTTTTGTGGACCGAGCAGGTCGCGCGCGGGTGCGGAACAGAGTTGGCTTTGGCCCCTACGAGCCAAGGGGCCGGAGAGGTCCCCGGCCCCTTGGGCCTTGCCTGACTGGAGGTTTCGACCAGGTCGCAGCAGCTGCAAGCCGCCGCCGATCGGTTACCTGGCCGACAGTCGCCCGAGCTCCTCCAGCCGGGCCCTCAAGTCCATCTGAATGCTGGCTTGCACGCCGTACTCGTTCTCGAGCGCCTCGATGCTGGCTACCAGCAACGCTTCCGTGAGGAACGCGTTGTGAATCGCCGAGCTGCGAATCTCGCCGAGCCGCTGGTTGAAAAACGCCCCTTCGGCCACGGTGTACACCCCATCCTCGGTGTTGAACTCGCTGTCGGGAACGAGGGCCAGGAGGACATCGAGCTCTTCGACCAGCGCTGCGATCCGTGCCTTTGCCACGGTGAACGCAGAGCGGGCCGCCACCTGGGTACCGTGACACCCACTGGCCGTGCAGGCTTGGAACGACCGCTCCTCCTCCGCACATTCCTCCGATGCCGTCGGGAGTCCCTGTGCATCCAGGCACGGGATGGGCTTGAACAGGTGTCCCGACGTGATCGCGCTCGCTGTCTCGACCGGGCTCACGTGACAGGTGGCGCACAGCCGCGGGTTTGCCTCCGTACCGTGCGTTCCCACGATCTCCCGTGGTCCGAACGGGAAATCCGGCGGAGTCCAGCCCACGTTCTCTCCCAGGAGCAGCGGGCCTTGCGGCGAATGGGGACCTCTGGAGCTTTCGACATCTGGCACCGCCCGCCTCTGGTGGCACCGCATGCACAGGTTGAGGTCCACGTCGGGCACGTCGATCGCGAACCGGAGCTGGCCATGGTTCCTCGCATCGTGCGGGTCGTGGCAGACGGCGCACACGATCCCGATCCCCTGCGTGTCCTCTACCTTCTCAAGGAACGTGTCATCGACGCCCCACGCCTCCAGGGCGCCACGGCCTCCGTGGCAAGTCAAGCAGCCTTCCCGGTCACGGTATTGCGGGCGGTTTGCACCCTCTCCGTGCCGAGACTGGGACCACTCCTCGACAAAAGGCTTGTGATCGGCGGCTTCGGCCCGGTGACACTCTCCACACCCGCTGGTGAGGTCGACGCCCACCGCGATGGACGACAGCGGCTTCGCGTTTGCGTCGGGATTGGTCACGTGCTCACACTGCACGTCGTGGTAGCGCGGGTCACCGGTCGCGGTCCAGGCCACAGCGTCTTCCGCGCTGTTCCCGTTCTCGCTTACGGCGTGACAGCTTTCGCAGGATTCCTGCGCTAGACCACTCTCCTCCATCTCTTCCCAGGCGTGGGGGTGGCCCGTCTCCTCCCATTCAGACTGCTGCCCGACGTGACAGTTGCCGCAGACCGTCAGATTGTCTTCCTGGTCCGCGGCCGAGCCATACCCGAGATAGTTCTGCGCCGCGGCGGGTGGGTCCTCGAAGAAGGGCCGCTCCACTTCGACGATGACCTCTCGGATCTCAGTCTCTGTGCAGCCGGTGAGAACAAGGACGATGGCGGCCATGCCGCTCAAGGAGAGTCTTGACAGCTTACAGGGCACCTTCATGGTTACCTCCCGATCGGTTGAGGTCGCCCAAAGTTCAGTTCACGGGCTGGGCCGCGCAGTGATCTCTCGTCCCAGGGAGAGCTCACCAGGTCCGGAGAATGCGAGGCAGAGAAGCCCGCCGATGAGAGAGACATGGAACTCGAAGCCGTAAGCAAGGGGCGCGCTTGGCACCGCCACGATGAAGAAGCCCTGTTGAGCGTGAAACAGGATGACTGCCAGCAGCATCTCCACCGTGAGTATCGTCGCCGCAGAGCGCGTAAATAGGCCCAGAATCAGGGCCAGTCCGGCCAGAAACTCGACGATCGCCACGGCGACGAGAAGCGCTCCGGGAATCTGCAAGCCCACAATCGTGAGCGTATCCTGGACGAACGAGATCTGCTGGCCGAATAGCTTCATCCAACCATGCAGGAGAAATACGCTGCCGACTGCGATACGGAGTACGAGAAGACCCACGGAAGCTCGTTGTGTTGCGTTCATGCAGTACCTCTGCCAGAAGCGCGACTCCGTGGCCCACTTTCTCTCTTTGACTGGGTCTACCGCCCTACGGGTCCGTGGAAGCGCTTAGCGAACGCACGTACTTGACGACTGCCTCGAGCTCCTCGGGGCTGAGAACTGCGCCGAAGCCTGGCATACTTGCCCTGCCATTCGCGACGATCTCAAGCAGCTGCGCATCCGTTAAGTCGCCCATGCGCTCGGGATCGGTCATGTCCGTCGGCTTCGGATTGAGCGCGACGGCCGCCGGTCCGTCCCCTCTCCCAGTGTCCCCGTGACAGGCGACACACTGCTTCTTGAAAACCGCCTCCCCGGAGTCCATCAGCGCCGCAATGATCGTGGGATCGACGCCAGCCAGGCGACCCGCCTCTGACGGCTCGCTGTCGCGCTGCACGGTTCCCATCGGTGCGGCGGTGCCCATGAGGAACTCTCGCACGGCATCTTCCTCATCCGACGTGAGACGAGCGTTGAGGGCCATGTGTTGGACGATCGGCTTCCAGTGTCGAGAATCGTACTTTGTGGGCGGCAGCATCCGGTGGCAGCGGGCGCAGGTCCTCGCCCAGACGTCGGCACCCGACTCCCCTTGGGCTATGGCCGATTCGGGCGCGACCGTCAGAACCATGACGCCCGCAATCGCACCGATAACCGCTTTCAGCATTGCTTGCTTGTTCATTTGGCTCGCTCCCTCAGAACACGACCGTGAACTGGGTCATCAGCTTGTCGTTGTCCCTCTCGAACTCCTCACCGCCTCGCTCAGAATTCAAGAAGTAGGCGATCCGGATAGCGGCAGAGGTCGAAAAATACCAGTTGAAGCCAAGCCCCAGCTCCTGCGTGTCACTCGAGTCCTCCTCGAAGTTGACCCACGAGTAACGCACCACGGGTTCGACTCTGTCGAAGAGGTACGCTGCCTGAGCGTAGAAGCCCGTCCGGTCGTTCTTGTCTCCGCCCGCCTCCACTGCGCCAGCCACCGAAAGGTCCTGACTGCCCACGATCAGTTCCCCTCTGAGCTCCAGGCCTTCGTACCGGTAATCAACATCGGCGCCGAAGTAGCTCAGCCGAAGACCGTCCTCGGTGGCTTCGTCCTCTGCGTATTCTCCCGTATAGGCCGACACGCCGAGCCCCAAGTTCGACGCGAGCTCGATGCCCAACCGCCCGCCGATAGCCTTATCGTTCCCCCGGCGAGGGCGATCTCGGTCGTTGCCTCGGAATCCGCGCCAATTGGACGCGTCCGCTTCCCCTTCGAGGCCATTGATCACGTACGCATCGTAGACGACGCGAGAGCCCGATCCGACCGGTACGCCTCCGCTAACCCACAACCCCACGTCCGAGTAGGTGGACGGAAACACGTTGACGTAGGTGAGGGGCCGTCCCGGCATCTTGCTGATCCAGGTGGGATGAACGTCCTTGTTCCATCGGTTGAAGGGTATAATGAACTTACCGCCAACCAGGCGAACGTTCTTTAAACCCGTGTACGCCAAGTACGCGTACTCGACCGCGATCTCTTCTCCGGCGTGCTCGTACTCGATCTCCGCACCCACAAGGAGATCGTCGAGGAGCGAGCCCAAGAAGATGAGGTTCATGTGATGGTTGTCGAAGAAGTGATGCCAAACGACGTTTCCGTCCTCGTCCGTCCCGCGTTGCTCGAGTGTCCACTCGAGGTCACCGTACCCAGTCACGATGAAACCCTGGGCCTGCACGTCTCGAGCGAGAGCGGCTGATGCGCACACCACCAACGCGACGAGGAGACTGGCTGCGCGATTTCTGCCGAAGTTCCACTGTCTGCTGACTCTCGTCATGGGTTTCGGGCTCCTCCTTCCTCTGGTCGGAACCGGAGCGAAACACCGGATCCGCCCGTCCTTCGAAGAACAGAGTCGCGGGGCGGTAGGGCACCCGCGGCTCGGCCAAGATCGCCTGACTCGCTACGCGTCTCGGTGCACGAAGCATACCCGAGCTTTCCGCGCACCACTGGCGACTGTCATTCCCCGTATTCCGTTGGGAATAGTTCAGTTAGGAAGAGATATGGAAAGCGGAGAATCGGAACGGGTGGGACCGAACTGTGACAATCGGTGTCCCACTGGGTCGCTACGGGTCACATGGCCGGCCGGCTCGATGGTGGACGGACTCCGTGATCAGAAGGCGACGTCCAGCCTAAACCAGAGGCTATGGGGCTTGGCCTGGCCGCTTTCGGAACTCCGCGCGTGGTCTGTAAACAGCTCGGCCTCCATTACCACGCGCACGTTTTGACGAATCAGCATGATGAGACCAGGTAGGATTCGGGTCTGGTCGAGGTCTCCTTTGGCAAAACCGGACTGCCTGGCTTCCTCGGGCACCCGCACATCGAACGTATCGAACTTCAGTGAGCCGATTAACCACGGAAACGCAAGGTACTCGGCTCTCGCAAAGAAGCTCGAGGTGGACAGGCTGCCGCTCTGGAGGGTCCCCCACGGATTCTCGTTGACACGCCACACGTAGCCCACGCCCGCATCCGCAGCGCCAAGCAGGGTACGGGCGCTTACTCCGAAAGACCGATGATTGTCCTGCACACCCCCTTCGACGGGCTCCGCGCCGAAGTACCCGAAGTGCTCCAAGATCAAAGCCCGATCCAGGAGTTGACCTCCCGAGCCTGTCGCGGGCCCGTCCCCTGACCGGTACCGGCCGGCCAGCGAGAGCCCGCCAAACTTGTACCTTAGCTTGTAATAGAGATCCTTGCGGTTGTTGTTGTCTCCACCAAGCCTGCCACCACCCTGGCCCACTCCGACCCCGTAGTACAAACGGCCGATCCCGAGTCCGTTCATCTCGAGTGTTGGCTGCGAGTTACCAAGCTGGAAGTGGTTTCCAGAGACGAGCGTCTCCCCGCTGCCCGGATTGCTGAGCACCAGATCGGACGCGCTATACGTCTGCCAGCGAAACTCCAGACGTGCCGCCCGGTCAATCTCGGAGTCGACGAAGGTCAACGCGTAAAGCGGCTGCAGCCCGACCCACAAGTTCAGCGACCGTTCAGGGAACCATGGGAGGAGATTCTGGAACTGAACCTTGGCCTGCTCGACCTCGACTCCTTCTTCGGGATTCCACTCCACAGTCATGAACGCGCTGATGCTCTTCCCGAGCGTGCTGCCTGCCAGCAGTGCGACTTCTTCGGGAAAACGAAAGTTCCACTTGACCTCCGCATCATCCGCCGCTGTATACTGCACGTCTGTGGTCACACGGACGGCGAGCGGCACGTCGCCCGGGAGCTCCCCTGGCCATATTGCCCGCGGCCACTCCTCCTTCCACGGCTCGGCTCCCAGCGGCACTGGCTCGTCTCGCCGTAACAGCTGATCGTTCTCAGGAAACCGATACCCGTTCAATCGAAACGCCTCACCGAGCACGTTTAGCTTGGGTGCGGTGGTGTGACAGGTGGAGCAGCTTGTCTTGTACTTGCGAGCGAAAGCGGGAATTTCCACTGCCACCACGGAGGCGCGATCAGGGTCAGGCTCGGCCGACCCCGAGAGGGAGGTGGTGGCGAGTAGCGTTCCGATGCCTGACCAGAGAGCCGCCAGCCGGCCCCGCCGCTCCACGCTAGTCCCCGCCGCGGACTTCCAGCTCACCAGACGACAGATCCACAGTGAGCTGTGGAGTCCCCCCCGCCCTGACGATTAGCTGCGGAGTAAGCTCGTACTCCTGTCGATGCCAGACCCGCACCGTGTAACGTCCCCCAGGGACGCCGTCGATGCGGAAGTGCCCATCTTCATCGACCGTGGTGCGGAAAGGAGTCGGGACGACAATGACAAAAGCGTACATGTCCGGGTGCACGTGGCAGAGTATTACATGAGCACCGATTTCTCTGAATGTGTGCGATCGCGTCTCGGTCTTCGGATATGTGCCGAGATCGAAACCCGGCCCGGGCCGTCCCGGGCTGAACACGTTGTGGAGCAGGGGATCACTGTTGCGGAAATCCACCGTCGTGCCTGGCGCGATGGTGAGCACGCTGGGCACGAAAGTCAGATTGATCTGGTCTATGAACGGAGTTTCGTCAGCCGCGGGTTCGAGCGGCTGCTCATCGGAGACCAGGTAGACCACCATCTCGCTAAGTCGTCTAGACTCTGTGACGACCGTGCCTTCGACCGACGTCAGCTGGGCGCTCGCCGGCGTTGCGCCAAACAGTGTTGCAAGCATCACCGGAGGGAGCCACGCTCTCGGCGTCAACTTGGTGCACCTTTCGACTCGTTGATCTCCGCGAGCCATCTGTGCACCGTCCTCCGACTGACGCCCGCCGCTCTGGCCGCCTTCGTGATGTTACCGTCATTGGCCTTCAGCAAGCGATCCACGTAAACGGAGCGAAAGCCATGAAGCACTTCCTCGCGGGCCTGCTCGTACGGCCGAGCGGCGAAATCCAGAGTGGCCTCCTCGAGTCCGATTCCAGGCCGGAAGGATTCCGGCAGATCCCCGAGCACGATACGCTCGATCAGGTTCTTGAGCTCTCGTACGTTGCCTGGCCAGGTGTGCCTCTCGAGCGCACCCCAGACGTCGGGGGAGAGGCGTGGCGGTGGCTTGTCCTGGGCTGCGGAGTACCGCGCCAGAAAATGCTGGGCCAGAAGCGCGATATCGTTCGCGCGAACGCGGAGCGGTGGAACCTCTATGGGAACGACATTCAGACGGTAGTACAAGTCCTCTCGAAACGTCCCTCGGGCGACAGCGGCTTCCAGATCGGCATTCGTAGCCGCGATCAAGCGGATGTCCACCTCGATGAGCGAAGAGCCCCCCAGACGTCTGATCCGCCGCTCCTCTAGAGCGCGCAGCAGCTTGGCCTGGAGCCCCTGGCCGAGCTGCGCAATCTCATCTAGAAAGACAGTGCCGCCGTTCGCATCCTCGATCAGGCCTATTCTGCGCGAATCGGCGCCTGTGAAGGCGCCTTTCTCGTAGCCGAACAGCTCGCTCTCCAGCAGCCCGTCCGGCAGCGCGGCGCAGTCAACGGGCACGAACGGTCGCTTCGCTCGCTCGCTTCGCTCGTGAATCGCACGCGCCAGCAGCTCCTTTCCTGTCCCACTTTCTCCAAGGATCAGAACGTTTGCCTCGCTCCGCGCGACTCTCTCCACACGGTCCAAGAGCGTCACCATCGCGGGACTCGATCCGATGATCAAAGTCTTCTCCGGAACTCGCCCGACCTGTTTCCTGAGGGCCAGGTTCTCTCGCGTCAACTCGCGGTGACGAACGGCTCTTTCCACCGCCACGAGCAGCTGCGCCGCCTTGAAAGGCTTGGCCAGGTAGTCAAAGGCACCTTCTCTGATCGCCTGCACTGCCGAATCGACGGACGCGTACGCGGTCATGATGATTACCGGGAGAGATTCATCATCTGCGAGTGCGACCGTGAGGAGGAACATGCCGTCGAATTCGGGCATGCGAAGGTCCAGCAACAGTGCGTCTGGCTGAAACGCCGCGAGTTCTGCCCTCAAACGGGAGGGGTCGGACAGCGTGAGGCACGAGTAGCCATCGCGCGACAGAAGCCGCTTGCAGTTTTCCAGCATTGCGGGCTCGTCGTCTACGACGAGAACGCGCCGTTCGGCCATGGTAGCTCAACGGGTTTGAGGGGGACGAGAACGACGAATCGGCTACCCTCACCAGGGCCGCCCTCCACCGAGATTCGTCCCCCGTGTCTCTCGATGATCGTTTGACAGACGGCGAGGCCGAGTCCCGTGGCACGGTTGGATCTCTTCGTGGTAAAGAACGGCTCGAAGATCTGGTGACGCAACTCGGGCGGCACTCCAGGGCCTGTGTCGGAAACTTCCAACTCGACGGCGGTTGAATCCCGGCTGGGCCGCGTCGCGACACTCACTGTGCCGCCCCGAGGCGTGGCATCGATAGCGTTCATCAGCAGGTTAATGCAAACCGTCTCAACGTCCTGTTCGTTGGCCAGCGGGCGTGGAAGCGAATCTGCAAGGTCGGTCTCTATGTTGACTTCCCTGGACTGATAGGTTCTCTGGAGCAGCCCTACCACGCGAGCCGCTGTTTGGCTGACATCTACCGGCTCTCGTTCTCCCGGCTCGCCCCTGGCAAACCTGAGAACATCGCGGATCACTCGGTCCAGACGATCGGTGTGCTCCCGAAGCACCCCGAGGTCCTCCGCCAGAAAGTTCACCTCCCCCCTTTCACGGACCTCCTGCTCTATACAATCGATCCGGTTGCCGATCACCGCCAACGGATTCCCGAGCTCGTGCGCGAGGCCCGCCGTCATCACGCTGGCGACCGCCAGTCGCTCGGACCGACGCATCTGCTCCTCCAACCTCGCCTGCAGGCTGATGTCGCGCACGATCAACGAGTAACCGACCAAATTGTCTTGATCTCCTCGGATCGCTGACAGCGTGAGGCTGACTGGGAACGCTATTCCGTCCCTGCCATGGCGCCTTGTCTGAAAGTTGACGACGGCTCCGCCGTTGGTGGCCTCCCTCCGGATGAACTCTGCCTCGACCTTCCAATCCGCGCCATCCGGAAGCAGCAACTCGTTGATATCTCTGCCCGTTGCTTCAGATGCCGAGTATCCGAACGTGGCCTCGGCCCCATCGTTCCATACACGGACGCGACTGTCGCCATCCAGACCGATGATCGCATCGGCGGAATGCTCGAGTATGCCTTCGAGCTCAGCGTGCGTCTCTCGCAGTGCCCGGGTCTGCTCGCGGACCAGATCTTCCAAGCTGTCCCGCTGCTCCGAAAGCGCTCGGGCCATTGTGGAGAAGTCCGCAGCGAGATCTTCCAGCTCGTCCTTTGTCGCGATCTCGAGGGGCGTGTATTCACCGGCCGCCAGCCGTCGTGTTCCACGCCGCAACGCGTAGATTGGCTGGGTGAACTGGTGTGCGGCGAGTGCCGCGAGCAGGAGGACCACAAGGAACATGGCCAGCCCACCCAGAGCTATCGAGCCCAAGAAACCTCGGACACCCGACTCCAGCGCGCTCAGCGGCACGACGCGATAAAGGACGAGAGGCCGGAGTCCGTTCTCAGCCAGCTTGAGATGCACGAAGCTCACGATCCGTTCGTCTGCCGTAGGCAGGGTCGCGGCGGCCCTTCCGGCGAGTATGGACTCTGCAACCGCGTCCGATAGATCGATGGCGAGATCCAGCTCAGAACGGGAGGCGAGAAGACGCGACCAGTTCCGCTTCCGCTCTGAGTGGTAGAGGTGCCATCCCTCGGCATCCACCAATCCGGTTACGCCTCCCAACTGTGCGGACGCCCGGTCGAGCGCGCCAAACAGAGCAGGTGCGTGCGCCTCGCCGACGACGACACCCTCCAGCGTGCCGCCCGAATCCCGTACGGGTGCGACAATCGCGATTGCAGGGACCGTAGTCAGAGAGTCGGACCGATCCAGATCGCCTCTGAGCTCGACAGGAAGAAGGAGGCGCTTTCCCAACTCCACGGATTCGGCTCGAACGGCATAGTAGAGCCCCTCCGAGCTGACATCGTCTGCCAGCGAAGACACGACATCACCGGCACGCACTACCAGGAGTTGGGTGCCATCGCCATCGAGGACCCTGATCTGGTACAGCACCGGCTTGTATGAGAGTAGGCTTGAGACGGAGCGCCCGCCCGCCTCCCAGACCGCTGGATCACGTGTACTGAGCAGAGGACCCAAAACCTCGGAGGCCAGATAGGCAACGTCATGCTCGACGTCCTGCAGCAACCGCTCGGTCTCCACCCGAGCCTTTCCAAGCTCGCTCTCGAGCGTGGCACGGGCCAAGCTCCGGACCTGCTGGACCGTGTAGCGCACCGCGAAGCCCGAAACTGCCACAAACGGCAGAATGGCGAGGATAACGAACGCGATCGCCAGCTTGGCCCGTATTGTTAGCCGCGGGAGTAGCTTGTTGATGTTCACCATTCTTGCCCCGGCTCTGCGTCTGTGGATCGACCGGGTCCAGACGCAGCAAGGGTGACAGCTTCATCAAAACCCGGACCCGATGCCAGCGGAAGATAGTATGGCAGGACCGCACCCGGGCCCGAGCGGCGTCTTTCCGGCGGTCGCCGGCGGTCTCTACCAGGAGGGCATAGGCCGCCGCAGCAGGGTCGATGCGCCCGACCCGTCAGCGTTCGCCACGTGGACAGATACCTGTCCGGAGTCCACTGTGATGTACGCGATCCGGGAACCGTCGGGCGAGAATCGGCCGAATTCCACGTCACCTGGCACGAGGAGCAGCGGATTCGTTCCGTCCGGATGGATCGTGTATAGCCCGTCCGGCGCGCCGTACAGGATCTTCGAGCCGTCCGGCGACCAGGCTGGCCAGAGTCCAGCGGTCAGTCGCTGACGACCGGTCCCATCCCCGTTCATGACCCACACGTGATCGGCTCCGTCCGGGCCCGTTTCGTAGAAAACGAGTCGATCTCCACCGGGCGACCACACGGGATTCCCGGGCTCGCCCTCTGTATCGCCCAACTCTGCGGGGTCCGAGCCATCAGCGTTCATGGCGTAGATCTCGGGCCTGCCACCTCGGTAGGAGACGAAGACAATCCGCGAGCCGTCCAGTGACCACTGAGGGTGGGTGTCTTCCGCGGGATCGTCGGTGAGTCGATTCCGGTTCGTCCCGTCGGCGTCCGCCGTGTAAATGTCCAGATTCTCCCCCCGTACGGCGGCGAAGGCCACTCGCGAACCGTCCGGTGACCAGGATGTCCAGCCGTCGCGAGGGCCATCCGTGACGGGACCGAACCCCGAGCCATCCGACTCGATCTCGTAGACGCGAGAGGTGAATCCCGATGGTCCGACCCCCCAATCCAGAACCGAGAGCAGCAGTTTCGAGCCGTCGGGTGCCCACGACAGTGCCTGGTAGAAGCCGGTGTCCGCTTGGACCACCGTCTCGATCGTCGGCGGTCCAGAGTCGGCCGGTGGACCTTCGCCGCAGCCCCACGATAGGGCCAGAAACGCATAGCTCAGTCGCAACGTCATGCGTGGCATCTCGCCTCCTTATACCTGGCGCCGTGTCCGGACGCCGCGGGCCCTTCCCATGCGCTCACTGCAGGCGCCTGATGCTTCGGAGCCTCCTCGCGCGGCGCGCTGCGGGGTCTCCTCCGCGGCGCCCGAGGCTCGCTCCGCGAAGGACCCGTCGGCGTCCTGACCAGCGGTCGGGAGTGGCAATCGAGGCCTGCGATTCAAGGAGTGTCTTCGCGTCTTCGCCGAAGCAGCAGCACAAAGATCACGAAGTGCGTGACCAGCAGCGCGGGTACGACCACGGCCGGTATGAAGTAGGTTGCCCCGAGGTCCGCGTCCGTCGTGTATCGCAAGCCCTGGAACAGGGCGTTGAACAGGTCGACCGTCCCTTCGACGTTGAAGATCCACACGAGCGGAGTCGCCAGACGAGATCCCAAACGCAGCGCCAGGAGAGCGACCAGCGCCAGTATCGAGGCCAGGAGATCGCCGTAGGCCGCGGGATTCGCGAAGCGAAGGTCCAAAGCCGATGCCGTGACCCCCGGTAGCAGGAACGCCAGGCCGACGTACCGAAAGCCGTGGAACAGAAGCAGGGGCGTGAGCGCCTCCTTCAGCGACCGCTGACGAGCCCAGGGCATGAGATACCACTTGGCCGCGAGTCCGAAGGCGACGAGCCCGATCGCGATGCTGAGAGGCAGGAACAGGTATTCCATCGATTACCTCACAGTCGTTCGAGTCTGAGGCAGGGTGGCGGCCGCCGGTTTTACGTACTCGCTGTCCTCTGGTCCGTCACAACTTCGAGCACGGCGTCCAGCAGTGCGAAGGCTGCATTGCGGACCTTCCCGTCCGCATCCCACGCCGGGTCGTATGCGGTAAGGGAGACGCCGCCGATCGGTGAGTATCGGCCAATCGTCCGCAACGCAGCGATCATCTCTTCCAGCGTCAGCCCTCCCGGGGCTGCCAACTCGTTCGCCCGACCTTGCGAAGGGTCCAGGACGTCGAGGTCAATATGCACGTACGTCTGATCGACCCGCTCCGCCAGAGAACGTAGTGACGTCTCGAGTCGAGTGGGTACTTGATCCGGTGGAACGAGCGTGACCTCGGACGCCTCGAGAAGCTGCGCTTCCAGCACATCGAAATCGCGAGCACCAACCAGCAGCACATCCTCGTCCGGGAGCCCCTCGAAGCCAGGTACACTTGCCGCGATCTCCGTCCAGCAGCGTCCCGTCAGTATGGCCAATGACATACCGTCCAGAAAGCCGGTGACACTCGTATCTGGAGTGTTGAAGTCGGCGTGACTGTCGAACCACACGACTCCCGTCCGGGCAGGCCCGAGACCAGCGATCGTGCCGATGGCCGAGTAACAGCTGCCCGCCAATACGGCCGGGAACTTGCCTTCTCCGCACACGTCAGCGAGCCGATGCGCCAGCAGGCGATTCAACTCGAAAGCCACCTTGGGTTCCGGAAGAAGAGGAGATGTCGGTATCTCCAAGACTTCCCGTTCCACGTCATGTCCGGCTTCCCGCAGGTGGGCTGCCAGCCCGCCGTCCAGCAGGTGAAGCGGGCCCACGCCCATTCTGACCGCAAGGGTTCCGGAATCGTAAGGCAGCCCGAAGATCTGGACTTTCATGCACACCTCCAGCGACGCTCAGCTCGCCTTTCAGTCCAGCGTCACACCCTGCGGCGTGCCAGCTCGCTCGCATATCGGCGCCCGAGCTCCGAGCTGTGCCGCTTCGCCCAGTCGGTCAAAGCGGTCGTTCCCGCGGGCGGAGCGTCCATATGCAACCGACCCTCCATCAAGCCGCGAATCTCGTCTCTCGTGATCACCACATCACGAAGGGCCACGCCCAATATGGCACCGATACCGTGTGCCAGAGGTGGAGGTAGCGAAACGAGCCGACGCGGGCATCCGATGATCGTGCCAATTGCGGTCACGAGTTCCCGGAAGGTGAAGGTCTCTGGACCGATCGCCTCGACGGTCGTGTTGGCCTCCTGGGCCCCATGCTCGACGGCGAGTTGCGCCAGATCGTCTACATAGATCGGCTGGAGTCGGTACTCCCCGTCACCAAACAGGCCGAAGACCGGGAAGCGACGCAGCATCCACGCGATGTTGTTGATCAGAATGTCCTCTTTACCGAAGAGGACCGTAGGGCGCAGGATCGCGAACGACACGCCCGACTCTTCGAGTGCTGCCTCGAGCGCCGCCTTTCCACTGAAGTACTCCAGTGGCGAATCCGCCGATGGGTTGGTGATGCTCACGTGGACGATTCGGCTGACTCCCGCCTCTCGTGCCGCGGCGAAAAGGCGCTTGGTGTTCCCGATGGCCTCCGCGTGGCTGAACTGCCGGTGGCTGAACCGAACCCAATACGTGTTGTAAAGGACCTGGACACCTTGCAGCGATGCCCTCAACTCTCCGGTCTGGTCGAATCTGAGTGGGTAAGCCCGGATCCTCCCGTCGAAAGGATCTTTCTCGGGCTGCGTGTTCGTCAGGGTCACCACGGCGTAGCCCCGGGCCAGAAGGCGTTTGGCCATGTAGCGGCCGGAGTACCCGAAGGCACCCGTCACGGCATGCAACTCAGCAGGCATGGGACTGCTCGCGCGCGACCTGTGGATAAGCTTTAGGGGGCATCCAGCTCAAAGCTTATGTCGCGATACGCGCGGTTCCGCACGAGGCGCAAGTGCACGCTGTCGCCGCAGGCGACCCCACGGAGAAGCCGGCTGAAGCGATCGTCGGGATCTTCGCTCTCACCGGGCTTCGTCTCGAGCCCGACCCCGTTCATCGTGACGACGATGTCTCCCTCCTGAAGACCGACCCGCTCCGCCACGCTTCCGGATTCCACAGTCAGGATAAACACACCCCACTCGCGACCGTCGGGGTCTTCGACATCGTCGATCGTGACTCCAAGGGGAATGGGACAGGCTGCCTCGGGTGGTGGCGAACTTCGCAGGGAAGGGATCAGATGCGATCGATCCCTGAGCCTGTTCGCGAGGTCCGTATCCGACTCGTCGGCGTGCATGGGAACGATGGCGACGTACCCGTCGCGCACGGCCTGAACGTCGGTCTCTTCCCCGGCACGATCCGTTTCAACATTGAGCTCCAGCCGCCAGGTCTCGAGGCCATCATCTTCCTGCCCCTCGCTCTGGCCCTCTCCCGGGTCCACCCGCTTCGACTCGCCGGACATGAGTCCCCTCGCCCGCTCCACGATGCGCACTCCCCGGATCCCGTCCGGATGCTGAACCGGCAGGCTGACGGTCAGATACTCCGGTGCCTCGAGCGCCGCGACGAAACCACTGCGGACGAAATCGACCACCCACGACGTGGCCAACTGTACGGCCGCGGGGTCGTCGTCTTCGAGACCGGACACGGCCACTGCCGGGACGCCAGAGTAGGCGGCCGTCCGGGCCGCCCCGATGGTCCCCGATCCGAACCAGTCATCCCCGAGGTTCGGGCCGCCGTTGATTCCCGAGACGACCACATCCGGAAGTCGGTTCCGCAGCGGTCCCGATAGGGCGAAGAGGACACAGTCCGCCGGGTAGCCATCCAGGGCCCACGCT
>JBDHBD010000027.1:0-53734 GCA_039587755.1 Gemmatimonadota bacterium | reverse complement strand
GGCAGCGATTGAGGCTGACTGCGAGCCCTGTGACGCGTGGTTCGAGGAGAATCAGCCAGAAGAAGGAACGCCTGAGCGGGAGGAATGGGACGCGATGGCAGAGGCGTTCTTCAAGGCCTACAACGGTCATCGGGACGAGATCTACCTCAAGAATATGAACAGAGCCCACTAACCGCCCCAAGATAGCGTCCCTTGGGTGTGGGGAAACTTCGCGTTATTCAACACCCAAGCGGAAGAGGGCTCACGCAACGCGGTTAGGATTGTGCCACAGATTGTGCCATCGTCCACCGTGGCTGGCCGTGGTGTATGAATCGCGTGTCCGTTAGATGGCCACGCCGTCAGGCCAGGCCGCGATGTAGCCAAAGGCGCCAGCGGACTTGTCGCTGCTGGACCCCCGCAGGTCGTCACGCCGTCTTGAAACGAAGGACCAGTCCCATCACGCCGCCCGCAAAGGCGTTCGCCCATATGATGACAGGCCAGGCCGGGACAGTCTTCATCTGCATGTCGGTCAGGCCCGGGCTCACGTCGAAGACGATCGTGCATACGACCACGCCGTAGAGCAGTGCGAACAGCACCGTGTTCTGCAGTCTCGACCATTGGAGAAGCGCGGCGGCGCCCACCCCCAGGAATGTGAACACGGCGAGATGAACCACGGTGAACGCTCCGACGCGGGTCACGATTGAAGCCGTCGCAAGGCTGTCCGCGAAGGGAGCAAGGCGCTCGGACAGGTTCTGCGGGGTGACGAAGGGCTCAAAGATCAGGAAATCGTGCACCAGCAGTAACACCATGACCGCGAGGCCGGCAACAAACCCCGCCAAGGCTCCATCTATCATTCGCTGCTGAGAGGAGCGGCGGAAACCAGGTTCGTGCTGTCGAGCTCGGTCTCGGTCGTGCTGCTGGGGCGTAGAGATGGCTGTCCCCCTCCATGCAACCGTCGCGCCCTTGACCCACCCACACCCATTTGAAAGTGCGTCGCTCGCTCGCCTAATCTACCTTTCATCAGAGGGGCGGCCAATTCTTGACTACTATCTGTGCCGCAGATTGTGAGGCAGCCCACCGGAACTTACCGTGGTTCAACGGGGTGACACTTCTGGATCAACCCAATCCTTCAAGGTTCATCGTGGGGCCAGATCTTCTGGACCTCGCCCGGCCGCAGTCGGGCGCCGATCGACGGATCGCGTCTTGGCTGCTTTCTCGAACGTGTGAGGTTTGATGATCGGATTCGGCTCGCTGGCCCATCCATGGTGGATACCGCTCCTGTTCGTCCTGCTCGTAGGCCATATCACGAATATCTGTACTACGCTTTACCTCCACCGCTCGGCGACGCACGGCGGGGTCAAGTTCCGGCCAGCCGTCGAGCACCTGATGCGCTTCTGGCTGTGGCTCACGGCCGGCGTGGTGACCCGGGAATGGGTGGCCGTTCACCGGAAACACCACGCGTTCGCGGACCGGGAGGGCGACCCTCATTCTCCCGTCGTGGCGGGCTTCTGGGGGATCGTGCTCGGGGGCGTGTTCTTCTATCAGCGTGCGGCGCGGGATCCCGAGCTGCTCGATAAGTACGGTGCCGGTTGCCCAGACGACTGGGTCGAGCGACGCGTGTACACCGGGCGTCGCTCGCTAGGGCTGATCCTGATGCTGCTTTTGGACTTGTACCTATTCGGCTTCTTGGTCGGACCTTTGGTGTGGTCGGGAATGGCTATCTGGACGCCGATTATGGGCAACATCATCAACGGGATCGGGCACGCCTTGGGCTATCGCAACTTCGCCACGAGGGACGAGAGCCGGAACCTGTATCCGTGGGGGATCTGGATTCTGGGCGAGGAGCTCCACAACAATCACCACGCGGACCCCCGCTCGGCGAAGTTCAAGGCGCGTTGGTGGGAGTTCGACGTCGGGTGGGTCTACATCAAGCTCCTGTCGTTCTTCGATCTGGCCAAGGTTGTGTACGCACGAACGGCGGGCTTCAAGGAATTCGCCGGCCGGCACTACAATGAGAGAGTAGCGAGACCCGTAGCCGGGCAGATCGACCGAGCGAGCGTGGGCTTCGAAAGGGCGAAGGCAGGTGCCAGAGCGAAAGTCGACGAAGCGAAGGCGGGAGCCAAGGCGAAGGTCGACGACGCGAAGGTGGGCGCCAGGGCCAGGGTCGAGGGGGCGAAGGCCAGGGTGGAAGGTGCGAAGGAGCGCGTGGACCAAGCCCAGGCGGAAGCGAAAGCCGCTCTCAAGAAGCCGCACCCCGCGCCCGAGTAGCCGCCGCGAGCCCTTCGCCGTCCGCGCCTCGCGTCTTGCGGTGGTGTCGGGTGTCACGGTCTGTCACTCCGCGAGCTGGCTTTCGCGGGCGAAAGAGGCTCGCTCCGCGACAGCCGTGATCACCCTCACCTATTGTTTCGCTTAGCTGCCGAGCGAGCGTTCGGCTGCCCCGACGCGGAGCTCAAGGTCGCTTTGCACCGCGGGGCGGGCGGCCAGGTGTACGTTGGGCGACCCACGGAAAACCGCGTTCGCCCTATTTCGCGAGGCACGTAGCAAGGCACGTCATGGAGAGACGGATGAGACGAGCAACCGGCGCATTTGAAGGTGTCTTGAAGAGATCTAGCCGGTCCAGGCTCGTCTGGTTGGCCAGCGCGAGCATGTGGATCGCGTTGAGCTCGGCCGCCCCGGCCCAGGCCCAGGGAAGTCCGGACCCCGAAGCTGCCGCGCTGATCGAGCGGCTCGATTTGCGCGAGGCCCCCGAACCGGTCAGCGAGCGACCGGGATGGACGCTGCCGAAGCGCATCGTGGTACGGGGTGGCGAATCGACGATTGAAATGCTCCAACCGGTCGCTCCGGGGGTCGAATTGGTCGCCGCATCGAGCAATGCGGACGCCGTTCGCCTGGTACCGGGTGCCGATGCCGTGATCGGCTTCTGCAGTGCTCAGGTCGTCGAGGCCGGAACGGAGCTCCAGTGGATTCAGCTCTCGTCGGCCGGTGCGGAGCGCTGCGTCTCGGTGCCCGGAGTCGCCGAGCGCAATCTCCTCCTCACCAATGCACAGCGGATTTACGGCCCCGAGATCGCAGAGCATGTCATCGCGTTCATGCTCGCATTCACCCGCGGCCTCTACCGCTACCTGCCGGAGCAGTGGGAGGGCCGCTGGAATCGGAACGCCATGGGCTCGGGCGAGCGGTGGGAGTTGGAAGGGAAGACGATGCTGGTGGTCGGCCTGGGTGGCATCGGGACGGAAGTGGCGAAGCGGGCTCACGCGCTGGGCATGCGCGTTGTCGCAACCCGCCGTAGCTCGCGCTCGGCTCCTGAGTTCGTCGACTTCGTGGGGCTCTCGGACGAAATGGTCAGCCTGGCGGCAGAGGCCGACGTCGTGGTCAACGCGACTCCGCTCACACCAGAGACAACGGGGATCTTCGACGCGGCCTTCTTCGCTACGATGAAGCCGACCGCCTACTTCATCAACATCGGCCGAGGGAAGAGCGTCGTCACTAAAGACCTCATGCAGGCGCTCGAATCGGGCCAAATCGCCGGGGCTGGGCTCGATGTAACCGATCCAGAGCCGCTGCCTTCCGGGCATCCGCTGTGGAAATCTCCGAACGTGTTGATCACGCCCCACGTGTCGGCAGGTTCCGACCTGGCCCGTGAGCGTCTGAGCATCCTGTGGAGAGAGAACCTGCGCCGCTTCGTAGCGGGCGAGCGGATGCTCTCCGTGGTGGACGTGGCGCGCGGGTACTAGCCGCATAGGGTCGCGCCTCTTCGCTATGAGCACCGATCTGCGGGTTGAGCTGATCGAGTCATTGGAGGGGTTCCACGGTCTGAAACCGGTGTGGAACCAGCTTCTCGCCGCGTCGCGTTCCGACACCATCCACCTCACCTGGGAGTGGTTGTACAGCTGGGCTGAGGCCTTCATGGGGGAGGGGAATCGACTGTTCATCCTCCTCTTGCGGCGCGGTGGCGATGTGGTGGGGATCGCCCCCTGGTACATCCGACCGAGTGATCGGTTGCGGCTGCGACAGATCGAGTTCCTAGGCCTTCCGGAAGGTGGTTCGGTTTATCTCGACGTCTTCAGCGAGCCCGGCCACGAGCGCGCAGTCGCCGAACGGATCGTGGAGTTTCTGCGCGGGGAGGGGCGTGGCCTCTGGGATCTCGTGGTGCTACGGGACATCCCCTCGAGGTCGCTATTTGGCGCCTGGTTTCTAACGCGAGTGTCGGCCGGCGGGAGCTATGTGCGCCCGCGCGTGGGCGCCTACTGCCCGTGGGTGCGACTTCCCGCCACCGTTGACGAGCTGCTTGCGGATCTGTCTGCAGAGAGACGGCACCGCTATCGCCAGCACAAGCGGCGCCTGCAGACCCGTTATGGCGCGAGATTCGAATGGCTTTCGGCCGGTGGTGCCGAGTCGCAGTCCGAAGCGTTAGAGGTCCTCCTGACTTACTACCGGGAGCGCTGGCCGGGCGGAGACGCCCGATTCTACGACTTCATGCGGCAGGTTACCGGGAGGCTCATTCCTCTTGATCGCGGGCAGTTCAGTCTGGTACGGGCTGGCGACGAGATTTTGGCCGTGCACTTCATCACCCGATACCGGGATACCCAGAATTTCTACGTGCAAGGGCTGAAACCGCTACCCAGCGTCAGCCTGGGCGGCACCCTCATCGGCTTTAGCCTCGAGCAAGCGATAGCGGATGGTGTCCGATACGCCGACTTCCTTAGGGGGATGGAGGAATACAAGTTTGTGTGGGCGCGCGAGGTTTCGGCGTCTATCGAGATCACAATTGCGCAGCGCCGGCTCGGCGCCGTAGCGCGTACGCTGGTGGATCAGACGCGCGAGCTCTCCCGCGTCTTCAAACGTTAGCCGCACCTCAGTAATCGTCCGCGTAGATCATTCGCAGGTCCCAGCTGGCGGGCTCGAGCAGTCGGCGGCCGGCCAGCGTCCACTCAGAGCCGTGATTCTGTAAGTCCACGGGGCGAACGAGCACGGTGCGCCGGAAATGGGTAATGCCGGGCGGCTGCTCGTGCGGCTTGAAGCCGAGCGCGTCGAGCCGAGCAAGTTCTGGAGGGGAAAGCGATCGTGTCCAGATGTGTAAGCGATCGAACGTCCCCAACGAGACGGCGGCTTGCAGCAGGGCGGAGAACACCTCTACATCAGTCGCTTCGTGATCCACGATCGAGACTACCTTCATGCGGGGCCGGCAGCTCAGCACCAGATATCCCTCAAGATCCGCTTCCCGCCAGAACAGAAAGCGGTACCTGCACAGCGGGTTCCTGTAGCGCCAAGCGAAGTAGGTCTCGTCACGAACGTGACGAATGCGGCCGTCGCTGCCCAGGCGAGTCACGAGGCTGGCCATGGCTGGCGGGTCCGGGTATCTCGAAACTCGGATTGGCGACTTCCGCTGGTGTGGGGTACGTGAGTCAAATAACAGAAACGGGCGACCGAGCATCGGGCCGGTTTGGCGTCGAATGCGCCTCAAGATCGAAGGATCGGGGCTCTCGCGCTCGGCCGGCGCCACCGATCCGATCCCGCGCCACCCCATGGCCCGAGAGCCAAGGTAGGTCAGGTGCCCGGCGCTCAGGTTGAAGACGTACTCGAAGCCGCGACGCGCCAGATCCTGGAACGCCAGTTCCATTATGCGGCTGTGCAATCCGCGGTCCCGGTGCTCCGGCGCGACGACCAGGTCGCTGGCACATGGGATTTGAAAGCGTCGGCCGTTCTCTTCCCACAAAGCTCCGAATATGCCCCTCATGCCCACTGCTCGGCCCTCGTGAATGGCCAGGTAGAGGAGCGGGTCGTCCAGGTAGGGGTTGTGTTCGAATTTCCAATCCAGATAGCGGAGGTTTGTGGCAACGCGTCGAGACCACAGGTGGACCTGAAGGTCAGCAACCAGGCTCTTGAGACCCGGTTCGTACACGACAAAGTCGTATTCCGCGGCCATTACACCTCGCGATAACGTCGGATGAACTCCAAGACCTTTCCAAGCGTCTGCCATTCGTCAAACAGGTCGAACCGCTCCGGGTCCAGGGGATGTCCGATCTCACTTTCGATCCATGCCGCCAGCTGCACGAGCCGGAGGGAATCAAGTAATCCGGAGCCGAGCAGCGGAGTCTCGTCGTACAGGTCGCGGCCCAGATCGAGGTTCAGGCTCTGAAGAAAGGCGACCATACGTTCGCGCAACGTGGCGTCGAGTTCGTTCGGGGATGAACTGGCGTCCGTCGTCATGAGGGTCCGCCTGCGATGCGAGCCTACTCTTCTTTCCGGCGGCCGCTTCCAAGCGCCAGCGCCTGTCGGTCGGCGCACCGCTCTGCCACGTGCGAGCGATTGACCTTGCCGCGCGAGGTTCGCGGGATCGCATCCAGAACATACCAGCGTACGGGCACCTTGTGGGCTGCCAGCTGCTTCCGGGTCAATGCTTGCAGCTCGAGCACGTTCTCGTCCGACGGGTCTTCGAGCACGAGGGCGATCGCGACATCCTCCCCGAAGAGAGGATCCTCGAACCCGAAACTGCAAGCGTCTTTCACGCCCTCGAGACGCTCGACGACCGCGTCGATGTCGGCGGGATGTACCTTCATCCCCCCCTTGTTGATCTCTTCGCGGACGCGGCCGCGAAGGTAGAGCACTCCGCGCTCGTCGAGCAGGCCGACGTCTCCGGTCATGAACCACCCCTGGCTGACGACCTCACGGGTCAAGTCGTCTCGCTCGAAGTACCCCTTCATCAGAGCCGGCGTGTTCAGCCAGACGTAGCCTTCCTCACCTGTCTTGCATTCTTCGGCCAGCCCGGGCGGTGTGCCGGTGTCGGCGCTTTTCAGCACACGGATCACGGCGCCCCACGCATAGCCGATCATGCCGTCCTCGGGCGTGAAGCCTGGAACCGTGGTGCCCGCGACCCAGCTCCCGGTCTCGGTGATCCCGTACGAGTTGAGGACTTCCTCGGTGCCACACCAGTCACGGATGTCCTGCCAGAGGAGGGCCGAGAGAGGAGCGGACCCACAGAAGACGCACTCCAGCGTTCCCGACTTCGGGGGCTGAGCCATCTTCAGAACGACCCGCCAGACCGAGGGCACGGAGGACATGAAGCTGATCTCGTGCTCCTCCAGGAGCGTGCCGAGCTGCACGAGGATATCGGCGCGGAACGGTGGGACGAGGTGCAGCTGCTGGCCGCCGAGCCAGGGAAACAAGCAGTTGCAGATCAGCCCGTGGCCGAAGTGCGTCGGGAGCAGGCAGAGCGTGCGGCGGAAGCGGTCCAAGCCGAGCGCCTGCTGTAGCGTTACCCAGCGGGCAAGGAGCGATCGGTGGGTGTGGACCACCCCTTTCGGTTGGCCGGTGGTTCCGGAGGTGAATAAGATCAGCGCGTCCTGATCCAGGGCGGGTTGGGTCGCCGACAGATGAGGAGGGCGCGGATCGCCTCCGGGGTCCTCGGTTGGCGTTTCCAGAATCCGAGCGCCCAGTTCGCTGAGTGGCCCGATGAGCGTGCCGTTTGGCGTGCCGTGCCAGAGCGAAAACCGGGGCCGAGCTGCCCGCGCCAGCGTCTCGACCTCGAACTCTGTCAAGCGCGCGTCGATTGGTATGATGCAGCCTCCCAGTGCCCAGACCGCCAGAAGGTCGACGAAGAACTCGAGGTTGTTCCCGTAGTGGACGAAGACACGATCGAGGGGCTCCAAGCCATGGTCCCGGAAATAGTTAACCCGGCGGGCGAATTCTCGAAGGACGGTCTGCCGATCCCAGTGGCGCCCAGTCATGGGCTCTGAAAGAGGCCCGGCTCGCCGGTCGAACAGCATCGTGACTCCTCAGGTTGTCGGGCGAAGGTGCAGGTGAGCGCTGGTCGCCCGGGCGTGACCTCCGCAGCCACCGTCAGGCTCGATCAAGCTGATGGCGAGTCGACGCATCGGCAAACTCGCGGCCGTCGCCTGATGCTACGGAGCCTCCTCGCGCTCCGCGCTGCGGGGTCTCCTCCGCGGCGCCCGAGGCTCGCTCCGTGAAGACCGCGATCGCTCGGGGGAGTGCGGTTGACGAGCGTCCAGGGTCCGTGGAGGTTCAGCGGCTGCGCCACACGAGCCCGATGCCCGTGAAGTAGGCGGGCTCCGGTCCGTCCAGACCGACACCGATCCGCCCGTCCAGCTGCAAGTTGGCGTCGCGCGCCAAGGTTAGCCCGGCGTTCAGGAAGTTTTCGCTCGCCCGCTCCTCGCCCCCGGGAAAAGTGCCGAAATACTCGAAGTAGACACCCAGAACCTCGGTCGCTCCGAACCCGAGCGAGACGCTGGCCAGAAAGTCGCTGAAACGTCCCTCCTCGTCTGTTGGGTATCTCCAACCCAGGTTTGAGCCAAGCGCGAGACGGGGTGCCAGATCCCACTCCGCAGCCAGGGTCAGGTTGGGCTCGACGTCTTCGCTACCGATATCCTCGGCACCGGTGGGGAACGATGCAGAGGCGAGCAGGGCGAGATCCGGAAGATCCCCGCCGTCCTGGGCGTCGACCAGCTCGGCTTTGAAGCCCAGGCTGACGTCCTCGAGACCGCTGGCGTTCTCACCGGGTCGATCGACGATCGCGACGGAGTTGAGCCCGAAGCGCAGCTCGGCACGCGGCAGGACTCCGAAGCGGACCAGCATCTCACCGAGCGTGTGGGTCGTCTCGTCCGCACGCCGCGAGAGTGAATAGCCTGTTTCCAACTGCCATAGGCCCACCGGCACCGACACAGCGCTCTCCGTGAAATCCGGTCGGTCGGAGATGAGCGGCTCCTCCTCGCGTTCCTGGCTGGCCAACTGGATAGTGGACGCAAGAACGCCCAGGACGTAGAAGGCCACGTGTCTGAACATCCCTTTCTTCATCTCACTCACTCGGGGTCAGGGCAACGGGTCGATCGCTGTCGTACCACTCAGCCGGATGGCAGTTCTTCGCGACAGCAAGACTCGAGTTCTGGCAACCCGCTCCGCGACGCTTCGCGCCGCAACCCTTCCCTCCGCGAGCTGGCGATTTGCAGGCAATCGAGGCTCGCTTCGCGAAGGTCGCGATCGCTGGCTGCCTCCCGCTTGCAGCCGTCGAACAGCCCGCCGATCTTGCCTGGACACCCATGGACCTCGCTCCCACGAACGCCCCGGGAGGTATTATGAAGATGGCAAGATTCCTCGCAGCAGTCTCTCTCCTCGTCGCTCTGGTCATCGCGCCGCAGAACGTCGTCGCCCAGGACGCCAACGACTTCACGCTCATGCTCGGCCAGCCGGCCGTGAGCGAGACGCACGTCGCGTTCACATATGCGCGTGATCTGTGGGTCGCGCGGCACGACGGGGGCGGTCTTACGCGGCTGACCTCGCACGAGGGACTCGAGTTTAAGCCTCGCTTCTCGCCGGACGGCAGCACGATCGCGTTCAGCGGCGAGTACGACGGCAACATGGACGTGTTCGTCGTGCCGGTCGAAGGTGGCGTGCCGACGCGGCTCACCTGGCACCCGTACCTCGACATCGTGCAGGGCTTCACCGTCGACGGTGCATCGGTGCTCTTCGCGTCGGGCCGCAACGCGTACACGAACCGCTACAACCAGCTGTTCACCGTGCGCCTGGACGGAGGTCATCCGACCCAGCTTCCGATCCCGCACGCGTTCAAGGCGACGTATTCGCCCGACGGTGACTACATCGCATACACGCCTCTGTACGAGGCCTTCAACCAGTGGAAGAACTACCGGGGTGGTACGGCGACGCGCATCTGGATCTACAACACGTCCGACCACTCGGTGCAGCAGATTCCCCAGCCTGCCGGCCGCAGCAACGACACGGATCCGATGTGGATCGGTGATCTCGTGTACTTTCGCTCCGACCGGAACGGCGAGTTCAACCTCTTCTCGTTCGATCCCGCGACGGAGACGGTCGACCAGCTCACCTCTCACGAGGACTTCCCGATCCTCAACGCATCTGCCGGCGGCGGTCGGATCGCGTACGAGCAGGCGGGCCGCATTCACTTGTTCGAGCCGGGGGCAGGCACCAGCGCTCCTGTGCCGCTGCGGGTTGCCACGGATCTGGTCGACGTGCGGACGCGCTATGCGGAGGGGAACCGGTTCATCCGTAACGCGACAGTGTCGCCGTCGGCCGCTCGCGCCGCGTTCGAGTTCCGGGGCGAGATTGTCACGGTGCCACGCAAGAAGGGCGACTACCGTAACCTGAGCAACTCACCGGGCGTGCATGAGCGGAACCCCGCCTGGTCACCCGACGGAACTCGGATCGCCTACTTCTCGGACGCCTCGGGCGAGTACACACTGCACGTGGCGCCCCAGGACGGGAAGGGCGACGTGGTCGACTATCCGTTGGACGGAGCCGGCTTCTATCAGAACCCGCGCTGGTCGCCGGACGGCAACAAGATCAGCTACACGGACAATTCGCGCGCCGTCTACTGGATCGATCTGGACACCGGGCAGACGAACCGGGTGGACGCAGACGAGATCTACAGCCCGATGGCACCGCCCTTCCACACCTGGTCGCCCGACTCGCGGTGGCTGATCTTCACCAAGAACAACACGACCAACCTCCACACGATCTACGCCCACCACATCGAGACGGGCCAATCACGCGCGATCACCGACGGGATGAGCGAGGTCTCGGAGGCCGTGTTCGACGAGGGCGGGAAGTACCTCTACCTCCTCGCGTCGACGGACGCTGGTCCGGTCATTCAGTGGTTCGCCCAGTCGAACAACGACTTGGAGATGACGAACGCCATCTACCTCGTCGTGCTGGAGAAGGGGACGCCGTCGCCGCTCGCCAAGGAGAGCGACGAGGAAGGCGCGGACGGCGACTCCGATGGCAACGGGAACGGGGCGGACGGTGAGAACAATGGGGAGGGCGAGGAGGGTGAAGATGAAGTCACCGTTCGGATCGATTTCGACGACCTCGACCAGCGGATCCTGGCGCTTCCGTTGGAAGAGGCGGCTTATCGCTCACTGCAGCCGGGTAAGGCGGGACAACTCTTCTATCTGAAGTCAGGCGAATCGGCCGGAGTGTTCGGCCCCGCGGGCGAGACCAGCCTCAACCGGTTCGACCTCGACGAGCGTGAAGAGAAGACGCTGATCACGGGGGTCGCCGGCTTCGAGATCTCGGCCGACAATAAGAGCGTGCTGTACTGGACGCAGTCACGCGACGCCTTCATCGCCGACGCCACAGGCAGCGAGATCAAACAGGGAGAAGGGAAGCTCGCGACGGACGAGATCGAGGTCCGCATCGAGCCGCGTGCTGAGTGGGAGCAGATCTACAACGAGGCATGGCGGACCAACCGAGACTATTTCTACGACCCCAACATGCACGGCGCCGATTGGGAGGCGCTGCGGGGCAAGTACCAGGTCTTCCTTCCGCATCTGGCCACGCGATCGGACCTCAACCGCGTCCTCCAGTGGCTGCACAGCGAGCTCGCCGTGGGTCACCATCGTGTCGGCGGTGGGGACTTCCTCGAGGACGCGGAGAGCGTGCCCGGCGGCTTGCTGGGAGCCGACTTCGACATCGATCAGGGCCGCTACCGCTTTGCGAAGGTGTACGGCGGGCTGAACTGGAACCCGCAGCTCCGCTCGCCGCTCACGGAGCCCGGAGTGGAGGTGCAGGACGGTCAGTATCTCATCGCGGTTGAAGGCGACGATCTGAGACCCCCTGAGAATCTGTACGGCCGGTTCGAGAACACGGCCGGGAAGATTGTCGAGATAACGGTCGGGCCCAACCCGGACGGGACGGGTGCCCGCACGGTGCAGGTCGTGCCGGTCGAGAACGAGCGTGCGCTCCGCAACCGTGATTGGGTGGAGGGCAATCTGCGCAAGGTGCACGAAGCGACCGATGGCCGTGTGGCCTACGTGTACGTGCCCAACACCGCCGGTCTCGGGCACGAGTACTTCAAGCGCTACTTCTTCCCGCAGTCGAACAAGGAAGCCGTGATCGTCGACGAGCGCCACAACGGGGGCGGTCAGATCGCGGACTACTACATCAACATCCTGAGACGACCGTTCAGCGCCTACTGGGCGATGCGCTACGGGGCCGACCTCGCGACGCCGCAGGGGGCGATCCAGGGGCCGAAGGTGATGCTGATCGATGAGACCGCGGGCTCGGGCGGCGACATGCTACCGTGGATGTTCCGAAAGTTCGAGCTCGGCACCTTGATCGGGCGGCCGACCTGGGGTGGCCTGGTCGGAATCCTCGGCTTCCCGACGTTGATGGATGGCGGCGGCATCACGGCCCCGAACCTGGCGATCTGGACGGAAGACGGTTTCATCGTGGAGAACGTCGGGGTGCCACCGGACATCGAGGTCGAGCAGCTGCCGGTCGACGTGATCGCGGGCCGCGATCCACAGCTCGAGAAGGCGATCGAGGTCGTGATGGAGCAGCTGGAGGCGAATCCGCCTCGGACACCGGCGCGACCGCCGTATCCGATTCGGGTACGACCGTAGAGCTGGCGCGGTTCGGAGCTGTGACACCGGGCGGTGCGGGCTTCCCTCCGCGAGCTAGCGGGCGCCCTATGCTGCGGAGCCTCCTCGCGCTGCGCGCTGCGGGGTCTCCTCCGCGGCGCCCGAGGCTCGCTTCGCGAAGCCCGCGCTCGCCCGGTGATGCGGCTGCGCGTCGTTGGCCCGCCAGAGTGGCTCCCCGGGCGCGCATGGAAAGGTTGTGGTTGCCCCAATGCTGTTGACTGACAAGGAAAAAGAGCTGGTCTCCCTGGGTGCGTCGATCGCGTCCGGTTGTCGACTTTGCACGGACGCTCACGTCACGGAGTCGCGTCGAGTCGGTTGCTCGGACGAGGAGATGGAACAGGCCATGCGCGACGCGTTGAGCGTTCGCCAGAGCGCCCAGGTGATCATGGAGCGCCATGGCCTAAGAGCGATGGGACGAAAGCTGCTCGGACTCGACGAGGGCTCCGACGCAGGTGAAACGATCGCCGAGGTGAGCCCGACCCGGATGGGCGAACTCGTGGCCGTCGCGGCAGCCTACGCCGTGAGCTGCGAGGCCAACCTCGACGCGCATGCAGCGGCGGCTCGTGATCTTGGCGTCACGGAGAAAGAGATCCGGGCGGTCGTGGGCATCTCGAAGTTCATCAAAGGCAAGGCGGACTCGCTCTGCTGCAAGTGGATCTGATCGAGAGCGCCAGCGCACGTGATCAGGCTCCTCGAGCAGGAAGGGTGGTATCTTGTTCGAACGCGGGGCAGCCACCGCCAGTACAAGCACCCGGTGAAGCGAGGGTTGATCACAGTGGCAGGTAAACCGAGCCAAGATCTTGAAGCCGGGACTCTCAACAGTGTTCTCAAGCGGGCTGAGCTGAAGTGACAAAGCGCTTTTTGATCGTGATCGAGGGAACGAGCACCGGCTACTCGGCCTACTCTCCGGATCTGCCCGGGTGTGTTGCCACGGGCGCGACGGAGACCGAGGTGGAGCTGAGGATGCGCGAGGCGATCGAGCTTCACGTCGCCGGCTTGAAAGAGCAGGGTGAGCCCGTACCGGAACCGCACAGCTTCTCAACGTATGTCGAGGTTTCTGCCTAGACCCGCTCGCCGAGAGTGATACAGCCGCGCTGTGCTCACTGGCTGGCGGGCGCCACCTCCACGGTCGCCGGATTCGCCGCGGTCGTCCTTTGCGTGACCGCCACCGCCCTCGCTCCCCACCCCGCGCTCGCCCAGACGCCTGAGACTGATGGTCGCGAGGACGATGGTCGCCCCACGGTCCGTGCCGCGCGGCTCGAACCGCTGGCCGGTACGATCGAGATCGATGGGCTGCTGACGGAGGAGGCCTGGGCAGACGCTCCGGTGGCCGAAGACTTCCGCCAACGCGAGCCGGACGAGGGTGCCCCAGCCACAGAGCGGACCGAGATCCGTGTCCTGTTCGACGACCGCAGCCTGTACGTGGGCGTGCGCGCCCTGGACCGCGAGCCGGAGCGGGTGATCGCGCGCATCCTCCAGCGCAATCGACTGATGCAAGAAGAGTTCGGGCGACTCCAGTTCGCGGGCGACGACGGCGTGGCCCTTCTGTTCGATCCGTTCCACGACCAACGCAACGGCGTGGTCTTCGCCGCGAATCCGAACGGAGCAAAGTACGACGCGCTGATCACCGACGAGGGCCGCGAGGTGAACAGCGACTGGCGGGGAGTTTGGCACGTCGAGGCCACGCGCACCGAGGAGGGCTGGAGCGCCGAGTTCGAGATCCCTTTCCGTACGCTGCGTTACCCTGCGTCAGCGGACGCGGGTCCGTGGGGGTTCAACGTCTTCCGTGTCATCCGACGCAAGAACGAGGAGACCCTGTGGAGCGCCTGGTCGAGGGACAACGAAGGGTTCCTGCGCGTGAGTCGGGCCGGGAACCTCGAAGGGCTCACCGATCTTCCTCGCCCTGGCCTCAATCTGGAGGTCAAGCCATACGTCCTGTCCGGAATCACGCGGGAACTGGCCGAGACGACCAATGGAAATGGAGGCGAGGGCGCGGTCGCCGACGGGGGGGCAGGGACGAACGGGACTGAAGAGCGCGACACGAACGGTCGCTTCGACCTCGGCGTAGACGCGAAGTACCAGGTGCTGCCGGGGCTCGTCTTGGACCTCACCGTCAACCCGGACTTCGCCCAGGTGGAAGTGGATGACGAGCAGGTTAATCTGACCCGTTTCGACCTCTTCTTCCCCGAGAAGCGGGATTTCTTCCTCGAGAACGCCGGGATCTTCGAGTTCGGCGTGGAAGGATTCGGGGAACCGCCGCCCTACAAGCTCTTCTTCTCGCGGCGGATAGGAATCGACGACGGGAGCGAAGTGCCGGTTTACGGCGGGGTGCGTCTCACCGGCCGGGTGGGAGCGCAGACGCTGGGGCTGCTCAACGTGGTGACGGACGACGCGACGAACGGATCAGCCGTCAACCACGCCATCCTGCGCTACAAACGCGATTGGGGGACCAGCGGCTACATCGGCGGGATCCTGACGGATCTCAGACGAGAGGGCGCCTCGAACGCCACAGCGGGTGTCGACGCTTCGTATTGGCCTACCGCGACTCTCAACCTCCTGGCTTTCGTGGCGACAACGGCCACCTCGGGCGAGGGCGGCGACGATCAGGCCTACCGTCTGGCGGCCGACTACACAGGAGATTGGCTGGGCTTTTTCGTGCAGCACCTGTTTGTCGGTCCGGGGTCGAACGCCGAGTTGGGGTTCATCACCCGTCCGGACATCCGCAAGTCCAACCTCTTCCTCCGCCTTACGCCCCGGCCGCCGATCCCGGGTCTCCGCAAGATCGACTTCAATCTCCAGGGCGAGCACATACTGAATACGGACGGGCGTCTTCAGGATTGGGAGATCGGACCTTCCGTGACGCCCCAATGGAACAGCGGCGAGGCAATAAGCCTGAGGTACGAGCGCGGGTTCACTCGACTGGATGAAGCGTTCGAATTGGCCGACCGCGTGAACGTGCCCGCCGGTGACTACGATACGTGGGAGATCGGACTTTCCGCATCGACGAGCGGCAACCGCGTCGTCTCTCTGAACGCGAGCACCTCGTACGAGCGTTTCTTCGACGGCAAGCTGGTCTCGGCGGGCGGGTCCCTGTCGCTGGCACCGGGCTCGCACCTGAGCGCCGAGATGGGATTCAGACACGACGATGTGGAGCTTCCGGGCGGAGAGTTCACGTCGGATATCGCCTCGCTCAGTCTTCGATACGCGTTCTCGACGACCCTCACGGTCAATGCGCTCTTACAGTACAACAGCCTGGATCGTCGCATCTCGGCCAACGTGCGTCTCAACCTGATCCATCGCCCCGGCAGCGACCTGTTCATCGTGCTGGATGAGGAGCGCGGTTCGGATGACTCCGCCTGGGACTTCCGGAGTCGCGGTCTAGTCGCGAAGCTTACATACCTCGTTCGGCTCTAATTGATGCGATGACGAAGAAGACGGCTGGCGACGGAATCGTCCGCGTGGGGCGTCAGACCAAGGGGCGCAGAGGGAAGGGCGTCTCGGTTATCACGGGTGTGCCGCTGGGCCCGGCGGAGCTCAAGGATCTCGCCAAACAGCTCAAACGACTCTGTGGTTCGGGCGGTACGGTCAAGGACGGGGTGATCGAGATCCAGGGCGATCATCGCGACCGGCTGGTGGAAGAGCTCCAGAAGCGCGGCTGGACCGTCAAGCGTTCCGGCGGCTGACTAGGGACGCCGTGCCGTCCCTCTCCCTCCGCTCGCTGCAGGCGCCTCATGCTCCGGAGCCTCCTCGCGCGGCGCGCTGCGGGGTCTCCTCCGCGGCGCCTCTTTCGCTTGCGAAAGCCAGCGCCCGGAGTGGAGCCCCTTTGACCGCCTGCCGGAGCTAGCTGCGCCTCAGGCTTCGCGAGCGAGCGCGGCGGCCTGACGCATGGCTTTCTTGCGGGCGCTGGTATCGAGGAGCCGCTTCCTCAGGCGAATCGCATCCGGCGTGACCTCGATCAGCTCGTCATCGTTGATGAACTCGAGCGCCAGTTCGAGCGTGATCTCGCGCGGTGGTTCCAAACGGATGCCCTCGTCTGCGGCGGCGGCGCGGATGTTCGTCAGCTTCTTCTCTTTGCAGGCGTTGACCTCCATGTCGCCCGGGCGTGAGTTCTCGCCGACGATCATCCCGCCGTACACGGGCTCGCCCGGGCGGACGAACATGGTGGCCCGCTCCTGAAGGTTGAAGAGAGCGAACGCGACGGCGGATCCTTCACGATCCGCCACAAGGGCGCCACGTTGTCGATTCAGCAGCTGACCGGCACGGGGTCCATACTCGAGAAAGCGGTGGTGAAGCTGACCCTCTCCGCGCGTGTCGGTCAGAAACTCCGATCGATACCCGAACAACCCGCGCGCCGGGATCTTGAATTCCAGGCGAACCGGGCCGTCGTCGCTCGAACGTATCTCGAGCACTTCGGCACGGCGGGCGCCCATCTTCTCCATCACGACCCCGACCGCGTCCTGAGGGACCTCGATCACCGCCTCTTCATACGGCTCGAGAACCTCGCCATCCGGTCCGCGCTTGAGGATCACGCGGGGTCGGGACACACAGAACTCATAGCCTTCCCGTCGGAGCGTCTCCATGAGGATGGTGAGGTGCAGCTCTCCGCGTCCCGACACGGCGAACGTGTCGGGCTGCTCGGTGGGTTCTACGCGCAGCGCCACGTTGCTCTGCAGCTCGCGCATCAGTCGGTCGCGGAGCTGGCGGGTGGTGACGTACTTGCCGGCCCGTCCGGCGAAGGGCGAGTTGTTGACGCTGAAGTCCACCGACAGCGTGGGCTCTTCGACTGCAATGCTCCGCAGCCGCTCGC
This sequence comes from Gemmatimonadota bacterium, assembly GCA_039587755.1. Classification (GTDB taxonomy): domain Bacteria; phylum Gemmatimonadota; class Gemmatimonadetes; order Palauibacterales; family Palauibacteraceae; genus JBDHBD01. Next base: position 36,538 of record JBDHBD010000027.1, on the reverse strand, counting down.
GGACCTCCGGATCGGTGACGGTCTGCCCGACTTCCACCGCCTCTAGCCCGGCGATCGCCACGATCTCCCCCGCTTCCGCCCGCTCGATCTCGGTTCGCGCCAGCCCCTCGAACCCATACAGCTGAGTGATGCGGCCTGGCGTGCCAACGGTGTCGGCTACCTCCCCGGGCTCGCCGAGCGGCAGGAGCACGACGCTGTCGCCTTCCTTGACGATGCCGCGCTCGATCCGACCGATTGCGATACGGCCCACGTAGCTCGAGTAGTCGAGAGTGGAAGCCAACATCTGGAATGGACCGTCCGAATCGCCACCGGGGGCCGGTACCGCCGACACGATGGTCTCGAACAGCGGCGTGAGGTCACCGCTTCGAGCCTCGACGTCCCGGCTGGCCCAACCGCTGCGGCCGCTGGCGTACACGAACTCCGCGTCGAGCTGCTCGTCCGTTGCCTCCAGGTCCATGAACAGCTCGAGCACCTCGTCGTGCACTTCTTCGGAGCGCGCATCCGGCCGGTCGACCTTGTTGATCACCACGACAGGCACGAGTCCCAGCTCGAGCGCCTTGCGGGTGACAAAACGAGTCTGCGGCATGGGGCCCTCGGCGGCATCCACCAGGATCAGGACACCGTCCACCATGCGCAGGATGCGCTCGACCTCACCGCCAAAGTCCGCGTGACCAGGCGTGTCCACGATGTTGACCTTCGTGTCGCCCCACCGGACCGCGGTGTTCTTGGACAGAATCGTGATGCCCCGCTCGCGCTCGAGCGGATTCGAGTCCATCACGCGCTCCTGCACCTGCTGGTGGTCCTGAAACACACCCGCCTGGCGCAGCATCTGGTCGACCAACGTCGTCTTGCCGTGATCGACGTGCGCGATGATCGCGATATTTCGAAGCCTCAATTCGACAACCTGCCAGAATCTTCTAGGAGAACCAGCCGCGGTGAGACGCGAAGGGTACGTAACTGGTACGCGTCGTGTTCCCGCGTCGCGGCACTTGGTGACGCCGTGCGGGTCCTCTCACTTCGCTCGCTGCAGGCGCCTTTTGCTCTGGAGCCTATGCCGCCGGGCTTAGCGGTGTTGGCTAATCCGCCAGCATCGCCTCCAGGAACGCGAGCTGGTCGGCAATCTCCTCGATCCGCATCCACGTGGGCTTTCCAGCGCCGTGTCCGGCCCGCGTCTCCACCCGGACCAGCACGGGCTCGTCGCACGACTGCGCGTGTTGGAGCGCCGCGCCGAACTTGAAGGAGTGCCACGGGACGACCCGATCGTCGTGGTCGGCCGTCGTCACCAGCGTGGGCGGGTAACAGGTGCCCTCTTCGATGTTGTGCACCGGGGAGTACGCCTGCAGCGCCTGGAACTCGTCCTCGTTTTCGCTCAGGCCGTAGTCGCCCGACCAGGCGCGCGCATTGGCGCTGGCCGTATGGTAGCGCAGCATGTCCATGACACCCACCGCGGGCAGCGTGGCACCGAATAGGTCCGGTCGCTGGGTCAACACGGCACCGACCAGTAACCCTCCGTTCGAGCCGCCCTGGATCGCGAGTTTCTTGGGGCTCGTGTATCCGGCCTCGATCAGCCACTCGGCCGCTGCGATGAAGTCGTCGAACACGTTCTGCTTTTCGAGCTTCGTGCCGGCCTCATGCCACTCCTCTCCGTACTCGCCGCCTCCGCGCAGGTTGGGTATCGCGAGCACGCCGCCACGCTCCATCCACACAATCCGACCGACGTTGAAGCCCGGTGTGATCGAGATGTTGAATCCGCCGTAAGCGTAAAGCAGCGTAGGGTTCGTTCCGTTCAGCTCGAGCCCGCGCTTGTGGGTGATGAACATCGGCACCTGCGTGCCATCGGCGCTCGTCACGAAAACCTGTTTCGTCTCGTACTCGGAGGCGTCGAAGCCCGCGACGGTCGACTCGCGCCACAGGGTCGTCTCGCCCGTCTCGACGTCGTACCGGTAGATCTGACCCGGGGTCGTGAATCCGCTCAGGCTGAAGAACGTCTCGCTCCGATCCGCGTCGCCTCCGAACCCGAACACGCTCCCGATCGTCGGCAGCTCGACGTCGCGCACGAGCGAGCCGTCAGGCGCGTAGATTTTCACGACCGGCAGCACGTCCTTCAGATAGCGCGTGACGATGTGGCCCCCCACGTGCGACGCCTGGACCATCGCCACCGCGGCCTCCGGCACGACCTCGCGCCAGCTCTCGGGGCTCGGGTTCTCAAGGTCGATCGCCACCACCCTCCACCGCGGCGCGTCCTTATTGGTGCGGATGAAGAACGTGTCACCGTCGTTGCCGACGAAGTTGTACACGGCGTCCCAGTCGTCCAGCAGCTTCACGACCCCGCCCGCGGGGTCCTCGAGATCGCGGTAGTACAGCCCGTTCTCGGTGAACCGCTCCGATACCGTGATCACCAGGTAGCGCCCGTCCTCAGTCACGAAACCGTACGGATCGCGGCGGGGATGATCGGGAATCGAGTAGACGAGCTGGTCGGCCGACTGAGGCTCGCCCAGCCTGTGGAAGTAGATCGAGACGGCCTTGGAACCGTCGCCCTCTCCCTCCTCTCCCTCCGGATAGCGGCTGTAATAGAAGCCGCCTCCGTCGAGCGTCCATGACGCGCCAGTGAACTTGGTGAAGTCCAAGAGGTCTTCGGTATCGTCACCGGTATCAACGTTGCGCACCCGCCACGTCTTCCAATCGGACCCTCCGTCGGACTGGGAGTAGGCGATCAACTTCCCGTCGCGGCTCACGCTCCACTGGGAAAGGGCCACGGTCGCGTCTTCGGAGAACGCGTTCGGGTCGATCAGCGTGCGGACCTCCGCTCCATCGAGTCCGTCGCTCACGTATAGGACGCTCTGGTTCTGCAGCCCGTCGTTTCGGGTGAAGAAGTAGCGGCCGTTCTCCTCGCGGGGCTGCCCGAAGCGCTCGTAGTCCCAGAGTTCGGTGATTCGCTCTTCGATCGCGTCGCGGGCTGGGAGGCTCTCCAGATAGGGAAAGGAGACCTCGTTCTCGGCCTCGACCCATGCCTCCACGGCCTCGCTCTCCATCACTTCCATCCAGCGATACGGGTCGGCGACCTCCACGCCGTGGTACTCGTCCACGTGATCGGAGCGCGTCGCGGCGGGATAGTCTTCCTTGTCTGGCGCCTCGGGTAGCTCGGCCACCGCCGTCCCGCCCGGCTGTTCAACACCGCAGGCGGTGAGCAGCAGGGAGAAGGCGAGGGCGGTTGCAGCGGGAACTGTCCAGAACTGCCAGGCGTGCTGCCGGGCACGGGGGTTTTGGGAACGGGTCATCGTGTCCTCCAGTGCCTCTATTGGAAGCTCTGAAATCGTGGGATTGCTCATGGTGATGGAAAGCTAGGGGCGTGCGGTCCTGCTGGCGACGTGGTCTGCCACCGCGCGCCGGTCAGCAGCCTCGTGCGTTGCCGTGGATTGGCGCTTAACATTCGACCCGCCCCAGCCGTCTATGTCTCTGGCGGTCCGAACGAGACGATGGCGGCTACCAGCGATACGGAGAGGTTGAGATGAGACACCGAATCAGTGGCGGAATCGGCTTGTTGTCCGTTCTCGCCCTGTCAGCCTGCAGTGACAGTCCGGCCGGCCTCGAGTTGTCAGACGATCTGCTCACCGTGGACGTGGCGATGGTGGCCGCGGACGGAGCGCTCGAAGACCTGTCGGTGATGGGCAGCCTCAACCAGATGGGGCCCGGAGGTGTGCCCAGAGGTGGGGGTGGGGAGTTCGAGCGCTCGTTTTCCGTCACGTTCCTGGACGTGGTCGGCAACGAGCAAACCGGGTTCATCGAGGGCGAGACCGAGGCCATCCGGATCGAGCACTCCGTAAGTGGCGAAATGTCGCGCGACTCGTGGGCAGCAGAGATCTCCCGGTCACGTGAAGTGACGATCTCTGGTTTCGTCACCGAGGTCGACCGGCGGATCATCAACGGCTCGGGCGATGAGGAGGTCACCCGCAGCAGGCACACCGATGAGGACGGGACCCGCACGTACGAGATGCAAGGCAGCCTGTCGATCGATGACGTCGTCTTCCTTCTCCCCCACTCCGAGAATCCGTATCCACAGTCGGGCACGATCACCCGCGAGATTCACGTCGAGATCACGAACGGCCCGAACGGCGATGAGGAGAGAGACGTGGTCGTGACGATCACCTTCAACGGCACTTCGACCGCGACGATGATCGTGAATGGCGAGGAGTTCGATCTCGATTTGACGGCAAGGGATGGGAACCGACCGTTCCAGCGTCGACAGGGCGCACATCTGTGAGGTAGCTTTCCGAGAAAGGCGGTTCTCCGAGTATCCGGGCTTGAGGTCAGGCCTCTCTTTAACGCTTCAGCAGCTAGACGCCTTCAGGATCTTGCCCGGAGTGGTGGCACCGGGAGATGTGTTCACACACCAGGTCTCGCTCGAGCTCGCATGCTTGGCTGTCGCCGCGAATCCGTCGCTGGCCGCCGTAGCGCCGAGCGCGACACCTTGACTGGCCCGAAAGTCGTTCGTTCCGGTGATGCTGGCAGCACCCCCCGCGCTCACTGTCACGGTGAGATACGCCTGGTACTCGCTGAAATACGCCTCTTCTGCCGTCATCAGATTCCGCAAATCACTCTTGGCAGCCGAGTTGAACGATCTCTCTTTTACGCGCGCGAACTGGGGGATCGCGATGCTGGCGAGGATGCCGATCACCACTACGACGATCAGCAGCTCGATCAACGTGAAACCGTGAATCTTCCTAGTTAGCGGCCTCGCACACATAATCGGCGATCACGGGGGGGGGGTCTATCGCCTGCACGTTAAGCATAGCAGTGCCGTCGATTCTCCTCTTTATTCCACCAGTCGCAACGCCTTCACGAGCGCGTCGTTGCGATCGGTGGGCTCTGACCCCGTACCAGTCATAAGGCGCACGTATACGTTCCACCGTCCCGCCGGCCCTACCTTGTGGTCGACGTTCGGCGAGCAGGATACCTTCTCAACGAACACGTTCGCAAAGTTGGAGATGACCGCGTTCGTGTTGGCTCCGCCAAGTGGACTGACAGAGTTGGGGTCGACGATGGGCAGGCTGCGAATGCGGTCGCTGTCGACACAGCCTTCCTCGCCCGATCTGGTCACGCACCCCAGGCCCGAATCCCATACTGCCGCAGGGTCGGAATCCACTAGATCTGCGAAGGCGCCTGTTACGAGGCTTTGTTCGTTCCCAGCTCCCGAGGCGGCATAGATGGTCTCGCCGAGCTCCTTGGTCAGTCCCTGAACGGCAGGGTCCGAGCAGCCGGGCAAGATCATGCGGGACAGGGTGGCCGCACCGCCGCCTCCGCCATCGCTGGGCAATGCCTCTCGCCACCAACACCGCCAGCTGTGGTCGAACGCGTTGCACGCGTCGAAGGCGTTGCCGCTCCCACAGTAGCTCGGGCCCGAGTTTCCGGACTGCGGCGCCGTTTTGATCTCTAGTCGGGTGCCGACGTCGGCCTCTCCGTAGCCCGTATTGCCTACCGGATCATCCTCGTAGGACACGTAGTAGTCCTGGCCCGGGTCCCACTTCCCGTTGCCGTTGTCGATCCATTTGTCAGGGAGCGCGATCGGCAGCGGACATTCGATTTCACCGGCGCCCAATGCCTGGGCCGCTGCGACGGTAGATACATCCACCTCATCGATACCGAGGATTCGGGCAAAGATGGTCCGGATGGAGTTTCCGCGCGCGCGGCTGTTCTTCACACTGACGCGCACCTTGTTCTCTGACAGGAGAATCTCGATGTCGTCGTCCTCCAGCTGGACCGGTTTCTTCCGGACGCGGTTCAGACTGGCAAAATGCTTGGCCTCCGCGCGGGCTGCCGCGACGTCTCCAGGGCGCTGGACCAACTTGCCGGCGCCAGCGAGCGCCGCTGCATCCGCGGCACGCTGAGACTCCGTCCGCGCCGTATACACCATCCCCAGGTCGATCGACAGAGCCAGCATACCCAGAAAGACGGTCATTGCCAGCGCGGCGACGGCCAACACCTGGCCTCTGTCGTCACGCCACATGTGGCGTCGATTGCTTCCAGCCATCACTTCCCCCCGGTGTGCGAAGCGTGTCCGGTGTCGATTTTTTTGGATCAGTCCCGAGAAAAGGGGGCAAGAAGTGTGCAACGGTAAGGGTGGAAGTAAGAAGCATGTAACGTGCCTACTATCTTCGCGTTACGGGCCCCGACCGAAGGCCTGCGACGCGAGCTACTTGCATCTCGCTCTTTCATTCTCCCAGAATTGTGCTTTCCCACAATCCTGGACGAGTGTTCGGGGCCGCCTGCCGGTCAGACCGTGGGGTCGCCGGCAAGGGGGAGGGAACCGATCAGCAGATCCAGAGTTAAAGCACGCGTGCGGGCGTAGCTCAGTTGGCAGAGCGTCAGCCTTCCAAGCTGAAGGTCGCCGGTTCGACCCCGGTCGCCCGCTTACAGCCGGAAAGCACGGGGAGCCCCGAAGGACGGGGCTCTTCGTGCATCTGTGACCGCTCCGGCGTGATGAGCGTCAGGGGACGGTAACAAAGATGGTGACCGGGGCGGCCCCGGTGGAGCCGCCCTCAGGGTGCACGGATTGCCGCTGGCTGAAGTCAGGGTTGGCTCGGCGTCCACAGGATGCCGTGCCAGACCCCCTTCACCTTGGACCGTCCGACGACCTCTCCATCTTGATTGATTCGACGAGCCTTGAGGTTGCTCGCGAGCCGTGTCCCGACCACTGCCTCGCCGTCGTACGTCCAAACCACCGGCGCATCGGCACTCATTCCGGCGGCCTCCCAGCCTTCGGCGGTCGTGCGGACATCAAAAGCCACGTGGTCCCCGTTCTCGCTCCATCCGAACGATGAGGCGTGCAATGGCCATTCGTCGGTGACGACGCACGTGTTCACGTTCACTTCCCCTTCCCAGACCTTGGCCAAAGTGCCGTCCATCGTGCCGGCGACGAGAACCGTCCCGTCGCTCACCTCTGTAAGGCCGTGTGCGTTGCCTGGGCCGAGCAAGCACCAACCGCCCCCGGGCAGCCACAGGATCGCCTGGGAGGAGACCTCAGCCGCATCCCAGACTCCGCCCACGACGTAGCCGTCGCTGGTAATCGCCTTGGCCCTGCTAACGCCATCAGGAGCCACAGGATTCGGAAGACTGACCGGCGCTGCAGACCCGTCCCACAGCGTCGCCACGCGAACCGGGGTCTTGGATCCGTCCGTGCTCCAGCCGACTCCTGTGCCGTCATTGTTGGCATCGAAGACAACGCCGTACACGTAGCCGTCATACGGTGGGAGCGTCGTCATGGTCCAGCCGACGTCACCATCCCACCGGACGGGCATGTTCCCAGCATACCCCACGATGATGCGACCGTCATCACTGATGCCTCGGCCAACCCCATGAGAGTAGGCACCCATATCGAGAGGGGTCGGTCCATCCACATCTCCGCTCTCATTCACCTCCCACCTCACGGCCACATCGAGGTTGGCGTTGTCGGAGCTCGTGCCGGAGATCACCCGCGTCCCGCCATCCAGCGGATCACTGATATCGAGCCCGGCGCTCCTGGCCCTCTTGCCGCCCAGGGTGCCCAGGTCGGTGGCCGTATAGGCGACCTCTCCATCGCCACCGTCTTTGCACTTCGGGTGGGACGGATCGACCGTGCAGTCGGGCTTGCCACTACCACCCTTCGCGAAATCGGGCCCCGGTATCGGGGCGGTGGAGCTGCGGTCCTGGCACGAAACGGCAAAGAAGGCGAGCAGGGGGATTAGTACTGCGCGTCTCATGGTACAGCTTTACCTCTGCCGATGATGGACACATGCCCATCTGCCACATCGTCTGCCTTCGGAGAGAAGGGGCGTGGCAGACGCTGCGTCGTGGCGTGCCATCGGCTGTAACACGTCGCGGCTTCCTAAGTATGGCATCCGCGACCGGGGGCTGTCACTAGAGCGTTATGCAACACCGGGTGGACTTGTTACTCGGTGGCCAGATGCAGCAGGGGGGCCCCGGTGGAGCCGCCCCTGTCGCTGTGCTCAGATCTCACCCGGGTTCATGCTGTCCGGAAGCAAGCTCGACATGGGACAACAGATGGCCCATACTGAGGACATGCGGCCCTGAGTATCCGTGTGTGTTGATGCTGGTTGGGTGGCCCGGGCGTGTTGGCTGTTGCGAGGTGTCTCGGGCATGAGCATCTGGATATAACGCCGTGTGCCTCCCGAGTGGCTTGCGTCCTCCCCGCTCGCATCCTTGAGTCCTCGCAGCTTATTAGGAGTAAGACGGCATTCTTGGCAGGAGGTGACGCATGATCACTCGTGTAGCGACTCTATGTGCCTGTCTGTTGGCAATCGTGGCGTTCGTGCACGTTCCAAGCTCCAGCGAATCACCCGCGATCGCTTCAGCGCTGAAGTCACACCACCTTTTCAACCTTCCTGAAGGAATGACAGAAGCGGTACTGGCTGGGGCGCTTCAAGAAATAAACCACGCGATCGCAGAGTCGGGGCATCCAGATGCGGGGTATCGACTCTGGAAGGTAACGGGCGAACAGTCGGGCGAGTACAGCTACCTGTATGAGGGAGTCTGGCCAGACCAGGCCACCTATGACGCGATCCACGAAAGCGAGAGCTGGAACCAAGCAGTTGAGCGGCACGGGTCCACGTTCGTACCGGTTTTCGAGAGCCACGTCTACAACCGGTTCATCGAAATCCCGACAGACGGGCCGGGTACGTAGAAGCCTGCGGGAGCGGCTCAATGAGATGGCCGAGAGGATGGCCGCCGCCAGTAGCGCGGGTAGGACCCCGGTCGGACTTGTTACTCGCGTAACAGGGTGGTGGAGTGCGAAAGGGGCGGCCCCGGTGGAGCCGCCCCGTCTCCTCCCATCACGTTGGAAACTGGCGTTCAACGAACAGGCGACGCATCTATGGAGGTGGTGGGGCGTTCCCGTGCTCTGCCACCAGCCGACTATGTACCGGGAGTCGAGGCGGCCCGGTGAGCGCGGTGGCCTACCGAAAGGAGACCCGACATGCGCCTGCGAGACATCCTTCGCGACAAGGGCAGTGAGGTCGTGACCATCGCCCCGGACCGAACAGTCCACGACGCGATCGCCGAGATGAACCGGCACAAGATCGGTGCCCTGATCGTGACCGACGAGACCGGCGAGATCCAGGGCATCGTCACCGAGCGGGACATCCTGCGCATGTGTGGCGAGCAGTGTGTGCACCTCGACGATCCCAGCCTGGCCGCATGACAACGGACCCGGTGATCGTCGTACCGGACGACACGCTGGACTATGCCATGGGCGTCATGACCAGCAACCGGGTCCGGCACCTCCCAGTGCTGGACGAGGGGCGCCTGGCCGGTGTGGTGTCCATTGGCGATGTCGTCAAGGTCCAGCTCAGCGAGGTGGAGTACGAGAACCGGATGCTGAAAGACTACATCCAGGGAGCTGTTTCGTACTGACTTGCTGGGAGTACCTCTTTACCCAAGCTCCAGTAATCAAAACGAGAGCGCTCGGCGTGAACCGGGCGTTCCCGAGAAGGTAAACCTCATTGGCCCTCTGGCTCTGAAGGGAACTGGAACTCGACGCCAAGTTGGGACAGTAACCCACCGCTGTCGTAGTAGTCCCTGTTAAGCGAGATCTTCCCGTCCGGTGGAGCCGCCACTTCCGCAGCTACTGTGTCGGCTACTCCACCCGTTCGTACTTCACGCGGAACACAGTTCCAGCGGCATTCGTGAAGGTGCGGACCATGACGTCACCGTCGATCTCAAAGGGCGCGCTGCGCTCTCTGCTCTCGGCGGTCGCGTTCGGGCTCTTATGGATGATCACCTTCGTCGCGATCTCCGAGTCGCTCACCTCATACGTCCCGGCCGAGGCGAAGAATGGCCCGCCAGAAGCTGCTCATCCGAGGGATCCTCCGGGAGCAGTTCCCTGGGCTCCGGCCCCCCCCCGGCCCTGAGCGATGCGTAGTGGCCTTTGGTGAAGATCGTGAGGTTGGGCTGCGTGCTCTCGTTGGTCGTCGTGCCCTCCTCGTTCGTGATCGTCACCTCCACCGTCTTCCACACTCCCTCGGGGAAGGCGAGGTCGCGTTCTGGCGCGCTCATAAACGCTAGCGCGAGCGCGACGGCGACGAGAACGAGGGGCAAGGTGAGCCTGCGCATGATACCCTCCGGCTGCAGATGGCAAAAAAGCGGGACAAGAAAAAAATATGTAGCTGCGGATCCCGTCGCGGAAAGACCGCCCTCGGCTGTATGCGGCCAGCCCTCTCTGCCACGATCTCCTCCGGCCGTCGCTGGGCGGCCTCTTGGGGGGGCGGCGACCGGGGTCGGTCTTCTGGCGAGGCGGGGAAGCGAGCTGGGCTAGAGACGCAGAACCGCGAGCATTGCGACCACCGCAAGCAAGACCGCTGCAAGCACCGCCAGTACGATCTTCCCACGGCGGTGTCTCCCTGGGCGTCGGCCAGGCGGCAATACGACTCTAGGCAAGGCTCACCCGTCCCCAGCAACAGCTTCACCACGGTCGTACTCCGCTGTCGGCACATCGTGCGGGCACCAGGAGGCAGGTCAGATGTCAGAACGGGCCGCCCCGGTGGAGCCGCCCCAAAGTGGTACGCTTCAGTGCTCGATCCAAAACGGGTGCGCGCAGGCGAGCGCCTACTGAAGCTTGATCTTGTTCTCGCACCTCAGGGTCGCGAGGTCCTGCCCGTCCCACACGACTTCATGTAGGCACTGAACTGCACCTTTCCGCCGCGACCCACGATCGGAGGGCCCTGCCGACGCCTCACGGTGCCCACGGCCAGTCGTTCACGGTGCCCCTTTCCCCCTCGAACAATCCCTCTTCATGGCACTACCGCTTTCGATACAGCTGGAGGAGTCGGGTCGGACGATCGTCCCAGCCGTCCACCTGGCGGACGAACTCGAAGCCCACGGCGCTCAGCTGCTCGATCACCAGCTCCGGCGTGATGCTATGAGCGTGCTCTCCGGAGTTTTCGATGATCACGAGGAGCCCGCCCGGCTTCAGTGCCTCGAGCATCGTGGCGCTCATCGGCTCCTTGTACCGGAACTCGTGGTACGCCAGGCGCACCAGCATTCGATCGCAACACTCGGGCGGAAGGTTCGCATCGGTCTCGCTTCCGAGCACAGGGACCACGTTGTCGACCCCGAACTCGTCCGCCGTCTGGCGAATCTGCCCGAGCAGACGCTCCACGATCTCGGTCGCGAACACCTGGCCATCCGATCCGACGTGCCGGGCCATGCGTGCCGCCCACTGTCCGTTGCCCGCCCCGATGTCCGCGGCCGACATGCCAGGCCGGAGGTCCATCACGTCGATCAACCGCGTCATCCACGGCCGGGGATCCTCCTGCCGTGCTTCGGGCAACTTCGCTGTCGGGGCCTCGGCGAACGAGGCCTGGCCAGGTACGCTCGAGGCCGCGAGCAGGCAGATCCCTATGCTCAGTAAAAGCCGCCCAATGGCCGGCTGCGCCGCCGTTCGGACGGGCCGGACAGAAGAGCGGGATAGTCTCCTCATCGCGATCTCCTTACCGTTCGAGACGCTCCCTTGGCCACTCCCACACCGACTCAAAGTAGTGGGCTAACGCTTCAGAGACCGGCCCCGCTCTCGCGCCTGAGGGCCGAAAACAGGTGCCAGCGGCACCAAAACAGACCCCTTCAGTTCCGCCAAGTGGCTGTGAGCGCAGTGATTACGCCAAGATACTGCCCCAGGTCGCCGTGCGGGCGGGGGGCACCCCGATTCCCCCTTTGAGCCTCGCGGGGTAAGTGATCACCCCCGCGCTTGGCTAAAAGAAGAATCTGGAGGGACTTAGCCTAGCCGGAGGCGTCCCGTGATATCGACAGCTATCTGACTGCTGCTCCGCGTCATCGACTGGCGCCTGTGGCAAGGGCGGCCCCGGTGGAGCCGCCCCTTGGCACTTCAGTTCGGCCTAGTGGCCGTTCGGCTATGGAAGATCCACCAACACGGGTGTGGCGCTGTCGCTGAATGTCCCGTCGCCAAGCTGCCCGAAATCATTGCCGCCCCAACAGTAGACCGCGCCGGCTTCCGCCAAGCCGCAGGTATGCTCGGGGAAGGTGAAGGGCGGACCTGGTGGCGAATCACTACCCGTCCCGGACACCACCTCGGTGAAGGTGATTCCACCCTGGACGAGCACCGGGGTGCCGCTGCAATCGAACTGCACGTCGACAAACTCACAGGTATCGCTGCTGGGCCCACCGAGCTGACCGGTGCTGTTGGAGCCCCAGCAATAGGCATCGCCCGACGGCGTGACACCGCACGTGTGGCCGAGGATCGAGTTGTTGTTGTTCACGTCCAGCGAGGCGAAGGTGAGCCCACCCACAACGGGCGCCGGTAGCGTTGTCGTGACGGGATCTGGCGCTCCGTTCCCGAGTTCCCCAACGAAGCCCCTGCCCCAGCAGAGGGCCGCACCGCCAGCGTCAAGGCCGCAGGTATACAGGGCACCGGAGTGGATCGAACTCAGGCTGAGCCCGTTGGCGGCAAGGACGGGGGTGGGGAAGATGGTGCCACTGGCAGTCCCATTACCGAAATCCCCCCGGTCTCGGCCCCAGCAGTAGGTCAGGCCATCGGTTGCAATACCGCAAGTCTTGCCCCATCCATTCGAAACCGACTCGAATACGAGACTCGTTGCGACCGCTACCGGTACCGAACTGTTTGTCCCTATGCTCCCATCGCCCAGCTGACCCTGCGTTCCCAAGCCCCAGCAATACGTGGTTCCGTTGACTGCAATACCGCACGTGTTGAACAGGCCGGCATCAATGGACTTGAACTGGATACCGCCGCCTCCCACAACTGGCTCATTTCTTGGTGTCACGGTCCCGTCGCCCAATTGGCCACGGTCATCCCCCCCCCAGCAGTAGGCCACGCCCGATCCATCGAGTGCGCACGCGTGGTTGTCTCCCACAGCGAGCGCCGTGTATCGGCGATCCCCGACAACGGGTACCGGAACGGCGCTCGGGTTGTTCGTTCCGTCGCCCAGCCGGCCGAATTCGTTATCGCCCCAACAGAACACGAGGCCAAGCTGGAGCGCGCAGCTGAAGTTGTTACCAACGCCTACTGCGTACGTGAACAGCCCGGGCGGGCCTGCGCCGGGCGGTATCGGGGTTCCTGGTGGCGGGCCCTTTCCCGGCGGCGGACCGGGTATACCGCCCTCGGCGGCGGTCACGTTCGGATCGAGCGGTTGCTCGCCGCAGGCAACCATGAGGAAGGCGAGGGAAAGACCAACAGTGAGGGTGAGGAGTCGCTTCATGGGATACCCCCAATTCGCATAGGGTGAATTCATTCACCTCCACCCGTCCGCTATAGCTTTGACAGGTTGGCCTTCTCATGGAAAACATCGGATGACCACGTACAGCTAGGGCATTGGAAAGGCCGCCGGCTCCAAAGACGAAGCGCGGGAGTTCCTTCGGTTCGGGCAGCGTAACGAGACATTCGTCTAGAAACGGTCAAGAACGAGCTGCTGGACGGATGCAAGTGAGAGAAGCCGGTCGGACTGGCCAGCGAATGGAGGTGGGTTACAACGTACAGCAGGCACAGCTACAACCTGAGAAATGGGGGAGGTCGCACCTCGTGACCCGTGCTCCACCCAACCCATATCCACTATTAAGCTAAATAGGCCTAGTTATGTGAGTCAACAGATCATGATACCTGTCCATAAGTACCAATATGAGGAAAGAACGATAGAGACTCCTCGGAGTCGCTACGGGTGCACGAGGCCGGGGAGGTGCGCGAGCGGCTGGAGGAGCGAGGGGAGCAGGGGGAAGGCGCTCAAGAAACGGCGGGCGCTTCAAGCCTCCTTGCAGACGAGCGACTCAAGACCCTGTGGGAACAGACCGCTCGTAATTCCGAGCCGTGCCACGACCTGCAAGTACGTCGCTCGACTGTCCATCGTCCTCCTCCTGCCTCGGTGGGCGTTCCAGCCAGAGCGTGAGCGCAGCGATAATGTCCTTTGAGTAGTCTCCCTTCCCCCCCAACTCGATGGCACTGCGGCGTCGGGAGATCACACGCACGACAGTCTGGTTTTCCCCCAGCTTCTGGACGACTACCCGGACCACGGCTCCGTAACCGCCGAAGAAGGAATAGGGCTTATCGCTCAGGATGAGCCAGGTGGACTCGTCCAGGGGGTAGTCCTCTTGGACCTTGAGGCCCGCACCCAAGACCGCCGCGCGGGCCGCACGAACCACCTCCGTGTAGTCGGCGGCAAAGGGGTGCGAGAGGCCCTCCTCCAGGGGATCGTCCCGTACGCCGCCGAGCGACGCGCAGCCAAGGACAGCAGCCAGCACGGCGGCGGACGTCAGGAACTCCGTCGCAGGCCCTCTTATGTTCACTGTCGCGACGCCGCGTTCTCCCGCCACTCCGCGTAGCGGCCCGCCGCCAGCCGCACGGCCGTCCCCGGCACCTCAAGAATCGCGCGAAGGAGCGCCTGGTTCGGCTCCCCCCGCGAGTCGAGGTGCTGGAGATAGTAGCCGCTGCTGTGGAGCAGCACAGTGCGCTCCATGCCGGGTACCGGCTTGGGAGCCGGAAAGACCACGTAGCCGAAGTCACCGTTGCGGGGCATCTCGTAGTACGCGTCGTCGGCGGCCAGGAGGGTAGCGAGCACATCCGCCCCGCTTCCATCGCGGGCCTCGATGGGCTGGATCACCTCCATGTCGAACGCGACTTCGGGTGTGTAGTCCACGGCGAAAGAGTTCAGGGCCCAAAAGCCAAGCGGGGGCTGGATGCGGATCCGCAGGGTCTCGCCCTCGACCCGGCTCAGGTCCAGGGGGACGACTCGGTCTTCCGCTATGAACGGTCCGCCGCCGTGGAGCGTTCCTCGCACCTCCCATCCGGTCGGCTCCTCGACAAAGATCTTTAGACGAAAGAGCTCTTCCTGAAGGATCCAGGCAAAAAGGCTGTCGCGAGAAGCGGGGTTCCCGTCTATACGCGCGTACCACTCATTGATCGCGCTTCCGTGTAGTTCAAGCATTTCGCGGATCATGTGCGAGCCCCACAGGCCGGTTGCTACGTTCGCCACGAGCTTGGCTGTGGTCGCTCCCACAGGCTTCGGGAAGGTGAGCACGATGTTCTGCCGCAGCTCGCCCCGTTCGTCTGCAACGGGCATTGGTTCCCAGATTCGCTGATCGGTCGCCGCCAGCCATTCGCGTAGATCGCGCCGGGAAGCATCGGTCGCCGCCATGGGCGGCTGAATATCCCGCACCGTGTACAGAGTCCCGAACTCGTCCGCCGCTATACGCGTGCCGGGCGCGTGGTCAACGACCCATAACTCCATGAGGTTTGTGTACTGCGTCTCCTGAGCTTCGTTGGTGATCTTGAGCCGGTACCGTCCGTCCTCGTCCGGCACAAGGCTCTCCAGCTCGGCGAAGTCGTCCCGTTCGAGCCCGCGGGTGATGGCTCCTCCGTACGGCTCTGCGTCGAACACGTACTGGGTCCCGTCCCACGAGTACACGAAGGGGCAGGACTCCACGGGCTCCCGGGGCTCCGGTCGGGGCTTTGGGGTCTCGAACGCCGACGCGATTGCGGCGGCGGCGGCCACGACGAGCAGCAGGCCCCCGACAACCACAACCACGAGCCCCACGGTGGCCAGCGTGTTCGTCTGGGTGCGGGTCACCCAGAGCCGCTCCACGTCGTCAATTGCGATGCCGCGGTACTCCTGGCCAACCTGCCCGAACACAGTGTCGCGCTGCAGTGTCGCCCCCGGCTCGACGAAGTGGAGGACCTCTCCCTCATGCGTGGTGATACTGGTGATCCGCTCTGCCGGGATCTCTTGGTCGGTGGGAAGGCCTATCTCCTGCGTCTTCGTTGAGGTGCAGCTGAGGAGAGGAAGGAGCGTAATGACCAGCACGATCGCGGTTGGGCGGCGTAGCATGGCGGTCGAATTAGCTCGGCGCTGCATGGGACTCTCCCTATTGAGGTCGCTCATGAAATGGCCATCAGGTTTCGGATGAAGAATGTTGGGGAGGGCGCGCAGGGTGCCGCGCCTGGATATGCTGCACAACGGCGGTTGGGCGGCCAGCTGAGGCGGGCGGGACTACTGGGTACAGCTTGCACCGAGACGACCTCAGAAACGGACTTCCATGATCCGTTTCGTTACCCTTAAGCTACTAGTACCAGGCTTGCAGCAGAAGAACGCGTCCAGCCGCTCGCGCTGCCCCCAGCAGGCACAGCTATTAACTCAGAAGCGGATCAGTCACTCCCGCTTCATCGCTTCCAGCATAAGTAAGGCAGCAGGCTGTATCTACGTTCGTTTCCACGTATGGTCTGGTCGGCCGACCTACCTCTCCGAGGACGAGATCACGGGCGTGGAGGGAAGCCAGATGCAGTAAGGGGCGGCCCCGGTGGAGCCGCCCCATAACGTCGTGCGTCAGCCTCCTACTCGCACTGGTTGACTCTATCGCCCTCACCCGGTGGCCCCACGTCGCACTCGTCGATCCCATCTCCTCCAAAGAGCCAGTCAGTTCCCGGACCACCCAGCAGCACGTCGTCGCCCAAAGTGCCGTCAATAACGCCGATTCGACCCCTCGAAGGATGAAAGCTATCAAAGTACACGCAGCCGCCGTCGACGGGATGATTGTCGTTTCCCGGTCCGCCATCGACCAAGTCATCACCGGGCCAGCCTCGGATACGGTCGCAGCCCTTGCCGCCACTTATATAGTCGTCTCCGAGACCACCGATCAGAACGTCATCTCCTTTGCCTCCGAAGAGCTTGACGCCCTTCACCGCCCCTGGACGGCCACCTTCCACTGGATTGCAGAGTATTCTGTCCCGATGCTCGGTGCCGTAGATGCTCCGGCCTTTGACGGTGAAGCCGTAATCGTGCTGGTTCGCGGTAAACCATGCCTCGCGATCGAGCAGGCAGGCCTCGAACTCCTCACAGACGGGTTCCTCCCCTGGACAGACCCCGGGAGGGGGCTCAAAACACCTCGGAGGCCCACCCGCGCTGTAGTCGAGCCAGTGGGCCTCGCATCCGAGCGCGGCTATCTGTTCCTGTGCGGTTGCCTTTGCGAATGAGGGACCCGGTGCCACCAAGTCCTGCTTGCTGCTGCCGTCGCAGCCCAAGAGTAGCGCCACTGCAACAGCAGCTAGTAAGAATCGCAGTCGCATGGTACAACCCTCCATGGCCGATAGGGGAATAGATGCGCCTGCCACGCTCTGGTCTGCTAAGCTGGCAGACGCAGTGTCGTGGCCTGCTATCGGCTAGGACAGGTCGCGGCTCTCATACGATAGCATCCGCGACCGGTCTTGTCTTGTCGGGAAAAACCCTACACGCGTGTGGGGAAAAACCCTACAAGCGGATCGGGGCGTGTGACACGTGTCACGGGAGCAATACAGGAAGATCGTGGCGAGCCGGGTCGTAATACGCATTACAACGCTGAGTGTGACTCAGGTCACATCGGCGGCTCGTTATATGTATAACGGGACCGAACTACGCAAGGGCGGCCCCGGCGGAGCCGCCCCTGTTCGGTCTTCTTCGGCTGGCTGACTGTACGCGAGCAGTGCGGGGCGAGACCGCGTGCTACCTAGGTAACCCGCGCTGTGAGGAACGGACGTTGCTCGGCGGCTGCGGGCCGGTTTGTCAGGTTGGCCCTCCACGATGGCAGAGGCAACAACGGCCCCTATGACTTGACAAGCGGGGCCGCATCATACAGACTGGTTGGTATGCACTCTCAGCCTAAAGCCTCCTCGGCCCGTGCACGACGCGACCCAGAGGCCACCCGTGAAGCACTGCTTCAAGCGGCTTTCGAGGAGATGTACATGAATGGATTCCGCGCTGCGAGCCTCGAGACGATCCTCGCGGCCGCCGGGGTTACGAAGGGGGCGCTCTACCACCATTTCGGCAGCAAGCGAGGCCTGGGGTACGCGGTGGTCGAGGAGAGAGTCAAGCCCCTGGTTCGGGAGAGGTACATCAATCCGTTCAGCGAGGCCGATGATCCGACGGAGGGGCTGAAGAGGATGGGATTGCGTATGGAGCAGGAGCTGTCGAAGACCGGGATCCTGCTCCTGGGCTGCCCCGTCAATAATCTCGTCACCGAGATGTCGGGCGTCGACGAGGGATTTCGCTGTCGCCTCGCCGAGATTCTGGAGGAATGGAAGGACACGATCTGTGATGGCCTGCGGCGCGGCCAGGCTCGAGGCCTGGTGCGATCCGATGTCGACGCGGCAGCGGTTGCGACCATGTATGTGGCCAGCTACCAGGGAGCCTGCGGGTTCGCCAAGAACGCGCACGACATCGAACCCTTCACGGCGTGCCGGAAAGTTCTCGACGCGCATCTCGAATCCCTACGCCCCGAGCGGGTGTCAGGCCCACACTAGCTGAGCATTCCCACGTCCTCTACACAATGGCGCAAGCCGCATACGAACCGGTTCGTATGGTCTTCTCGGAGGTTCGCGGAGGCCCGATGAAGAGTCCCTATCAATGGAGGAATGGTCATGTCCGAAGGAACGCATTCACCAGCACTGCGTCCGGTGCTCATCTCTGTCGGCCTAGTCTTCATCTTCGGGGTCTGGCTGCTCATGCGCATCTGGCCGGCCGGATGGCAGTGGCAACCGAATCAGCACGAGTACGAGCAGATGTTCCAAGGCGTCTACGCGACGTTGGGACTGTTCCTCATCCTGGCGGCACGGGAGCCTTGGAAGCACCAGAGCTTGATTCTGTTCGCGGCCTGGTCCAGCCTGGTACACGCCGGAATCATGGCGATACAGGCGATTTCCGACGCCGCTGAACGAGGACATCTGGTCGGGGATGTTCCTGCGCTCGCTATCGTCGGAATCGTGTTGCTGATTCTTGCTCCGAAAGCAACGGAGCCTTCTGCCGCGACCTGACGAAGAGCGGTCCGAAGAGGGCAGCTTGTCTGCTGCTATGGCCACTCGGTCGCGGGCAGCGCGGTGACTGCGCCCTTGAATCCCCAAAGAGGAACGCCAGACAGGAGTCAAGACCGGGATGACGATCCGAATAGTACGCCTCGGAACTCCGAGGCATGGTGACGAGGGAGTGCGAGTTGGAACGGTGAGACGTCCACCCCGGGGTGTCCCAAAGAGCGAGTATACGTCAAGAGACTACTACGACGTCTGGCTTCCCAGCCTGGCACCGAGCGCTGAGCTCATGAAGCTGGGTAAGGCGGTGGAGAACGAGAACGACTGGGACGTCTTCGCCAGGAAGTATCGGACTGAAATGGGAGTCCCCGACGCGAGTCGGCTTCTCGACCTCCTTGCAGCGCTTTCACACGGTGCCGACTTCTCCGTCGGCTGCTACTGCGCAGACGAATCTCGGTGTCACAGGTCACTGCTTCGCGAGCTCTTGGCCGAGCGCGGTGCGGACCTCGAATGAGAGCCCCCTGGCAAGGGCTCCCCGACGAATCGCAGCAGCGTCGGCTGTGTCCCCATTGAGAAGAGCCCCGAAGGACGGGGCTCTCCGTGCATCTGGGAGCAGTCGCGTCTGGTGCGCGTCAGGGGACGGTAACAAAGATGGTAACCGATGGGCGGCCCCGGTGGAGCCGCCCGCCCGCGTTTTGAGCCCGGGGACCGGCTGGCAGCCACCGGAGTGTGCTCGGGAGCTGGCTTAAGCCGTTGACGCCGGTTCGGCGGCGGCCCTACCGTACCCCCGTGTGGCCGTGCCCCTCGGCCGCGGTGTCCTTGCCAACCCAGCTCAGGAGGTGTACCCATGATGCGCCGATCTCTATCCCTCGCGGCCATGCCGGCTCTTGTGCTGCTGGCCGCGACCGCCCCCCCGATTGCAGCGCAGGAGGAAGAGGGGCCTGGAGCCCGGGTCGTCACAGTGACGAGCTTCGAAGTCCCGTTCGCCGATCGAGGGACCGTCATCCCGTTCATGGTCGAGCGGTTTCTGCCGGGGATGCAGCTCAACCCGAACGCGATCAACGTCCGCGTGTTGTTCCACAACTGGGGCGGCAACGCCGCTGACATGGCGATCGTTGCCGAATACGCAAGCTTCGAGGACATCGAGTCCGATTGCGGCCAGCCCTGCGACGACTATTACGACGCGAACCCCCCGCCGGAAGAGGGCACTCCGGAGCGCGAGGAGTTCAACAAAGCCGCCGCGCTGTGGAGCAAGTACTACTCCCACCACCGGGACGAGATCTACGTCACACCGATGGGTATGGCGAAGGTCGAAGGCGTGATGATGGGACCGGTCGGGGGAGAGGCTGACGAAGAAGAGGGCGGCAACTAGCGGTATCGGGCGGCTGGCTCGGGGTCCTGCGCTGGCCGCGGCCCCGAGCCAGCCGGCGCCCATCAAAGTGTACGCGCGCTGGGCCAGGTGAATGGGTTTAGGAGGTCCGGGGTGGGCGTTGCGGCCGCTCAGCGGCCTCGCTGGCGCTCGTGCCCAACTGCCGGCGCCCCGATTGCGCGAAAGCCGCCAACCACGCGGGCTTTCGTGCATCTGGGAGTCGGGTCAAGAAGGATCGCTGGCAGGGCTACTGTCACAGCTGCTGTCACGCCGGCTGCAACATCGCCCGAAAGTCCGTCGAGATGGGCGGCCAGTGGCTTAGTCTGACGTTTGAGCTGCCAGTGGAGCCCCCTCCGGGAGAACCGTGTAGTGCGCCTGCATACCGGCTGTCAGGTGAATATTCACGTGGCAGTGGAACAGCCACTTTCCGGGGTTATCAGCGACCATGTCGGCCACCTGCATCCCCATCGTCTGAATACTCGTCACATCGGTGCGCATCCGGTTCAGCACGACAGTGTTGCCATGCCAATGAGGCGCGTGGATCTCGAAGTTCGTCGAGGCCATGAGATACCAGCGAACTCTCTCGCCAACCTGCACGGTGAGGCCCGGCAGGTTTCCGTAGATGAACCCGTTCATCGACTCCATGAAGTTGCTGGCCCCGAACGGAGTGAAGAAGAAGATCTCCTCACGATTCACACTGTCCGGATCGCCCGTGTACGTCTGGATGTTGTCTTCCAGATACCAGCTGAGATTCTCATCCACTTCGTGAAAGGAGACGATGTACTCCCGATCCACGTCCTTCGGCGTACCATCTGCTTTCGCGGCACCCCGCCGTGAGACGATCATGGGTCCCATCAAGCCAGCGGCGACGTCTTTCTCCTCATTCGTGTGCGAGTGGTACATCCAGAGGATCGAACTGCCGTCACCCTCCGCCGGCCCCGCGCGCTCGGGCACGGGCCACACGTATGTATGCGTTCCCCCGCGCGGAACCGCGTCGTCGACACGATCCTCCTCACTCGAACCGTCCGCTGACAGGGCACCCTCCGAGTCCTTGTCGTAGAAGACTCCGTGGGGATGCACGCTCGAAGGGAAGCTCACGTTGTTCCTGAATACGACCCGGATCGTGTCTCCTACCTCGGCACGGAGAAGGGGTCCCAGAAAGCCGAGGTGCTCCCACTCCGGGGGCCGCGGCTTCAACTGCGTGAACGTCTCGTCCGTGTATTCGCGGTAGAGCGCCTTCTTGTAGACGCGGCCAATCCGGTCTAGCCCGCTCGCCGTCCAGATCGCCTCGTGTTCCCCAAGTTCCCGGTCGAACATGAGGTTGCGCCCCGTCGGCGCGTAGTCCCACACGACGTCGTCGGCCGCCACGAAGTACGTGATCGTTTTAGGCCGTGAGGAGGCTACGCCTAGCGCGTCACAACCTGCAGCCAGCACGGAGCAAGCAAGAGCGAGGAGCCCTGCCCGAGCTTTCATCGTTGTCTCCTGTCGATCAGGGGATGAGTGCCGTCAGTTGCCGCTACGCGCATTGGGACTGCTTCGGGTAGCAGACCATCCGAAGCAACGGCCAGCTGCCAGGAGGCACACCTGCAAGTACCTCCGGCTCACGCACTCGTGAGTGTCACCAGTGATTCTGTTTGGCTCTATGGTCGAGCGGCCGAGACTCGCCCGCATCTGGTTTGGAAGAGGACGGGCCTGAAGTTGGGCTACTCGGCGCCCACTCGCAATTCGGTTGGGTGTGTGTGCCGTGTCACACGGCAGATCGGAGAGGGCTGTGTGCGAACTGTCACGGTAGCTGTAACAAGATGAGGGGGAGTGTATTGAAGTGTATTGAGGTCAAAACGCCGAAATTCGTCTGTATTGAAGTGTGTTGAAGTGTATGCACGCTGGGCCGGGCGAATGGGGTTCTTCGCAGGCTACGCCTGCTCAGTGTCTCGCCTGCGGCTCGACGGCAGGAGGTCCCGGGTTCAAATCCCGGCGCCCCGATTGGCAGAAAGCCCTCAACCATGCGGGCTTTCGTGCATCTGGGGGTTGGGCCCAGCAGCGTCGCTGTCACTCGTACTGTCATGGCTGTTGTAACAATCCGGAGCCGTCATTCCCCGGAACCTCTCATCGCGCCTCATGCGCCATCGGGTTCTTGCCCCTCGCGGCGATGGTGGTCACCGGCTGGCTGAGTCCGTGCATGCGTTTCAAGTGCGGCCAAGGGTGAGTTCGGCCCAAAGGGTACGTGAAGCACCCTCCAGATGACAAAACCACCCAGTCCCAGCGCGGCTCCGGCCAACACGTCGAGAACGTAGTGCTCCTTCGCAGTGATGGTTGAAATGGCGATTGCGATGGCGGCTCCCGTCGAAGTCAGCCGCGGCAAGCGGGACACTACGGAAAAGGCTATGGCAGCGACTAGAGTGACCAACGCGACGTGCATGGATGGGAAGGTCGCGTAAGGCCGTATCGCCAACTCTCCGTGGATAAACGCCTGCAACGCAGCCAATCGCGTCGGAAACGGCGCCTCGACGGGCCACAGTGCCTGCATGGCCGCCCCTGCGAGGATGATAGCCGCGAAAGCTGCGAGAGCGGAGAGAAAGACGTCCTGACGGAGCCGCCAGACTACGATTGCGCCCCACAGAACCACATAAATGTCCCCCAGGTAGTAGACCACGGAGGTCCAGCCCAGATACGGGACCCAGTCGTCGACGACGGTGTGCGGAGACCAGAACTCAGAGGCCGTCCGACCCGCATTGAGCTCGTTTACACTGTAATAGACGGCTAGGTGAAGCAGGACGACGCTGGCTAGTAGTCCCGCCCGAGCGAGTAGGGAGAGTGGACGAGGAGCCGCTGGTTGAAGCTCGCACGGGTGGGCGGGTCCGAGCGCGCTCACTCCTGAATGATCTTCTCGTGGACGTCCGCCACCTGCCGTTCGATCACCTCGTCGAAGAAGAGGTCGGTACGCCAATGGAGGCCGGTATGCCGGTGCCGATCCCAATTGGACCCGCGGCGGAGTAGATAATCGTCGTGGCCCGCCCGTCCAGTTCTCCACGCACCTCGGTCCGAAGCGCGGCCGTCCTTGACATACCACTGATCGCCTTGCTCTCACGACGCAGTCGCTCGGCTGCATAGTCCATGGCGTCGACGGGCAGCCCGTCCACTTCCACAGGCTGGCCGGAGCGCACCAACGCGCCCAGTTCGACGATGATGTCGTTAACCCCGGCTGGCAGAAAGGTCGCCTTGTCATCCGCATAGCAAATCCCCGGGATGTAGCGAGACAGCGTGAACGGCTCCGGGTGCCCGATGTGAAAGACCTCAACATCTCCCAACTGGGGGAAGTCGAGGACCTCTCGACCATCCTTGAAGGGCGCGACTTCCTGCATCTCCCCGTCCTTGAACACGAACGCCCGGTGCGGCAGCGAGTAGAGCAGGTGACGGGCGAGGGCGGGGCCACCAAGGTCGGAGCCGCGCATGACCCAGGCAGTATGCACTTCGTTAGTTCGGTCGAGCCGATTAGCGGCAGCCCGGGCCATGATGTTAGTGACGCCTGGGCTAGCGCCGAGCCCTACGATCACTGGGATCCCTGCCTCGACCGCTTGGTTATGCAGATCTAGGATTTCGAGCGTCGCCTCCCAATCGTCTGATACGTCGACCATGGGAACACGGGCTTCGATAGCGGCCTTCGCTACCGGTACGGCGTTCAGGTAGTTGGGGCCGGCGAGATTGCAAACGGAGTCGCAGCCCCTCATCAATTCGACCAACTCCGCCGTGTGCTGCACGTCGATCTCGTGCACGGAGACATCTGTGGGGCCTGGGTCGCCGAGGGTCACCAGGAAATCGTCGGCCGCTCGACGTCGACGGGTTCCGATCACGACCTCCTCAAAGGCAGCGCGGCGCACGAGGTCGTCAATCGCCACCTGGGCCATCTCCCCGCAGCCCAGCACGAGCGTCCTCATAGGGAATAAAAGAACGCGAGGTCGACCCCTGCGACAAGGACTAGAATGGCCCACCCGTCCCGCCAGCGAGTCGACGCGATTCGACCTCCTTGGTGCAGGGCAAGCAGGGTCCCACCGCTCACGAAGCAGATGCCGAAGATCCAGTGGTGCAGCTGTTCCCTCGGATTTGGCAGATGTTCGGCGGTGCCGCCGTGAATCGAGATCACCAGCCCGATCGCGATCGAGAAGTACGGGAGGAGCCGACCCCAGAACGAGGCCTTGAGAGCACCTGCCGAGCGTCCAAACTCGACACCCGCAATAAACAACGTCAGCATGCCGGCCGACTTGTGTTGGATCACGTGGAACTGGGACAAGGCCGCCAGCCAAGCCTCGATGTCGACAGGGTAGAGATCCCGGATTGTCTGCCACCAGCCAGCCGGTTCGTAGTGGCCAACGCCGGTCTCAGCGGGGAAGAGCAGGTTCGCCCCGATTAACGCAGCGAAGACTGGCCAGAGAAAGCACGCGGGACTTCTCGGCCGGTGCCACGCCCAGAGCGCTGTCAGCGCCATGGCAATGATCCCAATGCCGAACAAGGCGTGCTCGATCTCGGCCTTATTCACTGTGCAGCGCGCCTACCACTAATGGCAGTTGCTCGAAGTCCACGTTAGCAGACGCGGAGTCGTGGCGTGCCATCGGCTGTAACACGTCGCGGCTTAGTGGGGGCCAATCACCGCGAGGCCAGTCACCGTCCCTTCAAGGATCGCAAGCAAGCTGGGACAGGTGCGACATCCCGACTGAAGCGCGACAAGCAGACAAGGGTAATCGCGAGGCCCGGTTCGGCGGCTGGCCAGCTGGCTGCTGGAACGCCAGACGCAGGGTCGCCGGGCTCAGGATCGCCTAGTTCGCTGATATCGCCAGCCTGAAATCCCCATGATTCGCTGGGGATGGGGCCCGCTGGAGCTTCAGCGCCGTTTTCCACTTGAAGGATGAACGCGATTCCCACCAGACGAGGCTTGCCATCGGCCTCGGAGTAAAGAAGCGCCGAGGGACGGACCGGGTCGAGCAGACCGTGTACAATGTGACCAGGATGGACCCAGTAGCGAATCACTTGTGCCGTACCCGACCCGACAGGCCGGTAGCCGTCCGCTACTGCTCGATCCACGTCGTGGTACCTTTCGGTCGCGACTCTCGTGCGCGCAAGGAACGTGACGAGCGCGCTGTCAGGCGAGGTTTCCTGGGTCGCTGTCTGAGGGGCGATGAAGTACCACGGGCCCACCAGCGTGAAGCATGCTAGGCCGGCAGCCTCGAACGGTGGGATCACTGGCTGTCCGGACTCGCCCCCGCTCCCATGAGCACCACCGTGGCGTCTTGCCCGTACGCACTGAGGAGGCGGTGCATGAGCTCAGGAGAGACTCCCTGCGGGAAACGACTGACGCGACTCATCGCGCTCCGGTCCTTCCAATCCGGTGCCGTTCCGTCCTTCACCTTAGTTCCCATCTGGTCAAGCTCCAGGCGCCTGATGACGCTCCAGCGAGCGAGCACAACTGTGTGTCCGGGTCTGCTGTCAATCTCAGGTACCAGGGTTACGTGTGCTGAATCGGTCAGCACGTAGAGCGCGCTGTCTGAGACCGCCAGCAGCTCACCGGATATGGCAGCGCCCGGCGGTGTCACAAGATCCAGCCGTGCCCTCACTCCTTGAGGACCCTTGGCGGGCACAAACCCGCCGGCCGTCTGCCCGACGGGAATACAGGCTGAAAGGAGAATAGCCGCGCTGCCCGCGACCAGGATCTTTCGCATCAGTCACCTCAGGGGCACGCGAGTGGCGTAAAAGGCACGCTCAGTCGAGTCCTGAGTCGCACGCCAGCGACGCAGAGCATCGAGCAGAGCGGCAGGTTCGGGGACGAAAGCCGCGCGCTTGTGTCCTTGTCGCAGCCACGCTCGCCGAATCCACTCGGTGTAGTAGCCTTGGGAAACCAAGAAGAATGTCCGCGCTTCTATATCCGGTGGGGGACCGGTCGCGAAACGAGATTCAAAGCGCTGACCCATCGATGTGCGCAGGTAGTCGGTGTCGGGCTGGCTCAGGAGCTGGACGATCTCCGGTACCGACCGTCCCTCAGGATCGATCGCCTCCGTCAAGGGGATGGCGCGCGGCTTGAGGCGTCGCCACTCCTCGGCGAAGGCTATTCGGTCGATCCTCCAGTTATCAGCCAGGAATGACACTCGCACTGGCTGGCGCGGTGCCTCTGTAACGGGCACGATGATGGCTACGTCCTTCCACGCGACCGGCCCGGCATCGCCAAAACGACCGACTACCCGCCAACCATCACCGTCCGGCACTTCGACCCGGAGACCCAACTCCTCCACGGCCCAGCTGCCAAGGGCGACGGCGGTACCCAGCTTAGCGAGGTCCTCAGCGAGCCAGTCCAGTGCTCGGGCTCCACGGTCGCCCAGCATGAGGTCGTAAAGGAGAACGGTGGTCAACAGGCTATTCCTCATCCGAAATACCAGCGCAACGCTGTCAGCGCCGACCGGCACTGGGACATGCGTAATCAAGTGATCGTCGTGATCGCCGAGACTGACCGAGGCCAGAAGCGCGGAGTCGGTTCGAAACACGTGGCCGTCGTGGGATGCTACCACCTCGGTCACGTCACGACCGCCTCGCTCGACCACAGTGGGCAGTGCTGTCAGACCGCGGACGGCGATGGGCTGCCTGAGCCGATCCGTGAGGGCCATCTCGTCAGGCGCATGACGAACCTCGAGCAGGGAGAGATAGTTGAGGTAGTGCGTCTCCAAGGCTTCGTTGCGCACCTCAACGCGAACATCTCCAGTCGAGTTGGCTCCAGCTCGCAGCCGATCCACATCTCGGCTCTCAAAGACGGGCGCGATGGCGTACGAGAAGCCCTCTGCCTCCAAGACATGCACTCCCGCGCTGTCAGAGTAGAACGTGGGGCAGGAGCCGAAGCACTTGGGATCGGCGGCACATGCGATGGCGACAACAGCGCCGGTGATCCCCAGGGTGGTCAGCGTCGAGATCCCGATACTTTTCCCCCAATTCACGCTCGTGCGGAAGCTCTCCAGCGCGATCACACTGTCGAGCGGCACACTCGTGACTGGCCCAGAGTCTGTGAGCGTCAGGTTCCATCGCGTGCCGCCGAAGCCGCGCACACTATCAGCTGTCACGGTGATTCCCTCAGGGAAGAGAATCGTCGAGCCGTCGGTGAGATGGGCCTTCACGGTTGAGGTCACCGTTACGGGTCCGGCGGTGGAAAGACTTTCGACTTTTACGCTTCGAAAGAGGAAGCAGCCTGTCAGAGTCAGGACAACTATGAAGAGTCCCACGCAGGCGGAGTGGCCGGTCACGCGCATGACAAGACTCCTCCAAGCCGATGATGATACCTGCGCCTGCCACGATGGTCTGCGGGTGGGGGCAGACGCGGAGTCGTGGCGTGCCATCGGCTGTAACACGTCGCGGCTTAGTCGGTCAATCTAGCGTGCGGAACCGGCGTGGCCAGATGCAGCACGGGCGGCCCCGGTGGAACCGTTTCACGCACGTCGAATCGGTCCAGAATGCGACGCTACTTCACTCTTGGTCGCTCATTCTTGTGAGCTTCAAGCTGCTGGGATGCACGGTCTGGTCTACAGGGGCGTAAACCACGCAGCCCCGTATCGAGTACCGGACGCAAACCGTTCCGGCCTGTTCCGCGATTCGCCATGACGCGTGTCCCTCGAGCCCGTCGACATCACGCCGGATCACCAGGCTCAGCCCTCGGCATGTTAGGGTGAGTTGATTGCCACGTAAGCGGGCGCGACCCCCAAGCTCTAGCCCCTCGCCCTCCGTGATCCTGGTACATGTGTTCCCTGCGCCCGGCGACAGCATATATCGCACCGAGAACTCCTCTGGGCTGTGAATCACCAGATACCCCTCGAGCTGCTGTCCTTCCGAGACAGTGACGAACTCGTACCGTCCGAGGTACTCACTCCAAGCGGGCAGCGAAGAGGACGTGGCTCCGGAGCTGGCACAGGCCACTCCACCAAGCAACCCCGGAAGTAGGAGAAGCAGTCGCTTCATGGGAGTCTCCCCCCGCCGATGCAGCTCGTCCTCGCGCCTATCACGGTTCGTCTGCGGGAAGAGGTGGCAGACGCGGAGCCGTGGCGTGCCATCGGCTGTAACACGTCGCGGCTTAGTGGGTCAATCTAGCGAGCGGATACGGGGTGGCCAGATGCAGAAGGGGCAGCCCCGGTGGAGCCGCCCGCGTGAATCGCACTTGCGCGACCGCTCGGTGGTCAGACGTCCAACGACGCGATCACGGCCTCCTTACTGCGTCGGGGACGAGTGCCCCACAACGACCTGCCACTGCCCGTCACGTTCCACGAAGACGTTGGTGAATCGCGAAGCGTCGCGCTGGATGACCCCATCTTCGTCAGTCCAGAAAGTGACCCCAACTCCGGTCACGACCGGCGTACTCCCGTACCATCGGATTTCGTAGTCTTCGACCCGGACCGAGTCGGCGTCGATTGGATACTCTTCCGCCAATGCGATGAAGCCGGCCTTGTCGTATAGAGTCCCGTCGTTGACCGTGTAAATGAAATCCTCCGCGAAGATGCGGTGTAGTGCGCTCAGATCACCCGATTCGTACGCTCCGGTCCAGTCGTGCTCTATCTGAATCAGTTGCCCCTCCATCGCCGCACGATCGGGATCCGTCATCGGGGCATCGCCGCCGTTGTCGGCGGGCGCGCATCCCCCAACACCTGTGAGACTGGCAACCACCAGCCCCGTGATGAAACAGGACTTCATAACGCACCTCCCTCATGCGTTCTCGCGACAGCCTCGCAGGACCGCGAGAAATTGACGCGCCTAACGAAAACGCGACTCTTGATGCGGACCAGGGTGACGAGCGGGCGCTCAACAGGCAACACTCACCTACCCAGGCGTGTCGAGTGTACCCAGTTGCTGGCGCATGCCCAACACGTCGGCGATGGTCCACTGCTCAACGATCTTGCCGTCGACGATGCGGTGGACTGCGATCTCCGGCATGGTGACCTCTTTACCGTCCGACGGTTCGCCTTCAAAGGTCCCACGTGAAGTGAACCGCGTCACGACTAAGTCGCCTTCCGCCACAATCTGTTCAACTGTCTCGTTCCAATTCGGAAATCGGGCGCGCGCGCCGGTGACGAACGCTTTGAACTCCTCACGCCCGTGCGTATCGGGGCGGCCGGTCCAATGCCCGACAAAGTCGGTGGCATATATTTCGTCGGCAGCCGCCATGTCACCGGCGCTCCAAACGTCCGAGTGCGCGCGCAGCACAAGCGCCTTGTTGGCCTCTAATTGCCCGCTGTTCTCGTTCGCTTGGCACGCTAATCCAAGTGCCGTAACTAGGAGTACAAGCGATACGTTGCGCATAGCCTGTTACCTCAGGAGATGTCTAACCGTCAACTGGGCTGCGAGGTCATCCAAAATGTGGCAGTCTGTGACCCTGACGGGCAACGCACGTGACCCCGGTCGCCCGCTTACAGCCCGATAGTGAGAAGAGCCCCGAAGGACGGGGCTCTTCGTGCATCTGCAGGGGGCTTCGTATGAGGCGCGTCAGGGGGCGGTAACAAAGATGGTGACGAGGGGCGGCCCCGGTGGAGCCGCCCTTACCGTCATGAACCGTCACGGCTAAGGAACGAAGACATAGTAAAGACCAGCCCGTCTGTCGCAGTCAACCCCGGTGCAACGGTCGGTCTACCAGGGTCCTCCTACCGGGCGGTCACTGTTCCAGATGGAGTGGGACACGCGCCAGGCACCGTCCGCACCCCGCTGCCAGAGCCAGACGCATTTGCTACTGTTCCAGATGACACGGGCGCGTTCACGCCTCTGCGGTCGTCGGATCTATGACAGTCGTGATCTCTGCGACGCGGTTTGCAGGAAAACCTCCTTGCTCTGCGTGCTCGCGAATCATGGCTTCATTCGGAGCTATGTAAACGCAGTAGATCTTGTCTCCTGTTACGAAGCTCTGCACCCACTGGATGCGCGGACCGAGCCCCTGAAGAACCTCGCAGGATTTCTGGGCAACGCCGTGAAGATCCTCGGGGGACAGCTGCCCCGCTCCTGGAATGTCCCGTTCGATCAGATACTTCGGCATGGTCCTCTCCCATAGTCCCGACTTCTGCGTGCCATCGGCTGTAACACGTCGCAGCTTAGTGGGTCAATCTAGCGTGCGGAATCGGGGTGGCCAGACGCTAAAAGGGGCGGCCCCGGTGGAACCGCGCCTTTCGAGGATGACCCTTACTGGATGTAGCCCAGTGACCGGAGCGTCTGCAGTTGCTCGGGGGTGAGTACCACCTGTTCGCCGGGGGTGAACCGCTGCGCCAGCGCCTGGTGTGCTGCCCACTGTTTCTCCAGAAAGGCGGTGTACTTCTCCACCAGGTCCGGGTGCTCTTCGTGCAGGCTGTGCAGGCAATAGGGATCGTTCCACAGGTCGTATAGCAGCAGGGGGACCGGACGCTTGCGTTTGGCCGCTTCCGGATCATCCTCTTCGTCCTCGTCCGGCGGTTCCGGGTTGATCTCGAGCGACGCCCCCCAACGACCGTCTACTACTTCGAGCTTGCCCCGGAGTTCGTCCGTCTCAGTATCGAGCCCGAACTCGTCGAGGATTACCGGCCGCGGCTCCCAGCCGTCCGTACCCATCATCAAGGGCGCCAGCGACTGGCCCATCATGATCTCGGGCATCGGCAGGTCCAGGAGGTCGAGGATTGTGGGAAGCACGTCGATCATCGAGACCGGCTGGCTGAATCGCTGCCCGCCCTCGATATGTCCGGGCCACACGAACAGGAGCGGGATTCTGGCAATCGAAGGACTGAACATCGGCTCGCTCCAGGGCGGTGGCAGCGAGTCCTGGATCGCCAGGCCGATGTTGGCCATCGCGGCCATGCTGCTGTGATCCGCCCCGATGATCAGGAGCGTATTCTCCCACTCGCCCTCGGCCTTCAGGCGCTCGACCAGCCGTCCGATTTGGTGATCGTTGTGGGCCATGGCTTCGTCGTACAGGCTCTGCATGACGGTGTAATACGCGACGCGGTCGAGGCCTGTCTCCTCCCAGGCGTCCGAGAAGATTCCCGAACCTCCCTCCTCGCTCAACTGCTCGCCCCACTCCTCCCACGTCTCGAACTCCTCGTGGCTGACGTACAGACCCGCGAAGGGTGACACAGTGGGGAAGTCCGCGTGCACGTCGGTCGTCTGAAAGTGCACCCAGTAGGGCTCCGCCGGGTACGTCTCCCGCCACTCCCAGAAGCCACCGTTCAGGACACGTGAGGATTCCCGGTGGTTCTCCCCGCCGAAGTACGCGAACTCGTCCCAGCTCTCCCGCATGAGGTCGACGCCTCTCTGGAGATTGCTCAGTGTCCCGGCGTTGGGGTTGGCAACGAAGACGCCCGTTTGATAGCCAGCCTGATGCACATGCTCGGCCATTGTCAGAACCTGCTCGGGCACAGGGTCGCTGAACAGCGACTTGGTTCCTCCCATCACGCTGTGCTGGAGCGAGGTCATGAAGGACGCCGTGGATGGCTTTGTCCAGGTGGAGTTGCTGTAGGCCCGCTCGAAAAAGGCGCCCTCCGCTGCCAGACGCTCGATGTTGGGCGTAGTGCGCCTGTTGTAACCGTAGGCACTCATGTAGTCGGCCGCACCCCCGTCGATCACGTAGAAGACCACGTTGGGCCTGTCGACTTTTGCCCCTTCGGCGGTCAGGGTCGGTGCTCCCCACAGCGCGATCGTGCCGGCTCTCTCAGAGTCCGTCTCCAGGGCCAGCGTGACCGTCTGTCCCGCTAGGTGAGAGAGGTCCACCGACCGCTGGGCCCAGTTCTCCTTGTCGCTGTAGTCCTCTTCGAGCAGGGGTTCCGGTTCACCGCCTTCCGCGTTCGCCGTGAGCCGGAAGGTGACGGGATAGTCATCACGCAAGACGCCGAGGCCGAAGTCGAGCCGGCCGGACTCGGGGACGAGCACTTCGTATTCTAGTCGCGCCGGCGCGTGATTGTAGAGCGCGCGGCGGTACACCTTGTTGCGGACCTCCGCGCGTGTGCCGACGGGCTCGCCGGCGTAGCCAGCCTCCTTTGGGATCACCATCACCGACAGGATGTCGATGCTTCCCGGTTCCTCGGCGAGGGCGTAGAGAATGAGTTCCCGCCATGACCCCTCCCACTGCCCCCCCGAGAAGTCGGCCCGCAGCGAGTAAGTGTGGACCGTGCCGTCGTTGATCACGCTGGCCTGATCGCCCCAAAAGCGGAATGGCGGCCATGCTTCGCCCTCCGGCTTGGGTTCCTCCGGGAGGTTGAACCACATTCCGATCATTTGAACATTGTCGGAAGTCCTCGCACGCACCTGGACGCGAGCCCAGTCGTCCGGCATCCAGTCGGGGACATCGACATAGAAGGCCCCAAGCGAATAATCGGTGTACTCTTCCGTGCTACTCTCCAGCGTGACTCGCAGTGCGTCATCAGTTTGCGTCAGCTGCGTCGGTTCGAACCCGAGCTCGCCCAGGGGGAGGATCTTCCACTCGGGCTGTTCCTCGTCGAAGCTCCACACGACGGGCTGCGGAAGGTCGGTGGGCACCTCGGAGCCCACGATCGTGGCAGCCTCGAGATGCTCTTCGAGATGCAAGGGAATCTCGGCGGTGAGGACGGGAGAGTCCGAGGGCGGGCCGGAGCAGGCACCTGCAGCGAGGAGAAGAAGGAACGATGCCAGCGAGGAATGAGCGACGTACTTCATGGCTGTGCCTCCGAAAAGCATGAGTGGCACACCTCTTCATCCGCCCATCAGGAAACTCTGCAAGCTAGGTGAACAATCTAGACCCGAACAGTCCGGGGGATTCCCTACCCTGACGCGCTCACGCCGTCGGCGAGACTGGTTCGATTTGAAGGTTGAGGGCCTCGGTCGCCCTGATCTTGAGAACGGGTACCGGATCACCTCGGCCAGGCTACAGAAGGAACAGGAGTCTCACCACGCCGGTCAATCCGTGCACGGTAACAAAGACGGTAACAGCGAATCCCCTTGAAACGCCTACGGTCTTATGAGCTCGTATCTGACGGCACCCGCAAGTCCCCGTCATGCGGGCACCTGCAGATTCAGCGAGGTGTCCCCATTGGCCTTCCAAGCTGAAGGTCGCCGGTTCGACCCCGGTCGCCCGCTTATCGCCCATGAACGAGAAGAGCCCCGAGGGACGGGGCTCTTCGTGCATCGGGTAACCTGGGCAAGTGGGGTGCGTCAGGGGACGGTAACAAAGATGGTTACAAGAGGTGGCCCCGTTTCCGCTAGCTGCCGGCCGGCGGATTGCTGCTGTTCCAGATGTCGCGGTGCAGCCTCCATTGACCGTCGATGCGCCTCCAGATCACGATATACTTGCCCGCATCCAGGACCTGTCCGTCGGCAGCGTAGAGTGAGTACCTGCCCACTTCGAACGCCGTATCGCCGATGCCCTGAGCCTCGACCGTCTCCAGCACTCCGCTCGCCACTCCCATCTCGAACACGCCGGCCCAGAATGACGCGATCGCATCAGTACCCGTGACCATGTCGCTGCCCGGTGGCAGCAGCTGAGCCTCAGGCGTATAGAGCGCCGCGAGGCCCATAGCGTCGCCCGCGTTGAAGGCAGTCACGAACGCTTCGTTGGCCGCCGTGATCGCTTCCTGAACGTCCATTGTCCGCTCCGGCTCCTCCTCGGCGGGTGCGCAAGCGGCACCTGCCAGAACAAGAACGGGAACAGCACCTAGCAAGGTAGGCTTGAACCTCATTGTCACCTCCGAAAGAGCGGTTCGCTCAGCCCGCCAGCCTCCGACCCCCCACACACGATTTAGACTCGGCAAATGTGGGTTGGCGGAACAGGGGGCAGCAAGCCAGTGTCCCCGAGCCACGCACGGTTATGGATGGCCGAAGGAAAGTGACCCGGCAGGACTCGAACCTGCGGCCTCGGGATTGGGAAGCCGATTCCACGGCTGCCCGAACGTGGCAGATTTCCCCATGAGACAAGGGAAAACACCGTATCTTCCCACACCTGGAAACGGCAGCAATCCTGACTTTCCGCTTCCAAAGTGACCCAAGAAGTGACCCAGTACTCGCCTCCGGGGAGGCACCAGGCCGACCGCTTTGGGCAAGCTGAAGGTCGCCGGTTCGACCCCGGTCGCCCGCTTACAGCCCCGAAACGAGAAGAGCCCCTAAGGACGGGGCTCTTCGTGCATCTGACCACGGCTTCGAGGAAGGTGCGTCAGGGGACGGTAACAAAGATGGTTACAAGAGGTGGCCCCGGTAGAGCCGCCCCAAGCATCTGACGCGTGCCGAACTGACCTTTATTTCCAGACCTCACTGAGCCACTCGAAAACGACTTGGTGGAGACGGGGTCCGTTGTTCGCTGCTACGTGGGCTCCAGCACCCTCGGCGTGGCTGAAGAAGTGAAAGCTCTTCTCGCACGTCAAGTCCTCAAAGAAATCCTCGAACTGGTTGTACCCGTGCTCCTTTTCCCACTCGCTGTACAACGCCAGCGTCGGACACGAGATCCTCTCCACGAGCCCGTGG
The DNA here is from genome assembly GCA_039587755.1 of Gemmatimonadota bacterium. Taxonomy (GTDB): domain Bacteria; phylum Gemmatimonadota; class Gemmatimonadetes; order Palauibacterales; family Palauibacteraceae; genus JBDHBD01. The sequence goes on along the minus strand of JBDHBD010000027.1, from coordinate 1,934 downwards.
AGGTTCCAGCGGTCCAGCTCGTAATCGGGCCCCCACGTCCACATCAAGAAGTCCATCAGCCGCTGTCGTTGGTCGGGAACCTCGGGAGGCGGTGTGGGCTGCTCCAAACGAAGATCTGCAAAAAACCTCGGAACATCCGGTATCGGGGGAAACGCAATCAGCGCTGCCAGACGCTCATCAGACGCTGCAGCTCGGGGGGCCAGGTATCCTCCGAAACTCGTTCCGGAAACTCCGATACGGTGGACATCTACGTCGCGGCGTGTGAGAAGGTAATCGACGGCGGCACCCACCGGGATTTCATAATCCGGCCTGAACACCATCTCCGGGGCAGCGTGGACGGCTCCCCTGTGCCCCGGTCCGTCGAAGAGCAGGACGTTGTAGCCTCTCTCCACCGCCGCCCGTCCGCACCAGAAGAACATCTCCTCCTTGCCACCGTCATTTCCGGGGATGAAGATCAGAGTCGGCCTGGGTCCTTCTGCAACGCCTGTCCGGAGGAAGAACGCAGGCAGGGTCTTGTCCTCGTATGGATACTCCACGTACTCGAACGGGGGGCTGAAGAGCGAGCCTGACGCCTTGAAGCACTCCAAGCCCTTGTCGTAGTACAGCCGGTGACGGGGGTCGGCTACGGAGCACATAAACTCGGCGGCTCGATAGTAGTTCCAAGCTCGCAGAAAAGCATCACGCGCACTGATGCTCTCCTTCTTCTCAAGAGCTCCCCTGGCCAACCCCTCCACTCGGGTCGCCAGTGTCGCCCACGCCTCGATCCAACTCTCGGGGTGCCAATCCTGGATTTCACCGTAAGCTTGGAGACACTCCCCCAGCACGCTACCTGCCGCCGATCCGCGATTGAGAGCCCGGAAGAACCAGCGCTCAAAGTTGCTCTCGAAGAACAGGTTGCCCTGCTCCCGGTGGCCGACGCCGATGGTCGAGCCGACCTCCCCGACCCCAGGGAGGAGACTGAGTACCCCGTCCTTTGCTGACCAACCCAAGCCCGGGAGAGCTACGCCGAGAATCGAGGCCCGCTGGAGAAAGTCGCGTCGCTGCATCGTCACCTCCATCAGATATGGGGCGCGCGGTGGAAGCGATCAGTAAGGTAGTCCTTCGGTTCGGGACTTGTCAGGGAGATCTGCCTGAGGTGGGTGGCAGACGCTACGTCGTGGCGTGCCATCGGCTGTAACACGTCGCGGCTAACCCTCAGAATAGCATCCGCGACCGCATTTGTCTGTCGGGAAAGACCCTACAGGCGTGTGGGAAAAACCCTACAAGCGCGTAGGGAGACTCCGAGGGCGTTTTGCAACACCTAGCAGCACCAGTGGGAAGGGGCACCAGTGGCAAAAGGGCCAGCTCTTCGCCACCAGGCGCCCGGACGGCAACCGAGTGCCTCAGGCCAACCCCGCCTGTTACCTAAGTAACACGTACGCCGTGAGGAACGAACATCGCTCGCCGGCCCGTGCTAGAATGAAGGCCATGCGGCGGTACATGATATGATCCGACTGCGGAAGGTTCTCGCGATTATCGCCCTAATGGCGCTGGGCGGACTGATCGTGACGCTGGAGCGGGGCGCCTACGGCGTCAATCCGCGACTCGTGGTCGCCACACGGGTGCTGCTCCTCCCACTCGGCATTACCATCATCGCGTTGGTTCTCGACAAGTACTGGGGGCGTTGGCTGGCGCTCGCGGCTGCCGTGACCGTGCTCCCGTGGGCACTCGTCCTGACCTTCGGGTTGCCTCCCGGCGCCCCGCTCACGCAGCAGGCCATTGCCCTGGTCGCAGCGGTTCTGCTCCTGGTGACACTGCTCGGGCGAGACATGTTCGGGCGTTACGAGGGCCATGCGCCAACCGACTGGAGCGGACCCGGCATGGGCCTCGTTCGCTGGACGATCATCCTGAACATTGCCGCGGCCGTGGGACTTTTCGTGTTCGTGGCCGTGTAC
>JBDHBD010000026.1:0-52175 GCA_039587755.1 Gemmatimonadota bacterium | reverse complement strand
TCGCGTTGCTTCGAATTAAACCACATGCTCCACCGCTTGTGCGGGCCCCCGTCAATTCCTTTGAGTTTCAGCCTTGCGGCCGTACTCCCCAGGCGGGGTACTTAATGCGTTAGCTGCGGCACTGAGAGGGCCAAGCCTCCCAACACCTAGTACCCAGCGTTTACGGCGTGGACTACCAGGGTATCTAATCCTGTTTGCTCCCCACGCTTTCGCGCTTCAGCGTCAGAAGAGGCCCAGCGAGCCGCCTTCGCCGCAGGTGTTCTTCCCGATATCTACGCATTCCACCGCTACACCGGGAATTCCGCTCGCCTCTACCTCTCTCTAGCCAAGCAGTTTCACGTGCAGTCCACGGGGTTGAGCCCCGGCATTTCACACGCGACTTACTCGGCCGCCTACGCGCCCTTTACGCCCAGTAATTCCGAACAACGCTCGCTCCCTCCGTATTACCGCGGCTGCTGGCACGGAGTTAGCCGGAGCTTCCTCTGGTGGTACCGTCAGACGCGCCGGATGTTAACCGACGCATTGTTCGTCCCACCTGACAGGGGTTTACAACCCTGGGGCCTTCCTCCCCCACGCGGCGTCGCTGCGTCAGGCTTTCGCCCATTGCGCAAGATTCCCCACTGCTGCCTCCCGTAGGAGTCTGGGCCGTGTCTCAGTCCCAATGTGGCTGATCGCGCTCTCACGCCAGCTACCCGTCATAGCCTTGGTGGGCCGTTACCCCACCAACAAGCTGATAGGCCGCGAGCTCATCCGAAGACGCTAGCTTCCATGGAGAGGCCAGCTTTCACGACAGGTCTCTACACCCGCCGCATCATGCGGTATTAGCCCGGGTTTCCCCGGGTTATCCCCCATCCTCGGGCAGATCACTCACGTGTTACTCACCCGTTCGCCGCTTTACTAGCCCCCCGAAGGGGACGTTCTCGCACGACTTGCATGTGTTAGGCACGCCGCCAGCGTTCGTCCTGAGCCAGGATCAAACTCTCCAAAAGAAAGTCGGTCGATGCGAACGCCGGTTGCCCGACATGCCGCATCCTGGACCTGGCCGAACGCATGACACGTTCGGAATATTCACTTTGTTTCCCCCATGAACGACGGGAAGTGATACCCATCGTTCGTTGGGCCCACACGCCACTCACACCTTCTTTTCAAACAGCAGGCGCGCGACGGGAAGCCCGTCGCGCGCGGACCACCATCATACGTGGCGAGGCCGGCTCGTGTCAAGCGCGGCGCTCGTTTCGGGCGTCCGTGCCGCCGGCCCGGCCCGAATAGCGGAGCGGTCCCGTCGCGGCATTTCCTCTGAGATTACCCGGCATATCATTTTCGGGTCCCGTTCGGCCACTCACGCACGGCGACTGCGCCCCAATGGTGCACACGCTAGGTTGCCGCCGGGGTCAGTGTAGATACTGCCAAACTTCTTCAGCAGCGTACAGGAGGTCGAGTTGAAACGTTGGCCAGTCGGGCTCTGCGTGGCCCTTGTCGGATCGATTCTGGCGCCTGTCCCGCTCTCCGCCCAGCAGGAAACGGAGGAGCCGCCGCAGGTGCGCGAGGGAAGCACCGTACGCATACAGGTTCTCCAAGATCCGTCCGTGCTCAGCCGACTGTATCCACACCGCGTGTACGAGGGAACGGTGACATCCTACACCGCCAACTCCCTCGTGCTGACTCCCACGAAGCCGCTCGGTCTCGACACCTTCGAGCTCCCCTGGACCGACATCGAACGACTCGACTTGGGCGTTCCGATGCAGGGGAGGTTCTGGAGCGGCGCGCTCATCGGCGGGCCCGCGGTCGGAGCGGGACTCGCGCTGATCGGAATGGCGGCGTGCAGCGGCGAGGCATGCGCCTTCGGTGACCTGACATCGGGGGAGGCGGCTCTGCTGATGGGTGGCATCGGTTTCGGGGTCGGGTTCGTACTCGGGGGTATCGTCAGCGCGAATTCCGAGCGCACGGGCTGGGAGGAGATACCGATCGAAGGCGTCCGGCTGCAGGCGGGCGGAGACGGAACCGGACTCGCCCTGTCCATCCCGCTGAGCCTGTTTGAGTGAACCGTTTATCGGACGATCAGGTAGCGGCAGTCAGGAACGCGACGGACGCGTTCGCCGAGGCGATCGCATCAAACAATTGGAGTGCATACGAGAGCGTCTTCGCCGAAGACGCTCTCGTGATGCCACCCAATGAGCCCGCCATCCAGGGCCGAAAGGCGATCCAGGAGTGGGGCTCAGCGCTCACGGTGACCGACTTCACAGAATCGTCCATCGTCGTCGCAGGGCGCAGCGGAGTCGCTTACGTGCGTGGTGAGTACTCTATCACATTCTTGCATGGGCAAATGGACAAGCCGGTTACGGAGGACGGCAAGTTCCTCGAGGTTTGGGAAGAACAGGCGGATGCCCGGTGGCTCCTCGTCGTGGACATCTGGAACACGGACAGTCCGCCGCCGGATGGATGAGAGCAGACTCATGGCCAGGCTAGTCTCGGTCAACGTCGGGCTTCCTCGCGAGGTCACCTGGAGGGGCAAGACCGTGACCACCGGCATATTCAAGTCTCCGGTGGACAGGCCGGTGGCGCTTCGGCGGCACAACCTCGAGGGTGACCGACAGGCCGACCTTTCGGTGCACGGCGGTCCCACGAAGGCGGTCTACGTCTATCCCACCCGGCACTATGACTACTGGCGGGATGAGTTGAGGGATAGTGAACTCGCCTGGGCCAGCTTTGGGGAGAACTTCACCGTTGATGACGTAGACGAAGAGACAGTTAGCATCGGTGACGAGTATCGAGTAGGCAGCGCCCGCGTGGTCGTGACCGGTCCACGCATGCCCTGCTTCAAACTCGGCATTCGCTTTGACCGTGCGGACATGGTGAAGCGGTTCTTGCAGAGCCGCCGCACCGGCTTCTACCTGGGCGTAGTTGAGGAGGGCCTGGTACAGACGGGCGATCATTTGGAGCGAGTTGCAGAGCACGCCGATGGACTCCGCGTAGCTGATGTCACACGTCTCTACACGACCGAGAGGACGAACGAGGAGCTCTTACGGAAGGCAATCTCCGTCGTGGTCCTACCCGAAAGTTGGCGTGGCTATTTCGAGCATCAACTTCAGAGGCTTCGGGGATAGTGGCTTTCTTCTCCACGCCGGTGCGCAGCCTGACACTATGGCAACGTCTTCGCAGTACCCGGTCGGATGGAGTCGCGAGAGGCATTCGAGTAGCCCTGGGAGCTCTCTTCGTGATGACGGGAGCCATGAAGCTCGTTGTCCCCATGTTGGCGGTGGCCTGGGCGGGTCAGCTCACCGCCGCGAACATCCCGCTCCCAGAACTCAACCGTTGGATCGTCCCTTTCATCGAAGTAGGTGTTGGTGTGGCCCTGCTGGCCGGGTTCTATACACGGATCGCGACACTCCTGGTTCTCAACATCATGGCGGTAGCGACATACGTGCACCTCGTGGTGCATGATCGCGCGTTGTTCCCGTTGCAGCCCGCCGAGCCCGCCATCCCGGCATTGGTGATGGTCCTCTCTCTCTATGTGCTGGTGAGGGGGGGCGGGTCGGGAAGCCTCGATCTCAGGGCGACTCGTGGCGCTGCTTCCTGACAAGCGGTTGCTGCACCACAGGCGCCCCCCATGGCACAAAACGGCACGGAAGAAGAGGGGGCGGTCAGGCGACCGTCCATTCCACATGTAGGGTTATTCCCCACACGCGTGTAGGGGTTTTCCCGACAGACAGGCCGTGTCGCGCATGCCACGACGTGTCGCAGCCGATCGCATGCCACGACTCCGCGCTAGGCAGGAGAAACCCCAGATAATGGGCCCTGGCCAGCTGTGGCTCGGGACGTCGACTCTGACCTGAGGAAGAGCCATGCAGCAGAAGCTTCCTACCCTAGTCGTGATCGCGGGCGTGATCATGCTGGGTGCGCCGCTCGGCGCCCAGGACGTGCCGGAGACGCTTCGGGAGGCGGTGAAGCTGGCGCCGACCCTGGAAGGTGTCGTGGGGGCCGAGGCGGTCCAGACGAGCCCTAACAGTCGCTTCGTATGGCTCTACGGCGGCCCCGAGTGCACGGACAAGGACGGGGGCACGGAGCTGTTCAAGCGGCTGCAGACCAAGGCGAGGAGCGAGGGGCTGGATGTGACGCTGTTCTCACGCGAGTGCTATCGCATCCTGGTCCTACGCCGCCATGAGGCACCCGAGGGAGTGCAGCAGATCCTCACGCTCGGTTTGACGCATGCCGCCAAGGGTGACGAAGCGGCGGAGTTACAGCAGGTGGCGGACATCGCGGAGGCGCAGGAGAGCGTCGGCGACAGCGAGATCTGGGACAGCGGGGGGGCAGGCAAGGTGCTCGCGCTGAGGCGCGGTGGCGAATGTGGTGACACCGCCGGCGAGGCGGCGCTCCGCGAGGCGCTGATGGCCGAGGCGGAGCTGGCGGGGCTCGACATCAGCCTCTTCCCGCGCGCGTGCTATCTCGTGCTGGTGCCGCCACCGGGACCCCAGATGCTGGGCCCCGGCCAGCTGTGGATCGGGTCGTCGCTTCTCGGAGTATGGGAGAGCGACTCTCAGTAGGCGGGAAGCAAGGACAGGGTGATCGCGCCAGTGGTATCAGGTGCCGTGCGCGGTTACGGACTACAAGCCGGGAACCTCCAGCCCGCTCGAGATCGACCAGAACGAAGTGGCGCTCGATAATGGACCCAACTCGATCGCCTATCCGGAGAGCTTCACGCTCTACGAGCCGACGTCCGCGACCAAGAGGGTAAGCGACGGGATTCGAACCCGCGACCTCCAGGGCCACAAGCCAACCCGGTAGCGACGGTTACAACGGTTACAACGAGTTACGGGATTCTCAGCGACGGTAGCGACGGTTATGTCAGGTAGCGACGGCACAAGAATGAGGGGCAGCCAGCGCGACCGCCCCCTTCCTTTGGGGCTCAACCGAGATCAATAGTCCCGCTAGTGAAGCTACTCGACCCCTGCGAGGCCGCGCAGGATCCGAACCGCGAGAGCCAGCAATCCGAAGTACAGGCCCACCACCAGTAGCTTGACGCCCCAGCGGGCCCGCTCAAGCCACAGGTGCCAGAGAGCGAATAACATTCCGGTAGCCACCAAAGCGAGTAGGGCGATACTTACGCGGCTGAATGCTAGCTCCATCGCGACTCTCTCTGGCTGCCCGACGTCGGCCGGGCTTTCGTCAGCCCGTGCGGTTCTTCACTGCTCCTTCGCCTTGGTGAATACGATCCACAGAAGGAACAACCCGATCGTGATGCCGAGCCGCGACAGGACCGGTTCCCTCGCATTCAGGAGCGACCCCGGAATCAAGAAGATCCACTGCCACAACAGCTGGGCCAGCGAGGCTGCTAGAAGGATCCAGGCGACTATGGCTCGTGCATCTGCCGGGACTTGAACCCGCATTCTGGCGAATCCCGCTCCAGGCACGTTTGGGGGTGAGCGAGGCTTGTCGCCGGCTTTCTCCGCAGGCTTTGTAAGCCCCAAGATCCGCAAAACTGCTCTGAGTGAAGAAAAGGCCGAGAGATGGCGACGCGATCCAGTGCGGGTCAGCCCCGTGCGAATCGCCGCCTCGACGCGGGGGGCCAGATGGGACCACTCGACTCCGTCAGTCTTCGTGATCCAGATCGAATTCTCGACGAACAGAACGGCGCGGACGCCGAATATAGCGAACAGGCTGCTGGCGAGAGGATCGTGGCTGGCAGACTCCGCGTCGAGGTAGCTCCGGCTCCGCTCACCCCCGATTCTTCGATCCAGAACGAACATCGCGGTTTCCGGGTTCGAAGTGCCTTTGACGGTGATGTGGGGCTCGTGGCCGGACATGTAGAACCGGTTGGCTGCGGTGGCTCAGCTGACGATCAGGCAGCCGTAAGGTCGCCCGGCGAGTAAGGCGGGGGCAAGGAGAGACCCAAGTGAACTGGCCACACGGACCCACCCTCCTCGAATCTAGCCCCTCCACGCACCTGATCTTGTCCTCGCAGGGATGAGTTGGTCGTCAACGCTCGGAGAACTGACTCGGGCTCACACGCCCGCCTCAGTGATCAGAGCACCGAGCGAGGGATGGAGTTGCGGCGACTCTTTCCTGATGAACGCAAGGAGCGAAAGCAGGTTGTCACCCAGCACATCGTCCTCGCTCACACGAGCGATCAGCCATTCCGCCTCGGACTCGTCGATGGTCTCTCGGGCCATCTCCTCCCGAAGTCGCTCTTCCTCGCGTTCCGCCTCTTGTCGCTTGCGCCGGGTTCCAAACAGATCGACCTCACTCCAGACTTGGGAATAGGCTTCTCCGATTCCCCCAGATGCGAGATCCCCTGCCGAACGACGGAGCGAGAGCAGAAAACGACCGTAGGTAGGACGCTGGCCTAGCCACTCCTGACGCGCCAAGACCTCCTCCACTTCGGGTACCTCGGGCGGGCCAAGAGGGAACATGAGGTGGCTGGCGACCCCCTGGACGAAAAGCTCGCGCCAGCCTTCGGCGTTCTCGGCATCGACCGTTGCCTTGTTCAGATCCCACAGCAGGTCGGCCTCACGGCGGGTGACAGTATAGGTGCCGGCACCGCCTCCACCGTAGATGGCCCTGCGGATAATCTCGACATCAACAGGGTCGATCACTCCGGCCTCGCGGTCAGTACCGTATAGCGCCGCCCCAGGACGGAGCACGCTCTCCTTGACAGCCTCCAGTACGAACAAGACCAGTTCTTCTGGGCACCTTCGCGCCGACTCCACGATCGTGATCAGCAGCTCTAGCTCGGTGGGGCCCTTGATCTTTCCGTCGCGGAGGACCTCCTCAATGAGAAAACGGGCGTTCTCATCGCTCACGTAGCCGCGAGGCTCGGCCTTGGCTACCAAGTAGTAGGTGAGCTCATCAACGAAGAATGCGATCCATTCGGCTTCCTGGCTCTCGCACGCACGCTCCAGCTCGAACACCGCCTTCACTTCCTCAGGGTCTATGATCCCGTCGGCGTACACTTCCCGGCGGAGCTTGAGGACATCGTCGGCATCGATCGAACCCTTGGCCATGAGATCCGCGACTAGATCGGACGGAGACATCCTGCGCCCCCTTTCAACGGAGATGTTGGACGGGTTTCACTCCGAGATTCGGCTGAGCGACGCTCAAGCTTACTGCCAGTATGGCTCGGTAGACAGGTCGGCAGGGCGACCACTTACGGGTGAAACAGGCCGTGGAGTTATCTTAGGACAATTGCGTAAGGCTTTCCTGTGCGACAGGATCCTGTTCCAAGGCGGTCCGTGTGCGTATCTGGACGAGGCGACCGTGCAGGAAGGTGACATATCGATCCCTGGCTCATTGTTGCCGCGCTGCTGGCCGCAGCGGCCATCTCGCTGGCCTTCTTCGGCTTTCTTGACTGGCGACGCCGCGCCGCACGCCCTCCGAGTCGCACAGGCGACCCCCAAGGGGCCCTGAAGCGGGCGGGCTCGCCCGTAACTCAATCGCAGGCGCTTGATCAGATTTCCTCCTCCAAAGATCCTTCTCCGAGTGCCCAGCAGGCGCTGGTCAAATCGTGGCTCTCCCTTGGCGGAGCCTTTCGGTGGGAGTTCGGGCTTCATCTTCGAGAGGGTGAGCGACGGGATTCGAACCCGCGACCTCCAGGGCCACAAGCCAACCCCGTAGCGACAGTTGCAACGGTTACAACGACCTACGGGATTCTCAGCGACGGTTACGACGGTAATACCGGGTAGCGACGGCACAAGAAACGGCACAAGAGATGAGGCTCTGTTACTATTGGTTGTGGGGTCAATAAGAAACGGCGATTACGGCCGTCAGATCCTTCATATGCGACGAACCGCAACATGAACCTCGGAGCACGTCTCAAGAAGCTGCGCCGCATAGCCTACCGAACGATCGGGTATGAGAACGTCGTTGGGCATGGTGGCCTTCGAGAGATACTCAGGCCGACTCCGCGTGGCCGATACCTCACCTTATCGACGCGTCCTCCGGTGCTTAACGTGTGGCATGACTCTTTCAGCACTCCGAGAGCTCCGATTTATTCTCTGCTCGATCAGCTCCAGGGGTGGTCTACATATCTGCTGTTAAGTTGTGGCACCTACATGGGCAGTAAGGACAGCCTTGATTCACTGTGCGCTATCCAGCGCCGCTTGGCCAAACGATATTCGCATGTTCGAATGACGATGCTCGCCAATTCACGGGCCGAACTGCACGCCATGCAGGAGAGGGGGCTCGAGGCGATCCTCTGTAACCATAACGCATTCGTCGATGAGCGAACGTTCAGGCCGCTCGCCCAGGTGCGTCGAGTGCATGACGCTGTGTATGATGCGGCGCTTCGACCAGTTAAGAGACACGAACTGGCGACGAAGATCGGAAGTCTGGCGCTGATAAGCTATCCGTCGCCGTTTCCATCCGAAAAAGGCTATGCAGAGGCGGTCGCCAAGCTGCTCCCCCACGCCCACTGGTTCAATGATCCTATGGCCGCCGACTGGCGTTGGCTGAGTGCGCGTGAGGTGAATGAAGCCCTCAACCAGTGTCGAGTCGGATTGTGCTTATCGGAGGCCGAGGGCGCCATGTATGCCAGTATTCAGTATCTGCTTGCTGGCCTAGCGGTCGTTTCTACCGAGAGCGTAGGTGGACGTGACGTGTTCTTCGACGACGAGTACGTCATCATCGCACCCCCGGAACCTGATGCTATCGCTAGTGCCGTCCAATCCTTGATTGACAGAGATTTGTCGCCGGGCATGATTCGAGAACGCACCCTGGAAGAAGTTGAAACACATCGCAGGTCTCTTGTGGACTTCGTGCAGAGGATATTCGAGGCGGAAGGGGAGAGTCGGCGGTTCCACGATGACTGGCCACACGTGTATCGAGAAAGGCTGGTCGAGCCAGGTATCGGTGGTTCTCTAGAGAAGGTTGTTGAATATAACCGAAGGATCTTGAGGGCGGTGAACAACGGCCGCGACTTCGTAACGTAGGCCAGATCGGGTTCGTCGAGGAGAGCCCGAGCGCCGCGACCCACGGCGCGGGGCTTCCTGTTGTAGAGGGTGAGCGACCGACCACCCTTCCCTCCTTGTAGGGTTTTTCCCCACACGCTTGTAGGGTTTTTCCCCACACGCTTGTAGGGTTTTTCCCTACACGAAGATGGGAAAGTTCCCGACAAGACAAACTGTCACGGCAATGCTACTGTAACGATCAGCCGCGACGTGTCTTAGCCGATGGCACGCCACGACTCCGCGTCTGCCCCTCATCCCGCAGGCAGACCACCGTGGCAGGCGCAGTCAGTCCCTCATCGGCTAGGAGGGATGCTGTAGTGAGACGCTTAGCATGGCTCCCGCTTCTCGTACTCCCCATCCTGCTATTGAGTTGTGACGGCGGAGGTATCCTCGACACACCGACTGCTTCGGCAGGTGTTTCCGCGGAAGGTGGACCCAGTGTCGGCACTTACACCCTGAACGTAGCGGGCCCCCATGTAGGGACTTTTCCTTGCAGCCCCACTCTCACCAATCCGGCAACTGGTGAAGCCCTTTCGTCTCTCCAAAAACCCTTCGTCAACCTTGACTACAGTCACGAGTTTCCATCCATATATGTCGCTGGGCCCGGTGGCCCTCGTGTCTGCCTCGAGGTAACCGTCGCTGATGGTGCCAAGTTCAAACCCGACAAAGGAACCGTCATATTCCAGTATTGTGACGTGAAGGGGCGGAGCTCAGCGCCTAGGCCGTCGTACTATTGCGAAACTGGCGAGGCGGACTGGGAGACCTACAAGAAGGTACCGCTGGTCGGTGGAGCAGCCGCTCATTTCACCCGTGATCCGATCGAATGCGGCACGGCAACATGTCAGGCATACGGTTACCGCGTCGTTTACAGGGCCCAAGGAAGCGGCGTTAAGAGCTACACTTTCCAGCCGATAGACATTTTCGGCAACTGCAGCTCAACCACCTCAACAGGCAACGCACCAACGATATGCCCACCGTGATCTGAGCAGTCCTCATGGATCGCTTCTCATTGGGCGACCACTGGGGCGGCTCCACCGGGGCCGCCCCTTCCCACAGGTCTCAGTACTAGAGTACCGCCTGCTAGAAGCGACTCAAGTGTGCTAAGTCCCTCCAGATTTGGCCTTTCTGGACGCGCCGGGCTCACCACTCCGCGCCAGAGAGCCAAAGGGGGAAAGGGTTGCGCACCAGCTCGCTGATCACCACCCCTGGCCGCAGCTCCTGAAGCACCTCCCGCCAGCAGCTCCTTGCCCAGCTTCTGTCCCCCTCACCACCTTCCCTGACGCGCAGATCATGAGCTAACGCCCCTCGCCCGAGGCGGTATTGGTAGAGAGGAGTGCATTCCGTGAATCTCAGTCGCGTCGTCACTCGCATCCTTCCCGCCACCTTGTTGTCCCTCCCACTCACGGGCTGCTCGGGCTCGCCGTCCGACTCGCCAGTCCTCAAGGCTGAGGTACCCCTGCACCTTGAGGAGCACCTCGAAGCCGCCACGATCGTAGGCTCTGAGGTACCGTCTGAGCCGGTTGTTCCCTGGAACCTGACCATCGAGCCGGCGACGCTCACCCGCACGGAAGACGCGCTCCGGGTCACGCTGACCGAGGGCACGAGGAACCCGAACGGCGACCCTCGTGGGGGCATCGAACTGGACGTGTCTGGCTGGAGCCGCGAAGACTGGGCCTACCTCGTGATACGTGCGCGAACAACCGACGAGATCAACGGCGTCTCGATCGGCTTCAACCGGCGCGAAGGCTCGGGGACGGCGGAGGACTTTCCGTACCCCTGGGAGCACAGCGGCGACCGTGCGCCCATCATCAACGACGGGACGGTCCAGACGTACATGATGCGGGCTGACTGGTCGCGGCAGGTCTGGGAGGGCGATTGGCAGCACCTCGGCCTGTGGCTCGGCTCCGAGGAGCCGGCCAGCATCGACATCCTGTCCATTAGCCTGATCCCCAAGGAGGCCAACTACAGCGATGCCGGGACGGGCGCGCGGGAGGAGGTCCGGAACCGGGTCTACCGCCGCTCGATCTACACCCACGCGCCCGGACGGCTGGAGTACCGCGTGCGGGTGCCCGAGGCCGGCCGACTCGACGTGGGTTTGGGCGTGCTGCGGGACGACGCGCCCGTGACGTTCCGGATCGAGGCGCGACAAGACGACCTGACGCATTCCCTGTTCGAGGAAACCTACGCGAGCAAGGAGGTCTGGGGGCAGCGATCGGTGGATCTATCGTCCCTGGCCGGCCAGACCGTGACTCTCGCGCTGGAGGCCGAGTCGGACCGCGAGGGTACGGTTGCGCTATGGGGCGCGCCGACTCTGACGGGGGCCGGCACCCCTCGCAAGCCCAATGTCATCTTCTACGTGATCGACGGCGGAGCAGCGGACTTTATGAGCGTGTACGGCTACAACCGCCGCACCACCCCCAACATCGAGCGCCTCGCCGCCGAGGGCGCGGTATTCGAGCACGCCTACAGCAACGCCTCGTGGACGCGGCCCTCGACGGCCTCATTCATGACCTCACTCCAGAACAGCGTGATGGGCGGCTTCCTCAACTGGAACGACCCGGTGCCGGAGGAGGCCGTGACGATGGCGGAGCACATGCACGGGGCCGGCTACCAGACGGCGGTGTTCACGGCGAATCCCAACGCCGGAAGCCTGAGCAACCTGAAGCGCGGGGTGGATCTGTTCCGCGAGAACTGGGACGACTTCAGCTACACGGGCGACAATCACAGAGAATCCTCCCGCTTCCTGCACGAGGGCTACTGGGACTGGCGGGAGGCCTATCCGGCGGAGCCCTACTGGGCGCACTTTCAGACCACCGACGTGCACGAGGACTTCCCCGCTGTATCGCCCTTCGCCGGGCTGTTCGTGAGTCCCGAGGAGCGAACAACGTGGAGAGAGTGGAACGAGCGCCTCAGCGAGCATAGTTCCCACGCAGTCTATTCGGAAGCCTACGAAGCAACCGGCATCAGCCGGACCGCGTTCTTCTCGCTCCACCAGGGCCTGTATGACGAGACCATGGCCCACAACGACTACCAGCTGGGGCGTTTGGTGGATCGACTCAAGGCCGAAGGGGAATGGGAGAACACGCTGTTGATCATCGGTGCGGACCACAGCACGGATGCGGCCATGGACGATATGGGTGCCGCACTCGCCGACTCGCTTCCGCCGCGCTGGAGCTACCCGTTGTTTCGACCCTCGGTCAGCCGAGTGCCGCTCATCTTCGTGTGGCCCAGCCGCATCGAGGGCAGCCAGCGGTTGAGTCAGCAGGTCTCGATGCTCGACGTGCTACCCACGATCCTCGACCTGCTGGACCTGCCCATGCCCGAGATCATGATGGGCCAGTCGCTCGCCCCCCTGCTCCTTGGAGAGGAGGGCTGGGAGCCGCGTCCGGTGATCCTGGACGAGTTCGAAGTCGACCGGGAGACCGATGAGCTGCGGGGCGTGATCGAGGTGGTCGATGGCCGGTGGGGTGCGTCGCTTCAGATCAACCCGTGGCCACCAGACGAGGACGAAACGGAAGAGGAGATTGCGGAGTGGCAACGTCCCGTTCCGCTTCTGCTCTACGATCTGTGGAACGATCACTGGTGCCTGTGGAGCGTGCACGAGGAGTACCCGGAACTGGTGGAGCACTACACCGACTTCCTGCAGGAGCAGTGGGAGGCACACCAGGCACTGGCGCAGTACTTCACACGGTCGGAGGACGTGGTGCTCACGCCCGAGCAGCTGCAGACGCTCCGAACGCTGGGCTACATCCAGTAAAGGTTATCCTCGAAAGGGGCGGCTCCACCGGGGTCGTCCCTTCCTTCTGGAGCACGCTCTCGCACACGTCATCTCCTTCTCACCGCGACCGCTTCTGCTTGCGCCACTCACCGATGGTCACCGGCTGGCTCTTACCTCGTCTTCGCTCGCGCTTCCTGCCCTTTTTCTGCCGTTCCAGGAACGCCTCCACATCGGCCTTTGGGATACGCCATTCCCTTCCCAACTTGTAAGCACCTGGAAACTCTCCACGGCGCAGCCAGTCGCGGATGGTCGATGGCGATCGGCCGAGGTACTCAGCCAGCTCTCGGACGCTGTACCCAGCAAGTCGAGTGAGCTGGTTCTTGGGCTCGTCCCGGTCCACCCCGGCCTCTATCTCATCACGCCATTCGTGCAGAATCTCCACAGGGAGCGAGACGGACGAACCGTCCGGCAGGCCGTCACAGAGCAGCCGAAGGCGCGCCAGAACGCTCACGCCGCACGACCCGCCTGAGGTATGCTGTGCAGCTGCTCGGAGCGTGAGAACAGGCGTCGGTAGGCGTCGAACCTAGGGGTCGGGCTTGCACCGTTTGAACTTACACGAACTTGTGTCTTTGCTGGTGTCAAATTGCCTCCGAAACCGGGCTCATCTCCTCGCAGGTCGATGATGGCCGTTGCGATGGATCATTGAACGATCACGCGCCGAGCCCGAGATCGAGACCCATGCAGAAGGACAGCGCCTGACATGGGCCAAAGGTCCATTGCGAGCCATCACACGCTGCTACATCGATCAGACCCTTCTCGGAGTCGCTGACATGCCACCACTCGATGGCCCCAGACTGAAGACCCCTGTCAAGCGCATCCTCAACCGTGTCAGCGACATCACTCCAATCTCCTCCGAGACTATCCAGGTTCTGAGCGTACATTCCGGAGATTCCTTTCAAGTTGAACGTCTTGACGCCTGAGGTGGCACTCCACGCAGAGCCTCGCATCCCCCCTTATCAGTTTTCCACATTCGTCGCACCGATGGCGGCAGTCGTTTGACCCGGCAGTAAAGTCCCCGCCACCCGGCGCCTCGCGCCCGGCACCGTTCAGGAGCACGGGCGCGTAGGCACGGTCTATACGTCTAGGTTTAGGTCTAGTGGGCACTGGCTGGTAGCTCATTACGGGGTACGAATTGGCATCCTTTTCACTCGATCCGGTGTCCCTATTGCCATTCTGCGACTGGGTCACCGATTGGTGGCCCTTTCGACTTACACGCATTGCGCTGAGTGACGGTAGCGCGGTCAACTCCTCGGCTGTGGGAAAACGAGGGCGGTAGCGATAGCCGCGACCAACCTTGAGTCGATCGAAGCACACACCATCGAGTCTCGTCAGCCGTTGTTTCACGGCTCCATACGAAAGGCCGATTTGGCGTGCCAGCACCTTGATCCTTGGCTTGCGATAGCTCCAGTCCCCGTCCTTTCGCAGCCATCCTCCTAGTACGAACAAGACCCACCGATCGATTGGATCTTTTGGTCCATCTTCCGACTTGATCCAGTCATACCAGCGGTACTTCGGCTCGATCGACTGAGTCATACTGCCGCAGACCTGCCGGATGCTCCGTTGATCCGTTCATCGCTAGGCTGATGCCTCGTGGTGCTCTCCTCACGGTCGTGAGGATTCGCAGTGCTCCGTCCGACGAGATCCCACCGCGCAGCTTCGGTGCGACCTCGGCTATGTACGCCGATAAACTCTGCGCACCCCGGATTGCGACCGCAGCTTCCAGGAGCCGTTTGTCCGCCTCGCTCACGCGAGCGGCCACCGTGGCTGTCAGAATTGGCCGAACGTACTCCACAGTCCTCTCCCTATTTGCTGGTTTGCCTGCCGTGAACTTGCGCGGTAGGTTGGCCGAGCCCAACACATTGACAGTGACTTCACCGTGACGCTGGGATCTGAGAAGTGGCCAGGAGGACAGGCAGTAGAGCAAGCGACTTCGATCTGCGAGCGGGGACTCTCATGCGGCGCCGATCGACCTCGCCAACGTTCGATCGAGCGTTTCCCAGAGTCGAGACCACGGTGTTGGAAGGTGTCAGGCTAGTGGAAACGTCCGAGGGAAGGCTCGGTCTGGCTCTCCGTCCGATGTCGGGTGACAGGTTTGGCAAGAAGAAGGTCGGCACGGAAGGGGTGCTCGAGTCTTTCGTTGGGCTGGCCGACGCGGAAGAGCCTGAGGCCATTCTGGGGTTCGCCGAGCGATGGGGACCGCTCGGGCTGTGCCGGTTCCACAGGCTGCCTGCTTCGCACGCAGTAGGTGGCCCCATTCCTGATAGAAGTGCTCTTCTTCAGTGTACTCCGGTTGTCACTTCTGGAGGGGTCGAACCGCTCGACGCTTGGATATGGTGGGCGAGATGCGCTCGCGACCT
The DNA here is from genome assembly GCA_039587755.1 of Gemmatimonadota bacterium. Lineage (GTDB taxonomy): Bacteria > Gemmatimonadota > Gemmatimonadetes > Palauibacterales > Palauibacteraceae > JBDHBD01. Next base: position 37,101 of record JBDHBD010000026.1, on the reverse strand, counting down.
GCTCGGCTCAGCAGCCGACCTTCACCAAGGTAGAGCAACCCACGCCGCGGATTGGCCAGATGTATTGTCAGGTCCGCCCAAGCGTCTTGCCCCGGGGTCTAACAAAGACTGGCGACCAGTTGATGGCGCACGGCAATCGCTTGGCTCTTCAACAAGAACGAAAGGAAGAAAGGCAAGACGAAACGAACTGGAGTCTGGCGCCGCGTGGGCTGTGCTGGCTATAACGCTGCAAGCTTGGACAGAGTGGGCTGGTTTGACGCTGGCCCTGCGCCCGCTCGCTTCGGGAGGCGTCGGTGCGGAGTTTCGGAGCGCCGATTACCTGCTACCCCGTGGTAACTCTAGTTTCGTCCCGGGAATCTTTCCCTTCCTCGCACGCGAGATCGTTACGACAGCCTTAAAGTATGACGGGCTCGCCTTCTGCGATGGCTGTGGCGGGGCGTACAGCCCTTCGCGTAGACCGAGAGCCGATCGACGACACTTCTGTGAGGCGTGCAGGGAGGCCGGAATCCCTGCACGCCTGCGCAAGAGAGATGAGAGGGCGAGGAAAGCCAAACAGTAGCCCGTCGGCTGTAAGAGCACCTTGGGGCCATTGCTGGCAGGGATAGTCCGATGACGGACCTACGCGATCAACGAAAGCCGGGAGCCGTTCCTGAGGAACCGAATGAGGCTCACGTTGCCCTGATCAAGCGGGGGGCGGAGCGTTGGAACGAGTGGATCGCCGATGCGCGTCGTCGAGGGATCGCTCCAGAGTTGGCGCGGGCACGGCTCGATAGGCTGGACCTAACAGGTTATGACCTTCGTGGAGCAGATCTGCGGGCCGCCCATATGCAGCACACGGTACTTCACGAAGCCGACCTTACGCTGTCTGATCTTAGGCACGCCACGCTGGATCAAGCTGACTTGCAGGAAGCCACTCTCGTGAAAGCGTACCTAGACAATGCGACACTACAAAACGCTGATTTGCGCGGGGCCAATCTAACTGAGGTCAGAGCGGTGGGGGTCAAGACTCGCCAGACCAAGTTTGACGAGGCCGTTCTCCACAAGGCGGATTGGGAGGGCGCAACCCTCGTAGGCGCAGTCTTCGATGGGGCCGATCTGAGTTACGCGAACTTGAGTAGAAGTATCCTGACTGACGCTCGCTTCTTCAACGCCACCTTCTACCGCACTCTGGTAGACTGGGCGTGGTTTGATCCAGCCCATCACATGCCGCTCAACGACGGCACCGACAGAATAGAGGTTCCATGGCATGACAGGTTCCTCAACTGGGGACTGCTGCGACTGATTGGTCGCCTCCCCTTCTTCGGTGTTTCGTATGCGGCCCTTCTCATTTCGATAACTGTGATCAACACGACACACTTTCTTAACGAGCATCGGTTCATCGAGCAGGTAGGCTATCCACTTCCGCTCAGCGAGCGATGGGTGTGGTTGATGGTGGGGAGTCTACTGGTCGCGATTGGAGCAACGACACACAGGGTAAGATGTCCTCAGCGCCTTCAGGAGTTCTCCGAATGGGAATGGGTCGCACAGCATGGACAGCCACGGCTCTTCTATCTTGCTGATAAGTACTCGCGCCGAGCCGCGCAGGCGCTGACTCTCCTGTTTACGCTGGTAGGCGGACTAATCTCATTGGGCCTGCTTCTGGAGAGACTCCTTCCAGCACTCCGCTATGCGGCTGCTCAGTGATCACTCGGAGGTACCGATGGACCGAAACTGGCCGGAGACCGTTGAGGAGGCTGCACATGAGGTACTGAGGGGGCTGGGCGACGGGCAAAGCCGCTTGCTGAGCGAGTACAAGGAGAACGATCTGGCGCTCCTCCACTTCGGACTCGGTCAGGGAATCAGGAACGACTTCGGGCTCTGGCACGGCAACACGGCTCTGCTGAAGTCGTGCGCCGAGTTCGCTGAAGAAGGCGGCCTGCCGGAAGTCGGTTGGGGGATGATGGATGCGGACTCAGCCTCCAACCTGATCATCAGGCGGGCGTGGGAAATGGCGCGGGCGGAGGCGGGATGCGGGAGGGGGCGGCCCGACGCAGCGGAGAACTGAGATGACAACACGAGAGGCTGCGGAGCTGGCCACCACCGAGCTATCCCCGTCCGAGCGCAAGCTCTACGTGCCCGAGGTGCGAGGGCCGCCTGAGGAGCGCTCAGTGGAGGACCTGCTGGCTGAGATATCGGACCGACTGCGCGAGATCAGCGAGCTGCTACAAGAGGTGCTGGAGGAGCTGCGAGAGCGCGGCCAGTAGCTCTCATGTCAACTGGGCATCCCCCCCTCACCCGTTTCCCCCTTTGCCCCCGCTTCGTCACTGCACGGCCCCGCGCCCTTAGGAAAAGAAAATGTGGGGTAATTGGCCGGCTTCCGAACTGCCGGCACGGTTTCAGAAGGGCGAAGCGCGTAACGCCAATGCGATGAGACGCTCACCGTGGACCTCGGCGCCCCGTCCGTGCCATACAGCAACCACCGCTGCGGCACGCGAAGGTCAATCGCTCCCGCCCGCCGCGGCCCAAATCCCGGTGGACATCCCATCCTCTTGACCGGCTACGGAACCAAGTAGCCCATTACGACATATGCTCTTACGTGCCATCCTAGCTTGAGAATCACTTAGGAAATGGAAGGAGGGTTGACCAGGGCCCTCTCCCTACCGTGACGAGTGGCCGTCTGGAGGCGGCCGAATTGCCTAAAAGGGGAGGAGCACGAGGGGATGAAGAAGCCATCGATCATCGAGTACACAAATCTACTGCATAAGTATCGTGATCCAGACGCGGAGCCAGTGCTAGAGTTCGTGCGCGAGCACGCTTCTGATCCAGTCTTCGTCCGTCGAGCGAAGGTACTGAAGCGTGTTTTCCAGCTTAAGGAGGAACTTGAGCCTGCTGCTTCTCGACGGAGCCGAAAGCCGTCTGGGGGTACGGGTTAGCATCCCCGGCGCATGTCACCGAGCATATCGACGGCTTCTTCGAAGATCCGCTGAACCTGATCTCCCGTGAACCCTTGCCCCTGAGTGCTTGCGATCCAAGCCGGATTCTCTTCATCGAAAAACACCTTCAGGAAGATAGTGAGGTGGGGCTCAGGCAATCGATCGACCATTTCGCGAAGTTGAACCCGTTCTTCGGGGCCCAACTCGCGTGATGCTATCGGCTCATCGAGGGGCGGAACTTCGATCTCTTGCCGCCTGCGACGCGTCCGATCTGCCATGCGGGCGGCGTTCCAAACAGCCTGGCGAACGTATGCTTGGAAGGCCGCGAACGTCGGAAACCGCCGTGTGTTGATGAACCGCCGGTTCCTGGCGAGCGTACCGTCGAACCAAACGAAGACTTGAGCCACCGCGTCGCTGAAATCTCGGTCGGGATATCGCACTGCAAGGTCGGTAGCGATCTCGACCAAGAGGGAGCCGAAAGATTCGCCACGAATGAATCCCTTACCGTCCTGAGGGGGCCACGCGGGATTCTGCTTACTCATTCTTCGACAGGAAGGTCAGAGAGAGAGGAGCCGGGGGCTGGGGGGTCGATTGCCTTGTCCGTGGCCTTTCCCAGTCGTTGCGCCCACTCCTTGTCGTCCAAACCCAGATCGCGCTCGATTGACCTCGCGCTGGAAAAAGCGGCCAGAATCAGCAGTGCCCGCTCCTCCGGGTCCGAAATCTGGCCACGAAGCACCTCGTTCATTCGGACGACATTGAGAACTGTTTCCAGGGTGTAGCGGGCGGGAACCCTCCCGAAGTAGCCGTAGAGTGCCCCGATCGCCAAGCCGAGCAGGTAGAGCGTTGGCTGGTGAGGTCCGACCAGGAAACGGAAGATGAGCACGCCACCGGCGCCGCCGAGCATGAACGTGGCTACGCTGATTGAAGACTTGACCGCGCTCGCAGCGCTTTCCCAGTTGACAACGATGGCGTTGAGAAGGCGTCCAAAGATCGCGCCGAAGGCCAGCCCGAAGAGAATAGCTGCCAGGTAACCAAGGATCTCCATCGACGCGTCCTCCCTCCGAGTCAATTGTTGCGCCGGCGCGGACCTCCACCACGTAGTCTGGATTGGCGTCCTGAATGGCAGAGACAACCTGCGTGGAGGCTTGAATAGCCTCCGCTGCGTTCGCTGGCGGCAATCGCTCCGCCCGACTGTGCTTGCACCGAGCAGGTACCTGCCATGGTTCCTGTTCCTGCTCTTGTGGCGTGGTGAGGGTCACCTACAGTAAAGATGCCACGAGCAGGCAAAACCTTGCTCCTTTGTAGCTAGATGCAGCACGAGGCGGCCCCGGTGGAGCCGCCCCTCCCAAGCCACTTGCCGTGAGCTCGCCGTCGGCGTTGTAGGGTCTGGCGCAAATGCCCCCTCATTGCATGGCCGGGGGCCGGCCCGGCCCTTTGAGATGTGCGCCTAGTTGATCACCGTGGTTAAGGTTCTCAGTCCCGCCCAGCGTCCCGAGGTCGGTCATTGCTCCTCTTCCCGAAAGAAAGCCGCGGCTGGCGGTACTGCCCTAATCTGAAGCTGTCCATTCAATTTGGCCGCAGCAGACGTGTTTTGAGGCTGCGCAGCTAGAGAAGCTTGATCAGTAACCAGATGATGACTGCGATCAGGATCAGCGCCGCAAACGTTCCTCTTGCGCGGATTCGCGGCCGGTATTGCATCGGGAGCCGCTCCATGCGCGATTTCTCTGCCATCTCCATGATCTGACGGATGCGCGAATCGTACTTCTGAATCTCGTTGAGCTTGCTCACCCGCTCCACCATCGGCTCATCGGCCTTCTCGGTTGTGCCGTAGTGATGATGGATCGTCGCACTTGCGTCACCGCCGACGGCGGCGGCCTGCGCCGATGCTTCGCCTGCCTCCTGATCGACCTTCGACGTCTCGCTTGGTTCCTGCGGCGAGTTGCTGGCCTCTCGGTCAGGATCCTTGATCGACATCTCCACCCGTCCGGTTTCCGACGCTTGCGGTCGCATCGCCACCGCCGGCCGTTGTCGCCTGTGCCGAGCCTGGGCCTGCGGTCTGCTGCACCGTCCGTGTTGAACCCGCGTTCTTCCTCCTAGACCGGGCTACGAGGAGGGCTACGACGCCGGCGACGATTGCCGCCCCGATACCGCTGAGTACTCCGTTCTGCTGGATCCACTCAAGCACTGCGGTTCCTCCATCGACTCTTCGACCAATAGGATGTACCCGAGAAGCAAGCCACCGCTGCCGACAACTCTCCGCGTCCTTTAAGCCTATTCTCCTCGTCCGCGATTTCTGACCCCGGATTGTGGGGCGGACCGGAAGCGTTTCAACGCCGTGTTATACCGACTCGGTCTGCCTGGCGCGGACCTCAGAGGAGGGAACAGCGTCGCGGCATAGCAGACGCGGCACTCGTGGCGTGCCATCGGCTCAACACGTCGCGGCTTCCGCAAGCATGGCATCCGCGAGCGGAATTGTCACTAGCGCGTTTTGCAGCACCTAAACTCTGAGCGAGAACTCAATGATCCTGAAGCGACTGAGATCATTCAACCAGCCTCAACTGTTAAGAGGAGTGGCAACAGAGGAGACATGACATCCGCCGCTTTTGATGGCCCCCGGCCCAGCCCATGGCGCGGAGTCGAAACCTGTTCGTTGCGTGCGCAAAGCTACCGTCGCCGCTAGCACCGCCCGCTGGCTTCCAGTCTAGGCGCCGATGGTACGCTGCCGCTCCATTGTCTCTTCGAGCCGCAGTTTATTGGCGAGTGTTGCGAGCACGAGTTCTCGCAGTTCGTCCGCCTCCATCCCCCGGACGTTTTCCGGGGTCAACACCTCATCGGCCGCAGCGTTGACCGACCGGACCACCGTCTCTGCGATGGCCTCTACGTCCTCAGCGGGAAGAAAGGCACGAAGCTGGATCAGCCTCTCCCGTTCTTCGCGGGAGAGCTTGGCGGCCTTCGATATCAGGCCAACAATCTGCTTCCGCCCAGACTCCTTGAAGCGAGCGTCTTGCGCATACTGCGTAATCCGATTGGCGTCGTCTGCGATCTCAGCGATAGCCTCACCCAGACCGTCACTGTCGGAGCCCAGCACTCTCCTCACACGCTCACACCGTGTAACGATCGCCTTGGCCATCTGCTGGGTGGCTATCCAAGCCTCGGGACACTCACCCTCCCGCACCTCGCCCTCTACCTCAATCTGCATCTTCCGTAAACGGACCAGATCCGTCCGAAGAGCCAACAGATCAGGATCACGGTATAGCCGCTCCGCCAGATCACGTTGTGCCCGGTCACCGAAGATGTTGAACACAGCCTCCTGATAGGCACCGGGTGGGCAGGTCCCGGTACCGTACCGAGGGGCGTTTCTACCCTTCGCTTGGTGGTTTCCGAGATGATCAGCACAGTGCGCCATGGGATTGTGCGGCTTTGTCCCGCGCCCCGCAGGAGCGAGGCAGTAGCACCGTAGGTACTCGTCGGGATCGAATCCGTGATACGCGAGCGAATCACTGAGATCGCGGAGCGACATCACTCCAAGTTTCGGCGGTGCTGGCTCCCGTGGGACGAGTTGTCGCCAATACCGCTTCCTCGATCCACACCGAACCGTCTCGTCTCTTAGTCTCGGCATCGCTGGCCCTTACCCAAACCTGGGAAGCCTCAGCGAAAATGGGTGTCCACGAATCACGCCACGCTTATGAGCTTGAGTCGATCCTTCAGCTTGGGCTGCCACTGTTCTACCCTGAACTCGACCACGGGTGAGCGGTGCGGGTTGTCCTGGAGGTGGCCATATCTCTGCTTGATCAGGTCTAAGCTCGTGTGTCCCATCTCCTCCATCACCGTGTAAAGGGAGACAGGGGCGCCATGGTCGGTCGTCTGAATCCTGGTGGCGCAATACGTATGGCGCAGGCCGTGCGCCCTCACTTCGCCCGCTGGAAAGCCAACTCTCTTCCCGATCGCGTCCAGCGCCTTGCGGATATCGTGGGTCATGCGCCCTGTGCGTGGGCTTGGGAATAGCAAGCCATCAGGATCAGGCGCGTAGGGTCCGCTCAGATACACGCCCAGGATCTCATCAAGCTGCGGCCAGAGGGGTACTCGGCGGTCCGCAGCGTTCGTCTTCAGCCGCCTGAACTTGTTGGGTCGGACGAGTAACGTCCCGCACCGTATCGTCTGCCCGTCGATCACGACTGGTTGGTCGTAGCGGACGACCTCCTCGACCATCAGCCCCTTTACCTCGGCGTCACGGCCGCCGGTGAGAAGGTATGTCGCCAGTAACGGATACATGAACGGAAGGCCGTGCTTGTCTGGGGGCGGCTCGTAGGTTCGTGCGGATTCCAGCAGCGCGGCCCCCTCGTACACCTCAAACCATGACGGCCGATATTTCTCTGGGGTGGGTTTGTCTACCATGTCTCCGACAGGGTTGTAACCACCCGGGACGGTGCCCCGGGCGCGGGCATACTTGAACAGGTTCGATACGCTGTTTAGGTGATCGCGGATCGTCTTGTCGGAGAGTGTCCCGCCTCGACCGTTTGGGAGCTGCTTCTGCATGTTGTCGAGGTATGCGGAAACAAACCTTCGCGATCTTCGCTTGCGGTCGATCACGTAGTCAGCGAACTCGCCAAACTCCTCAGCTTGCCTCATACCGGAAACGTCGAGCCCGAGTCGCTTAGCCTTGTAGTATTGCTCCCTCTCGCCTGCTTGCTTGCGTGCCTCGGCTTCGTTCGCGGTCTTCAGGGATTGAATGGAGGCTTCGTCGTCTCGTAGCACGTCGCGGTAGGAACGGAAGTCCGCGTACCACCGCCCCGGCGTGCGGGACTCTTCGCCCTCTGGTACGCGCTTCCCCTTCTTGTCTCGCTTGAAAAGCGGGACGCCACCATCGTCATTGGCCATTATCTCCCCTCATACCTGACGCGGTGTCGGCTCTCAGGGGCTCGTAGCAGCTCCTGAGAGAGCCTGTAAGGCCCGAAAGCGTTCAGATCGGGGCCCATTCCCTACCCTGCGGCCCATGATCCTTAGATGGCACAATCGCTGGCACAAGTCAAGTCGTGGAGAGCTACAGCAGAAAGCCCGAACGCCGTAAACGACATCCGGGCTTCGTGTTGTAGAGGGTGAGCGACGGGATTCGAACCCGCGACCTCCAGGGCCACAACCTGGCGCTCTAACCGACTGAGCTACGCCCACCACGAACGATCAATGTAGGCGACCCCTCCGGAACGGCAAAGCGCCCTCCCGGGGGAGCCGGCGCGAACCGTTCTCGCTACATTCGTGCAAGACGACGGCTCGCCCACGTCTTATATCAGGGCGGTAGCAAATAGATCCCAGGGGCGCGGACCTCGGGCCATGGCGAACATCTCGATCGGCATCATCGGCATGCCGAATGTCGGCAAGTCGACCCTCTTCCGGGCGCTGACAGCGATCGCCGTGCCGGCCGAGAACTATCCTTTCTGCACGATCGACCCCAACGTGGGCGTGGTGGAGGTGCCGGACGCGCGTCTCGACCGGCTGGTGGACATGCTGCCGCCGCGTCACAGGGTCGCCCCGGTCGTCGAGTTCGTCGACATCGCGGGCCTCGTGCAAGGGGCATCCCGGGGTGAAGGTCTGGGAAACAAGTTTCTCCAACACGTGCGGGAGGCCGACGCACTGGCGCATGTGGTACGAGCGTTCGAGAGTGAGGAAGTAGCACGCGCGGCCTCCTCGGTCGATCCGGTCGAAGATCTGGAGATCGTCGACACCGAGCTCGCTCTTGCGGACCTGGAGGTGGTGGGTCGTCGGTCTGAGAAAGTCACGCGCGAGGCGCGCAGTGGTAACAAGGCCGCGGCGCGAGAGGAAGCGCTTCTCGAGCGTGTCGCGGCTCGACTCGATCGGGGCGAGCCAGCCCGTCGGGAGGATGTGGATGACGATGAGGGCGCCATGATCCGCCCGCTCAACCTCCTCACGGGCAAACCGGTCTTGTACGTGATCAACGTGGACGAGGACGGCCTCGAAGGGTCGTCGGATGAGGCGAGGGTCCGGGCCGCCGTCGCCGGGCAAGATCCTCGAGCGGAATGTCTCGCGATCTGCGCCGAACTGGAGGCGGAAATCCTCGACCTTCCGGTGGAGGAACGGGAGGAATACATGGCGGCCTTAAACCTGGATGCCGGGACCCTCGACCGTCTGATCCAGGTCGGCTACCGGCTCCTCGGACTGCACTCCTTCTTCACGATCGGTGATGAGGAGGTGAGAGGTTGGACGGTGCGGGTGGGGGCGTTCGCGCCCGAAGCGGCCGGGAAGGTGCACACTGACTTCGAGCGTGGCTTCATACGGGCCGAGACGATCCACTACGACGACTTCGTACGGGCGGGCTCGCTCAAGGACGCAAGGGAACGGGGCTTGCTGCGCTTCGAGGGAAAGGACTATGTGGTGCAGGACGGAGACATTCTCTTTTTCCGCGCGGCGCCGTGAACCCTGAGGGCGGCCGAACGTACTAGAAACCACAGACACCGGCTCTTCGTACGGTTCGTGGAATGAACGACGGAACACAGCTCAGCGGATTTCAGGCGCCGCAGCCACCGGCACCGCAGCCGCAGACGGTCTATGCGAACCCGCTCGTGCCGGCGGAGGGTGCCTACAAGGACAGCATCGGCTACGCCTTGTGGTGTCTCTTCTTCGTTGGGCTCGGCGGGGTCCACCGCATCTATCTCGGGAAGTACGGGACCGGGATCATCTGGCTGTTAACGTTCGGCCTCTTCGGAATCGGTCAGTTTCTGGACCTGTTCCGGATGAAGTCGCTGGTGCGCGATGCGAACATCCGCGACGGATACCTTCCCCATCCCCGGTACATGCAGCGTCTTCAGAGCCCGGCTCCCGCCCCGGCAATCCCACCCACCTCGTCTTCTCCGCAGCCGACGATCATGCAAGTCCTGCTCAAGGCCGCGGCCGACAACGGCGGCGCGCTGACGGTTACACAAGCGGTGGCGGCTACGGGGTTGACGTTCGAGAAGACGGAGGAGCTGCTGCGCGAAATGGTGGCGAAGGGGTACGTGGATGTCGACAACGCGCCACACTCCGGCGTGGTCGTGTACCGGTTCCCGGAACTGACAGGCCCCTTCGACTAGGTCACTCCCGCTCGTCCCTGCCGGGAGCGCGGCGCGTCACTGCCTCCCTCTCACTACCCGGTCGTACCCCGGATGTAATCCCGCAGGTACCGGTTCTCGAACTCGGCTTCGCTTCGGAGGGCATTGACCAGATCGCCGATGGATACGATTCCCTCGAGCTTCGCTCCGTCAACGATCGGCAGGTGTCGGATCCGCTGCATCGTCATCACGCTCATGGCGTAGTCCAGGTCGTCATCCGCGACCCCGATCACGAGATCGCGCGTCATCACGTCCCCCACGCTGGTGACCGACAATCGATCCGGCCCGGACGCACCCAGCCTCAGCGTGTCCCGCTCGGTCAGGATGCCCTGAATCTCGTGACCCTGGACCACGACCACCGAACCGATGTTGCGCTCGACAAGTACCTGCATGGCTTGGAGTACCGTGTCGTCGGGAGAGACGGTCACCACATCGCTTCCCTTTTGACGGAGAATCTCGCGGATCTTCACGGCGGGCTCCTTCCTCTCATGAGAAGTGTGGCTGGCCACACAAGCCGGTGTCTGCTCGCGCCCCTGGGAATCGGCCGACCCAACTTAAGAAACGGAGCACTCTCTGGCACGTTGCCGACCTGAGTCGAAGTGGACAGCTTGCTTTCTCAGGTACGTTCAAGCCGACCACCGCGAGGGCGACACGGATCGAATGAGAAGATGAGCGACAAGCATGCGGTTCACATCCGGACGGATGGGCTCCGAATCGAGGACGTCGTGGCCGTCGCGCGCCACGGAGCGGACGTTGCACCTCTGGACGGTCCGGTTCAAAGACGCATGGAGGACAGTCGGGCGTGGCTCCAGCGAGCGCTCGACAGCGAGGCCGTCATCTACGGGGTGAGCACGGGGTTCGGTCGCTTCGCCTCCGAGCGCATTCCGGCTGAGCAACGCCAGCTTCTCTCCCGCAACGTAATCCTCAACTGCATGGCCGGCGTGGGTCCCGATCTACCGCCGGACGTCGTGCGAGCGATCATGCTGGTGCGGGCAAACGCCCTCGCACGGGGGCACTCGGGGGTCCGGCCCGAGCTCGTGGAAACGCTGATCGAGATGCTGAACCGGGGAGTGACTCCACGCGTGCCGTCGAAGGGATCGTTGGGTGCGAGCGGTGACCTGGCCCCGCTGTCCCACATCGCGGCGGTCGTCTCACGCGGCCCCTCCGGAATGAAGGAAGACGACAGCGGCGAGGCGTGGTACGAGGACGAGCTTCTGAGTGGCGCGGACGCAATGCAGCGGGCCGGAATTGAGCGACCAGCGACCGAGCCGAAGGAGGGCCTGGCGCTCACCAACGGCACGAGCCTGATGGTGGCGATCGGCGTGCTCGCAGTGCATGACGCGGAGCGACTGATCCGTCACGCGGAAATCGCAGCAGGCCTCAGTATGGAAGGGGTCCTCGCCCTTTCCGAAGCGCTCGATCCGGCACTTCACGTGGCGAACGAGCAGCCGGGCCAGGTGCGTGTCGCGGCATACCTGCGAGCGATTCTGGCGGGAAGCCGGCTGATCGACTCCGATCCGAATCGCGTGCAGGACGCGTACAGTCTGCGTTGCACGCCGCAGGTGCTTGGCCCGATTCACGATACGCTCGTGTTCCTTGGAGAGCGTTTCGAGGGTGCCCTTAACGCGGCCGCCGACAACCCGTTGATCTTCGCGTCGGGTGAAGAGGACCGAATCGTCTCCGGAGGAAACTTCCACGGGCAGGGCCCTGCCCTGTGGCTGGATGTGCTCGGGATCGCGCTCGCTCAGGCGGCTACCATCTCCGAGCGACGGACGTTCCGGCTGCTCACACCGGAGCTCTCAGCAGGCCTCCCGGCGATGCTGGTCGTCTCTTCGCCCGGGCTGAACGGAGGGCTGATGGTGGGTCAGTACACGGCGGCCGCCCTCGTCTCCGAGAACAAGACGTTGGCGCACCCAGACAGCGTGGATTCGATTCCGACGAGCGCCAATCAGGAAGACCACGTCAGTATGGGCGGGAACGCCGCACTGCACGCCATGCAGATCGCCCGCAACGTGCGGACGGTCATCGCGATCGAGCTGCTGACGGCGGCCCAGGCGATCGATCTCCGACCTGACGGGGTGCAACGCCTCGGGCGCGGGAGTGCGGTGGCCCATGCAGCGATCCGCGAGCGCACGGCGCCGGTGGAGGTCGACCGGCCGCTGGCTCCGGACATCGCAGCCGTGGAGGAGTTGATCCAGGACGGCACCATGCTCGCGCGCGTCGAGGCCGTGATCTGAGACACAACCACAACGTATCGGTTCGAGTCGGAGACACGTCCACGAACGGTCGACCATCAGGAGTTAGCGAGTCATGAGCACCATCGCAGAACCTCGGCTCGTGAAGGCGCCGCGGGGAACGACGCTCTCGTGCAAGGGCTGGCACCAGGAAGCGGCTCTCCGGATGCTGATGAACAACCTGGATCCGGAAGTCGGCGAGAACCCCGACGAGTTGATCGTATACGGCGGCGCGGGCAAGGCGGCACGCGATTGGGCGTGCTACGAGGCGATCGTCGACACGCTCCGCCGCCTCGAGAACGACGAAACGCTGCTCGTTCAGAGCGGGAAGCCGGTGGGTGTGTTTCGCACACACGAGGAGGCGCCTCGCGTCCTGATCGCGAACGCGCATCTCGTTCCGAAGTGGGCCACCTGGGACGAGTTCCGGCGCCTGGACGCGCTGGGTCTCACGATGTACGGACAGATGACTGCCGGCTCGTGGATCTACATCGGTACCCAGGGGATCCTGCAGGGAACGTACGAGACGTTCGCCGAAGCGGCTCGTCAGCGGTTCGGTGGCTCGCTGCAAGGTCGCCTCGTGGTCACGGCAGGCCTGGGTGGGATGGGGGGCGCGCAACCGCTGGCCGCGACGATGAACGGTGCTGCCTTTCTAGGAGTCGAGGTGCGCGAGGAGCGCATCCGCCGCCGTCTCGAGACGGGCTACTGCGATCGTATGGCGACCGACCTGGACGAAGCGCTCGACCTTGTCTTAAGCGCCCGGGAGCGTGGCGAGCCGCTCTCGGTCGGTCTGCTGGGAAACGCGGCCGACATCATCCCGGAGCTTGACCGCCGTGACGTAGTCCCCGACCTGCTGACCGACCAAACGTCCGCCCACGACCTTCGGATCGGGTACATACCGAAGGGCTTGAGCGTCGCGGAAGCCGACGAGGTGCGCGAGCAGGATCCGACCGGCTACGAGGAGCGAGTGCTCGACTCGATGGTCGAACACGTGCAAGCGATGCTCTCCCTCATGCGGAAGGGAGCCGTCACGTTCGATTACGGCAACAACATCCGGGGTCAGGTGGCGGACAACCGGAACCTCACCGAGGCGTTCGACATTCCGGGCTTCGTGCCGGAGTTCATCCGACCGTTGTTCTGCAAAGGCGCTGGCCCGTTTCGCTGGGCTGCGCTGTCCGGGAACCCGGCCGACATCGCCGAGACCGACCGCGCGGTACTCGAGACGTTTCCCGAAAAGGAAGGACTCGCGCGCTGGATCCGACAGGCGGGTGAGAAGGTCCACTTCCAGGGCCTCCCGGCTCGCATCTGTTGGCTGGAGTACGGTGAGCGGGCCGAGATGGGGCTCAAGTTCAACTGGCTCGTCAGGACCGGGAGAGTCGAGGCCCCGATCGTCATCGGTCGCGATCACCTCGACGCGGGCTCCGTCGCGTCGCCCAACCGTGAAACCGAGGGGATGCGGGACGGGTCCGACGCGATCGCCGATTGGCCCCTGCTCAATGCCCTTCTCAACACGGCCTGTGGTGCCAGCTGGGTGTCGCTTCACCATGGCGGCGGCGTCGGTATCGGTTACTCGATCCACGGGGGCATGGTGTGTGTGGCGGAAGGCACGGACATGGGGGATCGCCGTCTCGAGAGAGTCCTGGCCGCCGACCCGGGTACCGGCGTCATGCGGCACGCGGACGCAGGCTACGAGGAGGCGATTCGGACGGCCCGGGAGCGGGGTGTGGATCTGCCGATGCTCGGCTGAGGACGACGGAGCCCGAATGCAACTGCTGCGGAATATCGGTCTTCTTGCCACCTGCCGCCCGGACGGCGCTCAGCACGAGATCCACGGTGTGCGGCAAGCTGCCCTCGTCTGGGCGGATGAGGAGATCGTGTGGGTGGGTCCCGACGGCGAGCTGCCGCCGGAGTTTCGCGAAGCTCGCGCTTTCGATGCGGGCGGCGGATTGGTGGTGCCTGGCCTGGTGGACTGTCACACGCACCTCGCCTTCGCGGGCTGGCGTGCCGACGAACTTGTCCAACGGATCGAAGGCCGCGGCTACCTCGAGATCGCGAAAGCGGGCGGCGGGATTCTGAGCACCGTGCGCGCCACTCGGGAAGCGACAGAGGAAGAGCTCCTCTCCCGTTGCCTCTCGTTCGCTCGTGAGATGATCGCCCTGGGAGTGACGACCGCGGAGTGCAAGAGTGGCTACGGCTTGACGCTTGCCGACGAGTTGAAGTTGCTGCGCGTGTATCGGCGCTTGGACCGAGCCGGCCCTCTACGCATCGTCTCGACGTTCCTGGGCGCCCACGTCGTCCCGCCGGAGTACGAGGCAAATCGAGCCGGCTACCTCCGCTTGCTGATAGACGAGATGCTTCCCGCCGCAGTGGCCGAAGGTCTGGCTGGCTTCTGTGACGTGTTCGTCGAGGAATCCGCGTTCACGTTCGAGGAAGCGAAGGAGCTTCTGGAGGCGGCGGGCGCCCTGGGACTCGGGCTCAAGGTGCACGCCGACCAGCTAACCGATGGCGAGGGAGCCCGGCTGGCGGCCGAGGTCGGCGCTGTGTCTGCCGAACATCTCGAGCACGTTTCGGAGGATGGGCTGGCTGCAATGGCCGAAGCGGGCGTGGTGGCGGTCAGTCTGCCGCTGGCCGCCATGTACCTGGACCAAGAGCCCCTCCCCGCACGGCGACTGATCGACTCCGCAGTGCCCGTGGCCGTGGCGACCGACTTCAACCCGGGTACGGCACCCAGCTTTCACCTGCCCTTCGCCATGACGCTGGCCTGCGTTCGACAGCGGATGACGCCCGCCGAAGCACTCAAGGGTGCGACCATCCTCGCGGCGAAGGCTGTCGGGATGGAGGATCGCATCGGCTCGCTGGAGCGTGGGAAGCTAGCAGACTTCGCGCTCATCGATGCGGCTGACGTACGGACCTGGCTTTACCACCTGAGGCCCAACGCCTGTCGAGCTACGGTCATCGGCGGCATCGCGCGCTGGAGCGAGCTGCCAGCCGGTTAGCAGGTCGCCCGACCCCGGCAGTCTTGGCGCCCGGGAGACTCCGACCGGCTAGAAACGGATCAGCGGCAGACCGGTCTCTTCATCCTCGGGTCGCTCTAGCAACCCCGGGAGCTCGTGCACGATCAGCTCGAGGGTCGGTCGTACCTTGCCCGCCATCAGGTGGCCTCCGCGGGTCGACCCGTCCGGTAGCGCGACGCAGGCGTGAGCGTGGACCATCGTCCCACCCTTCGCGCGACCGATGTTGCCCATGAGAGACGTGACCTCGACCTGTTCGTCGATCGGGATCTGGCGATACGTGTACTTTTCGCCGCCCGCGTCGAAGAAGGCGAGTGTCGCCTCGCGAAATGCACCGATTCCGCTGAAATAAGCGGCTTCGATCTTCTGCTCCGAGGCGAATTCGATCAAGCGCTCGACCACCTCGTCGTCCGCCTCCATAACGAGCATGAAGGTGCGCTGCGGGGCCGACTGGAGCTGTTTCCAGATCATGGTCGCAATGCGTCCCCTTTGTGCTCCGTCCACTGCGTTGGACCACCACCGATTCCCGCACTATTCGGACCGCAGCGGGCCCCACGGAGTCACGCTCCGCGAGGAAAGAGGAGCGGGTGGCCCTTCGAGCGTGAATCGAAGGCGCTCTCGCGGCCCACCGTGGTCCGAACGCACCAGCAACAGCATCTCTGCCCCGGCCTCCTCCAGGTCCACGGCGATCAGCGACCCGCCGAAGCGTTCCTCGATCGTCCCGACGGTCGTGTGCGCGATCACGTGCACTTTGGCGTCATGCCGTTTCAGAACTTCTGCGATCCGCGCGGCGGCGATGCTGTCCGAAGCCAACCGATCCAGCCCGAGGGTGTCCGGCGCGGCTGGCTCCCCGGGCCTCAGGTAGCCGCGGTACCAGAATACACTGCTTGGATCCCAGAAGAAGTCCCAGTGTCGGGCGAACGCAGCCGAGTCCGGCCACGCCTCGCGAGGCAGATTCGCCCAGTACGTGGAGTCGTCCCACAGCCCGAAGTAGCCTCGGTCGATGTAGGAAGAGAGCGTGTCCCGGAAGTCCTTAAGGGAGTAATCCAGATAAACCGGACTCACGCCCCCGTGAGCCAGGAGCACTTCGTCGATTCTGAGCAGCACCGGCTTGGTGGCCAGCCAGCGGCCCAGTACCGAGTGGCGTGGGCTGAACAGATCTGCGTACTCCACCTGATGGAGGTAGGAGACCAGACGCTCCTTACGGGCCACGTAACGCAGATCGTCGGTCATCGCCATGATCTCGTGATTCCCGAGGACGACATGCACCCGGCCACCCGCAGCCTCGGCTTCAACTTCGAGACGGTAGATGAACCAGAGCAGCGCCGTAACGTCTTCCCCACGATCGAAGACGTCGCCCAGGAACACCAAGTGGCTCGACCCGCCCGACCAGCGATCTGTCGCGTTGATCAGGCCCGCGTTCGCGAGCAGCCGGCGCACCCTGTCGAACTCCCCGTGCGTGTCCCCGATCACGAAGATCGAGTCGACGCCTTTGTAGATGGGCTGCACCGGTTGGTCCGCCCGCCTGAGGTCGATCGCTGTGCGGTGCCAATCGTCGGAGCCGGGCGCACCGCCGTACTCCAGCGCGAAAGATCCGTCTTCGGGCCTTGGGAAGACTGCGAGGTGTGAACGAGACTCGGGCGTGTCGAAGTCGGCGAGCGTGTCTCCGTTGGCGAGGACGATCAGCCTCGCTTCGCGAAGACCGGAAGTGAGCCAGCCGACCTTCACTTCAGACGAGTCGTAGTGAACGAACAGACCGTACTCGCCCGCGAAACGTGGTTCCGGTTCCCGGAGGTGTGTAAAGCCGATCAGACTGATCGTTAGCGCGAACACCGCCAAGCTGCCCACGGCGCGCCCGCGCACGACCCCAACATTTACGACGGTACGGTGGCTCAAAAGACTTCCAGTCGTCCTCTGTCAACGTCCCGCAACAGCCGTTGGATCCGATCATACAGCCGGCGAATCTCGAAATCCGTGAGCCCCAACTGTAACACCCTTCCTTGACGCCGGATCCCCTCCTCAGGACTCAGATTTGCGGTCGGCTGCACGGACACAATTCCTGCGCTCTCGTGCTCCTGGAACTCCGCCACCACGCCAAGCGCTCTTCGCAGGTCTTCTTGCCCGAGCGAGCGGAGCCGCTCGATGGAGGTTCTCGGAAGGCCCGGCACCCTGATTCGCTCCCAGTAGTTCCCGCGATCGCTCTCGCCCATGCTCTCGAACGCGATCCCGTTGTCGATCGAGAACAGGCGCGGGTGCCCGGGGTCCTTCGAGCGGAGAAAGTTCCCCTGGTTCGAGTCTCGATGCCGGATCAGATAAGTGAGGAGGTTGAAGTTGGCCGCGTGGCGCGCGTACTCGGGGTCCTGGTCGAAGCGGTCCCAGTCGATGAGCTCACGCGCCTCGGCGCCGCCGTCCACGTCCCATAGCCAGTACTGGAGCACCACGACCACGACGTCCCACCCGTTGAAAGTCGGCCGGATTCGCGCGTCGGCTTCATCCAACTGCGGGTACTCGTCGATCGGTACGCAACGAGCGACCGTCGGGGGTACCACGTACTCCGACTCGTCCAGAAACAACTTCTGAACTTCGTAGGCCGCGACCTCGAGCCGCGGCTCGTTGTTGAAAGCGCTCCCTCCGCGCGGCGCCGGTGCCCACTTAGCCTTGATCTGCGTGCCGTCCTCGTACGCGAACACTACCTGATGTGTCCTCTCCCCCGGAATGCCGCGCGACGGCTTTGACCACACGACCTCGAAGGGATCGCTTCGGAATCGGCCCTCGATTACCGGACTCGGTAGCAGGATGTTGGAGTCCTGAGATGCTCCGGGGGATGCGGTCGCTAGAAGTGAGAAGGCGGCGAGCGTGTGAAGAACGCGGCGGCGCATGGGCACCTCCATGCCAGAACACTGGGGGGACTCTATATCATACGTGTTGTGGATCTATCAGGGCACCCGGAGCGCCCTCCCTCCTGGACGAAGGAGCACGCATCGGGAGAGACACGGCAAAAGTGCTTCCCGCTCCGGCCTGACTCTCTACATCGATGCGGCCTCCGTGCTGGTCCACGATCTGTCGTGCGATCAGCAGCCCGAGTCCCATCCCCATCCGTTCGCCTTTAGTCGTAAAGCCGGGCTCGAAGATCCGCTCCAGGTGCTCCGCCGGGATCCCCGCGCCCGTGTCCTCGATCGCCACGAGCACCTCACGGTTGCGGGCCCGAGTCTTCACGGTGATCGTGCCCTCCTCCGTGGCCTGAGCTGCGTTAAGAAGGAGGTTCGTGAACACCTGGTTCAGTTTGTTGGGCCAGCACTCGACCAGTGGTAGATCTCCGTAGTCGCGCACGATCTCGATCGGGCCCCGCAGCTCGCACGCGAGCAGGGATAGGGTGGCTTCCAGGCTCTCGTGGATGTCCATCCAGTCGAATTCCGCGCGATCCGGTCGCCCGAAGGCGCGCAGGCTGCCGACCAGTCCTACCATGCGCTCCACAGCTACGCCGTCCGTCTTGAGAACCCCGTCCATCGCTCGCACGATCCGGCGCACCTCGTCCAGCTCGTCCGGCGTCACGACCTCATCTTCGAGAATCCGCTGCAGGCCTTTCAGAGCCCGCTCGATTACGTCCCTGTTGCTATCGAGGGCGCCGAGCGGCGTGTTGAGCTCGTGGGCGACGCCGGCCACCAGGGAGCCCAGTGTAGCCATTTTGGCTGTGTTCACGAGATCGGCTTGCGCGTCCTGCAGTTCCACATACGCGGCCTCTAGCTCGGCGCGCTGTCCGTGACGAGTGGCTGCGACCCAACTGACTCCTGTCTCGATGCCGAGCACGAGAAGACACGCAAACACGGCCAGGATCGCGGCGCCCGCTGCACCTACTGCACCGGTCACGTCGGTACCGGCGAGCGACGCTCCCACCGAGGCGCCCGACACGCTGTCGAATGCCACCAGAGTTCCCGCTGCGATTCCGCCCGCCATGGCCGCAGCCTGCCCCCGCCGGCCGGGATACTGGATGCTGTGCTCTAGGACGGGGAACAGCACGAACGGGACGACGAGCCAGCTGGTCACACCGAGCAGGTGGGCCCCAAGCGTCGCGACGACGATTTCGAAAAGGAGAAGGGCGGCTCGTAACCGCGCGTAGTCTGGGGAATCCGGCACCGGCGCGAGACGAAGCAGCATGGCGGCTGCGACGGCCAGCCAGACAACGATGAGCACGAAGAACGAAAGCCGGACCGAGACGCCGGCGGCGAAATGCAGAGCGATCGCCGTACCCGACGCGAACACAGCCAGAAGCCCCCGGGCGAACAGGAGGTCGCGTGGCTCCCGGGAATCGGGTCTCAGTGACGGCACGTGGCCCTCCCGCGCTAGAGGAACGTCTTCATCAACCGCTGACGAATCTCGGCCAGCTCCTGATTCGCGCCCTCCAAGGCCGACATCTGCTCGTCCAGTCGGCCGATCAGGCGCGCGCGCTCGACCCCGTTCCGAATGACCAACCTCAGATGATCGTTGTCCCAGGGCTTCTCGAGATATTGGAACAGGCCGGCCTCGTTAATCCCGCGAATCGCGTTTTCCTTGTCCGCGTAGCCCGTCAACAGAATGCGGCTTGCCTGCGGTCGCGTCTCACGCACCCGCGTGAGCAGGGTGATCCCGTCCAGCCCGGGCATCATGTAGTCCGCTACGACTACCTGAACGTCCTGATCCTCGACCGCCTGCAGAGCCTCACTCGGCGAGGTGTACGTGAGGATGTTGTACTGTGTCTCCAGCTGCAGAAAGCTGTGCAGCGCGGTCACCACCATTTCCTCGTCATCGATCAGCATCACGGTCGGATCGGTGTCCATATCGCCTCCGTTCACGCCGGCAACAGCGTGCGGACCCGCTTCGCCAGGCCCTGGAGAAGTCCGAGACCCAGTTCTGGGTAGTCTGCCAGCAGGTCACTGAAGTCCCGCCGGCGTATGCGCAACAGACGAGTCGGCTTCGAAGCTCTCGCTTCCACCAGGCTCGGCGCAGTGTCGATCAGCGCCCAGGTGCCGAACGCTTCCCCCTCCTCCGCCACGAGGTGCTCTTCGGCGCCGCCCTCCAGTTCGACTTCGCCGCGAACGACCACATACAGGGCGTCCGCGGGCTCTCCCTTCTCGAGCAACGTGGTGCCCGGCTCGACGTCGACCTCGTTCGCGATGGAAGCCAAGAGAGCGAGTTGGGCGCTTGGTGCATCGCGCAGCAGGTCGATGTTCTGAAGCAGGAACAGCCGTTCGATCGTGTCCATGTGTCCTTGCCCTCGCTTCTCGTGGCCGAGCTCCGCCGATTCCTGCATGCGCCGCGTCAGACGCCGCACCAGAGACTCGAGATCGGGATCTTTCGATCGAAACCTCTCGAGCTCGCCGGACGTTCCTGCCAGGTCCAGATCCGCTGCGACCCACATCGCGCAACGGGCGATCCAGTGATCCTCATCATCCCACAAGCGACGGAGCACGCGGCTCGGATCCGTGTCGGCTGACCGACCTGCGTCCGGGGGCCTCCGGGCCGGCTCCAGTAGAGGTTGGAGACGCCTATAGAGCTCGTGGCCCACGGTCGTTTCCAGCCACTCGATCGCGTTGGCGCGCGAGCGTGCATCGCCACTCTCGATCGCCAGGCTACTTCGGTACATACCCTCTGGTTGGTACACCAATCCCAACCACCGGAAGGCGCTTCGGCGCCGCTCCCCCTGGGCTTCTGCCAGCGCCCGGCTCAACAGGTGCACCGATTCTCGGTCGTCGTTCAGTGTCGAAACCGACGTCCGTGCGTCCGTGTAGGTTCTCGCGGCCTCGACCTCCCGGTCCAGCAGTCGCAGAACCTCCTCCTGGCCAAAGCGTAGCTCCGCGTGTCGCCGGCGCAGCCGGACCAACGCTCTCAGCACCCGATCGTCGAGCCGCTGGTCCGTCTCCTTCAAGTCGTAGGAGTGAATCAGCGCGTCTACCGTCGACTGGCTCGGGATACCGGCCAGGGCACGCGGAATCTGATGACGAACACGCGGATCGGCCGTTACGTCGTTCAGGTGACCGACGAGCGCGGTCAAGGCCGCCGGGCCCAGCCTCTCCAACGCACCGCGAGCGGCAGAACGCGTGTCCGCTGAGCCCAGCGCGCCGATCATTGCCGGCAGGTGGCGCGCGTCGCCGGTCCGCGCCGCGCTGGCGAGGGCCGCGCGCACGACAGTCGGCTCGTCGTCGGCGAGCAGACGTGTGAGAATCGCCGGGGTCTCGGAATGAAGGGGCAAGAGGCCCGCAGCACTGGCCAGTTCCACGCGGCGCTCCGGGTTCGAAATCTCGAGATCTGAGAGACGCTCTTCGAAGAACGGGCGGACGACAGCCTCGCTGCGCTCCTCCGCTACGTCGCCCCGGGCCAGACAATCGAGGGTCGCGGCACGCACGCCCGCATCCTCGATCTCAAGCAGCTCCGAGCACACCACTTCGACTCGATCCCCCACCGACATGGCGAGCGCCCGCACGGCCTCCTTCCGGACCCCCTCATCTACGTCGTACAACCGCTCCCACAGGGTCTCGCGATCGACGACCTGCGGGATGTCTCCCAGTAACGAGACCGCCTTACGACGAACCTGTGACGAGCGATGCGCCAGCAGCTCGTGCAGTTCGGGCGCCAGCTCGGCGGCGTCGGCGACTCCTGCCCGCTCCACCAGCTCGAGGGCGAACGCCGTTCGCCGGGGATCGGCTCCGGTGAGCGCTTCCCTGATCACGGGCAGTGTGCTCGCTCCCGAAATAGAGGCGAAAACGCCCTCGAGACTCGCGAACCGACCTTCGATCGACCGACGGAGCGTCGTCACGTATTCCTTCCGTACCAGGTTCGCGACGAAGAGACCCGCGATAGCCAGCCCGACGGCCACGAAGGCGACCCGGCGGAAGTCCATGATCGAGACCAGAGCCAGGATGAGCAGTGCGGAGGATGCCTTTCCCACTCCCTTCTCGAATGCCACGTCGATCCATGCCTTCGCCCGCAGCTTGAGCTCGTCGGGCACCGGCATGTAGAGAATCTCACGCCCGGTGCGTTCGGCCGAGTAGCGGAAGGTGGCGTCGGAGCCTTTCGCGATCACGGCAGTCCACAGACCCCAGGCCACGGCCACGGCCGAGTTCGTCACCAGCATCACGAGGGGCAGCATGAAAATGGCAATCCCGACGCCCCACCGGCCGAGCAACGGTCGGAGGGCGGCCAGGACCAGGATGGGTGTCCACTGGGTGGCGGCCATGAAGTAGCCCTGGAACTCACCCATGGCATCACGGTCACCCACAACCCGCACCGCCTCGTTGTACGAATAGTCGACGAGCTGTTTCACGAGCACGGTGAGCAGCACGGCGCTCGCGATCAGACGGACGTGTGGGTTGCTGAAGATGCGCCGAAATGACCCGACGCTCAGATCGGGTCGCTCAAAACGGTCGCGTGTGCGACCCGCGTCGGGATCATCCGCCGCCCATACCAGCGAGAGCGCCACACCGAAGACCAGCACGACCCCGGCCGCCACCAGCAGCATGTTCGGGGCACCGATCCGCTCAACGAGAACCCCCATCGCGATGCCGCCAACCGTCGCGCCGATCGACCCGCCCGCGATCACCAGTGGATAGGCCTTCTTCGCCTCTCGTGAGTTGAAGAACAGTTGGGTGGCCATAAAGAACTGGGTGACCAGCGCGGCCGCGTACAGGTCGTACCAACCGTAAAAGGCCATGCCGAACAGTGCGCTGCCCTCGCGGTACAGGAGCCGAAACACCAGAAAGCTGGCCGCGAAGAAGAAGGCGACGCCCGGGATGAGTCGCTTCCACGAGATGCGGTCGGCGAGGCGGTTGTAGATCGGCGCGAACAGCACCACGAAGGCGCTTACGAAGTACGTCTTGTAGAACTCCGTGTCCGCTAGCCCGTCCAACGCCAGCACGTTTCGAACCGGGCGCAGGATCCCAACCGTTGTGAGGACCAGGAAGAAGAGGAGGAACATGGCGAGCAGCTTCGTCGCTGCGCGATTTTCTCGCAGTCCGCGAACAGCCTGCAACGCATCCCGGAAAGCCATGCTCCCCCCGGGCGATGGAGGCGGCTCTATCGCTCGAGCCCCTCTGATTTCAGACAGTCAGACCGACGGCGCGCCCACTCGGCTAGTTTTCAGAAGGCGGAGGCACGACGCCGTAAATGTTGTCCTTATGACGCCGGCAGATCTCGGTGAAGCGAGTCACCCCTTCTCCTTCGGGGTCCAGGGGGGTCAAACGACGCAGCAGTTCTCCCCACGCTTCCTGAAAGGCCGCCTGGCTCTCGGTGACGAAGTAGTCGATCACGTTCCATTCGTCCCCCCACGCGTGGGTGAGGATCCCGTAATCGAACAGCATTCCTTCTTCGATCAGCTCGTTGGCGACCTGACGCCAGTTACCGTTCAAGAACTGGATCGCTTCGCCCGTCGCGCCGAGATCGCACTCGAAGTAGCGGACCACGACCGTACCTGGTTGCGGGGCGTCCTGCGCCACAACCGGAGGCGCGAGTAAAAGGAAGGCCAGCAACGTGGCAGAGAGGAGTCGGACTTTCATCGGTTCCCTCCTGTGGGAGAAACGGCACAGACTCAAGGGTGTGACGCCTATCTCCAGAACGATACCGGCCGGCTGCGAGTTCTGTCCAGCTTGCCACCTCGGTGCCCGGCTCCCGGTTCAGCTCGGGCAGACGCCGTTCGGAATCCGCCGGGCAATGTAGCGGCCGATCGGGAGCGCGGCGGTGGCGGCCGGAGAGGGTGCATTGAGCACATGCAGCGATCGCGGACCGTCGATTATCAGAAAGTCGTCCACCAGGCGGCCGTCCGGCATGAGCGCCTGCGCACGCACGCCCGACGTAGACGGGACGAGGTCGGCGCCCCGGACGTCCGGCACAAGCCGCTGCACCGATCTGGCAAGAGCCCTGCGGCTGGCGATGCGCAGCAGCTCGCCGGCCCCGCTGCGTAGGTGCCTGGCAGCCATACGCCACAGGCCGACGTAGCCGAGCGCGTCTGACGCGTCCGCCATATCGAAGGCTCCTCTCCGGTACCCTTCTCTGCTAAGGGCCAGCCGTGCGGTCGGACCGGCGTGCACTGTGTCGTCGAGACCTCGGGTCAGGTGAACGCCCAGGAACGGATAGCGAGGATCCGGCACGGGAAAGATCAGGTGCCGCACGAGTGAGGCGCTGGGCGGGCGAACTTCAAAGTACTCGCCGCGAAACGGCACGATACGGGCTGGCGGGCTCGCTCCCGCCAGCCTGGCGACGCGGTCGGCCTGCAGCCCGGCGCATGCGACAAGGAGACGGGCCCGGTAGGCTTGGTGCTCAGCCTCGACGGTGACATCCGTCGGACTTGCAGAGATGGCTCGGACCTGGCGACCCGGCAACAGTCGCACGCCGCGCCTTTCGAGCAGTCGTGCGATCGTGGAAGCCACCTGCCCGAAGTCGACCACCCCGGTACCGGGCAGGTGCAGGCCCGCCAGACCAGCTACGTGCGGCTCCAACTCGCGCAGCTCCGCAGCGTCGACCCGCCGGGCCTCCACTCCGTTTGCCCGGGCCCGCTCCTCCAGCGCGGCCAGACGCCGCAGCTCTTTCGGCCGAGCGGCGACGACCAGCTTGCCGCAGACTCGGAAGGGCACCCCATGCTCGCGGCAGAATCGGATCAGATCCGCGCGACCTTCGACCGCAAGTTGGGCCTTGAGGCTGCCGGGCGCATAGTACAGCCCGGAGTGAATCACCCCGCTGTTGTGGCCCGTTTGATGGAACCCCCACTCGAGTTCCTTTTCGAGCAGGTGGATGGACGCACGCGGAGATCGTTCTGTGATCGCCAGGGCCGTCGCGAGCCCCACGATCCCGCCTCCGATGACGATGACGTCGGCACTATACGCCTCGGGGTTCGTTGACACGCTCCTTACCCGGTTCGATCTTCCACTCGCGCTCCCTCTAACGACGATCTACGCATGAGCTTCATCGAAAAAGTTCGCCGGCGAAAGGTCATTCCCTGGCTGGGCGCCTACCTGGCCGGTGGGTTCATCGCGCTGGAAGGTGTCGATCAGCTCATCGGGTACGAGCTCCTGCCCAATGTGGCGTACCCGATCGCCCTTACCTTCTATCTTTTCGGCATCCCCGGCACTCTCGTGCTTGCCTGGTTCCACGGCGCGGTCGGTCCCCAGAAACCGCCAAGAGCGGAGTTGTTCCTGCACTTGGCCGGTCTGGCGGCGGCCATCGCTGTCTCGACGATCGTGGTCCGCAACCGGCAGGCCGAGCAGGCGCAGATCGACCTGGCGGCTGCGACGGGACTGGATCCGCGCGGTGTCGCGGTCCTGTACTTCGAGGACCTGAGCCCGGACGGCGAGCTGGCGTTCGCGAGTGACGGTCTGACCGAAGCGCTCATCGACCAGCTGTCCCAAGTGCGGGCACTCGATGTGATCTCCCGTAACGGTGTGGCACCGTTTCGCGAAGCCGACATCACCGCCGACAGCGTGGCCCGAACCCTCGGAGTGGGCAACGTCATCGAAGGCAGCGTGGAGCCACGGGGTGATCGATTGCGGGTTACCACCCGGCTGGTGGACGGCCTGAGTGGCGCGGACATAGATCGCGCGGCCTTTGAGCTCCCGGCGGGCGATTTTCTGGCAGCGCGTGATTCAGCGGCGGAGAGTATCGCGCGCTTGCTGCGGCAGCGACTCGGTGAGGAGGTACAGCTCCGGGAACGCAGAGCCGGCACCTCCAGCGTAGAAGCATGGTCACTCGTTCAGCGGGCGGAACGGCTTCGCAAGGACGCGCATGAGCTGCAGGAAGCGAACGACGCGGAAGGCGCGCTTGCTGCTCTGACGATCGCTGACTCGCTCCTCGTCATGGCCGGAGCATTGGACTCCACGTGGGTCGACCCTGTCGTTCTGCGCGCCAACACGGGGTTGCGCCGCGGATACCTGATCGCGACCGGTCAGCGCGATTTTGCGGCCGCGGCCGAGGTGCTGAAGGCCGGAATACCGTACGCGGACCGCGCCCTGGACCTTTCGAGCAACGACGCCAGGGCCCTGGAGGCACGAGGGAACCTCAACTACCTGGTCTGGTTGCTCGGCGTACTCGAAGACTCGAACGAAGCCGAGCTCCTTCTCGACAGCTCGCAGTCGGATCTCGAGGCCGCTGTCGACGCGGACCCGTCTTTGGCCAGCGCCTGGTCGAGCCTGAGCCACCTATACATGCAGCGCGCCGACAACGCACTCGTCATTCTCGCGGCACGACGTGCGTACGAGGAAGACGCGTTCCTGGACAATGCGAGCCAAATCCTGAGCCGCCTGTTCTGGGCGAACTTCGATCTCGAGCAGTTTAACGATGCGCAGAGATGGTGCGACGCGGGTCGGCAGCGGTTTGGCGACGACCCTGTTTTCGTGGAGTGTCAGCTGTGGCTCATGCTCGCGCCGACCCGGGAGGTCTACCCTGACTCTGCCTGGGCGCTTCGGGCAGCGCTGGTCGAATCGACGGCGGAGAGTCGGCAGGCATGGGTGGAGCGGCTTGGCTATTTGCTGGTCGGGGGGGCGCTGCGGAGAGCCGGACTGGCCGACAGTGCCTCGCGGGTCTTCGAGCTGGGACGCGGCAACGAGGAGATCGATCCTCAGGAAGAGCTGGTCGTGGAGGAGGCGAAGATCCGCTCCACAACCGGTGACCTGGACGCCGCGATGGAGCTTCTCAAGCGATACGTTGCCCTGAACCCGGCTCACTCATTCGAAGTCGGGGGGCAGCTGCACTGGCTGTGGAGACCGCTGCGCGACCACCCCGAATTCCGTACCGTCTTTCGCCGTGAGTGAGACCTCGCCGGCTGGGAGAAGTCTTGCGCATGGCGGTTGGCATAATCTAGTGCGGCTTAGTACCTTGGCTCGCTAGTTGCGTTCTGCAAGTAGTGCACCCCATAAGAGGAGAGACCCATGAGAGGACGCGCCCTTCCGGCTGCGTTGTTGGTAACCCTGGTCGCATTCGCCGCCTGTCAGGACGCGGAGGTGACGCCGACCGGGCCGGTCGACTTGCCTGTGTCCGCCGTGATTTTGCCGGACGGCACATCAGACCTGTGCGGCACCTATTCGACGGACCCGGACGTTAGTGTCGACCCGCCGGCCGTGGGGGATCTGGTGTCGCCATGTGATGCTGTCCACGGGGTCTCATCAAATCCACTGACCGCGAGCGTGTATCTCCTCCCGTCCCTGGTCGGTGATCCCGGTGTGCCACTGGCCAATTTCTCGGGCGCCGCGGCTCTGCTCTCGGCGAGCGTCGTCCCGTACAAACCGGAAGGCGAGGATGAATGCTCGGGCTGCGACGCCCGCACGGGCCTGACCTTCACCGAGCTCACGAGTGCAACGACCGGCACCATGTACGCCACGAGCTTCAAGACGGGCAAGAAGGGCAAGTTTGCAGTGCCGGCCGAGAGCTGGTGGCAGATCATCGTATTCATCGATATCGATCAGTCGGGTCCCACGCTTCCCGTAGAGGTTGCCACGCGCATCGTCAAGGTCACCGACACTCCGAACACCGATGTCCCGAACGACTGGTGGTCGCGTGACGTGCAGCTGGGCAGCAACGTCCCGATCAACCTCGTGCTGGCGGACGACAACGGTTGTCTCGGCAGCGCGTCGGGCGTGGGCTTCGTGCAGTGTCTGCTGAACCTCGGTAACGGCGGAGCGATCACCCTCAACAACACCCAACTGGTCATTGGCGGGGGCAGTGAGGGCGGCCTCACGGTCGTAACGGGGACGACCGACTGTGACGGTGTGAATCTTCCAGCTGCCGCGCTCGGCTCGGGCGAGACGAATCCGCTCGACGCTGACGAGCTGCTCGACATCCCGATCTACGGAGATTGCCGCAAGTTCACGTTCGACCCGCCTCTGGCGGCGGGCGAGAAGCTACAGAACTCGTGCATTCTGTTCGAGGGCGGTGACAATCCGTTCCCTGTCACAGCTGACCGCGCCGTGACGGTCCACATGATCGACCAAGACGGGGTCGTCGCGCTGCCTCCAGTCGAAGACCCAGCGGCCGAGTGCAATCCCCCTCCCACCATCCAGCAAGACGGCTTCCGAGCGCTGTGGGAGTCGTTGGTCGGCCTCTTCGGTGCGACCCCGGCGGTCGCCACCTCGGCAACGACGGTCAGCCACGGCAGCTCGGGTGGCTCGCTGGACGATTTCAAGGTGGGGAGCGAATTCATCATCGCGAGACCGTCGGACATGACGCCGCAGACGCCGCTCCAGGTGCGCGGCGCGCCCGGCGAGAATATCCCCGTGGAGCTCTTGGTGCTGGACCACGGTTCCGACAACGTGGAAGGGGCCACCGTTCGCTTCTTCGCCGACGCGGCGACCGGCGGAGCCGTCAGCTGCGATGGTGGACCGCTTGGAGCTTCGTGCACGAACACGACCGGTGCTGACGGATTGGCTCAGGCAAACTGGGTGATCGGCACCGAAACCACGAAACTGTGGGCGCTCGGCTGCGGGATCGCGGTCGACGTGCTCGACGCAGCGAACGAATACCCGGACGGCAGCATTCCCGGCCCGGGCTTTCCGTCTGGTGACGGGCCCGACGGATATCCCTGTGACAGGGATCCCGCCGATGTTGAAGGCGGCGACGGATACCCGAACGGTCCCGAAGGTGACACTACGACCCCCGTAAACGACGCCTTCATGCCTGGAGTCGTGGCTGCCCCAGACACGCCTGTGTGGCTGAACGACCTGCCGGTCGAGTTCATCGCCGAGTCGTTCGTCGAGTGCAGTCCGGAGGATGCAGACGTCGACGATAACGGCGACATCCGATTCTGCGGGTTTAGCTCCGACGGCACGGTGGTGACCTTCCAGATGCTAGTGGAGGGTGAAATCAGCGCCGACTTCCAGTATCGCCTGACGGTAACGAACCCGGAGGACGGATCGACCACGATCAAGCTGAACGACCTGACCAAGGTGACGACATCGAAGGGGCTCAAGTTGATCGGCAACCCCTACGATCCCGCGAGCCCGAAGATGGTCACCTTCAGCTTCGACGCCGCCAAGATCCGTTGGGACGGTGAGAGCGAGTTGCTCTACGAATGGTTCGCTCAGAAAGGGACGGCGGGTGAGCCTACCCAGGGCTTCCCCGACACCACCGGCGAGAGAAGCACGGCAGACGATTTCTGACCGAGATTCCGTCGGACCTTCATACCAGTTTGCCTCGATGCGGCCCCCTGGGAGCGATCCCGGGGGGCTTTCCAAACAGAAGCAAGGAGTTGTCGCCGTCATGAAGCTGTCACGCATCATCCCCGTCCTCGCCGCCGCTGCACTGCTCGCCGTAACTGCCTGCGACACGATTCCCACCCAGACGGAAATCGGAGATCCGAACACCGGCGATGCCCCTCTCGAGCTGGCCAGACGATCGGCTGGTGATGCCAGCGCGGGGATCAACCTCGAAGCGATCGACGCTCGACTGGCGGATATGCTGGATCAGGTGAACGCCGAGCTCGCGCCGCCTCGGGCGCGGACTACATCGCCGCCTCCATCGAATACATGACCGCAGAGGACAACCCTGGCCGCGAGGTGTTCTTCCGCGACCTCGGGAACCGGAAATCGTTCGCGGATTTCGTGCCGGGCGATCCCCGGCGAGAATGGTCGGGCCCCGGGATCATCACGTGGGCCAGCGATCAGAGCGAGGGGGACGCGGGTCCCGGATTCGATGCCACGCAGCAGGCGATCGCGGATGCGATGGCCACTTGGGAGGGCGTGATCTGCTCGGATGTCGGCCTCACGGAGTTTGACTACGGGAACCTCGATCTCGGGCCTTATCAGGCCGTTGTGACCGGCGGAGCGGAGGGGATCTTCGTTCCCATTCATCGACGTGGAGAGCGTGGTGCTGCACCAAACAGGTCATGGCCTGAGCCAGGCGCACTTCGGGACGCTCTCCCAGACGGACAAGAACGGCAGATTCCACTTCTCGCCGCGAGCCGTGATGAACGCCGGCTATACGGGGGTTCAGCAGCGGATCGGCAGGACCGACAATGCCGGCCACTGCAGCCTGTGGGCGGATTGGCCCCAGAACTAGGGCGGACCTGAGGTGTACGGTGAGCCGTACGGGCAGCTCCGCCCAGCGGCGGTATTCACGCAGTCGAGGAGGTGGTTCTTGAAGCACGCACTGTTGGCATGCGCGTTGTTGGGATTGACCGCGTGCAGTGAATTCAGCAGCCGAGTCATTCTCCCGCCTGGCCAGGAGCCGATCGGCACGTGGGATCTACTCACGGTCAACGGAGAGGAGCTCCCGGCGACCGTCGCCGACGATGGGACCGAGACCAGAGAGCTCCTCTCCGCAACGCTCGTCCTCAGCGGTTCGGCCACTACGGGCACCTTGGCGGGGGAAAAGGAGATTCGGATCATCCCAAGAGACGGAGATCCGACGACTGTGACCGAGACGCGCAGTGGTGCGTGGACTCTGGTTGGGGTCAACATCGGGGTCGAGTGGGATGGCAGCTGCCAGGAGGGATATACCGTCTCGTCGAACTCCATGATCGGAGATGACTGCGATATCGAGTCGGCAGTCATCTACAGGCGCCGCAATTAGGGCTCGAAGGGAAGCACCGATGTCGCGAGGGGGCGGCCGGGTTGCCGCCCCTTCAGTTTTATGTGATCCGATGGCGGTTCAGCCGCGACTTGACCAATAGTCTTACACGCTGCAGGCACCTCACGTCAGCCACGGTTTTCAAACAAGAGGCGAGCCCTATGAACGCCATACTCATAGCCGCACACTCGGCCGTTCGCGCCGTTGGCGATCGAGCCGGGCTTTCCGCCTTGCTGATTCTCCTCACGGGCTTCCTCGCATGTTCTGGCGAGGGCTCGGCCGGCCGAGACTTCGAGCCCGAGGTTTTGGCGCGAGCCGGCGACACGCAGATCACAATGTCGGACGTCCGCGAGAGCGTCGGCCCGCAGCTCGAACAGCTCGAAAACCAGTATCGCCAGCAGCGGTACGAGCTCGTGGAAGGAGCGCTCGAACAACTGCTGAACGATCGCCTGCTCGAGGAAGCGGCCGCCGACCGAGATACTACCGTAGATGGATTGATCGAAGTCGAAGCAGGAGAGACGTTTACGGTCACCGACGAGCAGGTTGCGAGCTGGTTCGCGCAAAACCAGGCCCGGCTGCGCGGTCGCTCGCTAGAGGAGCTTGCTCCGCAGATCGAGGACTTTCTGATTGGACAGCGACGGCAGCAGGTCGTTACAGAGGTCCTCGAGCGGCAACGGGCCGACCGAGAGATCGTTTACTTCCTGGAGCCGTTCCGGTTCGCTCTTCGCAACCAAGGCGCTCCGGCCACGGGACCAGCTGATGCGCCCGTGACCCTTGTCGAGTTCTCCGACTTCGAGTGTCCGTATTGTAGTCGTTTCTTCCCCACCCTGAAGCGGATCCAAGCGGCCTACGGAGACCATCTCCAGATCGTCTACCGCCAGTTCCCTCTCACGAATCTTCACCCGAACGCGTTCAAGGCGGCCGAAGCGTCGCTCTGCGCCCAGGAGCAGGATCGATTCTGGCAGATGCACGATCTTCTGTTCCAGGAGCAGCAAGCTCTGGGGGTGGAGGCCCTCAAAGAGAAGGCGGGCCGTCTGGGTCTCGATCAGGGAGCCTTCGATGAGTGCCTCGACTCGGGTCGACACGCCGAGCGCATCGAGGCAGACCTACAGGAGGGCCAATCCGTCGGCGTGAACGGCACCCCGGCGCTGTTCGTAAACGGAACGCCGGTACCCGGAGGAGCGGTGCCGTTCGAGGACGTGGCCGCCGCGATCGAGCGGGAGCTCCGGCTGCAGGGGATCGATTTCGAGGCCGACTCCGGTCCGTACCGCGTGGAGGTCGACGATCCAAAGGCTCCGGCGCTCGGCCCGGCCGACGCTCCAGTGACGCTGGTGGAGTTCTCGGACTTCGAGTGCCCGTACTGCAGCCGTTTCTTCCCCACCCTGAAGCGCCTGGAGGAGGAATTCGGTGAGCAGCTGCGTATCGTGTATCGGCAATTCCCGATTCCGAGCCTCCACCCGAACGCTTACAAGGCGGCGGAGGCGTCACTCTGCGCTCACGAGCAGGATAGGTTCTGGGAGATGCACGACCTGCTGTTCCAGGAACAGGATGCGCTGGGCGAGGAGGCGCTCAGGGAGAAGGCCGGCCGTCTGGGTCTCGATCAGGCTGCGTTCGACGAATGCCTCGACTCGGGAAGACACGAGGATCGGATTCAGCAGGATCTGAGCGCTGGACGCTCGGCCGGCATCACGGGCACCCCGGCCCTGTTCGTCAACGGGATCGAGGTACCGGGCGGCGCGGTTCCCTTCGAGACCGTCGCCCAGGTGATCGAGAGCGAGCTGCAGGGGAAGGACGACTAAGTTCCGACTCCCCGTCGGTTGTCATCCGGGCCATGGCCCCTCCGGTGAGAACATCGTCGGGGTGGGCCGCGACTGCGCCGCGGAGGAGCCCGTT
The DNA here is from genome assembly GCA_039587755.1 of Gemmatimonadota bacterium. Taxonomy (GTDB): domain Bacteria; phylum Gemmatimonadota; class Gemmatimonadetes; order Palauibacterales; family Palauibacteraceae; genus JBDHBD01. Next base: position 4,438 of record JBDHBD010000026.1, on the reverse strand, counting down.
CTACGGACACTCTTGGCGGAAGTTGTCGATCCAATTAACGGCACTGGTTCTGAAAATCCGGAGTCCAGGATCTAGGAGCCGAAGAAAAACGATGCCGCGAAACCAGTATAGAGGGCTCAATTGTTCGACCGGCACAATGACTGATCGCATGAAGCGGGACTCGTTTCCAGTACTCAGCAACCACCTTCCCGACCACGTTCCCGGAACCCTCGGCCTGACGGTCACGGAATCTACTTGTTTCCCTTGTTGCCACACGACCGTGTCGTCGATCGCGACAACTTCAGATTGGGTAAGCCACGATCCGGCCGAATCGCGAAACGCCATCAGCACCACCGAGTCCACATAAACCCTGGACTTCCCTGGATTCGCAATCCGCACTCCGTAATTCACTCGCCTCTGACCAGCACCTCCTGCACTTCTCGGGACAGAGTCCACCTCCACACATACCTCGACTACTGTGGACTGCCGCAGGCTCCTGTTCGCCACTACGAAGATTGGCCCTCCAATCACAGCCAAAAAAGCTAACGCAGCGATCACGAAGCGTGCGGTGCCAAACTTCGCTTCGGCTCCCTGTCTCCACAGCCAGACGCCGACAACGAGGCCGACAAGGCCAACAATTGTGCCCAGGGTCTGCTCGGAGCCAAAACCGGGATCTTGGCCGATACCGAGCCTCACAGCGACAGAGAGCTGTCCGAGGACATTCGCCAGCAAGGATACCAGGAGGATCAGCAGTCCCCCAAGCACAAGCGCGCCCGCAGCTAACCTTCTGTTAGACATCGACCCTTACCTCCACTTTAGGTCAGCATGATTCTCCGAAGGGAGCCCGGATCACAGTTTTTGGCCGCACTAACTAGACCGGGCTGTCCTTGGGTTCCCGAACGGCCCGTGTCTGCAGAGCTTCAATCCTGTTGCGCCAAATACGTTACGGAGTACGGCCAATCTGTCCAGGCTCATCGATAGGTTTCCACGGAAACGCGTAGGTGTTGGTCAAGCGAGACACCTTGCCTCCCAGAATCGTACTCCTGCCCAGCCGACGCCGCCGTCCGAAGATCGTGCCAGTGCCCCCTCCGACTGGTGGTACCTTACCGCATTCGGCGTATCACTCCGACGACCCAGAACGTGCCGTCCGGGCGATACCACCTGCCAGTAAGTATATCCTCCCCCTCCCACGTGAAGCTGACCTTGCCGAACGCATCGCACCCTGATTCATCGGTGTTCTGTCTAAACGTGAACGTCTCCTCCCCCACAGCATCCAGCGTCAGGAAGTAGCCGCACGCAGAAGCGGGCTGGGAGTAAAGAATGACCCCGGCTGGGTCGCCCACTCTGTCGGCTGCACTCACAGACATCTTGACCGAGTATGGCATCGAGTTGAAGGGCGAGATTGAGCCGACCCATGTGCCGGACGCATCGCGACCCAGCTCCGTCGGCTCTGCTGGAGCAGGTGCAGGTTCAGGGACGGGGGCAGGTTCAGCAGTAGGAGGCTTGATCGGTTGAGCCTGCGACCGGAGCCAACTGTTGTACGAGCCGACGTCGTTCACGGCGGTGACGATTCCCCAAACCCAGTTGACAACGTACCCAAGAGCGAAGATACCCGCGATCGTGTAGCCAGCGTCGTCTTCGTCGCAGAAGTTGAAGCCATCATCGCAGGCCGCTGCGAGTCCGCCGAGCGTACCACCCAAGGTGGCCAGGCCAAGCAGCAAGTGCGTCGTCCCGTGACGACTGTTCCCTGCGTAGTAAGATCCGACGCCGGGAAACACGAGGCCACTCAGGATTCCCGCCAATGCCCCGCTCCGTTGGCCTGGAACGGAAGGTTGGCCCTCCTGAGTCGGACCTGACAGCGGAGTGGGCAGAATGAGCGACTGCACTCTAAGCCCTGCATAAAGCTGCTCGGCCGGTGAGGTCTGCCCCGAGCAAGGAAGGGGATGGAGCATGACGATGAGTGTGAGCGACGTCACGGCACTGCATCGCTGCACCATGCGGGCCTCCTGCGGTCAGTCTATGAGGATTAGCTGCATTGCGGCCAACTTTTACATTAGCATCCGCGAGCGGGTTTGTCTGTCGGGAAAAGCCCTACAGGCGGATCGGGGCCGTCCCGCTGTGCCTTTACAGACGACAGCTAATGATGACGGCGTCCACCGTCAAAGGCTCGGTCGACCTCGCGCGCGCGCTGTCCCCTAATTAGGTGGGTACTATACAGTATGTAGCTGGGATCAGCTGGCAGGCAAACTGACAGACGACAAACCAACCTGCTGATCTGCGCTCAGTTACACGCTCGTCCAACCTGCCTGTGGAGCAGGAGCCGGCAACTCTTTCCACCAATTACAGGCTTCGGACAGCTTCCGATACACCCGCCACTGCTCCGAAGAGAAGAAGCGAGTTGATCGCCGACAGCAGTAACGTGGTCAGCGCAGCAACATAGAACCGAAAACTCCGCCAATCGGGGCCCATACCAGCCTTCCGAAGCGAATCCGAGTAGGTCGTCAGTACGATCACGCCCACCAGTCCCACACAGATCCATAGCCCAGCCCAAGGGTCTTCGTTCAAACCCTTTTTTAGTGACAGGACACTCGGAGAAAACCAACTGCCCTGACACTGTGCTCTTTCGGTGGCCAAGCTGCGCGAGTTGATGGGAGAGGTGCCGGGGTCGGATCGGCTGCGACAAGTAAGCGCCTGACACCGCCCCTTCCCGATCCCCTTGTAGGGTTTTTCCCCACACGCTTGTCGAATTCTCCCCGACAGGCGTGATTCGGTTGCGGATGGTATTCTGAAGGTTAGCCGCGACGTGTCCGAGCCGATGGCACGCCACGATATCCCGCGTCTGCCCTGCCCCGACGCTGTTCCCTCCAACGGGCTCCGCGCCAGGCACACCGGGCGACATGGCTGTCGCGTGGAAGAACCGTACAGGCAAGGATGGTCCGCCATGCGCAAGCTCCCGACCGTTTTTCTGCTTCTGGCCGTTGTCGTAGTATGGCCACTCCACTCTGCTTCGACGCAAGAGGCGTCGACGCTGCCAGCGCCATATGAAGGTTTGAGCCGCCTGCACGACCTGAGCGACTATGGCTTCGAAGCGGACGTGTGCATCTCCGACGTAAACGGAAACGAAGTCGAGGACATCCTGATCGTGCACCGCGAAGGAGTCGGCACGCTCTCCATGCCCTCCTCCGATCCCGAGCTAAAGAAGTCCATTGTGCGAGCGGGCTTCGCCCTCGTTACACTGAATGAGGTCTTGGAAGCGAAGGGTGAGTCCGAGGAGTGGAAGGCTGAGTTGGTCTGCCTCGTGATGCTCGACAAGGTGTTCGAAGCGCCGTTTTCCGGGTTGGCTGACTGCAGCGGCAGCTTGGAGGACAAGGAGTACCGGGCCTGTCTGACAAGAGCTTGGCTGAAGGGCGGCGACAAGACCGACGCTTACGAGACTCTCCCGGACTGCTGAGGACCCACGGGCGGCTCCACCGGGGCCGCCCCTTACTGAATCTGGCCGTCCCGATTCCGCACCTTAGATTGACCCACTAAGCCGCGACGTGTTACAGCCGATGGCACGCCACGACGTAGCGTCTGCCGATCCTCGATCCGAATAGCGAGCGGCGCGCTCGTGAGAACTTTCACAAGTGCCACCCGCAGCGACTAATCTCATCCACTGTAACCCGATAGGGCTTGGCCGACCCGGTTTAGCGGGTTGGTTCGCGATGGAGGCCAAGTTGCCCTCGTGAAGTGAACTGGGTTAGGTGTACCCCAGCCTATTAACAGTTGTGAGGTGCACAAAGCGGAAGTCTCGCCTGTGCATCAGGGGGGGAATCCGATGAAGCGGCTGCTTCTCCTACTTCCGGGTTTGCTTGGTGCGGTGGCCTGTGCCAGCGCCGGAGCCACGTTCTCTTCGTTGCCCGCTTGGAGCGAGTACGTCGGACGGTACGAGTTCGTAGCGATCTCGGAAGGTCAGCAAGTCGAGGGCTATCTGGCGCTTCACAGCCCGGAGGAGTACTCGGTGCGCTTCATGCTTTCGCAGGGCGGTGGGAACACGTGCACCCGGATCAGGAAGGACAGAGAGCTGGAACTTGGCGGTCTCGCCCGCTTGAGCGGCAATCGTCTAAGCCTTTCGTGCCGGGGCTTGCGCCTGTCGATCCGGCGTGATGCCGACGGGCTCGAAGGAAGCGCTTCATGGCGAGTCAGCGACTGGCAAGGACCGTGTCTGCGGGTCGCGCGGGGCTGCGGGGGCCGTTCCAATGAGGGACAGACGGTGTGGCGCGACGTCAGAGGCAGCTTGAAGCTCACACGTGTTAGCGCCCCAGAGTGATCTCGCGTCACGGGCGTGACCGATGCAACGTTCGCGGGGGCGGCTCCACCGGGGCCGCCCCTGCCATGAGAAGGCCGACCTGTCAAGTGTTGTTGTAGTTGACGTGAGGTCGAAGATCCCCTCCACCACGCTGCCATTCGCACTCTAGGG
>JBDHBD010000025.1:0-48074 GCA_039587755.1 Gemmatimonadota bacterium | reverse complement strand
ATTGACCAGAAGGACCACGTTCTCGCCCAGCGCGGCCACACGGTTGGGGCTGAAGCCGAACTCGGTGATGCGCGCGGCGATGGCCCACAGCGCTACCGCGTCGGCCAATAGCGCGCTGACCACCAGCACGACCTGCACCACATCGAAGGCGCCGGGGGGCGAGCGGGGATCGCGGGCGGAAACGGAATAGAGCAGCAGGCCAAGGACCACCACCAGCAGCAGGTCGAAGGAGATGAGCAGGTTCCGCTCGATGTCGACTCCGCGTCCGGTCCACAGCAGGGTCCCCAGAAACGTGACGAGTACGGCGGCGAAGAGCGGAGTGAAGAGGCGCGTCAACACGGGCGCCATGTTCTCGATAACGCTCTGCTTGGCCTCCACCAGCCAGGATCCGATCACGACGGCACCCATGGCGGCGCACGGCAGCAGCCAGGACTCGAGGAACGTCTCGACATCGATCCCGACGGCGAGGAAGATCATCGCGATGAACGCCGAGAGGACGCCGCCGCCGAGGGCGATCAGGACGTAGTAGATGAACAGCTCGCCCGAGAATCGAATGAAGTCCATGCGGCCCGCGACTTCGCTCCAGCGGCCGCCGGCGTACGCGATCCCCACCGCAAGCCAGAGCGCGATCGGCAGGTGCAGCGTCGTGAGCACCTCGGTGTGGCCACCCAGCGCGAATGGATAGGCGTTGGCGAACACGGCCGCCGCGACAAACGCCACCGCCAGCCAACGGAGCGTGGCGGGGGTGAGCCGCCGTTTCCACGCGAAATAGCCGGTCAGCAGGGGCAGGACGAAGAGACTCAGGTTGCGGGCGTAGAAACCCTGGTCCGCATTCTCATGCAACTGAATTCCGAACAGCGCCGGCACCTTGATCGCGAGCACCGCCGCCGCCGCGAGACCGAATGCGACGATGGCGTCCGTTCGCGCCGCGGCCCGCGGCTCCCCGGTATCGGAGGGGGAGACCACGAGTTGCTTCCAGAGGCGGTCCGAGTGCTCGCGAGCGAACTCCCGCGAGAGGGCGTCGAGGTCGCCCATGCGCTTGACCGCTACCAGGAACGCCTCATCGGTGGCGAGCCCCGCGTCGGCCAGCACCGCTATCTGCTCGCGCAGGTGGTCCTCCAACTCCGCTACGTCGACGGAGTGGATCGCCTGCCGGCGCCGTAGGTAGCTCCGCCATCGGTCGATCTGCTCCTCGAGCGATACCGCGTGATCCGGACCCGGCATCGCTCAGGCTCCCTGTGTCAGTGGCGCGGCTGACGCCGGGTGGCTGGCCGGGACGCGAAGGGAGAGCGCAAGCCAGATGCCCCGTAGCGTAGCGTCCACCGCTTGCCACTGCCTGCGTTCCTCGGCGAGCTGAGCCCGGCCCCGGGACGTAATCCGGTAGTACTTGCGACGGCGGCCGCTCTCCGCGACTTCCCACCGCGCCTCGATGTGGCCGAGCCGCTCGAGCCGATGCAGAACGGGGTAAAGCATCCCGTCCGTCCACTCCATGCGCCCTCTGGACAGTTCCCGAACTCGCTTGAGGATGGCGTAGCCGTAGCTGTCCTCTTCGGCCAGGATCCCCAGGACGATCGGGGTCGAGGAAGCGGCTATCAGGTCCTTGGCGATCTCCATGATTTCACTCGCGCGGCGCTACGAACTCGAATCCGAGTGTACATAGCAGCATTATACATGGCAGCGTTATGTATGTCGAGCCCCAGTAAGAGACTCCTGGGTCCAGGCAGGCGCTCAGTTGTGTGACAGTAGGTCGAACCAGCGAGAGATCTGACTCGGTGCTGGATGCACGAAAACCCGCATGGTTGCGGGCTTTCTGCGAATCGGGGCGCCGGGATTTGGGTCCCCAGGACCAGCGAGGCCGCGAGGGCGGCCGAAGCGCTCACCCGGGACCTCCTGCCGTCGAGCCGCAGGCGAGACACTGAGCCGGCGTAGCCGGCAAAGAACCCCATTCGCCCGGCGCAGCACCCGTACACTTCAGTACACTCCCCCTCATCTTGTTACAGCTACCGTGACAGTTGCGGCGAGCAGTCGCTGTGGGGTCAAAGTCAGCACTAGCACCGCAGGGAGGAGGGGCCCAAGAAAAAGAAGGGCTACCCCCGGAGGGGCCGCCCCTGCAGATCAAGTGATGGCCGGGCTAAGATCTGCGTGTCCACCCGTCAGGATCCGCCGATCTCTGGGCCAGGTACGCGAGGAGCGCGACGCGCTTCGGACCGGTGAGGACGGCATCCAGCATGCGTCACTCGGAGGCCGTTAGGTCGGCGCCTCCCAAACAGCCCGGAGCTCGAGCATCGACGGACCGCCGTCAGGGAAGCGTTGCGATGACGCAGGTGATCGTGATGTGGACGGGCATGTGATAGGTGCCCTCGTCCAGGATCACCTCGGGACCCTTGTCCTTGACCTTGGACATCAGCACCGCGCTCGCTCCAGCCGCCCCGTCGGTCACCACCCACGTGTCTGCCGCCGTCCGCGTGATCTCCAGGTAGTCCGACTCGGCCTCGATGATCGCGTTGATCGGATCGCTATCCGACACCGTCGGGAACTGGTAGCGCACGCAGTACCGCGGGTCCTTCCGAAGCCCCGGGTAGGGGTGGTTGAAGCACACCCGAAGGCGGGCCTCCTTCGTCTGCGAGCCATCGCCCGGATCCACCAGCATGTCCAGCAGCGGCAGGTCAGCTCCGCTGTCGTCGATCGCGGTGATCCAGCCGGGCGGCGATTTCTCGACCGGAGAGTCGAGCTCGAGCTGACCCGCCGTGCAGTCCGCCGGCGCGCACCCACCGGCGCGCGTCTGGGTCGAGAAATCTAGAAACAGCATGCTCGGGTCCTGTACGTTGTTGTCCAGCTGCAGGTTGAACTTGACGTCCGCCCCGCCGAGCTCGACCTGGTCTCCGTTCACGTTGTCCGTGTAGGTCGCACCGCCGGGGAAGTAGATGCCCGGACTGCCGTCCGCCAGCGTGAGGGATCCGGGCGTCCCGTCCGATGGGTTGTAGACGACCGCGAAGAGTTCAATCCCGAGCCCGTCCTTGTTGCGATTCGCGACCTGGACGTCGTACAGGTCCTCGGTCGCGTCCGATTGAATCGTCACGTTGGCGACCAGCTCCCGGTCGCTCACATAGGTCGTCGAGTTCGTCACGATCTCGCCTGTCACCACCAGATTGCGGAGGAAGGTGACCGTGGCGCCGTTCTCGAATCCGCGGCCGAGCACCCGCACATCCAGCGTGACGCCAGGTGGCGAGTTCGAGGGATCGGTCGACTGGACTTTAGGTCCCGGGCCGCCGCTGCCGCCCTGGGCGAGCTGCACGTCGAGAACCTCGGGGCCCTGTGGCGTCGGCTCCACGCAGGCCACGGCGAACGCGGACAGACCGAGTGCCATCGCACCCGCTCGACCGGCCGAGGGCGCGAGCCATCCGCGGGTGCGCCGGGCGAGGCGCCGGGCGCGCGTGAGCCGGTATGCGCTGCGCGTCGATCGTCGAAGTGTGTCATCACGACTCATGAGTGCCCCTATCTGTTCGTCGTGTCGGTCCCAACTCCCTCGTCCGCACCGCCCGTCCACGGCGCTTTCGCATGGCGTCCGCGCTGCCTGCGGCATCCGCGGCATCCACACCACGCCATCAATCAAGGGGTAACGGACGCGAGCCCGCGTTCTTGCGCGCGCCGGTCTTCGGCCCGCATCGCGAGAGCCTCGGGGCCGTGACCCGCACCGTCCAGCCGATACCCAGCCCAGTAGAACGGTCGGGCGAAGCGCGGCTCGGCCAGGGCCGCTCGCTGGGCGTGAACCAGTGCTTCCGTCGGACCCCCAGCCGACAGGGCTTCGAAGAAGCGCGTGGCGAAGAAGGCCGCTCCCTCGTCTTCGACCCGCCACAGGGTGGCCACCACGTTGTCGGCGCCCGCGTACAGGAAGGCCTGTGACAGGGTCGCGTAATCTTCGCCCGAGCCGAAGCGGGTGCTTCCCGTGGTCCCGGCTCCGGTCTCGCACCCCGACAGGAAGACGAGGTGGCTGCGGATCCTCGTGTAAAGAAGCTCGTGCACCTCCAGACGTCCGTCGTCGCTCGGCCCGGCGGCCAGCTCAAGACGCGAGAACATCGGGTTCCAGGCGTTCAGCACGCCGTGGGTCGCCACGTGGACGAACCCGCCGCGGCTCAGCGCGTCGCGAAGGGCCGATTCCGAAGCGCTCCGTCCCTCGTGCACCCGACCGCCCGTGGCACGTTCGAACGCCCGCGCCTCGGCCCGCGTGGCGGGCAGCTCGCGGGGGAACGGCGCGAACGCGGCCGCCAGCCGTTTATCACGCGAAATCGCCGGGTCGCGACGGCGCAACACCGGCAGCGCCGAGGCGACCGACAGGTGCAGAATCGTGAACCGCTCGACCAGGTGGCGGCCGCTCTCTGGCTCGCGAAGGGCGGCGAACGGCAGGTAGTGAAGCTCTCGCTGCGGCACGACGATCAGTCGTCTCACGTCGTCCAGCGTACCCGTCTGCAGCACCGGCTCGATCAGCACGCGGTAGAGGCCCTCGAGCGCCGCGTTGCCGTCCGCCATTCCGGCCCGGGCGGCGCCCGTCAGGTCGCGCGCGACGCGTACCCGGCTCGACAGGCTCGCCCGATCTATTGAGGTCACGATCGCCCGCACCGCCCGCGGCGTCAGCACGAACAGCACGAGCTTGTCGGGACCGACCAGATACTCGAGCAGCGCTTCATCGGGGCCCAGCGCTGCCTGGATTTCCTCCGCGTCTGACCGTCCGGCTCCGAGCAGGGTAGCGGCGGCCGGATCGTCTCGCTGGATCCTCAGCAGGCCGGCCTCGTAGGCGGCCCGGTTCTCCTCGAGCCGGGTCTCGTAGAGTTGCAGCAGTCGTTCCTGCTCAGGCGTCCGCTCGGCAAACGGAACGGCGTCCAACGACTCGCGACGAACTAGGAGGCTGTCGATCTGCGCGAGCAGGACCTGGCTCTCCGCCAGCTTCCGGGCGGCGACGGTAGCGAGCGCGTCGGCGTCACTCACCTGGAGGTGCTCGAGAAGGGCGTGCCCGCGCGAAGCATCGGACACCTCGAAGGCCTCTCGCTCGCGCCCGGCCGCCAGCAATGCCTCCACCAGATCGCCGTAAACGCCGGCTCGACGGGCCTGAACGGATGCTCGCAGCTGGGACGATCCGTAACGGGCTCGCGACCGCTCCACGGCGGCCAAGGCCCGCCGGCCCACCGCGATCGCCGAGTCGACGCGACCCAGCTGATAGAGCGCGCGGGCTCGAAGCGACAGCGCTTCCCACTCCGTCCCATAGAGGCCCGCTCGAAGGTCGCCGGCGGCCGCATCGAGGATCTGGAGGGTCCGCTGCGGCTCTCCCGCCCGCTCGGCGATCCGCGCCCCGGACAGCGCCATGGACAGCCTCGCCGTCCGCACGTCCAGCTCGGTGGCCAGACCCTTCGCCTCGGCCAGAAGCTCCCCTGCGCGCGCGACATCTCCGGCTCGCGACGCGAACTCCGCGAGCGACAGAAGGTCGCCCATAACCTCGTGCCGGGCACCGAGCGAACGGTGGATCTCGAGCGCCCGGGTGGCGCGTTCCCGGGCGCGCGTGAGGTCGCCGAGCTCTGCGTACACGCTCGCCTCGCTCCGGTAGTCCGAGGCGAGCCTCTTGGTGAGCCCGAGCTCCTCGTCGATGGCCCGAGCCTCCGCGAACAGGGCCAGGGCGCGACGCGATCGGCCTGCCTTACGGTGAAGCTCCGCCAGCAGCTCGAGGTTGGCGGCCTCGTCCTGTCGGAACCCGAGGTCGCGGGACGCCGCGATCGCGCTGTCCAGGTGGGCGATCGCCCTCTCGGGCTCGCCCACGGCCTCGTAGGCCGGGGCGAACTCGCCCGTGATGTACGCGACAGCCGTCGCGTCGCCTGCCCGATCGGCCGTCGCCCGTGCCTCCCGCAGGAGCTCGAGCCCGCGTGCGGGATCTCCGGTGCCGATCTCGAGCGTGGCCAGGTTGGCCAGGGCTCGGCCCTGCGTACGCGTCTCACCGAGGCGGGCCGCGACCTCCGCGGCCGTGCGACAGCCCTTCTTGGCACTCGCATAGTCGCCGAGCGCCATGTGGACGAGGCCGAGGTTGCAGGCGACCTTCGCGATACTCGCCGAGTCGTCCGTCGCCCGGGCTGCCTCGAACGCTGCCTCGAAATGCTCGATCGCGTCCGGATACCGGCCTTCCTGCCGCGCCAGGAGACCGAGTGCGTTGTGGGATCGGAACAGCTCTCCACGGAGGCCAAGCCGTTCCTTGAGTGCGCGGGCCAACTCCCCGTTCTCTCGGGCGGACCGGTAATCACCGAGACGGTACGCCGCGAGGCCGAGCTCGGTCAGGGCCAGGGCGATCCCGACCGTGTCTCCCCTCGAGCGAAAGTGGGAGAGCGCGGCCTCGAAGTGGTTTCGGGCGGCCTCGTAGTCGCCGTCATCGTAGATGCGCTTGCCGATCGCGAGGAGCGAGCGGACGGCCGCCGGGGCGTCGGAGCTCGACGATCCGGCGCCCGCGCCGTCGCCGATTCCGCAGCCGTGCGCGACGGCGGTCAGTCCGATGACGACCACCGCCCGAAAGGCCGGCACCCTCAAGGTCGTACCGTGAATCGCCGAACTCCGGTGGTGGCCTCTCGCCCCGACGCCAAGAGCGCGTCCACGTACCAGAGGTAGGTTGTTCCCGGCTCCAGTGAAATCGAGTCCGGGAGCACCGCGGTCGTGTCGGCCGTGTCGGCGGACCAGATCGGGTCGCCGTCCGCTCTGGTCAGCGTGAGCACATACGTCGGCTCTCCCGCGATCGGTCGCCAGGCGAACGCCACCGCGCTCCCGTCCACCCGTGCGTCCGGGATCGGAACCTCCGCCGGTATCGGAAGCACGCCCTCGCGCTCCACCGCGGCCTCCGTCGAGCGGAGCGTCACGTCCCCTGGCCGCGACCGGTCGAGCGGCAGTACCGCGACAAGGATCAGGGCGGCTGCTGCGGCCGTCGCGATCGGAAGCCCGATCTTCCAGCGCCGGTTGCGCCCGTACCCGCGGATCAGCTCCGACGCCCGCGCGGCCTCGTCGCGGCATTCCCTACAGCGCGCGAGGTGGGCGTGCGCGGCCTCCGTCTCCTCGGAAGACAGCTCACCTTCGAGCAGTGCACTCAGCCGCTCGGTGCTGAGATGGGCGTTCGGGTCGCCTCGCCTTTCCGTCATCGGTGGCGCCTCGCCTTCCTCATGGCCTTACGACCGCCTCGGTTTCACCTCTGACCTTCACCTGATAAGAACGGGAACCTCGCCGCCGGCTTGCGCAGGGGTCTAGGGTCGGGCACCCCGAACCCCCCGTCCCTCGAGATCTTCGCGCAGTTGCGCACACAGCTTCTTGATCCTCCGGTAAACGTGAAACACGCTCGGATACTCCAGCAGGTCGGCGATCTGCCTCACCGGGCGATCATCCTCGAATCGCAATTTGAGCAGCAGGCGGTCTAGAGCCGGAAGATGGGCCAGGGCATCGGCCAGGGCCTGGTCTCGCTCCCTGATGCGGAGGGCCTTCTCTGGATCGTCGGCCGCGTCGTCCGGCATCCGTGGTGCTTTCAGCGGCTCGACGTCGAAGTCCAGAAGGCGGCGTCGTAATGCCCGCAACTCGGCCGCATCGCCCTCTGTCGCGTCGCCGCGGACGCGCCCGTATTTCTTGCGGTGGTAGTCCACGCACAGGCGGTTGGTTACGACGATGAGCCAGTTCGAAAAGCTGCTTCGGCCATCCGCGGAGTAGCCTCGGAGCCGCGAGAAATCGTCGCGCCGCAGCTCTTCGAGCGCGAACCGATAGCGGTTCATGGCCGCGTCGTAGTCCGGCCCCTGTCGGCGGGCGGCATAGAGTACCACGGGGCTGTAACGGTCGAGGAAGGCGCTCCAGGCCTTCTCCCTCGAATCGGCATCGGACGCCTTCAGGAGATCGACGAGCTCGGCTGGAGGGGACTTCCGCATCCGGCCTCCGCGGGCTGGACTCCGCGACCCCGCTGAATGCCGCGGGCGTGCGGGGTTTTCTTCTCTGGCATTCCTATATAGAAAGGGCGCGCCTGGATGTCAGGATGCGGCGTGACTATGATGATGGTTACATGGAAGGGCAAGGTCAAACACGGCCCGGGGCGCCCGGGTGCTGTGATGAACGGCACGCCACGACTTCCGTGTCTGCCGCCTACCCGCAGACGACCGTGGGAGGCGCCGGGCGACCCTCATCTGCATCACGTGGGTGGCGCCATGAGAATCACGTGGAGCGCGAACCCGATCTTCACAGCCGTTGCAGCAGCCGCGTGCGTAGTTGCGTGCGAGGAGACACTCCTAGTCCGGGACAAAGAGAGGCTGACCCCCGAGAACACGAGCACCGATCTGCTGGTGGCAGGCGCGATCCGCGACTTCAAGGTGGGGTACTCCGGGGCCGTAATCGGCAGATTCGTGGTCGTATCAGCGCTCCTCACAGATGAGTTATACTCCACCGGCACGGGCACCTTCGCCACGGCGACAGATCAGCGCGCCCAGTTCCCGCTTGGGGATGGGAATTCCGCGGCCGGGACCTATAACTTGCTGCATCGGGCGCGCCGGGCGGCTATCCGGGCCTTCAGGGCTCTGGAAGACGATGGGGACGGGAACACCCCCGATGCATCTCTGATGAAGATGTACGAGGGCTTCACGTACATCGCGCTGGGCGAGGGCTTCTGCTCGGGGATCCCGTTCAGCGAGGTGGCACCCGACGGAGAGCTGATCCACGGTGTGCCGATCAGCACGAATCAGGTGTTCGAGGAGGCGATCACCCGCTTCGACCATGCTATCTCGATCGACGGGAGCAACTATGCAGCGGCCATCGGCAAGGGGCGAGCGCTAGCGAACTTGGGTCGGCACGTGGAGGCGGCAGCGGCCGTCGCCAGCGTCCCGACCACCTACACGAAGCAGATTCTGCATTCCGACAACTCGACCGACCAGACCAACGCTGTCTGGAGCCTGCAGGATAACGGCCGGTACGGGTTCGGCGTAACCCCGGATGGTTCGGACGTGGTGCGCAATCTGAAGGATCCGCGCATGCTGTATCTCGACGGGGGTCCCGGTTTCGACGAGGGAATCAAGCTGTACCTGTTCCTGCTTATGTCGGAGCGCGATTCCCCCGTCATGTTGGCTGACGGAATCGAGGCGCGTCTCATAGAGGCGGAAGCGGATCTCGTGGCCGGTGGCACTGCTTGGCTGGGGATTCTGAACGATTTGCGAGCCGGCGTCGACGACCTGATGGCGGGTAAGTACCCGAACTACGCAAGCATCCTCGCAATGGCCACCGAGGCGGGGAACGTCGAGCCGCTCGGTCTGCTAAACGATCCGGGCGTCATGAAGGAACGAGTGAAGCTCCTACTCGACGAGCGCCTGGCCTGGATGGCCATGACCGGTCACCGGCTCGGTGACCTGCGCCGACTGCTTCGTGAAGATCCTTACCGGGGCATGTTCACGGCGGACGAGATCTTCCCGTCCGGGCGATACTTCAAGGCTGGGGACTACGGAACGGATGTCAACCTGGCGATGGACTTCGACGAGCAGAACAACCCGAGCTGGAACACGAGCATGTGCTCGTACACGACACCCTGAGGACGGAGGGTTCCGACAGGTTCAACCCCTCGGCGCGATGGCCTGCTCGAACGGTTCGTATCCCCACAAGGGTGCCAAGCGGGGGTCGAAGTGGAGGGTGTTGAACACAATGCCTTCCTGGAGGGCACGGCGCAGCAGCCGCACCGCGATTTCGCTCTGACCGAGGTGCGCGGCGATGGCCGCACGCAGGTAGGTGTTAGCTCCCCGGAGGTACGGGAGATCGAGTTCCTCCAGCCAGCGTGCTTCCGCTTCCGCTCCGGTGCGGTCGCCGAAACGCGCTAGTGCCATTCCCAGCAGCCCGTGCGCGTCCATATCGTCGGGGTTCTCCGCGACCACCAACCGGACCAGCTGCACAGCTTCACCGGGCTGACCGGCCAGCAGGAGCGCCTCCGCCATTTCACCGGCGTACGCCTGCGGATCGCGAGACCGGAACCAGGAGACGGCTTGGTGCGCGACCTCCTGCCCCTCGGCGGCGTGTCCGTGACGGGCCAGGTCCGCCGCGACGTAATGAAAGACCCAGCCCGGAGACCAGCCGCGGAGGGGCTCCATTCTCTCCACTTCGTCTAGCAGACGAGTCACCTCGTCCATTCGGCCCAACGCCACCAGCGCCTGGATCTCGTGGAACCGCACGCCCAGATCATCGCGGACCTCAAGGCCTTGGCGGGCTGTCGCGAGCTGCTCGCTATACCGGCCGGTCGTGTGCTGAGCCGCGCCCAGCCACATCCAGAATGCTGGCCAATTCAGATCCGGCGCTATGCTCGGGGCGGGGAGCCGCCCTTCTTGAAAGTTCTCCCAGATCTGCAAGGCCTCTTCCGGCCGCCCGGCCCTGACTGCGACCAGTACAAGATTCGTCCATTGCTCTGGATCGAACCGCAATGTGGGTCTCATTGCCTCCAGTTCGCCTAGCCGGTCGCCGGCAATTGCTGCGCGCCTGGCGTCGACCCAGTACTGCTGGATGGGGGAAAGCTCGCTCCGACGAGACTCGAGGAGCGTGACTACCGAGTCCTGCTTAGACTGTAGCCCCAGCTGGCCATACGTGTTCTGGATGCCAAAGAGCGCGTTCACGAACGTGGTGTCCAACTGGTAGGCTTCGCGGTAGTGGTCGAGTGCCCCCTGCCAATCCCTGGCCCACCACCTCTCGATGCCTCGCGCCCAGGCTTGGAATGCCTCGTAGGAGGGAGGGCGAGAAATATACCGCGTCGTGCGGGCATCACCCAGGGTCGTCGCCAGCGCGCCCATCACGCGTTGCGTCAGGGTCTCGACGACCGCGGGCAGCTCCGCGGAGCTGCCTGCGGCGTCAACCGCATGGATCACCTCGCGCCTTTCGACCCCGGTGATCTGCGCATGGAACTGCAGCCTGTCCCCGAGACGCATGAACGCGCCCGTGACGCTGGTCCCCGCCCCGAAACGTGACGCGATCTCCTGGACGCCGGTGCCTTCCTCCCCGGCCCGGAGAGCCTGGCGCACCGTGCTCCAGTCCACCACCGCGGTTTCGTCCATCCAGCTTAGGCCATCCATGATCCCGAATGCGGCGTATTCTCCCACGTAATCCAGCATCGGGTCGCCAGAGCGGTTCTCGAAAGGAAACACCGCTACGCGGGCCTCTGAAAGGCCTGACGCCGGTACACCGGTCGATGGTCCGCGGGCAAACCACAGGACCGCAACGGCTGCGATTGACCCTACCAGCGCCGCCACTGCCCGCCAGGAGCGGAGGCGCGCCCCCGGGCCGCTCGGCCTCGCCAACACTCCCTTTGGCAAGGTGACCTCGCTGACGTCGAGGCCCGCTTCCTCGACGCTGGCCGGACGGCGGTCGCGGTCTTTGGTGAGCAGTCGGGCGACCACGGAGTCCAGAGCGGGTGGTAGCTCCGGGCGCAGGGCAGATGGCGGTATCGGCTCTTCGTTCAGGATCGAGTGAATCACGATTGCGGTGCGGTCGCCTCTGAACGGTCGCTCACCCGTCAGCATCTCGTACAGGACCACGCCAAGCGACCACAGGTCTGTACGATGGTCCACCGGCGCACTGCTGGCCTGCTCGGGTGACATGTAGGCTACCGTCCCCATTGTCGCCCTGGAGCCGGTCAGGGTGACGTCGGTCAGCTTGGCCAACCCGAAATCGAGGATCTTCGCCAACCCGTCAGGGGTGACGATCACGTTGCCCGGCTTGATGTCGCGGTGGATGATCTCTTGGCCGTGTGCCGCCTCCAGCCCGGCCGCGATCTGGCGGGCGTAGTCGCGCCCTTCGTCGATGGGCAGCGGACCGCGGTCGATCTTCTGCTTCAGCGTCTCGCCCTCGTAAAAGGCCATCGCGATGAACAATCGGCCCTCGTCGTCCTCGCCGACCTCATAGACGGTACACACGTTGGGGTGATCGAGAGCAGCCGCGGCCCGGGCTTCGACCAGGAATCGCTCGGTGGCGGCCTCATCCGCGCTCAGGTATGGGGGCAGGAACTTGAGGGCGACGGTCCGGCCCAGGCGGGTGTCGCGGGCCCGGTAGACAACGCCCATACCACCCCGTCCAAGTAGCTCCTCGATCTCGTACTGGCGGATCGATCGGCCGATCAGCGGATCGGTTGTACCGCGCTCGTCCGCCGTAGGCTCGAGCCATGGAGGTCGAGATTGCACCGCAACCGCGAAGTGGTCGAAGAAAGCATCGGCCGCCTCGGCGGCTGCCAGCAGGGATTCCAGCTCAGATCGCGCTTTGGGGTCGTCCGTGCATGCCTCATCCAAGAACGCGCCACGCATGTCGGGGGGCAGTGAGACTGCTTTATCGAACAGGGATTCCAGCCTCTCGGCAGCAGACGATTCCATGGTCAGATCTTCCTATCTGGCCAATCCTTGCTGCATGTCCCGGTACAGCCACGCCTTCGCCATGGCCCACCCCCGCTTCACGGTCGCCCGGGAGATACCCAACGCCGCTGCTGTGTCCGGGACGGTCATGCCACCGAAAAACCGGCACTCCACGATCCGGCTTTGGCGCTCGTTCTCATCCGTCAGGCGCTTGAGCGACTCGTCGAGCACAATCAGCAACTCGGCCTGCTGGCTGGCGGAATCCGTGCCTGGAGGCGCTAGCCTTATCTCGTCGAGCGTCACTCGGACCCGCTCGCCACCGCGCTTCTCGGCCCGTCTGGCCTTGGCGTAGTCGATCAGGATCTGGCGCATGGCGCGAGCCGCAACCGATCGGAAGTGGGCATGGCTCTCCCAGTCCGGTACATCCTGCGCGGCAAGCTTCAGATACGCTTCGTGCGCGAGAGCGTTGGTGTCCAGCGTGTCATCGCCGCGCCAGCTGCGACGCTGCGCATGGGCGAGCTCACGCAGTTCCTCGTAGACGAGCGGGACGAGCTTATCGAAGGCGGACCGATTTCCCCCTCGAATCTCCTCGAGAAGACGTGCCACAGTATCTGGCTGAGAACCGGTCGAGCCGGACATCGCCATGAACCGACCCCCGTTCGGCACAGGCAGTGGGGTGACAAAGATAGGCCACCAGGACACCTAAATCACATCTCGGCCGCAAATTCGCCGCATCCCCACAAGCTGGAAACGCTTCGCCAAATCACAGCGTGAGCCCTTCGATCCGGACTTTCTCGTAGCCTGGATGGCGTGCCGCAGCCGATCGCACGCCACGACTCCGCGTCTGCACCCTTACCCACAGACGACCCCGTGGCAGGCGCAGGTTCTCATCGGCTAGGAGGTGATGTTCCTATGAGACGCCTCACACTGCTTTCGTTCGTACTCGCCCTTGCCGTGGCCTGTCAGGACACGACCCCACTGGAACCGTCTGCAAGCCATGTCGATTCCCCGGATGTGACTGCAACCTTCCACCAGGTAGGCGTCATAGAGCATGCCGTTGGCAGTGGTCACTTCCGCAACCCCGCTGGATCCGTGAACAACTTTGCATTCAATGCCCTCAAGAAAGCCGATGGAACGGTCAAAGGGCAGGCCACCATGCAGATTCGGATCACCGATTCGTGGTGGAAATTGGACGTCGACTGCTTCGCGGTGAGCGGGAACGTTGCCGTTCTAAGCGGAACCACGTCCCATTCCACCTTCCCTCAATTCGTCGGTTTCGGCACTTGGCTCGCCGTAGAGGATAACGGGGAGGGTGGAAACGCATCGCCGGACAGGATCACAGGCTACTACCCGATCCTCCCGAATTCCCTGCCGGATCCCGACTACTGCCATGAGGTCATCCAGGATATCGACTTTTACTTGACACCCTTCCCGGTCAAATGGAATCCCGTCATCCGTGGGAATGTGCAGCTATTCTAGCAGGCCGGACGAAACAAAGAACCTGGGCGGCTCCACCGGGGCTGCCCCTCCGTAATCTGTCACAGCTACGGTGACAGTCAGCGCAACCGAGGGGCCGGGCGGTGCCTAAATCTGTTACAGCAGCCGTGACAGTAGGCGTCACAGCGATCATTGCCGGTCCAGCCTCCAGATGCACGAAAGCCCGCGTGGTTGCGGGCTTTCGGCCAATCGGGGCGCCGGGATTTGGGCACGAGCGCAGCGAGCGCCAGCGAGGCCGCGCCAGCGGCCGAAGCGCCCACCTGGGACCTCCTGCCGTCGAGCCGCAGGCGAGACCCTGAGCCGGCGTAGCCGGCAAAGAACCCCATTCGCCCAGCCCAGCACGCATACACTTCAACTCACGTCAATACACACCGATTTCGCCGGTTTGACTTCAATACACTTCAGTACACTCCCCCACACTTTGTTACAGCTACCGTGACAGTTTCTGGACACTTTCCCCTGTAGGGTCCTTCCCCACTCTGGTCGATCCCTCCGGGCGGCGCAGAGGCCACCATTCGCGCCCCACTCAGTAAGCCGCACCATCAGCTACGAATGGTGCCCGGGCTCTGATCCACCTCTCTCCAGGTCAAAATCCGCGTCAGGCGTGTACAACTGGTAGCGATCTCACCCTATATTGTCGCCAGAGCGCTCTGGCCGAATGGCCCTCACGCCCCGCTTCCTCCCGAGGTGTTCAGCCCGTGCACCTGATTGGAGCATTCTTCGGCTATCGCGGCAGTTTCGATCTGCCTCGCGTGATCGAAGCCGCGTTCCCGGCTACGGCCGGCGCGCTGCCGTTCCACGCGGCGGCGGTCGGCGAGCTGCCGTTCCACGCGGCGGCAGTCGGCGAGCTGCCGTTCCTGCGGGAGATGATCGCGATTTTCGCGGTCGGTACTGTTATCGTCTATCTGTGCCGCCGGCTGAGACTGGTCCCGATCGTCGGCTACCTCCTGACCGGCGTGCTCATCGGGCCGTTCGCGCTCGGACTCGTCCGCGACCTCGACCTGATCGCGAGCACCGCCGAGGTGGGCGTGATTCTGCTGTTGTTCAGCATCGGCGTCGAGTTCAGACTGGAGAAGCTGTCGCGGATTCGTCACTACATCGTACTCGGCGGCGGCCTCCAGGTGGTAGGCACAGTGGGGCTGGTGGCTCTTCTCCTCGCCGCGCTCGGAATCGAGTGGCATCTCGGCGTATATACCGGCTACCTCGTCGCCCTGAGCAGCACGGCGCTGGTCCTCAAGCTGCTGTCCGACCGGGCGCGCATCGACACGCCGACCGGCCAGATATCTCTCGGAATCCTCATCTTCCAGGATCTGTCCGTCGTCGTGATGGTGTTGACGATCCCAATCCTCGGCAGCGGCGACGGCTCGCTCGGAGCCGTGGTTCTAGCGCTACTCGAGGGGCTCGTGATCATCGCGATCGTCCTCGAAGCGGCGCGTCGGATCGTTCCTCCAGTCCTGGACAGAGTCGCCCACCTCGGAAGCCCGGAGCTCTTCCTCCTCGTCGTCGTCGTGATCTGCTTCGGGATCGCCTGGCTGGCGACCCTTGCCGGCATCAGCCTCGCCCTAGGCGCTTTTTTGGCCGGGCTGGTGGTCAGTAGAAGCCGCTTTCGGGAGCATGCCGTGGGGGAGATCCTCCCTCTTCGCACCTTGTTCAGCGCGGTGTTCTTCGTGTCGGTCGGAATGTTGCTGGACGTCCGCGTGGCTGTGGCGGAACCTCTTCTACTGCTCGGCGCTGTGTTCGGTGTCTTCTTCGTCAAGAGCGTCCTGACCGGGTTCAGTGTGCGGTCGCTGCGGTATCCGTCCTGGATGGCCGCGGTCGTCGGACTGGGCCTCGCGCAAATCGGCGAGTTCTCGCTGGTTCTCCACAACACCGGCCGCGTGTTCGGCCTCTCGCCTGCCGGCCTCGGGCAGGCGGGGGAGCAGGTGTTTCTGGCCGTCGTCGTTCTGCTCATGATCGCGACTCCGTTCCTCACGCAGCTGGAACCGCTGGCGCGTCGCATCCTCCGGTCGCGCACACCACTTCCGTTACCGGAAGCCGCCACCGAGCCACGCCCCGGAGCGCTCGTCAGGCCCCGGGATCACGTGATCATCTGCGGATACGGCTTGACGGGCCGCTACCTCGAGCGCGTCTGCCGGACCTTCGAAGTGCCCTATCGAATCGTGGACCTGAACCCGGTGACCGCCGTCGAGGCCGAGGCGCGTGGCGTTCCCTTCCTTTACGGGGACCTCGGACAACCCGAAGTGCAGGAGCGGGCCGGGATCCACGAGGCGAAGCTCCTAGTAGTGGCCATCAACGACGCGGACGCGTCGGTGCGGATCGTTCAGCAGGCCAAGCTCGCCAGCCCTTCTCTGCCAATCCTCGCGAGGGCTCGTTACCTGTTCGAGGCGGACTCGCTCGAAGACGCCGGTGCCGATGTCGTGGTCGCGGAGGAGGTCGAGAGTGCCCTGGTGATCGTCCAACGGGTCGCCCGGCAGTGCGGGATCCCTGAAGAGGAGGCCAGTCTGCAGGCCGAACGGCTGCGCACCCTTGGCTCCGATATGGTCGATTAGCCGCCAGGTGTCACGTGGAAACTTTCCATGAGATGGCCGGTGACGGTCGTCCCAGCTTATACTGTGAGTGCTCCCTCGTCCTACCACCCCAGCTGTGGCGGCTTCGGGGCGCATGAAAGGCGACAGGATCATCGTACAGCCGTACCATGAGGCAGCCGCCCGGCAGTTGGCGGGTCTAATGCTGTGCGAGATCACGGGCCTCAGAAAGAGGTTCATCGTCACCATCGCGGGGGAGTCTGGAGCTGGCAAATCTGAGATCGCAGCTGCCCTCGCCGACGTACTCGCCAACCATCACGTTCAGAGCACCATCCTCCAGCAGGACGACTACTTCGTCTACCCGCCCAGGACGAACGCGGCGATGCGCCGCAAGGACATCGACCATGTAGGTCCTTCGGAGGTTCGCCTCGGCCTGATGGACGAGAACCTGAAGCAGGTCATGGCCGGAGCTCACACGATCGTGAAGCCGTTGGTCGACTTCGATGCCGATTCAATAGGGGAAGAAAGGGTAGAGCTCGATGACATCGTGGTGGTTCTTGCGGAAGGGACCTACACGACATTGCTGGAGAATGTGCACCGGCGTGTGTTCGTCGATCGCACTCTCATGGATACGAAGGAGGCGCGAGTGCTGAGGGGCAGAGAGGCCCAAGATGACTACCTTGAGCAGATACTCGCCATCGAGCACGAAATCATATCGTCGCACAAGCCGCGGGCCGACTTCGTCGTGACGCGCGATCACGAAGTGACCAGGAATGAATCGAGAGACCAGTGACGGGATAAGGAGTATCGCTCATCTCAGTACCCACGGGTACGTGGACCCGGTGCCCCAGCTCGGTCGCACGGACACTGGGGGCCAGGTGGTCTACGTGCTGCAACTTGCCAAGGCGTTATCCACCCTGGGGATCCACGTCGACATCTACACGCGCTGGTTCGACCGCTCGAAACGGCAGATCGACCCCCTCCCGGATCATCCCGAGGTAAGAGTGGTCCGCATACCGGCGGGTCCTTGGACGTTCATTCCGAAGGAGACTATCTACGACGTGCTGCCTGAGCTGGCGGAGAACACGGTCGAGTTCATTCGTGGGCACGACCTCGACTACGACCTGTTCCATGGACACTACGTCGACGCCGGGATCGTGACGCTGGATGTTGCGAAGGCTCTCGACCGGCCCGCCTTCTTCACAGCCCACTCTTCTTCACAGCCCACTCGATCGGCGCCTGGAAGCGGGAGCAGATGGGCGGTGATCCTGAGGAGATGGAGAGGAAGTTCAACTTCGGGCGCCGGATAGCGGACGAGCTTCGCATCTTCCGATCGGTGGCCGCGCAGACGGTGACGACGGAGCTGCAGAAGGAGAAGATTGAAGAGCTCTACGGCTGGAGGGCAGACAACATCGCCACCATCTCACCTGGCGTGGACGTCAACACGTTCCGGCCGCTCGAACCGTATGAAGAGAGGCGAAAAACTGGTCTGCCAGACCGGTACATCTTCTGCCTGAGCCGCATCGACACCAACAAGGGACACGATTATCTGCTTCATGCGTTCGATTTCGTCAGGAACGCTGTGTCTGACGTGCACCTCGTGATCGGAGGCGGTTCAGCAAAGCCAGGGGAGCGCGAGCTCGGTGTCCTTGCCAAGATGCGGGAGTTGATCGACGAGAAGGGGATGCATGGCCGGGTCAGCATCGTCGACCGCGTGCCAGATGAGCTTCTCGTACCCTACTATAGACAGGCCCAGGTGTTCGTGCTGCCCTCCCTCTTCGAGCCGTTCGGCATGACCGCACTGGAGGCTATGGCTTGCCGCACACCTGTGGTGGCATCCCGCTTGGGTGGCATCCGTAGCGTAAGAAAACGGTTTGCTGGTCGACCCGTCTGATCCGCACGAGTTCGCTGGTGCCATGATTAGGCTGCTCAGAGATCGACCGCTTGCCGAGCGCCTTGGACAGGCAGGTCACGATACCATCCGCACGCAGTTCAGCTGGGACGAGATCGCTGCAAGGCACGTGGCCTTCTACCGGCGGTACATGGATTCCTGAGGTCCCCCGTAAAAGCGAGGTGTGCATGGGTCTCGCCCCAACGCGATTCTGGCGCCGCGGAGGCGGATAAACCGTCACTCTTTTCTCACAGCTACCGTGACAGCGGCTCCTGCCCACGTGGGGCGGCTTGGGCGTCTCTATTCAGCCGACTGGGCGCGCACGCGCCGGATGAGAGCGCCCACGAGGAGCGAGAGCACGCCCGCCCCCAGACCGGTGACCACTGCCTCCGTCACGCCGGGCCCGAGCTTGCCGGGGTGCATGAAGTAATCCACGACTCCGGTGACCAGCGCCAAGGTGATGGCGATGCGCCAGCGCGCGGTCGTCCTCATCAGGAGGAGGGCGGTCGCGGCGAAGACGCCGGCGACGATTCCGGTCCGGGTCGCGATGGCCCAGTGGGTGAGCGATACCGCGAACAGATTGCCCTGGACCATGGCCACGAGGCACGCCGCGGTGGACTCGCCGATGTTCTCGACGAACGGGGCCAGTTTCCGCTTCATGACGGTCGCTCCGGGTCGGCTCGCGAGGCCCGGAACTCCAGATCATCGAACCAGGCCGTGGCGGTGCCTCCCGTGTCGTCGGTATCGACCAGGATGGCGATGCCGGCGACCTTCGGCGCCGGTTCTCCGAACGCGCGTTCGTAATCGGTCGCCAGATCCCGGTCCTCGATCACCCATTCACGTGCGCGATCGTTCCCGCTCCGGAGCACGACCGTGAGCACGTCGGAGACGTAGGGGTTCGGATACACGCTCCCGACGGGCTGTCGACCCGCCCAGGCGTACGCGAGCGCGCGCGTGCCCTCCGCCAGCTCCGCGCTGCCGAACAGCACGAAGAGGCGGGCCGCGTAGTCATCTCCCCGCCTCTCGACCTCGTGCTCATTCTCGGTCAGGCTGGCCAGAACGCGCCAACGCCAGCGAAGGCGACCGCCGGCGACGGGACCCGACGGAATCGGGAGGATGATCGCCGCGGCCGCGTTTTCGCTAGCGGCCTTCAGGACAAGGTCTCCCTCCACCTCAACGATCTGGTAGTCGGTCGAGTTGCGGTCGAGCCGCTGCTCGTCCCACGCGTCGAGACCTTGGGAGAAGTCTTCCAGCAGGTCGCGCTCGGGCCCCGCCTGCGCGGAGCCTGGGCTCGGATTCCACGCACCCAGCAGACCGGCCAACAGGCAGACCATGGTGGTCCGTGCACGCGTCATGAGTCGTTCAGGCTCCAGTCGTAGTCGAGGAAGCGAACGCGCACGTCCTCGACGTGCGGCTCCAGCGACCGCCGATCCCGCGCCGGAAGCAAAGGTAGCACGTACTCGATCAGGGAGCCTCGCCGCTCGAAGTCCTTCCGGAACCACTTGAAGATCGAGGAGAGCCGCACCTCCGCTCGCCGCGTGCCCTCGCCGGGCACGGCCTCTAGCCGAAAGCCCTTATCGGGGTTCGCGAGAAAGTCGCGCGCCGCCCGATCAAGCTGCTCGTCGAGCCGCTCGGCGGTATAGGCCTCCGGGGCCAGGTCCGGGCAGGAGATGGACGCACACACGATCGCGAAGTGGATCCGAGACTCGTCGAACTCCTTGCGCAGGATCTCGTGCTCGATCTCATCGAGCGCATAGCGCTCACCGCCGACCGTCCAGCGCCGGATCTTCCAGCGCCGGGGGATGTCGCGGATGCTCTCGAGATCGGGATAGCGGGTGAGGACGAGCTTGATCGTGTAGGCGTTGTACGCGTTGATCCAGAGCGCTATCTGTGCCGCTTCCGACAGGATCGCCGGATCCGTCCGAGCAAGCGTCGACAGGTAGCGATCCAGCTCGATCTCGCGAGCCCGGAGGCACGCATAGTCGACCCGCCCCTCCGCGACGAACGCAGCCAGCAGTCGATCGAATTCAGCGTGCGGACCCGATGCCTGCGAGGGTCCCACGGCGCATTCGGAAGCCCCGTCGTTTCCCGGCACCGCCTGTGCCGCGACCCCGGGGACGAGCGCCAGCGCGAGCGCCGTGAGTGTCGTCCCCATCAATGTTCCCCGGTCTATGGATCGCATCAATGCTCCTTTCCGTTCTCGCGGGACCCTGCCAGCCATCTGTGAAACAGCCCTACCGGCGCGAGGCGTCGTCGGGTCGGAGCCCGCGGTCCGTGTCCACAAGCTCCGGGCCGCCTCGACCCTGCAGTGAACGCTCGATGTCGACCACCGGTTCCCCGCCACGTTCCGGTCGCCCCGTGTTGGTCGTAAAGGCGCACGGAAGACACCTTTTGCCCGGCCTGCCCAGTTAGATCGCTGCCTTTCATGTCACTGCTACGGTGACTGTTGGTCAAGCGGGCCTGAGTGGAAAAGGTCACAGATGCACGATAGCCCGCATGGTTGCGGGCTTTCTGCCAATCGGGCGCGGGGATTTGGGCTCGAGCGCGGCGAGAGCCAGCGAGGCCGCGGAGTCGCCGAAGCTCCAACCCGGGACCTCCTGCCGTCGAGCCGCAGGCGAGACGGTTGCGGAAAGGACAATTCAGGGGCGGCTCGACCGGGGCCGCCCCTTTCCGCATCTGTGACCGCTACCGTGACAGGGCCTTGCGACTGACCTTGCGGGGGTCTTCCCCACACACTGATGGCAGTATACCCGACAGGCGTATCTTCGTCGTGTGCGCCAGCTTCTCGATTAGCGGCGAGGACACAGGAGGAGGTAATGAGCTGGATCCGGACGATTCCGTACAAGGAGGCCGAGGGTCGGCTGCGGGCGCTGTACGACCGGGTCCGGGGGCCGAATGACTACGTCGACAACATCCTGAAGCTCCACAGCCTCCGCCCGCATACGCTCGAGGGCCACATGGGCCTCTACAAGAACGTGCTCCACCACTCCGGGAACCTGCTGCCCAAGTCGCTGCTCGAGACGGTCGGGGTCTACGTGAGCCGGCTGAACGACTGCGACTATTGTGTGGAGCACCACTTTGCCGGACTCCGGCGGCTGCTGGGCGACGAGGACCGGGCCGCGGAGATCCGAACCGCGCTCGAGAGCGGAGAGTTCGAGGGAGTCTTGAACGCGCGGGAGATGGAAGTCCTGCGCTACGCGCGCCGTCTCACCGAAGTACCCGAGCGCGTCGGACGGGCGGACCTCGACCGCCTGCGGGAGGTGGGGCTGGATGACGGCGAGATTCTCGAGATTAACCAGGTGGTAAGCTATTTCGCCTACGCCAACCGGACGGTGCAGGGGCTTGGCGGCACAACGGAGGGGGACATCCTCGGTCTCTCACCGGGTGACTCGGAGGACCCGGACAACTGGCATCACGGCTGAAGCAGACGACGGAAGCGGGCTGCACCCGCAGGACCCACCAGCCGATCAGCACCGAGAGGATCAGGCTGGGCGCAAGACCCACGGGCTGCAGCGCCCGCCGCCCTGCCGCACTTCGATCGTCCCCAGACGCACGAAAGCCCGCATGGTTGCGGGCTTTCTGCCAATCGGGGCGCCGGAATTTGAACCCGGGACCTCCTGCCGTCGAGCCGCAGGCGAGACCCTGAGCCGGCGTAGCCGGCGAAGAACCCCATTCGCCCGGTGTAGCACCCGTACACTTCAACACACTCCCCCTCATCTTGTTACAGCTACTGTGACAGTTCGTCGAGGCTGCGCGTGTAGGGTTTTTCCCCACAGGCCTACAGCTCCGGCTGGTTGATCGGCAGAGTCCACCGCGCCACCTTCCCTGACACGCAGATCGTCAGTTGAAGCCTCTGGTCCGACGCAATGCAGAAATGTCTCCCCCGCCAGAGGCGCTGCGCAAGCACAGAGGAGAACCCTCATGATGCTCGGCCGCCCCCTATCGCGAGTCCTTCCTGCCGTCCTGCTGAGTCTCCCAGTCATTAGCTGCTCAGGCTCGCCCGACTCTCCTGTCCTCACCGCTGAGGTGCCGCTCCACCTCGAGGAGCATCTCGATGCCGCCGTAGTAGTGGGCTCCGAAGTGCCCGTGGAAGTCCCGGCTGCTCTGGAGTGGCGCTTCGATGAGCCGCAGTCGGATTGGCAGCCGGCGATCCCCTGGACCCCGATCCAGCCGGCACAGTTCACGTACACGGAGGACGCCCTCCGCGTCACACTGACCGAGGGAACCAAGAATCCCGACGGCCGTCCTGTCGGCGGGCTTTTCATCGAGTTCCCCGACTGGCGCCGCGAGGATTGGGCACACCTCGCCGTGCGCGCGCGAGCGTCGGAGTCGGACGAGATCAACAACATCGGGGTCGGATTCAATCGACGGGAGGGGTCGGGAACGGCCGAGGAGTATCCCTATCCCTTTGCGTTCCGTGGCGATTGGGCCCCTCTAGTAACAGACGGTGCGATCCACACCTACCTGCTGCGCGCGGACTGGTCCGGCGGAATATGGGAGGGCCCGTGGCGACAGCTCGGCCTCTGGTTCGGTGCTCCGGAGCCCAGCGCCAGTCTCGGCATCCTCTCGATCAGTTTGATCCCCAAAGAAGCCAACTACGCCGGCGAGCCTGTCGGCGCACGCGAAGAGGTGCGCAATAAAGTGTACCGCCGCGCCCTCTATACTCACGCGCCAGCTCGGCTGGAGTACCAGGTCCAGATCCCCGAGGCTGGGCGCCTTGACATGGGGCTCGGCGTGCTGCGGGACGATGCACCTGTCGACTTTCGGGTCACGGCGCGCACCGGAGGCGGGGAGACCCATACGATGTTCGAGGAGACCTACGCCGAGAAGGAGAACTGGGGGCAGCGGTCTGTGGACCTCTCGAGCCTGGCCGGGCAGACCGTGACACTGGCGCTCGAAACCGATTCGGATCGAGCAGGAAGCGTGGCGTTGTGGGGAGCGCCTACGTTGACTGGTGGGGGCGCAGCCCGTCGACCCAACGTCATCTTCTACGTGATCGACGGCGGCGCGGCCGACTTCATGAGCGCGTACGGATACAACCGGCGCACTACCCCCAACATCGAGCGCCTGGCCGCCGAAGGTGCCGTCTTCGAATGGGCATACAGCAATGCCAGCTGGACGAGGCCCTCAACGGCCTCCTTCATGACGTCGCTGCAGAACAGCGTGATGGGCGGCTTGCTTAACTGGAATGACCCGGTGCCGGAGCAGGCGACGACGATGGCCGAGCACATGCACCGGGCCGGATACCAGACGGCGGTCTTCACCGCCAATCCGAACGCGGGCACCCTCTCCAACCTCCAGCGCGGGGTGGACTTGTTCCGAGAGAACTGGGACGACTTCGCTTACATGGGAGGCGGGAACCACAAGGAGTCCTCACGGTTCCTGCACGAGGGTTTCTGGGAGTGGCGTGAGGCGTATCCGGCCCAGCCCTTCTGGGCACACTTCCAGACCACCGACGTACACGAGGAGTTCCCGGCCGTGTCGCCATTTGCAGGCCTCTTCGTGGGACCGGCCGAACGCGAGACGTGGCGAGAATGGAATGAGCGTCTGCGCGAGGACGGCGGCCACGGGACCTACTCGGAAGCGTACGAGAAGACGGGCATCAGCCGGACTGCCTTCTTCTCGCTCCACCAGGGAATGTACGACGAGACCATGGCCCACAACGACTACCGTCTCGGTCAGCTGGTGGACCGGCTGAAGGCCGAGGGGGAGTGGGAGAACACGCTGTTGATCATCGGGGCTGATCACAGCACAGACGCGGCCATGGATGACATGGGCGTCGCGCTCGCCGACTCACTCCCGCCCCGGTGGAGCTACGCGATGTTTCGACCCTCGGTCAGCAGAGTGCCGCTGATCTTCGTGTGGCCGGGACGGATCGAGCCCGGCCAGCGGTTGAGACAGCAAGTCTCCATGATCGACGTGCTGCCCACGATTCTCGACCTGCTGGACCTGCCCATGCCCGAGATTATGATGGGCCAGTCACTGGCTCCGCTCCTGTTGGGAACAGGGGACTGGGAGTCCCGGCCGGTGATCCTCGACGAGTTCGAAGTCGACCGGGAGACCGATGAGCTGCGGGGTCTGATCGAGGTGGTCGATGGGCGGTGGGGCGCGTCGCTAGAGGTCAACCCGCGTCCACCCGACGAGGACGAAAATGAGGAGGACGCCCTGCGGAGGCGCCCCGTCCCACTTCTGCTCTACGATCTGTGGAACGATCACTGGTGCCTGTGGAGCGTGCACGAGGAGCACCCGGAGCTGGTAGAGAAGTACACGAAGTTCCTAGAGGAGCAGTGGGAGGCACACCAGGCCCTGGCCCAGTACTTCACGCGGTCCGAGGACGTAGTGCTGACCCCCGAGCAGCTCCAGACGCTCCGGACACTGGGCTACATCCAGTAGAGGCTGTCCTCGAGCGGACGGCCCCACCGTGGCCGCCTCTTAGAATCTGTCACAGCTACTGTGACAGTTGGGTCAAGCGGGCGTAAGCGGAGAAGATTCCAGATGCACGAAAGCCCGCATGGTTGCGGGCTTTCTGTCAATCGGGGCGCCGGGATTTGGGCACGAGCGCAGCGAGCGCCAGCGAGGCCGCGAGGGCGGCCGAAGCGCTCACCCGGGACCTCCTGAACCCCATTGGCCCGGCTCGGCGTGCGTACACCTCGATGCACCTCGAGACACATCGATTTCGGCGATTCGACCACCCTGTACTTCTAGTTTGTCCTCGGACTATAAAGAGCGAGGACGATTTCGGTCTGTGTCAGGTCCACGGGGCAACGCGCGTCTCCGCCGCCATGTGCTCGATCCGCCCACGTAACTCTTCAAGGAGGCGGTCCCGATCTCCAGCCCAATGCAGCGGTTCGCCTACGTGAACGCGGCACACGAACGGGACGAGGAGCCCCTCCCCCTTCGGAAGGGCCTTGCCGAGACCGTGTAGGAAGATCGGATACACGGGTGCAGCCGGGTGCCGTTCCGCTAAGTGTGCGACTCCCTTCTTGAATTCCGCGATCCTCTCCGGCTCCCCACGCGACCCCTCCGGGAACAGGATCACCACCTCGCCGGCCTCCAGCGCCGCCGAGACCCCGACCAATGGGTCCTCCCCCCGGCGCCGCGCGTATCGGTCCAGCGGCAGGATCCCGATCGCGTTCCGCGAGAACCATGCGAGCCAGCGGTTCCGGAGGAAGTAGTCCGCCGCGGCCACCGGCCGGACACGCGGCAGGAGCCTGAGCGGGAAGAGCGACATTAGGACTAGGGTGTCGAGGTGGCTGTTGTGGTTCGCGGCGAGGATCGCCGGGCCCCCGTGCGGGAGACGCTCCCGCCCCCGGACGTTGAGCCCCAGCACAAGGAGTACGAGGGGCCGTACCACGAGCAGGAAGAACAGGCGTCGGATCCAGGCCGAGCCGCGGTCGGTGCCTGCGCCAGACCCGGCATTCGGGCCGGGTGCCGGCGGTGGACCGGGATCCGTCTGCGACTCCATCAGTACACGTACCACACATAGTGGAAGAAGAGCGGTGCCGTGTACGTCAGACTGTCTACCCGATCCAGGATCCCCCCATGACCCGGGATCAGGCCACCGCTGTCTTTGACCCCCACGTCCCGCTTGATGGCCGATATCGTCACATCGCCGATGAAGCCCGCAATCGAGAGCCCCGCCCCGATACCCGCGGCCTGAAGGGTACCGAACGGGGTAAGTAGCGGCGCGAGCGTGACGGCGAGCACGGTGGTCGTGAGGACGCCGCCCGCGAGCCCCTCGCGCGTCTTCCCCGGGCTCACCGTTGGGACCACCGGCTTCCGGCCCAACGTCTTTCCCCACAGGTACTGCGCGACGTCGTTCAGCTGCGTGAGCAACACGAGGTACAAGAGAAGACCCGCGCCCCCTGCCGCCGGGTTGAACTCCCACGGCAGTGTGAGCAGGAAGGCGGCGTGACTGAGGCTGAAGACCGTGGCCATGAGACCCCAGTGGAGTGTTCCCGCCGCACGCAGAAAGCCCTCCGTCTGACCGACGATCAGCATCCGCAGCGGGAGGAAGAGGAAGGCGTAGACGGGGATGAAGACGATAAACATGCCGTACCACTCCATCCCAACCCAGTAATACTGGGCAGGAATAGCCAGGTAGGCCCAAAAGAGGACCCGGCGATCCGCACGCCGGGTGGGGATGAGCGACACGTATTCCTTAAAAGCGAGGTAGCTGACCAGCGCGAGGAAGACGAGCGAAATCGTGCGGCTGAGTGCGATCGCCACGGCGAAGATACCCGCCATGACCCACCAGGAGCGCACTCGCAGCTCGAGCTCGCGGAAGTCAGAGGCCGGACGGGCCCGGCGGAGCAGCCACACGGCGGCTGTAGCGATCACGAGGAGCGTGAAGATTCCCGCCAGTGTCCAGGCAAGGTTGCGGGTCAGGGAAGCGAACATCTCACGCGCTCCGCTGCATCACGCCTCTGCCTCCAGGGCGTAGCGGGCCCTTCGTACTACCGTGACCGCTCCAAGGGCGGCGACGCCCCACAGGATCGCGTCCGTCCATACTCCCGGTGTCACACCGAGGCCGAGCAGCAGGCTCACCCCGCCGAAGACGAACGCCCGGTCGCTCTTTCCCATCGGGCCGTCGTACCGCCGCTCCGAGCCGATCTGAATTGCGACCACGCCCATCATCTCGACGATCACCGCCACGACCACCGCAACCACCACCGGGTGCGGGCGCACGCCGGGGACGAGGGCGAACGGCAGGTAGAGCGCCGCGTCGGAGAGCACGTCCCCCAACTCGTTCAGCACCGCGCCGAGCCTCGATCGCATATCGTGCTCGCGGGCCAGCATCCCGTCCACGGCGTTCAGGGCCATGCGCAACAGGAGCGCTGCCGGCACGAGAAGGAGCGGCCAGCCGGCACCGGGCGCGAGCGCCACGGCACCGCCCACACCGAAGGAAAGCAGGACGGCGGCAACGGTGACCTGGTTTGCCGTGACCCCGGCGCGGGCGAGAGCGTTCGCCGTGGGGCGGAGGAGGCGCTGAAACGC
The DNA here is from genome assembly GCA_039587755.1 of Gemmatimonadota bacterium. Lineage (GTDB taxonomy): Bacteria > Gemmatimonadota > Gemmatimonadetes > Palauibacterales > Palauibacteraceae > JBDHBD01. Next base: position 20,808 of record JBDHBD010000025.1, on the reverse strand, counting down.
GGGCTTGAGCTCGTAGATGCTGGCCACGATTTCTCCCCCGATTCGGGTACGACGCGCGTCAGGACTCGGTGCAGATTCGTCCTCTCCGGGGTAGCCCGCAAGGAAGAGCACGGCCTCGGGTTCGGATCCCCCGGCACCGATTTCGGACTGGGCGGGACTAACCGACGGAATGACCGACGGATCTACTATGCCAACTCTTCGACTCGGCGATGCTTTCGCGGGTCGCGCTCGCCGTCGCTTCGCCACGATCTCCTTCAGTCGATCCTGAGCAATCAGATGCGAAGGGGGGCGGCCCGCGGTGTAGCGGCCCCGGCCTGCCGCCTGTGGCTACCTGGTCTGACGGCATAATTCAAGTTGCTCGCGCAGGGCGCTGGTTGACCAGTCCTCGCTGTGATTAGTAGCGTGGCGACTAGTTGCCGGGGCCACACCCTTGTCTGTGCGTGCTCGGCGCTCCTGGCGTTGGACGGGGTTGAAGGAGATGGATGGCTCGGTCTGCGGATATGGGTCTTGCTCTTGCCGTTGGGCGGTGTTGTGCTCCCCGGAGTCAACCCGTTCGGCAAGAATCCGCCGCGCGTAGCCGCATCACCATCGGCTCCAGGAGCCTGGTAGGCTACCCCGCGCCAGGCACGAGAGCTCGATCGTCGAGGGGCGTTATGTCGGATTCCGATTGGCTTGCGCTCGATTACGCCTACCATTGGGAGAAGGTTCTGCCGGACCGCATCTATCTGACTCAGCCCCTCGGTGGCGGGCAGGTGCAGACATACACGTGGAAGGAGGCGATGGATCAGGTTCGGCGCATGGCTGCTCATTTAGAATCCCTCGATCTGCCGGCGAACAGCAACATCGCTATCTTCTCCAAGAATGCCGCCCACTGGATCATGGCCGATCTCGCCATATGGATGGCTGGCCACGTGTCGGTCACGTTGTTCCCAACGCTCGGATCCGACAGGGTCCGCTACATCCTCGACCACAGCGAATCGAAGCTCATCCTCATCGGCCAGCTGGATGTCTGGGACGAGGCAAGAGCCGGGATTCCCGACGGGCTGCCCAAGATCGCCCTCCCGTTGAGCTCGGGGAATGGTTTCTCCAAGTGGGATGACCTGGTCGCCGAGCAAGAACCGCTCCGTGACAGTCCGGTCCGCCAGGCCGACGAGCTAGCCACGATCGTGTACACGTCGGGAACCACGGGACAGCCCAAGGGAGTCATGCTGTCCTTCGGGTTGATGGCGAGAACGGCACGAGGTCTTCGGATCATGATCACGAGCACGACCGAGGATCGGATGCTCTCTTATCTCCCGCTCGCTCACGCGTTCGAACGGTGGGGGGTTGAGATGAACTCGCTGGTGAGCGGCTTTCAGCTCTTCTTTACCGAGAGCCTTGAGACATTCGTCGCCGACCTCCGGCGGGCTCGTCCGACTCTGTTCATGTCGGTTCCCAGGTTGTGGCAAAAATTCCAGGCGGGCGTGCTCTCGAAGGTTCCCCAGCGACGACTTTCGTTGTTGCTCAAGATTCCGATCGCCTCTGGACTCATCAAGAAGCAGATCCTGACGGAACTCGGTTTGCGTCACACCCGGATCGCCTGCAGCGGCTCGGCTCCAAGCCCGGGATCGATCATCAGGTGGTATCGCAATCTGGGACTCGAGTTGCTCGAAGGCTACGGCATGACCGAGAACTTCTGTTTTTCCCACATGAACCGGCCGGGACAGACCCGGCTCGGCTACGTCGGTCACGCCCACGTAGGAGTGGAGACCAAGATCAACGACGAGGGCGAAATCCTGGTCAAGTCTCCGGGGAACATGATGGGCTACTACAGAGAACCGGGGCTCTCAAGGGAGGCGTTCACTGAGGATGGGTTTCTTAGGACTGGCGATCGCGGGCAGATCGATGATCAAGGGCGCCTACGGATCACAGGCCGCACGAAGGAGTTGTTCAAAACGAGCAAGGGGAAATACATCGCGCCGGCGGTGATCGAGAACAAGCTGCTGGTTCACCCGGACATCGAGCAGGCATGCGTGAGTGGCTCCGGCTTTCCCCAGCCCCATGCGCTCATATGCCCGACGCCGGAAGCCCGCAAGCGCATCTCCGATCCGGCCGAGAAGGAGACGATAGAGGCCAGTCTCCTGGCACACCTGACCAGCGTCAACTCGACCCTCGAGCACCACGAGGTTGTTCAGTTCTTTGTTGTGGTCAAGGACGACTGGACCATCGAGAATGGCTTCTTGACCCCGACCGAGAAGATCAGGCGGGCGGTGCTCGAAGAGACCTACGGTCCCACTACACACAGCTGGTACGGATCCGGCGACAAGGTCATCTGGCAGAGCTGATGCCCGCGTGGAAGACACAACGAGGTGAGGCGGTGGAGGCCGAGGAGGAAGAAGCGGAAGGCCCCGAGATGCACGAAAGCCCGCATGGTTGCGGGCTTTCGGCCAGTCGGGGCGCCGGGATTTGGGTCCCCAGGACCAGCGAGGCCGCGAGGGTGGCCGAAGCGCCCACCCCCGACCTCCTGCCGTCGAGCCACAGGCGAGACCCTGAGCCGGCGTAGCCGGCGAAGAACCCCATTCGCCCCGCATGGCACGCGTACACTTCAACACACTTCAATACAGGCGAATCTCGGCGTTCTGACTTTCAAACACTTCAGTACACTCCCCCTCATCTTGTTACAGCTACCGTGACAGTTCTCAGGACAGTTATCACTCCGCGGGAACCGACTCGCCCGAGACCACGTTCAACATCCAGGCTTGACTCCGTACCAAGGTACGGGGTTTAGGTTCTTATCTGAGGTGAGAGAATGGCGTTATCGATCGGACAGCTTGCCAGGCGAGCGGATGTCAACGTCGAGACGGTCCGCTACTACGAGCGGCGCGGGCTACTCCCCGAGCCGCCGCGCACGGCCGCGGGATACAGACAGTACGACCCGGACACGATTGCGCGGTTGCATTTCATCAAGCGGGCACAGGATCTCGGCTTCACGTTGAACGAGGTCGAGGAGCTCTTGTCTCTCAGGGTGGATCCGGGCACCAGCTGCGAAGAGGTCCGGACGACGGCTTCGAGGAAACGCCGAGAGATCGACCGCAAGATCCGGGATCTGAGGCGGATGAAATCGTCACTCGAAGACTTGATAGCGGCCTGCGACACCCGTCGATCGACGAGCGCCTGTCCGATACTCGAAGCGTTGGACACATGACCGCGGTGCCGCCCGTAATCGAGCTGATCTTCAGCGCCGACTGTCCAAACGTGGACCTGGCGAGAGAGCGCCTTCGTGACGCGTTTTCGCTTGTCGACAGGCAGCCGGAGTGGCTGGAGTGGGAGCGCACGGATCCCGACGCCCCCCCTCACGCAGCCCTCTACGGTTCTCCGACAGTGCTGGTAAACGGTACGGATGTGAGCGGCAGTGAAGCGACCGCTTTGGCAGATTCCTGCCGTGTCTACCCTGCTGATCTAGGAGGTTTCTCTCGCGCCCCCGAGGTCGAGTCGATCGTCGCGGCCTTACGGTCGGCAGAAGTGAAGTAGGAGGCAACAGTGAACGAACAGCTCGGTAATGCGTTGCTCGGGTCCTCGCTGACCGCGACCCGAAACTCCGACCTGACGAGGAACCGAGTTGTCGCCTTCGTTCTGTGGAGGGTACCGCTCATCCTCGTTGCACTGGGAGTGATCGTGCCCGATTTCGTGGGCTGGCTGTGGCCCCCGGGATTTCTGTGGATCGGGGCAGGTTGTACGGCGAACGCGATTCGGTGCGGACGTACGCATTGCGCCATCATGGGTCCCCTGTTTCTGGCTCTCGGACTGGTGAGCCTGGCTCGTGCGCTGGGCGTGATCGGGGTTGGTTGGAATACCCTGGGGGTGGCCGCGCTCACATGCGTCGCTCTCTCCTATCTTCCCGAGTTCATGGGTCGCAAGTACCTGAGGCGTGACACGGCCTGCGAGGCTTCGGGTTCGGAGGGATGTTGAAGGACCGATCGCTGGGCGTCGGGTCTGTGGCAGGTGCAGTGGTGGCCTCGCTCACCAGCACCGCTGCCAGCATATGCTGCGTAGGCCCCTTCGGTCCAAGTACTGCTGAGGGCCATAAAAGACTGCGAAGGGGTGGGAGCGGTCTGAAAGGCATCCCCGCCGCCGAGGGCTCAGCGTGAAGAGGTGGTCCACCCGTAGCCGAAGGGTAGGTCGAGAATGGTAGTCGAGAGCCGTCGCCTGATCGAAGTCTACAGTGCTGGGTGTCCAGTGTGCGATGAACTGGTTGAGCAGGTGACTGAAGCCGCATGTCCGTCGTGCGAGGTTTCCGTGCTGGACATGCGGGATCCGGATGTGGTGCGACGTGGGATACAACTTGGCGTCAAGTCCATTCCGGCAGTGTCGATAGACGGGCAGCTGGCGAGCTGCTGCACCCCTGCGGGACCAGATCTCGACGTGCTTCGAGATGCGGGCCTCGGCCGGGCCAGCCGAAGCGAATAGCTCGCCGCTAGAATGGATAGAGCTGTATAGCATGAGAGTAGGTGGGACGGAGCTGGCCTCCACTGTGGGCGCGACCGTCGCTTCACTGGCCAGCGCAGCAGCCGGCATTTGTTGTATCGGACCGTTGGCGCTGACACTGCTGGGCGTGCAAGGCGCGATCCTCGCTGCAGGCATCAAACCATATCGAGGTTACCTGCTCGGGGCGTCGTTCCTGTTCTTGGCGGTCGGTCACTGGGGCGTCCATCGGCGGAACCGTATCACTGAGGAAGGTGCGTCCTGTTCGGTACGCACCGGACGCTGGACCAAACGGGTCTTGTGGGCTGCGACCTTCCTGTTTGTCGTAGCTGTCGTGATTCAAGTCGTCGCCGATCGCTATTGGCCGTAGTGCCTCGATCGCAGTGGAAGGAGAGCCTGATGAGGTGGATGTCGTACTTCGGTCTGGTCCCCTTGGTATTGGCTGCTGCAGTCACCGGTGGGGCTCAGGCCGACTACGCGAAGCTGGACGGGAAGGCGGAGCCTCTCCGATCGGCGTTCAATGCCGATGTCGGAAAGGTACGCGTGCTGATGCTCGTCGCGCCCACATGAGGTGGGTGTCTTCGGGGGGCCTCCGAAGTGCAGAAACGGCTGCTCGGAAAGAACGACGACCCTGACCTGCGGGCCTACGTGGTCTGGGTGCCCAGGAATGGTGCGCAGGAGAAGCACGTCGATCGGGCCGTCGGGCTCGTCACGGACTCACGTGCCAGCCAGTACTGGGACGCGGAGGGATCCGTGATCGACCCCTACACCGAGATGTTGGAACTCACCGGACCGTGCGCCGGCATCTTCATGGTGTTCGGACGGGATGTGACGTGGGGCGACGACGGTCCGCCAAAGGCCAACTACCTGGAGGATGCGCACGCCAAACAGTACAAGCGTCCCTGGCCCCAATGGGACGCGAAACGATTCGCCGAGAAGGTGGCGGGCCTGGGCACGTAAAGGCGCGTTTAAGTGGCGTCTGCGAAGTCCGCTCTTGTGACAGCAGCCGTGACAGCACCCCCAATCGGCGCAACGCCCAGATGCACGAAAGCCCGCGTGGTTGAGGGCTTTCGGCCAATCGGGGCTCCGGGATTTGGGCACGAGCGCAGCGAGCGCCAGCGAGGCCGTGCCAGCGGCCGAAGCGCTCACCCGGGACCTCCTGGCGTCGAGCCGGAGGCGAAACACTGAGCCGGCGCAGCCTGCGAAGAACCCCATTCGCCCGGTCCAGCACCCGTACACTTCAACACACTTCAATACAAACGAATTTCGGCGTTATGACTTCAATACACTTCAGTACACTCCCCCTCACCTTGTTACAGCTACCGTGACAGTTCGTGAGAGCGCTTCGTGTGGAGGTTCTCGAGGCGAGCGGCAGTCGTTGGTGTCAGCTGAGGCAAGGGGCGTCAGCTTGCGAGGTGGCGTCGGAGAACTGGTGGGGCGCGCTCTGTCGATCAACGGTGGCGAGCGGCTGCGATATCTACCGCTTCGCCATTGCCTCCGCCCTCAGACGCCCTGGTGGCGCGTGGACGTAGGGGGATCGCCTAGAATCGGCTCCACGACGCCGAGGATCTGCACGCCCCGCGCCTCCCGGAACGCCGCCGCGCCCTCTCGCTGTCCTTCCCGCGCCTGCTCGAGCGCGGCCTGGAAGCGTGGCTCTCCGCGAAGCGATTCGAGCCAGGGGTCCCGCTCGAGCCCTGCGACCGTGTAGAGCCCCCGACCGACCGTCGTCTCGATTAGCTCGAGCCCCAGCTCGACAGCGCCCGCTCGCGCCGCGGTGCGCGCGAACAGGAAGATCGCCTCCGGGTCGCGGAGACCCCGGTCGCAAACGACACGGATCTTCGCCTCGGCATCGGCCGTGCGACCCTGGAGGGCAGCCAGGGGCGCGCCGATGTAATAGTCGCGCAACCCCTCGAACTGTTCTTCGTACGCGCGCTCGAGGAGTTTGATCGCACCCGCGAGGTCCCCGCGCTGCTCGGCGATCATGGCCAGCAGAGCACCGTAGTGTTCCGGGGCCTCTTCTGCCGCGCGCTCGTACTCCGCGAGCTGCATGTAGGTATGCTCGACGCTTGTCTTGATCTTCGGATCGAGCGCACGGGCCCTTTCGTGAGCGGCGATCGAGGCGGCGTACAGCCCCTGGAAGCGGCATGCGGGCACGAGCCCCGCCCACAGGTTAGCCTCGGTCGGCTGCTCTCTCAGGCGTCCCAGGAGGCGAAGCATCGCCCCCCGCCCATCCCCCAGCTCCTCGAGCTGATAGTAGGTGTAGAGGTGGTTGAGAAGCGGCGACTCCGGATCCAGCTCATGGGCCTTCTCGAACGACTGGTGCGCCAGCTCCAGGTGGCGCTCCGGGTCGTCGAGGTGGTATTTGGCCACGATGCGGCACACGCGCGCGCACTGTGCCCACGCCGGCACGTAGTTCGGGTCTTCCTCCACGCTTCCGCACAGGAGGTCGCGGATCGCCAGCACGTCCCCGGCCGTCGTGACTGTGCCCTCCACGTGGAGCGCCCGCAGGAAGAGCTCATAGGCGCGGGGGCTGGCAGGCACGTCACGACCGAGCCGTGCCCGCTCGTTCGGCGTGAGCGGGATCGCGACCCCTTCGACCACCTTGCTCGCGAGCTCGTCCTGGAGCTGGAAGAGGTCCCCGATCGGGACGTCCTCCTGGAGGGACCACACTACGGTGCCCGACGGCACCTCCAGGAGCTCCGCGTTGAGGCGGAGTCGTGATCCCGCCGACATGAGGTTGCCGGCGAGCGCGTAGTCGACCTCGACCTCGGACGCCAGCTTCTTCAGGTCCGGCTCGGCCCCGCCCGCGGACTTCGCGACCCGGGTCGAGCGCACCGCGAGGTGCTGGAGTCCCGCGAGCGAAGCTCCGATCGCCTCGGGGAGGCTTGTAGACAGGAAGTCGACCTTCGGATCGGGACGTAGCATCCGGAACGGGAGCGCAATAAACCGCTGGACCGTCTCGACCCGACGCCGGCCCAGAGGCGTGTCGCGGCCATCCCCGCCCTGGAGCGTCCGCACGCGCTCCATCGCCTCGCGCAGTAGCTCGGTCATCTCGAGCGCCGAGGCCGTCCGCTCGTTCGCGTCTTTGGCGATCGCCCGGCGGATGACCCGGTCGATGGCGTCGATCCCGAGAGTGCCGCTGAGGGGCGGCGGTTGCTGGTGCGCGCAGGCGTGGAACACCTCGATCGGGTTAGATCCCGGGAAGGCGAACTTGCCCGACAGCATCTCGTACAGGATCGCCCCGCACGAGAACAGGTCGCTCCGCGGTCCTACCTCCTCCCCGCGCCACTGCTCGGGCGCCATGTAGTGCGGGGTTCCGAGGATCACCCCGGTCCGAGTGAGCTGCATGTCCTCAGGCCCGTCCACAGGGCGCGCGAGTCCGAAATCGAGGAGTTTGGTGCCGAGCTCGGTGAGGAAGATGTTGGAGGGTTTCAGGTCGCGGTGGACGAGCCCCCGCCCGTGCAGAAACCCGAGCGGCTCAAGGACTTCGAGGCAGATCGAGACCGCCCCCTCGATGCCCACCCGCTCGCGCTTCAACCGCACGTCGAGCCCCTCGCCCTCGAGGAACTCCATCGCGACCCACAGCTCGTCCTTCCGCTCCTCGACGCCGTAGACCTGGCAGATCCCGGGGTGGTTGAGGCTCGCCGCGGCCCGCGCCTCACGCCACAATCGGTCGCGGAGCTCTTTGGACTTCAGCTCGCCGAGCGTCTTGAGCGCGACCTTGCGACCGAGGCGGTCGTCCTCGGCGCGGTAGACCACGCCCATGCCGCCGCGGCCCAAGACGCCTGTGATTCTGTAAGGACCGATCTTCTCGGGCTCGCCCGTGCGGTCGGGGGACCGTCTAAACCGCTTGATCATAGCGGTGTCGGATGCCTCGTCTCGGGTGGAATGGCTCGGACCCCGCAAGATGCGTCGGACCGGGCTCGTCGCGCGAATCCCGGTTCCAGGACACGGAGTGATCGGATCGCCCTACGGGCTTGCAGGAGAACGCCTCTTAAGCGACGCGCGACCTTGGGCCGATTCATGTGAAGGTCCTGAAACGTTTTGGAACGTCATGTCCTGAACCACGCGGAACTGGTCCGCTTTGAGGCAACCCCGCCGATTTCTGTGACAGCAGGCGTGACAGTGGCCGCTGTTGGCCCAACCCCCAGATGCACGAAAGCCCGCATGGCTAGCGGGCTTTCTGCCAGTCAAGGCGTGACGAGGACCTTCAGCGATGGGCGATCGGATCCGGTGTGCCATCGGTGTCACAGAGGGCCGTACCGTCGGATCCCACGCTCCCGAGGAGCAGAAGACCCGCCACGTGGGGTGCTGCCATCGACGTCCCGCTCATCGTGGTCGTCCCGCCTTTTCTTCTTGTGGATAGGACGCTGACTCCCGGTGCCGCGAAATCGACCGGTGGATTCCCGTAGTTCGACCAGGAGGCCAGACAGTCACTGCTGTTGATCGCCGAGACCGTGTATACGTTCCCGTGGTTGACGTGGGCGGGTTCCCAGTTGCTCGCATCGTCGCCGCTATTCGCGGCCGCAATCGCAAAGCGAATCCCGCTCTGGGCCGCGTTCAGAACCGCGTCGTGGAGACTCTGGTGGTGACCGCTGGCTGAGAGGCTCATGTTGGCTACGTCACCCGGTGCGGCGTCTGCCGCAACGTAATCCACGCCGGCCACAACCCCGGAGATCGTACCCGAGCCTGAGTTGCCGAGCACGCGAACGGCCACGACGGTGGCTCCAGCCGCGACTCCCACCACATCGCGCGAATTGTCGATCGCTGCCACGGTGCCGGCCACGTGGGTGCCGTGCCCGTGCCCGTCTTCCGACGTCTTCTTCCCCCAGGTGACGAAGTTCTTACTTCGCCCCACGTCCACGTTGAGATCTTGGTGATCCAGATCGATCCCCGTGTCGATGATCCAGGCGGTCTTGCCCGTCGCATCGGCCGATCCACCAACCCGCGTGACGCCCCACGGCGTCGTCTGACCTCCGCCGCCCGGGTCATCACCACCTTTATCGCACGCCGGGTGGTCCGGGTTGGTGGCACACCACTTGGGCGCCGAAGGCCCAGGGCGCGGGATGGACGCGATCCCATCGCGCTCCACGTAAAGCACTCGCGGATTGTTCTGTAGCCCCCGGAGCCGTCCCGCCGGCACGGATCCGGCGAAACCGAACAGCGCGGTTCCGTAGGTGAAGGCTGGTGCCACACCGAGGCCCCGGGCAACCTCAGCGGCACGCGCGTGATTGGCTGCGCGACCGCCGGGAGCGAAGGCCGGGTCCAGCGCGACAATCACGTCCACCATCCGGTCCTGCGGACGAGCGGCTAACGCCGGCGCTTGTGGCCCCACGTCGGTCGCCAGCGGCGCATCCTTACAGGCGCTCAGCCCCGCAGCGACGACGATGAGGAAATAACCTGTGCGACGCATGACAACCTCCAACCGATGCGCGAGAGGGGCGGCTCCGGTGGAACCGCCCCTCGCTGTGTATCGACGCTCGCGCCTAATGTGCCTTCCCATTGCCTACTTCAACCGGATTTTGAGCTCGAACGGCATGTGCCACAGCCGACCGTCTCCCACACAGTAGCCTTTGTCGTTGGGAAAGTCTTTCGTGCGGACCGTCCACTCGTCGTCGGCGGGGTCCGTGTTTCCCTTGTCGTCAAAGCTGACCAGTAGGAGATCCGAGCCGTTTCCAGGATCATACTTGTCGTTAGGACTGAAGATCAGCCGGGTACAGAGATTGAACTGACCAAAGTGCTCGACATTCGTGCCAGTCTCAGTCCTCACATGGTCGATGTTCATGAAGATGCCGTCGCTCCGATTGTCTTTTGGCGGACCACCGTCGAAGGGCGCATCGAAGATGAAGGTGAGGAATCTCGCGTCGCCGCAGGTCTTCCGGTCCTTCCCGTTCCGATAGTCCCCATCGGGATTCAGCCGAGCATCGTCGAAGTTACCGAGATCAGCCGTCACCCCGCAGACGCCGTCCTCGTAGTCCGGGCCTGAGTATTGAGCGTCGCTCCGGAGCTCGTTATCGCTCACGATCTTGTGGCCCGCTTCGTCGAGGAAGGTGATGACGGCGGGGTCGCCAGGCGGAATCTGGCCGGGAGGAACCTTGACCTTGAAGCTCTCGGTCCCGACGCCGCGGCTGCGACGCAGCTGCACGGCCACTTTGTAGTCCTCGCTGGCCACCGCCTCCAGCCCGATCGTCACGTCGGCCGTTAGCTCGGTGCCGGCCGCATTGACCGACGTCGTGGTCGTCTCGATGGTGGAGACGTCCTCCTCACCGAGGACGAACACGACCTTCGCCCCGTTTCCGAAGCCACTCCCGATCACCGTCATCGGGAACGTCGGTTGACCCTGCTCACCCTCCTGAGGATCGAACGTTGTGACCTCGATGGGGTCGGCAGGCGGCTTCTTCGCGAAACGGGGCTGTGGGGTGGCGTCGTCTACGCCAGCGGGTGCCTGGCGATCGCAACTCACGGCTGCCGCAATCAGAGCAACCGGCGCAAGCATCCACGCGACGTGACAGCGGGGTCGAGAAGCAACTCTCCGGTACCGCATGTTGACCCCCTGGATTACATGGAATCGTACGAACTCAAACCCTTCCCGTCCAATCTCTGAAAGCATAAACGGATGCACCGCCCGCGATTGTCTCCTTCGCTCACCCGCCCGATCCGCTGAGCCGGTAGGCAGCCCAGTAATACGGCGAGGCGTACCGGTCTTGGGCGATCATCGCCCGCCGGGCTCGCGCCAGAGCCTCTATGGAAGCCGCGCGTTCGAGCTCCCGATAGAACAGCTCGGCGAAGACGGCAGCGCTCTCGTCCTCAAGGCTCCAGAGGGTCGCCACCACGTTGTCGCTGCCCGCGTAGAGAAACGCGCGTGCGAGGGTCGCGAAATCCTCACCCCGAACAAACTGGCTCGACCAAGCCGCTCCGAGACCCGTTTCGCAGCCCGACAGGAAGACAAGTGGCGCTCCGATAGCCAGGCCAAGAAGCTCGTGCACCTCGAGTCTGCCGTCGTCCGCCGAACGGCCTTCCACTCCCTGTCTGAGCTCGAGACGCGAGAACATCGGGTTGCGCGGGTTCATGACGCCGTGGGTCGCCAGATGCACCACGCCGCCCTGCGCGAGCGCCTCACGTGCGTGACCTTCCGTCGCCTCGTTTCCAATCCATGTCTGGGCTCCAGTCAGCAAAGCTCGGATCGCCTCCGCCTCGCGCCGCGTTCCAGGAAGCTGCTCCGGGAATGGAGCCAGCACGTGCAGGCGGGGTCTGCCATGGTCGACTCCGGCCCGCTGTCGATCCGGCGAGCGGAGGGCCGTCAAGGTCGCCGCTGATGGCAGGTGGAGCAGGAAAAAGTCCTCGGCCACATACCGTCCCGTGGTCGCATCGCGCAGCGCAGCGAAGGGCAGATAGGTGAGCACGTCATGTGGCACGAAGAGGAGGTGCTGCTTGTCATTGATCGCGGCCGCTCTTACAGCCGGCTCGATCAGAATGCGGTGGAGCGCCTCAAGAACTCGCATACCCTCAGACTCGGAGAGCACGTTGGCACGCAGCACCTCGCGGGCGAGACGAATCCGCGTAGCCAGGTCCTCGGAACCTATCGCGCTCTCCGCGATCCGGATGTCCTCGTCGGTGATGATGAAGATGACCAACCGGTCCGGTGTCACCATGTACTCGAGCAGCACTTCGGTTGGCTGGAGCGCCTCCTGGACGCTACTTGCGCTCGTCCAGGTCGCTCCCAGCAGGGCGGCGGTGGACCCTGCGCCTTCTGTGAGGCTCACGAGCAAGGCCTCATACTCGCTGCGTACTTTCTCGAGCCTGCTCAACCGGTCCCGGGCTTCGGCTGCCCTCCCCTGCTGGTCCGAACTCAGAGCGCCGAGCTCGACGGAGTCCAGTGCGGCCACCAGCTGGTCGATCTGGCGAAGCAGCCGCTGGCTCTCCGCAAGCCGAACAGCGGTCGTATCAAACGGCAGGTCTTCCGGATCGGCAGCCGCCAGGTGTTCCGACAGGGCACGGGCACGCACGGCGTCCGCGACCTCGAAAGCCTCTGCTGTTCGTCCCAGCCGGAGCAACACCGTGACAAGGTCCGAGTACGTCTGGATTCGGGCTGCACTAAAGCTGGTCCTTAGAACGCCAGAAGCGAGATTTCGGCGGACCCGCTCCACCATGCTGACGGCACGCCGCCCTGCGTCGGCAGCCGAGTCGAGGTCACCTTTTCTCAGATAGGCACGAGCACGGAGGGCTTCAGCCTCCCATTCGGCAACGTAGTCACCCTGACCGAGGTCGGCCCGGATAGGGCTCAAGGACGCCAGAACTTGCTCGGGCACACCCGCCGCATCGGCAATCCGCGCCTCGGTGAGCGCGATGGCAAGACGCGCTGCGCGTGCGTCCAGGTCACGTCCCAGTTCACGCGCGCGGTTCATCCAGCGGTCCATATCGGACGGACGCTCGCCCAGGTATGCGAGCTCTGCCAGGATGAGGACGTCCTGAAGTTCCTCGATGGGGACACCGATTTCGCGGTGGATCTCCATCGCACGCGCGGCGTTCTCCTCGGCGAGATCGAGGTCGCCGAGCGCATGGTAGTTGAGGGACACCCCCAGAAAGTCCGTCCCGGTCTCCAGGAGAAGACCCACCTCGTTGTTGATCTCCCGAGCGTTCGAGTAGAACTCGAGCGCTTTCAGGTGATCCCCCGCTTCGCTGTACAGAGCCGCTAACCCCTCCAGGTTCGCGGCCTCGCGCTGACGGTCTCCCTGAGCTCTCGCCATGGCGAGCGCCGTGTCATACATAGCGTGTGCACGTCCGAGGTCGCCGAGCGCGGCGTACGCGTCGCCAAGCTGTCGGACAGCCACTTCCTCGTTCCCGAGCTGCTCGGATTGGTACAGCCGTCGGGCTTCCTCCAATCTGGGTATGGCGGCTAGCGTCGCGCCCTCCATTATGTCGAGCGAACCGAGGTTGGTGAGGCCGTTCCCTTCGTGGAGCGCGCTGCCAAGGGCGCGGCCAGCGTCGCGCAGGGTCATAAGATTCTGACGTGCTTCCGAGAATTCGCCCAGATCCATTTGCACGAGACCCAGGTTCCCCGAAGCCCCTGCCATGCCCCGCTCATCTTCAGCGGCCCTCGCCGCTGCGAGAGCCTTTCCAAACATCTCCCCGGCCTCGGTGAGCCTCGCCTCGTGCCAGGCAACCAATCCCAGGGCGTTGAAAGAGCGGTACAGCTGATCAGACAGATCTGCGGCGAGCTTGAGATCCAAAGCCTGCCGGCCCAAGAGTCGCGCCTGCGGGTAATCGCCCTGGCGCCATGCGGCCAATCCGAGCCAGGTGAGCGCCTTTGCCCAGGCAGCAGTATCGGCCGCCTGCCTGGCCAGCCGGGAAGTCGAGAGAAGAGTCGCCCGGGCACTGTCGATTTCGCCGCCGTAGTAGAGCTCAATGCCGCCTTCGATGAGTGGCTCGAACTGAACTTGTGACCGCACTGGTGCGTCCCCGGCCAGCTGTTCGTCCGCAGCGAACTCGGCACCCTTACCGCCGGGTGAGTCGCCGCCGCACGCAGCCGAAGCGAGCGCGACAGTCAGGAGTGACGGCGCCAGGCGAACTGCCTTCACTGGCTCATCGGGTCGTGAAGCGATGGGCGCCCGTGCTAGGTGATTCTCCGCTCGGCAGGAGCGCATCCACGTACCAGAAGTAGACTGAGCCTCTGCCAAGCACGATGTCCGGGGGAAGTCGAAGCATCGTGTCGCGTGTGGTCGTTCCCCACACGCGCGCTCCCGCAGGATCCGTCAGGGTCAGGCCGTACAGCGCGTCGGGAGCCACCGGACTCCAGGCAAAATAGACGGAGTCCCGGTGGATCGGGTTCTCAGCGTCCGGTGCCAGGACCGCGATCGAGGAACGCAGCTGTCTCTCGATCGGTGCCTGGCCGTCTCGGAGACGGGGTTGATCGTCCAGCAGCGTGGCGCGAAGCTGCGGACCGAGCAGGAACACGGCCGCCAACACTGCGGCGGCGGACAGGGCCGCGATCGTAGGCCGCTTCCAGCTCGGCTGACGGACCTCCTGCAAATGCGCGTGGAATGCTACCTCGTCGCCGCATTGGTTGCACACGGCAAGGTGCGCCTGAATGTCCGTTCTCTCCTCTGTCGAGACGGCTCTGCTGAGGTAGGCAGCGACCTCCTCGGCACTCAGATGCGACACGGTCGCCTCATTATGTGCATTTACGTTGCCCATTTTGACTATCTCATGGCGCGTGAGCGCCTGGCCTCTCTGCTTCGGCCGCACAGGCCCTTGCTTTCTTTCACCTGTCCTTCCAAACGGATTCTCGAGTGCGGATTGTCTCTTCTCTCCACCACTCTGGTTCGTCCTATGGAACGGCGTCCTGAAAGCCACGCTCCCGTAGCTTCCGTCGCATGAAGCCCAGCCGCGACCTCAGCCGGCGGTACACGTGGAAGGGCGTCGGAAAACCCATCAGGTACGCAATTCGTTTGGCCGACAGATCGTACTCAAACCGCAGACGGAGCAGGAGCTGGTCTGATGTATCCAGCTCCTGCAGAGCCTCTGACAGCGCGTCGTGCAAAGCCGATTGGCGGAGCTGGCGCTCGGGATTGGTGTCCCCCGAAGGGAGTTGCGACCAGTCGGGATCGGAACCCACGAGATCCGCCAGCAATCGCCGGATCTTGAACTGTTCAACTGCCTGCCTTCCCCCATCCGGGTCTTGGCTCTGGGGTCGACCATAGCGCTGTCTGCGGTAATCCTCGCACAAGCGCCGAGTGACCACGGCCAACCAGGTCGTAAACTGCGCACGTCCGTCAGCCGCATACTGCCGCAGTCGGCGGTAGTCGTCCTCTTGCAGCTGCTCGAGAATGTATGCATACCGGTCCATCGCATTGTCGTAATCGCTGCAGCGCGTGTACACAGTGCGGAGGATCGGCGAGCTGTACGCCTCAAGAAACCGGGTCCATGCGATGTCTCGAGCCTGGTCGGTCGCGGAAAGGAGGTGTGCGAGCTCGGGTGGCGTCTTCGACCGGTGCGCCTCGGCACCCGGCCCGCTCACAGAGCGCTCCGCGCTACTGTGGGGACCATGCACGGGTAGGCCGTCCTTCCGCCCCCCGTCGGCATGAGGCTCCGCTCCTCTCTGTGCCGTTGCTGGCGCTGTGAGAGCAGTCTCCAACCGGATCACCGTATGAGCAGAAGCCACTAGTGCTCAAACGGATGGGCTGGGGGAGATTGACTCTAAACCTAAGAAAAGGCTCACCGGGCAGCTACGCCAATTACGAAGCTACTCGTACGGCCGTGAGTTCGAGCGAGGCGCTCTCGGGGGCAGCCCGGCGGGGCCGCCCCTTTCCGCGTCCGAGCAGCGCTGATTCGGTAGGCTAGTTCGCGCTGTAGCCGCCACGTGTTGCAGCTGATGCCACTCCACGACGCAGCGTCTGCCACCTACCTGCAGGCAGCGGACCGTGGCAGGCATAGTTACAGGCATCGGCGAAGAGGGGTGTTTCCTTCCACCTCATCCCCGAACGAAGCACGCCGATGCCGGTTCTCCCAAGTCACGTCTGAGAACCCGCACCGACTCTAGATAGGGACAGGCAGAACACCAACGGACGCACACGCCCGCGCTGCCCAGCAGGGTCAACGCGACGATCTGCATCCGTTCTTGGAGTGAAGAGGCACCGCGTAATCCGGTCGGGTGCTCATGTGAAACAGGTCTAGGGAAGCTTAGCCAGCGCAAGGAGGATCGACTGTGATTAACGCCGATGGGTCGAACAGGCGCATGGAAGGAGTCCAAATAGTGAGGGTGGTTCTCCTGGTCGCTGTGGTCACCTTCCTGACTGCTTGCGGCTCGGACAGCCCGTCTGCTCCTGCTGCTCCTCCTCCTCCACCTCCTGCTGCTCCTCCTCCACCACTATCACTCACGGTGACCGTGGAGGGCGGCGGCGATGGCGAGGGAACGGTTACGTCGGATCCTGCCGGAATCAACTGCACGATTTCCGTCGGGACAACGTCCGGGGCTTGCTCAGCTGGGTTCGATGAGGGCACTACGGTCACTCTGACACCTTCCGAAACGGACATGTCGCGTTTCTCCGGCTGGGCAGGCGCTTGCTCCGGGCAGGGCGACTGCGTCCTGAGCGGTTTGACGGCGAACAGCAGTGCCACGGCTCAGTTCGACGACATGGGCTTGGTTTTTAGTGAAGCCTTTGAGCAGCAGTTTGGCACAGACATACCGAATCCGGCGGTCGTGCGATCGGGGTGGAAGCCCGAGCAACTTCGCCACGAATGGGTCAGCACGGCGTATCTCGACTCGAAGCAATACAGACTCTTCTGGTGGTCAGACGGCAGCGTGACCACGGACGTGGGCGACCCCATCCACCAGCTCCCCAAAGGCGATTCTCAGGTCATCGTCGTCGCTGTGGATCATGGGAACACCAACATCGCTCAGGTGCTCGACGACCTGTGGCCGACCGCCCAAGCTGAGATTGACATGAGTCACGCGAGTTTTGCGGCAGCTCGAGGCTACGCGGAGCCAGTGGTCCGCTTCACCCACACGAACATCCTTGCGCTCAGGTCGGAGATTGGCGACCCGCGGGACAGAAACAGCGTGGTCGCGTTTCTCGCGGGGAAGGGATACTCGGAGCAGGACTTCGACATAGTGGTGTCGATGGATCTCGACGCAGAAAGCACTTCCGGCGGCTTCACGGATTTGAACGACTTTGTATATATGGGATGCTTCTTCTGCACGGGAGGGGGCTTTCAGAGCCTGTCGGCTTCGGACCTAACCCTTGTGGCGAACGCGATTTACCATCACGAATTTGGCCACATCTGGGGTTGGAACCACGATTGGACCGACTGCACGCCGATTTCGAACGTCGACCTCTGCCAAGGCTTCATGACGGCCCCAACCCTATGGGGTTGGGAGGATACCGATGGCGACGGCGTACCGGAGATCCTGGACTCGACTCCCTATGGACGGGCCGACTCCTGACCGAAGAAGAGTTCGCGTTTCTTAATCACACGGCGTCTGCAAACTCAAAGCGCCTGTCGGGAAAACTCCCATCGGCGTGTCGGGAAACTCCGAAGGCGTTTTGCAGCACCTTGAGGAGATCGGAAGGCATGGGGGGAAAGGTTTTTCTACTGTGCAGATGTCGGTTCTGTGGCTGTATCGAGGTTCGGTGGGCTGGCACGGTTGTGGAAGCTTCAAGCGAGAGGCCCCCATTTCGCGCAGGATGCGCACCCTCGGATCCACCGATATCGCAAGATGTGAGGGAAAAGTTCGGGGAGTTGCATGTGGGGGGACGAGACGGGTGTGGCAACCGCAGTCGTTGTTGCTTCACGCCGAGAGAGCGTGAGCAAGAGCAACCGCTAGTTGGCCGTCAGCCTCCGCGGCAGACGTGCGCCGGGGACCCTAATCGGGCCCAATTCGCCAATCGCATATCGGTAAGGGTAATCGGGGCGCCGGGATTTGGGCACGAGCGCGGCGAGTGCCAGCGAGGCCGCTGAAGCGGCCGAAGCGCCCACCCGGGACCTCCTGCCGTCGAGCCGCAGGCGAGACCCTGAGCCGGCGTAGCCGGCAAAGAACCCCATTCGCCCGGTATAGCACCCGTACACTTCAACACACTTCAATACACACGAATTGCCGCGATTCGACTTCAATACACTCCCCCTCACTTTGTTACAGCTACCGTGACAGTTCTTTGAGGCTGCGCCTGTAGGGGCTTTCCGCACCCGCTTGTAGGGTTTTTCCCGACAGGCGGCTTCAGCGGCGCCGGGTTGATCGACAGAGTTCACCACGCCACCTTCCCTGACGCGCAGATCGTCAGTTGAAGCCTGTGGTCCGACGCAATGCGGACATATCTCCCCCGCCAGAGGCGCTGCGCAAGCACAGAGGAGGACCCTTATGATGCTCGGTCGCCCCCTATCGCTAGTCCTTCCTGCCGCCCTGCTGAGCCTCCCAGTCATTAGCTGCTCAGGCTCGCCGTCCGACTCTCCCGTCCTCACCGTTGAGGTGCCGCTCCACCTGGAGGAGCACCTCGAGGCGGCCACCGTCTTGGGCTCCGACGTGCCAGCGGACCTGCCGCAGCCGATCGAATGGCGTTTCGATGGACCACAGCCGGACTGGAAGCCCGCCGTTCCCTGGAACCCGGCGGTAGCACCCGTCCAGGTGACACGAATCGATGACGCCCTCCGCGTGACGTTGACCGAAGCCACGCGCGATCCCGACGAAGACGGTCCGGAGGGCTACGTGTACGTCGAAGTTCCCGATCTGGGCCGCGAGGACTGGGCCTTTGTTCGGGTACGCACCCGAACCTCGGACAAAGTCGAAACCCTCGGGTTGGGCTTTAACCTCAAAGAAGGATCCGGGACGGACACCGACGGTGCGTTCCCGTTCCGCTTTGGTGGCGCGTTCGTTGACGTGATCAACGACGGCTCGGTGCAGACCTACCTGCTGCGTGCCGACTGGTCGGGGGGCCGATGGGAGGACCCGTTGCAGCAACTCGGCCTCTGGTTCTATGCGGAGGAGGAGGCCAGCATCGACATCCTCTCGATCAGCCTGATCCCCAAAGAGGCCAACTACGCGGATGCGCCGACCGGCATGCGCAACGAGGTTCGGAACCGCGTGTATCGAAGCGCCATTTATACACGGGCGCCGGGTCAGTTGGAATTCAAGGTCCGCATCCCTGCCGAAGGCCGGCTCGACATGGGACTCGGTGTGCTGAGGGACGACGCACCCGTCGACTTCCGCGTCACGGCACGCCCGGAAGGCGGCGAGGCTTCGACTCTCTTCGAGGAATCCTACTCGAACAAGGGGAGCTGGGGCCAGCGCTCGGTCGATCTCTCCAGCTTGGCCGGGCAAACCGTGACCCTGGCGCTCGTGGCCGAAGCCGAGCGATCTGGCACCGTCGCGCTATGGGGAGCACCCACGCTCACCGGAGGGGGCGAGCCCCGCCTGCCCAACGTCGCCTTCTACGTGATCGACGGAGGGGCGGCCGACTTCATGAGCGTCTACGGATACAACCGGCGCACTACTCCGAACATAGATCGTCTGGCCGCCGAGGGAGCCGTCTTCGAGTGGGCCTACAGCAACTCCTCCTGGACCCGGCCCTCGACGGCCTCCTTCATGACCTCGCTGCAGAACAGCGTGATGGGTGGCCAGCTGAACTGGAACGATCCGGTGCCGGAGCAGGCGGTGACGATGGCCGAGCACATGCACCGGGCCGGATACCAGACGGCGGTCTTCACCGCCAATCCCATCGCCGGCACCTTGAGCAACCTTCAGCGGGGGGTCGACCTGTTCCGGGAGGACTGGGAGGGCGGGAGCCACCGGGAGTCCTCGCGGTTTCTGCACGAGGGGTTCTGGGAGTGGAGAGAGGCGTACCCGGCGGAACCATTCTGGGTGCATTTTCAGACCACCGACGTGCACGAGGACTTCCCCGCCGCGTCGCCCTTCGCCGGCCTCTTCGTGGGACCCACCGAACGCGAGACGTGGCGAGAGTGGAACAAACGTCTGCGCGAGGCAGGAGGCCACGGCGCCTACTCGGAAGCGTACGAGAAGACGGGCATCAGTCGGACTGCCTTCTTCTCGCTCCACCAGGGGATGTATGACGAGACGATGGCCCACAACGACTACCGTCTCGGTCAGCTGGTGGACCGGCTCAAGGCCGATGGGGAGTGGGAGAACACGCTGCTGATCATCGGTGCCGATCACAGCACAGACGCGGCCATGGACGACATGGGCGTCGCGCTCGCCGACTCACTCCCGCCCCGGTGGAGCTACCCAATGTTCCGACCCTCGGTCAGCCGGGTGCCACTGATCTTCGTGTGGCCGGGACGGATCCAGGGTGGCCAGAGATTCAGCCAGCCCGTCTCGATGATCGACGTGCTGCCGACGATCCTCGACCTCGTGGACCTGCCCACGCCCGAGATCATGCAAGGGCAGTCGCTGGCCCCACTGATGCGCGGGGAGCCGGGCTGGGAATCCCGTCCGGTGATCCTCGATGAGTTCGAAGTCGACCGCGAAACGGGCGAGCTTCGGGGTCTGATCGAGGTCGTCGATGGCCGCTGGGGCGCGTCGCTAGAGATCAACCCGCAGCCACCGGATGAGGACGAGGATGAGGAGGCGGCGGATCGGCGACGCCCCGTCCCGCTTCTGCTCTACGATCTGTGGAACGATCACTGGTGCCTGTGGAGCATGCACGAGGAGCACCCGGAGCTGGTGAAGTACTACACCGACTTTCTGCAAGAGCAGTGGGAGGCGCACCGGGCCCTCGCCCAGTACTTCACGCGGTCTGGCGACGTGGTGCTCACCCCCGAGCAGCTCCAAACGCTCCGGACGCTGGGCTACATTCAGTAGAGGCTGGCCTCCAAGCAGGGCCGCTCCACCGGCCAGCG
>JBDHBD010000024.1:0-43166 GCA_039587755.1 Gemmatimonadota bacterium | reverse complement strand
CGCATGCGGTTTCTCATCGTCCTGTATCCTCGTTCATGTATATTCGTTCGGCTGGTTCCCGATACTCCGCCAGGGCGGGCGGGACCCCCCGTTGAGTGGCGATTGGCTCTCCGCTTGCCAGTAGTATAGCCGTACTCAGCCGGCGTGAGGAACTGACGCGTGAGGTCAGACGATCGACCAGCGGGGGCTCGCGAGACCCTGCCTGGGCCCGGTCCCAGGCTTTGCAGGGATTAGAAAGCCCAGACGGTCACGATGCGTGGGACCAGTGGATGTGAAGAATCTGCCAACCCGTCTCTGTCTGCACCAGCACGATCGTCTCCGTGCCATGCAAGTCGATCTCTCTGTCTCGGAAAGTACCGTGGGTCCTGTACTCGCTCATGTACAGTGTCAGATCCGTCCCTATCTGCAGCTTTTCCCACGTCGTTTCGGACACCACGCTCTGGAGGAATGCGATGTCGGCCTCGAGATGGCCGGCGCGATACTCACCTCTGGCCTCCGCGTGGCCGCTCTCGAAGATGAGCGCATCCGGGTGGAGGTAGCTCATGGCTGCATTTGAAGCCCTCGATCACCTCTCGGACGGCCGAGTCCTCGCTCTCTGCATTATCCTGGGCAGCGGCAGGGCCAGCCCCAAAGAACAGCTGCGCTGCGATCACGGAGGTCACAATGTGAAGGGCAGTCGAGATCCTCATCGCTCCAGAAGGCTCCTGTTGATAGCAGAGCTCTATTAGCTCCGAACGTTAGAATGTTATGCTACTCGCGCCGAAGATGGCGAGTGACCACGTCACGATTCTGATGTTCAACATGGGACCCCCTCTTTACTCGCTGGGATGCACTCGGGACACCTCGGCAGTGCGCTTGCGAGCGAGCTGGCCTGCGTCAATCCCGCTTTGCGTCCTCGTCTGCAGACTCATCCGTGACTACCAGTTTGCCGCGTAGCATGCCCATCTGGCAGGCGAATTCGTACTCGCCGGGGCTGGGGTGCTCCAACTCGATCGTGACCGTTTCACCGGTCGGCAGCGCTCGAGAGATCTCGAAGTCCGGGAAGACCACCATCTCGCTGCACGAGGCCGTCTCCTGCCGATTGAAATGGAGACGAACGGGCCGCCGTGAGTCGACGACGATCAAGTTCGGATCGTAACCACCCTTGACACGTACGTACACCTCCTGAGCGCCGCCAACGGTTGCAGCCCGCACGGTAGGCTTCTCCGACAACCAGAAGTACCAGACGATCCATGCTATCGTGGCAGCGGCGGCCAGGTTCACGATTACGACATCGAGGCTCATGTCAGACTCCCTTCGGTTCGTATAAACGCAGACGGTTGGCGTTCGTGACCACCGTGACAGAGCTAAAGGCCATCGCCGCGCCTGCGATTAAGGGTGAAAGGAGCAGTCCGAGCAGAGGGTACAGCACACCTGCCGCCACCGGTACGCCGAGGCTGTTGTAGAAGAACGCCCCGAAGAGATTCTGCTTGATGTTACGGAACGTTCGCTTGGACACGTCGATGGCCAAGGCCACGCCGCCGAGCGATCCGCCGATCAGCGTTACGTCCGCGGCCTCGATGGCCACGTCGGTTCCCGTACCGATCGCGATTCCGATGTCAGCCTGCGCCAGCGCCGGCGCGTCATTGATGCCATCTCCAACCATCGCGACGGTCCTGCCCTCCGTCTGGAGGGAGGCCACGTGGGCGGCCTTCTCGTCCGGGAGCACCTCCGCGAATACCCGGTCGATTCCGACTTCCCGCGCGATCGCCGACGCCGTGCGCTCGTTGTCACCGGTGAGCATGACGACTTCCAAGCCGAGCTCGTGCAGTCTCCGAACGGCTGCTACCGAGTCGTCTTTCACCTGATCAGCCACGGCAATGACGCCGCCCGCCCTCTGATCCACGGCGACGAACATGGGTGTCTTCCCGGCCTCCGAGAGGCGCACTACGTCGCCGTCCAACCCGCCGACGGCGATCCCTCGCTCCATCATCAGCTTCCGGTTGCCGAGTATGACAGTCTGACCTTCGACGGTGGACGAGATACCATGGCCTGCGATCGCTGTGAAGTCGGTGGCATCTGCGAGGCGAAGATCGCGCTCACGTGCACCCTCCACGATTGCCTCCCCCAGAGGGTGCTCCGAGCCGCGTTCCGCAGAAGCCGCAAGGCGCAGTATTTCCTGCTCGGTGAAGCCCGGTGATGCGACCACGTCCGTCAGGGCGGGGGTTCCCTTCGTGATCGTACCGGTCTTGTCCAGGACGATCGTGTCCAGGCCGCGCGCCGTTTGCAGCGCTTCCCCGTTCCGGATCAAGACGCCGTGTTCGGCCGCTTTGCCGACGCCCACCATCAAAGACATCGGAGTGGCCAGACCCAGCGCGCACGGGCACGCGATGATGAGAACGGTGACCGCCACGACGACGGCGTATGTGAGAGCAGGTACCGGACCTGCGGTATACCAGATAGCGAACGCCAGTACGGCGACGATCATCACCGCAGGCACGAAGTAACTCGCGACGATATCCACGGTGCGTGCTATGGGTGGCTTGGAGCCTTGCGCTTCCCGAACCATTCGCACGATCTGGGCTAAGGCGGTGTCCTTACCGACCTTAGTCGCTCGAAGGCGAAAGCTGCCCGTCTTGTTGAGAGTGGCCCCAATGACATCGTCGCCTGGCCCCTTTTCCACGGGAATGCTCTCGCCGGTGACCATGGATTCGTCGAGGGCGCTTCGACCGTCGTTGACGATACCGTCGACCGGTACTTTTTCACCGGGTCGAACGACAACGATATCACCGACCACCACCTCCTCGACCGGGATATCCACTTCCGAGCCATCGCGGATCACCCGCGCCGTCTTGGCTTGCAGATCCAAGAGCTTCCGGATTGCATCGGAGGTCCGCCCCTTGGCCCGCACCTCGAGAGCCTGTCCCAGCACGACGAGCGTGACCACGATCGCCGTTACATCGTAGAACGGCTCGGCCGTTCCGCTTGGGAAGAGACCCGGAAAGAGAATGGCGGCGGTCGAGTATACCCATGCCGCTCCCGTGCCCAGCGCGATCAGCGTGTTCATGTCGGCGCTGCGGTGGCGGAAGGCCGACCAGCCGCCCGAGAAAAACTGTCTCCCCGAGTACATAAGCACGGCCAGCGCCAGCACCCCGTCAGCAGCCCATACCCAGCGAATCGCCTCGTCTCCCAGAGAACGAAGGCCCGGAATCCACGACGCGTATGCAGTGATCAGGATCGGGATCGAAAGTGCCAGCCCGACCCAGAACTTCTGGAGGAGTAGCCGAGACTCGCGGACCCGATCGGCAGACTCGCGGTCCAAGCCTTCTGTGCCCGGGTCGCTATCCACCCCGTACCCTCGCGACTCGATGGCTGCCCTGATTGATTCCACATCGGCTACGGAAGGGACATATTCGACCGCGGCTGACTCGGTCCCGAGGCTTACATCCGCCTTGATTACGCCGGGGGTTCGGAGGAGGGACGCTTCGATGCCCGCTACGCAGCTGGCGCAATGCATTCCCCGGATCTTCAGGTCGATCCGCTCCTCACCCGCGGCATGGCCCAGGCGGCTCAAGTCTCGGACAAGATCGGTTACGGCACCATCGGAGGCCTCGAGAACCACGTGTGCCGTCCCGGTGGTCGAGCTGACGTGCGCCTTGAACACATCCGGGCGTTCGAGCAGCCATTTCGTTAGTCGTGCTGCTTCGACGCTCGTCTCTACGCCGGTCAATCGCAGGTTCAGCGACCTGGTCGCGCCGTTGGCGGCAGGCATTACCCCCAGCGCGGCCTCCGCCGCGCTGGGCTGCGCTCGATCACTCGTCCAGCCCACTTACGTCACCGTCCGCGTTCTACTTCTCCCCGGATTAAGCCAGTCGGAAGTGCAGGTGAAGGTTCGTTCACGGACTGGCTGCGGTCACTGCCACTGCTTGGCCACTCAGCTATAAGGGCACCAGGAAGCTGTCCATCCCGTGCTAGAAGTCACAAAGGTGCGGACCGGAGTCCGCGGGCTCGAGGCCTTGGCCTGAATAGCGAACCAGAAACTCCTTCCACGGCTGCCTCAGGCTTCTGCGTCGGGGCCGGGGGGGGAGGGCTGCGGACCTGCCGGGACCTCGGGACCCCGGATCGGTAAATGAATGCGGAAGGCGGCGCCACCTTGCGCGCGATTCCGGACCGTTACATCCCCACCGTGGGCTTGCGCGATGGCTCGCACGATCGATAGACCCAGGCCCGTACCCTCGCTGGCGGTGTGAGGGGCGTCCTCTCTATAGAAACGCTCGAAGATCTTCTCCATTGCGTTTTCACGGATTCCGGGCCCCGTATCGCGAACCTCGATGGCGGTGTGCTCGGCCGAAGACAAGAGGTCGACCTCTACCGCTCCGCCCGCAGTCGTGAACTTGATCGCGTTGTCCACCAGGTTCCACACGAGCCGATCGATCAAGTCGGGGTCGCACAGGACAGCGAGGGGACCGCCTTTCGTCTTGCTCAATCGCACGCCTTTCGCCGCCGCCTTGCCCTCGAGCCTTCCGAGCGTGGCAGTCACGAGCTCGTCGAGGTGTACGTACTCGATACGCGGCTCCATCACGCCGGCGTCGGCTCGAGCAAGTGTCAAAAGATCCTGCGCCAGTTCCGTGAGACGCTCCGTTTCCTCCAGCGCGCTATGAATCACCTGGCTGTACTCCTCCGGCGTGCGGTCACGTCGCAGAGCCAGCTCCAACTCCCCGTGCAGAGCCGTCAGTGGCGAGCGGAGTTCGTGGCTCGCGTCTGCCGTGAACCTTCGCTGAGCCTCGAAAGCTGCATCGATCCGCCGCAGCATCGTGTTCAGAACGCGGACCAGCCGATCGTACTCCCGTGTGTCCGCGTGCGTGCTGATCTTTTTACCAAGCCTTCCGACACCTATCTCCTCGGCCTGGTCCATGATCTCGTGTACGGGACGTACGGCTGTGAGCGCGAGCCACCAGCTGCCTAGGAACGTACTTCCAGAGACCAGGAGAACGAGGGCGACCAAGAAAAGTCTGGAATTGCGAAGGGCCTGGTTTCGCCAGGTTAGCGAGGCTGCGACCTGTAGCACGTGTCGCTCGTGACCCGAGCCAAGGCGGCCGAGCGGGTAGTACACACACCGGATGGTCTCGCCCTGGAACTGGTGCTCCGCCCACACCAACTCCCCGTTGGCTGCTTGGCTGAGTTTCAGTGTGTCGAGCGGTAGATCCATGGCCAGGCCGCTGCTACGTAGAAGGCTCTCGCCACCTTCGCTCCAGATCTGCATGTAGCGAACGAGGTCCTTGAGCGCAGCGGCTTCCTCGGGCGTCAGGTTCCACTCGTGGAAGTGCATCTCGCCGCCAGGCCCTTCAGCGACCGTTGCTGCCTGGATCGAAGCGACGTTCAGCAAGCTCGTATCGATCTGTCGGTCGAGCGTCGTACGGAGAGCCAGGTAGCCGAGCCCGGTGGCCGCCACCAGGGCCGCCGTCATGGTGAGAGTGAAGCGGATGGCGAGTTGTAGTCGAAGCGAACGTCTCATTGCGGCGGGTCTATACTGAGCACGTAGCCTACCCCGCGTACGGTGTGGATCAGAGGTTTCTCACCGGTCTCAAGCAACTTTCGACGCAAGTTGGCGACATGGACGTCCACTACGTTGCTCATTGGATCGAAGTGGAGATCCCAAACCTTCTCCAGCAGCTCAGTTCGCCGGACAACCTCCTCCGGGTGCAGGAGAAAGTACTCCAGGAGCTGGAATTCCTTGGGAGTCAGATTGAGTCGCTCACCCCCACGCATGGCGACATGCCGGATCCGGTCGAGTTCCAGGTCATGATACAGGAGGCGCTCCTGCCTTTGGGCCCCGCCGCGCCGGATCAGGGCCCGAATCCGTGCCAACAGCACATCGAACGTGAACGGCTTCGTGAGATAGTCGTCGGCCCCCGCGTCCAGACCCCTCACGATGTCTTCGGTCGCGTCACGCGCCGTCAACAGCAATACCGGAGTCGCCTTGCCCTCTTTCCGCAAATCATGGACGATCTCGAAACCGCTCTTGCCTGGTAGCATGACGTCGAGAACCAGGAGGTCGTAGTCGTAAACGTGCGCCTTCAGCGTTCCGTCGACCCCGTCGTGGGCCACATCCACGGCGTACCCTTCCTCACGCAAGCCCTTCTCGACAAAGCTCGCCACTTTCTTGTTGTCCTCGACGACCAGTATCTTCACGAGCGCTCTCCGTGCGATTCCAATCTACAATGCGGGCCCTGTTTCACGGATGCACACGGTCGCACGGCGACGTGCTAACTGAGGCGCATCTCAAACCTGGGGGTGCGGTAATGATGAAGACTTCCAAATGAAGCGGCGCTGAGCCATCCATTAAGAGTTCTTCACCTGACCCGCCTCTGGCCCCGCCGTGCGACCGGTCTCCTGTCGGAGATGCCTTGAGTCATAAGAAACCTTAATCTCCATTTGGCCGGATTTTTCGGCACGTACTGCTAGTCTTCTCGCTACTCTTCTCGACAGCTCGATGTAGAGTACGACAGCGTCCTCAGGATTGGGGCAGGAGCTCCGTCGCTAAACAAGAATGGGGGAACCATCGATATGAGACTCACGGCTCGCACTTGCTGCCTGGCGATCGCGCTGACACTGGGTCTTGTGCGGGGTGCCGAGGCGCAGGTACCCGCCGATACGCTCAGGCTCCAGGATGTGGTGAAGGAGGCACGTGAAGCCAATCCAATGCTCCGCGCGGTTCGACTCCGAGCCGACGCGGCCGAGGCTCGAATCTCACAAGCAGGCGCGCTGCCCGATCCGGTCCTCGGCTTTGCGCTAAAGAACAGGCCCTTGGACGACTTCGGCACAAGCGAGCGGATGACGATGAACTCCTTCCAGCTCGCTCAGCGCCTGCCCTGGCCGGGCAAGCTCGGATACGCCGAGGAGCGGGAGAGTCATCTCGCGCGAGCCGCCGACTTCACAGCGGCCGAATCCGAGGTGACGCTTATCGCACGCGCAAAGATCGTCTACTTCCAGCTCGCTTACATGGACCGGGCGCTCCGGATCATGGACGACACGCGGGATCTGCTCCGCGAGTTCCTCGACGTGTCATCGACACTCTACAGCGTGGGTATCGGGCTGCAGCAGGACGTCCTTCAAGCGCAGGTGGCCGTGGCGAGCATGACGGAGAGCATCACGGTGCTCGAGCAGGGGCGGATTGCAATGGCGGCTCGGCTCAACGCGCTATTGGGCCGCGAGGCGAGCCGTCCCGTCGGGGCACTAGAGCTGCCGACGGCAGGGGGTGAGCTCGTTGGGGTGGATTCGCTCATGGCGCTCGCAGCGAACACCCGTCCCGCGCTTCAAGCCGCCCGGGAGCGCACTCTGGCGGCGGAGGCGGCGTACCGCGCTGCCCGCCGGCAACTGTACCCGGACTTCGCGGTCTCTCTGGAGTACGGGCAGCGCCCCGAGTTCGACGACATGGTGAGTGTCATGGTCGGCATCAGCATCCCGGTTTGGGCGGGATCCAAACAGCTCCCCTTGCGCGAGGAGATGCAGGCACGCGAGGCCATGGAACGGGCCAGCGAGCTCGATCTGTACAACGAGACCTACGCCCGCATCGCCGAGGCGAGGGCCGAAGCCGACCGGGCTCTGCGCCTTTCGGTTCTCTACACGACCTCGATCCTGCCGCAGGCGAAGGCAGCCGTCGAGTCCTCCCTGTCCGCTTACCGGGTTGGACAGGTGGACTTCATGACGCTCGTACAGAACGAGCTCACCGTGAACCGCTACGAGATAGAGGGAGTCAGACTCGCTGCCGCCTATCACGGCGCGGTGGCCGAAATCGAGGCGCTCATCGGCGCCGAGTTAGAGAAAGCCAGATGAATCAGCTCAGGGATCAATCACGGCGGTTCGCGGTCCGTATGACCGTCATCGCTCTCGGAGTTCTAGCGACAGCCTGCGGGCGTAGCGAGGCCGAGTTGGAGACATCAGCCGCCGACCATAGCACCCATGTAGATGCGGGTGCGAGCCAACAGGCCGAGGACACTGCCGGAGTGGCGCTGCGGAGCGTGGTCCACCTTACGGCCGAGCAGGAACGTGCCCTGGGCGTGACCTATACAGCGGCCCGCCTGGAGACCTTGACGCGGACGATCCGGACGGTGGGTCGAATCGAGGCGGCCGAGCCGAACATCGCCGACATCGTGCCCAAGATCGAAGGGTTCGTCGAGCGGCTGTACGTGAGCTCGACGGGTGAGTCCGTCCGCCGTGGCCAGCCGCTTCTCACCATTTACAGTCCGGTTCTGGTCGCCGCGCAGGAGGAGTTGCTCACGGCGAAACGACTCGCCGCCGAGATCGACGCCGGCGCCGAGGAAGCGTGGCGCAACGCGCAGTCCATGCTGGAGGCCGCCCGACGCAGGCTGGACTACTGGGACATCACCGCAGAGCAGATCGAGCGATTGGAAGAGACAGGCGAGGTCACCAAGACGCTAACGCTCGTGGCGCCCGTGAGAGGCATCGTCCTGGAGAAGGACGTGCTGGAGGGCCAACGAGTGATGCCGGGAATGCGCCTGTACCGCATCGCCGATCTCTCGAGCGTCTGGGTAGAAGGCGAGGTCTTCGAGCAGGACCTCCAGTTCGTGAGTGAGGGCGCGCAATCCCATATCGAGGTAGCCGCCTATCCTGGGCAGCACCTGATGGGCATAGTCAGCTTCGTCTACCCAACCGTTGACGTGCAGAGTCGCACGAATCGCGTCCGAGTGACCGTTCCCAACCCCGATCTCCGGCTCAAGCCCGGAATGTTCGCCACGATCTTCTTCGACGTGGAGGTCATTAAGGACGATGTGACCGTGCCGATCGAGGCGGTGATCGTCACTGGTGAGCGAAACCTGGTCTTCGTCCGCGACGAGGACGGCACGCTGTCGCCGCGAGAGGTCGTCCTGGGAACCCGAGCACAGGACCGCGTTCAGATTCTTCAGGGTCTCGGCGAGGGTGAGATGATCGTGGCATCCGCCAACTTCCTGGTCGATTCGGAGTCGCGCCTGGCCGGTACCGGCGGCGACATGCCCGGAATGCAGCACGCCGGCCATGGCTCGGCCATCGAGCCGGATACGGACGAGCCAGCAGACACGAGCACGACGCCGCTCGATGCGATACCGGACCTGTCAGACGTTCAGGTCATCGTCCAGACCGACTTCCGGGAGCAAGCGCCACAGATCGTGGAGGATCAGGTCACGTATCCCATCACTTCGGAGATGCTCAAGGTACCGGGAGCGCGCGTGGTGCGGGGTTACTCCTTCTTTGGCCTCAGCCTCGTCTACGTGATCTTCGAGGATGGGACGGACATCTACTGGGCTCGCTCTCGCGTGCTGGAATACCTGAACGGGATCCGCCAGCAACTGCCTCCCGGAGTGGAACCCGTACTGGGTCCGGACGCGACCGGTGTCGGCTGGGTCTACGAGTACGTCCTGGAGTCCGACAGCCTGGATCTGGCCGAGCTCCGGACGCTCCAGGACTGGTATCTCAGGTACCAGCTCACGGCCGTACCCGGGGTGTCCGAAGTCGCTAGCCTCGGGGGCTTTGTAAAGCAGTATCAGGTGGAGGTGAACCCGGAGCGGCTGCGGGCTTTCAATATCCCGGTAACCCGCGTCACACAGGCCATCGGCGCGCACAACATCGATATCGGCGCTCGGGTGCTCGAGATGGGTGGTCGCGAGTACATGATTCGCGGGTTGGGCTACCTGGGCGGAATCGAGGACATCGAGAACGTAGCCGTAGGCGCAACGCCCAACGGCACACCCATACGAGTGGCCGACGTAGCTACCGTCCAGGTCGGGCCGGCCCCCCGCCGTGGCGCGGCCGACCTCGACGGCCGCGGAGAGGTGGTCGCCGGGATCGTTGTCATGCGGTTCGGCTCCGACGCGCTGAAAACGATCGAAGCCGTGAAGGAGCGCCTGGAGGAGATCAACCGGGGTCTCCCTGCAGGGACGCGGCTCACGGCGGTATACGACCGCAGTGACCTGATTCACCGCGCGATCGAGACTCTCCGAGACAAGCTGTTAGAGGAATCGCTCATCGTGGCGCTCGTTGCCGCGTTGTTCCTGCTGCACTTCCGCTCCGCACTGGTGGCGATCGTGACGCTGCCGCTCGGGATACTGATCTCGTTCATCGTGATGCGGATCATCGGGGTGAATGCGAACATCATGAGCCTCAGCGGAATCGCCATTGCTATCGGCGCCATGGTCGACGGCGCGATCGTGATGGTCGAGAACATGCACAAGCACCTGGAGCGTGCCGAAGGCGACGTATCGCGCTGGGAGATCGTCTACGAGAGTGCCAAGCAGGTAGGACCGCCGCTGTTCTTCTCACTGCTGATCATCACGTTCAGTTTCTTGCCGGTGTTCGCGCTCGAGCAGCAAGAAGGTCGGCTGTTCAAGCCCCTGGCGTTCACCAAGACGTTTGCCATGGCCGGCTCGGCGTTCCTGTCCATCACACTGGTGCCGGTTCTCATGGGCTATCTCGTGAGAGGAAAGATCAAGCCCGAGTCCGACAATCCGGTCAACCGAGGGCTGCGGCGTGTTTACCGCCCGATCATCGGGTTTTCCCTCAAGCGGCCGTGGCTCGTAGTCACGATCGCGGCAGTCCTGCTGGCGGCCACCGTGTTCCCGTGGCGTCGCCTGGGCAGCGAGTTCATGCCCCCACTGGCAGAGGGCTCGATTCTGTTCATGCCGACCACGGTGCCCGGAGTCTCCATCGCTCAGGCACGCGAGATCATGCGTTACCAGGACAGCGTGCTGGCATCGTTCCCGGAGGTGGAGAGGGTCCTGGGCAAGGCGGGTCGCGCCGAGACGGCCACGGACCCCGCCCCACTCGACATGTTCGAGACGACGATCACGCTGAAGCCGAAAGAAGAGTGGCGTCCGGGGCTGAGCTACGAGAGCCTGATCCAGGAGATGGATCGCAAGGTCGCGCTTCCCGGTGTCACGAACGCCTGGACCATGCCCATCAAGGGCCGGATCGACATGCTGGCCACGGGCATCCGCACGCCGGTCGGAATCAAGATCTTCGGCCCGGACCTCGACACGCTTCAGGCGCTCGGTGAACAGGTCGAGCGCATCATGCAGCAGGTCCCGGGAACCCGGAGCGCGTTCGCGGAACGGGGCATGTCGGGCTACTACGTCGACATAGACGTCGATCGCAGGGAAGCGGCACGCTACGGACTGAACGTGGGCGAGATCCACAGTGCCATCATGGCCACCGTGGGGGGCATGAACGCCACGATCACCGTTGAGGGCCGGGAGCGTTACGCCGTCAACGTCCGGTACCCGCGCGAGCTCCGTGACGACGTAGAGAAGCTCCGCGAGGTGATCGTGCCGGCGCCGGACGGGACGCAGATCCCGCTCGGGCAGGTGGCGAGGGTCGAAGCGCTTCAGGGTCCGATGGCTATCAAGACCGAGAACGCCTTCCCGGTGACCATCATTTTCGTCGATATCGGCGAACGAGACGTCGGGAGCTACGTGGAAGAGGCGCAGCAGGTAGTCGCGAACCAGCTCGTTCTCCCGCCTGGCTACACGCTCGAGTGGAGCGGCCAGTACGAGTTCATGCAGCGCGTGAAGGAGCGCCTGCGGATCGTTGTGCCGGTCACGCTCGGCATCATCTTCCTTCTGCTTTACCTGAACTTCCGGAGCGTCCCCGAATCACTGATCGTGATGCTGGCTCTCCCGTTCTCGCTGGTGGGTGGAATCTGGTTCCTGTGGCTCTTGGATTACAACACGAGCGTCGCCGTGTGGGTCGGATTTATCGCCCTCGCGGGCGTCGCAGCCGAGACGGGCGTGGTGATGCTGATCTACTTGGACGAAGCCTTCCACCGCGAAAGTCTCGAGGGTCGCATACGCTCTCCGTCTGACGTGGCCGCCGCGGTTCGGGAGGGAGCGTTGGAGAGGCTCAGGCCCGTGGTCATGACCGTTACCGCGATCACGGCCGGTCTCGCTCCCATCTTGTGGAGCGCGGGGACCGGGGCTGACGTGATGAAGCGCATTGCATCTCCGATGGTCGGTGGCATGATCTCGGCAACCGTGCTCACGCTCGTGGTGATACCGGCCATTTACTTGCTGTGGCGAAGGTGGCAGGTAGGACGGCGACCGCTGGAGACTGTGCGTGAAGCGCTGAGGGATGATATGGCCCTCGTCCCGGTCGATTAGGAGTCGAGGGAGCAGCCGAGTTGAGACGGCCGGCCGTCGGCAGAGCACCAGAACGGCAGCTCCCTCACACAACCTCGTCCAGCAGGAAGAGATCGGTCAGCAGCGCGCGCACGTGGCTAGAGGCGTTGAGGTTGTCGACCAGCTCCGAGGCGATGGCGGGCTGTGCCAACACGAGTCGAACGACCGCGGCGGCGCGCCTCGCGTCTCGCACGGTCACCTCGATCATTTCCCGATAGGGCATGGCCGGTTCGAGCCCCGCGGCCTCGACAAGCCCGGCCAGCCCTCCCTCCAGTTCGTTCAGGGCCGCCTCGGCCTTCTCCAGCGACTCGCGAACCTGCGTGTCCGAGCCGGTTGCCGCTTCACGCGAGACGCCCTGAGCCGCGTAGGCTAGGAAGAACTCGTAGCTCTTCTCGATCGCTTCGATGCAGCGGGTGAGATCTTCGCGGTTCATGCGCGGGAGCGTCTCCACGTTACGCCACCTTCGGCCTGGTTACCTCGAGTCGGTGCACGGTCCGCGCGCTCGATTCAGGCCTGCGTTCCGCGCAGCGAGCGACGGACGAGGTTGCGCATCAGCGGCAGCTTGAAATCGTTGTGTCGCAGGGGTCGGGTGCCCTCGAGAGCGGCCTCGCCACCGGCCGTCGCGGTCTCCTCGGAGACTGGTCTGCCTCGCACCACATCCTCGACCGCATGGAGCCGCACCGGGTACGGGGCCACCCCGTTCACCACCACACGTGCGTCCTGGATCCGCCCTCCGCTTGCCCGGATGGCCGAGGCGACGTTGACGAGCGCGAAGTCCCACGCCTGGCGGTCACGGACCTTTTCGAAGTAGAACCGAGCCCCGGCCCAGGTGCTGGGAATGCGGATCGTCGTCAGGAGATGGCTGGGCTCGAGCACGGTCATGCGGGTGATGTCGATCGCCGGACCGATGAAGAAGTCCTCTGCGTCGACGACTCGCTCTCCGCCCGGGCTGCGAATCACCATCTGGGCGTCGAGCGCGATGAGTGCCGGCGCCGTATCCGATGCGTTCACGGCCACGCAGCGGTTGCCCCCCATCACGCAGTGCTCACGGTTCATCGACTGCCGGGTCGAGGCGTAGCACGTGTTGCCCTCGGCCCGGTAGCACGGCCAGCCGCTGCGGTAGTACCAGCAACGCGTGTCCTGCGCCACGTTTCCGCCAAGCGTGCCCTGGTTGCGGATCTGGGGAGTGGCGACGTGACCGGCCGCCGTGGCAAGCACACCGAAGCGCTCGCGGATGGCAGGGTGCGAGGCCACTTCCGTGAGAGTCGTCAGGGCGCCGATTTCGAGCCCGCCGTCGATCTCCCGCACGCCGCGCAGCTCGGCCACCTGGCCCAGCTCCACGACGGCTTCCGGGCGCTTGATCCGATCCTTGAGCCAATCGAAGCTGTCCAGACCGCCAGCCAGCACCCAGGACCTGTCGCCGTAACGATCCAGCAGGGCCAGGGTGTCCCCTATGCTCGCCGGCTGGAAGAGCTCGAACGCCGGGATCATGTCGCGAATTACTGCCATCTTCCCGCTCCTCCGTCAGACGTGGGTGTCGAGTTTGGCGTACGGCTGCTCGCGGCCTTCGAGCTCGGCCAGGATCACATCCGTCGTTAGCGGCGTGCGGCACAGACACGTGCCGCCCAGCGCATCGGCGATCGCCGAGGTGATGGCCGCGGCCCCCGCACCCAGCGGTGGTTCACCGATCCCTTTCGCCCCGACGGGGTTCTGCGGATCGGGCTCACTCACGGCGGCCCAGTCCATCGTCAGGGGACCGTCGAGGATGCCGGGGGGACGGGCGGTGTACAGCCGGTAGGCGAACGGCACACCCCACTTCGGATCGAACACCCACTTTTGGCTGCGAGCCATGCCGAAGCCCTGCACAGCCCCACCGTGTATCTGGGCCGCCACGCCCCGCGGGTGGAGCACGGTACCGCAGTCGGCCACGCCGGTGTACTCCTTGATTTCGACCTCGCCGGTCTCGGCATCCACCTCGACGAGGGCGAACCCCATCATGAACGACCACGGGCCGTTCTCTCGCGTGTAGTTGTCCTTGGCCACACCGATCAAGCCCCGACCGGCCAGGCCCTGTGCCGACGCGACGGTCATCTCGTGAATGTCATCGGGGAGCTCCTGCCCGCTGTACGCACCGCCCAGTTCGATCGCCCGGCGGGCCGCCTGGGCGAAGCTCATCCCCTGCGTCGGATTGGACCGACGGAACACGCGACCGTCTCCCGTCTCATAGGCTTCGGGCGATCCGCCGAGGTCGCGGGCGGCAATCTCCTGTAGCTTCCGTTTCGCGTCGTTCCCGGCCGCGTGGTTGGCTCGCGAGTGGGCGTGTGCGGTCTGGCTGCCGGCCTGGTACGAGCTCCAGGGCAGGTGCTCCGCCGTATCGCCCCAGATCACGTGGCAGCGATCCCACGGCATGCCCAGCACGTCGGCCGCCGCTCGGGCCGTATCCGCGAAAGAGTGCGTGCCCAGGTTGCCGGTTCCCTGGTGAATGTACAGGTCGCCGTCCGGGCGAATCACGACGAGACCATCGTAGCCGAAGGACCCACCCACGAACGCGCTCAGTCCCACACCGATCCCCGTCAGCTTCGTCCCGTCGCGTCGGCCGCTCAGTCGAGTCTTCTCCGACCAGCCGAACCTCTCGGCGCCGATATCGATGGCCTCCCGGACGTAGGCGGTCGTGAGCTTGCTTTCGCCCGGCCCGAAGGTGGAATCGTGGTCGGGTGCGTTGACCCGGCGCATCTCGACCCGGTCGATCCCCAGCTCTCGCGCCGCCTTGTCCATGAGCGGCTCCAGCATCGGCGCGATCTGCCCCCCGCCGGGCTGCCGCTGGGCAGAGCGCGGGGGCGTGTTCGTGTAGATCGAGACGCCCCGGAAACGCATGGCGTGCGGCTGATACATCAGCGAGGCGATGGCGCTCGCTGCCTGGTGGTCGCCGGAGCTTCCGTAGGGCCCGTGGTCCTGCACCATGTACAGGTCGATCGCCGTGACTTTTCCGTCCTTCCGCCAGCCCATCCGGATCCTTGCCTGCTGAGCCGGCCGAGCCCGCCCGATATAGTTCTCCTCGTAGCGCGTGATCCGCAGCATGACCGGCCGCCCTAACGTGCGCGACAGGAGGGCTGGCACGGCCATGATCGGGCTCCCGGCGATCTTCGAGCCGAACCCGCCGCCACAGTACTGGCCGACGAACACGACATCGTCGAGCTCCAGGTCTAGCATGTCCGCCAGGGCCGAATGTGTCCTCGCGGTGCTCTGCGTGGAGCCGAACAGGTGGAGCTTGCCGTTCTGCCAGTACGCCATGCAGCTGCGGGGCTCCAACGGGTGGTGAGTCAGCGACTGGTGGACGACCGTCTCTTCGAGGACCAGATCGGCCTCCGCGAACCCGGCATCCAGATCGCCGATGCTCCAGTCCGATGTGTACTCGCCCATCGGAAGCTCGTCCTCGCCGGCGGCGGCGTAGTCGGCCTCCGTCCACTTGACCGTCGTGACCTCGCCGTCGACGAAGGTATTCCCCTCCAGCCGCGCGTTCGGACCACTCGGTCGCAGGCTCTCCAGCGGGTCGAGCACGAACGGCAAGGTCTCGAGATCGACTTCGATCTGCTCGATCGCATCCGCCGCCGTGGTTTCATCCACCGCCGCCAGCGCGAGGATCGGCTCGCCCACATAGAGCGGCTCGTTCGTGAGCGGTCGCTCGCTGGGAGGCTCCGGATCGGGAAGGTCGTCCGCGGTGAGGATACCCAGCACGCCGGGCATGCGGAGGGCGCGGCTCGCATCGATCCGTCTCACACGCGCGTGCGGCATGGGGCTCAACAGGAGCTTCGCGAAAACCATTCCTTCGGCCCGAAAATCTTCCGCGAACCTGGCGCGGCCTGTGACCTTGGTCTCCAGGTCGGGCGGGGCGATGTCCTGGCCGATCAGCTTTTCTGCCATGGTCCCTCTCCTGGGTCCGCCTGGGCTCGTCGGTCAGCTCACGCGCCGCATGTACTCGGCGGCGCGCACGACAGAATCGAGGATTCTGCTGTAATCGCCGCACCGGCAGAGGTTGCCCGACAGGACGTGGGCCGCCTCCTCGCGGCTAGGACTGGGGTTCTCGTCCAGGAGCGCGACCGTGCTCATGATGAAACCGGGCGCACAGAACGCGCACTGGAAGCCGCCCTCGTCGATCACTGCCCGCTGGACCGGGTGTAGCTCCCCGCTCTCGGCGGCCAGCCCTTCGATCGTGGTGACCGCCCGACCGCGCACCATGTGGGTGAGCATCGAGCAGCCGTAGTGGGGAACGCCGTCCAGCAACACAGTGCACGCGCCGCACTCGGCCCGGTCGCACCCGAGCTTCGTGCCAGTCAGCCCCAGCTTGTAGCGGAGCGTCATGGCCAGCGTTTCCTGGGGCATCACGTCCACGCGTCGGTCCTGGCCGTTCACCCGCAGGGTGATCAGCCGTGCCACGCTGCCACGCGCCGAGGGAGCGACGGCGAAGACGCTCGTCGCGCGGAACAGATAGCTGGTGGAGGATACGGCAGCCCCGGCGGCAACAACTCCCTTGATGAAGCTGCGTCGGGAGAAGCTCCCGGGACCGGGATCGACAACGATCTCGACGTCACTCATGGGGCACCTCGAGCGGGAGATCCTTTCGGTGGGTCACCTGTCCCATCATTTCACCGCGACGCCCGCCAGACAAGGCGCCGAGCTACCGGTAGATGTCCCGTCGGCGGCGGCGGGTGGTAGAGAGGCTGCGTGGCCAGGCAGCGCGCTGCCGTCAGCGCCTGCGGATACCGAGTCCCGAGCGACGAGGGCGGTCGGCTTCCGAGTCGCTGTCCCGACCGCCACGCGGGGCACTCTTCGGCTCGGGGGGAGGCTCGGAGGGCTCGAAGCCGGGTATCTGCCGCCGCTCGATCGTCTCGCCGGTGAGCGCTTCGATCTCGCGCACCAGAAGCCAATCGCTGCGGGAGACCAGCGTGACGGCATCGCCCGTCTCGTCTCCACGGGCCGTGCGGCCCACGCGGTGCACGTAGTCTCGCGGGTCCTCGGGCACATCGAAGTTGATCACGTGCCGGATTCCGCGGATGTCGAGCCCTCGGGCGGCCACGTTGGTGGCCACCAGCACACGGGTCTTCGCTTCCCGGAAGCGCTCCAGGCTGCGGTCGCGCTCCTTTTGGGACTTCGCTCCATGCAAATCGTCCGCCGAGATGCCCCGGCTGCTCAGATACGCGGCCAGATAGCCGGCGGTGTCGCGCGTGCGGGTGAAGACCAGCACCTGCCCCGACGCTCTCTCCTCAAGAATGTGGAGCAGCAGCGTGTGCTTTTGGCTCCAATTCACGGGCTTTAGCACCTGGCGGATGCCCTCGGCGGCGGCCTCCAGCCCGACCTTCACCCGAACCGGGTCCTTCATCATCTGCCGAGCCAGGTAGAGGACGCTGTCAGGCATCGTGGCCGAGAACAGAAAGGTCTGTCGGGAGTCGGGCGTGGCGGCGACGATCTCTTTCACATCGTCGATGAAGCCCATGTCCAGCATCCGATCGGCCTCGTCCAGCACAAGACACTCGATCTCGGAGAGATTGATCGAGCCCCGACCGAGGTGATCGAGAAGCCGTCCGGGCGTTGCCACGAGCACATCGCAGCCGAAGCGCAGTTCGACCGCTTCGCCAGCGACGGAGGTGCCACCGTGGACCACGAGTGCCTCGACCGAGGAAGTCGCGCCGTACCGGTGGACCGACGTGCCGACCTGCTGGGCGAGCTCCCGCGTCGGCGTGATGATCAGACCGCGCGGCTGGTCGAGATGCTCGCCGGCCGCCAGACGCTGAACGATCGGTAGACTGTAAGCAGCGGTCTTCCCTGTCCCGGTGTGGGCGGTTCCCAAAACATCGCGACCGGCAAGAGCCGGGGGAATGGCCAGACGCTGGATCTCTGTGGGTGTCGAGTAGCCGACCTTGAGGAGCGCGTCCACGATCGCCGGCGACAGGCCCAGCATCGCGAACTCGGAACCGGGCGTCGGGTCGAGGCCCGGTTCAGGACTCGGTGTGTTCGTATCGATAGCTCGTATCTCCTGTTTGAATGCCGGAAGAAGGTACACGAGGCGTGCCAACACGGTCCATCGGAAGCCGGAGCGAGCGGCTCTCGTGTCACGTGTCGGCCGGGCGTCGCGTCTTCCGTCGCACGCGCGCCACCGACCCCCATGTAGGGCCGGGTCTTGGCTGGAAGGGCGAGAACGGGCAGTTTTTTCGGCTCCGGGGCTACGTGGAACGATCGCGCCCTCGACGGCAGGATGTCGACAAAGACCAAATGCTAAACAGAGAGTCGGTGAGACGATGATCGAGGAGCTTTACACCCCCCAGCAGGTCGAGCTTATCGGACGCGCACGGGAGCTGGCCGAGACCGTGATGAGACCGGTGGCTGCCAAATACGACGTCGAGCAGACCTATCCCTGGGAGGTGCAGGAAGCGATCAGGGACGCCGGGTTGTCGGGTGTGTGGATCCCCGAGGAATACGGCGGGATGGGTGGCGGCGTTCTGGAGCTCTGCCTTGTGGTCGAGGAGTTCTCGCGCGCCTGCGGCGGCATGGGGGTCGGCTTCGCGGTCAACGCCCTCGGCTCCTTTCCCATCCTGGTCGGCGGCACGGACGAGCAGAAGGAGCGCTGGCTTCCCCCGATCGCATCGGGAGAAAAACTGATCGCCTTCGCCCTCTCCGAGAAGGAGGCGGGTTCGGATGCTGGCTCGATGAAGGCTCGCGCCGAGCGGGACGGCGACTCCTACATCCTGAACGGCGACAAGAAATGGAACACCGGCGGAGCCGTCGCCGCCTTCAACACCGTGTTCGCGGTCAGCGAGCCCGACCGCGGCGCGCGCGGAATCTCCGCGTTTGTCGTTGAGGAGGGGACTCCTGGATACCGCATCGGGAAGCACGAGGACAAGATGGGCATCCGTTGTGTGCCTGTCGTCGAGATCCACCTGGAGAACTGCCGGGTGCCGGTCGACAACCTGCTGGGCGGCAAAGAGGGCCGCGGCTTCAAACACGCCATGATCACGCTCGATCGTGCGCGCCCCGGCGTTGCCGCCCAGGCCGTGGGACTCGCCCAGGGAGCGCTGGATCTGGCTATGGAGTACACCGGCGAGCGACAGCAATTCGGCCAGTCGGTCAACGCATTCCAGGGGATCCAGTGGATGCTCGCCGACATGGCGACGGAGGTCGAGGCGGCCCGTCAGCTCGTGTACGCGGCCGCTCGCACGATCGACTCGGGTCACAAGCAGATCAGCAAGCTCTCGGCCATGTGCAAGCTCAAGGCGACCGAGGTGGCTATGAAGGTGACCACGGATTGCGTCCAGTTGTTCGGGGGCTACGGCTACTGCAAGGACTACCCTATCGAGAAGTACATGCGGGACGCGAAGATCACGCAGATCTACGAGGGCACCAACCAGATCCAGAGGCTGGTGATCGCCCGCAACCTGCTGAAGGAGGCGGCGGGCGGGGCAAGCTGAGAGGGAGCTGAGAGGACCGAAGAATCGTTCGAGAGAGGCCTGGAGTGAGTCGACAGGAGAATTATGCCATGCGTCGATACGTGCCGATCGTCCTGCTGCTAGCTGCGTGCGGGGGTGGGGCACCGCCAGACGATACAGCATCGGAGACGTCGGATACCGCGCCCTCTATCGGAGAGGCTACGCCCATGGAAACCCCTGTTACCGATCCGCGCGACATACCCTTCGCGTCCTCGTTGCAGGTCGACCTTGCGGCGATGGAGAAGCAGGAGAGCGGACTCTACGTGCAGGTGCTGCAGGAGGGCGAAGGAACGCCGGCCGTCGCGGGTGACCAGATGGGCGTTCACTACACCGTGTGGCTGTCCGACGGAAGCAAGCTCGACTCGAGCTTCGATCACGCACCGCCCGACCCGCTACCGATGGTGTTGAATGAGACGGCGTTGATCGACGGCTGGACCGAAGGCGTGACGGGAATGCGGCTGGGCGAGAAGCGGCGCTTGGTTGTGCCTTACGATTTGGCGTACGGAGCCGCCGGTAGACCCCCACAGGTTCCGCCGTACACGGCGCTGGTCTTCGAGGTCGAGTTGGCCCAACACTCGCCCGGGGGAGGCGGCTGATAAGAGGGCGTTTCAATTGAAACGGTCGACAGCCGGCGGCCCGTTTCATGAAACACTCGGCCTTCAGCTGGCGGCGACCGATCCTGCCACATAAGACACCGTAGAATCTGCGCTTACGATCTCGGCATTCCGCCATCACCTGTCGGCATCCTCCCTGCCTCTCATCGAGGGCGAGCTTTCACCCTCGTTCAACAGTCAGATGGAGGACACCCGATGAGTTGGAGAAGCATCCTTTGGCAGAGCACGGCACTCGGAGCTGTAATCGTTCTCGCCGCCTGCGGGACCGAGAACGACCTGACCGAACCACTGGCAGGCACGAGCGACGCGGTCGGTCTCGCCGAGTCAGGCCCGTTCATCTTCGCTTCCGTAGGCCCGGCGGCGGCCCAGCGAAGCTACAGCGTGACGATCCAGAACTTGACCTCGGGCCAGCCCGTAACGCCGCCGCTTCTGGCCACACATCGCAAGCCGACAGGGATCTTCAGCGTCGGCGAGCCGGCTGGCTTCGAGCTCAAGGAGGTCGCAGAGAACGGCAACTTGATTCCGCTTTCCGAATCGCTGTCGGCGGACGACCACGTGTCGAGCACGGTCGTCGCCGTTGCTGGCGATCCACCACCGCTGATGCCGGGGCAATCCGTCACAGTCACCATCGAGGCAGGCCCGGGCTCCAAGTTCCTGTCGGTCGCGGCCATGCTCATCTGCACGAACGACGGCTTCACGGGTCTGGACGGGCAGCGGCTCCCGAAGCAGATCGGAGAAGAGATCGAGCTCGTCACGGACGCATACGATGCGGGGACAGAGATCAACACGGAGGACTTCGCCGATCTCGTTCCTCCTTGCCCGGCGCTGACCGGCGTTCCTTCGGACGAGATGGGGAGCGGGGCGAGCGACCCGGCACTGTCGGAGAACGGTGTGATTCATCACCATGACGGAATCCAGGGAATCGCGGATCTGGTACGGGCGATCCACGGGTGGACGAACCCCGTCCTCCAGGTGAACATTCGTCGCACCGGCTGATTCACCGATCGAAGCGCCGGTGCGTGCAGTGCACCAGGAGCCGTGACGGAGAGCGCGGGGCAGCCGCTGCGGTGGCCCCGCGCCCGACGTTTCTCTTATGCTCCACGGGTCCGACGCGGGTATGACCAGTTCTCTCACACTCCCAGCACGCGCATGAAGATCTCGCTGTACCGAGCCCTTCTGCTCCTGTTGAGCGGCGTCTTTGTCGTGGCTCTCGTGCCGGCTGCCATCGGACTCGATCGACGTCTGGCAGTGGAACTGGAAAGAGAGGGTCGAGAAGATCTCGCCATGGGACCGAAGCTGCTCCGGGACCGCGTCGACACCCGTGCCGAAGCCCTCCGGATGCACGCGAAAGACCTGGCGAGCACGCCCGGCCTTGCGGAAAGCCTGCGTCGGGACGACCCGGTCGCGGCGCGATCGGTGGTACAGGCAGCGGCCGACAGCCTCATGGAGGAAGCGATCCTGCTGAACGCCTCAGGGCTGCCGCTGTTCGGGCCGGCGGTGCCGGAACAGGTTTGGACGGCGGTTCGGCGGGGCGAGTCGCCTATCTGGTTTCCCTCCAAGGACCGTGTACTGCAGGCAACACTCGCGCCGATTCTGGAGGATGATCGGTGGGTCGGCGCGGTCGGTGTGGCGGTCGCGTACGACGACCAGGCGGCGGCGACCCTGGGGGCGTTGACGCGCTCTCGCGTCGTGGTGTTGGACGAAGACTGGAACGCCATCGCTGCCAGCTCCGAGGACGCTGGCGTCCCTTCGGCTCCGATCGACTCGCTGGCGGCCTGGCGCGGGGACGAGATCGTACACTCGATCGATTTGGCAGACGCGGGACGCGCGTGGGTGGTCGTGTCGGCCCTCGGTGACGGAGCCACGGTGCTGTTCTCTCGAGGGGCAGCAGAGGCCACGGCAGTCCTTCCTGCGCTGCGGCGCGGCGCGTTGCTCGCCGGAGCAGTGGCGCTCGTCCTCGCTCTCGTTGTCTCTGCACTTGGCGCCTCGCTCATCGCCCGACCGGTGAGGAGCCTGGCGAACGCCGCCGAGAGACTCGAGCACACGGACTTCGAGGCCCCGGTCCGATCATCCGTGATCCGTGAAGTGGACAGGCTCAGCTCGGCGTTTCGTCGCATGCAACGCTCTCTAGCCAGTCGGATGGAAGAGTTGCGAGCGACGAACAAGGAGTTGAGGGATCGGGAGCACCGGTTGAAGGTGCTTCAGAGCGAGATGATCCAGCAGGATCGGCT
Organism: Gemmatimonadota bacterium; assembly: GCA_039587755.1. Taxonomy (GTDB): domain Bacteria; phylum Gemmatimonadota; class Gemmatimonadetes; order Palauibacterales; family Palauibacteraceae; genus JBDHBD01. Next base: position 20,697 of record JBDHBD010000024.1, on the reverse strand, counting down.
CGTGGCGAGCGGGAAGGTCGTCGCTGAACTGGCCCACGAGATCCGGAATCCGGTGGCCAACGTACGGAATTGTCTCGAGGTCATTCGTCGTCAGACGGATGATGACGCCGAAACTCGCGAGTTCGTCGACCTCGCGATCGAAGAGCTTCTCCGCATGCATGGGCTAGCAGAGCAGCTTCTGGACCTAAACCGGCCGATGGATCCCTCCGCAAGGCAGTGCAAGCCGGAGGCCGTCGTGGCCCAGGTGGTTGATCTGGTATCAGCGTCGACCGAGGAGCCGGCCGTGACCGTGCAGGTCGAGGGCACGGCGCCCGCCGCGGCGATCGGTCCCGATGCCCTGAAACAGGTGCTGCTCAACGTGGTTCGGAACGCCCAGGAGGCCATGTCGCGCGGTGGCCGCATAGGCGTCGAGCTCAGCTCGTCGGACTCCGTCGTGGGGTTGGAGATCTCGGACGAAGGTCCAGGCATCGACCCGGACGTGCTCGCAAACGTGTTCGATCCTTTCTTCACCACGAAGCGCAGCGTTCGAGGCGTCGGGCTGGGACTTTTCGTCGCCGACGGGATCCTCAGCCGGCACGGCGGCCGGATCACGGCGCGGAACCGCACCGATCGCTCGGGTGCGGTGTTCCGGATCGAGATTCCGGCGGTCGAAGAGCGGCCGGCCGGCTCGCCTGGCGCTGTGGATTCCGGCCGGCGCGCAACCGAACAGGACGAGCATGCCTGAGCGAAACGCAGCCGGAGAACCGACCGAGTCAGGAAGGAACCGAAGCTCCGATCGTTCGGAGCCGTCGGAGCCCGAACCAGTCGTCCGCCGCATTCTCCTGGTCGACGACGACCGGGTGTTTCGACGTTCCACGGCGGAGCTGCTGCGCCAGGACGGGTACGAGGTGACGGCCGTCGAGGACGCCGCGCGAGCCGGGGAGGCGCTCTCGGCTGGAGCCTTTGATCTGATGTTGCTCGACCTTCGCATGCCCGAGCTGGATGGGCTGCAGCTGATAGAGATCCTGCGCCGGCGGGGCAATCCCACCCCGATCCTCATGATCAGCGGCTTCGGAACGATCGAGTCGGCTGTGGAATCGCTGCACCTCGGAGCCGACGACTTTCTCACGAAGCCGGTGGATCCCGAAGAGCTCAGCCTTCGCGTGGCCGAGCTTCTGGATCGACTTCCGCCATCGCGACAGCTGGAGGCTGCCACGTTCCGCGGCATCGTCGGGCGATCACGGGCCATGTGTGAGGTCTTCGAGGAGATCCGGCGGGTCGCCCCCACGGACGCAACGGTGTTGGTGACGGGCGAAACGGGTACGGGTAAGGAGCTGGTCGCGCGAGCCATCCATACGCTGTCGTCGCGCTCGTCGCGGCCGTTCGTCGCCGTGAACTGCGCCTCGCTCGCCGATGGGGTTCTCGAGTCCGAGCTCTTCGGTCACGTGCGGGGTGCTTTCACAGGAGCGGTGCGGGATAAGAAAGGTCTGTTCTCGGCAGCCGAGGGTGGATCGCTGCTCCTGGATGAGATCGGCGACATGAGCCTCAGGCTGCAACAGCGTCTGCTTCGTGTGCTGCAGGAGCGTGAGGTGCTGCCGGTGGGTGCCACCAGACCGGCCAGCGTCGATGTGCGAGTGATCGCGTCCACCCACCGAGCGCTTCAGGAAGAGACCCGCGCGGGCCGCTTTCGAAAGGATCTCTTCTATCGGCTGAACGTGTTCCTGATCCACCTTCCGCCGCTTCGCGAGCGCGGCGTGGACATTCCGCTTCTGGTTCAGGTGGTTCTCGAGCGTCTGCGAGGGCGGTTCGGTGGTTCCGCGCCGCGGCGCGTGTCCACTAGCGCCATGCGCATCCTCCGCGGCTACGCGTGGCCCGGTAATGTCCGCGAGCTGTTCAGCGCCCTGGAAAGCGCGGCGATTCGAGCCGGCGGCGGGCCGATCGAGACGGAGCATCTGCCGCAGGAGATCCGTTCGCCGGGCGGGGATGGGACAAGCACGGCGGGCCGGTACGAACGTCAACCGGCCGAGGAGGAGCGCGAGACGATCCGTACGGCCTTGGAGGAATGCGGCGGAGTGCGAAGGCAAGCCGCCAAAATGCTCGGGATGAGCCGCACCACCCTATGGCGCAAGATGAGGGAGTACGGCCTCGAGTAGAGTTCGGTCAGTGCGCCAGGGCGATGTCCCGAACCCGGGCCAGCAGCTCACGCGGTCAGGCGCGAAACGGCCCACGCCATGGCGAGGTTCGGCGGCAGCACGGCGGCGATGATCTCGCTGTTCACCTGATCGAACGCGGGCAGCAGCTGGATCACCAGAGCGAGCACCGAAGTCGCCGCCACGATCCAGACCAGCCGACGTGCCCAGCGACCGACCCCGGCCCCACCGCGCCCGGCCACCGCCAGTGGCACGAGCGCCACCAGCGCTATGGCCAGCGGGTTGAACAAGAGGATGTTCTCGTTCCAGTGGGCCGCCCAGTGCTGGGTGAAGATCCACACCAGGACGAGGAACCAACCGCCCACCCCCACCAGTAGCCCCCAAAGCGACGTGAGACTCGCGGCGGCGATGCGCGACGCGCGCGGCGTGCTCCCGCGGCTGCCGAGCGGCAGGATGCCGGCGGCCACGATCAATCCGAACCCGAGAAAACCGAGCAACCACGCGGGCGGTGTCTCCCGCTCGACGGGCATGCTGCTCAGGTAGATGGTGTCCTCGGAGCGCACGAGCGGCACCTCTTGCCCATCCGGGTCCAGCACCGTGACGCCCCGCAGTGTCTTCATCATCCGTACGGGAAGAAACATCTCCTCCCAGGCCGAGATCGGCTGGTCTATCGGCTGGCCGAGCGAGAAGAGGGTGCCGGCGTACGCACCCAGATCCGGGGCCAGCAGACGACGGGTGTGGAAGCGGTAAGTGGTGCCGGTCTCGGCGTCGAATGTCAGGTCGCGCAGCCGACCATCCAGCACGCGGTCGAGCGCGTCCCTCACTCGGGTCGAGCAATTATCCCGGTAGTAATCGTACGGATAGAAGCGGTTCTCCGGCCGTTCGTTCCACTCCACAAAAGCGTACATCTCGGCTCGCTTATCCGGCGTGAGGTTCAGCTCCTGGACCCACACCGAGCGGTCGGCTTCGATGTACGCTCCCATGTGCAGGCGCCCATCGAACCCCGCCATCCAGTACATCATCTCCCCCTGGATGAACCGTTTGAGGAAGTTCTCCTGTTGGAAGGAGAACATTCCGTAGTTGTACATGCGGTTGATGCCGCGGATCGGATCCCTCACCCAGATGGCGTTGTGCCCGAAGCGCTCCCACACGCGTCGACCGGGGCCCATGGTGACCAGGGACACGACCATGGTGGATCCATCGATGTCGGAGCCATCCGGGATGGTGGGTTCCTGGCCCGGACGGACGGACGTGGACAACGCCTCATCGGGTACCTGCGCGTGCAGCGGCGTCTCGAGAAAGCCGAGCGAGACGGGTCCGAGCAGGGTGAGCCCTAGCAGAGTGGGCCCGAGCAGGACGGATCCGAACAGTGACACACGTACTCCGGCGCGTCCGGCGAGTCTGGTAGCACGGTGTCGGGACACTGACAGCTCCTTCGGCCGGTTGAGTGCGACGCTCTGTCGCAAAGTCGGTTCTGGATCGGTCCTGTGCAGTTCTACCTCGTGTGGCCCAACTGTGTGCCTGTCACCGCTCAGCGGAACACTCATTCAACGCACGGGGCGGCAGTGAGGTCCTGAACATGCACCACTCCAGCTGCAGTCATCAACTGTCAGAGATCTATACGTAGCGCTCTGATAGACACTTAGCGCATTGGGGAGAGTACTGCGGACCTGTTTGCATGCTCCTCTGCATTGGTAACCTGCACCCGGTCATGCGATTCACTAGACGATCGTGCGCAGCTGTGAGCGACACATTTAACGTGAAGACGGGGCGAGACGTGACCGCGACGAGCTGCCAACATGCAGTCGATCGCCGCTCAGACGGCTATTCGCTCGTCGAGTAGCTGATCGCGTTGGTGGTGATCGCGGTGGGGGCTGCCATCGCGGTTCCCGTTGTTTCGCAGTCCTTCAGCCATCATACGTCGAGGTCGGCAGTCGACGAGTTCGCTGCCGCTCAGTCGCTGGCTCGCTCCACCGGGACTACCCGACTCTCGCCTGCCCCGGAGGCGGGTATACTCCGAAGAGCTCGCTGCCTGCCGGTGGCTACACATACGATGAGGGCAACGGTGTGTTGAAGGTCGACAAGAAGATGATCGTGGAGCTCCCTTCCGGCACCTATATGTTCCACGACCTCGTGGTAGACAAGCCTGGCTCAGAGCTGCGACCCGCGCCGGGGGCCACAGTGACCATCTACCTGGATCACAAACTCCACTTGCGCAGCGAGGCAAAGGTGAATCAGGGGGGCGTGCCGTCGGACCTCATGCTGTATTCCTGCGGCAGTAGCCCCAGCGACTGGGTTATTGATAACAATTCGGAGGCGGCCGCGGGTCTCTACAACCCGGACAAGAAGGTCACAGTTAAGAATGACAGCAGGCTCTTCGGAGCAGTGATTGGTGAAGAGGTGGTCGTCCAGAAGGGTGGCACGGGTCCGACAGCTGTGCACTACGATGAGATGATCGCGACCCACGGCCCCGGGACGGGGCGGCGCCACATCCCGCTCGCCTGGGCGCAGATCGCGCGCTGACGACGCCCTTCTTAGGGTTGCCTTACTTACCCCGTCGCCTCCCGGACGGGTCGCTTTCTCAACGGAGCCGAATCAGCACACTCCCCTGGTCGGCAGACAGCACCCACTCCGCGATCAGGCCGTCGGCGGCCCCAAGCTCTTCCAAGACCATGGGCCTGAGCTTCGGACCGTCGGGCGAGTTGAGCCCTTTCCCCGTGATCACGTGGACCGCCTGACCCGGGTACTGTCGGGCCACTCGCTGCAGAAACGCACGAACTCGTTTCCGAGCGGGCTCGGTCCGCAGACCATGCAGGTCCACGGACGCGGCCGGCACGGCATGCTGCAGCCAGTTCTCCGCACGGGGCGAGCTTCCCTCGACCCTTGGTGTTCGTCGTTTTCCCATTCGGTTATCCGCGCGGACAACCTCACTCGGATGTCTTGGGGGACCGGAGGAGCCTGTAGATCCCGTATGCGACAACTCCCAGCACGAGGATCGTGGGTATCCAGCCGATAATGCTGTACACGACCCCGACGGCCAGCACGGCACCACCTCCCTGTACCCAGCCGACGGCTTTCGCTTTCCGCCGGGCGCGGGTCAGGTCTCGATCCGTGTATAGCTCGGGCAGATGCTCGTCACCCATCAGTGCACTCCAGTTCCCGCGATTCTCTACTTCCATTCACTACTTCATCAATACGAGATTCGCGCGCCGAGGGTTCTGGCAGTGCCAGACATCCCGCTGCTCGGAGCTTCCTACGACGAGGATACTCCCTCGGCGCACGCCTACTCCTTGGCGTGAATCGGCACGGATCTCGCTGGCTGAAAGCCTTCGCGCGAGCAAGGCACCCGGCGCACCAGGGAGGAGAAGGAGGCAAGTGATGCGATATCAACAGCTTCTGAGCATAAGTGCTCTTGTCACCGCGATCGGTTGTGCCGCCGGCACACCTCCGGACAGTGGTCCTTTGCCTGACCGCGGCCCCAGCGCGTCGCAAGCCGGTGTGGTCACCGACGCAGGTGGCGTGGTGACGACAACCGGTGAGCGGAGCACCGCAGCGATTCTGAAGATCCCGCCGGGACACCTGCCAGCGCCCGGCCAGTGCCGGATTTGGGAGCCCGCCCGCCCGCCGGGTCAGCAGCGTCACCTGCCAAAAGGCCCTTGCGACACGGTCGAGCGGTCGGTCAATCCCGGACAGTGGGTCGTTTTTCGACCGGGCGAGAACAAGAAGATCGTGCAAGTCCGAACCTACGAGGCAACGAGCCGTGGGGGTGCGGTCCTCAGGCTGGTTCGAGTGTTCGACATCGACACAGGCGTGCTGCTTGAGGAGCTGATCCCGTAGCTCGGTTGCCTTTGACCACGCGAGGCCATTTGGCTCACTGCAAGCATGCCTTGAGTCGAAGGAACTCCTCGACGATGCACCCGAGCTGGAGCGAGGTGAGCTGCTCGGGTCGCATCGCGGCTCCCGCGAGCAGGCACAGCTGCTCCATGGCATGAATATCTCCCACGACGGGCTGCTTGCGCTGCATCGCTCGTCTGGTCGAAGACTTCGCTTCTTGTCGCCTCATCGTGGCCTCCTCGTGGCGTTCAGCCACATCGGCAGCCCTCACCAACCCTTCCTCCCGTTCTCCACCTCATGGATAGGCAACCCGAGTCAAGTAGCGGTAAAGTCGAGGACCCGTGGTGCTGCACCCTCGGATTTGGTGGTAGAAAGCTGTGGGCCAGACCTGCGGGGGCCGGTAAAGCGGAGAGGTAAAGCGTAGGTAGGCCGTGAAGGAAACGGCTCGGTTGTCCTCAGCTGCGCTGGCGATCGTCCGTCGGCGGCGGCGCGAAGAAAGCCCGGCGCGCCCACAGCGAGACGTGCACGAGGCCGATCAGCACCGGGACTTCGACCAGTGGCCCGATCACGGTCGCGAAGGCCTGTGACGACTGGATCCCAAACACGGCGATCGCTACCGCGATGGCCAGCTCAAAGTCGTTGCTGGCCGCCGTGAGAGCGACAGTGGTGGTCTCCGGATACTCTCCTCTTAGCAGCCGTGCCCCGACGAACGTGATGGCGAACATCGCCAGGAAATAGACTGTGAGTGGGATCGCGATTCGTACCACGTCCAGCGGCAGCTCGACGATGAGCTCGCCCTTGAGGGAGAACATCACGACAACCGTAAACAGCAGCGCGGCCAGAGTGACCGGGCTGATCCGCGGAATGAACACGCGCTCGTACCACTCCTCGCCCTTGCGTCGGAGCAGGGTGAACCGGGTGATCAACCCTCCAATGAACGGGATTCCGAGGTAGATCAGCACCGTCCTGGCGATCTCCCCCATACCTACATCCATTGCGAAGCCCTCCAGACCGAACAGCGGAGGCAGCAGGGTGATGAAGACCCAGGCGTAGAAACCGTAGAACAGCACCTGAAACACGGCGTTGGCGGCGACAAGCCCGGCGGCGAGGTCGCGGTCACCGTCGGCCAGGTCGTTCCACACGAGCACCATCGCGATACAGCGCGCCAGCCCGACCAGGATCAGTCCCACCGCGTAGCCCGGCAGATCGCGCAACAGGAGAATGGCCAGAACGAACATGACGATCGGGCCCACGACCCAGTTCTGGATCAGTGAGAGCCCCAGTATCCGCTTATGCTGGAAGACCGTTTGAAACTTCTCGTACCGGACCTTGGCCAGCGGCGGGTACATCATGAGGATGAGACCGATCGCGATCGGGATGGAGGTGGTCCCGATCTGAGTGGCTGCATTGAATGACTCCACACCACGGGGCCACAGGTACCCGACGGCCACGCCGATGGCCATGCCGGCGAAGATCCAGAGCGTCAGAAAGCGATCGAGGAAGGAGAGACGGCCCGCCACGGACGTAGCGGCGTCGGGCAAACTCATTGCTGTTGATCTCGCCTTTCTCCGTCCACCGACGCGACCAATCCACGGTCCTCGGCTGCTGGGCAGCCGCGCGTCTCACGCATCGCGGCCAGCTCAGCCGAAAGATCTGGAAGGGGGATCTCGCCGAGCATGGGCTCCAGCAGTTCGACGAGCCGTCGATGCTGGTCGGACTCGGGCTCAGCCAAGCGGTAGTAGACCCACAACCCCTCCCGACGACTGTCTACCAGACCCGCGTTCTGAAGGTACCGGAGGTGTCGTGAGGCGGTGGACTGCGAGAGCTCGAGCAGGCTCTCGACCTCGCATACGCACAGCGTGGCGTGGCGGAGCAGCAGCGCCAGGATCTCGAGCCTCAATTCCTCCGACAGTGCTTTGAACCACCTGCTCAGCTGCCTCACCGTTCCTCCGTATACCCGGGTAGACGGGTATAGAATGTGACGCGCTGACAGCGAAGGGTCAAGCTGGAAGTATTGGGCGTCCTAAGGCGTGAACGCCACGAACATCACCGCGATCCCCATCCGAACCGAGATGTTACCCGGGAACTCGTAGCGGAGAATCGTTCGCGGGATCTCGCTCGGCCCAACCTAGACGTTGGGCCCACTACATAAGATGCCACGTACGGGAAGGACCTTACTCGATGCGGAACTCCTTCACCATTCCCTTGTCGGCGGCGGACTCGGCAATCCAGGCGTAACGACCGGGCGCGAGGTCCACCGTGAAGTAGGCCGTGTACCCCACGGGCATCTCGTGGGCACCGCCCACGAAGTCGGCCGGAGCCGGCTCCCGAAGGCCGCTGACATTCATCCAGTCCATCCACGAAACGACCTCGCTCAGATCCGTCTCGCCCTCGAGCCAGACGACGTGGACGTCGTTGCCGAGACCCAACTCCGGGTGCTCCCGAAAGTGGACGGCCACGGTGTGCTGCCCCGCCGTGACGTCTCCCTCGATCGCCAGTTCGTAGTTCGAGAGCGTGATATCGAGGCTTGCCTCGGGCGGTAAGGCCTCGGACGATTCGCTCGTCACGGTGAGCGGCCGCGCCATGCCGAGCGACGCGTGGAACTCTCCGTCGGGCGTCTTGACGTAGCACTCCATTACGTAGTTGCCCGGCTCCAGCATGACCGTCGTCTCTGCGACCCCACCCGCCGCGACGAGGCCGGGCCCGCCCATCTGCGCGACGGATCCGTACCAGGCCGGCAGAAGGCGGCCGAGCATCGCCCCGGCCTCCGGCTTGTCGATCGCACCAGACCTCAGCTCGTGCCATACGCTGTCGAACGGCACCGCAACCTCCGCGACGTACTCCTCGAACGTCTTGTCGTCGGGAAGGCGGTTCAGGAGCAGGAAATGGTGCTCCATTCCCTCGTTCTTGAGCCGAAAGGTCGTCCACCCGGAGGGAATCTCGGCGGGCCCTACGAAGGCGTAGTCGACGGCCGTCATCTCGACCACGTTGCCGTCGTGGACGGTCTCCGCGGTCGCTTCGGAGACGGCTTCTCCTGCACCGACGTCGCCCGGGTCAGCCGGCTCGCAGGCCGTGTGGACCGCAGCGACAAGAACGATCCAGAGCGCTGTAAGCACGCGTCGAGCGATCATGAATTCCTCCGTAGAGCAAGCACATGAAGACGCGGCCTTCACCACGAAACTTAGACCCGAACGCGCGTGGGTCGAAGCCGAATGGCTGACTTCCCGCACAAGGTCGGCGCGAGATCAACGACCTCACCCTAACATTAGAAGAACGCGCCCGGGAGAATTCGAATCCCCAACCTCCTGATCCGTAGTCATTTGGATCTGGCCCCCATTTCACGCAGGATGCGCTACTTCTAGGGCTTCACCCGCGCAGGATGCGTACGTTCAGATGCCGGGATATCGCAAGTTGCGCGAAAAAAGTTCGGGGAGTTTTTCGGGGAGTTGTCTGGAGGGGTTGGTCCCATCGCAGACGCCCGCGCGTTGTGGTTGGCTGCTCACGCCTCCACGCTCCCTACCCTGACAACTGGCTTGTCGATTTCCATGTGGACGATTGCGTAGCGCTTCCAGATCGAGCCTGAACTCGGTACCCCCTCCACTAGCCCCTCGCTTGGACGGACAGTAGACCAGCCTAGCCCTTCCTCGAGGGCCTCCGTGTAGTCCATGGCTGCTTTGAACGTGCTGAAGACGCCAATGTGCTCCATCTCGGAGCCGTGGGATCGGAAAGCGACGTAGACACTATCCACAGCTAACTCTTTTGTCCGGTTACCTCACGCCTTCTTAAACCGGGACACGAACCAGATCTCGTACAAGACCAGGAGGACGATTCCCGCGAACACAGCGCCGCTAACGAACTGATTCTCCATGGCTCTATATGCTTAGATGCACAAGGCGATCCTGCATCACCCGCCCGCTACAGCGACCATCAGTTGGCTGGAAGGCACCGGTCGGCCCACATGGTATCCCTGCAGGTAATCGCAGCCAGCTGCGGCCAACCAGTCGTACTGCCCCTGATTCTCGACGCACGTGGCCACGACGCGCTTGCCGGCCGCGTGACAGAACTTGATCACCGTTAGTGCCCGGTTCTCCGCCTCCGGATCGAGTCCAAGATTGTGGGTGAAAAGGCCGTCCAGCTTCAGATAATCCACCGGCGAGCGCTTTATCTCCTCAATCATCGACCCTGCTGACCCGAAGTCATCGATCGCGATCCGGATGCCGAGCTGCTGGAGAGCAATAAGCCCTTCTTCCACGATCTTGAAGTCCCGCAGTACTGCCCGCTCCGCGATCTCGATCGCCAGATGGTGAGGATCCAGCCGCACTTGTTGGAGGAGGTTCTCCAGGTAGCCGACGAGCGTATGATCCCGAAGAGAGAACAGCGAGAGGTTCACGGCCACCCATTCTGGGCCCTCTCCGCCGGGCCACTGCCGTGCACAATGCACCGCGCTCCTCAGCACCCAGCGGTCCAAGGTTCGGATCAGCGGAAGCTGCTCGATGGCACGGATGAACTCTCCGGCTGGGCTGAGCCCGCGGCTAGGGTGAAGCCAGCGTAGCAGCGCTTCGGCTCCCTCCACCTGCCGGTCCTCCGTGCGCAGGATCGGTTGGTAGTGGAGTATGAGCTCGTTGTTCTCAAGTGCCCGTTCGAGCATCCCCTCAATCGTCATCGATCCGCCTCCCGGCTCGCCAGACATTGGGCCGCTTTGGATTCCGACCCCCCGATGCAGGGTAGACGCGCGTCTCTGCGACGCCCCCATACGTATAGGATGCACGAAGAGCCTCAAATCTCTTTTCGGAGGCGGCGAGCGGCGGGCCGTCAGGATGCGCGACTTCTAGGGCTTCAAGCGCGCAGGATGCCCACCTTCAGATCCACCCATATCGCAGGATACGCGAAAAAAGTCCGGGGAGTTTGTGGGGGAGTTGGTGTGGAGGCCATAGAGCTCTCGTAGCAGCTGACACTTGGCGGCCTGACACCGAGTGAGACGTGAGGTGAGAAAACGCGCCCGATCTTGAGTCCCCCTCTACTACGCCGGCCGCACGTAACCGGACTGCACTAGACCGCGCCAGACGGTCATTTTGGGGCAGTCACCGATCCTGCCAAGTGCAGCCCATTCCACTCCAGTGCAGCCCAGTTACGGCACAAATACTGCACAGTCGCCCAGAGGGCAGCCATGGGATCTCGGTGCACCCGCGCACCACCGGCCGAACCTTATCTGATCCTGATCTCGTACTTCGCTTGTATCCTCCCAATAGGACCAGCCCCAACCATCGAGCCGTCCCTCGATCAAGACCAGCGGCGTCAGTTCGTCGTCAGTGATCGCGCTATCGCTTGCCTTGATGTCCGTGTAATAGAACACGATCTCAAAGGTATGCTCGTCCGTCCGGTAAAGCTCGGTCCCCCCTTTGACCTCCCCGTTGAGCTGCGAGCCCCCGCGATCGGAATGAAGAACCGTCGTTTTCCAAGGTTTCTATCCCCCTGAGGGATGAGTTTCGGGCGGCGTGGGCGGCAGCGCGACTGTGCGGGGAGCTCGGTGAGGAGGAGGTGCCGGCTGCCAGTTGGACCGCTCTGCTGGGCCGGGTGCGAGATGCCGAAACCGGAGAGGCAGTTCCCGGAGCTTTGATCTGGCTGCGCGCGGAAGAGGAGACTCAGCCCCTGGCGGTGCAGGCCGACAGTTCGGGTGCGTATCTCCTGTGCGACGAAGGGCCTCCCGCGACACTGATGCTCCAGGCGTCGGCCACGGGTGCACTCTCCGACACGGCCCAGGTGGACCTCACGCAGGGCGCTGTGCAGCTCGCCATGCTCACCCTGGAAACGAGACCGGTCCGGCTCCCCGCCCTCAACGTCGAGATCGAGCGTACGTTTCGGAACCCGCGGCTCAGGGGCTTCTACCGCAGAATGGAGCGGGGGCTCGGGCGCTTCATCACCCGCGAGGACCTCGAAGCCGTCGACGTCGTGGGCAATTTCCGACGCATACCGAACGTCCAGCTCGCCCAGTGTGCGGTCGGTACCACCCAGCGGAAGGCGAACTGCTGGGAGCTCAACCTGCAGCGTGGACCGATTTCCCTTGACCCTCGTAGGGAAGGAAAGTGCCCGCCGCTCATCTATCTGAACGGCCACCTGCTCGCGAATTGGACACCTGTGAAAACGGGTGTCATGGTGAAACAGGATGTCGGTGTGATAGGCGAGAACGCCTTCACCCGGATCCAGCAGCTGCCGCGGAACCTGATCGAGGGGATCAAGGTGCACCGCAACCCGGCTACAGCACCAGCCCAGTACCGCATGCTGGGTGACGCGTGCGGGATCGTGCTCGTCTGGACGCGCGGACGGTAAAGAGAGGGCCAGGAGGATGATTTCCGCAGCTCTTTTCGTGGCTCCTCACGGCACCGCGGGTAGCGGACACCGTCGTGTTGCTCCCTGGCCTGGGACTCTCCATCCTACATCCCGACGACATTACGGAGGATTGGCGTTACGACCTTCCCCGCGGCTTCGATTGCCTATCAGTTGGCCACGTATCAGGAGATAGTCATGCTTTTTTACCGCTGCCGAAGGGCGCTCCTCGCACCCGTTTTCCTAACGCTCTGTTCGCCGCTGCTGGCACAAGAGGGCGGCGAAGCCGGAGAAGGTCTCCCGCTCGAACCCGCCCGCTGGGCCAGATTCACGACCAGCGAAGGGACGTGGATGTCGCTGGACGTGAGTCCCGACGGTCAGACGATTGTGTTCGATCTGCTGGGCGACCTCTACACGATCCCCATCGCGGGGGGTACGGCCACCCGGATCACGCACGGGATCGAACACGACATGCAGCCCCGGTTCAGCCCGGACAGCCAGTATATCGTCTTCGTTTCCGACCGGAGCGGCGACGACAACGTGTGGATCGCGCGCGCCGACGGAAGCGAGCGCAGACAGATCACCAAAGACGGCGGGGTGGTCAGCACCTTCCGCTCCCCGGAGTGGACCCCCGACGGGAACTACATCGTCGTCGCCCGCGGCACGTTCTGGGGCGGGCTGGAGAAGCTGTGGATCTACCACAAAGACGGCGGAACGGGAATCGAGCTGACCGCGGCGCCGCGTGGCCTCCGCTTCCAGGGCCCGGCGTTCGGACCGGACGAGCGCTACGTGTGGTACGCCCTGCGGCTCGGCTCGTGGTCGTACAACGCGATCTTCCCCCAATACCAGATCGGCGTCTACGACCGCGAAACGGGGACGCTCACGACGATGAGCTCGCGATACGGTTCGGCGCTCCGACCCGCGCTCTCGCCCGACGGCAAGTGGCTCACCTACGGCACGCGTCACGACACCGAGACGGGCCTGGTGCTCCGCGAACTCGCCACGGGGGAAGAGCAGTGGCTGGCCTACCCGATCCAACGCGACGACATGGAGTCGCGCGCGACCCTCGACGTGCTGCCCGGCTACTCGTTCACGCCGGATTCACGCGCGGTCGTGATCTCGTACGGCGGGGAGATCTGGCGCGTCCCGATTGATCGATCAGACGCGGCCAAGATCCCGTTCACGGTGAACGCCGAGGTGGCGATCGGCCCCGAGGTCGAGTTCAAGTATCCGATCGACGACGGTCCCACGTTCACGGCCCGGCAGATCCGCGACGTGAATCCTTCGCCGGATGGGACCAGGATCGCGTTCAGCGCGCTCGACCGCCTGTACGTGATGGACCTGCCCGACGGCACCCCACGACGGCTGACGAGCGACAACGTGGGTGAGTTCCAACCGACCTGGTCACGCGACGGATCCACGCTCGCGTACGTAACCTGGGATGACGCCGAAGGCCATGTCATGCGGGCCTCTCCCGCGGGTGGCACTCCTCAACGCGTCTCGACGGCCTCGGCCTACTACCAGCGCCCGGCGTGGTCTCCCGACGGAAGCCGGATCGTCGCGATGCGCGCCGATGCGCGGAACCTTCATGAATCGATCAACCCGTTCGTGTTCGGTGGGCTGGGCGCCGAGTTCGTCTGGTTCCCGGCGGCGGGCGGCGACGCGACGGTGATCGGACCTACGGGCGGTCGAACGGCCCCGCACTTCACGGTCGATCCGGACCGCATCTACACCTACGGCTTCGTGCCCGCGGCGGACGGGCAGCCAGCGACCGCCGCTCTGGTCTCGACTCGGTGGGACAACACCGACCTCAAACAGCATCTCCGGGTCACGTGGCGGCCGCCGTTCATGGCGCGCGGTTGGGAGCTGTCGCCCAACTCGGACATCATCATGCCGCGGGACTTCGAGCGCGAAGCGAGGGAGCGGCGCGAGGCGGGGGTGCGAGAGCGCAGTGTGCCCGAGTTCCCGGTCAATTTCGTGATGATGGCACCGCAAGGCAATCTCGCGCTCGCCCAGGTAAACAAGGACATATACGCGATCACTGTCCCCAAGACCGGGGGGCGCGTGCCGACGGTGATGGTCACCAAGCCCGACAGCGCACAGATGCCGGTCCGGAAACTGAGCGACATCGGCGGCGAGTTCCCCACCTGGGGCGCGGACGGCCGGACAGTCCACTGGTCGATCGGGAATGCGTTCGTCACCTATGACCTCGACCGGGCCGAGGCGATCGACGACAGCCTGCGGCGGGCGGGGGCCGACTCGGTCGCGCTGCGCCAGGCGGCGTACCGGGCCGAGGAGCGGCGGATGACGATCGAGGTGCTACGCGACATCCCGCAGGGCACCCTGGTGCTCCGCGGCGCCCGCGTCGTGACCATGCGCCAAGACGAGGTGATCGAGAACGCCGACGTGGTGGTCCGGAACAACCGGATCTCAAGCGTCGGGCCATCGGGGAGCGCGCCTGCGGACGCGAGCGTGATCGACGTGACGGGGACCACGATAATCCCCGGGTTCGTCGATACGCACTCCCATATGTGGAATCTGTGGGGGCTCCACTGGACACGGCCGTGGATCTACCTGGCCAACCTGGCCTACGGCGTCACCACGACGCGCGATCCGCAGACGGCGACCACCGATGTGCTGACGTACGCCGATCTGGTAGAGACGGGCCGGATGCCGGGGCCGCGGGTGTATTCGACCGGGCCGGGTGTGTTCTGGATCGAGGGCATCCGCGATCTCGACCACGCCCGCCACGTTCTGCGGCGGTATAGCGACTACTACGACACCAAGACGTTCAAGATGTACATGTCGGGCAACCGCCGGCAGCGACAGCTGCTGATCATGGCGTCACGCGAGCTCGAGCTGATGCCGACCACCGAGGGCGGACTCGACTACCGCCTCAACATGACCCACGCGATGGACGGCTATCCGGGGATCGAGCACACGATGCCCATCATCCCGGCGTATGGGGACGTGATCGAGCTGTTCAAGACCTCCGGGACGGTCAACTCGCCGACGCTGCTCGTAACCTACGGCGGTCCGTGGGCCGAGAACTACTACTACACCACCGAAGATGTGGTGGGGGATGAGAAGCTCGTCCACTTCACCCCCAAGGCCGAGCTCGACGCCAAGATCCGGCGTCGGAATCCCGGCCCGGGGCCCGGCGGGTGGTTCATGGAAGAGGAATACGTCTTCAAGAAGCACTCGGCGTGGCTCAAGGATCTCGTCGAGGCGGGCGGGCGCACGGGCGTCGGCAGCCACGGCCAGCTCCAGGGTCTTGGCTACCACTGGGAGCTCTGGGCGCTCCAGAGCGGGGGGATGAGCGAGCACGACGCACTTCGCGCCGCGACGGCTATGGGCGCCGAGGCGATCGGGCTGGGCGGCGACCTTGGGACGCTCGAGTCGGGCAAGCTGGCTGACCTGATCGTTCTGGAGGCGAATCCGCTCGACGACATCCGCAACACCAACACGATCCGCTACGTGATGAAGAACGGCCGGCTCTATGACGGCGACACGCTCGACGAGCTGTGGCCTCGGCAGCTGACCGCCGCGGACGAGCCCTGGAGACATACCGCGCCTGTCGGTGCATCGGCTCGTCAGGGAGGAGGTGACCGATGAGCTCTACGCGCAAGGTCAACTGGCGCGCGGCGGCCCTGCTGGGCGTCGCGTGCGCGGTGGTACCGTCGATTGGCGTCTCGGCGCAGGAGGGTCCGGGAGACCCGGACGCTAAGAAAAAGCCCCCGCCTCTTCTGCTCAAGGCCGAAAGAAGTGCCGAGTTCACAGCCACTCGCGGCACGTGGATGTCGCTCGACGTGAGTCCCGACGGTCAGACGATCGTGTTCGATCTCCTGGGAGATCTCTATACGGTGCCGATCGAGGGCGGACAGGCGACCCGGACCACCAAGGGAATGGCGTACGACGCACAGCCGCGCTTCAGCCCCGACGGCGAGACCCTCGTCTTCATCTCCGACCGAAGCGGGGGTGACAACGTCTGGACGATGCGGCTCGACTTCACCGACACCACGCAGGTGACGCAGGGGAATGGCAACCTGTACGTGTCGCCTGAGTGGATGCCCGACGGAGAGCACATCGTGGTGAGTCGCTCGGGCGGCCTGGGGAGATCGCACAAGCTCATGATGTACAACGTCGAGCGACGCGCCCCGCTCCCGGTGGTCACCCAGCCCACATCTCGCAAGGCGGTGGGTGCCGCGGTGACGCCGGACGGGCGCTACATTTGGCATGCCGCCCGAACCGGCGATTGGTCGTACAACGCACGGTTCCCGCAGTACCAGCTCTATCGATACGACCGGGAGACCGGTAACTCGCTCCGGATGACGGGCCGGTACGGTTCGGCCTTCCGGCCCGCGATCTCGCCCGACGGCGACTGGCTTGTCTACGGCACTCGCGAGAACACCGAGACGGGGCTCCGGAAGCGGAACCTCACGACCGGCGACGAGGAGTGGCTCGTTTTTCCGATCCAGCGCGACGACATGGAGTCGCGCGCGACCCTCGACGTGCTCCCGGGCTTCAGCTTCACGCCCGACTCGCACGCCATCATCATCTCGTACGACGGCCAAATCTGGCGCGTGCCGATGGACGGCAGGGCCCCGGTCAACATCCCGGTCGAAGCCGATGTCAAGCTCGATGTCGGTCCCGAGGTGAAGTTCGCCTACGAGATCGACACGAGTGACGAGGTGACGGCTCGACAGATTCGACACCCGGTGGCCTCTCCCGACGGCGGTCAGGTCGCGTTCACGGCCTTCGACCGGCTGTGGGTCAAGGGCATGCCGCACGCCGAATCCCGCCGACTGACGAGCGCCGAGGTGGGCGAGTACCACCCCGCCTGGTCGCCCGATGGCCAGTGGGTAGCGTATGTCACGTGGGATGACGCCGTTGGCGGCCACATCATGCGCGTACGCGCCGATGGGACCGAGCAGCCGGAGCAACTCACCAGCGTCCTGGCGCTCTACTACAACGTTGCCTGGTCGCCCGATGGGCAGCGCGTTGTCGCGACCCGCGGTGCGGCGCGCGAGCTGAAGCGAGCACCCGACATCTTCTTCGGTCCGCTGGGCGGCGAGTTCGTCTGGGTGCCGTCGAGCGGCGGAGACGTCACCGTGATCGCCCCGACCGGTGGTCGGGACGTGGCGCACTTCCGCGCAGACATTAACGACCGGATCTACGCCTACAGCCCCGCTGAGGGCCTGGTCTCGTTCCGCTGGGATGGCACTGATGTCGAACGACACCTGATCGTTCGCGGGGCACCGATCCCGACCGGCGAGAGCCCGCACGAACAAGAGTGGGAGGTGCTGCCGCGTAGGGTCTTCCCGGTCTTCAAGAGCGAGATCTACCCAGACGCCCAAAATGCGAACGCTGGAGAGAAGGCGTTCGAGCCGGCGGAGGATGCCCCGCGGGCGCCACCGGCCGGGCTGGTGATGATCTCACCCAGAGGTGATCGGGCCGTGGCCCAGGTCAGGAGCCACATCTACACGGTGGACATCCGCGAAATCGGACCTACCCCACCCACGATCTCGGTGGCGAATCCGGCTCAGGCGCCCGTGGAGGTGCGACAGCTTACGGAGATCGGCGGGGAGTTCCCATCGTGGAGCGCCGACGGAGAGCGCGTCCACTGGGCAATCGGGAACGCTCTGTTCACGTACGACCTCAGCCGGATCGAGGCGATCGAGGACAGCACGGTCCAGGACACCCGCGACAAAGTCCGACAAGCCCTCATCGCCCGCGGCATCATCGACAGCCTCAAAGCGACGCGGCAGGTGGTCGACAGCCTGAAGAAGGACACCACCGTGGCGGTGGTGCCCGACTCACTCCTGGCCAAGCTGAGCGGCTTGATCGCCGATTCCGTGGAGATCAAGGCCGACTCGCTACTCATGGCGGCCGAGAAGGCGCGTGCGCGTGCCGCAGCGATCCGGCTACGAGCCGATTCGGTTCGAACCGGACTCGACACGCTGCGGGCCGACACCCTCTACAAGCCGCTCGAACGGCGTATCGAGGTCAAGATGCCGCGGGACATTCCGTCCGGCACTGTGGTGCTCCGCGGCGGGCGTGTGCTCACTATGAAGGAGCACGCGATCATCGAGAATGCCGACGTGGTCGTGACCGACAACCGGATCGTGGCGGTCGGTTCGACCGGTGAAGTCGAAGCACCCGAAGGTGCGCAGGTCGTCGACGTATCGGGCAAGACGCTGATCCCGGGGTTCGTCGACACCCACTACCACGCTCAGTGGCTCGTGCCAGAGATCCATCCGGGACAAACGTGGCAATACCTCACGAATCTGGCATACGGGGTGACGACGACGCGTGACCCCCAGACCGGGTCGACCGACATCCTGAGCTACAGCGATCGTGTCGAGACCGGGGGGATGGTCGGGCCGCGGATTTTTTCGACGGGTCCCGGCGTGTTTTTCAGCGAAGCGATCCGCGACACGGCGCACGCCAAGTCCATTCTCAAGCGCTACAGCGAGTACTACGACACCAAGACGCTCAAGATGTACCTGTCGGGGAACCGCCAGCAGCGTCAGTGGATTATCAAGGCGGCCAAAGAGCTCGAGTTGATGCCCACGACCGAAGGCGGGCTCGACTTCAAGCTCGACCTCACGCACGCGATCGACGGCTACCCGGGCATCGAGCACGCCCTTCCGATCGCACCGATCTTCGATGACGTAGTCGAACTCTTCAAGGCGTCTCAGACGACCAACAGCCCGACACTGCTCGTCTCCTACGGGGGGCCGTTCGGCGAGAACTACTTCTACACCAAGGAAGGCGTGCACGACGACGAGAAGCTGCGTCGGTTCGCACCGCACGCCAGCGTTGACGCGCGAACCCGCCGCCGCGGTTGGGAGCGCCAGTCGGCCTGGTTCCTGGATGAAGAGTACGTGTTCCCGAAGCACGCTGAGTTCATCAAGAGGCTGGTCGAGAACGGTGCCCGGGCAGGCGTCGGCAGCCACGGGCAGCTCCAGGGCCTCGGATACCATTGGGAGCTCTGGGCGATAGGCTCGGGCGGGCTGTCGAACCACGACGCGCTGCGCGTCGCGACGATCTTCGGCGCCGAGGCGATCGGGTTCGGAAACGACATCGGCGCCATCGAGACCGGCAAACTGGCCGACATCCTGGTGCTCAATGCCGATCCGCTCGCAGATCTCCGGAACACCGTCGACATCCAGTACGTGATGAAGAACGGCCGGCTGTACGACGCCAATACCTTGGACGAGGTATGGCCGCGCCAGCGACCGCTCCCGACTCCGCCGTGGCGGAATCAGGAGCCCGACGGCGTGCGGGCGGGAATCCGCTAGCGGAGTCGGGCTAGCTCGATCGGTCCGGGCCCGCGGCTGGTACCTTCGCCCACGTATGGGCCGACCTGCTGCTCTACGAGGACGAGAGCAGGAGCGTCGCTGAGGGCGCGGTAACCGTGTTAGTGTGGACACCGGACGCTTGACCACGCGCACGCACTGTAGAGGATGAAGTAGGGCGCAGGTACAGGCCAGTGGGGAATGAGTGTGATCGCGCGCCCGCGCGACCTTGAACTCACGCACCGCAGCGCGGCGACGCCGGAGCCCTCTTTCGGTGTCGCCAGAGGGAGGGCGCCAAAGCCGAGCCGGTGAGGAGATCCGCCCCACCCCCTCACCCCCCGCCCCCCTCCAACCGATCCAGCAGTGCCTCCAGCCTCTCGATCGTCGCCCGGAGCTCCTCGCGGACCTGGTCCACGAGCTCCGGGGCCGCCGCAGCCGGTTCCGCCGCCTCCTCCTCCGGCCCCGGCACGGCGGCCTCGGCGACCAGCGCGACGGCGGGCAGCTCCCCGGTCAGCGCGGCGACGGAGGCGTCCAGCGTCGGCCGCATCACCACCTGACGGGCGTCGGCCAGGATGATACGGCGGAGCTCCGGGAACTCCAGCGTCTCCGGCTTCAGGAAGACCGGCTCGGCGTAGAGCACCGCGTCGCCCATCGGGATGACCAGGAGGATCCCCCGCATCACCTCCGAGCCCACCTGGCCCCAGAGCGTGAACTGCTCTGAGATCACCGCATCGTTGTCTCGATCTGGTTGGGGCCGTCCACGTGCCGCCCCGTCGGGAACCGGAACAGGATCCGCTCGCCGTAGTGCTCGCCGTCGTTCCGGGCCGCCATCCACCCCACCAGGTTGTGCCGCTTGTCGGGCGTGAACGGCTGGATCAGCAGGAACTCCTCCGCCTCCTCGCCCGGCAGCCGGGCCACGATGTAGTACGGCTCGAGGGGATTGGATTGGCCGAAGGAGGTCTGGACCGGCACATCCCACTGGTCCTCCTTGTTGTAGAAGACGACCGGGTCCCGCATGTGGTACTGGAGCAGCATCTGCGTCTGCACGGTGAACAGGTCCAGGGGCACCCTGACGTGCGCGCGCAGGTGCTCCGGCACCTCCTCCCGCG
>JBDHBD010000023.1:0-39633 GCA_039587755.1 Gemmatimonadota bacterium | reverse complement strand
ATCGTGCCCCCGTTCGTGGGTGACTACCGCCGTGCGTCCGTCGTGCACGACTATTTCTGCCGGGAGCGAACCGAAAGCTGGAGGGCCGTCCACAAGATGTTCTACGAAGGTGTCCTCGCTGGAGGCGTTCCGAATCTGCTCGCAAAGACCATGTATGCCGCCGTCCTCGGCTGGGGACCCCGGTGGGAAACCCGGGTCACCAGAAGCGGCGACCCGAGGATCATTTCGATTCCTCGACCCGCCCCCCAGGCTTCCGATCTTCAGGACCTCGAGACTTGGATCACGGACGCGGACCCCACTCTGGAAGGGATCGATGGACGTGTGATGGAGCTACTGGAGGAAACAGCGGGTGAACCCGGTTCCTAGAGACGCTCCCCGGAGCAGGAATCGACCCGGAGGGCGGAGCGGGCTCGTCTTTCTGGCCGCGGTTGCAGCCGGTGCAGCGCTGCCGGCCCCGGCGGCCGGGCAGGAAAAGGGTGCAGCGAGCGCCTGATGTCGTGTCGATGTGCTGTGAGCGAATGAAAGAGCGAGCGGCTGTTAGGCTACGGCATCTGGCCTAGTTGCTCCATCATATCCATGACGTTGTAGTAGATGCGCTGGTGCTTGACCTTGCCATCCTCGATCTCGAACACAGCGACGTAGGGGACGTCCACCTGGTTCCCTGTAGCGGGGATCTCGTTGCCGTCAGCGGTCACAATGGTTCCTTCATGCGTGCCAGTGAAACGGTTCTGGCTGACGACGAAGGATCCCTCCGCAACCATTTGGCTCGAGGTGATGCGTGCATCGGGGAACGCATCGACCCATGCCATGTCCCACGCCGCGATGTTCTGCACGCCTCTCACCATCGATCCGTCCGTTGACCAAGTGTCGGCATCGGCGGTAAAGAGCTCTGCATAGGCGTCAAAGTCACGGTTGTTGAAGGCCTCGTAGGCGCGGGCCACGAGCGCTTTCGCGTCTACCGCAGCTGCCGCAGCCGTCTGGGACTCGGTCGTGTCCGCAGTCTGCGTCGCAGGCTGGGTCTGGCAGGC
Source organism: Gemmatimonadota bacterium (assembly GCA_039587755.1). Taxonomy (GTDB): domain Bacteria; phylum Gemmatimonadota; class Gemmatimonadetes; order Palauibacterales; family Palauibacteraceae; genus JBDHBD01. The sequence goes on along the minus strand of JBDHBD010000023.1, from coordinate 38,605 downwards.
GGCCAGGGTGATGGCGACGATCGGAAGGGCGAGCTTTGGCCTCATTCGACACCTCCAGGGTGGCATGGGATGCTGCCGACAGTAGTGACTGTCTGCGGCCCCTGCAAGCGCCGGGACGGCCGCGAGCTGGCGGATGACGCGGGGAATCGGGTGCAACACCTGAATGGAGCGGATCGGATTCGAACCGACGACCTCCTGCTTGCAAAGGCTCAACCACGCCCCGACTGACCACGGTGAGCCCCGAAGAATGGGCACTTTCACGCATCCGACCCCGATACACCCCGACTGACCACGGTGGACAACGGCACAATTAGTGGCACACTCCCGAGGCGCACGCTTGTAGGGTATTTTCCCACACGCCGTGTTTTGCGAGCGGGGCGCTTGTGAATTCCGGCACAAGTGACGGCCGTTGCAGCCAAGTACCTCCCTCTCAAGCCGATCCAGCTCGTTCGAGTGCTCGAATGGGCTGACTGCATCCCAGAAGAAGTTTGCGTCGATGATTCCCACGGGCTACAAAGGGTGCCTTCGGGCCAGACTGCTCTCTTTGCAGACTCGCTCGTATTGGGTTCGTCGGGTGGGGAGTGGGCCGAGAACTCAGTCACGAGGAGAGGAATCACCCATGAGGGTACGCCAATCAACCGCACTCGCAGGCGTCTTCGCCTTGGTTTTGCTCGCTGCGTGTGGCGACATGCCCACGCAACCCGATCCACTCGACTCCTCGCAGATCGTCTCGTTCGACCGGCAAGGGCTTGGGTCCGGACCACGCGAATCCCAACGGCTCCGTGGTTTGGGAGGCCGGGTGTTTGCGGTTCACGTTGAGCAGGTCGGCGGCCCGCCTGTTGGGCCCCCCGAATTCGACAACTGCTACTTCTTCCTGGCGGACGGCACGTGGATTGACCCGGCATTCCCGCCGGGAACGTGGACGCAGCATTCCCTTGGCGCGGCCACCACGTACACCGGAGAGGCCGAGTTTGTAATCCCTGGGGTAATCAGCGCCACATTGGTGCAGGAGGGCACGGTGACACCGGCCAACGGTGGTGGCGTCCTTCAGTTGGAGGCGTACTCGACCGCGAATCTACAGTTCGGTAGCGAGGACCCCTTTGACACGTTTTTCTTGTCAAAGGGCCAGGAAGTCGACGTCTGCCCGTTCTTCTAGCCCATCGCACCACCCTTCACGGACAACGCTCGTCTTGAGGGGTGTCGTAGCCGATCTGGCTTCCTGAAATGATTGGCTGCTGACGTGGCGCACGGCAATGGAGCCGATCGGATTCGAACCGACGACCTCCTGCTTGCAAAGCAGGCGCTCTCCCAACTGAGCTACGGCCCCGTAATCCAGCTTATACCGCACAACGGTACGTGGTTCCAGTCCTTCGGGGGAGCTACGGCTCCGCCCAGCTGGGACTGTTGCTGTGACAATTCGAGCCCGGAGCGTCCGTCAATTGCGAGACCCGGTACTTGGACGATAACGTCACATCCGCTGATCTCTTGAGATTGTCTCACCAACGGAGGCTTGAATGAAATCACGGATCCTTATTGCCGCGTCAGCTGTGCTACTAGCGGCCACGGCCTGCCAGCCTGCGCCCGAGGCTGAACCGCAACCGACGTTTACAGCCGAGGACGAGGCCTATGCCGCCGATGCGGTCCGCATGCCGCCCGATGAACCGATGTTCCAGGGACATGCAGCGATCCGGGAGAATCAGAAAGCCCTTCCACCGGTCACCGGCTTCACTCTCACGCCGCAGGTCATCGGCGGCGAGGGCGATCTGGCCTACGCGCGAGGTGCGTTCACCCTCGATCTCGCTCCGCCGGACGCGGATCCGATCAGTATGGTCGGCAAGTGGCACGCGATCTACGAGCGCCAGGCGGACGGCTCGTGGGTCTGTGTGAGCGATATCTGGAACACCGACATGCAGATGTAGGACTCTCAACGGGCTGCTCGCGCGGACGCTCGGGCGCCGAAGTGCGGTCAGAGGGGCCCTTGAGCAAGCAAAGACTCCGAGAAAGGTTTGCAGGGGCGGCGCTGCTGCTGGTGGTTGTAGGCGCCGGGCTCAGACTGTTCCAGTTTCTTGCGAACACCTCACTGTGGCGGGACGAGATCCGGCTCGCTCGCAACATCCTCGAGAGAAGCGCGGCAGAGCTTCTCTTGCAGCCCCTGGACTACAACCAGGTAGCCCCCATCGGTTTTCTCGCCGCAGAGAAGGCCATGGTGCTGACCTTCGGGCCTTCCGATTGGGCACTTCGGATCGTGCCACTCGTTGTTTCGCTGGTCAGTCTCATTCTCTTCTGGACCATCGCTCGCAAGGCGCTTTCCAAGGAGGGAATGTTCGTACCCGTAGCACTCTTTGCCCTTAGCCCGTTCCTGATCAGCCTGAGTTCTGTGGTTAAGCAGTACGGCCTCGATGTGCTATGTAGCTGCCTGGTGATCGCAATCGGGCTCCGGCTGCTCAAGGTCGAGGACCGCAATCCTGTCAGGATCTTGCTCGCCGTGGCTGGCGGGCTTGCCTGTTTGCTCTCCACCGTGGCGGTGGTGGTATCTGCGGGAGCGTGGCTGGCGTTGGTCGTCGCAGGGGCCCGGTCCCGCTCGACAGGGCATCGCGCGAGGTGGCTCGCGTACGGATTGCCGGTGCTCGTGTGGGGAGCCATGGGCCTCTTCGCGGCGCTGTGGGCCTTCAGTATGGTGACCCCAGAGACCAGCGGCCACATGCGCGAGTTCTGGGGGAGAGCGGGTGCCTTCGTCGCTCCAGTCGCTGAGTATCCGACGTGGGTCGTCGACAAGGTTGTCCATTCCTTCATTCCGAGCACTCTCTTCATCCCGTACGCGGGACCACCCGTGTGGAACGCCCCGGTCACGCTCGATTGGGCCGTCGTCGGCCTGGCCTGTGCCGGGGTGGCAGCTCTGATCTCAGCTAAGCGCTTCGCTCTTCTGGTACTGCTTCTGACTCCTCCTGCTCTCGCGTGGGTGCTTTCGAGGGCCCAGCTGTACCCGATCGGCCCGCGCACGTCCGTGTACCTGCTGCCTTTGCTTATTCTGCTTGTCGCGTTCGGGGTCGAGGGCATCATCCGCCTTGCGAGGCTGGGCAGTCGAGCCAGTGCGCTTGTTTTGATGATACTGATCTTTCCCTCCCTTCTAGCCGTTGTCCGTGGACCGCCCGGGTATCCGATCGAGCGTAACCGGGGTTTGATCAAGATCTTGGCTGAACACTACGAGGCTGGAGACGCAGTGTTCGCCCACGTCTACGCTGCTGATCCACTGAGCTATTACGGGACGCGATTCGGTATTGACCGATGGGTTACTGGCGGTCAGGATCGCAGTGATGTGAGACAGCTGCTTCGGGAGTCCGATCAGTTTCGTGGGTCGGAGAGGGTGTGGGTCGTGTTCGGGTACCTGCCGTTTCAGAGCGTGGATCGAGTGGCGCTTCTCTGTTATCTAAGAGCGATTGGAGAAGAAACGTTTGAATCGTGGTTGGTTGGACGCTGGACTTCGAGGCCCGTTTCGCTCCACCGCTTCGATCTGAGCAAACCAGCGCTGCTCCAGAAAGCCGACGCGGCGAGCTTTGGGATTCCGGGCTCGATCGGGCCCGATGGACGAGGTACCTGCCCCACGCGCTCGTCTTCATATCGTCCTTATGAGGCCGTGTCGCCGGCCTCCACTTCCCCTTAGAAGCCCCAGCTTGCCTCAAGAAAGAAATGGGCGAGACCCGGCACGGCGGCCTCGCCCTCTTCGCGGCGCGAAATCGACCCAAAGCGCCGTGCCCGGGTCGATCCTCAACCGACTACCTCACTCGCCTTCCGGCATGTAGCTCAGGTCTTTCCGGAACTGAGCCTGGAAGTTGTCATACCGGTAGACCAGCTGGTCTCGCCCGGACATGTGCTGCGACCACCTTTCTCCTATGCCCGACGCCTCGAGCAGCTGTCCCATGCTGTTCGCACCGTAGAAGTCGCCGAGCCCGTCGTGCAGTACCACGAAATACGCAAGGTTCTCTTCGCCAATCAACACGCGATGGCCGTAGACTGGATACGGGAAGTTCATCTCTTTGAGCATAGCCATGATGCCGACCGTGCTCTCGCCGAACTCTTCGCCTTTGCCAGGTCGCATCCAATCCTGAAAGACCACGGCTCCCGTGTGGTCTCCGGCCTGCAGGCCCTCTTCTGGCTCATAGCTCCACGCCTCGATGTGGTTGGACATGTGAGACTCGGATGTCACCCACAGCTCGCCGTAGGCGGCGAAGGCTTCCTCCATCAGTTCGGCGCCAGCCCCGGCTCCGATCTCGCGCCACATGGCATCCGGATCGTCGAGGCTCGCCCAATTCTCGGGCCAGCTGACGATGTGGAAGTTGCGGCCCTCCTGATAGACGACCCATGAGTGCTTGGCGCTCAGGTTGGACATTCTCGCCGACTCGGCGACTTTGCCGATAAGGTCGGCCAGCTGCTCGGAATGGGCCGGAGTCGCACTCAACACGGCGACCGAAACGAGATTGGGCGCCTCTTCCTGTGCGTGGGCAGGCGCCGGGGTGGTGCCAGCGAAAACCGACACCGCGAGCGCGAGGGCCGCGATGAGCGAGGGTGTGAACCGCTTCATGACTCTACCTCCTTGGGGTGTGGCTGGGATACGGCACATTCGCGCCGGTCAGAATTCGAACAAGAAAACGCTCGGGCAGGTGAAATGCAACGCGGACGCGGACTCTCGGCCGCCCGAAGCGCCGAACTTGAGCGGCTGCAGAGCGGCTGAGGGGCTGCCTAAAGGGATTGCCTCATCAGCTACCGCGTTTAGCGCAGGGCCAATCCGAGATAGTACGGCCAGATCACGATCGCCAGAATCGCCTGCCCCACGGAAAGCTGGGCGAAGGCGACCGTGAACAGCCAGAACACGAACCAGCCCGCCCCGCCGAACAGTGAGGTGGCTGCTGCTCCGCTATTTCCCTTGTCGCTCATTCTCGACTGCCCTCACTCGCCCGGCATCGGGATGGCGCCGATCTGCTGCATCAGGGCAAGGCCGTCATAATTCTCGGTCCACGTCTGAATCATTCCGTCGACGACGTGAACAATACCCGTACCGGTAACGTCGATTGGGAGCCCGGTGCCGGGTATGCCCATGAACTCGCCCTCGTGCGTGCCAGTGCCCCGCCAGCGGACCGCGACCCTGTCGCCCGCGGCAAAGATCTCCTCCACCGTGAACGCGATGTCAGGAAACGCCTCCTTGACTTCCGTGAAGTGATTACGCCATTCCGCCATTCCATGTACCTGAAGATTCTGCGAGTCCAGGTGCACGTCCGGGGCCGCGATCGCGTCGTACTCGGCGAACGCGGCTGCCTCTTCCATCCCCCATGCCTCGATCCAGCGATGGACGAGGGCTTCGTTGGCTGCTTCCGTTTCCGCCGTAGCCGAATCTTCGTCGGCCGGCTCAGGAGCTTGGCATGCGGCTCCGAGAAGTATGGCGAGCGGGATCATGAGTGTGCGCTTCATGGCCTGTTCCCTCCTGGTTCGGGTGATCGCGGTAGGCGGTCACACGCTCGTTCCTCTCCAGCCGCCGCATTCTCCCTCTGTCTCAACTCGACTGTCAAGCGTGCCCGCCCCGCCTGACATGCTCTGCCAGCGCCGCTTGATTGCTGTAGAAGCTGAACAGGAGCACGCAGGCGGCGAGCACGAAGTTGGCGAGCCGCAGCGGAGTCAGACCGGTATAGAGCGGCTCGCCGGTTTCCAGCTGGCCGGGTAGCGAGAAGATCGAGCAGCCAGAACGCCGGTGTGGCCAGGTAGTAGCTCGTGAGCAGCCGATTGCGGCTCAGCACGCTCTTAGCCCTTCAAATGCCGGCGTCCGCCTAAAACCGCGAAGCGATCAGCTCCGCGTCGGCGTCCGCCCAGGCCTGCTCGAACCGTGCACGCACGCCTGCGGCTTCCTCGGCTCGCCCCTGTGCCTCCAGGCTGAGAGCCAACCCGAACAGCGCCCACCCGTTCTCCGGAAAGCGCAACAAATCCTCCCGGTACGCCGCCTCTGCGTCCTCCGCACGGCCCGCTTCCAGGAGCGCCCGTCCCAGCGAATGCCGGACTGGGTAGTACCACAGCGGTGGCTCTTCGTACAGCATGCTGTCCTCGATCTCGGCCGCCGTCTGGAAATGCCGCACCGCGCCCTGTGGATCACCAAGCCGGAGCGCGATCTCGCCCTGCAGCGCGTGCACCGTGATATCGATTGCGGAGTCCTCCTGCTCTGCCCCGGCGGCTGCGATCTCACGCACGGTCGACAGCACGGCCTCGGCCTCGTCGAAGCGGTCGGTCGCGGCGAACGCGATGCCGCGTGTGTAGTGGGCGAGGGCGGTCGCGAGCTTCAGCTCGGCGGGTGGCAGCGGCTCCTCCAGCACCTCGTTCCACCGTCCGAAGCTCACGAGCGTGAGCGAGGGCAGGACGACCGCGTTCTGGATCCAGTAGATCGCCAGGGCGACGTCCAGCGGGATCTTCGGAGCCACGATGCGGGCCGCTTCGAGCGCTCTATCGCTCATTCCGGCCATCGTCGCCGCGAACGCCATGAAGTGGTAGTTGTGCGGATAGTAAGCGGTCGGGTACAGCCCGGTCGGGCGCTGGTCGGAGATGAACGTCTCGTCGGAGTGGACGGCGTGCTCGTTCGCCGCGACCGCGTCCGCGTAGCGACCGACGCGGATGTAGATATGGCCGGGCATGTGCACGATGTGGCCCGCGCCGGGCATCAAGGCCGCCAGCCGATCCGCGCACTCGACCGCTCGCTTCGGATACGCCGCCTCGACCGAGTGAATGTAGTAGTGGCAGGCTCCCGGGTTGTTCGGCTCCAGCTCCAGTGCACCTTCGAGCTGCGCCACGATCGTCTCCGTGCCGGGATTCGGGCGCCGGTCTCCGTAACTCCCCGACCAGTAGTTCCAGGGGCTCAGGTTCATCAGCGACGCCGCGTACAGCGTGCGAGCGTCCGCGTCGTCGGGATACGCGTCGGCCACTTCAGCCATGGCCCGCGCGTAGGCCGAGTCGAGCTGCACCCGATCAGACTCGGGATCGGGGCCGAACCGCGCGGTCAGGGCCCGGATGTAGGCCTGCTCTGATTCGCTTACGCTCTCAGCTAGCTCAAGCGCCGTCTGGATCGATTCGTAGGCCCGCGCGCCGCTCTCGGGATCCATCGGCGCGTTGATGTTGGGGCCCGAAGCGAGCGCGATCCCCCACAGGCACATCGCGCACTCCGGATCGAGCTCCAGCGCCGCTTCGAACGACCGGATCGCCTCCGCGTGATTGAACGCGTACTGGAGACGCAGCCCCTGGTCGAAGTACGCCTGCGCTTCGGGAGAGTCAGTGGAGATGGCGTGCTGGTGATCGCCCAGGTCATCGTACAGAGGCACCCCGGCGACGCCTCCGGGTCTCGTGGCGGACGCGGTGCCCTCGGAGCCGTGCTCCGCATGCTCGAATTCCGCCATGGCGTCACCCTCGGGCTGGCCGGATTGCGAGCCGTCTTCTGCTTCGCGGGCACACCCAGCGGACAGAGTTACGGTGGACACGAAGGCCAACAGGGTGGCCAGCTTCGGCGAGCCTGCCGCCCGGCGGGCGGCGCTTGATCGGTGCATCATCGGTCTATCTCCCGGCAGTGTGTCCTCGACGGCCAGCGCTGACCGCCATACCTCGTCGATTCTATGACTCAGATCTCTTGTTCGAGTCCTCCGTCACCGTCCACTCGAACCTCTCCTGGAAATCCGAGAAGCAGTCGCGACAGATCCATCGATATTCGTCCGCCGTGCAGTAGCCGGCAGTGAGGTGCGACGGATCTCCCAGTCGTGAGAAGGCCGAGCCGCAAAACTCGCAGTGGTCGTGATCCCAGTCTGCGCGCGGCGGGCGATACTCGCTCCGGCGAAGTTCAGCGCCCTGCAGATAACGCTCCTGGCCCTGTAGCCGCCAGTCGTAGGGCTCGGTCACGGGGTCGAGACGCTCCTCAATCGTGAGAGTGCCAGCCGGTATGAGAGTGCCAAACGGCGTGAGAGTGCCAGCCGGAGATCCGTTCTCAATCGTCTCGGCCCTGTCCGGAGACGCGCTCTTCTACCTTTTGCAGCCGCCAGTCCACCCGTTCGAGAAGCTTGCGGTTCACGGCGATCAGATCGGCCAGCAACCCGACCAGAACCAGGAGCGCGCCGACTCCCAATAAGATCGCGGCGAGGATCAGTGACTGAACGTGTCCGGCACCTGTACCGGTCACGTAAAAGTAGACGAAGCGGACCCCCAGCAGGAACCCGAGCGTGAAGGCGATCACGCCAGGAACGGCAAAGAAGAACAACGGCCTGTAGGTCATGAAGATGCGGAACAGGGTGAGGACTTGCTGCCTCAGATACGCGCCCAGGCTGCCGATCAGTCGAGAGGGCCGCAGATCGGGATTTGTCCGCACCGGCACGGACGTGATCGCCATTCCCTTCCGGCCTGCCTGGATGATCGTCTCGAGCGTATAGCTGTAGTCGTTGAACACGTTAAGTCGTTGCGCGGCGTCGCGACTCATGGCCCGAAAGCCGCTCGGGGCATCGGGAATGTCCGTAGCGCTCAACTTCCGGACCACCCGGCTCCCGATGCGCTGCAGAGACTTCTTCAGAGGCGAGAAGTGCGAGGTTCGATCGATCGGTCGGGCCCCGACGACGATCTCGGCCTCGTTCGCGAGGATCGGAGCCACGAGAGCGCCGATGTCGTCGGCGCGGTATTGGTTGTCTGCGTCGGTGTTGACTATGACGTCGGCCCCGGCCCGCAGCGCGGCGTCCAGTCCTGCCACGAACGCTCGTGCCAGGCCCTGATGTCGCGGCAGACGCACGATGTGTTCGACTCCGTGCTCCCTGGCGACGTCGGCCGTCCGGTCCTCGCTTCCGTCATCGACCACCAGCCATTCGACGCGGTCGACACCCTCGACCGAGCGAGGGAGCGCTGAGAGGGTAACCGGAAGACTCTCTTCCTCGTTGAAGCAGGGAACCTGAATGATCAGCTTGGCCATGTCCTCACTCACACCTTGCCGCTCCGTTCGGCCAGCCCAATGCTGGGCGAGCGGTTTCGTTTCGCTGGACAATGATAGCGCACGCTTGACGGTGAGAGGAATGCTGACGCAGGAACTCTACACGGGCCCCAACGCGCTCGCGCCGGCCTACAGTAGTTTTCGTGTCTCTGAGCGCCTGCTGTTGACGGGCCATTCGCACCAGGCGTGGCCGGATCGTGGCTTCGAGGGCCAGCAACAGGCCTGGCTGGATGCGGCCGAGCACGCCGATGAAAAGTGGTCCCGTGCCTTCCAGCGGGCGGAGCGGGTGCGTGAGGGCTACGCACGATTGCTCGGGGACACGACCGGAAACATCACGCTTGCCCCGAACACGCACGACCTGCTGATCCGGTTTCTGTCGGCCCTTCCAATCCGGGATCGGACCCGGCTGGTGACCACGGACGGCGAGTTTCACACCATCCGCCGCCAGCTCGACCGCCTCGCGGAAGAGGGCGTCGAGGTCGTGAAGGTCGCGAACCGGCCGGCGCGCACCGTGGCGGACCGACTGGCCGCGGCGACGGACGAACGCACGGCCGCCGTGCTCGTCTCTTCCGTCTTCTTCCGCGACGCGCGGATCGTGCCGCATCTGGACGCCGTGGCGGCCGCGTGCGAGCAGGTCGGGGCCGAGTTGCTGGCGGACGTCTACCATTCGCTCGACGCGGTTCCGTTCTCGCTAGAGTCGGAGGGCCTCGAGAAGGCGTTCGTGGTGGGCGGGGGATACAAGTACTGCCAGCTCGGCGAGGGAAACTGTTTCCTCCGAACACCGCCCGACTGCGCGCTCCGCCCCGTGATTACCGGCTGGTTCGCGGAGTTCGGCGCGCTGGCGGATTCGAAAACGACCGAAGCAGGAGGGCACGAAGCGGTTCAGTACGCCGAGGGGCCCGACCGTTTCGCCGGCAGTACATACGACCCGACCAGCCACTACCGGGCCGCCGAGGTGTTCGCGTTCTTCGACGAGCACGACCTGACACCGGAGTTCCTGCGCGTGGTGAGTCAGCATCAGGTGGGTCTCCTGGCCGAGCGGTTCGACGCGCTGGATCTGGACCCGCACGTGATCGATCGCGATCGGTCGGTTCCGCTCGAGGAGATCGGCGGTTTTCTGGCCCTGCGAACGTCTCGGGCCGCCCATCTCCACGCGCTACTCCGTGAGCGTAGCGTTCGGACGGATTACCGGGAGGATCTGCTGCGCTTCGGTCCGGCTCCGTACCTGTCGGACGCGCAGCTGGAAGCGGCGATGGACGCGCTGGGCGAAGCAGTGAGGAGCCTGGCCGGGCAGACCTAAGGCGAGCAGTCAGGAACCTCTGCGCTAGCGGGTGGTGTCTAGACGAGAGTTTCCGCCCGCTCGACGTCTTCCGGTCGGTTCACGTTGAGGAAGATGCGCTCCGGGTCACCCAGATCCTGGAAACGGTCGGCTGAAAGCGAGCGGAGGCGCAGCTCGCCCAGGAAATCGAGCACCTTGAGTCGTCCGGAATCCAGACAGCGGCTCGCCACCGCAGCGGCGCGCCTCTCGCAAACCATGCACATGGGAGGGGGCTGCGTACCGAGCACCGGGGCAACCGCGGCAGGTCGGTCGTCCCCGACCGGCTCGGCCTTCGTCGCACTCTCTGAATCCTCTGCATCGCTGGCCAGAAGACGATCCAGCTCGTCCAGCATCCGTCGCCCGACCGCCGCGGGCACCAACGGGAGATCACAGGCGAGCGCCCAAGCCGTCGGGTGACGGGCGGCGTCCAGGCCGACTTCGAATCCTGCCAGCGGTCCCATTCCAGGCAGGCGATCGCCCAAGAGGCGAGCGGTCCGGCCATACCGCTCGAATGTGTTCTTCTTGCTGCCCGCGACCCAGCCGTACCTCAGCAACGCTTCGCCGTGCGCGGGCAGATCCCCGCCGACGATCAGAATGTCGCCGACTTCCGCGAGCGCGTCCTCGAGAACGCGGTGCAGGATCTCGCGGCCGCCCACCTCGATAAACGCCTTGTCGCGTCCCATGCGGCGGCTCGACCCGCCCGCCAGGATGAGCGCCGAAGTGTCCGGGAGTCGGGTCACCGGCGGGTCGGCTCCGTCGCTCGAGCGAGTTCGCGAGCGATCAGTTGCCGGACCTCCGTCTCGATTCGGTCTCGAACGAGTCGGAAGTCGTCGAGAGGCAGAGCCTTGGGGTCGGGGATCTCCCACTCCTCACGGCGGTGCGCCGGGACCGTCGGGCAGCGATCGCCGCACCCCATCGAGACGAGGACGTCGAACGTGCCATCCGGCAAGTCGGCGGTCGATTTGGAGCGGTGACCTCTGAGGTTGTAGCCGAGCTCGGCCATCACTTCGATGGCGGTCGGGTTCACGCGTCCCGAGGGGGCTGAGCCGGCGCTGTGGGCGTCGACGTCATCACCGCCGTGCAGGCGGGCGAACGCCTCCGCCATCTGGCTGCGGCAGCTGTTCTCGACACAGACGAACAGAAATCGCAACGGGGTCGGCGCTCCAGCAGACGATTCCGATGCTGTCACCGTCTATACCTCCTCCAGTGCCTGCTGCAGGTCGGCGATCACGTCCTCCGGGTGCTCGATACCCACCGAGAGGCGGATCATTCCCTCCGCGATCCCCATTTTCTCTCGCTCGTCCGGCGGGATGTCGGAGTGGGTCATGCTGGCGGGGTGCTCGGCGAGACTTTCCGTACCACCGAGACTCACGGCAAGCTTCACCAGCTTGAGGGCGTTGAGCATCCGAAACGCCTTGGCCTCGCCGCCGTCGATCTCGAACGCGAACGTGGAGCCGGGTGCGAGGCATTGACGTCGGCAGATGTCGAACTGCGGTTCGCCTTCCTCGAGAAAACCCAGGTAGTGGACGTTTCGGACCTTCGGGTGGTCAGCCAGGAACTCGGCGATGTAGCGGGAGTTTTTCATGCTGCTGGTCATGCGCAGCTTCAGAGTCTCCAGGCTCCGCATCAACAGCCAGCCCGTATAGGGCTCGCTCATCGTGCCCAGGATCGTGCGGAAGCCGCGCACGGGTGCGATCAGCTCTTCCGCGCCGAGACAGGCCCCGGCGATCAGGTCGCTGTGACCGCCCACGTACTTGGTCAGCGAGTACAGCACCAGGTCTGCCCCGTGCTTGAGCGGGTGCTGCCACAGGGGTCCGAGGAAAGTGTTGTCCACGGCGACGAGCGGACGGCTGCCCTCCCCGTCTGTGAGGGAACGCGCCACCTTCGCGCAATGCGCGATGTCGACCAAGTCGTTCGTGGGATTGGCAGGCGTCTCGATGTAGATCATTCCGATCCGCCCCTGTCGCCGCGCGGAATCCACCGCCCGCTCCAGGCCTCCTTCCGTTCCCGCCATGAAGCCCACCTGCCGGATGTCGAACTGCGGCAAGAGGTTGTGGATGAGGAACTCGGTCCCTCCGTACAGCGGGTTGCAGTGGACGATCAGGTCACCCGGACGCAGGAAAGTGAGGATCGTGGTGGCGATCGCCGCCATGCCGCTGCTGAAGCTGAGCCCTGACTCCGCCTCGTCCCACAGCGTCAGCCGGTCCTCCAGAATCTCGAGGTCCGGGTTGTTGATCCGGGAGTAGATGAGCCCGGGCTCCTCCGCCGGACGCTGCTCCCTCAGCCCGTACGCGAGCTCGAAGAACGATTTGCCTGCCTCCGCGCTCTCGAACACGAACGTTGACGTCTGAAAGATCGGACATTTCACCGACCCTTCGGAGAGCTTGCAGTCGTAGCCGTAACTCATCATGAGGGTTTCGGGTCTGAGCTCGTGCTTGCCGATCGCCCGCTTTCGATATGCCTTCGATGGCCTTTCCATGATCCTCTCTCGGCGGCTTGGCCGACCTGACGCGTTCGTCGCGCCTAAAAGTCTGCTGGTCGAAGGGTACTATGCTTCTCCCCTAGTTTCTCCCGTCGCGCAGCCCGTCGTCAACGGCACTCGAAAACGCGCGGGCGCGGCGCCGGCCTTGCCCCGTGAGCGGTGGGTCGTCTATGATTGTACGAAGTGTCCAAGGGTCTGGACAGCATGGGGCTCGGGCCCGGTCGCTCGGGGAGGCGTTCAACAACATGGACAGTGTACAGGAGAGGCTCCGTTTCTGGCGTAAAGAGGTAAAGGGCCTGTCTCTGCGCCAGTTGCAGCATTCTGTGAATGCGCAGCTGCCCGCCGACATGCAGGTCAGCCTGGGAACGGTCGCAAACTACGAGCGTGCGCCCCAAGCCGACGGCCGCCGAGCGGGTCCGCGTGCCGAGTTCGTCGCGGGGCTAAAACGCGCGTACCCGGAGCTGCGACTGGCGTGGCTGCTGTTGGGCGAGGGTGAACCGACGGCGCTCGCCCACACCCTCGTGCGGGATGGGGGACTGGAGAGCGGCGAGGGCCCATCCGAAGAGGGCGACGTCGAAGAGGGACCGGCCGTGTCGCTCACGACCCGCATTCTGGCCAGCTACACGGACCTCGAGCTGCTGGCGCCGGAGGCCTCGGCACTGTTCACGGCCGCCCTCACCCGTTATGCGATGGGTGAGCCGAGCATGGAGATCGACGAAGAGCAGCTGCTGGAGCTGGCGGGCGACCTGCGGTGGCTCCTGTGGCTGCCCGTCTCGACATGGGGCTTCGATCACGAGCCCGGGTACGAACGCTTCTCCGCGTACTGCGTCGCGATGCTGCAGGCGCTGATGCTCGCAATGCCCTCGTCCGGCAAGGGGGAGAAGATCGCCCGACATGGGGCGTCGATCGTATCCAGGCTGCGGGCCGAGCACGAGGTTGGATTCGGCGTCGAGTAGCCGCAGGATCGGCAAAGTGGTCCGGCTTCTGAACGACGGCTATCTTCCGCGGTTCCGAACAAGTGGCGAATCCAGACGCACCAGTCCGAACCCGGCATCTCATTCCGGACGGGAGCCGGGCGGAATCGAAGCGATAGCGGCAAACGAGGAACACGTATGTCGACGCCGGTGGAGCAGATAGACGCCGAGCAGAAGGCAGAGCAGATACGCAACGCGCACGGGCTCGGCCCCGACGAGCTCATCGCGATCTACCGCAACATGGTTACCTCGCGGTCCATCGACGACCGCGAGATCCTGATGAAGCGGCAGAACAAGATCTATTTCCAGATCAGCGGAGCCGGTCACGAGGCCGTGCTCACAGCCGCGGGAATGGTGGCGCGTCCCGGCGACGACTGGTTCTTCCCGTACTACCGCGACCGAGCGCTCTGCCTGCAGGTCGGGATGACGCCCTACGAGATGTTTCTCGAAGCGGTGGGGGCGGCGGACGACCCTGCGAGCGGCGGTCGACAGATGCCGAGCCACTTCGGCCACAAAGACTTCAACATAGTGACCACGTCCAGCCCCACGGGCACTCAGTTCCTGCAGGCGGTGGGCTGTGCGGAGGGCGGCGTGCGAGCCGAGCGTCTGGACTTCGCTCCCGACGGTGAGGACGGGGTGGTGTTCACGGGGGACGAGATCGTTTTCGTGTGCACGGGAGACGGCACGACATCGGAAGGCGAATTCTGGGAATCCCTCAACACGGCCAGCAATCTGGCCCTGCCGGTGCTCTACATCGTAGAGGACAACGGCTACGCCATATCGGTGCCCGTCGAGGTGAACACGGCGGGTGGAAGCATTTCCAAGCTGGTCACCGGATTCCCCGGGTTGCTCGTTCACGAGGTGGATGGCACCGACCCATTGGCGAGCTACAAGGTCCTCCTCCAGGCGGCCGAGTGGTGCAGGGAACGGAAGGGGCCCGCTCTCGTCCACGCGCACGTCACCCGACCTTACAGCCACTCCATGTCGGACGACGAGCGGCTCTACAAGCCCGAGGTCGAGCGTGACAGAGAGGCGGAGCGTGACCCGATCGTCACCTTCGCCCGATTCCTGGAGGAAGAGGGAATCGCGACCGCCAAGGAGCTCGAGAAGCTCCGCGCCGATGTCAAGGAGGAAGTGACGGAAGCGTCGGACCGGGCCGAGCAGCAGCCTCAGCCCGATCCGTCCACGATCTACGTGAATCTGTACTCGGAGGAGGTGGACCCGACGTCGGACGCGTTCGCCAGCGAGCCGGAGCCACAGGGTGATCCGACGACGATGGTCGATCTACTGAACGCCTGCATGCGCGACGAGATGGCGCGGGATCCGCGCATCATCGTGTTCGGTCAGGATATCGCCGACGTCAGCCGCGAGGAGTTCCTCGACGATCTGAAGGGGAA
The DNA here is from genome assembly GCA_039587755.1 of Gemmatimonadota bacterium. Classification (GTDB taxonomy): domain Bacteria; phylum Gemmatimonadota; class Gemmatimonadetes; order Palauibacterales; family Palauibacteraceae; genus JBDHBD01. Next base: position 23,448 of record JBDHBD010000023.1, on the reverse strand, counting down.
AGGCGGTGTCTTCAAGGTCACGGTCGGGCTGCAACGGCGCTTCGGCTCGGATCGTGTCTTCAACTCGCCGCTGGCCGAAGCCAATATCGTGGGCCGCGCCATCGGCATGGCGGTGCGCGGGCTGAGGCCGATCGCCGAAATCCAGTTCTTCGACTACATCTGGCCGGCCTTTCACCAGCTGCGAAACGAGATCACGACCATGCGGTGGCGGTCGAATGGAGCATTCGCGGCGCCGGCCGTGATCCGGACGACCTACGGCGGCTACCTAGGTGGGGGCGCGATGTACCACTCGCAGAGCGGTGCCTCGCTGTTCACTCACACCCCGGGCATGCACGTTATCTGCCCTTCGAACGCGCTGGACGCGAACGGCCTTCTGCGGACTGCGATCCGCTGCGACGATCCGGTCCTTTTTCTCGAGCACAAGCACCTCTACCGCCAGACGTACAACAAGGCGGCTTATCCTGGGCCCGAGTACATGATCCCGTTCGGCAGGGCGGACGTCGTGCAGCCTGGAGAAGCCCTGACGGTGGTCACCTACGGAGCGCTGGTCGAGCGCTCGAGGAAGGCCGTGAAGCAACTGGACAAGGAAGGACGACCGGTCGAAGCGGAGATCATTGACCTCCGGTCGCTGAACCCGCTCGATATGGAGACGATCGCCGAGTCGGTGAAGCGGACGAATCGGGTGCTCGTCGCGTACGAGGACGTCGGCTCGTGGGGGTTCGGCGCGGAGATCTCGGCCCGCATCGCCGACGAGCTCTTCGAGTGGCTGGACGCGCCGGTGCGGCGTGTGGCGGGTACCGACAGCTTTGTGGCCTACGCTCCCGCACTGGAGGACGTGATTCTTCCTCAGGTGCGCGACCTGGCCGACGCCATGGCCGAGTTGGCGGCGTATTAGCGGGGCTTTGCCCGCGGGGACGCGCTAGCCTCCGAAGCGCTCCAGGATCCAGGCTGCGATCGACTCCAGCGCCGCCGGCGCGATCGTCTGTTCGATGCGCGCGTACTCAGCCGGGGAGCCCGTCTCCGCCTCCTGAAACAGGTGGTTCAGCCCCGGCAGCACCCCCAGCGTGAAGTCGGAGTTGCCCCCGCGCTCGAACGCCTCCCGCATCGCGTCCACGTTCGCCTCGGCCGGCACCTGCAGATCGAGTTCCCCGTTGAGCGCCAGCACCGGTACTCGGACCCGTTCGAGCGTCGGTCGCGGGTCGTAGGCCACGAAGTGCCGGAGCCAGGCCGAGTTGACCTGGCGAGCCTGTCCGGAGACAAAAGCCTCGATCGCGTCGTCGCTCCGCAGCCCCATCCCCTCGAGCTCCCCCTCGCTCAACCCGGCGAGGTCCACCCGGATCGCATTTCGAAGGCGGTCCTCCGCCCGTGCGGGATCTGGTTCCTCGGCGATGATCGCGAACAACCTCCGCTGCAGGGCGATATTGCGAGCGATGGCTTCGGCAGAGCTTCCGTTCGCCTTCCCGATGAGCTCGCTCTGCATCATCAGCAGGGTATCGCCCGGCAACCCGGGCCCGGCCAGCAGGACGATAAAACCCACTTCGTCGGTCTCGGCCGCGACGAGCGGCGCGATGAGGCCGCCCTCGCTGTGCCCGATGAGGCCGATGCGATCATCGTCCACTTCGCCTCTGGATCGCAGGTAGGCGACGCCCGCCCGCACGTCAGTCGCGAAGTCCTCCGAGGTGGCCGAGGCCTGATCACCGGTCGACCCACCGACGCCCCGGTCGTCGAACCGCAGCACAGCAATCCCGTTCCGGGTGAGATGGTCGGCAAGCACGCTGAACGGACGGTGACCGAACACGCTCTCGTCGCGGTCCTGCGGCCCCGAGCCGCTGATCAGGACGACGGCCGGAAAGGGTCCCTCACCCTCGGGCAGTGTCAGCGCCCCGGCCAGCTCTATGTCCGCCCGACCGTTCGGATACTGCACCTCTTCCACGCGGTACGGGAAGGGAGGCCGCGGGTCCTGAGGTCGCGGACGCGCGGTAACCTGTTCCACCCGTTCCAGTTCGAGCGGAAGCGCGGCCCCGCTCTGCCGCCACTCGCCCTGCATCCGCGTGCCGTCTGCGGCGAGACGGCCCTCGAACACCCCGTTGACCGCCGTCGAGACGAGCCGGACCAGGCCGTCCGCGCATCGGACTTCGCTGACCGGGATGCCCTTGGCACCCTGATCCGGGCTGTCCATGGTGGCCGAAAAACCGCCATCTTCCGCGCGCTGGATGTGAAACACGACGGTCAGCTCGCCCCCGCCCGGCACCTTGAGGACACCTTCCCAGATCCCCGGCAGGCTGTCGGTCGGTGACATCACAGGCTCGAGCGTCGCGGGTCCGAGTCCGGGCGACGACACCACAACGAGGGAAGCTGAGGGTTGCGCGCCCGTCGACAAGAAGAACGTCATGAGCAAGGCCACACCGTTCATCTTCGCTTCCTCCAGCGGCGAATATCGTTGGCGAGCTCGCGCCGTTCGATCCCCGGACCACACACTTGGAGACGAGATCCGAAGACGTCGAAGTGCGGTAGCGTGTTACGGCGGTCCACCCACTCCGGTCTCAGCCCGTGTCGCCGGCCCCACGTATGCAGCTCCTCCAGCGAGGTGTCGCTGTAGACGTGACATAGCCGGTCGCCGGGCCGGATGCCGAGTCGCGGGATGCCCCGCACGGCGGCGTGGTAGTGGAACTTGATCACCCCGTGACTGACGATCGAGGCTCGGCGTGGCTAGCGCCGGGGACCGCCGTGCTCGTGCTCAGCCGCTGTGCTCTCCTGCGCGGGGCCGTGCTCGTGTTCCATTTCCCCGTGCCCGTGCTCATGTGCCTGGTTCGGCTTCTCGAGCGTGTTACGCAGGTCTTCGGCGTACGCGACGTTGGAACGATCCAACTCCGGCCACACCGCGTCGGGTGCGTACAGTATGCCTCCGAGTGCGCCCATGCCCCCGTCCATCGCCTCCATGTCGTTCGGATTGTTGTACTGCACTGTGATGCGGTACAGGTGGTCCGGGAATAGCTTCACGCCGCCTCTCCACCACAGCTTGCCTGTCGGAACGCTCATCACTTCGCCCTGCTCGTTCACTTCGGGCTCGGTTTCCCACACCACCTTGCCCTCCGTGACGTCCTCAAGCCGGATCCACTCGCCGTAGTTGTGGAGGTGACCGCCGATGGCGAAGATGCGACCCTCGATCGCCGGTCGGCCTTCCCAGGACATCGTCGTCACGCCCGGCGGCACGGGGAAATCCTTCTCGCCCACCGGCCCCATCACGTCGAGATAGAAGGGATACACGGCGCGGGGCGCGAACAGTCCTGCGTCCTGGGGACTGTACGACAGCGTCACGTGCAAGAACGCCTCGTCGTGCCCCTGCTCCTCCAGGCTCGCGAACATCGCGCTGATCAGGAAGCGGGTGCCGCTGGCGATCGGGTAGCCGAGGAACTTCGGCATCCGTTCGCGCTGCGTCTCGCGACCGGCAGCCATGACGCGGCGCGCGATGGGCGCGAACAGCTCCCGGTTGTCAGGATCGATAAAGTTCACATGGTGCAGCAGGCGGTCGGAGAGTGGCTCACCCGCCGCGTCCCTCATCTCCCACTCGAAGCCGTGCAGCCAGCCCTCGATCGGGAGCGTGACGAGCTGCACCGGGGCCCGCAGGTGCGGCCCTCCGGCCGGCAAACTCACCGGGCCCACGACGAGTTCGAGCCTGCCGTCCTCCGCGAAGTCGACGACCCGCACCAGTTCGCTGCGCTCTGGCAGAGGCGGTGCCTCCGCTTGAGCGAAGAGACTCGCCGGATGCGCGACGATTGCCGTCCACAGCGCCACACCCACGAGGACGCGCACGATTTTGGCCATAGCAGTGCTCCACAAGTTTGATCAGCCCGCGGCCTGCTCGGCTACCATGAACGCCTCCACGAGGGCCGCGTCGGAATGCTGGTCCAGGACATCGGCCTCCGGGACGTCCTCCTCCAGACGCAGCCACGTCTCCCGTGGCGTGCGATCGGAGCCCTCGGGCGGGTCGAAGCGGACGCGTGCGTAGTGCCAGGGGTCCGCCTCTCGCCGCTGCGCCTCCTCGGGCAGCGAGCGAACCGTCCAGGTTTGGCCGTAGATGTCCAGGGGCCGTTGCATCGTGGTCGCTACCGGCAGGGCATCCGCAAAGCCCTGATTTCCGTATCTGCGTCCCGGTCGAGCAACAAGGGTCGGACCCGCTAAGGCCCGACCGCGGATCAACTACACCGCGGGAAGCCTACGGTGCCGGAACGTCGAAGTGCACGTAGTTCTTGCCGATGAAGTCCTGCCACTCGTCCGGCACCTCATCGTCGGGGAAGATCGCCTCGACGGGACACTCGGGGACACACGCCCCGCAGTCGATGCACTCTTCGGGGTGGATGTAGTATTGATCCTCTCCCTCGTAGATGCAGTCGACCGGGCATACGTCGACGCACGAAGCGTCCTTGGTGCCGATACACGGGTCCGCAATGATGTATGTCATGCGCCCCAACATACAGGAGCGTTCTGAGGGCGGCAAACGCCCTGCGAGACGCGAACTTGAGGGCTCCACGAGGGGTTTATGAGTGGACGTGCGAGCGGGCCCCGGGTAAGTTCGTGGGCTTGCGAGCCTGCGGTTCGAGGCGGCGTGTCTGACTGCGACGAGGGGCCGGTGCGCGAGGCGAGATACCGCCACAGGACAGGATGAAACGACTCACGGTTCTAAAGCCCGACGGCAGCGTGACGGGTCAGGGAGGGAACGCCGCGTCCTTGGCATCCCTGACGACCGAGTGGCCGCGTCGAAAGCCGGATTGGCTCAAGGTGCGTGCCCCCGGGGGGCAGAACTACCGTCGCCTGAAGGGGCTGATGCGAGGTCTTTCGCTCAACTCCGTGTGTGAGGAAGCGCACTGCCCGAACATCGGCGAGTGCTGGGAAAGCGGCACAGCGACCTTCCTCATCATGGGCGAAGTGTGCACTCGAAATTGCCCGTACTGTGCGATCGCCCACGGTCGGCCCGAGGAACTCGACGAAGACGAGCCCCGGCGGGTGGGCGAGGCCGTCGAGGGGCTGGTGTTGAGCCATTGCGTGGTAACCTCCGTCGATCGTGACGATCTACCCGATGGCGGCGCTCGTATCTTCGCCGAGGTAATCCAGGAGATCAGGGTTCGACGACCCGAATGCTCGGTCGAGGTGCTGACGCCCGACTTCCAGGGAGATCCCGGCGCCGTGGCGAGTGTGATCGAGGCGAAGCCGGACATCTTCAACCACAACATGGAGACGGTGCGGCGGCTGCATCGGACGGCGCGACCCGGAGGTCGCTACGATCGGTCGCTCGACGTCCTTCGAACGGCTCGCGAGCTGGACGCGGATGTGCTGGTGAAGACGGGCATTATGCTCGGGCTCGGCGAGACGCATGAGGACGTGGTCGAGTTCATGGACGACGCGCTCGAGGCCGGTGTCCAGATCCTGACGCTGGGGCAGTACCTGCGTCCCACCACGGATCACATCTCGATCGACCGTTACGTCGCGCCCGAGGAGTTCACCGAATGGAAGCGGTACGGAGAGCAGCAGGGCTTCGTGCACGTGGAGAGCGGACCGTTGGTGCGCAGTAGCTACCACGCGCGGGAGCAGGTGGTAGAGCTGCGGGAGCGGGCGGTGGCCCTGGCGTTCGATGCCTGAGGAATCGGCGGCCGCTCCGAGCGGTGGCCAGGAGACGAAGGTCGTGACCGAGAGCGCGACGAAGGGGGGCGGAAAGAGCGCGACGGCGGGCGAGGAGCTGCTGGGGCTCTCACACAACGAGCTGCGCGAGCTGATGCGGCTCATGATCCTGTCGCGGCGTTTCGAGGAGAAATGCGCCGAGTCCTACCAGATGGGCCTGATCGGCGGTTTCTGCCACCTGTACATGGGCCAGGAGGCCGTTGCCGTCGGTGCCATCTCCTCCCTGCGGGAAGACGACTACGTCATCTCGGCCTACCGCGACCATGCACAGGCGCTCGTGCGGGGCATGAGCCCGAACGCGGTGATGGCCGAGCTGTACGGCCGTGTAGATGGCTCTTCGAAGGGCATGGGCGGCTCGATGCACCTGTTCGATCGTGAGGTGAACTTCCTGGGTGGCCACGCGATCGTCGGGGGCCAGATGCCGATCGCGGTGGGATTGGGCTACGCGACCCGGTACCGGGAGGAGGACAGGGTATCCCTCTGCTTCTTCGGAGATGCGGCGGTCAACATCGGCTCGTTCCACGAATCGCTCAACATGGCGGCCAAGTGGGAGCTCCCGGTCATCTTTCTGTGCGAGAACAACTCTTACGGGATGGGAACCGACATCAGTGACACGGCAGCAACTGCCGAGCTGATGATCCGCGCCTGCTCGTACGAGGGCGTGACCGGGTCGGCCGTGGACGGCATGGACGTCATGGCCGTGCGGAAGACGATCCAGGAGGCTGTGGACCTGGCGCGCGAGGAGCACCGCCCCTCCTTTGTCGAGGCACGCTGCTACCGTTACATGGGGCACTCGATGGCCGATGCGCCGCACGGCACCTACCGGACCCGGGAGGAGGTCGAAGGCTGGCGGCACGTCGATCCGGTTCTTTCCTTTCGCGAAAGGCTCCTCGAGGCGGGTGTGCTCTCGTCGGTCGAGTACGAGGAACTGGACCGTAAGGCGATCGCCGTCAGCGAGTCCGCGGCGGACTTCGCGGAGAAGAACCCGCGTCCCGAGCCCTCCGCCATCTACGCGCATGTCTACGCGGACGCGTACCCGGATGACGTGAGGCGCCGCGACGCGTGGCGCGACGAGCTGGAATGAGGGGATCATCTCGATGGCCGTAATCACCTACCGGGAGGCCCTGAACCAGGCGCTCCGCGAGGAGATGGAGCGTGATCCCGACGTCTTTCTGATGGGGGAAGAGGTCGGGAAGTACGACGGTGCCTACAAGGTATCGCGCGGCCTGATGGACGCGTTCGGCAAATGGCGCGTGCGTGACGCCCCGATCGCCGAGCTCGGATTCGCCGGTGTAGGCGTGGGCGCCGCGATGGTCGGTCTGCGGCCCGTTATCGAGTTCATGACCTGGAACTTCGCGATCCTGGCGCTCGACCAGATCATCAACAGCGCCGCCAAGATGTACCAGATGACCGGCGGGCAGTACAACATCCCGATCGTATTTCGCGGGCCCGGTGGCGCGGCACTCCAGCTGGCAGCTCAACATTCACAGGTGCCGGATCCGTGGCTAAGCAACGTGCCCGGGTTAAAGGTGTGCTCGCCGGCCACCGCGAAGGACGCCAAGGGACTGCTGAAGACGGCAATCCGGGACGACGATCCCGTCGTGATCATCGAGGGCGAGCTGCTCTACAACGTGCGGGACGACGTGCCGGAGCAAGAGTACCTGACCCCACTCGGGGTGGCCGAGGTGAAGCGCGTCGGTACCGACGTGACCGTGATCGCCCACTCCAAGATGGTCCACCAGGCGCAGCAGGCGGCCGAGACCCTGGCGGCCGAAGAGGGGATCGAGACGGAAGTGATCGATCTGCGCTCGCTGCGTCCGCTGGACGTCGAGACCATCATTGCCTCGGTCGTGAAGACGAATCGGGCCGTCGTCGTCGAGGAAGGGTGGCCGGTATGCGGCGTGGGCGCCCAGGTGGTGGATGACATCCAGCGCGAAGCGTTCGACGCGCTGGACGCCCCGATCGCCCGGGTCTCGGGGCTCGACGTGCCGATGCCGTACGCCCGCAACCTCGAAAAGCTGGTTCTCCCCAATGCCGAGCACATCGTGAACGCCGTTCGGCACGTCTGCTACCGGGACTGACACAGCGATGGCTACGAAGGTTCTGATGGCGCAGCTGAGCCCCACGATGGAGGAGGGGCGGCTGATCGAGTGGAAGGCCGCCGAGGGGGATGAGATCGCCCAGGGCGATGTCGTGGTCGAGATCGAGACCGACAAGGCGAACATGGAAGTCGAAGCCATGGGCGCCGGCTTGCTGCGCAAGATCCTCGTCCAGGAAGGCGAGACCGTGCCGGTCGGGACCCTGATCGGGGTGATCGCAGCCGCGGATGAGGATATCGAGTCGCTGATCGCCGCTGAAGCACCCGTCACCGCGGCAGCCGAGTCGCCGTCGTCGCCAGCGCCATCGCCGCCCACACCTGGCCAGGAAGCGCTGGCAGCCCCACCCGCGGGGCCGGCAGAGGCACCGCCGACGCCAGAGACTGCGCCGCCCGTCACCGACGGGCGGGTCAAGGCATCACCGGTGGCACGCAAGATCGCTCGAGAGCGTGGGCTCGATCTGACCAGAATCGCGGGATCCGGTCCGGGCGGTCGCATCGTGAAAGCCGACGTGGAAGGCGCGCTCGCGTCGGGTCTCGCCCCCGCGCCCGCCGGTGTGCCGGCCGCCGCCCCGCCTCTTGCCCCGGCTCCCCCTCCGACGTTCGCGGCCATGCCGGACGCTCCTCGTCTTCGCGAGCACGTGGCGGAAGCGAGCCAGATGCGGAAGGCGATCGCACGACGCCTCGTCGAATCCCTCGGCCCGGTGCCCCACTTCTACCTCACCACGGAGGTGGACATGGGGCGGGGGCTCGATCTGCGCGCGGACCTGAACGAACGCTGGACCGATGGCAAGATCGGCGTGAACGACCTGCTTCTGAAGGCCGCGGCCGAGGCGCTCGTTCGCCACCCGGAGGTCAACGCCTCCTGGGAGGGTGATTCGGTCCGCTTCCACGGCCGGGTCGATCTCGGGATCGCCGTCGCCGTGGAGGGCGGTTTGATCACGCCAGTGCTGCGGAGCGCGGAGCAGAAGGGGCTGCGACAGATCTCGTTCGAGGCAGGGGACCTGATCGCGCGGGCACGCGACCGAAAACTGCTGCCCGAAGAGTATCAGGGGTCCACCTTTTCGATCAGCAACCTGGGCATGTTCGAGATCGACGAGTTCACGGCGGTCATCAATCCGCCGGAAGCCGCGATTCTCGCCATCGGAAAGACGAGTGAGAAGCCTGTCGTCCTGGACGGCCAGGTCGAGGTGCGGCAGCGCATGCGGGTCACGATGTCGTGCGACCACAGGGTCGTGGACGGAGCGACGGGCGCGCGTTTCCTCGCCACGTTCAAAGCGATGCTCGAGAACCCTCTGGAGATGGTGTTGTGAGCGATTCGTTCGATGTCGTGATCATCGGCGCCGGCCCGGCCGGCTATGTGTGCGCGATCCGGGCCGCCCAGCTCGGCCTCAAAGTCGCCTGCGTAGAGAGCGGCTCCTACGAGGGAGGCTTCGGCGGCACCTGTCTGAACTGGGGCTGTATCCCGGCCAAGTCGGTGCTGGAAAGCGCCGCCCTCGCCCGTCACCTGCAGGAGCATGGCGAGGAGATGGGTGTGAAGCCCGTCAAGGTGGAGTACGACTACGGAAAGGCCGTGAAGCGCAGCCGCGGGATCACCGACAAGCTGACCAGTGGCGTCGAGTACCTGCTGAAGAAGAACGCCGTCGAAGCGGTGAACGGACGCGGGCGACTGGCCGGCCGCGGCAAGATCGTCGTCGAATCGGAAGACGGAAAGCCGCGCGAGCTGGAGGCCAAGCACGTGGTGATCGCTACCGGCTCCGTCATGAAGACCTTTCCCGGTTTCGAGTTCGACGGCGAGAAGGTGATCGGCAGCCGTGAGGCCCTCGGCCTTGAGAAGCTGCCCGAGACAATGGCGATCGTCGGGGCCGGGTTCGTAGGTGTCGAGTTCGCCGACGTGTTCGACGCGTTCGGCGTGAAAGTGACATTGATCGAAGCTCTCGACACGCTCGTCCCGCTGGAAGACCCGGAGATCGGTAAAGCGCTCGCCCGCTCGTACAAGAAACGCAAGATCGGGATTCGCACGAGCACCAAGGTGAAGGAGCTGGACCGCTCCGTCAGCCCGATGATCCTCACCGTGGAGAACAAGGACGGCTCGGAGGGAATCGAGAAGACGGACCTCGTGCTAATGGCCGTTGGCCGGGCGCCGGTCACGAAGGATCTGGGGCTCGAGGACGCGGGGGTCGAGCTGAAGGACGGCTTCATCCAAGTGGATGAATGGTGTCGGACGAAGGTGGAGGGCGTATACGCGATCGGAGACGTGGTGGGGGCTCCGATGCTGGCCCATGCCGGCTCGCACGAGGGCATCGTAGCGGCCGAGCACATCGCCGGCGTCGCTGCGCACCCGATGCGCTACGACAACGTCCCGAGCGTCGGGTACTGCCATCCGGAGATCGCCACGATCGGGCTGAGCGAGAGCGCGGCCAAGGATGCGGGGCACGACGTGGTGACCGGGAAGTACCCGCTTACCTCCCACGGCCGGGCGCTGACGGCCGGTGCGAACGAGGGGTTCGTCAAGATCGTGGCCGACAAGGCCTACGGCGAGGTGCTCGGCGTCCACATGATCGGCCACAACGTGAGCGAGCTGATCGCTGAGATTGGTCTGGGACGAGCGCTGGAGACCACGGTCGAGGAGATTGCGGCACACGCCCACGCGCACCCCAGCATGGCGGAGGCCGTGATGGAGGCCGCGTTTGCCGCCCTCGGCCGTTCGATCCACATTTGATCGACGCACCACGACGCAGACGCATCGCATGACGCAACTTGCAGATCCGCCTTCGCTGACCGTGGTCGACGCCGGGCGTGTCGCGTACGAAGAGGCGCTCGCCCTACAGCGCGCCCTGGCCGAGGCGAAGAAGACCGGGCGGACCGCCGAGGACGTCCTGCTGCTCCTCGAGCACGAGCCGGTCGTCACGTTCGGACGCGGCGCGTCTGCCCAGAACCTCACCACCTCCCCCGGGCGGCTCCTCGCGGCGCCAGGCATCCGGAGCGTTGAGATCGAGCGGGGTGGCGACGTCACGTATCACGGTCCGGGTCAGCTCGTCGGCTACCCGATCCTGGACCTGACGCATTACCGGAGAGATCTGCACTGGTACATGAGACGCCTGGAGGAAGCGTTGATCCGTGCCCTGAAGAGTCTGGGCGTCACCGCGTTCCGGGTCGCTGGATATACCGGCGTGTGGGTCGGGGAGCACGACGGGGGAGCAGGCGACGTGCAGAAAGAGCGGGCCGCATCCCTCGTGCGGAGCGGTCGGATTCGGAAAATCGCCTCCATCGGCGTCCACGTCAGTCGGTGGGTTACGTGGCACGGCTTCGCACTGAACGTGACCGACGAGCCGCTGGCTAACTTCGAGCTGATCGTCCCGTGTGGGATCGATGGCGTGCGGATGACGAGCCTGGCATCAGAGGGCCGCGGGCTAGCCGGTCCCCGCGACGAAGCGCTCGTCCGGGCCGTGACCGGAGGATTCCATGACGCCTTCGAAACGAGCGCGCCGCGAACCACGGAGGATGTCCAAACCCTTTACAGGCTGGCTGGTATCCACCCAGCCACAGTTCATCGACCAGCGGGTACGGCCCAGGGTGAGCGATCGACCCGTATGGCTTCCAGTTAAGGAGAGGTCGGACGAGATGGTGCTTGTCGTGCTGCTGTCGGTATCGGTGCTGCTGTCGGTCGTACTGGGGGTGCTCTCCAAGATGCCGCTTGCCCAGATCGTAGCACAGGCGTCGGCGATGTGCGCTGCAGCCCTACTCTTCTACGGTCTAGTGGAACTCCTATGAAGCCCTTCGTGGTCATTCTGGCGGTCGTCGCGGGTGCTGCCGGTCCGCTCGCTTCGCAGTCTGCGCCCACAGAGGTGGTCGCGGGCCCGCCCTTCGAGCGCCCGCCACCGCCGATCCTCGACGCGAGGAGACAAGCACTCCTGGACTCGGTGGGAGCGGGAATGGTGCTCGTGCCGTCCGCGACGCTCAAGTCGATCGAGGGTGACTACCCGCAGGACTCGGATTTCCGACAGCACAACGATTTCTTCTACCTCACCGGCTTGGAAACTCCGGACTCCTGGCTTCTGCTGACCGCCGACGGGCAAGGAGCACGAACCGCTTCGCTGTTTGTGCCGGAGCGGAATCCCGCCGAGGAGCGCTGGACCGGGCCGCGGCCCTCATACGAGGAAGCGACCGCCATTTCTGGGATCTCAAGCGTCATACTGCCGGACGAGCTGATGAGCACGTTGCAGGGGGCTCGGTCCCTGGGACTCGAGGGCGGCAGCATCTATCTGCCGCTCAACGATCGGACGCGTGGCAACGAGCTGATCCAGCGACTCGTGCGCGAGTTCTCCGTGCGGGCGCGCAACCTGGATCCCGTGCTGGCGCAGATTCGGCTCGTGAAGGATGACCACGAGCTCCAGATGCTGCGGCGCGCCATCGACATTACGGCCGGAGCGCATCGCGCTGCGCTGGAGGCCGCCCGACCCGGCATGTACGAATACGAGCTCGAGGCCGTGATCGAGTACAACTTCCGTGCGGGGGGCGCCGAGCGCGTGGGCTTCCCCAGTATCGTCGGCTCCGGACCCAACACGGTCGTACTGCATTACGACAAGAACCGGCGCCAGATGGACGAGGGCGATCTCGTCGTGATGGACATCGGGGCGGAGTACAGCTACTACTCGGCCGACGTGACACGGACCATCCCGGTGTCGGGGCGCTTCACACCCCGTCAGCGGGAGATCTACGAGCTCGTGCTGGAGGCCCAACGCGCGGCAATCGAGGAGGTTCGGCCGGGTGTCACCGTGGGCGAGTTGAACCAGATTGCGCGCGCCTGGCTGCGTGAGAACTCGGGGGGCGCCTGTGGCGTCCGCACCTGCGACATGTATTTCGTCCACGGTCTCAGCCACTGGCTGGGAATGGATGTCCACGACGTCGGCGACTACACGACGCCCCTGGCGCCGGGCATGGTCCTCACGATCGAACCGGGGATCTACCTGCCGGAAGAGAACCTGGGCGTCCGCATCGAGGACGATGTGCTGGTCACCGATTCCGGGTACGAGCTGCTGTCGCGAAACGCACCCCGCGACCCGGAACAGATCGAAGCCCTGATGAACGAATCGGCTCGGCGATAGGGACCGAGACGACCCGCCGAGCTCCGATCCGCACCGGCTCCACATAAAGGATCACTCGCGCCGAAACCCTGGCCCGCGTAGCTTCGTATGTATCAATCAAGCGAATGAGTGATATATTAAGACGGGCGTATCTTCCATGACATCGACGTTTAGGCGACCCAGAGACGCCGCGGCGACGCGACAAGTCCTCATGGCAGCCGCGCGAGAGGCGTTTGCGAACGACGGCTTCGAGGGGGCCACGATCCGGGAGATCGGGGAACGGGCCGGGGTGAACTCGGCGATGATCTCGTACCACTTCGGGGGTAAGCTGGGACTGTTCAGCGCGGTGGTCATGCAGGAAATCGACGCGGCACAGGAGCGGATCGCCGTCGAGATGGAGACGGCTGAAGGACCGGTGGATCGGCTGGGTGCCTTCATGCGCGGATTCGCCGACGTGGCCCAGAGCAGCCCGACGCTCGTCCCGCTCCTGGCTCGGGAGTTGATGAGTGTAGGACGGCACCTGGAGCCAGAAGTGGAAGAACGGTTCCTGGGTTTCTTCCGTCTGGTTCGGGAAACGCTCCGCGAAGGCATCGAATCGGGACAGTTCCGAGTCGTCGATTCACACGCCACGCACATCAGCCTGGTCGGAGGTCTCGTGTGGTTCGCCCTCACGGAGCCGCTGCGTGAGCGCGTGGCGGCGGAGGGGCGGATGCGTGCCCCGAGTCCGAGTTGGCCCGGCTACGTGGCGCACATGCAGCGACTGTTCGAAAGAGGTTTGTCGAAAGACGAGTCGCCGACTACTTAGCCGGTTCACCAGGCCGGCGGCGGGTCGCGCGCTCCACACGTGCCGCCCGGCGGAGCAAGGCGTCGTGATGGCGATCGTACTCCGCCTCCGTCTCGATCCTGAGACGCGGGACGGGAACGGGGTGCCGGTGCTCATCGACGGCCACCATGGTCACGTAGCACTGGTTGGTCAGACGCCGCTCGTGACTCTGCGTCACGGACTCGGCCCACACCTGCACGCAGACCTCGACAGACGTTCGCCCGACCGTGCTCACCTCCGCCACGAGGGTCACGATCTCGCCGATGTCGATGGGCGAGCGGAAATCGACCTGATCGATGCTGACGGTCACGGAGGGGCACCCGGCGTGGCGTGTCGCGCACACGTATGCGATACGGTCGACCGCGGCCAGGATCACGCCCCCGAACACGTTGCCGAACAGGTTGGTGTCCTGCGGCGCCATGAGCTGGGTCATGGTGACCCGTGACTCCTGTACGCCACGGACCCGCTCCTCGTCGCCACGCCCTACCACGACGGGCAGCTCTGGAATCTTGAGCTCGCGCTCGGCCGGGCTCACGGAATCGGCTCCCGCCAGGAGGCGCCTGGCGACGGGGTCGTGGCGGTCAACTCCATCCGCTCGTTCGGGTTCGCACCTTCATCTCCCTCTGTACCGTGTTCGATTCTGGCGCCGAGGTACGCTGCGTACCCGGTGACGGCGGCGGCGATCGCCGCGATCAGGAGGACGAAACGGCGCAGTCGAGCGTCCTCTTTCTCGTACATTGCGAACCCGGCCAGCACGCCGCCCAAGATGAGGAGCACGAGTGCGAACGTGGCCCCATAGCGGTGTGATTGGATGTCCGAGGGTTGCACAAAGGTACGCTCAGAAACGACGTCGGCCGCCGCCAAACCAGTCAAGTAGGCCGGAATCGCGAACGCGCCGCCCACAAGTAGCGCCAGAATCCCCCAGCGTTCCAAATCGGCTCGCCCGGCAACCCAGCCTGCCAGCCCCACGACCGCACCGCTCAGTGAAAGCACGATCGGGAAAGAGTGCGTGAGGAGGTGCATGTACTCCCAGTTCACCGTGTGTCCATCACTCCCTTTTGTCGGTGGAACTTGCCTTTACGAGAAGGGTTGACACGCGAGTGGGGCTGTCTAAAATAGGTGGCCCTGAGAGACAACGCGCCCCCTTCGTCTAGTGGCCCAGGATACCTGGTTCTCAGCCAGGAGACAGGGGTTCGATTCCCCTAGGGGGTATGGCGGTGGCCGTTTCGAGTGAAGCGGCCGTCTTTTCATTCTACGCTCCCCGTCTGCCGCCCTCGGATTACGGCCCTCTGAACGTCGCGATCTCCAGCGCGACGGGTCCCTGCCCGGCGGGAACGCTGTCGCTGAGCGTGAACGTCTGCCGCTCGTAAACGAAGACCTGTGGTGGCAAGCCCTCCGCGTCACTCCCGAAGAAGACCTGATACAGTCTCCCGGCGCCATCCGGACGTGCGTCGAACGCCCCACGACAATCGCCGCTCGGGAGCGGTGCGCAGACCGGATCCGGCGGTCCGCGCAAGAACTCGCGCGTCTTTGTATCCCACACCAGTGTGCCGAAGAAGACGCCCGAGATGTAGGCGAGACCCTGCGCGTCGACGCGAATGCGCCCCGGACCGACCCCGAATCCATCCACCACGTCGAGCAGGCTGAGTGTCCCGGGGTCGACGATGGCGAGCGAGCCGGGCGATACGAAGTCGCCCGTGTTGACCACGTACAGGAGCCCGCTCGGGCCGAGCGCCGCGTCGGACGCGTTCGGACCACCCGTCGAAACGGTTCCGATTACGTCGAGTGATTCCGAGTCAAGGGCGGTGACGACTCCGTCTCCCAGCGGCGCGAACGCCTCGTCGAGATTGGCGGAGATCACGTACGCCCGATTCCCATCCGGGACGATCGCGAACGGGGCCGGTGCCACGGCGACCGTCTGCTCGATTTCATCCGACACCTGGTCGAGCCGCACGCGGCCCACGAGGTCATCGATCAGATTCCCGACCAGAAGCGTGTTGTCGTCCGGAAAAGCGGACCCGGTCGCGTTGCCACTGCCGAACAGGAAGAACCGCTGAATCCGTTCTTCCCAGGGGTCGATGAGCGCCACGCTGGCCGCGTTGCCGAGTGGAACCGCCACCTGCCGGCCACGCACCGAGATGCCGACAGGAGTGATCGCTGAGCTCGGCCCGAGCGCGATGTCTCTTGTCTGCGCGAGATCACCCAGCTGCATCAGACGGACGCTCTTGGCGAGCGTGTTCACCACGAGGGCGATCTGCGGATTGTCGAGCGTGCCGTCCAGAAACTCACGCTCCACGGGGGCGGTCGTGGTCGAGTCTCCGCACGCCGAGAGCAGAACCGCCAGAGACAGGGCGAGCCGCTTCGCTGCAGCGTGCACGCGCGGCTGTGCGCTCATGGCCGCAGTCCCGGCGGTGTGAGCTCCACGCCTACAAACCACAGACGGCCGGCCGACGGGAAGTCCACCAGGTACTCCGCCTGCTTGTCGAACAGGTCATCGATCGAGACACGTACGACCGCGGCCCAGGAGCCCAACGACAGTGCCCTCGCCGCACCGAAATCCACCACCGCGAACGGGTCGAGCGAGTTGAGCGATGACCCGGCGACAGTGCGCCGATCGCCCACGTACCTGAGGGACGTGTCCAGCTCGAACCCGGCGACGATCGTGGTGAGCTCCGCACTCGCCGTGAGTGCCGGCCGATATACTACCTGCCCCTCCGGAACGGGTCCGCGATACTCGACGGCCACGCGAGTGACCGATCCCGAAAAACCGGTGCGGAGCGCCGGCAATCGCAGTCTGGCCAGTGCCTCCCAACCGCGGCGGGTGACATCGACGTTGGCGGGACTCCACACGAAGCGGAAATCCGGGGACCACAGAATCATGTCGTCCACGTCGGCCCGAAACCCTCGAACGGCCAGATCGACTTCGGTCCGACCCGGGGCGAAGCGAGCATCGATTCCCGCCTCCACCTCACCACGCACACGCTCGGGCTCGAGACTCGGATTCGGTCGCACCAGCACGCCCTCCTGAAAGAAGAGATCGGCGAGGGAAGGAGGGGAGAAGCCCGAGGCGAGGGAGACGTGTCCGGTGACGGGACCCTGGCCCGCCGACAGATCGAGTCGGGGTGAGAGGACGACCCCGCCGGCCAGGGAGTGGTGATCCAGCCGCACGCTCGGTGTGGCCTGCAGACGCCACGCGCCTGCCACGGCTCGAGCCGTCGTCGAGAGCCAACCTCCCAACGTCGTCTGCACGGCCGGGGCGTCGGATGACAGCGAGGAGGCTGACACATCGAACCTGCGTGCCTCGAACCCCGCTTTCACGCGGGCCGCTCCGAGGCCGAGGAATCCACTCCACACGGCGCCGATCCCCGTCGCGTCGACTTCTTCGTCAAAAGCGGGTCCGCCCGTCGGCGCCGTATCCCGGTAGGCAGCCCGATGCCAAGACCAGTCGAAGGCGAGCCGGCCGCCCACACGCTCCCCGCCCGCGCTGCCGAACACGGCGACCGAGCCGCGCGTCTGGGACTGGCGGGCGTGCGGCGAGGGCTGGGCGACGGAGCCCGGCATCCCGCGCACGATCGACGAGAACTCGGTACGCGCCGACACGTCGAACAGGCGCCTCCGATAGCTCACCGACAGATTGCCGGCACCCAGGCTGTGGTCGGCGTTCTGTCGCCGCGTCTCGCCTCCTCCGCGCACGTCCGGGCTCGTGAACAGGAAGTCTCCATCCGAGCGCCGCCACTCACCGGAGGCTACGGCGGACCACCCCTCGTCGCTCCCGCTGCCGAGCCCCAACGTGCCGCCGGCGGACACATACGCCTGCGAGCCACCCCCCAGTCGAAGGCTCGCCTCCGGACCGTAAGGCCTGCGGGTCTCGACCAGAACCGCCCCCGCGAGCGCCCTGGGCCCGTACCGGCTCGACCGGGAGCCGGGCACAACGATCACTCGTTCGATGGATTCAGATGCCACAGTGGAAAGGTCGGCTTCTCCGGTGAGCGGCGAGTTGACTGGCACGCCGTCCACGAGCACGAGAACCTGGCCGCTCCCCGATCCACGGATCGAGACGGAAGCCGGCGAACCCGGTCCTCCCCGCCGCACGACGGTGACGCCGGGTACGCTCTCGATGACGTCGCCGAGGTCACGAGCACCCGATCGGCCGATCGATTCCCGCTCGAGTGCCACGGCGCCGGCAGGCAGATCGGGTCCGGCCACCTCCACCCGCAGTTGCCGGACGGCGATCGGAGTCGGCGTGAGCGCGACCATCAGGCCCGACACGCGTCCGTTGGCCGCTCGAACGAGTACCGTTGTGTCACGGTATCCCAGTCGGGCGATCCGCAGGGCGGGGAGTCCCGGAGGAAGGCCTCGCAGACGGAAGGTGCCATCTCCCTGAGTGCGGGTCGCGAGTCCGCCCTCGAGGCTCCGTACCCAGGCACCCTCGATCGGCGACCCGCATCCTGCTTCCACGACACGGCCCTCGACAATAGGCGGATGCTGCGCGCTCAGCGGGGCCGAGCACAGTAGCGCCGACAGGACGGGAAGCCCCCACACAATGTGCCGAGTCGGCCTATGTGACCTCTCTACAAACAAAATCCCCGTCCTCTCCAGACGGGGAAGAGAACGGGTTGCGCGACGATCGAGTCCCTGCTCGCGTCGACCCATCCCCCTCCCGCGAGGGGCTTATGGATCCGAGACGGGGGTGGTCTCCTGGCTCGAGGCAGTGTCGCTCGCCTTCCCGGGCATTCGCCCAGTGGCTTCGTGAACGCACCGCTCCGGAGAGCTACTGACTCTCCGGGCCTCTCACAGTGGCGGGGCCGCGCCGGATTCTCACCGGCCTTCCAAACACCCCACGTCTCTTTTTCTGGCACTGACACGGTTAGGAAGTGAGAGGCCGGTGCGCAAGGGTAGAGTCGTGCAGACTTGCCGGCAGACGGGCGCTCAGTAATCGACGGGGCGCAGGTACCACTCGCCGATCGTCGTCTCCGACAACATGGCGACGGTGGGCAGATGGCGCTTCCAGTGGGTGCTCTCCAGGCGCTCTCGCACGATACGTATCTTCTCGGGCGCGAACCCGTACTCGGCCAGACGCGTCGGCGAGTGGCCGGTCAGCAGGTAGTGCAGGATGAGGTCGGCCTCGGGATACGAGATCCCCAGATCCCCTTCGTCCGTCTGCCCCCGTATCAGGTCTGCTGTGGCGGGCTTATCGACGATCTCGGCAGG
The DNA here is from genome assembly GCA_039587755.1 of Gemmatimonadota bacterium. Lineage (GTDB taxonomy): Bacteria > Gemmatimonadota > Gemmatimonadetes > Palauibacterales > Palauibacteraceae > JBDHBD01. Next base: position 4,556 of record JBDHBD010000023.1, on the reverse strand, counting down.
CACACCCAGTCCGCGCGCCAGCGCCCACACCTGGCTCTTGAACAGATCCCCGAGCGGGTTGATAGGCGGCGAGTCGTCGGCGTGCCACGTGAAGTAGCCCAGCAACCGCTCCGACTTGTTCCCGGTGCCCACCGGAAGCGCGTGCAGCTTGGCCGCCTGATCGAACAGGATGATCATGCGCTGACGGGCCGCGACGTTCCCGCGTCGATGGTCGCTCGCGTCCGGCTCGAACCGCGCGAGGTAGCCGTCCACCGCATCGGTAATGGAGATCGTGCGCGTCCTTATCCCCAGCCACTCGGCTGCCAGCTTCGCATGGGCACCACTCTCGTCGCTGGAAGTCCGGTAGGGGAGCAGGAAGCCGAGCACGGCCTCGGGCCCGAGCGCGCGTGCGGAGAGCGCTGCGGTTACCGAGGAGTCCACGCCTCCGGACAGCCCGACTACGACCCGCTCGAAGCCGCGTCGTCGGCTCAGCTCATCGCGGAGAAATTCGACCAGCCAACCTTCGACCAGCTCGGGGTCGATCTCGAGCGGGCTCAGATCGTCCGGAGAGGGCCGGGGTCGCTGCCAGGACGACTCGAGGTCGCCCCGCCAAGCGGTCTCATCCCACGGTCTCAAAGAAGTCGAGCGGCCGAAAGCTCGATCGGGTCGGTCCGTCATCGTCAGGTGACCTTCGGATCCACCGGATCCTCCGGGCTGCCGGGCCCGTCATCGATCGGTCGAAGACCCTGCGTGACTCGCGCTCCCGGGCTGTTCAGGAGCAGCCGCGTCCACGAGCGCTCGAGGTCCGACAGCAGCGGCTCCTCCGCCCTGGCCGATACCTGTTCCTCGGTGTCGAACGTCACACTGAGGAGCGCCTCATCCCACAGGGGCCCCCGCACGAGGCACTCCCCGGACGGCGTGTAGGCAGCCGACCCACCGGCGAATCCCTTTCCGCCCTCGAAGCCGACAAGCTGCGAGACGACCACGAACACGCCGTGCTCCGTCGCCATCGCTCCACCCAGGTGATCCCAACGCGCGACGTTGCCGGGCAGGCCAGACCCCGGACCTGCGCCACGGGCCGGGGAGGCACTCAGCACCACGATGACCTCTGCACCGTCGAGCGCAGCCAGGGTTCCGGAGACCGAGTGGAACGCGTCCTCGCAGATCATCACGGCGGCCCGGCCCCAGCGCGTGTCGAAGGCCGCGATACCGGGGCCGGATTCCACGAATCGCTCCTCCTGAAAGACGCCGTAGGTAGGTAGAAAGACCTTCCGATGGAGATGAACGATCCGCGGCGACGATCCCCCGAGCTCGGCATACAGGGCGGCGTTGTAGATGCGGCGATCGCCCAGCTCGTAGAAGCCGATCGCCACGTCCAGCGGAACAGCGGAATCCGCGACCCGCGCGTACCGGTCCTGCAAATCCTCGAACAAGGCGGTTGCCGGCCGAGCCCCCTCCCGCACTCCGCCCTCGAGGAAGTAACCGGTGAGCGACGCCTCCGGAAACACGACGAGATCCGGCGTTGGCTTCAGTCGGGCTGCTTCAGACAGCGCAGCCTCCACGCGATCGAGGCTGGCCTGCGGATCGGCCTTGACCGGTCGGAACTGAGCAATCGCCACATGCAGCTTCATGGCCGTAACGTCCGTGACGGCTTGTGGCCTGTCAACGCATCCTCCAACGCACACGGAGGGTGTTGCCGGATAGGGTTCGGGGCCGTATCGATCGATCGTATCGTGACATCCGACGCACGGCCCTCGCACCCCCCCGGAGAGCACGAATCGATGGATGGCGGGCCCGTACTCTACATCTTCGCTATCCTGCTGCTGGTGGGCCTGCCAGCGCTCGCGGTGCGGGACTCCAGCCGCGATCTGGACATGCGGGAGCTTCGCCGCGCGGCGCGCTTTAGGCGGGCGATCTACGTGTCGATCGGACTTTCTCTGCTCGTGGTCGGCGGCGTCACGTTTGCCGTCGCTCGCTGGCAGGACGTCCCCAATGAAGCGCTCGGATGGCGAGTGGAGGATGTCACGGGGGCCATCGGCTGGTCTCTGGGCACAGCGATCGCCGGTCTCGGCCTCGCCTGGCTGGTCGCGGTCGCTGCGCGACGGCTTCAACTGGAGGAGAGCGAGATTGCGCGGCTTCTCATGCCGCGTGACGCGGGCGAGAAGCGGGGCTTCCTCTTGCTAGCCGGGGTGGGTGCCGTATCCGAGGAGTACATCTATCGCGGGTTCCTGCTGCACGTTTTCGCAAGTTGGTGGGGTCTACCGTGGCTCGCCGCCGTAATCACATCGGTCTCGTTCGGATTCGCCCATGGTTACCAGCGAATGGCGGGGATCTTGAGAGCGGCGGTCTTGGGTGGCATTCTTGCCGTACCTGTTTTGCAGACGGGGAGCCTGTTTCCGGCGATCGTGGCCCACTTCTGGATGAATGCGGCCATCGGACTCGGTGCGTGGCGCTATCTGATGCCGGAGATTGCGGAAGAGCCTGACGAGAGTGGCCCGGGCTCGACGGGCGAATAGTCGGCTCGTACCCTGGCTCACGGCGTGAACTGATACTGCGAGCGCGGTGTCGGCGGTCGGCCGACGCGGCGTGACCGGATAGGAGACTGAGGTGATCGAGAATAGAATTTCGTTGGCCGTCGTCGCGAGCGCAGGAGTGATCGCGGGCGCGTATCTGATCTCGCCCGCACCGCTCGTGGCACAGGAAGGTCTACCAGTCGAGATCGGCGGACTGCTGCGCACGGGATTTCGAAGCCAGCCGGAGGAGACAGGAGAGAACGACGGCTTCGAGGTGTTCGACGCCCACGTCAGCCTGGGTGGCGAGATCGGTCTGGTGTTCGAGTACTTCGTTCGCGGCGCGTTCGACACCGAGGACGATGTGCTTCGCTTGCTCGACGCGCGCCTGGACTTATCGATCATCCCGGAAGCGAGCATCGGATTCGGGCTCTCCCGCCCCTATTTCGGGTTGGAAGCGCTGGAGGACGAGGGCGATTTCACGTTCCTTCGCCGCGCTCAGGTGAGCGACGCGATCGCGCCGGGTCGGCAGGTAGGCGTGACGCTGTTCGGTGAGGCCCTGGACAACCGACTCTCGTATGGCGGCGGGATCTACAACGGAAACGGTCGCACGCTCGAAAACGACGACGGCCGCTTCATGTACGCAGCGCGGGCACAGTTCAACACGATCGGCCCGATCGAGTTCTACGAAGACCTTGTGATTCAGGTTGGCGCGAGCATCGCCTACTCGGAGGACGACGCGGCCGAGCTGGGTCCGGGTCTCATCACCCCCCTACCCGATGCCGTTCCGTTATTCGATCCAGAGAGCTTCGCAAGCCAGCGGTTCCTGCTGGGAGCCGACTTCTACGCCAGCTATCGGGCCTTTTCGTTCCGCGGGGAGTATCTGCGCGGCGAATACGAACTCGCCGATCCTGAGCCGGGATTCGAGGACCTCACAGCATACGGCGGCTACTTGGAAGGCGGCTACAGCTTGTGGGGGGCGCTGGAGGCGGTGCTACGCTACGACGGTTTCAGCTCTACCGAAGGCGACAATCGCGACTTCCTGGTCCTGGGACTGAACATCTATCCAGGCTACTACGCGAAGATCGGGCTGCAGTACGCGTTCGACCTGCATGAGTCTGTACCCGCGCCGACCATTGCCGGGAATCAGTTCGCCCTCGTCGCGCAGGTGGATTTCTAGCCACGAGAACTGTGTCACGTGGAGAGCATGCCCGACGAGCGCATACTCATCGTGGATGACGAACCAGGCATCTTGAGCGTCCCCGTGTATCACCTCAGCCTTCTGAGCCGACAACTGTTACGCCCTCGGTCACAGCTGATCGGAGGAGCCGCTTGATGAGGACAACGATGCACGTGCTCGTGGCACTGTTGATCGGCACGCTACTCACGTCCGGTCAGTCCCAGGCGCAAATGAAGGTGTATTCGGACGAGGATGGAAACGAGCTCAGCATATCGGGCCAGTTCCAGGTGCAGCAGCGGACCAGTAGCTGCTCCGGTTTTCCGTTCGAGGAAAGCACCTCCGCGTGCGAGAATGACGTGTCGGTGAGCGAGCTGTTCCTGCGAAGGGCTCGTCTTGTCGTGCGTGGAAAGCTGAACGGATGGATCGACTTCAAGTTCCAACCGGATTTCAGCCTTATCAACGCAGTGACGTTGCTGGATGCGTACGCTCGCTTCGGGTTCAGCTCGGCCGCCCGGCTACAGGTCGGGAACTTCAAGCGACCGTTCGACGGCTTCCAACTGACCAGCTCGTCCCAAATCCTGACCATCGAGCGCGACATAGACATACCGGGTATCCCGGCGCTCACCGCCGTTTCGTTGGACGAGCTGACGACGGGGAGCCGGTTCGCCGATCGTGACGTGGGGATCATGTTGGACGGGGGAGTCGGGGAGTTTCACTACTGGGTGGCCGCTATGAACGGCTCGGGTTCGAGGGAGAACCTGGACGCCGACGATGGCAAACAGCTGATCGGGCGGGGGCAATATGTCTTCGATCTCGGCTCTCTCCCGCTGGCCGTGGCACTGGCCGGCGCGCTGGTGGATCAGTCCTACGAGCAGGAGAACGGCTCG
>JBDHBD010000022.1:0-44486 GCA_039587755.1 Gemmatimonadota bacterium | reverse complement strand
CCAGCACGACGGCGTAGGTGCCGTCGTCGTTCACAACGTTGATGCGTCGCACATTGAGCACGTCCATCACGTCAACGTTTTGGGTCGCTGCGCTGACAGTCCTGAGGCTCGCTGAGGAGATCATCGCGCCGCATATCCCCGCGGCGATGATAGAAAGGAGGTGGCTCGTTCGGCTCATGCTAACGTGCTCCTTCTGCTGGGATTCACAGGTCTTGGCGGTGGGGCATGAGCAGGAGCGTCCCGTTTCCTCTCCCGCCCAAAACGCAGGAGAAAAAGTCCCGCGTTCACTTTGACTTAACTTTGACTTATTCTCCGCTCTTGAGGCCATTGCTAGCAAGTGCCGTGCCGCTAGTAAGTACCCCTATACTTTCACTTAGGCCGCTTACCGTCCACAGTTCCCGCATTAGGAATCCCGCGCTCTATCCACCTGAGCTACGGGGCCACGACCGACGGCTCATACCATAATCCGCCACCCGGGTTCGTCACCAGATCGTGTGACTCGGTGGATCGCTCCGAGGTCAGATGACCAGGAAGACCTCATGGACACCGATTTTCGAGGAGCGAACGATGCACGACGTGATCAACCTAGTCCTGGACATCCTGATCGCGGCGGCGTTCCGCGGCACCCAGGAACGGGGACCACATGAGGGCAGCGGCCGTGGTAAGCGCCGATCAGCAGAAGGAGGAGGGCTGGCTAGCAGGTTGACATCCGGCGGCCAATCACCGCCGCTTTGACGCGGCACGTGTTTCACACACGCAACACTTCTCTCGGCGTCCCTGACCCCACCCTCTCCACCCCGAAGTCTCGCACGATCGTACGTCATTGCCTTTCTTGCACTTGGACCGACACGAGGTGGACGACGGTTTCGGCAGCTTTATTGCGAGTTTCCTCTCCACTACCTTAACTGTGATGCCCGTCGCAAAGGGCGGCATCTGGTGGATGGAAGGGAAGCGTCGGGGCACAGCATGTTCACTTGGCTAACAGGAAGAGCAGCGACCACGATCGCGGAGCCGTCGCAGGAACACGACGACCGTCCCGACGATTGGCCGTCGACCGTCCCGTTCCGACGCCGGCCGCGTCCCCTGCTTCGCGTGATCCGCTGGACTCCTCCCGATAGCCAGTCGGGCCCCGTGGGCTCGGAGAGACCAAGCGCTTCCGTACCGGCCCGATCTGGTGATCCAGCGCACGGGCACGACCACGATCTGTTCGTCAGACAGCGTGCGCTCCGCGAAGTGCGCAGCCAGCTCATGGGATCGCCGGAGCACGAGAGCTTCGGCTTCCTGATGGGCAGACTGCTTTACTGCCCGTGGACCAAGACGTCGTTCGTGCTCATCGACCAGGCATGGCAGGCGTCCGGCCCCCTCCCTTCCAAGGAGCAGACCCTCGCCTTCCGGGAAGCCTGGACGTCGGCATGGCAGGCGGCGCGTCGCCGACGTTTGCAGGTCATCGGCTGGTATCACAGCCATGGCGTGTTGGGGCTCCAGCTGTCGGGGCGCGACATGGAGATCCACCGCCGCTACTTCCCCGATCCGTGGCAGACGGCCCTCATCGTGGTCCCGGACGGCGACCAACCGCTTGGCGGGTTTATCCAGCGACGCAGTGCCCTGTTCTTCGCGCAATCGCTCGTCCCGTTCTACGAAGTACTGGATGCCGATGCCGTTTGGCGCGACGACGCCAAGCCGTCCTGGGTCGATTGGGAGAACTACGGGACCGATGAGGCGATTCGAATCGTAGCGCCGTCAGTGAAACCGGCGCGGGGCCCTCGACGGGCGGAGACAGGCGACGACACACCGCCGCGGGACGAGCGGCCGGAGATCGAAGCTGCCCCGCGGGTCGTCGAACTTGCCCCGCAAGCCGAACCCGAACCGCCGTCTGCCGAAGCAGAGCCGGCTCGACCCGAGGAAGTCGCCGAGTCGCGGCCGCAGACACCGGAAACGGATGAGCCGCCCGCCGCCGACCTCGGATCGCAGCAGGAACTCCCCCGTCAGGCGGCCATGCGTAGCTTCGAGGAGGAGGCGCGGGATTTCGCCAGAGCTGCGCGCCAGACTCAGCACTACGATCCACGCGAGGGGAGCGTCTCGCTTCCCTGGCCGATGTTGCCCGATCTCGGCGATGTGCCGTGGCGCCACCGAGGTCCGTTCCAGAAGCACCTGCCCTTGCCGACACGACATGCGCCTCGAAGAGGCCGCACGTCGGCTCCTTCGCTCGGTCGAACGACACGGCCGCCGAGTCCAGAGCGAACGAAGTTCATGGAGGTGGTGCGAGCTCCCGCGCCATTTACAGCCGAGTCTGGAGAACTCGCGCTGGAGGCGTGGCAGACGACCTCGGATCCCGGTCTGCCCCCCCCAGACCCGACAGAAGCTACGGTGGCTCTCGATCCGATGGCGGAGGCGAAGGCCAGCCTGCTCGAGTCCGGAGTGCCGGCCCTCGAGCCGGTGGAAGGTGTTGAACCGCTAGCCACACCCGCCTCTCTGGATGCCCTGCGCCGGTGGGTCTCCGCGCACACGCGGGCCGAGCGGATCACGCGAGAGCGGACGGGGGCCGAGCGCGTCGACCGAAGGCGATCAGAGGCCGAGCGCGTCGATCGAGAGCGAGCGGAAGCCGAGCGTCTCGCTAAAGGGCCTCGAGTTGCGGAGACCGGCGCCGCCGCTGCCCCCGCCCTGTCAGACGACGCCGCGAAACGCACCCAGCCGTTCACAATCGACGGGGAGCCGGCGCGCAGTCGAGCACCGGACTCGGCCCGTGGTGAACCGGCCGTCGAAGTCCCGGCTGCCATGGCGGTGCCTCGAACGGTCGCGCCTGCGAAGCCACATGTAGACGACGGGGACGACCGATACGAGTACACGGTGCCTGTGGTTATGCCGGCAGGGCAGCGGTTCCCGCTGCTGGCGGGCGTGCGGAGGCGCCTGGGCAGGATCGCGGCGGTCATCCTCGTTGTCGGCGCGGTCGCAACGGCCCTGGAACTGCGCGGAAGAGGTGAACCCGCCCCGACCACTCCGTATGTCGCGCCCCCAGTGTCTGCGGAGCTGCTCGACTTCTCTCGCTCCGGCGACGAACTGGGCCGTCAGATCTCGGCGTACGAGACGACGCGAGTACAGTTCGAGGCCGGCGAGATCGATTGCGCCGGGCTCGCCGCGTCGCAAGCTAGCGTAAGCCAGGCATTCGTAACGGTGGCCGACAAATACGCTGTCGTCGGCTCGCGATTGCCGCTGCGCGAGCGACTCGAATACGAGCGGCTCGCGAGCTCGGCGAGCCAGGCTACGAGCCACTTCGACGCGGCGGGCTGCGCGGAACCTCAGTAGCGGCTAGCCCCGTTTCTTCTCACCACTCCCGAACCGACCGTGGGTAGGCTTCTTGCGACGTTCCTACCCGGGGTGGAGGCACCCTCGAAGGCGGGTGGCCTGCGGAAACCAGCATCGTAAGCGCTGCGTTTACAAGTAGTTCGCCGTATATGACGTCGCGCGAGCGACCTGGTCGTCCTGATCGGGCAGCTGGTCAGCGGCTCGCCCGCCGGGAAAACATTTCCGGATGGGACCGGCCATGCGCGAGGATTTGCACACATCAAAGGGGGCGTCGGGAGGCGTTTGGCCTGACGGTGTCGACTTCGACCCGCCTCCGCGACCTCGCCGGTTCCCTGCCGAGCTCGCCTTGCGCTGGACACCCGTCCGATCGCGCTCCGACGAAACCGGCCCGCTCAATGTCCTCATCGAGCAGTCAGCGTTGCGGCAAATACGGCAGCATGTGGCGCAGGCGGGTCAGGGAGTTGCCGGTCTGCTGACAGGAGATCTGAATCGCTGTCCGGAATCGGGTCAACTGTGGCTCTCGGTCGAACAGGCCTCTCCCAGTAGGGGGGCGGTGCCCGACGACGCAGGCGCAGATATTCTGGATGGGATCGTGTCGCCCCTGATCCGGGAGGAGGCGCTGCAGGGACAGCGCGCGATTGGATGGTACCTCGTCCACTCTACACTCGGTGTGTTTCTCTCACCTGGCGAGGCGGAGTTTCACCAGCTCCGTTTCCCGGAAGTTTGGCAGGTGGCGATCGTCCTGCTCGAAGACCCGGAGCGGCCGGCGGCTGGTGTGTTTCTTCGTGCTCCGGACGGTACCCTGTCTCGGAGCGGCTACGCTTCGTTCTACGAACGGTTGCATCGGAGTTCGCTGCTCCCGGAAGGCCAAAAACGCTCCTTCGTCGGCTGGAGCAATCACTCCACCGAAGAGCCGGTAGTGGTCGCGGGCTCGGACGGGGTGTCGGACGATCTGTCGGATCTGCCGGAGCCCGCCGCGCCAGACACGAACGAAAAGCTGAACGGGGTGACACCGCAGGCTGCGGCGCTCGATGCGGACCCGGCGGGCGGAGAACCCCCCAGACCCGGTGTAGGCCAGTACAAGGCTGTCACGCCGGTTGCCGCAGGCCCTGACGCCGAAACGGGTCCGTCGGAAGAAGCTCACGATCGAGCTCAGATGAAGCGGGCCCTCTCGGCAGTGGACTTCTCGATCACAGCGCTGCCCGATCCCATCTCCGCGGTCGCGAACGATGACACGGACGGTGAATTGGCAGACGACCGGTCGTCGACCTCTGCTGACACGAGCGACACACAGCCGCTCGCGTGGGAACGATTCGCGGCCGGGTCAGAACCGGAGCCCACTCCCCAGTCGGAGCCGATCGGCGCAGGCCTGAGGCAACGACACGGCTCCGGGTACGCGAGGAGCACACGGCTGAGCCGCATCGTGTGGTCCGCGTTCGGGTTTCTTCTGGTGGGCACACTGTTGTGGCTCGTATTCCAGGGCGAGCAGCGTTCCGTGAGCGGGGAGCCGGCCCCGGACCTGGATGATGCTCCTCCGATTCAGGTCGATGCTCGCGGGCCGGTGCCTGCCGCGGCGTCGGACACCGAACCGAGCCCTGTTGCCACGTCGGCTTCGTTGGGAGAGCCTCCAGCGGTCGACCTGACTCCGGAGGTCGTGCCGCCTCCCGTGGAAGTGGTTATCGACGAGCCATTCGAGACCAATCTGCTGGTCTCTCCGGGCGCGGACGAGCCGTCCAGCCCGACATCGGGGGGAAGTCCCGAGATCACCGTGGCCGATTCGGTTTCGGCTGGCCTGCGCGCCCAGTTCCTCACTGCTCTGGAGATCTTCGGTCAGGAAAGCGCCGGCTACCAGGAGCGCCGGGAGGCGTACGAGAGAGGCCTCGTGGGCTGCAACGCGCTCAACTCCTGGTACCGGTCCGTGGGCGACGCGTTTGTCCGTCTCTCGAGCAAGGTCGTCGAGGCCGGCCCGGAGCGCGCCTCCATCTGGAGAGCAGAATACGAAGACGCACGGACAGGCATGGATGAGATCGATCGACACTATCTCGCGTCGGAGTGCCCCCTCCCCCGCTGACACTCGGGCACCGTCCCGTTCAGCCGCCCCAGAACCCGATCTCGAGCGCTCCTCGCCTTCGTCTGTTGGGAGTAGGTTTCGAGCGCGCCCGACGGCTGGCGTTGAGCCTCGGGCCGGTTTCCCTTAGTCTTATGGTGCCATCGAGCCTTGATGTGGCGGACGACGGGCGTGTGACGAGGGGTCGGGAACGATGGATACACCTCACGATCGGCCTACGCAGCTGCGTGGCGAACCTAACGCATCCGGTGACCAGCCTCCGGGTGACTCATCTACTCGATACGAGAAATTCCCGGCGACCGGTTGCGTGTATTGGACGCCGTGGAAGCATTGGGTATCGGGCAGTCGATTCTATTCACCCTACGAAATCGTTGTGTCCCAGCCGGTGTTGGCCACGATCCGCGAGCATATCGCGGCCGACCTGGACCGCGAGCTGCTGGGTCTGCTGGGCGGGGAGCTGCTTGTCTGTCCCGAGACCTTGCGTCGGTGGATCAAGGTGGAAGAGGCCCTCGATCCGGTCCCTCCCGCTCCGGTCGGCATAAACGGCGAGAACATAGAGCAGGCTCTGCTTCCGCTCGTAGCGGAAGCGCGCGGTAAGGAATGGAGCCCGATCGGCTGGTATCACGTCTGCGGTCGCAAGAGCTTCAACCTTTCGGAGACCGAGGCTGAAATCCACGCTCGATACTTCTCGCTGCCGTGGCACCTCGTCCTCCTGGTGCTCGCGGACCTGGGTCGGCCCGCTGGCGGGATCTTCGTCCGTAGCGAGAGCGGTCGGCTCTCGCGCAACCAGTACCGGCCCTTCTACGAGTTGCTCGGTGATGACGCCCAACTGCCGAACGCTCGGGTGCGAACGTTTGTCGGGTGGCAGAATTACATGACCGATGCACCGGTCGTTCGTGCGTTCAGCGAGGCCGACGAGGTGAACGGTTGGAACATAGCGTACGCGGACGGACTGCCAGCCAGTGGACGCAGGGCCCGCAGAGCTCGTCGGGTCGCGCTAGCCGCCGCCGTGGTCGCACTGATCACATCCGGGTGGGCCTTGCGGGACCGTCTGCCGTCTCAGCCGTTCAACACCCTCTCGTCAATCATCGAGTTCGCCTCGCCCGCGGAGCCGGATGTCGCCGTCGACCAGACGGCGCAAACCCCGTCGGAAAGCACTCCCGCCGTTCGCGGCGAGGCAGCGGCGGAGCCTGGCGCGGAGGCGTCTGCCCGCTTCTATGCTCTCGCCTCGGCATACGAGCAGGCAGCGCGCGGCTTCCAGAACGGCGAGGTCGAGTGCTCACAACTCGCAGGTGCCTACCTGGCGGTGAACGGGGCCTTTGTGGACCTGACGCCCGACCCGGGAGAGAGCGGCGACCAGTTTCTGGACGTCGTAGCACGGCTGAACCGGTCGATCGACAACGGTGCGGGTACCAACGGGCAGCCGACTCGATCGGATCCGGAGGCTCGGATACGAAGGATTCGGGAGAACTTCCTCACATCAGGCTGCGAGCTGCCCTAGGCAGCCGGCGACGGTTCCGACCTAGGCTGCCATGACGCCCCGAATCGTCTCGGCGTACTCGGCGCTGGGCTCGTCATCGGTGACCAGCTCGATCTGTGAGGCGCTCGGCACGCCGAGTCCGAGCTCGACGGCACGCGCGATCTGTTCCAGCTCGAAGATCCTACCCTCACTCACCTGCGGTGTGGTTCCGTAGTGCCGGAGCAAGGCCACACCCACCGCATCGAGTGCGATGCGGTCAGTTGAAGCGAGCACCACGTCCGACTCCACGCGCGTCCCGTCGTGGGGCCCGCCGTCCACGAACGACTCCACTCCGTCCAGGACGATCACATCCGGGTCGTACGCGACGTTCAGTTCGGCAATCATCCGTCTCATGTCTGGCGAGCCGTGCAGCTCGCGCATGTAGTTGTGCGATTCGCCGGGAATCTGCTTGGCGACCAGACCGACCGAGTTCTTGAGCGAAAGCGTGAAATGTCCTCCGTACTGGTGCGTCTTCAGGCAGCACGCCTGGACGATTCCGTCTGCCTCGAGCACGGCCTGCGGAATCGCGAAGCCCCGCTCCCAGTGGCCGTTCTCGACGTCGATGCGCACCCACTGGTCGGCTTCCAGCTCATCGAACACCAGCGTGTCGAACCCGAGCTCTTCCGCGAGCGCGAAGATGCCCTTCCGCTCCATCACGCCACGCGTGTTGTCCATTCCGCTGCGGTCACCGAGCGTGATGCGGTCGGCACCTTCGTCACGCAGCAACTCCACCAGTGCCCTCAACGTGTCCTCGTGGCTCGAGCCAGGCGCAGGATGCTGACTGTTGAAGTTCGGTTTGATGAAGAGGTGCCTACCGGCGGGTGGCTCGTACTCGACAAGATCCAGCGCCCGGCGCACTCCCGCCGCCCGGTCGCGCGTCTTCACGAACGCCACCTTGCCTGGGGCGGTCTGTGCGCCGGCTCCCGATCGCGCTTCTGCAGGGGCCACCCGGACCCAATCGGCAGCCGCCTCGCCCGCCTTCGCCCAGCGAGCCGTCAGCACCACACCACCCAACCCGGCCGTCGATTTCAGGAATCCGCGTCTATCCATTATTTCCTCCCTGCTTCTACCCTGGGATGATGGCCACCGACACCGCGTTCGACTATGGGCTCTCTACCTATTCGCGAAGGACACCGCGACCCGAGCGGCCAGCTGGGCATTATCGACGAGCAGCGCGACGTTCGTCTCCACCGTTCTCCCGTCGCTGATTCCGGCCAGACGGTCCAGCAGATAGGGGGTGACCGCTTTTCCTTTGACTTTTTCCGTACGCGCGGCGGCGGCGGCCTGGGCGAGCCACGACTCGACCTCGGCAGACGGCAATGCATGCGAACCCGGAGGTGGATTGGCGAGCACGATTCCGGCCCCACCCAGCTCCCAGTGGGCCTCCATCAGCCGGGCGGCCTGGTCCGGCGCTTCGATGCGATGCTCCAGCCGCAGACCGCTCTCCCGCGAGTAGAAGGCGGGGAACTCGTCGACCCCGTATCCGATGACCGGGACCCCCAGCGTCTCCAACGCTTCCAGGGTACGCGCCAGGTCGAGCACCGACTTGGCGCCGGCGCACACCACCGTCACGGCAGCACGACTCAATTCCGTGAGATCCGAGGAGATGTCGAGCGTGTGCTCGGCGTCCAGGTGCACGCCACCGATGCCGCCGGTCGCCATAACGCGCACGCCGGCGAGCGCCGCAACTCTCAATGTACCCGCCACTGTAGTGGCTCCTGGGCTGCCGGCCGCGAGTACGACGCCTAGATCGCGACTGCTCACCTTCGCTACGTCGTCGCCATCCGCCAGTCGCCCCAGCTCCTCGCGCGACAGTCCGACGACAGACTGGCCCTCGAGCAGGCCGATCGTGGCGGGGACGGCACCTTCCGCTCTTACGGTGGCCTCGAGCTCGATCGCTACCTCGAGATTGCGCGGTCGAGGCAGACCGTGTGCGATCAACGTCGACTCGAGAGCCACCACCGGGCGTCCCTCATCTAAGGCCTGACGCACTTCGCTGCGGATCTCCAGCGGTCTCTGCATTGTTCTCCCCAATGTTGACTCCGGTGCGACGAACCCAAAGCATGGTCCATTCGACAGGGTGTCGGCCAGAGCAACGGATGGAAGGATCGAAACGGTGAGTCTCAACCCGACCCTAGCGAAGTTCGACGACCCCGAGGTCACGGCCGACGGCCAGCCGAGGGCGTCGGTCGATCTGACGACGCTCCACACCCTGTGGTTCAACACGGGCACGCTATGCAACATCGAGTGCGGCCATTGCTACATCGAGTCCAGCCCACTCAACGATCGACTCGCCTATCTGACACTCGCAGAGGTGCGAGAGTACCTGGACGAAATCGTCGCCCTGGAGCTGCCGACTATCGAGATCGGGTATACGGGCGGCGAGCCGTTCATGAACTCGGACTTCCTCGATATGCTGGACGAGACGATGCGTCGCGGTTTTCGAGTCCTGGTGCTCACAAACGCCATGCAGCCGATGCAGCGTCGACGGGTTCTCGAGTCCCTGAGCGATCTGCGGCAGCAATACGACGGGCAGCTCACTCTGCGGGTGAGCCTCGACCACTACACCCGTGAGCTGCACGACACCGAGCGTGGGCCGGGTGCCTGGAAGGTCGCGGTGCGCGGCCTCGAGTGGCTCGCCGGGCAACAGTTCGGTGTCGCCGTGGCCGGCCGGACCTGCTGGCAGGAGGACGAGGACGAGTTACGAGATGGCTACGCCCGGCTGTTCGCGGAACGGCAGATTCCGGTGAACGCTTACGACCCCGCGGCGCTGGTCCTGTTTCCGGAGATGGACGAGACGGCCGACGTGCCCGAGATCACTACGGGCTGCTGGGAGATTCTGGGCAAGTCGCCCGACCAGGTCATGTGTGCGTCCAGCCGCATGGTCGTCCGACGAAGGGGCGCCGCCCGGCCCACAGTGCTCGCATGCACCCTCATTCCGTATGACCCGCAGTTTGAACTGGGGGAGAGCCTCGAGGAAGCCGCCGAAAGCACGGTAAAGCTGAACCACCCGCACTGCGCGAAGTTCTGCGTGTTGGGTGGAGGCTCCTGCAGCGTGGAATCTTAGCGGTGCGCCCTACCCAGACATTCCCTTCGCTGCCAGCCGATCCAGCCAGCGGTCGGGGAGCACCCGGAGTAGCCTTAACAGGGGCTTTCGCCACCCCTCTACGACCATGATGCGCGCCGGCGGTCGCGTGCGTGTCAGTGCGACGGCCACGGCGTCGGCCACCGCCGAGGCCGGGAGCGCAGCTCGTCCCTCCTTCACCGCGTCGGACAAGCCACGCCGAAGGATGGATTCGTAGGGGCTCCCGCTGTACCGCTCGACATCCATCTCCTCGACCCGATCCCAGATCGGGGTGGCGATGGGACCTGGCTCCACCACAATCACGTCCACGCCGGTGAGCGGTCGCTCTCGCCGCAGACAATCCGATAGGGCTTCCAGACCGAACTTGCTGGCCGCGTATGGGGCGAGAAACGGCATCGCGAGTCGACCCGACATCGAGCTCATCATCACCACCCGCCCGCGACCGGCCTTGAGCAAGGGGAAGAACGCCTGCGTAACGGCGAGCACGCCGACCAGATTGACCTCCAGCACGTGTCGTACCTGGCTCACGGCGACCAGCTCGACCGGCCCGCCGGCAGGTACCCCCGCGTTGTTGACCAGGCCGGCAAGGCCGCCGGCCCCGACCCGTTGACCTACTGTTTCCACCGCCGCTTCGATGCTCGCCAGATCGGTCACGTCGAGAGGCACCGGCACGATGCCCGCTTCCTCGAGACGGCGTCCGTCCGACCCGTCGCGATAGGTGCCGAACACACGGAAACCGCGGCGGATGAGCTCGGTTGCTGTCGCCTCGCCAATCCCGCTCGAGGCACCCGTCACCACGATCCACTTCAGTCCTTGCTGTTCAGTCGCCATCGAATTCCTCTAGGCCGCGGTGTGGCCCTTGACCTGTTTTCCATGGATGCTGCAGTGTAGCACACCAGGTTGGGTAGTCCCCGATCGTACGAGAGGAGCCTCCGTGAAAACCAGTGCCTTCCTTGCCTGTCTGCTCTTGGTCGCAGCGTGTGTGCCTTCCTCCGACTCTACGACGCCGGCCGCGCAAAGCGATTCCGTATCGGTTCAAGCAGGCGGTCCAGACGTGCGCATGCTCCGGCTGGACCACGTCATCGACCTCACCCACCCGTTCGATGAATCGACCGTCTATTGGCCCACCGAAGACGGCTTCGACCTGCAGCACGGCGACGCCGGCTACACGGAGGGGGGCTATTACTACGCCGCCAACCGCTTTGCGGCAGCGGAACACGGCGGCACCCATATCGACGCGCCGATTCATTTCTACGAAGGAAAGCACACCGTCGATGAGGTCCCCCTCGCACGGCTGATCGGAGATGGGGCGTTGGTCGATGTGCGTGAGGAATCGGCGTCCGACCCGGACTATCTGATCACGGTCGAAGACCTGCAGAGCTGGGAGCTCGAGCACGGACAGCGTTTTGACGACCGAATCGTCCTGTTGTGGACCGGGTTCGGAGGGCGATGGCCCGATCGCGCCTCCTACATGGGAACCGCGCGCACGGGTGCCGATGCCGTCGCAGAGCTCCACTTCCCGGGTCTCGACCCGGACGCGGCACGGTGGCTTGTCGAGAACCGCTCGATCAAAGCGATCGGCATCGACACACCCAGCATCGACTTCGGGCAGTCGACCACCTTCGACAGCCACGTCACGTTGTTCGAGAGCGACATCCCGGCGTTCGAGAACGTGGCGAACCTGGGACGCCTTCCGTCGTCCTTCGTCGTGGTCGCGTTGCCGATGAAGATCGGCGGTGGGAGCGGTGCTCCCTTGCGGATCGTGGCGATCGCGAGGGAGGATCAGGCGCACTCTGCGACACAGGCCCGTGCAGAGGACGGTGCAGAGGCCCGTGCTGGCACCGACGCGCTCTCTTCGCGACGCCCCGTCGCCACATACTCCATCGTGGCCCGGGACCCGGAGACGGGCGAGATGGGCGTGGCCGTTCAGTCCCACTGGTTCTCGGTCGGGTCCATCGTCTCGTGGGCGGAGGCGGGTGTGGGCGCGGTGGCCACGCAGTCATTCGTCGAGCCCGCGTATGGGCCGCTCGGGCTGGAGCTGATGCGGTTGGGACGCTCCGCACCCGAGGCTCTCAGGGCTCTCGTCAGCACGGACTCCGACGAGGCGGTGCGTCAGGTCGCCATGATCGACGCCGGCGGACAGGTCGCCGCACACACGGGCAGCCGAGCCATCTACGCGGCAGGCCATTACATCGGCGATCAGTACTCGGTCCAGGCGAACCTGATGGAGAAGCCCACCGTTTGGGAGGCCATGGCGCGAGCGTACGAGACGAGCCGGGGTGACCTGGCCGAGCGCATGCTGGCCGCCATGGAGGCCGCCGAGGTGGAGGGAGGCGACATCCGCGGTCGACAGTCGGCCGCCCTCCTCATCGTCGGTCCTGAGAACAGCGGCAAGCCGTGGGTAGACCGTCGCTTCGACCTCCGTATCGACGATCATCCGGACCCGATCGGCGAACTCCGACGGCTGGTGCAGCTGCAGCGTGCTTACAACGAGCTGCGGGATGGGGACGACTGGTGGACGCGGGGCGAGGTCGATCGGGCCATGCAATCGTACAGCCGTGCCCTGGAGATCGTCCCCGATGAGGCGACCAACGGCGAGGCGCCGTTCTGGGTCGGGATCACGCTGGCCGCGACCGGCCGTGTGGACGAGGCGATTCCATACCTGCAACGCGCATACGCTCTTGACCCGCGGTGGGCCGATCTCGTGCCGCGTCTCCCGGCCGCGGAGCTACTCCCGAGCGGCGCCCTGGCGGACGAGCTCGTGAAACAGATGAGGCCGGTACCGTAGAGCCACGGCGCGCCGGCGTCAGTCCGGATGTCGCGCGTGCTCGACTTCCTGGCCTTGGTCGTCGGTCCCGAACCACTCGATATCTGAAATCGAGGAGTCGGAGCGGAGGGCTGCGTCGATCGTGCGGCACACCTCCAGCGTCACTGCCTCGGCGGCTTCGTCGCCACCTCCCCACAGCCGATCGAAGAAACCCACCGGGGGCGGCTCCACGAACACGAGCCACTTGTGGTCCTCGCCGTCGACGTTGCCGCAACCGAGGAAGAACGAGCGATTCGTGTGGCGAACGATGAGCACCCACCCCCAATCCTCGGGTGTGGGCTCGGAGACCATCAGCTCGCATTCCTGCAATCGGTCGCGGAGCCAGATGGCGAGTTCCGACCCGAACCGGCCGGGGTTTACGTGCCCGGCCTCGTGCTCCTGCTCCTCAAAAACCTCTGACTTGAAGCGGACGTTGGTGCGAATCATGGCAGATCAGCCCTGGCGATCGCGGGAGCGTATCGGTCCGCGCGCATCGCCTGAACATCGAGAGTCGAGTGTCCCTCCAGCACGTAATCGGCGACGGCCTGCCCGGTGGCCGGACCAAGCGTCAGCCCCATCATGGCGTGGCCGGTGGCGATGACCACGCCTTTATGCCCCGGAACGGGTCCGACGACCGGCAAACCGTCCGGTGTGCATGGTCGAAGCCCAACCCACTCCGAGCGAACGTCCTCGAGCGCCACATCGGTCAGGTACTCACTTGCCGCCTTCGTGAGCTGCTCGAGGCGCACCTGACGAAACTCGTGGTTCAGCCCGGACAGCTCAAGCGTACCGGCAAAGCGCACCACGCCGTCGAGCGGGGCGCAGTAAACGAGCGATTCGGCCAACACGCAGGTGACCCCGAGCGGCGGAGCGCCCTGTGGACCGACGGCGAGATCCCGATGGTAGCCCTTGGCCGGCTGGAGCGGCAGCCGGACGCCCAGCTGCCGGCTGAGCCGCCGGCTGTAGGCTCCGGTGGCGAGGACTACGGCATCGCCTTCCAGCATCTCTCCGGAGCTCATGCGAACCCCCTCCACGCGCCCCCCAGTAGTCACCAGCTGCGTGACTTCACCGCTTCGCAGCTCCGCTCCGTGCTGACGCGCTCGGTCCGCGAGCTCAAGCACGAAACGGTGAGGCTCGCACGTCGCGGCCTGCGGAAAGAACACCCCTCCGACCGTGTCGTGTCGCAGGCAGGGTTCGCGTTCTCGAATGGCTTCGCCCTCGAGCGACTCCGGCGTGTACCCGTAGCGTCGCAAGCGGTCTGCGTCGGCGCGGACCGAGGCGAGACCCTCCTGCGTGCGGCACACCTCGTAATAGCCGGTCGCTCGATAGCCGCAGTCGAGTCCCTCTTCCTGGACCAACCGATTGAACAGATCCAGGCTCACGTGCCCCAACGGCCCGAGCACCCTCATGTTCGCTTCGAGTCGTTCCTCGGTGCAGGCGGCGCGGAAAGCGAGCAGCCAGCGCATCAGACCTAGATCCCAGCGGGGCGCGATATAGAGCGGACCGACCGGATTCGTCATCAACCGCAGCGCGTGCCGCACGCGACCGGGCTTGTTCAGCGGCAGGTGGCCCGCCGCTATGACACCGGCGTTCCCAAACGATGCGGCACCCGCGATGTCGCCTCGCTCCAGGAGCGTCACCCGTGCGCCTCGCCGGGCCAGGAAGTAGGCAGAGCAGACGCCGATCACGCCTCCCCCGATCACCACGACGTGCTTCGTGGCGAGAGCGCGGCTCGCGTGCGAACCGCTCATACCGCGGAGCTATCGATCATGCCACTGGCAAACGGCACATGGCACCTCGCTGGCGACTCCCCGCTGCCGGTGGTAACCTCAGGCGCTTCATGCCCGGAGGCCCTCTGAAAAGGTACAACAGATGCTCCACGCCGCTCGCCGTTCAACCGATGCAAGTCGGCCGGCTCAGTCCAGAGCCGTGCTGCTCGCTGCAGGCCTGGCCCTCGGTGCCCTGGCGCCGGCGCAGGCTCAGGCGCCACCCACTAGTGAAACGCTCACCCCACCCCGCGCCGTGCTGGGCTTCGACATCGGGGACGATTACCACCTCGCCACGTACTCGCAGCTCGTGGAGCATTGGAAAATCCTCGCTGACGAGTCGCCGCGCGTAACGCTCGAAGAGATCGGCACGACGGCCGAAGGACGGCCGCAATACATGGCGATCGTCACCTCACCCGCCAACCACGCGAACCTGACGCGCTTCAGGGAAATCTCAGAGCGTCTGGCACTGGCAGAGGACCTGGCGGAGGAGGAGGCCACCGAGCTCGCAGCGGAGGGAAAGGCCGTCGTGTGGATCGACGGCGGCCTCCACGCGACCGAGGTGCTCGGGGCGCACCAACTGATGGAGATCGTGTGGCAGCTGGCCAGCCGGGACGACGCGGAGACGCTGCGCATTCTGGACGACGTGATCGTGCTCGCGGTCCACGCGAACCCCGACGGAATGGACCTCGTCTCCAATTGGTACATGCGGGAGTCCGAACCGGAGGAGCGGTCCACGAGCGGTGTTCCGCGCCTCTACCAAAAGTACATCGGGCACGACAACAACCGCGATTTCTATATGGTCACGCAGCCGGAGACCGAGAACATTACCCGGATAATGTTCCACGAGTGGTTTCCGCAGATCGTGTACAACCACCATCAGACCGGCCCCGCCGGGACCGTGATGTTCGCGCCTCCGTTTCGGGGGCCGTTCAACTACCACATCGATCCACTAGTCATGCTGGGGATCGACATGGTGGGTGCGGCCATGCATACCCGTATGGTGGCCGAAGGGAAGCCCGGCACGACCATGCGGCACGGGGCTCGATACTCGACGTGGTGGAACGGAGGGCTTCGCACCGTCACGTACTTTCACAACATGATCGGCCTTCTGACGGAAACGATCGGCAACCCGACGCCGATGGAGATACCCTTCCTCCCCGACCGACAGCTCCCCAGCAACGACCTTCCTGCCCCGATCGAGCCCCAGAAGTGGCACTTCCGGCAATCGATCGATTACTCGGTCACGGCCAACTACGCCGTGCTCGATTACGCGTCCCGCTATCGGGAGAGTCTTCTCCACAACGTGTACCGGATGGCGCGCAACTCGATCGAGGGAGGGAGCGACGACAGCTGGACGATCCACCCGACCCGAATCCAGGTGGCCAAGCAGGCGATCGCGGCGGAGAACGATTCGGACAGTGGCTCCACGGCCGCGGCAGAGTCACTCCGGAGACCCCGCGGGGCCCCGACCCGCATCTTCGACGACGTGCTACGGGATCCAAATGCCCGGGACCCGCGCGGCTACATCATCCCGTCCGACCAGGTGGACTTTCCGACCGCCACCAAGTTCATCAACGCGTTGATCAAGACAGGCGTTGTCGTCCACCGGGCGACGGCTGACTTCGAGGTTGCCGGAGCGTCCTATCCGGCGGGCTCTTACGTGGTGAAGACGGCTCAGGCCTTCCGACCGCACGTGCTCGACATGTTCGAGCCTCAGGATCATCCGAACGACTTCGAGTATCCGGGCGGTCCGCCGATCCCGCCGTACGACTACGCCGGCTGGACCCTCGCCTACCTGATGGGAGTCGAGTTCCACCGGGTTCTCGAGGGCTTCGAAGGTCCCTTCGAGCGGATCGAGGGTTTTGCATCGCCCTCAGAGGGACTCGTGGCGGTCGCAGAAGCAGAGCCAAATGATACAGCAGGCTTCTTGCTGAGCAGTCGCTTCAATGATGCCGCCGTTGCGGTCAACCGGCTGCTGGCCGCGGGTGCGGAGGTGTACCGGCTCACCGAGCCGACGACGGCGGGTGGACGCGAGTGGCCGGGTGGCACGATGTACGTCCCGGCTTCAGCGGTGGCGGGCTCGATTGTCGAGTCGCTCGCTTCCGATCTCGGTCTCCGCTTTGCAGCTGCAACTCAGCGCGTGCCGGGCGACGCACTTCGGCTGAATCCGGTGCGCATCGGGCTCTGGGATCGCTACGGCGGCTCCATGGCTTCGGGGTGGACGCGGTGGCTGCTGGAACAGTTCGAGTTTCCGTTCCAAGTGGTGTACCCTCAACGTCTGGATCAAGGTGGCCTGCGAGACGACTTCGACGTCCTCGTGTTCGTGACGGGAGCGATTCCGGACGCGGATACGGACGAGGAGAGCTCCTCCCTCTATTCTCGCTCGCAGCCCGAGCCGGCCTCTGTGCCCGAGGAGTACCGGGAGCGGCTGGGACGCATCACGGTCGACTCGACGATCCCGGCGCTGACCCAGTTTCTCGGCGCCGGAGGCACGATCATCACGATCGGCTCATCCACGGCCCTCGCGGAGCACGCCGGCCTGCCCGTGTCAGATTACCTGGTCGACTTCGAGGACAAGCCGCTGGCGCGTGAAGAGCTCTTCACGCCGGGCTCGGTGCACGGGGTGCAGGTCGACACTCGCTTGCCGGTCACCTGGGGGCTGGACGATCAGCTCGACGTCTTCATCAACCGCAGCCCCGTGTTTCGGCTGCCCGAAGACGCAGAGACGACGGGCTTGCGAGCGATCGCCTGGTTCGAGACCAACCGCCCGCTGAGGAGCGGCTGGGCCTGGGGTCAGGAACACCTGGCAGCCGGAGTGGCGATGGCCGAAGCCGATGTGGGCAGCGGCAAGCTGTACCTGTTCGGGCCCGAGATTCTGAACCGGGGCCAGACGCACGGCACGTTCAAGCTGTTCTTCAACGCGATCCAGCTGGCGGGTGCGGTCCCCGTGGATAGCGCGGCGGCCGCGGAGTAGTAGCGCCGCAGTCGGTCGGCGTCCGCGCGAGCTCGATCACGCGCCCTGCCGTCGGAAGCCGCTTTACTTGCCGAGGTTCTTCCCCAGAAACGCGACGATGTCCTGCCAGGCGCGATCCGCCTCCTCCGGCACGTTACGGCTGCGGAGGAATCCGTGGTTCGCTCCGGGATAGATCTCGTACTCGTACGACTTGCCGGCCTCGGACATCGCCTCCTCCACATCCGGCAGGGCGGCGTTGATGCGCGCGTCGTTCTCGGCGTAGACACCCAGAATCGGCGTCTGGATGAGCCCCATTGCGTCGGCGTCGGGCGCGCCGCCGTAGCACACGACGGCAGCCTTCAGGTCTGGGTTGTTGGTCGCGTACCGGAAGGTCTGTGAGCCGCCCCAGCAGAAGCCGATCACTCCGATCGACTCGCCCCGCACGGACTCGAGCGATCGCAGATAGTCGGCGGTGGCGTTGAGGTCGACGGTGATCGAGTCGGGCGGCAGATCCCGAATCAGCGTGCGCGCATTGTCCGCACCCTCGGTTCCTCCGCGTCGCGACAAAAGGTCGGGGGCGATCGCCACGTAGCCCGCTTCCGCCAGATCATGGGTCACCGTGCGGACCCAGTCCGACAGGCCGAAGATCTCGTGGATCACGATCATCGCGGGTGCCGGATCCGGTCGCTCGGGGAAGGCGATGTACGCCGTCACTTCGTCCCCGCCCTCGCCCGCATACTTCACCCACTCGCCGTGACCCGAGTAGGCCTCGAGCTGAGCCACGTAGTCCGGCCGGTCCTGGTCGGCTGTGGCGTGCTCGACGGACCTGGCGGCTGCCGCGGTGCCTTCGACGGCCGGAGTCGCCGGCTGCGTGTCGCGGGCCTGGAACCTACCGGCAGCGGCATTCGTCCAAACGACCAGAACCGCTCCAGCTATGACGGTGAGAATCGCGCTTCTCATGCTCATTCTGCCTCCTGGATCATCCTCTGGCTAACGAATCGTAAATCGCACGGGAAGATCAGCCGTGGCCTCGACCAGCAGGGGAGAATAGCCGAGCGACAGGTTGTGAAGCTCACGCTCTGGCAGGACGGCTTCTTCCTCGGGCGTGAGGAGCGGCTGTAGAAAGACTGTGAGATGGAAAGCCTGCTCGACGAGCACGCCGCCCCGGCCCGCGAGCACCCGATCGCGGTAGCGATCCCGAAGATCTACGAGCGCGAACCTCAGAACGAGCGTCCTCGGATCACCGGAAAATAGAAATGTCGCGTCGCCGGTCACGAGCAGCGAATCGTAGGTCGGCTCGTTGACTCTCCACCGAAGCTGGTACTCGCCGTCCCGGTCCCCTGCTGCCTCGAAACGCGCCACCAGGGTGTCGGCGGCGCCCGTGAGTATCACTTCGATCGGGCCGATGCTATAGCGGCGTCCCACCAGATCGTCGAAGGAAGCTTCCTCCGCGGCCCGTGCCTCGCGAGCTCGAGTGTCGGCCAGCTCCCTCGCGGCGCCAGCTCCCACGAGCAACAGCGCCGCCACTCCCGCCGAGGCCATTAGAAGGAAGGCGCGCCGGCGGTGACGGCCTGTGGCGCCCGGGTCGCTACCGGGCATCGCGTGCTCCAGCCGTTGCCCGTACACATAACCGAACGCGGTCAGCGAGACGAAGAAGAAGAGGAAGACGACGATGCCAAAACCGATTATGACGGGACCTGCTGCGGCGGGCCACGTCGAGTCGCCGAACAGAAAGAGCCACGAGAAGCCGAGGGCATATCCGACGGTCCCGACTCCGGCGACCGCGCCGAGCACGAGGCCCCACGCGGCGCCAGCCAGGGCGTAGAGCTTGCGCAGGCTCACGGGAAGTACCTCCTACGCTGCCTTCTTGAGCTCCTCCTCTGATTCCTCATCTTCCTCGGGGTGCACAGGCGATTTCTCCCACTCGTACTCCCGCTCCATCACCCACTTCTCGAACCAGTCGAGCTCGACATTGGCCTTGAAAAGGCGCTGCTGGAGCTCACGCCAGCCGTGGCCCTGCTCAGGCGCGACGTACAGGTGAGTAGGGACGCCGTTGTGCTTGAGCGCGCGGTACAGCTCTACGGACTGTGGCATCGGCACGCGGGCGTCGTTCTCCCCCACCAGCACGATCGTGGGTGTCGTGACCTTGTGGACGTCGAACAGCGGTGAGTCGGCCAGAAACTGCTCGATCGGCGAGTCCTCGTCCCAGGGCGTGCCACCGAACCACGGGGTGCGGTAGATGCGGACGTCGCTCTGACCGTACATCGAGATCCAGTTGATCGCGCCAGCGCCCGAAGAGGCTGCTTTGAAGCGATCCGTGTATGTGATGATCTTGTTGGTCATGTGACCACCGGCGCTCCAGCCCATCTTGGCCATGCGGTCGCCGTCCACCAGGCCACGCGCGATCAGGTAATCCACCCCGGCCATCACGTCCCTGTGGGCCTGGTTGAAATAGTGACCGACCATGTCGCGCAGGAACTCGTCCCCGTAGCCGGTCGACCCACGGTAGTTGGGCTTGAAGACGAAGTAGCCCATGGACGCGAGGACAGGCTCGTACCGGCTGGAGCTGAAGAACGAGAACTTGTCGGATGAGGCGGGCCCGCCGTGGGTCTGCACCACCACTGGGTAGCGGGTGCCGGGCCGGTAATCGAGCGGATAGTAGAGCAGGCCCTCCACCATGACGCCGTCTTCACCCGGCCATTCGACGGCCTCCACGCGTGGAAGCAGGAATTCCTCGGCCACGTACTCGTGAACACGCGTGATCCGGCGCGGGTCGTTCGCCACTGCTCCCGCCGACCCTCCGGTCGATCCTCCCTCCGCCGCCACTGAAAGCAGCCACAGGTCGGACCCCAGGGTGGGACTCGAGATCGAGAACGCGTGGAGGTCCAGACCCGGCTCGTAGTCCCAGCTCCAGATCGAATGATCACCTTCCGTCACCGGAGTGATCTCGCCGCTCGCCAGAGCCACCGCGTGCAGGTTCTGACGCAGGCCGGTGTTGGCACGGAAGTAAACTGCGCTCCCGTCGGCCGACCAGGTGGCCCCGTTGATGTCGTAGTCGCCGCCCGGGACTAGTGACTCGGCGTCCCCTCCCGAAATCGGTATGACGAACATGCGGTTGTTGTAATAAAAGCCGTCTAATGCGTCGCTGGTGTTCGCCGTGAACAGCACGTGTGAGTTGTCGGGCGAGATCTCGGCCCCGCTCTCGGGAACCAGGTTGGAGGTCAGTTGGCGGGCTTCCGTTCCGTTTGCCCGCATGACCCACAGCTCGGCGTTGAGGAAGTCATCGAACAGTGGGGTGGGGGCCTGGTGTGCCACGATCAAGTTCCCGTCCCGCGACAGCCGGTAACCGCGCAACGAGAAATCACCCTCTGTGATGCGCTCCGTCTCCCCCGACGCGACGTCGACCCTCCACAGGTGGCTGTTCTTCTGGTTCTCGTCATAGCGGAAGACGTTGTCCTCCACGTTCTCACGCGCCTTTTCCTCCTCGGTCTTGTCGTCGGCGGCCGTGAAGTAGATCCAGGCACCGTCTGGCGACCACTGTATCCCTGACACGCCCGTCGGATGCTCGGTGAGCGCCCTTGCCTCGCCGCCGTCGTTTCGAAGGAGGTAGATCTGCCCGGACTCCTCATCGTCGCCTTCGTCGCGTGCATCCCCGCGTTCGGCGACGAAGGCGATCGTGCGGCCGTCCGGCGACCAGCTGGGGTTCGATTCCCCCTTCTCGCCGTTCGTCATCTGCATGCTGCCCGAGCCGTCGGCGTTCACCCGCCAGATGTGGGTGATCGTCCCGTTTTCATCCCAGTCCGCATCGGTTCGCGTGTACA
Organism: Gemmatimonadota bacterium; assembly: GCA_039587755.1. GTDB lineage: Bacteria > Gemmatimonadota > Gemmatimonadetes > Palauibacterales > Palauibacteraceae > JBDHBD01. The sequence continues at coordinate 23,162 of JBDHBD010000022.1, read as the reverse complement.
GGAGCTGCGAGCCGTCAGGCGAGATCTCGGGGCTTCCGATCCCGGGGACGTTGATCAGGTCGACGATTGTCATCGGACGGGGACCGGCCGGTGCTTCCTCGGCCGCCGCTGCGGCCTCCTGCGTCTGCAGCGACCCGGGGTTGATCGCGATCACGACGAATGCGGCGAGTGGTGCCATCGTCAAACGCCATGAGTGGAGACGGCATGCGAGCGGGCATGATCGTTTCATCGTCGGGACTCCTCTATTCGAGCAGAGCGAAACCTGTCACCGATGGACTCGAATACCCCCAACACATTCGGCCCATCGAGAGGAAATGGGAAGCGGCGGACCAGCTCAGCGCTGCGACGGCGGTGACACGTACTGCCACAGAAAGTCCGCCTCCTCCATGCGGCCCTCGATCTCTCTCACGTACCGTGCGTACGCCGCGCTCGGACTGCCGGGCTGCCAGCGCGTGGGGCGCGGAAGCGAAGCGGCCAGCATCGCCGACTCATGCACCGTCAGCGCACCGGAGGACTTGCCAAAGTGCCTGCGGGCCGCCGCCTCGGCACCGTACACGCCTAGGCCGAGCTCCACCACGTTCAGGTAGAGCTCGAGGATGCGCCGCTTACTCAATCGCCGCTCGAGCTGACGGGTGAGGAGCGCTTCCTTCAGCTTCCGCCACGGATTTCGGGACGGTGAGAGCCACAGGTTCTTGGCAAGCTGCTGCGTGATCGTGGATGCACCGCGCGGGGCCTCTCGAGCATCGATCGCCTCTTGGATCGCCGCGATCAGCTCGCTGCGGGAGAAGCCGTCGTGCCAGAAGAACTCGATGTCTTCCGCCGCGACCACAGCCCGCTTGAGGTGCACGGAGATCCGGTTGTAGGGCACCCACGTCCAGGCGACGGATGGGTTTTGGCCGGCGCCCCGGCGCCGCTCTTTGTAGGCCTCGATGAACGCCGTGGTAGCGGGCGGTCGCGTGGCGAGCTCAGACACATCCGGCCAAGTGACGACCTGGTAATCCAGGAACAGGACGGCGCCCAGCGCGACGAGGCACGCCCCGATCAGCGTGGCACGGCGGACGCGCGCATCACACCAGGCCTGTCTGATCCAGCGCCAGGCCCATCGGACCCGGTGGATTGCCGAGCTGACGCCCTTCACCGGCTCTGGCCTGTGGCCGCCGGCCCCTTCAACTTCCGACACCGAAGCCACCCGTCGCCAAATCAGCGGACATGTTTAGTGCAGTCACGCTCCGTCGGCCACGGCCGGGAAGCGACGTCACAGCAAACGGAGCTGCCATGCAGAGAGTCATTCCAAAAGCACGTGTAGCGAGAACACGCCCAGTGAGAGGGCTATTCTACCTCGCGCTTGTGGTGGCGGCGACGTCGCTCCCGTCGGCCGTCGGCACCCAGGAGGCCCCAGCGAACGCCGACGGCGACGTCGTCGCTGGGACCGGTGCAGCGGGCGGCGCGAGGGTACAGCCGATAAGCCAGACCGCCCCACCCTCGTTCTTCGAAGATCTCGAGTACCGCATGGTCGGCCCGACGCGTGGCGGCAGGGTTACGGCGGTCGAAGGGCACCGCAGCCACCCGGGCACGTTCTACATGGGCGCCACAGGTGGGGGCGTGTGGAAGACCGACGACTTTGGGCAGAGCTGGAGAAACATCAGTGACGGCTACTTCGCGAGCCCGTCGATCGGTTCGATCGAGATCGCGGAGTCGGACTCCAGCGTCGTGTACGTGGGCACGGGATCGGACGGAATCCGCAGCAACGTGATCATCGGGCGGGGTTTCTACAAATCCACCGATGCTGGCGACACCTGGACGTTTCTCGGCCTGCCGGACGCCGGACAGATCGGTGCGGTGAAAGCACATCCGGAGGACCCGGACCTTGTCTACGCTGCCGCGCTCGGCAACCCGTTCCGACGCAACGAGGCGCGCGGAGTGTTTCGGTCGCGGGACGGGGGCGGCTCGTGGGAGAAAGTGCTCTTCACGTCCGACAGCGTGGGGGCGGTCGACCTGGAGCTCCACCCGGCCGAGCCGAGCACGATCTACGCAGCGCTGTGGCGGGCCGAGCGTAAGCCGTGGACGATCATCAGCGGCGCGCGGGCGGAGGACGGAGTCTGGAAGTCGACCGACGGGGGCGACTCGTGGCAGCGAGTTACAAGTGGGCTGCCGGCTGGGCTGATCGGCAAGGTCGATTTTGCAGTCTCAGCGGCCGATCCCGATCGCCTGTATGCCCTGGTCGAGGCCCCGGCGCCCGAACAGGGCCTGTATCGCTCGGACGACGCCGGCGAGACGTGGCGGTTGGTGAACGACGACCCCGATCGCCAGCTCATGCACCGCCCGTTCTACTTCACCAACATCACGGCCGATCCGACGGATGCGGACGTCGTGTACGTGAACAATCTCCGCATGTGGAAGTCCACGGACGGGGGCGAAACGTTCGAGTCGATCCCCACGCCGCACGGTGACAACCACGATCTGTGGATCAATCCGGACGACCCCCGCGTCATGGTCCAGTCCAACGACGGCGGCGCCAACGTGACCCGGGATGGAGGATCCACGTGGTCGTCCATCCTCAATCAGCCCACGGCCGAGCTGTACCAGGTGGACGTGGACGACCGCTTCCCCTACTGGCTGTACGCGGGCCAGCAGGACAACTCCACGATCGCCGTCCCCAGCTTCCCCCCCGCCGAACCGGCACCGGCCGGTGCGACCGCATGGTGGAAGGCCATCGGAGGGTGTGAGACGGGCCCCGCCGTGCCCAAACCGGGCGACCCCGACATCGTCTACGCGAACTGCAAGGGCCGCTTCGGCGTGTTCAACATGCGGACCGGCCAGGAGCAGCAGTACTACGTAGGCGCCGTGAACCTGTACGGCACCAACCCGAAGGACCTGCCCTACCGCTTCCAGCGTGTGGTACCGATCGAGGTCTCGCCTCACGACCCGGACGTCGTGTATCACGGCTCGCAGTTCGTGCACGTAACGGGCGACGGCGGCCGCACCTGGGAGCCGATCAGCCCGGACCTGACGGCGTTTCCGCCGGAGCAGCAGATGGCCTCGGGGATGCCGATCAACAGAGACATCACGGGCGAGGAGCACTACAGCACCCTGTACGTGATCGAAGCCTCGCCGCACGAGCCCGAGGTGATCTGGACAGGAGCGAACGACGGGCCGGTGCACGTGACGCAGGACGGTGGCCTGAGTTGGACCGATGTCACACCCCCCATGCCACGGCTCGGACGGGTGAACGCGATCGAGATCTCGCCGCACAATCCGGCGAAGGTCTACGTCGCGGTCTACCGGTACCTGCTAGGCGACTTCCAGCCGTATCTATTTCGCACGACCGACTACGGGGCGACCTGGACGAGCCTCACGGACGGCGAGAACGGAATCCCGGCCGACTTTCCTGTACGAGTGGTGCGCGAGGACCCCGACCGCAAAGGGCTTCTGTACGCCGGCACCGATTTCGGAATGTTCATCTCGTTCGACGATGGGGCGAGCTGGCAAAGCTTCCAGCTGAACCTGCCGGTGACGCCGATCACCGATCTCGAGGTGGTTCGAAAGGATCTGGTCGTTTCGACGATGGGACGATCGTTCTGGGTGCTGGATGACTTGACTCCGTTGCACCAGCTCGACGTTGCGGCGATCGATCCCTACAGCGACACCTCCGGACACTCGGGAGCGCAGCTGCTCAGGCCTCGCGACGCGTACCGTCTCCGCTACCGACGGCCGGGCGGCTTCAGCGCGACCAACGGCTCGGACCCGAGCTATCCATCCCCCGGAGCGCTCATCCACTACTACCTGGCTCAGACACGGGAATCCGGTGTCTCGCTGGAGATCCTCGATTCCGCCGGTGCCGTGGTAAGGCGAGATGAGGGCGTGCCGGCCGAGCCCGGCTTGCATCGGCTTCGCTGGAACCTCCGCTATCCCGGCCCGTGGTCGTCAGGAGACGAAGCGAGCGAAGAAGACAATGTCGAAGGCTACGGCTTGGGCGTCGAGGGCGACCTGGATGCTGACCGCGGCCCGCTGGCCGCGCCGGCCGAGTTCCGGGTGCGTCTGACGGTCGACGGGGTGAGCGAGGAGCAGCCGCTGACGCTGCGGATCGACCCCCGTGTGGCGGCGGAGGGGGTGATCGCCGCCGATCTAGAAGCTCAACTCGACCTCGCCCTTCGGGTCCGAGACGCGCTGAGCGATGCGCGCCGGGGCGCGGCTGCCGTCGACTCGATGCTCGCCGCATTCGACTCGATCCCGGCGGCCGACCGGGTCGAAGGAGCATCGGCGCTGAAGACAGAGCTCGAAGAGCTGCAGGCCGCCCTCACCGACGCCGAGAGGGCCTACCCGCAGCCCATGCTCGTAAGCCAGCTGGAATATCTGTACGGGATGCTAAATCAGGCCGATCAAGCACCGGGCACCGACGCGTATGCTCGCTACGAGAGGTTGCGTGGAGAACTGGAGGAGATCCTGTCGAGACTTCAGACGCTGCGGTAGGGAGATTCGCGTGACCACCACCGGCCTCGAACGACTGCTCGCGGGCAACAGCCAGCACCTGAGGCGCACCCGGCTGGGGTTGATCGCCCATCCGGCCTCTGTGACGTCCGACCTTGTCCACGCCGCCGACGCTCTCATGAGCGCAGGCTTCGACCTGCGTGCCCTGTTCGGCCCCCAGCACGGGGCCCGTGGCGACAAGCAGGACAACATGATCGAGAGCGACCACTCCGTGGACGCTCGGACGGGCCTTCCCGTGCACTCGCTATACAGTGACGTGCGGCAACCGACCCCAGCGATGATGAAGGGCCTCGACGCGCTCCTGATCGACCTTCAGGACGTCGGTGTCCGGGTTTACACGTTCGTGTGGACGATGGCCCTCGCGATGGAGGCCTGCCGCGATGCGGGCGTGCGCTGCGTGGTTCTGGACCGGCCGAACCCCATCGGTGGTGCGATAGTGGAGGGCCGGCTCCTGCAGGCGGGCTTCGAGTCGTTCGTCGGCCTGCATCCGATCCCGCTGCGCCACGGCCTCACGGCGGGTGAGCTGGCGAGGTGGCTCAACGCGGAGCGCTCGATCGGGTGCGAGCTGGAGGTTGTCGCTTGTGACGGCTGGCAGCGCTCCCGGTGGGGAAACGAGACCGGTCTGCCCTTCGTCCCGCCCAGCCCCAACCTGCCCACGCTGGATTCGTGCACGGTGTATCCCGGTATGGTCCTCCTCGAGGGGACGAATCTGTCCGAGGGTCGCGGCACCACGCGCCCGTTCGAGATATTCGGCGCGCCCTATCTCGAACCCCATGCGCTGTCCGATGCGCTCGAGGCTTGCGGTCTGCCCGGAGTGCGCTTCCGGCCGTGCTGGTTCGAGCCCACGTTCCAGAAGTATGCGGGAGCGCTGTGTGGCGGCGCCCAGATCTACGTGATGGACCGGGAGCGCTTCCGACCGGTTCAAACGGCCGTCGCCATCCTCCGCGCGGCGCACGATCAGGCCCCCGACCGGTTCCGTTGGCGAGAGCCGCCGTACGAATACGAGATCGACAACATGCCCATCGACATCCTGTGGGGGAGTGATGCGCTCCGGTTGGGGATCGAAGCCGGGACGGAGGTGGAAGAGATCCTGGCCGGTGTAGAGGATGACTTGGAAGCGTGGAAGGCGGGAACAGCCCCGTACCGTCTGTACGACTGACGACTCCCACCCGACGCGTGCAGTGAGCTGTACGACTGACGACTCCCCACCCAATACCTCATGGTGATATGTTCGGCGACTCAACCGTGCCGGCCTGACCGCGCCAACTGATCGCCGCCCGCGTTGACACCCATGCCTCCAGATCCTCGACAAGGGAAGTCGTTCGACCGCTCGATCGTCGAGGGCCCCATCCCCAAAGCCGTATGGAAGCTGGCCTGGCCGACCATGCTCCAGAACGTGATCGGTGGACTCCAGGGCATCGTCGATCACGTGATGGTGGGCAATTTCGTCGGCTACACGGGGAATGCCGCGATCGGGGTGTCGTGGCAGATCTTCCTCGTCGTGATGGTGTTTATCGGTTCGCTGTTCACGGGGATGGGCGTGCTGGTCGCCCGCTTTGCCGGAGCCGACGAGCCGGAGAAGGTCAACCGGACTGTCCACCAGGCGTTTCTCACGGCCGCGGTTCTATCCCTGGGTGTGCTCGCGCCCCTGGGCTACTTCCTCGCACCCACACTTCTGGACGTCGTGAACGCCGCTCCGGAGGTGCAGGCCGAGGCGCTGCCGTACCTGCGGATCATGTTCGTGTTCAGCCTCGGGATGCTGGTGTTCTTCATGCTGGGTGGGGCGCTCCGCTCCGCCGGCGATGCCCGCACACCCCTCCGTCTCGGGATCGTGATGACGATCCTGAACATCGTGCTGAACGTGACCCTGATCGTCGGGTTGGGACCGATCCCGGCGTTCGGGACGACCGGTGCCGCCATGGGCACCGTGATTGCGGGCGGGATCATGACCGTCTACGCGACGTGGGCGCTGTTCTCCGGTCGTTGGGTCGTCACGCTCAGCCGCGGGATGAGCTTCCGCCCGGACTGGACGATCATTCGCCAACTGTTCCGCTTCGGTCTGCCGGCAGGCTTCCAGGGCGTGGCCATGAACATCGGCGGCGTCATCCTCCTGCGTTTCGTCGGCTCGCTTCAGCAGAGTGCGGAGGCTCAGGCCGCCTACGCGGTCGGGTACACGGAGCTGTTCTCCCTCATCACGTGGTCCTCCATCGGGCTTTTGGGTGCGACCGCGGCCATCGCGGGCCAGAACCTGGGGGCGGGCAAGCCCGACCGTTCCATTCACGCGGTCCACGTGGCGTCGAGAATCGGCCTCGTGCTGGCGTTCTTCATTGGACTCCTGTTTCTCACGATCCCGCGTGTGCTGCTGGGCGCTTTCGGGATGGACGATCCGGTGGTAGTCGACATCGGGGTGCAGCTGCTGGCGTTTCTCAGCGCGTCGGGTCTGTTCATCACGGTCGCGCTTGCTTATACCGGCGGCCTGCAGGGCACCGGCGACACACGGAGCCCGCTCTACATATCGCTCGCGTCACAGATCGCGGTGCCCCTCGGCCTGTGCGCGCTCATTCAGGCGGTGTGGGGCCTGCAGCCGCATCACATCTGGCTGGCGATCCTGCTCGGGCACATGACGCGCTGCTCCTTGAGCGTGCTCCGGTTCCGGCAGGGCAAGTGGCGCGACATCGAGGTGAGCATCGGGTAAGCGTTTCGAAAGAGGAAACCCGCAGTAGGAGACTCGATATGCATACTGGCACACGATCTCGGTTGTGCCTGTCAGTTCTCATTGTTGCGATTGCCTCGCCGATTTTCACCGTGGTCGCGCCCGCCGACGCACGCGCCCAGTCCTTCCCCTCCGACGACGCCGTGATCCGGCACATCTGGGCGGAGGGGATGGACAACTCCCACACGGAGCGGCTCGCCCAGGCGCTGATGGACTCCATCGGACCCAGATTGGCAGGCTCGCCCGGCTTCGACGCCGCGGGCGATTGGCTGCTCGCCATGTACGAGCGCTGGGGCGTGCCGGCACGCAAGGAGGAGTACGGCATCTGGCGTGGATGGCGGCAGGGGACGCTGCATGTCGATCTGATTGCGCCCCGCACACAGACGCTGGAAGCGGAGCTGCTCGCCTGGAGCCCCGGCACGGACGGGCCAGCGGAAGGCGAGGTCGTAGTGCCGCCCGCGGGGCTGACGACAGAGACGGCCCCGGCATGGTTGGGAACCCTGCGCGGCAAGTTCGTCATGGCCTCTGCACCCGAACCGATGTGTCGTGCGCCGCAGGAGCTGGAGCGCTTCGCACGGGAGGAGACGGTCGAGAGGGTCGGCGCACAGCGGCGCGCACTCGAGCGAGACTGGAACGAGCGCCTTCGGTCGCTGGGTGGCATGCAAGCACTCGTTCAGGCGGTGGATCAGGGGGGAGCGTTCGGAGTCCTGACTTCCGAGTGGTCCGGAGGCTGGGGCGTGAACAAGGTTTTCTCTGCACCGAGCGGGCAGGCCGTCGGCATCGACGTGTCCTGCGAGGACTACGGCCTACTATTCCGTCTCGCCGACAACGGGCAGGGTCCGCGTCTGCGAGTCGACGCCGACGCGGAGGACCTGGGCGAGGTCCCTCAGTTCAACGTGATCGCCGAGCTGCGTGGCACGGAGCGGCCCGACGAGTACGTCCTCCTCTCGGCACACCTCGACTCGTGGCACGCGGCGACTGGTGCCACCGACAACGGGACGGGCACGATCACGATGCTGGAGGCGATGCGCATACTGAAGGCCGCGTATCCCCGGCCGAAGCGGACGATCCTCGTGGGCCACTGGGGAGCCGAAGAAATGGGGCTCATCGGGTCGCGCGCTTTCACCGAAGACCACCCCGAGGTGATGAACGGGCTACAGGCTGCGTTCAATCAGGACAACGGCACCTGGCGAATCGAGAGCATCGAGGGGCAGGGCTTTCAGTACGCCGAAGCGTACATCGGACGCTGGATGGAGCTCGTGCCGACCGAGATCAGCGGGCACATCACGCTCGATTTCCCCGGGGCACAGGAAAACCGGGGCAGCGATCACTCCTCGTTCGTTTGTAGCGGGGCCCCGGCCTTTCGGCTCCAGTCCGCCTACGACGAGTACCGTCAGTACACGTGGCACACGAACCGGGACACGTACGACAAGATCGTGTTCGACGATCTGAAGGAGAACGCGACGCTGGCCGCTATGCTCGCATATGCCGCTTCCGAGGAACCACAGCGGTTTCCACGTGACCGGGCGACGCTGGCGACAGACCCGCGCACGGGCCAGCAGCGGACGTGGATGCAGTGCAGACAGGCGAGGCGGAGTCCCTGAGACGGAGATCGGCAGCGGCTACTCCATGCGCGCTGGCTCCATCGGCACGAACAGATTGAGACGTCGGCCGGAAAACCGCACGCGCCGCACAACGGTTTGGAATCCCCGCAGTACGATGCGGATCGTGCCCTCCACGTAACGCCGGGTGACGCTTCCGCCGGCCCGCGGGCCGGCCACCACCGCCTCACGCTCCTCGATGTCGAATTCGTAATCGACCGGCGCCGTGCCCAACGAGATCTCCTCTTCCTCGAAGGAGCCCACATCCACCTCCGCGTAGATACCGGAGGCGCCACCCCTCATCTCCACTTCGCCCCGCCGCTGGAGAAACACCTCCGCTCCGGGCGGATCGGTGTCGACCGTCAACCGCTGGGTCGCCACGCAACCCGACAATAGAAGAAGACCGGGCACAAGAAGCACGTAAGATCTCTGTCTCGCGGTCATCGCGGCACCTCCGGTGGCCCCTGTGCGGGCTGGCTCGCGTTTCCTCGTTTCCGATGGACGACGCTCTTCGTTCCTGATGGATGACGCGGCAACCACGCCAGACGTAACAAAGGGCGCGCAGTGGCACCAGATGGGACAGGCTGTGCAGCGACGGAATTCGTCGTAGGATGCATCGTCGCTGGCGCGCTTGCTAAGGCGCCCCCGCTGCGCGCTTGCCACGAGGCACAGTGCTCGGGGGCTCCACGCGGAAGGACGAAACGGCATGACCAGCAACCGAAGAGACTTCCTGAAGCTCACGGCCGCGGCCGGGGGCGCGCTCGGCGTTGGGCTGATCCCGCGAGCCGGGCAGGCGAACGACGCGGCCACGGGGCCTGAACGGCCGGCTCCAGCCCGGCAGGGTCCGACAGATGATCCTTCCTCCCCCCTCCGCATTCTCGTTCTCGGCGGGACCAGCTTCATAGGGCCCCACCAGGTCAGCTACGCCCTCGAACGTGGCCACACGATCACCCTGTTCAACCGGGGGCGTACGAACACGCACCTGTTCCCCGAGGTGGAGAAGCTGATTGGGGATCGGAGCGGGGATCTGGCAGCGCTCGAGGGGCGCACCTGGGACGTCGTGATCGACAACTCGGCCTCCAATCCCGACTGGGTGCGGATGAGTGCCCAGCTACTGTCCGGCTCGGTGGACCGCTACTTCTACGTGTCCTCCCGTTCCGCCTACTCAGACACCAGCCGTATCCCGATGACCGCCAAGGCACCGACCTTCACGCACGAGACGGCCGGTGTGAGCGAGGACACCCCCACAGCGGACCTTCCCTATGGCCTGCGGAAGGCGATGTCGGAGCGCGAGGCCATGGACGCATTCCCTGGACGGGCGGCGATCTTTCGCCCCGGGCTGATCATCGGCCCTCGGGACGAGAGCGACCGCTTCACCTACTGGCCCGTGCGCATCCATCGTGGCGGCGAGGTGCTGGCTCCCGGAGACGGTTCAGACCCCGTTCAAATCATCGACGCGCGGGACTTGTCGGAATGGATGATCCGCATGGCCGAAGATGGCCACACCGGCGTGTTCAACGCGGTCGGGCCGGCCACCCCGCGCCCCATGGCGGAGCTGCTGTACGGGATCCGGGCCGTCACGACCGCCGAGACGACGTTCACCTGGGTCGACACGGATTTCCTGCTCGAGAACGGGGTGCGACCCTACGCCGATCTGCCCGTGTGGCTCCCCCCGCGCGACGGCCGGGAAGGCTTCGCGCGGTTCGACATGTCACCCGAGGTGGCGCTGGGCCTCACGTACCGGTCGCTCGCCGTGACGACGAAGGACACGCTCGACTACCACTTCTCACGATCGGCCGAACGGCAGGCGAATCTGCGGGCCGGGCTGTCTGGCGAGCGGGAAGCGGAGTTGCTGGCGGCCTGGCACGCGCGGGGGGAGGGCTAGGCGTCTTTGTCCTCGGAGCTCCGCGTGTCACCGGATCGTGACAGTAGGACCGTGACGATGCCATCAGCGTAGTTCGCGGTGACGATGTCCTGCCGGCCGTCCCCGTTGAGGTCGGCAGCGTCCACACTCCACGGATTCCCTCCCAGCAGTATCCTGTGCATGCGGAACTCAGGGTCACCGCCGAACAGGATGGTGACGGATTCCGAGCCCCAGCTGTTGACGAGCAGGTCGTCGTTGCCATCCCCGTCGATGTCGGCGACGGTCATCTCTTTCGGACCTTCACCGACTGAGAACGGCGAGCCGGGCGCCGCTTGGAATTCCCCGTTCCCGCTCCCCAATAGAACGACCAGCTCCGCTGATCCTTCTCCGGTGCCGACGCCGAGATCCGGAACGCCATCACCGTTGAGATCGCCGGCCCGGGCGGTAAACGGAGGCAGGGTGGCGACGGGTGAGCCCTCCGCGTGGCGAAACGATCCTCGTCCATCTCCGAGCAGAAGCGCCACGTCCCTCTCGTTGGGCGTAACGAGATCGACGTGCCCATCTAAATTCAGATCTGCGATTGCCATTCCCCGGTAGGGATCGCCACCCACGGCCACTCGCTGGGTCGAGTCGAATCGGCCCCCGCCGTTCCCGAACAGCAGAAGCAGCGCCTGCTGGTCCCGATCATCCACGACGAGATCGACGTTCCCGTCTTCGTTGAGGTCCGTAACCGCCACGGCGTGCGGGTGAGGAGAGACGTCGATCTCGAGTGGCGAGATCGGCGCGGATCGAAATCCGCCCAGGCCATCGCCGAACAGGAGGGTGAGATAGACAGTCTCGTGATTCGAAATGGCTACGTCGGGGTGTCCGTCCCCGTTGAAGTCGCCGGTTGCCAGATCGTTCGGGTTCTCACCAGCCGGAACCGAGGGTCCGGGCTCGAATCCGCCGACCCCGTCGCCTAGCAGTATGGTGAGCGTGTTGTCTCCCTGGTTCGCCACAACGAGGTCCACATGCCCGTCGGCCGTGAGGTCGTGAGCCAGCACGCTCGCCGGCTCACGACCGACCGGAATGTCCAGCCGATCGAACGCCGGCGGCGGATGCTCCTGTGGGGGCAGCTCGCACCCGACGACTGCGAGGATGCCAAGGATCAGACGCACGGTGTCGACGTTAGCCTCCGGCCGCTGCTTCGGCTGCCGACTCACGAGCGCGTGACAGCACATAGCTCTGGATCTGCCGCACTTCATCCGGCGTGAGCACGTCGCCGTGCGCTGGCATGCCGAGCGCCTGGCGCGCGCCGCCCAGCACGATCGCCTCGAACAACTGATGTGTCTCGGCGGTAGTGCGCCGAAGGTCGGGCGTCGCACCCGAACTGATCACGTCGATCCCGTGGCAGCGCTGGCAGTAGCTCGCGTAGAGATCCTCCCCTTCAATTACGTCGGCGTCGGTCGCTGTGATCTCGAACGTCGGCGCTTCGATCGACGGCAGCGGTGGAGCCGGTGGTGGGAGCGTCGCGGAGCCGTCCAGCCGGAACGCCATAATCCGACTCGGACCCACCTCGCCCTCACCCAGCGGCGTGTTGAACAGGACTTCGGGTCCTCCCCACCCCGCGAGAACGGCGACGTGCTGGACGCCGTCCACCGAGTAGGTGATCGGCGCGGCTCCGATGCCTGTCTCGCCTTCAAACTCCCAGAGGAGCTGGCCGTCTGTCGCCCGATACGCGCGGAGAGTGCCGTCGGCGCGGCCCTGGAAAACGAGATCGCCAGCCGTGCTGAGCGTCCCACCGCTCAACGGGTTCGGCTGCTCGACCCGCCACGCTTCGCGGCCTTCGACTGGATCCCACGCAATCAGCCGACCGGATGGTGTGTGATCCCGGCCGTCCTCGAATTCCAATTCGCCCCAATCCAGGCCCCAGTTCCACTGCTGCCGATCGTAGCTCCATTCGTCGTCCACAGTGTGCGGGAAGTCGTGATCGTAGACCGGGAAGTAGACGAGCCCTGTCGCTGGATTGAAGGACATGGGGTGCCAGTTGTGCGCGCCGGTGGGACCGGGTGCGACAAACGTCGATCCGGCGAGCTCACGAGCCACCGCCGACTCGATCGGGCGTCCGTCCTCACCCATGCCTTCCGCCCACGTGATATCGGTGAAGGGAGTGCCCGACAGAAACTCTCCGGTCTCGCGATCCAGCACGTAGAAGAAGCCGTTCTTGGGCGCCTGCATGATTACCCGGCGCTGTCGGCCCTCGATCTCCAGCTCGGCCAGCATCAGGGGCTGGGTGGCCGTGTAGTCCCAGTTGTCGCCCGGTGTGGTCTGGTAGTGCCACACGTACTCGCCGTCCTCGGCCCGCACGGCGAGGATCGAGGACAGAAACAGGTTATCGCCGCCTCCCGGGCTCCGGATGCGCGAGTACCAGGGCGACCCGTTGCCGACCCCGATATAGACGTAGTCGAGGTCGGGATCGTAGACGATGGCATCCCACGCCGTTCCACCCCCGCCGGCGCTCCACCACTCGCCGCTCCAGGTACCCGCGGCCGCCTCGAGTGCCTCGGACTCGAACCCATCTGCCGGATTTCCCGGAACCGTGTAGACACGCCAGGCCAACTCACCCGTCTCGGCGTCGTAAGCGGATACGTAACCGCGAACGCCGAACTCCGCCCCGCCGTTGCCGATCAGGACGCGGCCCCTTGCGATTCGAGGTGCGCCGGTGATCGTGTACGCGGCCCCTTCAGGTGTGGTCTTGGTCTCCCACACCAGCTCGCCCGTTTCGGCGGTGACCGCTACGATGCGCCCGTCCAGCGTGCCTGCGTACACTTTTCCCCGATAGAAGGCGGGACCGCGGTTGACCGCGTCGCAGCAAGCCCACCGCACGTGCTGCCGAGGCACTTGCGGATCGTACGTCCACTTCAGTTCCCCCGTCGCCGCGTTCAGGGCGTACATGATGCTCCACGTACCGGTGGCGTACAGGACACCATCTTTCACCAGAGGCGTGCCCTCCAGCCCACGCTTGTGGCCCAGGTCGAACGACCACGCCAGCCCGAGCCGTCCCACCGTCTCCTCATTTATCTGGGTAAGTCCGCTGAACCGTTGCTCGCTGTAGGTGCGTCCGTAGGTCAACCAGTTCGCATCGTCCGCGTCGGCGTCGGCGAGCACCGCGTCGTCAACCGAGCTCCCACCGGGCGGGAGGACCGATGCGTCTCTCGAGTCCGTAGGACTGCAGCCGACCAACAAGAGGGAAGCGGTGAAGAGAAGGAGGACGCCGAGGACAGGGCCGGGTATTCGCATCTGATCGCTCCTGAGGTGACGGGCCGAATCTGGGTGCGCGCAGTCTAGACTTGGAACGATCAGAAGCGCAAATGTCGCAGGGCTCCTGATCTGTCCTCCGCCATGCCAAGATTCAGGGGAGACAAAAAGCCCCGCCTGGTTGGGCCCTGGCGGGGCTTATCGATGCGGGCTGCGCAGTCGGCGGTGCTTTGGTCAGAATCTGAAGGTTACCCGCCGCCCGACTCGGCTCCTCCCCCACCCGCCGTCAGCTTGCCGTACACGGTACCGACGATGAACCAGCCGACCAGCAGCACGCCGATGCTGGCGGCAGCAGCCGCCCAACCGCGCGTGCCGTTCAGCGGATAGTAGATGTCCACCAGCACGATCTGTGACAGGGCAATGATCAACGCAGACTTCACCGCGTTGCCCACGGCGCCGTTCGCCCAGTCCAGAAGGACGACAAACAGGATGCTGGCGATTGCCAGCGCCAGCCAGCCGGGCAGTCCTGCACCGGGCTGGTCGTCTGCTATGACGGGACCAAACACGAAGCGGACGCCCAGCCAGAAGAGAACAAACGCCGTGATGGCCGTGATGACCATCGCGTTGAGTCGTGAGCTCATGGATCAGCCTCCTTGTGAGAGGATACCGCCAGGGAGCTTCGGTAACGACTGCGCAGAGCCCGCACGTAGGTAGCCGGCGAATCGTGCGGGCGCAAGAGCGCGAACCCGCACGCGCGTCATGAAGAACAGACCGCCAGGCGCAGTGGATTGGCCGTGGACCACGCTCCATACCAGCGCCTATCGATGCACCGCAACCTCGAGTTCGATGTCCTGTCTGCGATACATGCAGACCCCGTTCACATCCTCGCAGACGTAGTACAGCGCGTACGCGGGGATGCTGACCGGGCCTTCCCGAGCGTTCCCTCCCGCTCGGACCTCTATCTCCAGGACGCGGGTCTCCTGACTCACCGACACCTCCGGCACCGGGTGGGTGAACATTCGGCGCTCGACGTCCCAGCCGGTGGGTGGGTCTACCCACAGCACCATGTCCTCCGCCTCGTTGTTCCAATGGGCCTTCAGGTTGACGATCGGTCGGAATGTCAGATGGATACGAGCGATTCCGCCCGGAGACACAACAGCCGGCACGGTGACGGCCTCCACCTCTATGAACTCCCCCTGATCCCGGAGCACCCGCCCCAACGGATCGGGCTCGGCAGTCTCCCCGACCGCCGCGGCAAACGTCCGAACGGGCCGGGCGAACTCGGATCCCCGGGGCTCTACGATCAGCGCCACCGGTTCTTCGCCCCGTGCGCCGATCTCTTCCCGCGCATCGTGCACCCAATCGTAGAACGGATACGGCTTTTCGAGCCGCGGTCCGTACTGTTGAATGCGCCGGCGCCAGATGTACTGGTTCGGGTCGATTTCGAGGGCAGAGCCCCAGTGACGCACGGCGTTTTGGAAGTCGTCCGCCTGGCGTCCATCCGAGTCGTAGCGCATGCGGTAGGCCACGCCCAGGCGGAAGTGGGCCATCCCATCCTCCGGTTCGAGGCGTACGACTTCGCGGAAGGCCTCGATCGCGGTGTCCACCTGGCCCGTTCCGCCCCACACCGCCACCGCGTTGCCGAAGCTCCGCCATGCGTCCGCCGTGCGTGACGATCGCGCGTGCCGCTCCAGCATCGCGAGATCCGGAACCTCCGGACGCGCCGGGGCGACGGCATCACCCGCGTAGGTCGTCGTCAGGAACTCTTCGCCGAGCTCTCCCACCTTCTGGAGGGGTGGGAGGATGCTCCGGATTACACCCTGTTCGTCGATCGCCAGGGTAATGGGGACGTACGGCACCTCAAGCAAGTCATAGGAGTCGACTAGGACGGGCCAACCCATCTCCTTCCACTGCATGAAGAGGCCCGCCCGGTCGGGGTGTTGCTCTTGAATGATCCCGACCATCTGGATCTTCCCGCTCTCCTGAAGTGCTCTCGTCGCTTCGTGCCACCCTGGCACGTGCACGCGGCAGCCCGCTCACCAGGAGGCGAATACGTGGAGAATGACCTTTTCGCCTTGGAAGTCGGAGACGGACCGTGGCGTCCGGTCGTCGAGTGCCGGGAATGCCAGAGTCGGAAACGGCTGGCCGACCTCGAGTCCGCTGGGCGGGAGCGTTTGGGCGCCTGCCGACGTGGTCGCGGCCAGGCTGAGGACGGCCATAACGAGGACGCCTCGGCCGTCAAAGGCGAGAGTCATGCTCGAGGGTGGCCTAGGATCTTTTGGAACGCGGCGTTGATCGACTCGACCATCCACTCGGCCTCCTGTCGCTCGTCCGAGCCCTTGGGGAACTGATAAGGGTCGCACTCCGCGAGCTTCTGCTGGTAGGCCCGGGTCACTTCATCGCGAGAGGCATCCGGCTCGAGGCCGAGGAAGCGGAAGTAAGAGACCAAGCCCTCTCGTGTATCATCAGCTCTACCCATTCTCATCCCTCCTCACCGATCACTCTTCATCGCTTCTGTTTGAATCTAAGGAGAGCCTCCGGGGTGCTCCAGACCCTACCAGCCCATGGCAACGCGCTCGGCTGTAAGCTGCGGTGCCGGAACGGTGGCTAACCTCTAGCTTCGTCCGCTATGAGTGAATTCGAATTGCACCCGGTTACCCTCACCGGGCGTCGTGTGACGCTCGAGCCGCCTCGAACGAGCGACCGCCGTCCGATAACGGTCGGTGCCGTTGTGAATCCTGTCACAAACAAGACGCACAAGGGGTAGGTTGGCTTGCCACACATCGTTGGCGCTGTACGACCCGCGGTTTTGATGCCGCCTCGCGGGGCCATGGCCTTGCGTCAAGGTGGCGCGCGGTGCTACTGCGTGGCTGGTCTTCCCCACTTACTCACCTCGTTCTTCTGCTGTAAGGAGGCACCCCATGTTTAAGGTCGTCGCCCTCGCTGGACTCTTCCTAACCGCCACGCTGCCTGCAGCGTTGCACACACAGGAAGTGGAGTTCGCTTCGCCGGAGTTGGAAAAGCAGGTCAAGAGCGCTATGAGCGCTGCTCCAGCGTCAATATCCGCCGATGCTCGAATCGTGGACTGGAGTATGACCGAGCTTCGTCCCGGTACGAACAACTGGACCTGTCTGCCCGACAACGCGAATACGCCGGGCAACGATCCATGGTGCATCACAGAGGCGTGGACGAACTTCCTGCATGCCTACGTGAACAAGACAGAGCCCTCGTACACCGAGATCGGATTCGCGTATATGCTCCAGGGCGATACTCCGGTGAGCAACAGCGATCCGTTCGCGACGGAACCGACAGGACCCGAGGATTGGGTAACCGATTTGGGCCCGCACCTCATGGTCGTCGTGCCAGATCCTGCTCTGCTTGAGAACATCTCGACGGATCACTTGAATGGCGGACCTTGGATCATGTGGTCGAACACGCCGTACGCCCACATCATGATTCCGCTGGAAAGCCGAGGTAAGTAGACAAAGGTCGTCGTTAGGGTGCCCCGGACACATCGGCGGCAGCCTCACGCGTGGATGCGAAAGAGCCCCGTCCTTCGGGGCTCTTCACATTCTGTGCTGTCAAGCCGGTGCCATTCACAGCCTACCCTTCTGTCGGCTGATCATCTCAGTAAAGAACGCCTCCTCATCTATCATCGAGTAAGCCTTCCGTAGGCCTGTCCGATAACCATTTCACGCCAGCAGGACCGGGGTCGAACCGGCGACGTAGTGCTCTTTCAAGGTGAGCGTGGATAGTGTGATGAGCGCGGCGAGGATGACGTGGAATACACGCCAACCAGTCCGTCTGGCCACTGCCGCGCCCAAGAATGCCACGAGCACGCTGTATGCCACGTGCATGGACGGCAGGCACGCGTAAGGGCGAGTCCACGCCGCCTCGTGCATGGTCCCCTGCATCGCGTGCGACTGGGACGGCCAGGGCGCAACCACGGGAAAGGCGAGCTGAGCGGCGCCGCCGATCAGTGTGATCGCGACGAAGACGCGAATCGCGCGGCGAAAGTCGCCTTTCTGCATGGTGCCGACGACGAGCCCGGCCCCCAGGGTTAGGTACGGGTACGCGGCCCAGTAGAGGACCCACGTCCATCCGACCAGAGGGATCAGGCCGTCTAGCGTTGTGGAGGGATCCCAGAATGCGCCCACCGGAAGGGCACTGTTGACTCGTGTGACTACGTAGTAGACGGCCAGATGCAGGAGGATGACGCCGGCCATGGCCGCCACGCGGTCGGCAACGCGGCTGCGGGGGACACGAGCAGGTCGATATCCGGGGGCCGCCCGCTGACGCGCGGACGTCCCAGGGCCCATGTCGCTCAGTGGACCGGCTCTTTTTCCGCGCGCTGCGAGCGCACAAAGTCCCCGTACGTGAGCGGCTCCTCCAGGCGGCACGACCAGACCAGCCGGTCCTGCCACACCGTCAGGTCCGGACAGCTGTCGCACATGTCCTGCCGGCCATCGGGAAGGAGGTCGACGGGTTGGATCATCATGATCGATTGATAGTGGGCGCGTCCGAGCGCGACGTGTGGACGGGTCAGAAGCGTCCGGAGCCATGATCTGCTCGCACCGGCCAGCCCCCTATCCAGGGGCGACAGCAGCAGCATCGAGCGGCCGCGCCGTAGCGTCTTCGGATGCGCGTACGCCGGGTAGCACCCGTGTCGTAGGTGGTGTGCCATCTGGGCCACTTCCATGAACCGGGGCCCTACGTAGCCGTAGATCCGATCCTTCGTTCCGACCCGGCCGGTCAACAACCACTTGAAGGAATCGGGTCGCTCTGTGCCGTTCAGGTAGGCGCATGGCCTGAAGTCGGGAAACCGTTCCTGAACGACCGCCAATACTTCCGTAGACTGGATATCGTACCGTCCGAATTCCTCCGTGGAGTAGACCGTGTCAAACTCGATCTTCTCGTCTCCCAGGTAGTAGTCGAAATCCCCGCCGACGAAGCCGGCACGGAACGCGATGAACACCAGCACGTGCACTATGTCTATGTGCCTCTGACCCCAAGCCACGACCTCGGGCACCTCGTGCAGCGTGTTCTCGAACACCGTGGAGTTGAATGAGCAGGATAGACCGCCGACTTCGGCGATCATCTCGGCGTACTGGAGGCGGAGCTCATTGGTCTCCACTTCCGTCTTGTCACGCCAGTGAGGGCGATTCTGCTTGCTGTCGATGTGCAGGGTGAGGCCGTACAAGCCCGCCTGCTTCATCTCCGTGAGAAGCTCCTTCGATAAGGCGAGTCCGTTGGTGTTGAGAATAGGCTTCACGCCACGCTCGTGAATCATGGCCACGATCTTCACGATCTCCGGATGACAGAGCGGGTCGCCGCCGGCCACGGAGATGCCGTCGGCAGAGCGGAGCTTCGTGAAGACCTCCAGATCGTGATCGATCTCCTCGAGCGTCTTGTGGGACTTGGGCTCGTTGGCCCGGTAGCAGCCGAAACAGGCCAGATTGCAGGCCGCCGTCGGCTCCAGCCACGATATGGAATTGTCCGGTAGACTCCAGGGCAGGCGATAGAGCTCACGGTGGTCGAGTTGGGCTCGCATGCTGTCTCCCCAGTTTGGGCGGCAGTTGGACACTCTTCCCTCACAACGCGCGACGTGTCCGGAGCGCCCCTGGGGACGGACGCTTTGTACGACTCGCTGCGATCCGGCAGGAGGCACCGGACCACGGGCGCGAGAACCGGCAATCTATTGGAGCTGAAATCGATCCGGTAGAGAGCCAGAGGGCCAAAGGGGGAAAGGGTTGCGCACCAGCTGACTGATCAGCGCACCCGGCCACAGCACCTGAACACCTCCGCTTGCAGCACTGAGCTGGCCGCTTCTGGCTCTGGCGGCACGGGCCCAGACGCTGGCTCACGCCGGACCTCGGAGACTACGCCTTCCGCCCCCGGATTGCGACGTAGTCGCCCCGGTCGAAGCCTTCCACTGTTTGCTCGACCGCTTCGTTCGAGAACCTCGGATGCCGGGTGAGCGTCTGAGCGTACTCCATGTCCACAAAGCCGACGGCCCGAAGAAGCTCCGCCTTCTCCTTGGTCGTCCGCCAGTTCGCGGCCGCCGCGAACTCCACGGGATACGGGTGCTTGGGGACGACCTTCTTGAGGAACGGGTCCTCCCACGCGCCGACAACGGCCGCGAGCCGGTAGAGGAGCGCATAGGAGCTTTCCGCCGGGACGTCGGCAACGACGATGTGGCCGCCCGGCGCGAGCACCCGGTGGGCCTCCCTAAACGCTCTCTCCAGGTCCTCGACATAGCTCGGGATCCCGTTCAGGAGCACCGTGTCGAACTGCTCTGCGTCAAAGGGCAGATTCTCGGCGGTCCCGCGTTTCACCTTCGTTCCCCGCTTCTCGGCGATCCGGGCCATACCCTCAGCGGGCTCGACGCCGTAGCGGATGTCAATCCCATGCGAGGTGCGCAGGAGGTGCTCGAAGAGACCACTCCCGCAGCCGACACTCAGAGCCTCGCCTGGTGCGCCCAAGAAGTGCCGGAGGAGCAAGACCTCCGACTCAAGCACGTTACGGTTATTGAGGAACCAGGTATCGTATTCTTCGGCGTGCTTGTCGAACGGTTCCTCTGGCATGTGTTACTCCTTGGCGTTCGGTGCTCTTTTCGGCCGCCTACGACAGTCCCGAAGGATTGAGTAGGTCATACACTGGGGCGCGCGAGGCGAGTCATCCCGATCTGCTTCTCAGGTTCCCCGGTGGCCCAGCCAGGGGCGGCTCCACCGGGGCCGCCCCTTCGTCATCTAGCCAACCCGATTCCGCACGCTAGTTTGGCTAACTGCCGCGACGTGTTACAGCCGATGGCACGCCACGACGTAGCGTCTGCAAGGAAGGCAGGTACATCACCTTCGACATCAGTTTAGGCCGCTGCCTGCGGGAAGGCCGTTAGCGGAAGGAGGTCAGCATGATCGGCATGGACTTCGGGAGTTTCTTGGTGCTCCTCGTGATCAGCGTCGTGGTCTCTGCTGCGCTGCACTACGGTTTCAAGTTCTACGCGCGAGGGGGAACGGCCTCATTCCTCTCGAAAGTGATCATCGGCTGGATCGGCGCGTGGCTCGGCTCGCCCGTCTTCGGACACTGGTTTGAGGGAGTGCAATACGAGCAGGTGTACATCGTCCCGGCCATTCTCGGTTCGCTGGCCATTCTGATATTGGTCGTGGATGTGGTGCAGACCTGTGGTGAAGTCTGCACTTGCACGCCCACAGAGACGGGAGAGGTTACAGAGTCGAGTGGACTCTGAGGGAACACCGTTGGGATGGCGGCAGGATTCGGGGGGCGGCTCCACCGGGGCACCCCATGCTGCATCTGGCCGTTGTATCTAGCGGGTCTGAGTAGCGCAGTAAGGGCCGCAACTAATGGCAAACACCGATCGAGTCGCGACGATCGTCACCGCCATCTACCATCTCGTCGGACAGCTGGAGGCCCCTCGCATGGGCCGGTGTTGCCCGATCACCTGAGACTGAACTGATGCAGGTTCTGGGTGTAATCGTGGCGGTCCTCGGCGTGATTCTGGCCCTGTGGTGTGTGCTTGTGTTTGCAGTGGTGGGCCGTGGCACGCCCTTTCCCTTCGATCCTCCCCGCCGCCTGGTGGTACGAGGCCCGTATCGCTTCGTCAGGAATCCGATGGCCATCGGCGTCGGTTCCACCCTCACCGGGGCGGCGCTGTACTATGAGAGTTGGAGGTTGGCTGCGTTCGCGGGCGTGTTCTTCCTAATCATCCACTTGTTCGTGGTGCTGTTCGAGGAACCGACCTTGCGTCGGATGTTCAGCGACGAATACGCGGCGTATTGCGATGCTGTGCGCCGCTGGTGGCCGAGGCGGAAGGCCTATCGGTCTTGATTAGATGGGAGGAACGGGCAGCGGCCGATCTCGTTAGCTCGGCCACGGGACCTGATGTTGCTGGGAGACGGGTCCGGTAGGGAGGTAGGGACAATGCAAACACGCCTTTGAGGGTGGCCGATCCAGAAGGCAAGTGATCTCAGGCGGCTCCACCGGGGCCGCCCCATGCCACGGGTCCCAGTATTGGAGTACCGCCTGCGCGAGCCAGTAGCGGCTCAAGCCGGTCTAACTACCTGCCAGATCTTGTTTTCCTAGAAGCGCGGGGCTGTCCTCCCAACGTCAAAGGGCCAAAGGGGGAAAGGGTCGCGCAGTGGCTG
Source organism: Gemmatimonadota bacterium (assembly GCA_039587755.1). Taxonomy (GTDB): domain Bacteria; phylum Gemmatimonadota; class Gemmatimonadetes; order Palauibacterales; family Palauibacteraceae; genus JBDHBD01. The sequence goes on along the minus strand of JBDHBD010000022.1, from coordinate 1,097 downwards.
CTGATCAGCGTGCCTGCCGCAGCTCCTGAAGCACCTGAGCAGCCGCTCCTTGCTCCCCTCCTTCCCCCTCACCACCTTGCCTGACGCGCAGATCGTGACCACGTACTATCCCAAGTTCCCCTCAACATGGAGTGTCCCATGAAGCGGATCGTTGCAGTTCTCGGTGGACTCTGGGCCATCATGGTTGTTGCTCCAGCGGCTATGGCCCAGAGCGCCGAGGAGGAGATCATCGCGGCCCAACATGCCCATTTCGAGACGCTCAGGTCCGGAGGCACCCGAGCCCACATCGCTGAGCACGCGCCTGAAGCGACCAGCTTTGATGCGGCCGGCGGGCTGCTCGTCGAGGCCCAGTCTCTAGAGGAGCAGGTGAGAGACCTGCAAGCCGTTTTTGATGCAGGCACCATCCTGAACAGCTATCTGCGGCACCTGCAGGTGCGGATCTACGGCGATGCGGCTGTGGTCACTGGATACATCATGGGCACAACGACCAACCCGGACGGCTCGGTTGTTCCGGTCATGGATCGGCGGACTGCGGTGCTGATCAGACAGGGGGGCGAGTGGAAAGAGGTTCACAGCCATGCGTCGCCGGTGGTGGGGGCACAACCGTAATCGAAGATGCCGGGGTCCTTTTGCGAGGGTGCTCCGTGTGGAGGCCCTCGTGAAGGCGGTCGCGGCGACAGTGGCTCGCTGTACCATCGCCTTCAGCCCGAGCGCAGTGCCCTCCAGACGGGCCCGCCGAAGGCGAACAGGCAGGCCCAGCCGGCCACAATGCCGGGCAGAAAGCTCATGGCGAAGATTCGGACCCCGCCAGCGTAGCTCGATTCCTTCCACACGAAGAGCACCGCCGCCGGAACGAACAGCACGCAGCTGAGCGCGACCAAGAGGAGTCCTCCGGTCTTCTGCCGGGCAAGCAGCAGTACCCCTAGCACGAGCCCGACGAGCAACACGGCCGGGAGCACAACGTGCCACTCGATCCGGTACTGGTACACGGCCACGAACACGAAAAGTCCCACGGCCGCGGCAATGTTCAGGATGATCGTCCAGCGAACGAGGCCCATGCCGGGTCCGCTCCAGTCGGTTGGCGCATGGCCCTCGTA
>JBDHBD010000021.1:0-72026 GCA_039587755.1 Gemmatimonadota bacterium | reverse complement strand
CTCCACCTCAGCCAGACGCGCTTCAGCAAGCCGTCGCAGCGAGCGGAAGAAGTCACACACCATCTCGTCAGCGAGGCGGTATCTCACGAAAACACCGTCGCGTTCAGCCTCGACAAGCCGCGCTCTGCGCAGCACCTGAAGATGCTGCGAGGTGTTTGCCAGGCTCTGGTCTACGGCCCCGGCCAGTGCCTCCACGGTCCGAGGTCCTTGGCAGAGAAGATCCAAGAGCTCCAGGCGACGAGGGCTGGCAACGGCCTTCCCGATTCTCCCGAGCTGCTCGTACACAGCGTCCTTGAACTGCCGATTGGAGGCCATAAGCACCTGACTCACAAGCTATTAAAATATTCAATTGAATTATTGACTATACTGGGGTCATAACCTGCTCACGTCAACCGACATTTGGGCGGTTACGCACGACTGACCTGCCCCTCGAAAACTGATCCAGAAGCAATGTTCGTATCTGGGGAGCTGGAAAAGGGGAAGAACCAGTCATGCTCGGTTTGATCACGCTGGGACATCTGCGCCCTCTTATCTTCGGTTGGGGTTTCGTCGTCCACGAGACCGTCGTCCCCATGTGGCCGAGCGTCGTGGTCGTCTTGGTCTTCGCGTTCGTAGCGGTGATGCTCTGGCGTGACAGGGGAGAAGAGCGGCCAGAACCGCCTGAGATGTGGCCTCAGGCCCTGCGCTCTTGGAGCGAGGCCCACCGGGCGGGGGTGCCCCGAATCTGCACCCGAGGTCGTGGGTGGCTCCTGCGGACGCTGCGCGTCCTCGGAGTGTCTTCGACGCCGAGCCCCACCGCGGTCACTGCTGTAACCGAAGTCGTCACCCGATCTTGCGGCCATTGCCCGCAGCCGGTCTCGCCTCAGGTGGGGTAAGAAGTGGGGGTCGGTTGTCAGGCGTGCAGCGGTCGCCGGTCGGAGAGTGCCGGCCGATGGCGAGCGATCCACCGGCCGATGCTCTGCAGCTGAGTGGGCGAGAGCGACTCGGTGACACTCATCCGAAAGCCCGGGATCACGCAAGCGACCGCCCGCCGGAGCAGGAATGTCTCTGTGGCAGCCCGCTGCTTGGCGGTCAGTGTCGTCCCGCCCGGGATGTCCGGGACCGGTGCAATAAGTGTCCGGTAACTCAGCACCTCCCTGATCGAGAACTGCTCGGGTATCCGGTAGGTGCGGCCGTCGATCTCGAATGCTCCATCACCGCTGATGAAGATCGTTTTCGCCAGAGCACTGACTCCTTCGATCATGACCTACTGGCAATCCTAACCCTGTCGCCCAGGAAAAGCCGGGCGTGGGAGACGGCGTAGGCCGGGGAGCGGTCTCTCGCCTACGACTCGCCGGCCATATACTCCAAACGAAGATTGCCCCGACGGAAGGCTTGGGCGATCGCCAGCGGCACCTTGGCCTCCGCTTTCACGACCTCGGCCCGCGCCTCCTCCACACGGGCGCGGTTCTCCTGCTCCACGGCTACGGCCATCGCGCGCCGCTCCTCGGCCTTGGCCTGCGCGATACGCTTGTCCGCTTCGGCCTGATCGGTCTGCAGCTCGGCGCCGATGTTCTTCCCCACGTCCACGTCGGCGATATCGATGGAGAGGATCTCGAACGCCGTCCCGCTGTCGAGACCTTTGGCAAGTACGGTCGTGGAGATTTCCGCCGGGTTCTCCAACACCGCCTTGTGCGACTCGGCGGACCCGATTGTCGAGACGATCCCCTCCCCCACGCGCGCCAAGACCGTCTCTACGCCCGCACCGCCAACGAGGCGGTTGATATTCGCACGGATGGTGACACGTGCCAGCGCGATGAGCTGGATGCCGTCTTTGGCCATAGCGGCCACCTTGGGTGTCTCGATCACTTTCGGATTCACCGACATCTGAACGGCATCAAGGACGTCCCGGCCGGCGAGATCGATGGCGGCCGCCTGCTGGAATGGGAGCTCGATGTTGGCCTTGTCCGCCGAGATTAGCGCGTTGACGACACGCTCCACATCGCCACCCGCGAGGAAGTGGGCCTCCAGGCCGTCGGTGTCGAGGCTCAACCCCGCCTTGGTCGCGCTTATCAGTGGGAGGATTATGCTGGGCGGACGTACCTTTCGTAAGCGCATCCCCACCAGGCTCGCGAGCTTCACCCGCACCCCCGAGGCGATGGCTGCGATCCAGAGCCGGACCGGCACGGCCCAGATCAGGAGCATGAGTAGCATCGCGCCCAGCACACCGAGGGCGATAGTTGTAACGGCTATGCCTTCCATCTACTCCCCCTTGGGCCGGGCCTACTCTCGTGACAACCGCTCTGCCGTCAGCATCTGGTGAAGCTGCTGCACACAGCCGTCATCAGCGTACTCGGGATCGCCGGCGAGCTCAGCTTCTTCCATCTTGGATAACCCCTCGGCCTCTGTGAGTTACGAAAACGACGGAACACCCGCCAACGGTCCTGAGGAACCTAACCGCATTGCAGCACACGTCGAGCCCATCCGAACGACCTCCATCCCAGCCTCCGGCCAGCGGGTTGGCAGGCTAGGGCGAGCCGAGTCCACTTGGAGTGCAGCTCTCGGGCCTGGGACCGACGCAGTCAACGTGCACCGAGCGGACTGAACGGTAGGCGAGTCTTTAGATTAGGTGTGCATACACAGGCTATTCAGCTAAGACCGAGCGAGAAAATGCCCCCTGAGCTAGACGAACTGTCGGAGCGCGTGCTGACCGACGCCGTAGCCCGTGAAGTCATGGGCTGGAACGCCTGGCGCGAAACGTGGGCACCGGCGCGCAACCTCCAGGACGCGTGGGAGGTCGTGGGGAAGCTACGCGAGGACCGGATACGGCTCGAGCTTGCCGACGAGGGAGTCCGCGCGGGCCGGGACTGGTGGCGGGCGACGTTCTTCCGGCATGGCAAGCTCGGCCAGGCCCAGGGTGAAACACCCTCCGAAGCCATATGTAAGGCCGCGCTGGTCACCGTACGGGCAGCGAAGGGAGGGGAAAACTGAGTCCTGGCCACGGCCAGGTAGTTGGGAGCTCTCCGGCCCGACATCGAGTATGCCCACTGTCTATTCGCGCAGGTCTCCCTTCTCCAGCGAGCGCGCCCTCTCGGTCAATCTCCTACGTGTCGACCCCGTCGACAGATTCCGCTACAGAGACGCCGCTCTCGAGCGTGCGTCGGTCATCCACTTCCACCGCACCGTGGTCCTCGCCGGCGCGCAGTGACTTCGCCTCGGCGAGTTCCTCCTCAATGTCCGCGATGGCCTCCGCCTCTGGGGACTCCGTTTTACCGAAGAGACGGCCCTGGGGCGTGAACAGATCGATGGGGAGCGGGAAGAGGGTGGTGGAGTTCTTCTCCACCGCGATTTGCGACGCGGTCTGAAGAAAGCGAAGCAGGAGTGACGCGGGCTGCGAGCTGAGCAGGCGAGCGGCGTCCCGGAGGTTTCCGGCCGCCTGTAACTCACCTTGCGCATTGATCACCTTTGCCCGGCGTTCGCGCTCGGCCTCGGCCTGCTTCGCTATCGCCCGTCTCATCTCGTGCGGAAGGTCCACGTCCTTTACCTCCACCGCGGTGACGCTGACCCCCCAGGCGTCGGTGCCCTCGTCGATGATCTCACGCAGGATCTCGTTGAACTTTTCACGCTCGGCCAGTAACTCGTCGAGCTCGGCTTGGCCGATGACCGAGCGGAGCGTCGTCTGCGCTAGCTGCGAGGTCGCGAAGCAGTAGTCCTCGATCTCCAGGATCGCCTTCAACGGGTCCGAGACCCGGAAATAGAGGACGGCGTTCACCTTCACCGACACGTTGTCCCGCGTGATCACGTCCTGCGGCGGGATGTCCAGTGCAACGATGCGCAGGCTGACCCGCGTCTTCCGCTCGATCCCAAAGGGCACGAGGAAGATCAGGCCCGGCCCCCGGATGGGCCGGACACGCCCCAGCCGGAATACCACGGCCCGTTCGTATTCCCGCATGATCCGTAGGCTGGTCGAGAGGGCCATGGCCCCTCCCATCGCGATCAACGCAAGGATGATCTCCACGTCCGTGCTCCTCACCTGCGATGCGGGGCGGCGGATCCGGGTGCTTCTAGGCAGCTTGCCTCTACGATAGCATCTGCGGCAGAGAAGCGCCTGTCGGGAAAGACCCCATCGGCGTGTGAGGAAGAACCCTACAAAAGGGCTGCGACGAACTGTCACGGTGGCTGTCACAGAATGAGGTTCTGCACGCTGCTCGCTCGCCTCGGGAACTAGCCGACCTCGATCACCCACGCAGAGCGAGCCTCCGGGTAGATTCGGACATCCGTGTCCAGGAAGTGCGTGATGACCTCCAGGTTCGTCCGGGCATGCAGCGAGAGCTCCACCGTCCGAAATGCCCCCTGGCCGGCGACGCACAGAGGCAGGAGGAGCTGGTCGGCGAAGTGTGCCCCGACGGGCACTCCGGCGTCCAGATAGTGGCGGGTGCGCTGGCCGACCTCCTCGCCTACCGTCTCGGCCGGTACACCTCTCCTACCGAACCCGGTGAAGACTTCCGTGATCTGCTCGCAGACGACCTCGACCATGACGACGTTGCCAGGGCCCGGCGCATCGGCCAACTCGAGCAACGTGAGATTCTCGGGCGACATGTCCAGCATCCCTCGGAGGGTGTTCAGCTCACGCTCTGCGATGTGCTTCGGGAGCTTGGCCACGACCGCGGTTGCGCCAACGCGCACCACCCGGCCTCGCTCCACCAGGCTGAGTGGAGAGAGGAAACTGGACGGTTCGATCCGCACCCGGGCGCGGCCCCCGCCGGCAGGGTAGAAGCCGTAGCGTTCCAGGCTCGCGTGCACAACCGGTCCCATGCACTGAATCGCCGGGAGGAACGTCTTCGCCATGAAGTCAAACGGCGGCGCGAAAGGATTGTGGGTTCCCCCCTTGAGGAGGAGGGCCGAGTTCCCATCTGCCGTGAGCAGAGGGGGAAGAAGAGTCTGCAGAACCAAGGTCGTGCTGCCAGCGCCCTCCGTGGAGAACTCGTAGACTCCCGGCTGGATCGTGCCTGGCACGAACCTCAGGCACTGCGAGCCAAGCTGATCGCCCTCAACCTCTGCCCCGCCTATCCGAGCGGCAGCTCTGACGGCGGTGAGGTGTTGCTGCCGCAAACCCGGCTTCGGGCGGCCCGCCCTGATGTTGCGAATGCAGAAGGGATGACCAGTTACCAAGGAGAGCGACAACGCGGTTCTCAGGACCTGGCCGCCTCCCTCTCCCAGCGCCCCGTCGATCTCCAGCAATCCGCTACACCTTGTCGGGTGCGATTATCCATTTGACGCGCCAACTGTGATCTTCCCTGCCGAGGCACACGATGCCAGCGTTGCGAAAGGCCACAATCTCGCAGTCAGCGTCCCCCGTGACCAATAACGAAGCGAGACGGCTCAGGTGTGGAAGGTGACCGACGAGCACCACCGGGGTCTCGAGCTCTCCAATCTCCCTCGCTATGATCCCGGGATCATCCAGCGGAGCCAACCCTTCTCGTTCGAACACGCCCCGGGTGGGGCGGAGCGATTCTGCGAAGATCACTGCCGTTTCTTGCGCACGGAGCTTTCCTGAGTGCCAGACGGCACCGACCTCGAGTCCAAGCTCAGCGACCCGGGTGGCGGTCCTGATGGCTTCGCTGCGTCCGCTCGGCGTAAGAGACCGTGCAGGGTCCCTGTCCTTGGACTCGGCTTGTCCGTGCTGGATGAGATAGATGTCCATAGCCACGGTCGTGGGTTTCGGGTTGATGTGGGCACGCTGCAGACCGTCGGCCTTCGATACGCAGCCGTAAATTCCCGGTGAACGAAAGTCGCCCCAGGGGTGTGGCCCCAAGAGGGGGGGCTTTGCCGTCCCCTCTCAGCGCGCCTTCTGGTACGTCCCGACGAGCTGAGCCTCCGCCAGAATGTGACCGGCCATTGCCCGCTCGACGTCGGACTTAGTCGCCGCTCCCAGGTCGCGGAGCTTCGTGTCGAGCGCGTAGAGCTTGTGGAAGTAGCGGTGACGGCCGACCGGGGGACACGGCCCGCCGTAGCCCGTTCGCTTCCAGTCGTTGAGGCCCTCCTTTGTGCCGGGCAGCAAATCGGCCGAAGCCACCCCGCGAGACAGACCCGACGCAGACGGCGGAATGTTATAGAGAACCCAGTGCACCCAGGTCATCCTCGGGGCAGCGGGATCCGGAGCGTCGGGATCGTCCACGATGAGGACGAGGCTCTCCGTGCCCTCGGGCAATCCCTCCCACTCCAGCGGGGGTGACAGATCGTCGCCTTCACACGTGTACGCCCCGGGGATCGGATCTCCGTCCGAGAAGGCCTCCGAGGTGAGCTGGAATTCCATGGTGTGAACCTCCTGCGCTACGACACGCTCCGCCGTCCGAGGAGTGATTCCGAGGCTGGCGACAAAGCAGAGCGTTGCAGCGATGCGTTGAAATGACATCATACAGCTGTTATCCGCCGGTCGGGCGCGGCAGATCGCTGTTCCAGATCGAGCGCGCCAGCATCCATTCACCGTCCGGCTGGCGTTGCCAGATCCAGACCCCCTTGCCCACCCCTTCCTCGGCCTCGCCGCCTTCGCGCGGCGTGTAAGAGATCCGGCTGCTCCAGCGCTCCCACACCCAGTCGCCTAACACGGTGACTTCTTCCGATGTCCGGGTGAAGGCCGTGGTGCCCGCCGCCACCCGGCTCTCGTGCCAGGCACGCAGTTCCTCCCCGGCCAGGGCCGGTACGTTCGGCGCCATAGTGACGTGGTCGGGTGTGAGTCCGGCCATGATGCCGTCGACATCGTCGGTATCGATCGACGCCACCAGCTGCTGACCCGCTTCAGCGATCGCGGCCAGATCGGCTTCCAGCGATGCGACGACGTCTTCCACGGCTTCGTCGGCAGGAGCGCAGGCGAGGACCAGGCATACGGTCAAGGTGGACAGAGAAGCTCGTCGATAGAGCATTACTCACCTCCTTCGGACAGCTTCATCGCGTACCCATCAAGATGAAGGTCGCCTTACTGAGGCGGCAAGGAATCAGAACTCCATTCAACGGCAGGCGAGAACCGGGATGGCCCCCAGGGTGGCGCCCCCGGTGATGGGCCGGCCCGTCGGGGCGGTCCTGGCGCTGCCCTTCTGGATCCATGTGGAGCACTATTTCAAGAACGCCTCGACCCAGTACGGGCTGAGCTCGCCTTTGTGGGACTTCGTCCTCCGCACCTACCGCCGGCCGACGCCTCCGACACCGGTGGAGAGGGAGTGCCTGGCCGCCGGTGCAGAGACCGGATAAGCTCGCTGAGGTGGTTTCGTCCCATTTCGCGAGCCACTGCCGTCGGGGTACCGCGTTCTTGATCCGGAGCCGGGAGCATGACCTCCAGCGCTAGCGCGTCGTTCGAGCATCCACACCCTTTGCGGTCCGACGCGCGCGTGTTGCTGACGAGCGTATTCGGGCCCTATGCGCAGGATGACGAATACGGAAGCCGGGCCCTGAACCCGATGGAGCTCTACCATAACCAGGTAACCCGCGAGCAACGAGCGTTCTCCGTGCGGATGTTCCACCGCTCGTGGGGGCTGATGCTCATTCAGAACAATATCGACGCTCCCTGTACGCTCCTGGATTTCCCGACGATGGACCGCTTCATTGAGGAGATCGCCACGCACCCATACGACATCGTGGGAATCGGAGCGATCCAGCCCAACGTCGGGAAGGTGCGGAAGATGTGCGAGCTGGTTCGTCAGCATCTGCCCGACGCCACGATCGTGGTCGGCGGGCACGTCGCGAACCTGCCCGATCTGGACGAGCGCATCGACGCCGACCACATCGTCCGAGGCGAGGGCGTGCGCTGGATGCGGCGTTTCCTCTCGGAAGACGAAGACCGCCCGATCAGGCACCCCCATATCCTCTCCGGCGTCGGAGCGCGCACGATGGGAATCACCCTCCGGCGCAGACCCGGCGCCACCGCAGCGACACTGATTCCTTCCGTGGGCTGTCCGATGGGCTGCAACTTCTGCGCGACCTCAGCGATGTTCGGCGGGAAGGGGAAGTTCGTCCATTTCTACGAGACGGGAGACGAGCTGTTCGACGTAATGTGCGAGCTGGAAGACGCGATGCGTGTGCGGTCGTTCTTCGTGATGGACGAGAACTTCCTGTTGTACCGGAAGCGTGCGCTGCAACTGCTGGACCTCATGGCGGAGAACGACAAGCCCTGGGCTCTCTACGCGTTCAGCTCGGCCAACGTGCTCCAGCGATATACGATCGAGCAGCTGGTGGCGCTCGGGATCTCGTGGGTCTGGATGGGACTCGAGGGCGAGGGCGCGGACTATGTCAAGCTCAGGGGGATCGACACCCAGGAATTGGTGCGTGTGCTGCAGAGCCACGGCATCCGCGTGCTCGGCTCAACGATCATCGGGCTCGAGGAGCACACGCCAGAGAACATCGACGCTGCCATCGACTACGCGGTAGCTCACGACACGGACTTTCATCAGTTCATGCTGTACACGCCCGTCGGGGGCACGCCGCTGTTTGGCGAGCATCTCGAGAAGGGAACGCTCGTCGATCCCGACGAATGCCCCGAGGCGGACCATCACGGACAATTCCGGTTCAGCCACCGCCACCCCCACATCAAGGATGGACAGGAGACGGAGTTCCTCCGAAGGGCGTTCGAACGCGACTTCAAGGTGAACGGGCCGAGCATCGTGAGGGTCGCGCGGACCACGTTGCAGGGGTGGCGGCGGTACCGGGACCACTCCGAGGCCCGAATACGCAGGCGGTTCGCTTGGGAGGCCCGTCATCTCGCCGTCAGTTACGCAGGTGCGCTGTGGGCGGCACGGCGGTGGGCTCGTGCTGACCCGGTCTTGGAGTCGAAGATCGGGCAGATCCTGCGCGACTTCTACCGCGAATTCGGGTTCAAGGCTCGCGCGGTGGGTCCGCTCGTCGGCCGGTACGCCGGCTTCATGTTGCGGCGTGAGGAGCGTCGATTGCGTCGGGGCTGGACGTACGAGCCGCCGACATTCTGCGAAACCACCAACCAGCAACGTATCTGAGCTTTTCTAGGCACTGACTTTTAATCCGTAGGTCGTGGATGGCTCCTGCGGGTGCTGCGCGCCCTCGGAGTGTCTTCGATGCCGAGCCCCACCCCGGTCATCGTTCGTGAGAGCTGACTCCGACGGCAGATATCGCTTTCTGGATGCCCTGCCTATCCGCCCCTCGACCACTCGTATCGACACTCAGCTCGAAACACCGCCTGCCCACCCCGTGGCTCCAGAAGTCAGCTGGTGCCCGGCGCGCTGGCGCGAGCGACTCGCGATCGAAGATGGCACAGAGTTCGTAGGTATCCTCATCCAACAGGTAATATTCGTACGAGTCAGCTGAACCCGGATCGACGGTGTTCACTTGGACGCGCGGATCCTCCATCAATTCGTCAAGAGATGCTGGCAGGCGCTCGTGATGGGTCCAGAATAGATCCATCGCTAGCATGATCCCCCTGAGGTCCTCGACCCGGCCCGCATCAAGTCGCTGGAGGCGGCCTTGGGCCGGTGATCCAACCAGGATCACGCCAGCGATGATCGATACCACAACCAGGGTTGTGGCGACCGCCACTATGGTTTTTCCGAGAGACGGTTTCATCCACCCACCTCCTTCTCGTCTCGCCGAATATCGCGGAGATAGTAGACGAAGGCGGTACCGGCGATGATTCCGATCGTCAGAGCCTTTAGTAGGAACCGGGCGGTCACTTCTCCACCGAGGAGGTTGTAGACCAGGCTGGTGGAGTCCCCAATAAGGATACCTGCTGCGATCGCCAGGGTCAGGTAGGTGAGCCACCGGCGCACAGGGGAGGTTCTCTTCAGTGGTGAGAGAGCGATCGCTCGGCTAATGGTTCTTGCCGCATAGAGGAAGACAGGCGTCGCGACCACGAGCGATGCAATAGACCATCGGATGACCTCGGGTATCGCGTCGATTTCGTCCTGCGACCAGAGCGGGTCCGGAAACGCGAGGTTGATGAATTGGAAGAGCAGGCTTCCCAGGCCATAGGCACTGAGATAGAGGGTACCGAAGAGGACCAGGTACTCGAACGCCTCTCGAGCCGAGAGCGACGGCCGCGGCCGTGGGACGGCGATGGGGAAGTCGACCGCCGCAAACGATCGGAGCGCTGCCTGCACCTCTTCGTCCGACCAATCAGCCTGACTCAGCACGCCTCGGATCTCGTCGCGTGGCAGGCCCCGATTCAGGGCCTCTCGGATGAATCCTATGAGGTCTTCGTTGACTGCCATGCATTATTCTCCGTCCTAAGGACGTCTAGCTCTTGATCCTGTGGGTTAAACCGCCAGCTGTGTTGACAACGTCAACATACAACATACCCACAGAAGTTGACTACGTCAACATCTTGCCCCATGTTGACGCATGACCGACCAGGCGAGGGCGTATCATCACGGGGACCTTCGGGCGGCACTGCTCGACGAAGCCGCGGCCATGATCGACCAGGGAGGGGCCGGGAGCGTGACGATGCGAGCGCTCGGCCGTCGTCTCGGCGTGTCGCGCGCTGCACCGTATCGCCACTTCGCGGACAAGAACGCGCTTCTGGTCGCGGTCGCCGCGGCCGGGTTCGAGCGACTCGGAGACCGTCTGCGAACCATCGACGCGGGTGCCCCGCGATCCAGCGTCGAGCGGCTCCGGCGAATGGGCGAGGAGTACGTGCGCTTCGCCATCGAGAATCCGGCGCACTACCGCCTGATGTACGGCAGGGAGGCGCTGACTCGCGAAGACCTGCCCGAGTTAGGGGAGGCCGCAACCGCCATCTTCGAACAGCTGGTCGACGTGATCCAGACCTACCAGCGCACGGGCTCGATCAAACGGCAGGATCCCCGAGCGCAGGCCTACACGGCCTGGGCCGCGGTGCACGGCCTGGCGTCACTGGTGATCGAGGGGCAGATCCACTCCACGGACGACATCGATGGGCTCATCCGGCACACCACGCGAACGGTGTTGGACGGGATGCGCGTTCGCCGCAGGCGCGGAGCGTAAGCGGCGGGTCATTGAGGGTCGCTCTGCCTGTCAGCCGGCGCTTGCGATGGTCACCTTGAACCCGTCGGGGTCGGTGACCCCGAACGCCATTCCCCCCCAGGGGAGCTCCTCCGGTTCATTGTCCAGCGTGATGCCCGCTGCCTTCGCCCGCTCCGCAAGGCCGAAAAGGTCCTGTGAAGTCGCGATCCAAGTTCTGTGCCCTACACCTTTCACGCGGTCGCGTCCCTTGGCGAAATCGTCCTGCCCGAGCCCGATCTGAACGGTTCCGGCCTTCAGCTGCGCGAACCGGAGTTGCCCATCGGACTCGTGTTCTTCCTGGACTTCAAAGCCGAGACCCTCCGTGTAGAACTGAATGCTCTTCGAAAGGTCGTTCACTGTGAAGCTGAGTGAGAGGCCGACTGCGTTCAGGTCCGCGACGGCCGCGGGCTCGGTGCTGGACATGAAATCCTCCATGGGTTGAGTGACAGAAGTTGCCAAGGTACGTGGCTCGGGTCTGTGCCGACTCCGCTTGCTCACCAAAGCGAATTGATGATCGTAGCCACCGGCACCCCCGTTACCGAGCATTTCTCCATCCACTCCGCGACAGCCGGGAAGTCCTCCCAACTTGTCTCTGCCTGCTGAAAGTGGTCGGCTACGCCGGCCTCAGTCTCATAGATCTCGGTCAGGATGAAGCACGTGTTTCCAGTCGGTGCTGAGTTGGGATCCATCGGATTCGAAAGCTCTGGCGCCTTGGACACATTGTAGCTCAGAAGAGCTTTGTCCCCTTCCCGGTGATGCGTAGCCTCCATCCAAGGAGCATGACTCCGAAAGAGGCGTTCACCCTCTGCTGCCAGCTCCGGAGGGGCGACGATGATGAGCGTAAGCTGGATCTTCCCGTGGTGGGCCATGGTAGGTTCTCCTCTTCTCGATTCTCGTCGGTCGGGCCTTCGGACGTCGATAGAGAGGCGACTCCTCCATCGCGGCTGCCCCTCGGCATACGTGCTCCGCGTAGCAACGTGCGGAGGGCCAGCGAAGCCGGTCAAGACGGGGGCTCGCTCGAGAGTAGTCACGTAGTGGACAGTTCCATATCTTTTCCGAGCGCATGCAGTTGAGCGGACGCTCCTTGATCACCGGGTTGACATGATGAGTCGCATCCGCCTGCTCATCCCCTGTTCTTGGTCTCGGTCGCTTGTGGTTCCGATCCGTCCGCGCCGGGGCCCGGAGTACCCAACTTCCCAGTGGACTTCACGCCGGGTCTCCAAGGTTTCGAGGCCCGCCTGGACACGCTCCGCGTGGAGCACGCGATCCCAGACATGTCGGCCGCCATCGTGGAAGACGCACAAGTCGTTTGGACCAGGGGCTTGGGGTTCGCCGACATCGCGGCGGGGAAGCCGGTAACGGAGTCCACATGCTTTCACCTCGCCTCACTCACTAAGCCCTTTGCCTCGGTCATCATCATGCAGCTCGTCGAGGGGGGGCTTCTCGATTTGGACGATCCGGTCTCCGATTACGGGATCGATCTCTCGAGCCAGGGCGTCATCCTCGTCCGACACCTTCTGACCCACACCTCGGAGGGAGTGCCGGGTGCAGTTGAGGCACACCGCTCCGAGCCCCTCCGACCCGGCCAATTTCGCCCTGACGGGTCTGAATCGGGACGAGTTCACGGCCAACATGGCGACGCCGTACGAACGAAGAGGCTCACGGGTCGTCCGATCCGAGTATGCGATCGGGTTCAGCTCGGCGGCGGGACTGATCTCTTCCGCACACGACATGGCCACGTTCGCGAGCGCAATCGATCAGGGCATGTTTCTCGAGCCAGCGACGTGGCAGGCGGTGTTCACCCCCGCGGTCTCAAACGGCGGGAGCCTGCTGCCGTACGGGTTGGGGTGGTTTATCCAGCAGCGCAGGGAGTCGAGCTGCAGTGGCACTACGGACACTGGTATGCCACCTCGACCCTCATCGTTCGAGCCCCCGCGGTTCGACGAACGTTCATCGTAATGGCCAACACCGACATGATGAGCCGTCCGTACGATCTCGGCGCGGGTGACGTGTGGCGATCGCTCTCCGCTCGCCTCTTCCTGGAGTCGTACGTGTATGGGGACGCTCCGCTACCCGCCGCGCGCGGCGTATTCGAGAGGCGCAAGCCGTCGTCGAGGCATTGATCGACTCGAGATCGACACCCGAAGCCGGCTACGTGCATCCCATCGCCATCGCGCTGGCCCTCGCAGAGCCAGGCGAGCAAGAGGAAGCGGTGCTGCTCTCTGACGCCAGCTTCTCGTAGACCGCCTGGCGGGCCCTACAACCTCAAGCGCACCTCGATTCCGAGTCCGAGTTGTCCGTCCTCGCCTCGCAGGGTGAGGCTCGCGGGCGGAATCTCCACCCAGCGCTCGCTCGTTACTAGAAGCCCGACGAGTGCACCCACGCCGGCAAGAGTCAGCGTGCTGCCCAGGATGATGGTGGCCTCTTCTCCATCGCAGAAGTCGAAGAAATCGTCATTAATAGACACCCCGCAGTCATCCACGGCGATCGCGCCAAGAATCCCGAGAGCCAGCCCCACGCCGCCACCCCAGAGTGCACCTTTTCCGGCGTTACGCTTTCGGCCGCTACTGACCTCCAGCTCTTGAATCGTCGCGCGGTCAATCGAGAGGAGAGGGCCGTCCGCCGAATCCAGGTGAATCCACAGAGAATCGGCCGAGACTCTGTCGACATGTCCCACGAAGCGTGTGCCTCGCGTTTCCGCTAAGTCGCCTGCCGCTCCGACCTCAGCCGTTCGCACCCTCAGTCGGGTTCCAGCTCCGACGACGGGCTCTTGCGCCAGGGCATGCACGGCCGGGCACAAGCCGATCAACGCCAGTGCGGTGATACCGAGCCTGTTCATGATCAGCTCTCCTGGTTCTCCTGGTTGCTCCACGCGTCGTAACCGTCGCTGTACTTCGCCGCCAGATACGGGCTGAGCCACCTGGCCAGCCGGTCTCGCTGTGAAGGCTCGAGCAACCGATACCCGCCTACCACGCCATAACACCTCGCTGAGCCGCAATTACAGCGAAACGGTGAGGTCATCTCCTCCTCGGTCGCGCAGTAGTTGATCGTGACCTCCGTACCGATCGGGAGGTCGCGAATCGCTCGAAGGTGGGTGGGTTCGCCGGCCGAAAAATCGACGAACGCCGTCGGCTCGCAGCTGTGGTTCGTGGCTTCGACTACGCCGAGGTCATCGAGGTGGGCGTGCGCGCCGACCTGAATGCTGTAGCGACTTGGCTGCGGGTAGACTGCGCCGTCGAGCCGGATGACGACCTCGCCCGCCTTCACCAACCCCGTCGTGAAGAGTCGACGGTGTCCGTCCGCGTCCGCTAGCAGCTCGACCTCTCCTCGACCCAGGTCGGTCTGCGCGATTCGATCAGCCATCCGCTCCTCCGGAGGTGTGCCCGCCCACTCGCGAGTCGGAGTCGTCCGTCAGGTACTCGTTCGGCACGTTGACCCGGGGTGGGACGGGTCGGTGCGAGGTTCGGAGCATCAACTCGATGTTGTCGTAGATGTCCGCCGGCTCGCGGTGCATCTGGGGGAGCAGTCCCGCTTGCGCGTACGAGACCGGTGTGACGTCGAACAGGGTTGTTTCCCACGCGAAGCCCTTGCCCCAAATGATTCCTTGGAGACGCACATCGGTCCGTGCTCCCGCCTTCAGCAGCAAGCGCAGGATGGGCTGCGCGTAGTTGTCGTTCGAATTGACCGTGTGGAACAGGGCCGTATGACCACCCAGCCCGTACTCGTCGATCGACGCTCTGGCCTCGACGTCGCACCCCGCCTCGATGAGCACGCGAGCCGCCCTCGCATTCCCGTACTCGGCGGCCACGTGCAGCAGCGGCGCGCCCTCGAGCGGTGTGAACGCAGACGTCACCGTCGTGCGTAGCTCGAGAAGGGAGCGATCGCCGCCAATCGCTGCCGCGAGACTTTCCGCATCATCGAGGAGGACCGCCGCCAGACTCGGGTCATCCAGCGTGGCGCCCGCTTCGAGCAGCATCCTCAGGCAGTCCGAGAAGCGCGGTGATCGCGTGTACATCTGCGTCAGCCACTCGACCGGTAACTTGCCACGAATGGATGAAGCCGGATCGAGGCCGGCTTCGAGTACGGCTCGAATGCCATCGATCGAGTGAAGCTCGACGGCGGTCAAGAACGCCTCTTCCATCACGCCACTTCGACGAGAGCGAGAACGATCGTGATCGCGCCGACCGCCACCAGGAACATGAACAGCCCCATTGCGAGCCGGAACTCCTGCGGGGTCCCGACCCGGACACCCCGGCTGCGCAGGCCCAACCACTTGACCGCCTCGCGTCCACCGGTATCCACGTAGACGCCGCCGCCGATGAGCGCCATATACGGCCACCAGGAATGATCCATCAGCAACAAGATGCATGCGACCGGCAAGGTCCACAGCGACAGCAAGTCCCAGCGTGCCGTACCCAGCTCGAGACGACTTGCCAGAGCATCGGTGTCGTCTGCCTTCTCCTGCAAACCGAGCCTCTGCGCCAGGGGGAAGTTAACGGATGATATAAACTGTCCGACGTACACGAGCCATAACAGCGCGCAAACACTGCCGACGACAATCTTCATCAATCACGCCTCCCTCTACATAGTGACCCACCTCTTCCAGGACATTGTGAACCTCACGTCCACCGTGCGCCATTAGAAAGCGATTGCCGAACGTCCCAGCCTCACCTATATCTGCAGCTTTCCGCGCTTGGTCCCAGCAGCCGGAGGCATTCATGAAGCGACGCACGTTCATCCGTTCCTCCTTCGCCGCTGCGGCGGCCGCATCGATTCCTTATGGCCGCTCGTTACGCGCCAGTCCCTTGTTCCAGGAAGCTCCACAGGTCCCGCCCGACGTCGACGCGGTTACGGGAGCTGGGGGCGAAATCACAATCAGCGGCAAGGACATCGCAGATCTGAGCGCCCGTTTGAGGGGGCGCGTGCTACTGGCCGGAGACGACGGGTATAACGAGGCGCGGCTCCTCCTTAATCCGTCCTTTGACAAGCACCCCGCACTCGTCGTGCAGCCGACCGGAGCGGCGGATGTCCGAACCGCCGTGAGCTTCGCGCGCGAGCACGACAATCTGTTGCTCGCCGTGAAATGCGGAGGACACAGCTCCTCGGGCAAATCGACGTGCGACCGCGGTATGCAGATCGACCTTGCACACTTCCGGGATTGTCGAGTCGATCCGGTGGCTCGCACGGCACGAGTGACGGGAGGCAGCCTGCTGGGGCAGGTGGACCACGAAGCAATGGCGCACGACCTGGTCACCACGATGGGCACGGTGTCGCACACGGGTGCCGGCGGGTTGGTCACGGGAGGAGGCTTCGGGCGACTGGGACGACGCTTCGGACTCTCGGTCGACAATCTCCTGGCCGTGGATGTGGTGACGGCCGACGGCCAGCTCCTCCGTGCGAGCGCCGACGAGAACGAGGATCTGTTCTGGGGCGTCCGCGGAGGCGGCGGGAACTTCGGGATCGTCACCTCCTTCCTGTTCCAGCTCCACCCGATGCAGCGGCAGGTCGTCGCCGGCAACATCGTATTCCCGATCGACAAAGCTCGAGACGTGTTGAGCTTCTTCTCCGAGTTCAGCCACGAGGCGCCCGACGAGCTGGATATCGGGTTCTTCGTGTCCCACCCGCCGGGAGGTGAGCCGGGCTCCGCCGGCTTCGTCTGCTGTTACTCGGGGCAGGAGAGTGACGCGGAAAGCGTGTTCGCGCCCATTCGCAAGATCGGCACCCCGATTGCCGACACTATCCAGGCCATGGACTACGTAGCTCTACAGCGCTCCGGTGACACGGACGATCCGAGAGCCCGCGCATCCTACCTGAAGAGCGGGTTCATCACGGAGATGCCGGAGGGGCTGGTCTCGAGGATCGTCGAGGGCCTGGAGGGGCACCCGTCGCGCAGCACCGCGGTCTTTCTGCAACAGAGCGGAGGCGTGATCGGGCGCGTCGCCAACGACGCCACCGCTTTCGCGCACCGCGATGCGATGGGCAACCTGTTGAGCTTCGTCAACTGGCCCTTCGGTCGAGACGGCAGCGAGCACATCGCTTGGATCAAGCAGTTCTGGTCGCCCATCGAGTCGTTCACCACGGGGTTCTACGTGAACGACCTAGAGATCGACCATACGGCCCCGACCGTCAGCCGCAACTACCGGGAAAACCACAGTCGGCTGGTGCAGATCAAGAACGAGTACGACCCGGAGAATCTGTTCCGCCTGAACGCCAACGTGCAGCCGACGATGTGAGCGCCGCTTCCTCTTGGCGGCTGATTACCGGGGCCACGGGATTGGCCCTGGTTCTCTCGGCGTGCGCTGGGGCGGACTCAACCGACAATGCGGGCGTAAGAGGAGCCCCCGGGTCGGAATGGTGGGCCTACGGCGGTGACGTATTCGGCTCCCGCTATTCGCGCCTGGACGAAGTAGACCGCTCCAACGTCCGGCAGCTCACCGTGGCATGGCGCTACGAAACAGGGGAAGCAGACCCTGGTTTCGCCACTCGTGAAGAACCCACGCTCGAGGCAACCCCCATTGTCGTCGAGGGGATCATGTACCTGAGTACACCTCTCGGTCGCGTGATCGCGCTCGACGCGGACACAGGTGAAGAGCTCTGGGTCCACGATGCGCGAATCGACCGGTTTGAGAGTTACGGCGATTTCGCGAGTCGCGGGGTGTCCATATGGGTCGACCCGGCCCTCGTGGCGGCGGCCTCGACGGGGAGCGGAAGGGTCGACCCCTCGACCCGTTCTACGTCGGGCTGTGACCGTCGAATTTTCGCGGCGACGATCGACGCGAGACTGATCGCGCTCGACGCGGCCGACGGCAGGCCATGTCAGGATTTCGGCGGGTCAGGGCAGATCGACCTCCGACGGGGACTCCGCATAGCGCCCTTCGAGTACCCGGCGTACCAGGTCACATCGCCACCCCTCGTCGTTGGCGATCTTGTGATCACGGGCTCGGCGATTGCGGACAACAGCCGCCGGGCGCCGGCCAGCGGCGAGGTCCGCGCGTTCGACGTCCGTACGGGCCAGCTTCGATGGAGCTGGGATCCGATCCCCCAGACTCCGCTTGATCCGGCGTTCGAAACGTGGCAGGAGGGTAGCCCCGCGCTGACAGGCAGCGCGAACGTGTGGTCGGTCATGACTGCGGACCCACAACGGGGTCTCGTCTTCGCGCCGACTTCGAGCCCGGCCCCGGACTACTACGGCGGTCTTCGAAAAGGAGCCGGACGGTACGGGAACTCGATCGTGGCGCTGGACGCCCAGACCGGCAAAGTGGTGTGGGATTTCCAGACGGTGCACCACGACCTGTGGGATTACGACAACGCGTCTCCGCCGGCGCTAGTGACCTTGCGCCGATCAGGTGAGCCTGACGGAGGACCTCAGGCTGAGATCGAGATTCCAGCCGTTCTCCAGGCCACGAAGACCGGTATGCTATTCGTGCTCCACCGAGAGACGGGCGAGGCCCTTTTCGAGGTCGAGGAGCGACCTGTGCCAGCGAGTGACGTGCCGGGAGAAGAGACCTGGCCGACCCAGCCCTTTACGGCGGCGATCCACCCCTTGAGCCCTCACCAGGTGACACCAGAGGACGCGTTCGGAGTCACCGAAGAGGAACGGGAAGCGTGTCGGGAGATCCTCGGCGCTCTCCGAAACGAGGGGATCTTCACGCCACCGAGTCTTCAGGGCACTCTCGTCATGCCGTCGACCATCGGTGGAGCGCATTGGGGCGGTCTGACCTTTGACCCGGTGCGCCAGATCGCGGTCGTACCCGTCAACCGGCACGCCGCGATGGTTCAGCTCATTCCGGCCGAAGGATTCAGTCGGGACAGTGCCGAGGCGGAGTCGGGCCGCCTGGGTCTGGGCTACGAGTACAACATCATGGTAGGCACCCCGTACGCGATGCGGCGGCGCAGCCTGCGCTCACCCTCCGGGATCCCGTGCACGCCGCCGCCTTTCGGGGCGCTAGTCGCCGTGAGCCTAGCTACGGGCGAGCGGCTGTGGGAAACGCCGTTGGGGCGCATGCCCGTGGGCGATTCGGAGACGCTACGCCTACTTCCTGACAACGCCGGTTCGATTAACCTCGGCGGGCCGATCGCGACGGCCGGCGGGCTCGTGTTCATCGCCTCCACGGATGACCCCGCGCTCAGAGCCTTCGACATCGACACGGGCGAGGAACTTTGGAAGGCGGAACTGCCGGCGATTGGTCAGGCCACACCGATGACGTATCGGGGCCCCAGCGGGCGACAGTACGTGGTCATCGCCGCGGCCGGGGGCGGGTCGCATGGAGAGGGTGACTACTTGGTGGCTTTCGCACTCCCGAGAAGGTAGCTGCGGACGATGACGCGGGCCGGCGAATCGTCTTGCTGCGCTCCCTGGCCTCGAACACCTTTCCTGAGGCCCGAGTGTGAGCTGACGCCTCCTCGCACAAGGCGGTGTCGTGATGTCAGCGCCCATGGATCGCCTCCAGACGGCCCTCTCCGATCGCTACGCCATGATGCGCGAGATCGGTCGTGGCGGAATGGCGACTGTCTACCTGGCCGAGGACCTGAAACACGGCCGCCAGGTCGCGATCAAGGTTGTCCACCCCGAGCTCTCGGCCACGCTGGCGGGGGAAAGATTCCTCCGGGAGATCGAGATCGCCGCACAGCTCACCCACCCCCACAGCCAAGCGCCGCTGCCGGTCGAAGACGCCCAAGCGCCCGGGCCGATTGTGTGGTGATAGCTAATTAGCTATCATTTTGTCATGGACGTTGAATTCCAAGCCGCGGAGCTGGTCCGGGCAGCGCGCACACGAGCCGGATTGAGTCAACGAGAGCTCGCCCGACGGGCTGGAACCGCCCAGTCCGTCGTCGCGCGCATCGAGGCCGGGCAGACGAGCCCAACGGTTTCAACTCTTGGGCGACTGGTCGAGGCGTCCGGATTCGAATTGCGCGCAGAGCTCGTTCCGGGTCCCGTCTTTGACTCGCACATGATGACGGACGTCGAACGGATCCTTCGACTGGATCCCGAAGACCGCTTGCTCGAGCTTCGAAATCTGAGCCGCTTCGAGTCGGCCGCAGAGCGTGTCTGAGATCGCGCCGTTCGATCCCGAGCGGATCGTCACCACGCTGGCTAGGCACGATGTCGACTACGTTTTGATCGGCGCGTTGGCCGCCCGTCTGCAGGGTTTCCCTCGTGTAACGACCGATGCCGACATCACCCCTTCGCGTGCGCCCGAGAACCTGGAGCGTCTGGCTGCTGCGCTGCGAGAACTTGACGCCCGCGTGTTCACCGAAACCGTCCCGGGCGGACTCGCCTTCGACTGTACGGCCGAGATGCTCGCCCGATCGGACATCTGGAACCTCGTCACCGTAGCTGGGCGGATCGACATGGCGTTCAGTCCTGCCGGGATCCGGGACTACGAGGAACTGACCACGGACGCCGTCCTTTTCAGTGTCTTCGGGGTCGAGCTACAAGCGGCCAGCCTGGCTGCCATTATCCGATCCAAGGAAGCAGCCGATAGACCGCAGGACAGGCAGGACGTAATTCTCCTGCGCTCCATGCTGAATCGGTCAGGTGACAAAGAGCCCTGAGCGCCACGTTTCGGCTGTGCAGATTGCCAGATCCAATGCCTTCAAGGGAGTAAAGGAAAGATGATCGCGCGACGCGCCTGCATGCCAACGATCGCGGGATGGCTGTGTGCCTCCCTTTCCGTTCTCTCCATCTTCGGATGGCCCGCCTCGGGAGAAGCTCAGGAGGGTGCAGCCCCCGGCATGCGAGCCGAGACCTTCTCGGGCCTGAGATTTCGGGGCCTCGGTCCGGGCCTCATGTCGGGACGGATTGCCGATGTCGAGATTCACCCTGAAGACCGTGCCATGTGGTACGTAGCTGCGGGCTCGGGCGGTGTGTGGAAGACGGTGAACAACGGCACGACGTGGACTCCCATCTTCGACGATCAGGGGGCGTACTCCATCGGCGAGATCAGCCTCGACCCCGCCCATCCCGACGTCGTCTGGGTCGGCACCGGCGAGAACGTGAGCGGTCGCCACGTGGGATACGGCGACGGCGTCTACAAGAGCCTGGACGGTGGAGAGACCTGGACGAACATGGGCCTCCGGACCTCCGAGCACATCGGGAGGATACTCGTGGACCCCCGGGACTCCGACGTGGTCTTGGTGGCAGCGGAGGGACCGCTGTGGAGCTCCGGTGGTGAGCGGGGCGTGTACCAGACTACGGATGGGGGCGATAGCTGGCAGCCCGTCCTTACGGTAAGCGATGAGACGGGGGCCACGGACCTCGAACGCGATCCCACCGACCCGGACGTGGTGTACAGCGCCACGTATCAGCGGCGGCGCAAGGTGTGGGCCCACCTGGCGGGCGGCCCCGAATCCGGGATCTGGAAGAGCAGCGACGGAGGGGAGACCTGGCGCGAGCTCACGCGCGGGCTGCCTTCCGGCCCGATGGGCAAGATCAACCTGGCCATCTCCCCCATCGACTCGCAGGTAATCTACGCCACGATCGAGGCCGAACCGGAGGACCGCGGCTTCTACCGTTCCGAGGACGGCGGCGAGACGTGGGAGAAGCGGAACTCCTACGTGAGCAACGGGACGGGCCCCCATTACTACCAGGAGATCTACGCCTCACCCCACACCTTCGACCGCGTCTATCAGATGGACGTCTGGATGCACGTGACCGACGACGGGGGCCGGAGTTTCCGCGAGCTGGGCGAGCCGGACAAGCATAGTGACAACCATGCCCTCGCCTTCGTCTGGGACGACCCGGACTACCTGCTGGCCGGCTCCGATGGGGGGCTCTACGAAAGCTACGATCACGGAGCGTCGTGGAAGTTCGTATCCAACCTGCCTCTAACCCAGATCTACAAGATGGCCGTCGACGACGATGAACCCTTCTACCACATCATCGGTGGCACGCAGGACAACGGGACCCTGTACGGACCCTCTCGGACCGCCAGCATGCACGGGATACAGAACCGGGACTGGATCGTGGCCTACGGGGCAGATGGGTACGACACCGAGATCGACCCGGAGAACCCGGACCTCATCTACCTCACCTGGCAGAACGGCCGCCTGCTGCGCTACGACCGAAGAACGCGGGAGGTGCTGGACATCCAACCCCAACCGGCTCCCGCGGATGCGCCCGAGCGCTGGAACTGGGATGCGCCCCTGGAGATCAGCCCGCACTCCAGCGCGCGTATGTACTTCGGTTCGCAGCGTCTGTGGCGGAGCGACGACCGGGGCGACTCCTGGAGACCGGTGAGCGGCGACCTGTCTCGAGGTCGCGGTCGCTACGAGCTCCCCATGATCGATCACGTGCCCGGGGTGAGCGCCCTGTACGACAACGGGGCCATGTCGTGGTACGGGAACACGACGACGATCAGCGAATCACCGCTGGTGGAAGACCTCATCTACGTGGGAACCGACGACGGGCTCATCCAGATAACCGAGGACGGTGGCCAGACCTGGCGGACGGTCGACGCGATCACAGGAATCCCGCGCCGGGCGTTCGTGAACGACATCCAGGCCTCCATGACCGATCCGAACACCGTGTTCGCCGTGCTCGACAACCACAAGGAAGGCGACTCTTCACCCTACCTCGTTAAGAGCACCGATAGGGGACGGACCTGGGTGTCGATCGCCGGCGACCTTCCTGAGCGGCATATCTTGTGGACCGTTGAGCAGGACCACGTGGTTCCCGATCTGCTGTTCGTGGGGAGCGAGTTCGGTCTCTTCTTCACCTCGGACGGGGGAAATCAGTGGATCAAGCTCACGGGCGGAGTGCCCGTGATCCCGCTGCGGGACATCCAGATCCAGCGAAGGGAATCCGACCTCGTGGCGGCCTCCTTCGGGCGAGGCTTCTTCGTCCTCGACGACTACAGCCCGCTCAGGGGGATGAGCGCTCAGGTTCTGGCGACCGAAGCCCAGCTGTTTCCGGTGCGTGACGCGCTGCGCTACGTCCCATCCATGGACCTGGGTGCGCGGGACAAGGCGTATCAGGGAAGCGCCCTTTACTCGGCGCCCAACCCGGCCTTCGGCGCCGTCTTCACGTACTTCCTGCGCGACGAAATCCAGACGGCCCGCGAGCGCCGGGAGGCGCGGGAAGCAGAGCTCCGGGATGCGAGAGAAGACGTGCCTTTCCCCGGCTGGGACGCCCTCCGCGAGGAGAGTCGGGAGCGCGAGCCGACGCTGATCCTGACCGTTAGGGACGCTCGGGGAAATGTGGTCCGCCGCGTCGCCGGCCCCGACACTCCGGGTATCCACCGGGTCGCCTGGAATCTTCGGGGTCCCTCACCGCGGCCCATCGACCTGGACCCCGGCCCGTTGCCCATCTGGGCCGACGACTTTACGAGTCCCATGGTCGCCCCGGGCACCTACACCGTGGAAATGAGTCGCCTGGTGGACGGAGAGCTCCGTGCTCTGGCGGAGCCCAGGGCATTCGAAGTGAGAGACTTCCAGGAGCACAGCCTGCCGGCGGGCGACCCGGTGGAGACTCTGACGTTCCAGCAACAGACGGCCGAGCTGCAGCGGCGGGCCATGGGGGCATCCGAGCTGGTGGGCGAAGCGCGGACCCGTCTGGCCCACATGCGCCAGGCCGTCCTGGAGACGCCGGACGCCGACGCGACCCTGCTCACGGAGGTCTCTCGATTCGACGACCGACTGGCCGATCTGTCCGTGCGCCTCATGGGCGACCGCGTGCGCGGACGGCTGAACGAGCCCTCGAGACCCTCGATCCTCGGACGGATCGGACAGGTGGCCACGGGACACTGGAGGACGACCCAGCCGCCCACAGCGACGTTCCGATCGAGCCTCGAGATCGCGGCCGACCAGCTGGAGGAAGTCGAGACCGGTCTTCGCCAGACGACCGACGAAATACGCCTCCTGGAGGAAGCCCTGGAGGCCGCCGGAGCCCCCTGGACACCCGGTCGCGCGATCGGAAGCTAACGGTCAGGGCCACGAAGCAGAAAGCCCCACGGCGCGTGAGCGACGTGGGGCTTTGCCTTCCAGGTAGAGCGTCCTAGTCGAGCGTTCTCTGGTAGGTACCCGACCCGCCCATCAGAGGTGAGAAGTGCGAGGAGCGCACCTTCCACCGGCCATCCTCCATGACCAAGATCTGAGTCACTCGCGTCAGGTAGTCCGTCACCGCCGATCCGCCTTTGGGCTGGAAGGAGCCTTCCGCGTAGAAGTTCGCGACGGCCACCTGGTCGTCAGCCAGCATCGTGACCCAGATGTGCTTCGGATAGACGTTGAACGCGTCGTACTGATCGGCCGGGGCATCGCCCGGAACCCACTGGACCAGGCCGCCACTTGACCAGAACTCGATCGCTCCCTCGCTCGAGTACGCGTTCGGATCGGCCGAGAGGTTGTCTCTGTTGTACTCGTACCGGTCGCGGATCGTCTGCCTAACCACTTCCCAGGTGGCCTCCTGACTGATGGCGGGAGCGGGGACTGTGAGCAGGGCACCAAAGGCGGCCGCGAGCAGCGTACGTTTGAGCATGACGTCCCTCTGTGGCTGGGGTGTGGCTGCTATAAAGATGCGCCAACCTGCGGGGCGGACGGCAACGGCCGCAAGACGGACCGCTGCAGGCGGTTCGCATGGCCAGGAGCACGACGGACTGCCAGCGCTGGTCATTGACTCGCGTCCGGTCCGGCTCACCTATTAAGACAAGCCCGTGGAACGGTGGGTCCGGTCGATCGTCGTCTCGTTGGAGGATCCCTGAATGCAGCTTGGCAGAAAGCTCGGCTTCGTCGTCATGGTCGTCATGGCCCTTGCCGCAGGTCCGCTCGCGAGCGGCTCAGCCCGGGCGCAGGTCGTGCCGGGTCGCGACGACGCGAGAGTCGTCGGCCCCCTCGAGGCTCAGTACCGCGCTTACATCATGGAGGAGATCGGCCCACTGATGGCCGACTGGCGAGCTGCGTGGCTGGTCGACGATGCCGACGCGGCCGCTCAAACCTACGCGGAGGAAGCGCTGCTGGTCCCGGATGGAGGTTCCCCGTTGCTGGGGCGCGGTCCGATTGGGTGGTATTTCGAGGATTTGATGCCGAAGGCCGGGTTGGCAATGGCCGGTGTGGCCGATTTCGATGTCAGCGAGGGAATCGCCTACCAGTACGGCGACTTTCGCTACCCGTACCGGGCCGGAAGCACGGCCTCGGAGATCTCGGGACGGCACCTGACTGTTATCGAGAAGTCCGGTGAATGGGGCATTCGAGCCCAGGTAGTGATCCCGGAGCCTGGTGCGAACCCCGGGATTCGGGCGTCGCGCGGCCGGGCCTCTGCTCGGACGCTGACGCCCGCCAGGATCTGGAGCGGCCCCCTCCGATGTGTGCGGGAGATGCGTCAGCAGGGTCAGAGATCGTCTCGCCGGCGAGGCAGCAGAAACCGCGATCAGGAGCCGTCCTGCGGCTGGCTGGAAGCGACCTTTGCGGCCGTGAACACGGCCCTCGTGGAATGGACGGACGCCTGGCGTCGCGACGAGGTGGAGGACGCAGTCGAGGCTTTCGCCGAGCACTCGCTTCTCCTCCTCCCCGGGGAAGAGCCCCGCATCGGACGGACGCAGGTCCACCCGACGCTGGAGCGCATTATCGAGGAATCCGGTGACCTCCATACCTCGATCGTGGACTTCGCAGCGCGTGGCGAGCTGGCCTACGCGTACGGCCGCTACGTCTGCGCGTGCGGGGCGGGTCCGCGGCGGGATGAGCTGGGGCATTACGTGGCCGTGATGAAGTCGGACGGGGGTGACTGGCGCATCCGGGCGCTCGCCATGTGGGTCGACCCGAGCGAGGAGCAGCCGTGAGCTTCTCGATCGCACTGGTCTTTGCGGTCCTGGCGGTCGCACTCCTCCTCTTCATCACGGAGCGCTATTCGATCGATCAGGTCGCTATCGCGATCCCGGTCGTCCTGCTAGTTACTGGGGTGATCTCGGCCGAAGATGCGCTGGCGGGACTCAGCAGTCCGGCGACGGTGACGGTCGCCGCCATGCTTATCCTGGGGCTAGGGCTCGTGAAGACGGGCGCAGTGCGCGGGGTCAGCCGCTGGGCCCGCACCGCACGGCTGGGTGGCCCGGTGATGCGCCTGTTCGTGCTTTGCGTGGTCGTCGCAGCGGTGTCTCCGTTTCTCAACAACACGGCCGTCGTCGTGGTCTTTCTGCCGGTCTTTATGGGGCTGGCCCAGCAGGCGCAGGAGGCGCCCTCCCGTTATCTGATGCCTCTGTCCTTCGCGGCCATTCTCGGGGGCACGGTCACGCTGATCGGCACCTCCACGAATCTGGTGGTGTGGGGCATGGCGCAGAGCCGCGGTCTGGACGCGCTCCACATCTTCTCGATCGCCCCGCTGGGCCTCGTGTACCTGGCCGTCGGACTCGTCTACATGTTCACCGTCGGTCGCCTTCTCTTGCCGCGCCGCACCGGGGCGCCAGATCTGTCACGCAAATACGATGTGCGACGGTACTTGACGGAGCTCGAGGTGCTCGAGGGATCGCCCGTCTCGGGTCGCACCGTCGAAAGTCTCCACTGGAGGGAGCGGTTTGGTGTGACCATCCTGGGGATCCTGCGTGGCGAACGCTCGATTCCCGCTCCCGGTGCGCGTCGCTTCGTCGAGGCGGGCGACATCCTGTTCGTCCAGGGTGATCGCGACCGACTGCTGGACGTCGCACGGCTGCAGAAGCTGGCCACGCCGGCCGAGCGGGCCCGCAAGTCCCTCAAGCTGGAGCACGAGGGAGGCCGGCTGGTGGAAGTCATGGTGTCGCCCGGCTCTCCGCTCGCCAAACGTACGCTTCGAGATGTCCGTTTCCGCCAGCAGTACGGCGCCACCGTGCTGGCGATCCAGCATCACGGGCGGCCCGTCGAGACGGCCCAGCTGGCGGAGATCGAGCTCGACGTGGGCGACATCCTGCTGGTGCACGGACCCGCTGCCGTGCTCGATTCGCTGGCCGACCAGACGGGGATTGTGCCGCTGGCCGAGGTCGAGCACCCGCCGACCAACCGGCCGCGAGCTTTCGTGGCCCTGCTGATCATGGGTGCCGTGGTCGGCGTGGCGGGAATCGGCGTGTGGTCGATCCTCAAGGCGGCGCTCGTGGGCGTGCTCGTGATGCTGTTCACGGGCTGCGTGCGCCTCAAAGAGATCTATCGAGACCTCGACTGGTCGGTCATCTTCCTGCTCGCCGGACTCATTCCGCTCGGGATCGCGATGGACCGCTCGGGGGCTGCGTCGTGGCTGGGGCAGGGGGTGTCCGCCTGGCTTGCCCCGTATGGTCCCACGGCGGCAATAGCCGCCTTCTACGCGGTCACGGCAGTGCTCACGGCGGTGATGTCGAACACCGCAGCCGCGGTAGTACTCACCCCGGTGGCTCTGCTCACGGCGACCGATCTGGGCATGAACCCCTACGCCCTCCTGGTGGCGGTGATGTTCGGGGCCTCCGCCTCGTTCATCACGCCGGTGGGGTATCAGACGAACCTGCTCATCTACACACCGGGTGGGTACCGATTCTCCGACTTCGCCCGAGTGGGAACGCTCCTCAACATCCTGCTGCTGATCACGGCGGCGCTTCTGATCCCGGTCTTCTGGCCGAGCTGAACGGTACTGGGGCCGCCGGCCCGCCACGACTGAAACAACGTTTCCGGTTTTTCCGTCATCTAACATGAGAGAGCACTCGGCCCGGTACGGGCCGAAATGTGCCAATACATAGATGGCGGAGGCGAAGATGATGCGACACCGAGTCGCGTTTCGGCCCGTACCTCCTCCCGTGTTCCGCCTGGCGCCGTGCAGCCTGGGGAAGCCGGACGGAACCACGGCCAACGAGCGCTTCAAACGGACGTTCTGGCCCACGTTCGCCGGCACGCTCACCATGGCCGTGGCACTTCACATGGCGGTCTTCGGGTTGGTGCCACGCTTCCAGATCGCGGAGATCGCGAGGGCCAGCGAAGCCATGTCGGCCGTCGACCTGCCTCCGTCCGTCGAGGTCCCGCCTCCGCCGGAGCGCATCGCACGACCCGCAACCCCACGCGTCTCGACAGTCGCGGTGGATGAGCAGCTGACGATCGCCCCCACCACGTTCGAGCAGAACCCGATCGAGAGCCTCGGGCCTCCACCCGAAGTGACCGTGGACGAGGACGACCGTCCCCCGTTCATCCCCTATACGGCGGCCCCCAAGCTTCTGAACAGGGAGGAGACCCTCGCGCTCCTCGAGCGGCTGTATCCGCCTTCCCTCAGGAGCGCCGGCGTCGGCGGCACGGTCGTGTTGTGGGTCTTCGTTGACACGGACGGCCGCGTGGGCGAGACACGGGTCCACACCTCGAGCGGGTACGTGCTGTTGGATCAGGCCGCGCAGCGTGTCGCCGCGAGCATGCGCTTCACGCCGGCGATGAACCGCGACCTGGTCACCGCGGTGTGGCTGTCCCAGCCGATCTTCTTCGAGGTCGTCTGAGCGGGAACCCTGACGCCAGCCCGTACCGCCCGCCTGAAACAACGTTTCCCCCACTCACGTTGTCATAGGAGCAGTGAACTTGCGAGAGGGGTAGGCGTCGCGCTCACGGACGCTGGTTCGACATAGATAGCGATAATCGGAGGAGGGGTGATCATGGCAGCGAAGTTCAGGCTCGGATCGACCAGTTTGCCGGTGTTCCGGCTGGTCCCGTTCGCGATCGGAAGGCAACCGGCGCTCACGGCCAACGAGGAATTCAAGCAGTCGTTCTGGCCGACGTTTCGCGTGGGTCTGACCGCCGCGGTGGCCGTTCACATGGCGGTGTTCGGCGTGGTCCCGAGCTTCCGCGTGGCCGATATGGTGACGGCGAGCGAAGCCATGTCGGCCGTCGAGCTCCCTCCGACGGTCGAGGTGCCACCGCCGCCGGAGGCGATCGCGCGACCGGCCACTCCGCGGGTCGCAACGGTCGAGATGAACGAGGAGCTCACGATCGCCCCCACGACGTTCGAGGAGAACCCGGTCGAGAACCTGGGACCGCCGCCCGATGTGGCGACCCCCGACGACCGCCCTGCGTTCATCCCCTACACGGTCGCCCCCAAGCTCAAGAACAAGGAAGAGACGCTTGGCTTGCTCCAGCGGCTCTACCCGACGTCGCTGAAGAGTGCAGGGATCGGGGGCTTGGTGGTGCTGTGGATCTACGTCGACACCGACGGTTCGGTGACACAGACACGGATCGCTACCTCCAGCGGATACGAGGCGCTGGATGAGGCCGCCCAGAAAGTCGCCCAGGGGATGCGCTACACCCCGGCGATGAACCGGGACCGCGTGACGGCCGTGTGGCTCTCGCAGCCCATCACCTTCGAGGTGGTGTAGCCGGCTAGCGAGCCGCCGCCGAAGGTGGCAAGGCTGAAGTAGGCGGTGGAGCGGCCCTTAGGGTCGTTCCGCCAGGCCGACCGGTACTCCGTCCAGACCCCAGGCGGGATCGGGGCTGATCCCGAGATGGACCAGAGCCGTCACCGCCACGTCCACGATGGCGGGCGTGCCCGGAATCCGGCCGCGCGCCGCTGAAGGACCACTCACGAGCACGAAGATGGTCTTCTCTTCGGCACTGTCCCCGCCGTGTCCACCGTCCGGCCGACGGCCGTGGTCGGTGGAGACGAGAATGAGCCAATCCTCGTCGGTGTAGTAGGGACGCGCCCGAACGGCGTCCAGGAGCCGACCCACCTGGCGGTCGGCCTCCTCGATCGCGGCGCGATACTCCTCCCCGATTGCTCGCGTGTGGTGGCTCGTCTCGTCGGGGTTCCCGAGATAGACGAACAGCGCATCCGGGTCGGCCGTCCGCAGGTGCTCGACGGCCACGTCCACCGCTTGCTCGTCCGCTTCGGCCCACCCGAGATCGTACCCGTTCAACACCCGCTTGACGTCCGGCGCGTCGCTGAACAACGGTCCTCCGGACTCTTCGGCTACCAGCGGGAGCCAGTCCGCGACCACGAACGTCTCCAGCTCCGGGCGGACCTGCTCGATGCGCGTGAGGAAGTCCGGGTACTGTTCGTAGCGGTTGCCTCGGAAGTTGTTGGTCACGACGCCGTGCTTCGCGGGCCACACGCCCGTCAGCATGCTCGACCACCCGGGACCGCTGATCGTCGGCCGGGTCGTGTAGGCCGAGTCGCTGTAGGCCCCGTTCGCAATCAAAGAATCGAGATGCGGTGTGCGCACGTCCGCGAGGTAATCGGGACGCACCCCATCGATGCCGATCAGCAGGACCTTCTTGGCCGCCTCCTCGAGCAGCCCCTTGTGCTGCGGCGCCTCCTGCTGCGGCGCTTTCTGCGGCGGCGCCTCCTGCCGCTGGGACAGGGTGTCCTGCGGCTGCGCGCCCGCCGGGTGCGCAAGCCCGGCGACCACCAGGCTGGCGAATACCGCCAGCGCCCAACGAATGGGTGCCCCGTCAATGATCCTTCTGCTCATGGTGCGAAAACTAGGTCCGTGGCCGACAACGTCCAAAAGATCTCCCCGGCCGACCGGGTGGCTGTACCTTTATGACATGATCGACAGGCGCGGCGGACGCATTCGACGAGCAAGCCGTATCCTGCCGGCAGCCGGGCTGGTATGGCTCGGCACCTGGCTTTTGTGGACGCCGGGCGGCGGTCGTCGGACCGAGGCGGCTCCCCCGGTGCACGCCGCTACCCGAATCGTGCCCGGTGGCCAGGAACCGGCCGACCGGCCCGAGCTTGTGGAATGGGCGGTGCTCCAGGCCGACCACTTCCGGCCCGGGCCCGCGTCAGGCCACTTCATCCGGGAAACGAACGGCCGGACACCGCCGTTCACGAACCAGCCAATCCAGGGCTTCTCCTCCGTTCTTGCGATTGGGCCCAGACGATTCCTGGTGCTTTCCGACAACGGCTTCGGTGCGAAGGAGAACAGCGCCGACTATGTGCTGGCACTTTACGAGATCGAGGTGATAGAGGCGCGCGACCCGGGCCGTCACGGCGAGATCGAGGTGCGCTCCACGGTCGAGCTGAGCGATCCTGAGCGAAGGCTCCCGTTTCCGATCGTAGCCGATGCCGAGCGGTACCCGGGCAGCGAGATCCCGGTTGATCCCGAAATCCGTGCCCGAAAGCTACTGACGGGGGCCGATCTGGACGTCGAGTCGTTCCGGAAATTGCCCGACGGCACGTGCTGGCTCGGTGACGAGTTCGGACCCTTCCTGATCCATGTCGACGCGTCCGGGCACGTGCTGGATGTGCCGGCCCTGCTCGAGGGGGCAGCAAGCCCCCAGGACCCGCTCGGACGCCCGGCCACGCTGCCCCGCAGCGGCGGCTTCGAAGGCATGAGCGTCAC
Source organism: Gemmatimonadota bacterium (assembly GCA_039587755.1). Taxonomy (GTDB): domain Bacteria; phylum Gemmatimonadota; class Gemmatimonadetes; order Palauibacterales; family Palauibacteraceae; genus JBDHBD01. The sequence goes on along the minus strand of JBDHBD010000021.1, from coordinate 40,815 downwards.
GGCCGATGGACGCCACCTGCTGGCGATGCTTGAAAAGCCGGTTGCCGTCAGCCGCCACGAGCCGGAGAGCGATGTCGGGCCCGACGACGAACTTTCAGACGACGGCCGGTTGCTGATCGCCGCCTTCGACCCGATCGAGAGGCGCTTCACGGGACGGAGCTGGCACTACCGACTCGATCCTGCGGCTACCGCGATCGGCGACTTCGCGCCGGTCGAGGGTAGCCTGCACCTGGTGATCGAACGGGACGACGGCCAGGGACCGACCGCGCGGCACAAGAAGGTGTATCTGATGGATCTGGAGACGACCGAGCCGGACGGCTCTGTGGGCAAGGTGGAGCTGCTCGACCTGCTGGCGGTTCCAGATCCGAACGACCTGAACGGTGATGGAGAAACCGTGTTCCGTTTTCCGTTTCATACGATTGAAGCCGTTGCCCTGGTCGACCCGCGCACCCTCGTAATCCTGAACGACAACAACTACCCGTTCGGGCGCGGGCGGCCGGAGTCGACAGCCCCCGACGCGAACGAGCTCCTCCGGGTCCGCTTCCCGCAGCCGATCCGCGACTATGTCCCGGTCCCGTCGCCGTGAGCAGCCGGAAGCGGCACGCGCGTTACCATGGCCGTCCGGGGATGGCCGCCGCCCGCTGGCTCCTCACGCTCGCCTTCCTGAGCGCGGTCACGTTGGCCGCGATGCTCCTGCGGGCGCGGTCCGCACCGCACTCGGACGACACGCTCACAAGTCGCGATCTGGAGCCATGGGCGCTGCTGGGCTGCTATGAGCTCGAGGTCGAGCCGTGGGATGCCGAGCGCATGGTCGCATTGCGCGGCTCGGAAGCGCCGCAGGACCTGCTGCTGACGGCGTTCGAATTCCCGGAAGCGATCATGCTTCAGCTCGACTCGCTCGATGCTTGGGGACGTCCCCTTGGCTCCTACCGCGTCGTCGCGCTCGCGCCCCAGGATGACACGGAGGGTTTGGCGACTTCGACTGGGGAAGCTTTGGGTTCGGAGGGGGCCGAACGTGCGTTTCAGGTCGGGCCACTGCGTTGGTACACGCGAAGCGACACCCTGTGGATCCTGGGGTCGATCCCCGGCGCTCGAATCGGCATCGCCCTGTTCGACGCGCAAGACAGTCTCGTCGGTCAGGCCGGGCTCGTCGCCCGCGCGGGGAGACGGAGCGCGATGGCCCCCGCCGGGGCCTGGCCGATCAATTGTGCGACCCGCGCGCGGACGCTGTCTCCTGACCCCCCCCGCCGCTGAACCGGCCGATAGCTCTCGAGCCTAGCAGAAAGCCGCCAACGCTCGCGTTCTGAGATCGAAACCGCCGGCGTGGAGCGGCTATCCACACCGGAACGCCAAAGCGTTCCGCGAACGCCGCAGCTTCGCATTGCGCAACACGTTGCGACGCAACGGAATCCGACCCTCGGCCCTCCCTGCCTGGCATGCGCGCACGACCGGGCACCGTGTTTGCACCCGAATGAGCGAGCCGGTGCCGGCCGCAAGAGGCCGCAAGGTGAAGAAGGGCAACGAGGTCGAGGTGGGGGTCAACCGATGGTAAGGCAGTCAGCTCGCTCAATGCGTTTCAGCGCGTACCTGCGCGCGCGGAGCGCGGGTTTCACGATTGTGGAGCTGCTGTCCGTGCTCACGCTGGTCGCCATCCTGGCGACGATCGCGGTCGGCACATCGAACCGTGTGGCCGAGAGCCGCAGAGTGAAGCAGGCCACCTCTGACGTCCTCGAGATGCAGAGTCTGATCGACGACTACATCCTGGCCAACGACGAGCTGCCGGCCACCCTGGCGACTGCCGGCGCGGGCTCGTTTGTCGATCCCTGGGACCAGTCGTACCGGTATCTCCCGTTCACCACACCGGAGGCGGTCAACAATGCCCGAAAGGACCGATTCCTCCACCCGCTCAACACGTACTACGACCTCTACTCCATCGGCCCCGACGGTGCGACCTCGGCGAACATCAGCGCTGGTGTGAGCAAGGATGACGTGGTCCGCGCGAACGACGGAGCTTTCGTCGGACCCGCTAGCGCCTACTAGGCGATTTCGAGGCAGCCTCGAGGCGGCATGTTCAAGGTCAAGGGCACTTTTCTGCAGACCAGGCTCGCCCAACGAGCTCTGGGACGCTTCCTGGCGGGAACATTGTTGCCGGCCGCGGCCGCCATCCTGTTCACCTATTGCCAAATGTCCGATCGTTGGGCCGAAGAAGATGAAGAGCACCTGGCCCAAGACGGCAAGGGTGTGGGTCTCATCGTCCTCCACCGTCTCCAGGTTGCCACTGAAGAGCTCGAGATTGTGAAAGAGCGCTGGCAACAAACCGGATGGCTGCCCTCTGCGGCTCACGACATCCAGCCGATCACCCTGACCGGGTTCCGCATCTCCGATCTGCCGGAGTCGGACAGTGGGCGTTCAGAGGATTCGGCCGCGGATTCGACCGGGACGCCCGTTCCCTCGCGGCGGCAGCTGGAACATTTGAGGGAGGAACGTCCAAGCCTCGTGGTGATCCCGATAGGGGAGGGCGGAAACGAGGCAGCCGTATGGCTTGGGACGGCTCTCGATCCCCAGTCTCGCCGCCCACGGATCCTGTGGGCTCGGGTCCGGTCCGATTTCCTGTGGGCGGATAGAGCGACAGCGCCCACAGTCACACCCACCGGTCAATGTGTGCTGAACGCGCAGATGCGCCCTATCCGCTGTGACCACCTCATGTTCGACGAGCTCTTCGAAGTGCTTTTTGCCGGATCCAACCAGTCCGGCACCTCAGTGCTGACTTGGAGCCTGGATGGAGAGCCCTACACGACACACCGCCGTGAGGTCTTCCTCGGCTTCGAGTATGCCTCGCCCTCCTGGCACGTGCTGACGACGGAGCCGACAACCGCCGTCTTGAGCCAGGCGCGTGGGTTGCTGCTGCTCGTGGGGGCGGCCGCTCTCGTGCTGGCGTTCCTCCTCACGAGCATGGAGGCGCGCAAGAGCCTCGAGCCCATCCGATTGCTAACCGAGGGAACCAAGCGGGTCTCCAGCGGCGATCTGGCGACAGAGGTGACAATCGAGAGCAAGGACGAGTTCGCGGATCTGGCGGAATCGTTCAATCAGATGACCAGTAACCTCGCGAACCAGTTCGGGACCCTGGAAGCGATCGGGGAGATCGACCGCCAAGTGCTTGGTGCAATGTCGACTGACGAGGTCAGCCGCAGCTTCCTGGGTGGTGTGGTGGAGGGTCTGGGCTTCCGCGCCGCGGCGTTCGTCTTTCTGCCTCGCTTGAGCAGCGAGGATGCCCGAGTGCTCGTTTCCGAGGCTGGATCGCGCCCCCGCTCGGCCAAGGAAGTGAGCATCACGCGGGAAGATCTGGCAGAGCTGGGGCAACATCCGGATGGTATCGTGGTGCCATTGCCCGATAAGCGCTCCTACCTCGCGCTCCCGGAGTTTCAGGAAGAGTCGGAGAGCGCGGCGCTGCTCCCCCTCCTTCTGGACGGCATCCCGGCCGGCTTGGCCGTGGTCGCGCACGTCCCGAGTGTCGAGGTTCGCGCACCGCTCGGCCATGCACGACGCCTGGTCGAGCAGGTGGCAGTCGCACTCAGCAACGCACGGCTGATGGAGCGGCTGGACAGGCTGAATTGGGGGACGATCCGCGCGCTGGGTCGCAGCATCGACGCGAAATCGAACTGGACGGCCGGACACACGGAACGGGTCACCCGCCGTGCCCTCGCCCTCGCTCGGCGTGTCGGCGTAGCCGAGCCCGACCTCGAGACGCTACACCGAGCGGCCCTGCTCCACGACATCGGCAAGATCGGGATCCCGAGCCACGTGCTGGACAAGACCGATCCCCTGACCGACGAGGATTGGAAGCTGATAAGCGCGCACCCGCAGACCGGAGCAGACATTCTCGCCCCGATCGACGCGCTCCACCACGTGATACCCATTGTGCTTCACCACCACGAGCGGTGGGACGGGACTGGCTATCCCGGCGCGCTCCGTGGCGAGGACATTCCCCTGCTGGCCCGGATCCTGGCCGTCGTGGACGTGTTCGACGCCCTGATCTCCGACCGTCCGTATCGGAGCGCCCTTTCTTTCGGTGACGCCCTGCGCCTGATGGGAGAGAAGGCCGGAACGCACTTCGATCCGCGGATCGCAGAGGAGTTCATCGCCCTCATTAGGGAAGAGGCAGAGGGCGCGAACGAGCTCGAGGAAGCGCGCTTCGCCGTCGCCTGATGGCCCTCGATCGGAGTCGCGAGCCGCGAATGGGTGTCGCGTTTCGCGACAATTCGCACCACAGGCCCCGCGTCCCCCCCGGTTTCGATCTCGTAACTGCTTTTGTCCCCTCACGTTCGAGTGCTATCACCCACCTTCGGCCCGCAAGATGGCCGGCCGGGATCTTGCTACTCACAAGGTGGCGTAAAGTGCATAAGGGCCGGCAGCGGCCCAATCCGCAACGGATATCAAAAGAGCCAATGCAGCGAGTGGGTGGATGAGAGCGAGCGCTGGTAGCGACCGTGGCTTCACGATGGTCGAGCTTCTGACGGTCGTCGTCCTGATGGCGATCGCGCTCGCCGCCGTGGGTCCTCCCGCAGTGCAGGCGAACCGCCGTAATCAGGTACGCCGCGCTGCACTCGAAGTCGAGGCGGCCCACGCCGCCGCACGATCCTGGGCACGTCGCTACGGACGCACGGCCACGCTCACGTTCACGAGCGGGGCCAGCCAATCAGCCTGGACAGTCGCGGTCGACACGACCCTGGACGGGGTAACGCCCGTCGACGTGTTCGCCCGCTCGTACGACTACATGACGTTCAGCTTCGATCGGGCCGTGCTTTGCTTCGATGGCCGCGGATTGCCAACCCAGGCAGGGTCGTGCGAGGCGCCCGATGCGACGATCACGTTGAGCAATAACAACATCACGCGAACCGTGCGCTTCAGCTCGGCCGGAATGTTGCTGAAATGAAAAAGTTGGGCAGAAAGAACTGGCGTGCTCGCCGCGGCCAGGCGGGGGTGTCGGCCGTCGAGGTCATGGTCGGCGTGCTCCTGTTCGGTACTGCGGTGCTCGCTGTTCTCACGACCGGAACGGCGGCCAGGAGCTCGCTCGGGTCGGCCAACCGGGAAACCAGGTACTGGGGCGCTGTCCAGGCCCAGACAGAGCAGCTGATGGCAGCGGGCTACAGCAATGTTAAGACAGGGTCAGGCTACATGTATGGTTTTCCTATGACCTGGACGGTGAGCGGCTCGAACCCAAAGCAGGTGGTGATCACGGCCCGGCGTCCGGGGCTGGGTGCCAAGAGGGACACCGTGCTCCTTTTTCTCACCGAGTGAAGCGACGCGAGCGGGGAAGGGTGACTCGGGCGATGCGGGTGCAAATAGCGAGACAGGGGCGCCAGCTGCCTCGGCGCAGCCACACGGCGGGATTCACGCTGCTCGAGATGGTGATATACCTCACCTTTTCGGGAATCGTGGTCGGCGCCATCGTCTCTGTCATCATGACGCAGCAGCGGGATCACTTTCGTCAGAAGGAATACGCCCGGGTCCGACAGAACCTGACGACCGCGGCCACGATGGTGACCTCCGAGCTGCGCCCGCTGTCGCCCACCGACGGTGACCTGTACGCGATGACGGAGGACTCGATTGCCTTCCGGGGAGTAGTGGGAACGGGGATACAGTGCAACACGGACGGAGCCGACCCGGCCACCTACACGATCACCAACGCCGCAGGGGACTTCAACACGGCCCGCTCCGACAGCCTGCTCATGTTCATGGTCGACGCGTCCGCCTGGCGAACGATGGCGATCCAGTCGATCTCGACGGTGGCCGGCAGCTCGTACAAGTGCGCATGGGGTGCCACGTACTCGGGGCCCCACAAGGTTACGGTGGTCGGAGACACGACCGGCATCCGCGTCGGCGGGCCAGTGGTCGCGTTCGAGCGGACGACTTACGCGCTGCGGCAGTCCGGCGGTGAGTGGTTCCTGCAGCGACAGGCGGGCTCCGGGAGCTGGGAGCGGGTGGTAGGGCCACTGCTGTCGCCCGGCCAAGACGGACTCCGCCTTCAGTATCTGGACGAAGGCGGGAACGCAACCTCCACGGCGGCCGATGTGCGAGCCATCAGTGTCGGACTGCGTGGGGAGAGGGGAGATCCATGGGGAAGCACGCGAGTCGATTCGCTGAAGACGATCATACACGTCCGAGGCGGCTGAGGGTCGTGCTGGCCGACGAGGGCGGCTACGTCCTCGTGTGGGCGATCGTGGCCTTCGTGATCCTGGGCGCGCTGGCGGCCGCGTCGCTGAGAAGCGTGCAGGTACAGCGTGGGGATGCGCGGGCGGCGGTCGAGTGGAACGAGAGCTTCTTCGCCGCCGAGTCAGGCTTGCGGGCCCTGGTGGCGCAAGCGGATTCCCTGACCGACGGGCTCGCGCCCGGGGACTCCGTGATTGTGGGCTGGACGATGCTGTCGGGCACCGCCCGTTACAGGGGCTCGATCCAGCGGGTCGACAGCGGGACGGGGAAGGAGCTGTACTACGCCACCTCTGTCGGCGCGGGTGGAGGGCTGTTCGGTGGCCGGGCGGAGCTACGCTTGGTGTTCGGGGAGGGTGGAACATCACTCCCCAAGCCCGGATTCCACGCGAAGAACTACCTGCTGGCAAGCGGCAATATGAAGATCGGCAGCTACGATTCGAGGGAGGGGCCGTTCCACCCGGCGAATACCTATAAAAACGCCCAGGTGTACTCCAACGGCAACATCGACGTCGCGAACAAGAACTCGCAGATCTGGGGCGATGCGACGGCGGCGGGTACGGTGACTGTCAACGGAACCGTGACGGGCACAGTGACCTCCAGCGCACCCCCCCTGACGTACGACCCCGAGCCCTGTCCTCCCGGCTCGTACACCTCGTTCATCCCGGGGTCCGATATGACTCTGCCGGGCGGCACCTACCTGTTCAGCGACGTGTTTATCAATTCCAAATCGATCTCCGTTGCCCCCGGTGACCAGGTCGAGATCTACGTGAGCGGCCCGCTCACGATCCGGAGCTCTTCCAAGTTCAACTGGGATCACGGGAGTGGTTATGCCGGCGACGCGATCATCTACGGCTGCGGCGGTGCCACCGACACCTGGATGATCGCGAAGGCCGCAACCCACGTTCACGCCGTTATCTACGCCCCGAACGATGACCTCGTAGTCGAGGGTGGCGCCACCGTCTACGGAGGAATCACCGCCAGGAACCTGAATGTCGGTTCCTCCGGCTCCGTATGGCAGGACGAGGCGCTCGCAGCGCAAGCACCCCTGACCGGCTTCAGCGAAATCAAACCCCGCGCCTGGTCGCAGTCGTTCTGAGCATCTTGGGCCTCGAATTGAGACGTGCCGGCTGAGGCCCGACCTCGATCAGTAGGTGACCATCCCGCCCGACAGCTTCCTGCCGACGCCCGTCATCCTGTGACCGCCGACATCTGCTGCCTGTCATTGGGTCGGTAGGCCGGGACCCCGAGCCGACATCGAGAGCCTCCTCGCTGTCTTCTGCTGCCGGCCTCTTTCCTTTTTCCCAACGCAAGCGATACTGACACGCTAACGGGTATCCCCCGTACGGAATTACAGGAGGACGACCGAACCGGGAGGCGTTGAGGTGACGTACATGCGATGGGCGCTGTTGGGATTCGTAGCGATCGGCGCAATGGCCGGGAGTCTGTCCGCCCAGGAGAGCAGCTATTCCCTCGAGGAGGCGGTGGCCGCAGGGCTTCGTGCGAACCGGGAGCTCCGTATCCAGGAGTACGAGCTGGAACGGACCGAGCAGCTGGTGAGCGAGGCGTACGGCGGGTTGTGGCCCGAAGTGGACGGGACTCTGTCGCTTCAACGGAACCTGACGGTTCCCGAGGCGTTCCTGCCGGCGATCATCTTCGATCCGGAGGCTGGTCCCGACGACCTGATTCCGGTTCGGTTTGGGGCCGACAACCAGTGGACGGCGACTCTCGAAGCGACCCAGACTCTGTTCGACGGTCGCGTGTTCGTCGGCGTCGGAGCGGCGGGCCGCGTCCAGACGCTCCAGTCCGAGGTCGTCCGCGGCCAGGCGCAGACCGCCGTGACGGCGATCCGGCGCGCCTACTACGATGTGTTGCTGGCGCGCGAGCAGCTGCGGGTGACCGAGAACAGCATCCGCCGGGTCGAGCAGACGCTGGAGGAGACCCGTGCGCTGAACCGGGCCGGGTTGGCGGGCGCCTACGACGTGCTCCGCCTGGAGGTGCAGCTCGCCAACTTGCAGCCCAACCTGCGGCGAAACGCGAACGACATCGCGGAAACCGAGCGCGAACTGAGCCTTGAGATGGGGATGGACGAAGTCCGGCGGGTGGGAGCGCGGGGTCAGCTCTACACGGTGGACCTGGGGGGAGATAACGGGGCCGAGAACTTGGATTTGCTGGAGTTCGTCGGGTATTCGGAAGCTGAAACGGCGACCTTCGAGCGTCTGCTGGAGATCGGTCTGCGCCGTCGCTCCGATGTGAGGCAGGCGCAGTTGCAGCGCGATGTGGAATCCGCCCGGGTGAAGCTTGAGCGCGCCGAGCTCATGCCGCGGGTCTCCGCCTTCTTCAACTTCAGCCTCATCGCGCAAGAGAACGGGTCGCTCAATTTCTTCGGCGAGAACTCCACCCAGCGGACCACAGCGACCGCGGTCGGCGTACAAGTCGAAGTCCCGTTGTTCTCGGGCTTCAGTCGCCTGAACCGCATCGACCAGCGACAGACGGACCTGCGCAAGGCGGACACCCGTCTGATGGATTTAGAGCAGAGGCTGCGAGCTGCGATTCGGACCGCGACAGAAGATCTGCGCGAGGCACGCGCGCGGGCGGAAACGCAGCGCCAGGCGGTGGCGGAGGCGCAGCGTGGGTTCGAGATCGTCACCGCGCAGTATCTTGCGGGGACAAGCTCGCGGCTGGAGGTGACCGACGCCGAGCTAGCGGTCCGTCAGTCGGAGCTGAACTACGCCCAGGCAGTATACGATTTCTTGAACGCCCAGGCCGCACTGGATCTGGCGATCGGCGTGGTGCCGATGGTCGATCCGCCGGTGGCCGAGCTGCCGCTGCCGGCCGAGTCGATCGAAGGCGACGAATGATACGTGAACGTATCTACGAACGCACAGGGGATTACAAACGCACAGCGGACGTATAGCGAACGTATAGACGGGTGAACCGTGAACTATAGAAGACAGCTGCGGACCCACGGGTCCGACATCCAAAGGCCTCGCGCTGGCCGCTCGCCGCACGGGAGCTTCGTAGCTGTGCTCGCAATGGCGGCCGCCCTCAGTGCGGGATTGGCAGCGGCTGCGTGCAATCCCTCCGCCGGAGAGGGGAGCGAAGCGGGCAATTCCGACCCCGACGCCCGCTCGAACCCCGCACCCAACCGCTCCAACGAGTTCGTGCAGGTCGTGAACGTGGAGACACGCACGGTAGAGACGACGGACTTCACGACTTTCGTGAGCATTACCGGCGCGGTGGAGGCGTTCAACGACGTTGTGGTGAGCGCCGAGGAGAGCGGCGCGATCGAGCGTTTCTACGTGCCCAAGGGCAGTGGGGTACGGGCCGGCCAGCCGATCGCCAAGATCGACGATCGCGTGCTGGCGGCACAGGTGAAGGAAGCCCGGGCGCTGGCCGACCTGGCCGCCGAGCGTTTCGAGCGCCAGCGCCAGCTGTGGGAGGACGAGGAGATCGGGTCGGAGATCGCTTTCTTGGAGGCCAAGTACGATTCGGAGGCTGCGACGGCCCGTCTCCAGAATCTGGACGCCCGCCTCGCTCGCACCGTCCTGCGGGCGCCGATCTCCGGTATCTTTGATCAGCGGTTCGTGGACGCCGGCGAGATGGTGGTGCCGGGGACCCCGGTTGCCCGCGTCATCGAGGTCGATCGTCTCAAAGTGGTGGGTGGCGTGCCAGAGCGCTTCGGACCCTTCGTGAAGAGCGGGGGCCAGGCCCGCGTGACCCTGGACGTGCTGGCAAGCCGGGCCTTTGAGGGCCGGATCGGCTACGTGGGCGCCGCCGTTGAGGTATCCAGCCGCACCTTTCCGATCGAGATCGTGCTTGCGAACCCTGAACGCGTGGTCAAGCCGCAGATGGTGGCCAACGTCGAGGTGGCCACCCAGCGACTGGAAAACGTGATCGTCGTGCCGCAGGACGTAGTGCTGCGCACCGAGTTCGGTTACGAGGTGTTCGTCGCGGTGGAGCGCGACGGCGGGCTGGTTGCGGAGTCGCGCACCGTCCGGCTCGGGCCTTCCTTCGAGGACGAGGTGGTGATCGAGCAGGGCCTTGAGCCGGGCGATGAGCTGATCGTCGTCGGGCATCAGATGGTGGACCCGGGGAACCGGCTGCGGATCGTCGGGTCCGCCGAGGCCGGGGAAACCGATCCGGGAGACGCGTCGTGACCGAGCCCGGCGGTTCCGACGGACGCGGCGAGAAGCATCCCGAGGGCAAGCAGTACCGCCAGTTCTGGCTCACCTCCTTCGCGGTAGACCACCCGACGAGCGTCCTGGTGATGACGACGATCGTCATCATCTGGGGGCTGATCTCCTACCTCCAGGTGCCCAAGGAGGCCTCGCCGGACATCACCGTCCCGTTCATAGCCGTGAACACCGCGTATTCGGGTGTCGCCCCCGAGGACATCGAGACCCTCATCACGCGGCCGATCGAGGAGGAGCTCAACCGGATCGCCGACGTGAAGGAGATCCTCTCCAGCTCCATGGAGGGGTTCTCGAGAATCTCCGTCGAATTCGAAGCCGGGATGGATATGACGGAGGCGCTCCAGCTGGTTCGCGAGAAGGTGGACATTGCGAAACCGGAGCTCCCGGAGGCCGCGGAAGAGCCGGCCGTGGTTGAGTTCAACCTGTCCGAGTTCCCGATCCTGCAAGTGAACGTGTCCGGCGAGTACAGCCTCGTGCGGCTGAAGCAGCTCGCCGAAGACGTCCAGGACGAGATCGAGCAGATCCCGAGCGTGCTGGAGGTGACGCTCTCGGGTGGTCTGGAGCGCGAAGTGCAGGTCGATGTCGACTTGGCGCGGCTCAAGTTCTACGACGTGTCGTTCGACGACGTGATCGATGCGATCGCGGAGGAGAACATCACCGTGCCCGGCGGCACGATCGACGTCGGCGATGTGAAGTACCTGGTCCGCGTCCCCGGCGAGTTCGAGCAGACCCGCCCGATCGAGGACATCGTGGTTGCCGTCCGCGGCGGTCGACCAGTCTACGTGCGCGACGTGGCGACGGTCGACTTCGGGTTCAAGGACCGCGAGAGTTACGCCCGCCTGAACGGAAACGCCGTGGTCACCCTCAGCGTGAGCAAGCGCACGGGGGAGAACATCATCGAGACGTCCGACGGCGTAAAGGCTGTGATCGAAGAGATGCAGCCGATCTTTCCGCCCACCACTGTCGTCGAGATCACATCCGACCAGGCCGAGTACGTCCGCCAGATGGTGGGGAGCCTCGAGAACAACATCATCTCGGGCCTTATCCTGGTGGTGGCCGTCCTCCTGTTCGCGCTCGGGGTCACGAACGCCTCGTTCGTGGGGGTGGCGATTCCACTCTCGATGCTGATCTCGTTCGCCGTCATCCAGCTGTTCGGGATGACGATGAACATGGTTGTGCTGTTCTCGCTGATCCTCGCGCTGGGGATGCTGGTCGACAACGCTATCGTGATCGTCGAGAACATCTTCCGCTTCCGCGAGGAGGGCTTTGGCGCGAAAGAGGCGTCCAAGCTCGCAACGGCCGAGGTCGCGCCCCCCGTGATCGCCGCGACGGCCACCACGCTGGCCGCCTTCGCGCCCATGCTGCTGTGGCCGGGGATCACGGGCGAGTTTATGGCCTACCTGCCCAAGACGCTCATCATCACACTCAGCTCCTCACTGTTCGTGGCGCTGGTCATCAACCCGACCCTCACGTCTCTGTTCATGCGCACCGAGGGCGAGCCGCGCATGGTCTTCACGCGTGAGACCAAGATGGCTCTGGGGGGCGTGGCCGGCGTGCTGTTCCTGGTCTTACTGGTGCGGGAGCCTGTGGCCGCCGTTCTCCTGACGCTCACCGGCGTCGGGTTGTTCTATCTGCACCGGCAGGTGCTCGTGCCGATCGCGCACTGGTTCCAACACACGAGCCTTCCCGCGACGCTGCGGCTGTACGAGCGGTCCCTCCGCTGGTGCATCCAGCACCGTGGGCGAGTGATGGGCGGAGTGGCGGCCCTGCTCGTATTCTCTCTGGCGGCGTTCGGCGCCCTCAACGCCGGAATCGAGTTCTTCCCCGAGGACGTACCACCCGAGACGGTATGGGTCCAGATCGAGACCCCGACGGGGACCCGGGTCGATGTCACCGACCGCATCGTGCGTGAGGTCGAAGAAGAGCTGCGGATCATCGGGGGCCGCGAGGACTTTGAATCCGTCGTGGCGACCACGGGCTCGAGCGCTGGAGTGTTCGGAGAGGGCCAGTCCGGGAGCCATCTAGCGACGGTGGCGGTCACTTTCGTGGACTACCAGGACCGGGAGTCCGACGGGATCGCGACCGTAGAGCGGATGCGAGCCCGAGTCGGTCGGGACGTGGCGGGGGCCACGTTCACGGTACAGCAGCCCTCGATGGGTCCGCCCACCGGGCTACCGGTGAACATCGAGATCTCGGGTGAGGCCGCCGAGACGCTTCAGAGGCTGTCCGATGAGGCGATCGACGTGATCTCGAACTCGCCGGTGGCCGTCAAGCTGGATGGTCTGGAGAGCGATCTCGCCGATGCGCGTCCCGAGCTGCGGGTGGAGGTCGATCGTGAGAAGGCCGCTCTGTTCGACCTGAGCACCATGGACATCGGCTTCACGGTGCGCAGCGCGATCAACGGGACGGAAGCGTCGGAATACAGGGAGGGCGAGGAGGAATACGATATCGTCGTCCGGCTGGCTGAGCGCTACCGGCGCGATCTGAGCGCGCTGGCGGATCTCACGGTCACGAACGAGTTCGAGAACCAGGTGCCCCTTTCCTCGGTGGCGACCTGGAGGGTCGACGAGGGGTTCAGCGGTGTGAACCGCAAGGACCTGAAGCGGATGGCCACCGTCTCGTCGGATGTGCGCGCGTCCTACAACGCGAACGCGGTGCTTGCCGAGGTAAAGCAGGTGCTGGCCGGCTTCGCCGAAATGCTTCCGGCCGGCTACCGGATGGAGTACACGGGCGAACAGGAGGAGCAGCAGGAGTCGCAGGACTTCCTGTTCGGCGCGTTCCTGATGGCCGTCTTCCTGATCGGCTTCATCCTCGTCTCCCAGTTCGATTCTGTGCTCAAGCCCGTGCTCATCCTGAGCACGGTGCTCCTCTCGACGATCGGTGTCTTGCTCGGGTTGCTGCTGTTCCGCATGCCTTTCGGGGTGATCATGAGTGGGGTAGGGGTGATCAGCCTGGCCGGCGTGGTGGTCAACAACGCCATCGTGCTTGTGGACTATATCCACGTGCTGAGGGAACGCGATGGCATCGAGGCCCGCGAGTCGCTGGTGCGTGGAGGCCTGACCCGTTATCGGCCGGTCACGCTCACCGCGATCACCACGATCATGGGGCTCGTGCCCCTGGCGATTGGGCTCAATTTCGATTTCAACGGCTTCTACACGCGGCTGAACCCCGATTTCTACTGGGGTGGGATGCAGGCGGCCTGGTGGGGCCCGATGGCGATCGCGGTCATCTCGGGCCTCGCCTTCGCGACCTTCCTCACGCTGGTGTTGCTGCCGGTCATGCACTCGCTACTGGACGATCTGGAGGCCTTCCTTCTGCGTCACTTCAGCCGCCAGCCCAAGGAGCTCGGTGAGAGCGTGGGAGCGGGTGAGACGGGAGGCGAGGCCGGCGAGGCACTCCCGGGGGAGCCGCCGGCCGGGAAGCCGCGGGGTGATGAGCCGCGAGGAGACGAACCGCGAGGGGGCGAGCCGCGACCCGAACTCGTGCCCGTGTAGGCGTCGTCGCAGCCTTAGAGAATCCCCTTCAGCACGTCGGGATCGACGTTGGCTCCGCACAGCACAATCACCACGTCGCGGTCGCGCCACCGATCCGCTTCGCCAGATGCCTTGAGGAAACCGGCCACTGCCACCCCGGCCGCCCCCTCGACGAGCATGTGATGGTGATGCAGCACCAACCGCATGGCGGCTGCGATCTCCTCCTCCGAGACGAGGAGGGACTGGTCGATGATCTCACGGCACAGCTCGAAGGTGATCGAGTCCGCTTCGACCCCGCCCGCCGTTCCGTCCGACAGGGTGGGCTCCGACGGGAGTTCCAGGATGCACCCCGCCTCGAGCGAGGCATGCATCACACAGGAATTGGCAGGAGAGCACGCCAGCACTTCCGTCTCGGGCCGCAGCGACTTCAGATAGCCGCCGATCCCGGAGATGAGTCCTCCACCCCCCATTGAGGCGCACACGGCATCGATGCGCGGGAGCTGGCTCTCCAGCTCCACCCCGATCGTGCCCTGACCGGCCACCACCCGTTCGTCGTTGTACGGGGACAGGTACGCCATCGCGTGCTCCGTCGCGTGTTGACGCGCGGCCTGCTCCGCTAGCAGGCAATCCTCCCCCACGACGCGAATCTCCGCGCCGTACGCGCCAATCGCCTCCAGCTTCGAGGGGGCCGAGCCCTCGGGTACGAAGACGCGGGTGGGGCAACCCGCCGAGCGCGCCGCGCAGGCGACGGCCGCGCCGTGATTCCCCGACGAGGCGGCCACCACGCCGCGGGCCCGGCTCGGCTCATCGAGAGACCACATCGCGTTCATCGCTCCCCGCAGCTTGAAGGAGCCCGTGAGCTGGTAGTTCTCGAGTTTGAGATGGACTCGGGCGCCGGTCCGCTCGCTGAGGAGGGGCGACGGCTCGACTGGGGTCTCGCGCACCCTCTCACGGATTCTCTCGGCCGCGTCCCAGCACATTCCCAGAAAGTCCATGGGCGACAACGTAGCGCCCGGCCTTCCGACCCGCTCGTCGCCGTTCCACGCGGCTGCAACGGCCATGGAACTGTGGAAAGCGCGTGGAAACGAGACAAAACGCCCCGGTTCACGATCTGCCTCGGGGGATGGAGCACCAGCCATCGCCTGAGTGTCCCAGCGAGCCGCTTACTCTGTGTCATTCTACCCCAACCCATGGGTCCACAGGCCGCATCGATGGTTCGCAGAGGCCTCGTAAGTTGTTTATTTGTATAGGCTAACGGCCGCTTCAACTCGCGTTCTGCGCCGTACCGCGCCGTGGTCCCGATCGTGCCCTATGTTTACCCTTCGAGACACGGCCAAACGCCGGCAAACCGGGCGAGGAGAACGGGATGGTCGAGATCCGCATTCATGGGAGAGGCGGTCAGGGTGGTGTGACCCTGGCCAAGATCATCGCCACCTCCCGTTTCCTGCTCGGCCAGTCGGTGCAGGCCTTCGGTCTGTACGCCGCGGAGCGATCAGGGGCGCCCATCCAGGCCTTCTGTCGCTACGATGACGAGCCGATCGCCAACCGAAACCTGATCTACTCGCCCGACCACATCATCGTCCTCGATCCGACCCTGGTCGGATCCGCCATCACGGGTGGCCTGAAGCCCGGCGGCTGGATCCTGATCAACACCACGAAGGAGCCGCAGGATCTGGCGGAGCAGTTTCCGGACAATCCCGTCGCGACGGTGGACGCCACCGCTATCGCCCGCGCCAACAAGCTGGGCACCCGAAGTGTGCCGATTGTCAACACGGCGCTCGCCGGGGCCGCCGCGCGGCTGCTCGGCTTCGAGCTAACGGAGATTCACGACGCTCTCGAGCACCTGGGTTTCGTGGGGCCGAACATCGCGGCGGCGAGCCAGGCGCACGAGGCGCTGCGCCTTGCCGGAGATGCCGCGGCCGACGCCGGCGTCGGCCTGGAGGAAGCGACCGCGCCAGGGGGAGCAGTGCCGGAAGGGGCGGAAGAGGCGGGAATCCAAGAGGAGTCGGCGGAAACGGCCGCCCCGTACACGATCGTTCCACGGGGACCGAGCTTTCTCGAAGGGGCGGGTGGCGACCTGCCGGGGATCGAGACGGGACAGTGGGCTACGGAGCAGCCGCACCGACAGCAGTACATCCCTCCCTGCAACCATGTCTGCCCGGCCGGGAACGACGTGCAGGGGTTCTTGCACGCCCTGGCCCACGACGACCCCGACCGAGCGCTCGAGATCCTGCTGGAGAGCAGCCCGTTCCCGGCTGTGTGCGGACGGGTGTGCCCGGCCCCGTGCATGGCTTCGTGCAATCGGATCGATCTGGACGGCGCGGTCAACGTGCGGCAGCTGGAACGTTACGCCGGCGACAACGGGAACGCGGCGCTCAACCCCGTGGAGGTTCACGATGAGCGGGTGGCGGTCGTCGGCTCGGGGCCGGCCGGGCTGACCGCCGCCTACCATCTCGCTCGTTATGGCTATCGGGTCACGGTGTACGAATCGACGGCTGACCTGGGGGGGCTCCTTCGCTCGGGGATTCCACGCTTTCGGCTGCCCGAGGACGTGCTGGACCACGAGATCGGTCGCATCCTGGCGCTCGGGGTGGAGGCCGTCACCGAGCATCCGATCGATCGGCGCGGGCTCATGGAGATGGCCGGCCAGCACGACGCCGTGCTCGTCGCGACCGGCCTGCAGGAGCTGCGCGGACTGCGGCTGGGGATCGGCGACACCCCAGCCGTCGATCAGGGGATCGACTTCCTCGACCTGGTGCGACGCGGCCGCGTTCGGGTGGACGGAGAGGATGTGGTCGTGGTGGGTGGCGGGAACACGGCGATGGATGCCGCCCGCTCCTCGCTGCGTCTCGGCGCGAACAGCGCTCGCGTCGTGTACCGCCGCACGCGGGAAGAAATGCCGGCCATCGCGGAGGAGATCGACGAGGCACTCGAGGAGGGAGTGCAGCTCGATTATCTGGTCCAACCGATCTCGCTGCAGCCGGACGGTTCCGCAGCCGAGGGGACAGTCGCGGAGTCGGAAGCCGCCTCGGCCCACGCTGCGGGCCCCGACGGCGCTGGCTATCGGCTCACCTGCCGGCGCATGGAGCTCGGCGAACCCGACAAGTCCAGCCGTCGTCGCCCGGTGGAGATTCCTGGGTCGGACTTCGAGCTGCAGTGCAGCCGCGTGATCCTCGCACTCGGGCAATCTCCCGACCTCAGCGTATTCCCGGAGGGGACCGAGGTGAGGGAAGGGGAAGAGCTGCTCGGGCTGCTGGAGACGCCCGTGTTCGCGATCGGCGACCTAGCGACCAACGACGGAACGGTGGCAGGCGCGATCGGGAGCGGACGACGCTCTGCAATCCACATTCATGGTGCGCTGAGCGGCGAGCGGACGGAGATCACCGAGCACGCCGCGGACCGGCGGGACGTGGACGTCTGGCACGACGACGTGATCCGCCCCGACGCCATGCGGCTCCACCTGTTCGAGCGTCAGTCGGGTCAGGAGGGCGCCAGCCTGCCCATGACGACCCGCCAGTCCACGTTCGACGAGATCCACATGGGCTTGACGGATCCGAGCGAGGCGAAGCGGTGCCTGTCGTGCGGCGTGTGCAACGAGTGCGATCTCTGTGTCACCTATTGCCCCGAGGGGGTACTCAAGCGGGTCGGGCACCAGCTGGTGTTCGACTATGCGTACTGCAAGGGGTGCGGGATCTGTGTCACCGAGTGCCCCCGCAACGTGATCTTCATGAGTCATCTCTGAATGCCGTCTGAGGGCCAGCCAGCGCCACGAGAGCCAGGAGCCGCCGCCATGCCTGTAGAAGTCGTCACCGGGAATCACGCCGCAGGTCACGCGCTGAGCGTCGCGGCGGAAGCGAACCGCGAAGCGCGGGGTGCCGCGTGCGGGATCTATCCGATCACGCCACAGACGGAGATCGTCGAGTACGTGGCGAAGTTTCCGTTCACAAAGTGTCGGGTCGTGCCGGTCGAGAGCGAGCACAGCGCGATGGGAGTGTCGATCGGAGCTTCGCTCGCCGGCGCGCGCGCGTTCACCGCCAGCTCGTCCAACGGCCTCGCCTACATGGTCGAGAACATCATGGTAGCCGGCTACTATCGGCTCCCGATCGTGATGGCGACGGTGAACCGCACGCTCGGACCTCCCTGGAACATCTGGGCGGATCACGGCGACACGCTGATGCTGCGGGACTTTCCCTGGATCCAGTTCTACTGCGAGAGCAATCAGGAGGTGATGGACACGACGCTGCTCGCGTTCCGCATCGCGGAGGATCACCGGATCCTGTTGCCGGCGCTCGTGTCGCTCGACGCCTTCATCCTGTCGCACACGCAGGGTGAGACGGACCTGGCCGATCAGAGCCAGACGGACCGCTACCTTCCGGATCTGGACCTGCCGCACCGGATGCGGCACGACGATCCCAAGACGCTGGGCGGTCTGATGTGGCCCGACGTGGCCACGTCGCTGCGGCTCGAGATCGACGAGGCGATGTCAAGGGTCCCGACGGTTCTCCAGGAGGCTCGAGCGGAGTTCATGGAGATGTTTGGCCGCGACCCGGGTGACGCGCTGCAGACCCTGGGCACGAAAGACGCGGAGACGATCCTGGTCGCGATCGGCTCCATCGCCACGACGGCACACGAAGTCGTGCAGGCCCGCCGCGATGCGGGCGAAAAGGTGGGGCTCATCAAGCTGAAGATGTTCCGTCCCTTCCCCGAGGAGGCGCTCCGCGAGGCGTGCCGTACCGCCGGCAGGGTCGGCGTGCTGGACCGCAACTACGCGGCGGGCATGGGCGGCGTGTTCTGGCAGGACATCCGGGCCGCCTTCCAGGCGACCCGAAGCGATCTGCTGATCCAGGACTACCTGACCGGTCTGTGCGGAGGCGACGTGACGCCCGCCATGATCGAGGAGGTGCTGGCGGATCTTACGACTCGCGAACGTGCTGACCGGCCCGTGTGGATGGGGATCGCCGCCTGAAGGGGAGCAAGGAGCGCGAGGCATGACGACCGATACAGCGACGAGAACACCGCCGAGCCCGGGTGCTCTGGGCGAAGTTCCGTCCATTCCGTGCACCGAGGAGTGCCTGCTCCGCCCCGGCAACACGAACTGCGGCGGGTGCGGCATGAGCGTGGGGCTCACCATGCTGGGCAGGGCGCTGGAGGAGGCGGGAGAGGTCTGCACCCTCGCGATCCCCGCCTGCTGCGGGGCGGTGACGGCCGGCGCGTTTCCCACCACCAGCTACGGTGCGCCCGTGGTGAACACGACCTTCGCATCGGCGGCGGCCGTGGCGTCCGGGCTGGCCTGTGTCCGCGACCTGAACGAGGAGCGCGGCCAGGTGATCTGCTGGGCGGGTGACGGCGGGACCTACGACATCGGCATCGCCACGCTCTCCGCGGCGGCCGAGCGCGACGACAACATCCTCTACATCTGTTACGATAACGAGATCTACGGGAACACGGGCGGCCAACGTTCCTCGGCCACCCCGCCCGGTGCGCGCACCACCACCACGCCGACCGGGAAGAAGGAGGACAAGAAGGACATCATGTCCATCCTGGTGGCACACGGAATCCCGTATGCGGCGACCCTGTCGATCGCCCACCCGGTGGACTTCCGCCGCAAGCTGGAGACCGCGTTCTCTATCACCGGAACCCGTTTCCTGCTGATGCACTCACCCTGTCCGACCGGGTGGAAATCGGAGCCGGCCGACTCGGTAGGGCTCGTCCGGATCGCCGTGTCGAGTGGCCTGTTCCCGCTCTACGAGGTGTGGAACGGTAAGACGTACCGTCTGAACGTGCTGCCCGACTGGACGGCACCGGCGGAATACTTCAAGCGTCAGCGGCGCTTCAAGGACTACGAGATCGACCTGGAGACGACCACTCGCGTGTGCCGCGAGCGGTTCGAGCGACTCGCGGTGATGGCGGAGCGCTTCCCGCACGAAGGCTAATGCCCGAGGCTTGATGCACGAGGGCTGAAGGTGCTAGACGGCATGAGCGAGCACGTCGCGAACATGATCAGTTCAGATAGGTGCGGTTCCGGCTGCCCCGCGAGCCTCCCCCGAGCAATTATCCTCGTGGGCCTGGCTGTGGTCTGCCTTGCGTGTGAACCCCCTGCGCCGACGGCATGCGATGGGCTGGAAGACCGTCGGTATGGCATCACCCGCGAGGAGTATGCGCCGTGCGCCCGCGAGATGATGACTGCCCTGGACACGCTGCAGCGCCAACTGCAGCGTGTCGTACTCCGCGCGGACTCGCTCGTGTGGCCCGAGGCCAGGAAGACATATCGGCATCTTCGCCTCCTGCGGAACCGCGTGGGCTTCGTGGCCGACGCGTGGAGAGAGCTTCGGGCCCAAAGCCCGGGCCCATACATAGAGCGCTGGCCGGACGGCTCGATGCGGGCTTTCAACCTGCATCTCGGGAACGCCTTCGCCCAGTACATGTCCGCCGTAAACCGTCCGAACCGGGCCAACCTCCAGGAGGGATCCCGGCACCATGCATATGCGAGGCAGGCGTATGCCCGAATTCGGTAAGCCCGGCAAGGCCGGGCTCGTACAGACCCTGGCGGTGACCGGCGGCCTTCTGTGCGGGTCCATGATCGCGTGCGGCTCGCCACCCGAGCCGGCCACCTCGTTCGCTCGCGGAGAGCGAATCCCGCTGGGGATTCTCAGCCTGGAGGTCCGAAGATCGCAGGAGATGCAGCGGATGCCTCGCCCATTCTCCGGTCAGGCGCAGGCGGGCGAGAAACTGGTGGCCGTGTTCGTCCACTGGCGGGGGCTGGATAACTATGATGACGCGTCCCGCCGCAGTCTCATTGACTCGTTACTCTGCAATCGCTTGCGGATCGTCGACTCCGAGGGGTACGCATATAGCTGTATGCAGGCGATGCCCAGTGATCTGTTCAACCTTCGCCCGAGCCGGTCCCTGTCTTCCCAGTGGGTGGTGGTCTTTCGAGTGTGGGTAGACAGCGAGGGGCTCGTGCTACAGATCGAGCACCCAGAACCGGTGGAGGGCGGGTTCCGGGTCGCAGCCGTGTCACTGGACTAGCGACGATCGTGACCACGATCCCGGTCCAACGAGTCGCAACCGGTGTCCTTCTCGGCCTCCTGTATGCAGGTTGCACGCAGGACTACGACGTGGGCCAACCGATCGAGATGGGGCCGTGGACGTTCGAGGTGAGCGGGGCGTCGCAGGGTACCACCAGCGGAGGCAGCCGGGTCAAGACCATCCGTGTCGACCTGGTGCTCCACAATTACGAGGAACGGCACCGCACGACCTTCGACCAGTTCCTCGAAAACTGCACCGACGGCATGATCACCATCTGCAACCCGCGTATCGGGGTGGAGGACGAGGAGGGAAACCAGTTCCAGGCGGTGGACGTACGTCCGGTATCGGGAGGCAGC
The DNA here is from genome assembly GCA_039587755.1 of Gemmatimonadota bacterium. GTDB lineage: Bacteria > Gemmatimonadota > Gemmatimonadetes > Palauibacterales > Palauibacteraceae > JBDHBD01. The sequence goes on along the minus strand of JBDHBD010000021.1, from coordinate 19,554 downwards.
CTGCGGTCACGGCGCTGGAGAGCCGATTGTCCCCTGTTCTACGGCTCGCGTGAGAACCCGATGTCGATGAACTGGGACGAGTCGGCGGCCGGGCACCTCGACAAGCGACCCGCCGACTTTCGTGTGATTGTCAGGAACCCGGATCCGCAGCGCGGACAGCCGCGCCGCGTTTCAATTCAACTGAGATAGCACCCGCAGATCGCCTGCATGACGGAATCGAACGAAGCCGAAAGACGTCTGGCCCAGCTGTCGATGGTCGCTGGGGGAACGGCGCTGGCCGTGGCCGCCCTGTTCGCGTACCTGAACGGCGGTCTCGGCACCGTGACGCCTCCGGAGGTCGAGGGGAGCGGCAGGCTGTTCGGTTTCGTTCTCTCGGCACTCGTGTTTCAGTTCGGAACGCCCTTTCTGTGTGCGGCCGCCCTCGTCTTCGGTTTTCGCACCCGTGACCGGTGGCCGGGTCGAATCGGTATCGTGGCGGGCCTGCTGGCGATCCTTCCGTACCTGGCTTTCCTGCGCGCGTGTTACTCGATTGTTTCGGCCTAGGCCGGACACGCGCGGCGAGGACGGTCCCGCATCTCCTTCACCCGGCCCTGCGTTTCTGCCCGGCCGTGCGTTTCTGCTCGGTTTGACAAGCGGGGCGGTAGTCGCTGTGGCGGGGACACTCCTCGGTGCTCTCCTGGGCGGGCCTGGCACGGTGATCGGGGTGTGGGTCCTGTGGCTGACAGCCCCGGCCAGTGCCGCGGTGGCGGCCGGGACGACGGCTTGGCTGTGCGGAGCGTCGGTCGGGTGGACCGTCGGCCTGGCGCTCGTGGCTCTGTCGGGTGGCTTTTTCCTGAGCGGAATGGCGGACCACGGCATCTTCGCGACCGTCGTGACGTCGGCCGCGGATCCCGTCGGCCTCTTGTGGCGAAGATTCACAGTGATTGCCGCGCTATCGGTCTTCTTTGCCGCGACCCTCGGGCTGCTGTTCGGTCGAAACCGGAAGATCTGAGCGGCGGTTTCGGGCGACCAGACGGATGCCCGCGACGTTGAAACGATCCTTGGCCCCACGATAACTTGACCGCCCAAACAACGACGGAGAAGAGAGGTTCGATATGACGGCGCCGACTGGGGAATGGACGGTCGCGAGGCTGAACAACGCGCTCCACAGCGGGGAGGACATCTTCATCCTCGACATCCGCAACCGCGATGAGGCCGAGGCCGCACCGGTCGAGGGCACAAAGCCGCTTCGCTCGATCAACGTTCCCTACTTCGAGATGCTGGAGTCCAGCGAGAGCTTCGACTTCGTAGAGTCCGTGAAGGAAGCCCACGATCGCGGCTTGATGGAGGGGATGCCGAGAGACGAGCCGATCCTGGCTGTGTGCGCGAAGGGCGACACGTCCGATTTCGTGGTGGACGCGCTTCGCCCGCTGGGCTACGACATACGTCATCTTGGGGGCGGCACGCTCGCGTGGGGGAACCATTACGAGCTGCGCACCGTGGCCGAAGAGGACAAGCTCGCCGTTTACCAGATCCAGCGGCTGGCCCGGGGCTGCCTGAGCCACGTCGTGGTGAGCGACGGTAGGGGCGTGGTGATCGACCCGTTGCGCCACATCGACCAGTACTCAGAGCTGGCGGAAGCCGAGAATTTCGAGATCACGGCCGTGCTCGATACGCATGGCCACGCGGACCACATCAGTGGCGGTCGGACACTGGCGGATTGGCTGAAGGTGCCGTACTTCCTGCACCCGTACGACGGGATCCACCCGCTCGACGTGCTTCCGGCGGAGATGGACTACGAGTTCCTGAAGGAGGGCTGGGAGCTCGCTGTCGGAGGGGCGACCATCAGGGCAATGCACGTCCCGGGGCACACACTCGGGAACATCGTTTTCTATCTCGACGACCGCTTCCTGTTCACCGGTGACTCCATCTTCATCCGCTCCATCGCTCGACCTGACCTGGGAGGGAAGGGAGAGACGTGGGCGCCGATCCACTACCGGTCGCTGTCCCGTTTGCTCGAGCTGCCGGACGAGACGCTGATCATGCCGGGTCACTTCAGCGGTCGCACGGAAGCGAACGACGCGGGCCAGTTCGCGGCCCCGCTGGGCGAGCTCAAGGAAACCAACGACGGCTTGCAGATGGTTCACAAGGGCGAGGAGCCGTTCGTCCAGTACATCCTCGAGAGCTTGCCGAAATTCCCGGACGAGTACGTAGAAATCAAACGGGTGAACGCCGGCCTGCTCGAGCCCGACGAGGACGAGGCCTCGGAGCTCGAGCTCGGAAAGAACATCTGTGCCCTCTCGCAGGCGTACGGGCTGGTGGGCGCGGGGGCAGAGGCGAGAGTGTAGACAAGGAGAACACGATGGAGATGACTTTCGACAAAGAGCTGGACGCGCGTGGGATGAACTGCCCCATGCCCGTGGTGATGGCGCGCAAGGAGCTCATGGCCCTCGATCCGGGCCAGATCCTCAAGATCACAGCCACGGACCGTGGCTCGATCAAGGACTTCCAGGGGTGGGCCAAGGTGGCCAAGGACATGGAGTTGCTCGACCAGGAGACAGTCGACGAGAGCGGCACCCACCTCTACATTCACTACGTCAAGAAGGGTGCATAACCTGCGGGAGGAAAGTGGCATGCCAGTCGACAACATCGCTTCCACACTCGGCACGGGGGAGACAACAGGCCTGGCCCAGCGGCTGGACGCGCTCGAGAGCCGGATCTCCGAGCTCGAGGAGGCGCAACCCGAGGACAAAGTCTCGATGGTCGTGTTCTCCGGGGACCTGGACCGGGTGCTAGCCAGTTTCGTGCTCGCCACCGGGGCAGCCGCGATGGGGCAGAAGGTGGACATGTTCTTCACCTTCTGGGGGCTGACTGCGCTCAAGAAGGACACGGTGCTCTCGGACAAGCGGTTTTTCCAGAAGATGATGGGGGTTATGGCTCCCGGGAGCACGAAGAGCTTGCCGGCGTCGCGGATGAACTACTTCGGCGTCGGAGCCAAGATGCTGCGGGCGATGATGAAGCAGGAGAACGTGCAGTCGCTCGAGGAGATGATGCAGCTAGCGCGCGATCTCGGCGTCACGTTCATCGCGTGCGACATGTCGCAGAACGTGATGGGGATCCGCGACGAAGAGCTGATGGACGACATCGAGCACGGCGGCGTCGGCACGTTCCTGGGTAGCGCTCTCACGGCGAAGTCGTCGCTCTTCATCTAAGCTCGACGGCCATCCACCGGGCGTACCCCGCGGGTGGGACGCCCGGTTCTCGGGAGAATCGTTGATGGCGACAACCGCTGCCGAAGCCGGCGCCCCACCCGTGCGCTGGGCCAAGGTCGTCGATCATACCCGGTGCATCGGGTGCCACGCCTGTAGCACCGCCTGCAAGTCCGAGAACGAAGTCCCGCTCTCCGTCAACCGGACCTACGTCAAGTACGTGGACATCGGCGTGTTCCCTGAGGCGCGCCGTGCCTTCCAGGTCACACGCTGCAACCAGTGCGAGCTCGCGCCCTGCGCGGTCGCGTGTCCGACCGGAGCCATGTACCGGCGGGCGGACGGGATCGTCGACTTCGACAAGTCCATCTGCATCGGCTGCAAGGCGTGCATCGCCGCCTGTCCGTACGACGCGATCTTCATCAACCCGGAGGACCACTCGGCGGAGAAGTGCAACTTCTGCGCGCACCGCATCGATATGGGCCTGGAGCCCGCGTGCGTCGTTGTGTGTCCCGTGGAGGCGATCCTGGTGGGCGATCTGGGAGATTCGGGCTCCGAGGTGTCGCGTATCGTGCACCGTCAGCCCGTCTCGGTCAGACGTTCCCAGAAGGAGACGCATCCAAAGCTGTTCTATACGGGCGCGCACGAGGCGACGCTGAACCCGATCGCGGCGCTCAGGCCGCCGGGCGATCTGTTCATGTGGAGCGAGCAGACGACTGGTCTGCGCCACGTGGTTTCCGGTCACCCCGGGCACGGGTCCGACAACGGTCGGAACGCCGGCGACAAGAACGAGCGGCCGGGGGCCGGTCGTGTGGCCGATGCGGGCCCGGTCAGTCCCACCAACACGGCCGCGGCGGCAGTGCTGGCCTACGACGTTCCCCACAAGATGCCCTGGGACTGGCGGGTCAGCCTCTACACCCTGACCAAGGGGGTCGCGGCGGGCGCGTATCTGGTGGCCGTACTGGCCCTTTTGGCCGGCTGGATCAATGCGGAGAGCCCCGTCTGGCGATGGGGTGTCCCGGTGGTCGGCGCCGCCTTCCTGGCCTTCACTGGTGGCTTGCTGATTTGGGATCTGGAGCACCCCGAGCGGTTCTACATGATCTTCACCAGGCGGCGCTGGGAGAGCTGGCTGGTCCGTGGCGCCTTCATCGTAGGGGGATACGGCATCGTGCTGGCTCTCCACTTGCTCGGCGTCCTGTTCGGTCGTGCCGAGCTGGTGTGGGGGCTCATGTTCGCCGGGCTGCCGCTCGCCACGCTCACAGCGGTCTATACGGCCTACCTGTTCGCCCAGGCGAAAGCACGCGATCTGTGGCAAAACCCGCTGCTTCCGCCCCACCTGCTCGTTCAGGGTGTCCTGGCGGGAGCGGGCGCGCTGGTGCCGGTGGCCGTCTGGCTCGACCCGACAGAAGTCACACCACTGCTGTGGCTGCTTGCCGGTGCGAGCCTCGTCCACCTCCTCATGGTGGCGGGCGAGACAACCATCACACACGCGACGGCACACGCTCACCTGGCGGCGCACGAGATGACTCGCGGCCGGTACCGCGGCTTCTTCTGGGTCGGGATCGTGTTGACGCTGGTCGGCGTGGCGGCACCGTGGATCGGGGTCGTGGCCGGCCCGGCGGCGCTCATCGGCCTGCTGGCGTTCGAGCACGCGTACGTGCAGGCAGGGCAATCGGTGCCGTTGGCATGATGGGCAGGCTGCGAGCCAGCCGCAGGCGTTCACATAGGAGATTCGCGATGGCGCGTCGATGTCGGGAACGCGCCGGAGACCTGCGATGGATCTGAGCGACGTCAACCGAAGAGTGAGCGCCGCGCGGGCCGAGACCGAGGCCCGCGGCGAGACGTTCTATCCGGGCCCGAGCCGCGTCCACCTCGCGGCCTTCCCGCCCAGGGAGCGGTGGGACGACTGGGTCGAGCTGGACTCCAGGGCCTGGCCCGAGCGGGTGGAGCGCCGATTCATGCTGGTCCCCACCACCTGCTTCAACTGCGAGTCGGCGTGCGGGCTTCTCGCCTACGTGGACCGGGAGACGTTCGAGATCCGCAAGTTCGAGGGCAATCCCGAACATCCGGGCTCCCGTGGGCGGAACTGCGCTAAGGGTCCCGCGACCCGGAATCAGATCACGGATCCGGATCGGATTCTGTATCCGCTCAAGCGAGGCGGTGAGCGAGGGGAAGGGAAGTGGACCCGTGTGAGCTGGGACGAAGCGCTGGACGATCTAGCGGCGCGCATCCGAAAGGCGATTCAGGAGGGTCGCCACCGCGAGGTCATGTACCATGTGGGTCGTCCAGGGGAGGATGGCTTCACCGAGCGGATCATGGCCGCCTGGGGGGTGGACGGCCACAACTCTCACACGAACATCTGCTCGTCCGGCGCGCGTGCGGGATATCAGTTCTGGTGCGGGATCGACCGTCCGAGCCCCGATCACAGCCGCGCGAAGGTGATACTGCTGGTAAGCTCGCACCTGGAGACGGGCCACTACTTCAACCCCCACGCGCAGCGGATCTCCGAGGCGAAGCAGGCGGGGGCCAAGCTCATCGTGCTAGATACCCGTCTCTCGAACACCGCCACCCACGCCGACTACTGGCTGCCCACGTTCCCGGGCTCCGAGGCCGCCGTGCTGCTGGCAATCGCGAACCACCTGATTCAGAACGACCTCTACAACCGAGACTACGTACGGCGGTGGTTCAACTGGCGGCAGTACCTGGAGGCGGCCCGTCCGGAGGCCGAGCCAACCTTCGAGCGATTCGAGGACGAGCTGAAGCGGCTGTACGCCGACTACACGTTCGAGTATGCAGCCGAGGAATCGGGGATCGAGGCCGATGTCCTGCGTCAGGTGGCGGAGACCGTCGCCACGGCAGGCACCCGGTTCGCCACCCATAACTGGCGAAGCGCGGCCGCTGGGAACGAGGGCGGGTGGCAGGTATCGCGTACCCTCTTCTTCCTCAACGCCCTCCTGGGGGCCGTGGCCACACCGGGCGGCCTCTATCCGAATGCGTGGAACAAGTTCGTACCGCGTCCAATCCGTCTGCCTCGCCACCCCGAGACGTGGAACGGACTCACGTGGCCCGAAGAGTACCCGCTCACCATGTACGAGCTCTCCTTCCTGCTTCCGCATCTGGTGCGGGACGGTCGAGGCAAGCTCGATGTGTACTTCACCCGCGTCTACAACCCCGTGTGGACGAACCCGGATGGCTTCTCGTGGCTCGAGATGCTGACCGACGAAAGACGGGTGGGCCTGCACGTCGCTCTCACACCGACGTGGAACGAGAGTGCCTACTTCGCCGACTACATCCTGCCCATGGGGCATGGGCCGGAACGGCACGACATACACTCGTACGAGACGCACGACGGTCAGTGGATCGGTTTTCGTCAGCCCGTGCTGCGGGCGGCTCGCGAGCGCATGGGTGAAGCCGTCGGAGACACGCGCCACACGAACCCCGGTGAGGTGTGGGAGGAGAACGAGTTCTGGCTCGAGCTCTCGTGGCGCATCGATCCGGACGGGGAGCTGGGAATCCGCGAGTTCGTCGAGTCCGCCGAGCGCCCCGGCGAGCGGTTGAGCGTCGACGAGTACTACCGCTATATCTTCGAGAACTCGGTGCCTGGCCTTCCGGAGGCGGCCGAGCGAGAGGGACTGGACCCGCTGGCCTACATGCGCCGCTACGGCGCGTTCGAGGTCGCCCGCGACATCGGACCTCTGTACGAGGCAGAGGTCGGCCGGGACGAGTTGAAGGACGCGGTGGAGGATGAACTCGGACGCGTGTGGACGCACGCCCCCAAACCGGCCGCGCTGAATCTGGCCCCGACGGGAAGCCCCGAGCCGGATGCCGAGGGGCGTCGGCTGGCCGGTGTGCATCAGAACGGCAAGGTGGTGCGCGGCTTTCCCACCCCGAGCGGCCGTCTGGAGTTCTACTCCCCGACCCTCGTGCGCTGGGGATGGCCGGAGTACGCCCTGCCGACCTACATCAAGAGCCACGTCCACCCCGAGGTGCTGGCCGAGGACCAGAAGGTCCTGATCTCCACGTTCCGCCTTCCCGTCCAGATCCACACGCGGAGCGCGAACGCGAAATGGCTGGACGAGATCGCCCACACGAACCCGCTGTGGCTCCACCCGGAAGACGCGGCCCCGCTGGGCATGAAGACCGGCGGCCTGGTGCGGGTGGAGACGGAGATCGGCTACTTCGTCGTGAAGGCGTGGGTGACAGAGGGGATCCGCCCGGGCGTCGTGGCCTGCAGCCATCACATGGGACGCTGGAAACTGGGGGATGAGGGCCAGCGGCAGCTGATGGCGACGGTCAAGCTCGACCGGGAGGGGGCGGGGTGGCGAATGGGTCGGAAACGCGGCGCCCGTCCGTATGATTCCGACGATCCCGACACGCGACGCATCTGGTGGACCGACGTGGGTGTGCACCAGAACCTCACCTTCCCGGTGCACCCCGACCCGATCTCCGGGATGCATTGCTGGCACCAGGCGGTGCGGGTGCGGCGCGCCGAGTCGGGCGATCGCTACGGAGACATCGCGGTCGACACCGAGAAGGCGCATCGCGTGTTCCAGAAATGGCTGGCCAAGACACGCTCGGCCCGTCAGGTATCACCCGACGGAACGCGGCGCCCTCACTGGCTGATGCGACCGGTGAAGCCGGTGAAGCAGGCCTACCGCCTCGAGCCCGTGGCGGCGGACTGACGCGAGACGCGCAACGATGGAGCTGTTTCGAACGCTCGGCTATCTCGTCGAGCCCCCGTCGCCCGCCTCTCAGCGGCTGGCCGATCTGCTGGGCCTCGGTCCCGTCCCGGACGACACGGTCTACACCGAGCTTTTCGAGTTCCAGCTGTATCCGTACGCCTCCGTATATCTCGGTCTGGAAGGAATGCTGGGTGGAGAGGCTCGAGACCGAATTGCCGGCTTCTGGCGCGCGCTGGGCGAGGCACCACCCCCCGAGCCCGATCACCTGGCCGTGATGCTCGCGAGCTACGCGGAGCTGTGCGAGCTGGAGAGTGAAGCCGGCTCAGAGCGAGAGAAACAGGCGGCTCGCCGCGTACGGCACACGTTTCTGTGGGAGCATCTTCTGAGCTTTCTCCCGGCTTTCTTGGCCAAGACTTCCCAGCTCCACGATGGGTTCTACGCCGCGTGGGCCAACGTCCTGGACGCGGCACTGCGCGAGGAAGCGAGCCGTGTGGGCGGCCCGCAGCGGTTGCCCCTGCACCTTCGGGATGCGCCCGCGCTGCCCGATCCGCGCCAGGAGTCGCCCGAAGAATTCGTTCCTTCTCTGCTGAGCCCCGTGCGGAGCGGCCTGATACTCGTGCGATCCGATCTTCGACGGGCGGCCGAAGAGCTCGGTCTGGGGTTGCGTGCGGGAGAGCGGAAGTACGCGCTCGAGGCACTCCTCGGACAGGATGCGGCGGCCACCCTCAGCTGGCTGGCGGCCGAGGCACGACGGTGGGTCGAGCTGCATGGGAGATGGTCGGAGATCACGGCCGACATCGCCCGCTTCTGGACCGCGCGCGCGGATCGCTCGCGAGCGTTGCTCGACAGCCTGAGTAACGAGGCAAACGCCGCGTGACCCTCCCCGTCGCGAAGCCCGTCCCTCAAGGGGGAAAACCACCCCGCCCGTTGGCCTACGCTGCGACTTTTTGCCCCGAGCACGGGATCCCTGGCCGTGTCCGGTCGGTTGCAGATTCCTCGGGTGGGGTCGCCTAAGGCTTGATGCGACGGGCAGAAAGGCCCACCGCGGCGCTCGCCCCACCGGGCGGCGAACAACCGGACGGCGCGCACGGCCCTTGCCTCTCTGTCCATCGGTTGTCTGCGCGACCGGGTGGTGCACGCGCATCTGCCGGACTCGCGAGGGCAGCCGCAACCCCGTGTATGCGACCGGGTCCCGGCCCGCCCCGGCCACCGGACCCGAGTTGCAGGAAGGAGGCACAAGTGCCTGACAGCCTGACCATTACTGACAACCGTACGGGCAAAACCTATGAGCTGCCGATCACGTACGGCACCTATCCGAAGTACGGGGCCACCATTCCAGCTACTGCCTTGCGTCAGATCAAGGTGGATGAAGAGGACTTTGGGCTTCTCACATACGACCCGGGGTTCGGAAACACCGCGTCGTGCAAGAGCTCGATCACCTTTGTCGACGGGGAGCGCGGAATCCTGCGCTACCGGGGCTACCCGATCCAGGATCTGGCACAGAACTACACGTTTCTGGAAGTGGCGTACCTGGTCCTGAAGGGTGACCTACCCAGCGAGGCCGAGTTAAAGGAGTGGGTGTGGGAGATCACGCACCACACCATGGTCCATGAGAAGATCAAGAAGTTCATGGACGGCTTCCGATACGACGCTCACCCGATGGGAATCCTGGTGAGTACGGTGGCAGCGCTATCCACCTTCTACCCCGAGGCGCGCGATATCGCGGATCCCGAAGTCCGGGCTCTCGAGATCAAGCGGCTCGTCGGCAAGATGCCGACGCTGGCCGCGTTGGCGTTCCGGAACAGCCTCGGGATGCCGTATGTGCATCCGGACAACGACCTCAGCTACACCGGCAACTTCTTGAACATGATGTTCAAGGCAACCGAGTTGAAATACGAGCCCAACCCGGTGCTCGAGAAGGCGTTGGAGGTGCTGTTCATCCTGCACGCCGACCATGAGCAGAACTGCAGCACGAATACGATGCGCGGCATCGGAAGCTCGCATTCCGATCCGTACTGTGCGGTAGCCGGGGCGGCAGCGGCCCTGTACGGGCCCTTGCATGGGGGCGCGAACGAGAAAGTCCTCCGCATGCTGAGCGAGATCGGTGATGTGAAGAACATCCCCGATTACGTGGCTCGTGTGAAGGCCGGAGACTTCCGGCTCATGGGCTTCGGTCACCGGGTGTACAAGAACTACGACCCGCGCGCCAAGATCCTGCGCGAGATGGCGGAGCAGGTGTTCGCCGTCACCGGCCGCAACCCGCTGCTGGACATCGCGGTCGAGCTGGAGAAGATCGCGCTGGAGGACGAGTACTTCGTGGGCCGGAAGCTGTACCCGAACGTGGACTTCTACTCGGGGATCATCTACCAGGCGCTGGGCTTCCCGGTGTCGATGTTCCCGGTGTTGTTCGCGATCCCGCGCACGGTGGGCTGGCTGACGCAGTGGCAGGAGATGCTGGAGGACGGAGACCAGCGGATCGCCCGTCCACGGCAGGTCTACACCGGCGCCGACGAACGCTCACCCAAGAAGGTCGAAGAGGCCGAAGAGGTCAAGGCCGGCGTCCACTGATCGGCGGAAGTTTACTTGACCCGACCGCCGCGCGCGGTCGAACTGAGGGAAGAGGCGCGGGTTATCCCGCGCCTCTTTTTTCGTGCCCGGCACCGTCACCGCCGAAGGCCAGCCTCGGTTCCCAGACGTGCACGGACGCGCGACCCGCGGGTACGCCTTTCCCGTAGCCCGCAGCGGGTTCAAAATAGGGGTGCTGTTCGCACTGGACCGAACAAAGGGAGGCACCGTTGCCCGACACACTTACCATCACCGACGACCGAACCGGCGAGACCTACGAGCTCCCGATCACCTACGGCACGTATCCGAAGTACGGAGCCACGATCAGCGCCGGCGCGCTGCGCCAGATCAAGGTGGATGAAGAGGACTTCGGGCTCATGACCTACGACCCCGGGTTCGGCAACACCGCGTCGTGCAAGAGCTCGATCACCTTTGTGGATGGGGAGCGCGGCATCCTGCGCTACAAGGGCCACCCGATCCAGGACCTGGCCGACGATTACTCGTTTCTGGAGGTGGCGTACCTGATCCTCAACGGTGAGCTGCCCGGCGAGACCGAGCTGAAGGAGTGGGTGTGGGAGATCACGCACCACACGATCATCCACGAGAACGTGAAGGAGCTGATCCACGGCTTCCGGTACGATGCCCACCCGATGGGAATGCTGGTCAGCACGGTGGCGGCACTCTCCACCTTCTACCCCGAGGCAAGTGACATCGCGAGCCCAGAAACGCGCGTACGGCAGATCGTTCGTCTGATCGCCAAGATGCCGACACTGGCGGCGTTCGCGTATCGAAACAGCATCGGGATGCCGTTCGTCTATCCCGACAACGACCTCACCTACGCCGGCAACTTCTTGAACATGATGTTCAAGGCGACCGAGCTGAAGTACGAGCCGGACCCGGTGCTGGAGAAGGCGCTGGATGTGCTGTTCATCCTGCACGCCGACCACGAGCAGAACTGCAGCACGAGCGCGATGCGGGGGATCGGAAGCTCGCATGCCGATCCGTACGTGGCGGTGGCAGGAGGGGCCGCGGCCCTTTACGGACCGCTGCATGGAGGTGCGAACGAGCAGGTTCTCCGGATGCTCAACGAGATTGGCGACGTCGACAACGTCGCGGACTACGTCGAGCGCGTGAAGGCGGGCGATTTCCGGCTGATGGGCTTCGGTCACCGCGTGTACAAGAACTACGACCCACGCGCCACTATCCTCAAGCGGATGGCCGACGAGGTGTTCCAGCTCACCGGTCGCAACCGGTTGCTGGACATCGCGGTCGAGCTGGAGAAGATCGCACTGGAGGACGACTACTTCGTGAGCCGTAGGCTGTACCCGAACGTGGACTTCTACTCGGGGATCATCTATCAGGCGATGGGATTCCCGATCGCGATGTTCCCGGTGCTGTTCGCGATCCCACGTACGGTGGGCTGGCTGGCTCAGTGGCAGGAGATGCTGGAGGACGGAGAGCAGCGGATCGCCCGTCCGCGCCAGATCTATACCGGCGAAGACGAACGTAGGCCGAAGTGAGTCAGCGCCGCGGTCGGCCGACGTCCCGCCTGGCCGAGCGCGTACCAGGGCTGACGGGGACCGGGGCCGGTGTGTGACTGGTGGTGTGCGTCGTGCTGGCCTTGTCGGGAGCCGCGGCCCCGGGTCAGCCCGTCGACGCGCCGCTCGGGGACGGCCGACTGACGCCGCTCGCGGACGCCTCCCACGACGTTCTGACGCAAGACACGCTCACGACCAGGGTGGATCCGCAATTGAGTGGCGCTCCGAGCACCCCGCAGCAAGGACGGTTCGACGGGCCGGCGAACCGACCAACGAGCCAACCGACCGAACAACTCATTGAAAGGAGAGCACCATGCCAATCGCCGATGCGATTCTGCCCGAGTACGACCAGGAGATGGAAGCGACCCGCCGACTGTTGGAACGGGTTCCCGAGAACCAGTACGACTGGCAGCCACACGAGAAGTCGATGACGCTCGGCCGCCTGGCCAGCCACATCACCGAGATTCCAGGCTGGGCCGAAGTCAGCCTTCAGCAGGACGAGTTCGACATTGCGCCGCCGGGCGGTGAGCCGTACCAGCCGCAGATCGCCGACTCCGCGGCCGAGCTCATGAGTATGTTCGAAGAGAGCTCGAAGGCCGCACGCGATCTCATCGCGTCAACGAGCGACGAGACCTTCATGAGCACCTGGACCATGAAGTCGGGCGGAGAGACGGCGTTCTCCATTCCGAAGATCGGTGTGGTGCGGAGCTTCATCATGAACCACGTGATCCACCACCGCGGACAGCTGACCGTATACCTGCGGCTGTTGGGTGTGCCCCTGCCGCAAACGTACGGCCCATCGGCTGACGAGCCGGATATGTAGCCACCCGCTAGAAACACGTGTGGCCGGGCACGACCCGAACCGAATCAATACGACAAAGCACTCGAAGCAGGAGCTGGAAGCATGCGCACGCTCGCCCTGGTAGCGTTCCTCGCTGCCCTGTGCCTGACGCCCGCCACCGCCGTGTCTCAGACTCCGGCGGTCGAAGATTCCGCTTTCATGGCCTCGTTCCGTTGGCGGTCGATCGGCCCGGCGAACATGTCGGGTCGCGTCACCGACATCGAGGGAGTGCCGGGCTCGAAGACCTTCTACGTGGCCGCCGCCAGCGGCGGGATCTGGAAGACGACGAACAACGGCACGACGTTCCGCCCCTTGTTCGACGATCAGCGTGTGGTCGCGATGGGCGACCTGGCCATCGCGCCCAGCGACACCAGCATCGTATGGGCGGGGACGGGCGAGGAGGACTCTCGCAACTCCATCTCACCGGGCGGAGGGGTCTACAAATCCACAGACGGCGGGATGAGCTGGACTCTGATGGGCCTCGAGGACACCCATGTGATCGGCCGCATCGTCGTCCACCCCACCAACCCTGACATCGCGTACGTGGCTGCACTCGGACACATCTGGGGGCCCAACGAGGAGCGCGGATTGTACCGCACCACTGACGGAGGCGAGTCCTGGGAGCAGATCAAGTACATGAGTGACAAAGCGGGCTTCGTGGACATCGCCATGCACCCCACGAACCCGAATATCCTGTTCGCGAGCAGCTGGGAACGAGTGCGGGGCCCCTGGTTTCTGCAGAGCGGCGGTCCGGGGAGTGCGCTTTGGAAGAGCACCGACGGCGGCGACACGTGGACGGAGGTGAAGGGGGGCGGCTTCCCGGAGACGATGAAGGGTCGTATCGGGATCGCCATCGCCCACAGCGACCCCGATGTGATGTACGCGGTGGTCGAGGCAGAGGCGGAATCGGACGACGCGGAAGCAGGCGAGGAAGAGGCGACTGGTGAGGAGGCGGCCCGTGGGGAGGCGGCCGAGGGAGAACAGGCGCAGGAAGAAAGCGCGGAGAAACAGGAGAGGGTAGTGAGCGGGCTCTATCACTCCGATGATGGCGGTGTGACCTGGGAGTTCATGAGCGAGCACAACAACCGCCCGTTCTACTACTCGCAGGTCAGGGTCGATCCGACCGACCCCAACCACGTGTACTGGTCATCCACGCCCGTCCGGTTCTCCAAGGACGGCGGAAAGACGGTCGGAACCGCGACCATCGGCATCCACGTCGACCACCACGCGCTGTGGTGGGATACCGAGGATCCCGACCACTTCATCGTAGGCAACGACGGGGGCGTTGCCATCACTTGGGACCGGGGCGGCAATTACGACTTCGTGAACACCGAGCCGCTGGGCCAGTTCTATGCCGTGAGTTACAGCATGGAGATCCCGTATCGCGTGTGTGGCGGTCTGCAGGACAACGGGACCTGGTGCGGGCCGAGCCGGCGCGCGGACGGCCCGATCACGAGCCACATGTGGGCGACGATCAACGGCGGCGACGGTTTCTACGCTCCCCAGCATCCCGTGGACGCTGACATCGTGTACGCCGAGTCCCAGCGCGGCAACGTGGCCCGCATTGACCTCGGAAGTGGCGAACGTGAGGGCCTGGAAAAGCCGGACTGGCGCACCGCAACGAGGGAGTTCCGCGATTCGCTGGTCGTCCTCCAGGCCGATTCCATCCGTGCGGGCTCGCCCGAGGGGCAGGCCCGCCTGACCGAGCTCCGGGAGCGAATCAGCGCGGACTCGGCCGCACTCGAGCTCCGATACAACTGGAGCACACCGCTCGTGCTTTCGCCCCACGATCCGGAAGTCCTGTACATCGGGGCCAGCCGAGTGCTGAGGTGGACGACGGAGAGCGAGGAGATGGTGCCGATCTCGCCCGACCTTACGACGGCGGACACGATGAAGATCCGCATCAGCACCAAGGAGACGGGCGGGATCACGCCGGACCTAACCGGGGCCGAGTTCCACAGCACGATCACGGCGCTGGCCGAAGCGCCACTCCGCCAGGGTCTGCTCTACGCCGGCACCGATGACGGGAACGTGTGGATGAGCCCGAACGGCGGAGACGAGTGGATCGAGCTGATGGGCCGGTTCGACGGGGTGCCGCCGAATACGTGGGTAAGCCGCATCGAGCCGTCGAACCACGACGCAGAACGCTTCTTCGTCTCGTTCGACGGGCATCGGAGCGACGACTTCACTCCGTACGTGTTCGTCACGGATGACGGCGGCGACCGGTTCCGGTCGATCACGGCCGGTCTGCCCTCGGGAGGACCCGACTACGTGCACGTGATCCGCGAGGATCCACACAACCCGAATCTCCTCTTCGTGGGCACCGACGTCGGTGTCTACGCGTCACTGGACCGGGGCGAGAGCTGGCAACGCTTCATGAGCGGATTGCCGACGGTGCCGGTGCATGATCTGAAGATCCACCCACGCGATGGCGAGCTCATCGCGGGCACGCACGGCCGTTCGATCTGGATCGTGGACATCGCGCCGCTCGAGCAGATGGTGGCCGGCACCCTGCCGGACTCGCCGATTGTGCTCGATTCGAAGCCCGCGCTTCAGTTCGGAGACGTACCCATGGGAGGCGAGTCCGCCGGTCACAAGAGCTTTCGAGGCACGAGCACGGCGTACGGAGCCGAGATCGCCTACTGGGTCCCGGAACAGCTGGCCGACGAGATCGCCGAGGCGACCCGCGCCGAGATGCGCGAGCGCATGTTGGAGGCTCGGGATGCGGCGCGTGAAGCAGGCGACGCTGGGAAGGGTGGTGGGGGCCGGTCCGAGGAAGGCGCGCCACGGGCCCGCCGGTCGGGGGCACCCTCGGCGCGAGAGATGTTACGAGCGCGCCGCGAACAGCAAGCGAAGATCACGATCCTGGGACCGGCGGGTGACACGATCCAGAATCTCAGGGGCACGACCCGCGCGGGCCTGAACCGCGTCACGTGGAACCTCCGTCACCGGTCGGCGCGAGATGAGCCCCTCTCACCCTCCGGGCGACAGGACAGCGTCCGGGCGCTCGAGGTGTTGCGCTCGGTCGCCGATTCTCTGATCGCCGAAGGCGGGGACCGCCCGGCAGTGGAGCGCGTTCTCGAGGCGATCGAGACGGGCGACCGCGAGGCCGTCTTCGGTGGGTTGCGGAGTGGCAGGGGAGGCCCCGGCGGATCCGGTCGGTTCGTCGAGCGACCCGCTGAGAATTACCCAAGGCAACCGAGTGAGGCAGCCGAACGCACGGAGGGCGCGGAGGCGGCCGAAGCGGCGGGCGAGCCGGCCGAGCCCGACGAGAGGGAGGGCGCGACAGAGGAGGGCGAGCAGGAGACGCGCGGGGAGCCAAGCGAATCGGACGTTCGGGATGCCAGACGTCAGATTTTCCGGGCCGTGCGACGCCGAGGGCTCAGCCTGGACGCGCTGGGCTTCGGCGGTGGTTTTGGCGGTGCTGGCGGCCCCGAGCCGGTGGAGCCGGGTCGCTACGCTGTCATAGTCGAGATCGGCGAGCGGCGTTTGACTGGCAGCGTCGAGGTGCTGCGCGCCCCCGGCTTCGGGGAGGAGTAGGGCGCGCCGTCTAGCGTGTGAGGTGCACCAGAAGGTCCTGTGCCACCTGGTCGAACACGGCCTCGAGCTCCGTGGCGGACGGAGCGAAGTAGCTGCGGCCTTTTGGCTGACTGGAGCTCGCGACCCCTGCCTCGTTCGCGAGCAGACGCAGGTAGTCCAGATCCGGCTGCAAGATGGGATTGGGGTTGTTTGGATTGCCGAGTCCGATCGTGTGGATGAGGACGTCGTTGGACCGTATCAGATCGGCCATGTCGATCCCGTTCTGCCGCCCCTGGGTCCGCACGGTGCTCTCTAGCCAGCCATAACAGTCGGGCACGCGCACGCAGCCATCCGGGCTGACCAGGCCATCGCTTGGCAGACTGTCCGGATCGTCGAAGTAACCGCGGACTCGGCCAGTGACTCTCGTCGACACGGCGATCATTCGGTCAGGCTCAGGTCCGACCACTCCTCTGAGAGCCGTGGGTCGGCCATCGGTAAAAAAGACCACGACCTTGACCGAGCTCTGTCGGAGCGCCGGGTCATTCATCTGCTGATACGCCAGGCGCAGTCCTTCGCCCGTGTTCGTGTCTCCGTCGGAGGTCATCACGTCGATCACCTGCACGATTGGATTCGTGAAGTCGTGGTCGATGTGGAATCGATCCGTCGCGCGGAGCTGGAACGAGACAAGACCGACCATGTCGAGGCGGTCGTTGAAGTGGCGAATGAAACTCTTGGCGGCCTGTTGTAGATCGTCCCACGCGTTCTCTGTGCCAAGAGAGCCCGATTGATCGAGAACGAGCACCATGTCGACTGGAGGCACGGCCGCCGCGGCTGACACACCGACGGGGATCTCGTCGAAGCCGATTACCTTCGCGAAGACGGTCGGCACCTCGGTCGAAGCCGTCATGTTGATGGTGTGCTCACCGAGCTCATTCGTTCCGAAGACGACATTGATGTCGACCCCGGCCATCGCATCTGCTCCGTTCAGCTCGGCGACCCGAAGAGCTTCCGCGTGGGCGGTGGCCTGGCCCAGCCGGATGCTGCGCGCCCCGGCCAGCGTCCCTGCGTCCACAGCGCGGGCCAGCCGCATGTGCACCACGTATCCGCGTCCGAGGTCGACGGCCAACGCCGCCATCCCGAAAATGACTACCAGCAGCACGAGGATGAACAGGAATATCGCACCGCTCTCGTCACGTGCGGCTCGCCGGAAGATGTCCTGTATGCGCGTCATGACTGGTCCGATCCGATCAGGGTTCTCAGAAGATCGCCCGATCGTAGATCGTGTCCGGCACGATACGACCGATCAGGTTCGCGAGTGGCGTGATGGGCTCGTGGTCGTAGAACAACTCCACGACGAAATAGACGCGGCCGTCGATCTGACCTGAACGCGCGAGGGAGGGCACTTCGTCACCTTTCTTGCCGAGTTTGCTCCGCGGCCGATATCCAGGGCTTGCTGTCTGGTCGGTTACGATGGGGACATCGTTTTGCACGGTCAGCTCTGTGACGATCGTACCGCCCTTGTCTGAGAGCCCAATCGGCTCTCCGTTCAGCATGGTCATGTCCAGCACCGTGTCGAGCGCCGTGCCGCGAGCCGCAATGTTGGCGCCCTCACGACTCAAGGCCGTCATCGACTGGCTGATGTCGTACGCTCTCCCGAGCTCGATGATGCCGAACAACATCACGAGCATGACGGGCAAGATAAGGACAAACTCTACTACCTCCTGTCCATTATCTTCTCGCCCTGCGTCTACCAGGGAGCGGAGCGTGATCCACCAGCGTCCCATCCTCACCCTCCTCAAGTCCCGGTGGCGAACACGGGCTCGTTCTTCATCGCCGCGGTGATGGTGAAATCCACGTGAACGGCACCGAACACCTTGGTCATGGCAGGGAAGGTGAAGTAGTAGCGGAACGTGGAAGAGATCCGAACCACCTCGCCGGGCTGCCCGCCGTCGGCAGGCGTGATCGTCAGGTCCTCGACCTCGATGTTGACCTGATCCGCTCGCTCCTGGATGATGGAGCGGATCGACTCGGCCCTCGTCATCGGGTCTCCCGTCTCCGGATCGTTCAGAACGTTGCCCGTTACGCCAAGACGGGCTGCCTCGAATACGGCGTGTCGCTGCGTCTGGCGGGCGTAGTAGTAGCGACCGAACTCGAATATCCCCGCGAAGAGAACGAAGACGAAGGGAAAGACGATGATGAATTCGACGAGGCTTTGCCCCCGAACGCTACGGCGCAGTCGACGCCCACAGGGGTCGAGCGCAGCGGCGCGCTCGCCCAGTCCCTCACCGACAGTCACAGCCCAATCTCCTAATCTTGACCTCATCACTCGCCACGCCTCAGCCCTTCACCGACTGCACTCAGCCTGGCGGCGCAGAGGAGCAGCGCGCGGGCATGCTGACTTGGGCAAGCGCCGTGCCAAGAGTGGGTCGATGGGCCCGTAAGCTATTGATGTAAAGCAATATGCAGGGATGCGAGACACCGGATCGCCGCTCGACAGGAAGGCTACGATTCGCCTGATTGCAGCAAGGAGAGGCTTGTGTGTGTGGAGTCACCGCGACAGTGTGGAGTCACCGCGACAGGAAGAGGGTCAGGATGGCGGACCCGGCGGAGCCGTCGAGTCGGCGGCCGCCCGCCCCACGACGCAACGCGGATACTCGTAGTGCCAGGGTCGCCGCGCCGAGTCGGGGAGCGCGCGCTCGATCGCTTCGAACACGTCGCTCGTCCAGTTCTTCTGCGTGGGATCGAGCACGAAATTGGCACGACTTACGACCTGAACGGCCCACATACCCGGCCCAGCGCTGTCCACGAACACGGCGACCCGCTCTCCCGCGTTCGCATCGACCGCCATGTCCTCCACGTCTCGCGGTTCGGGCTCGGGTCCGCTGCGAGCGAGGAAGAAGCGCTCACTTCGCACTGCCATCTCCAGCTGTAAGCCGTTGAGGGCGACGGACCGCCCGATCGCCTCCCACACGACGCCGAACTCAGTCTGATAGCAGCGGATCTGTCCTTCGTCCCGAGCCCGCACCAGACGCTCGGTCGTGAGACAACCGGCGGTGAGGCAAGCGACGGCCAGGCAGCCAACCATCCAAGGTCGGTGCCCGGGACGCTGTCTTTGAGTCACCACGCTGGCTCCTCCTCTCGGACTCAACCTATTATCGATCCAGGGTCCGACAGATGACCCGGGTGGTCCCGACGGATCTCGGGGCGCCCGGGCGCACGCCGCA
>JBDHBD010000020.1:0-62930 GCA_039587755.1 Gemmatimonadota bacterium | reverse complement strand
ATCGACCTAAGTGAGATCTTCGTCCCGGAGTGAGCCCGGAGTAGGCCCACCGTCGTATGAACTCAGATGAAGCAGGGGCGGCTCAATTGAGCCGCCCCTTGGCATCACGTGACGCTAACGTTGGCGACCAGCGGGCTTCAGATCTTCTCCATCGACATCGTGAAGGAGACGCCCGAGAGCACGCTCTCGAGCGCTGTCCTCTTCTTTCCCCGCCCGTCGAACCGGCAGAGAAAGGCGTCGGAGGGCGGAGTCACTGTCCGCGGAGTCACTGTCCAGGTGTCACCCGCGCGACTCACGCTCACCCGCGTGGCAGGTTCGTCGTGGACCGGGTCTGCTTCGAACGAGTCTCCCGAGCAGTTCACCCCGAACCGCAGATTCCACTTGTCGTTGGAGTTGGAGTCCTGCCACTCGACGATCAGCCGCGCCGTGGTGGTCGCGTCCTGTTCGAGGGTGCGCAGATCCACTTCGGGGTTGTTCGTGTAGATCCGAGTGACGGCCAGTCCTGTGAAAGGACCGGTGTCGATGAACACGGTGCGTGCCGTACTCCGCACGTCGAACATGAGGTTGCCGTTGCCCGAGAAGTGGGCGGCGACGTCCTCCTGTCCGTCCTCGTAGCAGGAGGCGCCGGAGCTGCAGAATCCGGGTGCCTCTCCATCACTGCCCAGCAGGTCCTCTCGCGTCGTCACGTCGTTGTCCGCGAAGGTGATCTCGAACGGGACCGGATCATTCAGCACCGGTGGGCAGTTTCCCTGGTTGGGGTTCTCATCGCATGGCCCCTCGATCACGTCGACCAGGTCGGCTCCGATTCCCTTTTTCTTCCGGCTGGTCGTGACACGAACGTCATACAGGACGAGCTCGGCGTCCGCGTCGACCGTGACGTTGGCGATCAGCCTCTCCGGTGTATCGAACGTCGTGGAGTTCGTCCGTACCTTTCCGGTAGACGCGCCATCGATCAGCAGGTCGACGGTCGATCCATCGTCGAAGAGGGTCCCCGTGACCTCGAGGTCGACCGTTAGTCCCCGCGGCACTTCGGAGGGATTCGCTCCCGCAACGGTCGGGCCGCCGCCACCACCGCCATTCCCATTCTTCGCGGCGCTAATGCCGAGAGGCTCGGGGGCGCTCGGCCCCTGCTCCTGACACGAGGCGAGCAAGATCGGGGAAGCGACGGTCAGGAGTCCGAACGCCATACGAGAGGGCAAGCTCAACAACTGCATCGTCTGCTCCAAACATCTCGAGGAAGGTGATCTTGAGAATGTCTAACGGACAGCGCCGCCGCTTTTTTCGCCCAGCGTCTGATCTAGAGCGAGCGACGGTGGGTTCAGAACACCGCTCCCGCTCAGGCGGTACGCGGCCCAGTAGAACGGTCTTCCATACTGCGGATGTGCCATCAGATCGCGCTGCGCACGGGTGAGCGCATCGCTCGGTGCGGCAGTCCGGAGGTGTCGGTAGAAACTCTCGGCAAAGACCGCAGCCCCCTCATCCTCAATGCGCCACAGCGTCGCGATGACGTTAGACGTCCCGGCGAACAGAAAGGCCTGAGCGAGCGAGGCGTAGTCCTCTCCTGGAACGAACGAGGTGGACCAGGACGCGCTGGCGCCCGTCTCGCACCCCGAGAGGAAGATGAGTCGACTGGCCACCGGTGTCGTCATCAGCTCGTGCACCTCCAGACGACCGTCATCGGATGCCAGCTCGCCCGAGCCACGGGCGAGCTGGATGTGCGAAAACATCGGGTTTCGGAAGTTCAGGACGCCGTGCGTGGCCGCATGGACCACGGGAGCTTCGGCTAGGCTGCGACGGAGCTCGGCTTCGGTGGCGCGGCCGTCTTCGAACGTTGTCGAGGACTCCACTTCGCGGCGGAACGCGCTGAGCTCGGCGCGCGAGGCCGGAAGGTCATAGGTGAAGGGAGCGAATGCCGTGGACACGTTCGTGAGGCCGGCGGGCTGTTCCAGCTCTCGTTGACGAAGAGCCGCGAGAGAGGCCGCCGATGGTATGGTCCACAGGACGTACTGTTCTGCCACGTACCGTGAACTGTCGCGGTCGCGAAGAGCCGCGAATGGAAGGTAGTTGAGCTCGGCGTGCGGGACGACGATCAAGCGGTGTGCGTCTTCCAGGTATCCCGCGCGTTGGACAGGAGCAATCAGGGCATCGAAGAGACCCTCGACCGCCGCGGCCGTGCGCTCCGTGGGAGCCCCGGGTCGCGATATCAGCTCGCGCACAATGCGGACCCTGTTAGCCAGATTGGCGCGGGGCACGGTCGTTTCGAGGACGCGCAGCAGATCGGGCGTCACCACGAAGACGACCACGCGCTCGTCCGTGACGAGGAACTCGAGCAGCGCTTCGTCAGGCCGCAACGCGGCCTGCACGTCATCGGCTGACGCCGACGCAGCCCCCAGGAGCGCGAGACCCTGTGGATCGCTTTGTTCGGCTCTCAGGAGTGAGGCTTCGTACTCGCGCCGGGCACGCTCCAGCTCGCCCGTAAGTCGGGTCGCCTGGAGCGACAGATCCGAATCCTGTTCTCCAGCCAGCCGCTCCTCGATTTCACCGGTCCGCACCAGCAGGGAGTCGATCTGGAGCAGAAGCGTCCGACCACCGGCGAGCTCCGCTACGGTCTGTCTGCCGTCCGGTTCCGCGTCGGACCCCACCATCGTGAGGCGGTCAAGCAGCGCTCGGCCGCGTGCCGCGTCGGAGACCTCGAAGGCTTCGCGCATGCGCCCAGTCTCGAGAAGCGCAGCAGCCAGCTCCGCGTAGGAGCTCTGTCTCTCGGAAGCAAACGACGTACGGAGACCGCGCCCACCCAGCTGACGTCGAACCCGTTCCACGGCGGCGACCGCGGCTCGCCCTGCCGAGACGGCCTCGTCCCAGTTCCCGAGGGCCGCGTGCGCGCGGGCCCGAAGCGCGCTTGCTACCCACTCGGTGTCATGACTGCCGCGGGCCAGATCCGTCCGTGCAGCCTCGATGATGCGGAGTACGTGGTGCGGTCGACCATTTCGCTCGGCGATCCTCGCCTCCGCGATCGCGACGGCGACCCGGGCGGTACGAGCCTCCAGCGTGCGAGCGACCTCGCGGGCCGCCTCCAGATACGCCGAGGTCTCGTCCGGTCGTCCCGCCTCCTGCGTCAGCTCGGCCAGGGTGAGGAGGTCGGCAAACTCCTCGTAGGATGCGCCGATCTCTCGGTGTATCTGCAGTGCCTCACCCGCCTGGCGAAGCGCTAGATCGAGGTTGCCGAGCGAGGCGTAAATCTCCGCCTCGGCACGTAGATCGATGCCGATCTCCTCGACGAGCCCGACCTCCTCGTTGATCTCTCGAGCCTTCGCGAAGAGTTCGATCGCATGTCCGTACTCCCCGACATTGCGGTAGACCTCGGCAAGCTGCTCGAGGTTGCTCGCCTCCTCCTGCCTCAGCCCCTGAAGACGCGACCGCTGGAGTGCGCTGTCCAGGTAGGTGATCGCCCGAGCCGGGTTCCCCAGTGCCGCGTAGGCGCTACCCATCTGCCCGAGCAGGTTCTGCTCTCCCGTCACATCAGCCGCTTCCTCCATCACCGGGCGTGCTCTCTCCAGGTATTCGATAGCGGCGAGCGGGTTGCCGACCTGGATCTCGAGCACCGCGAGATTGTTGAGGGCCCGGCCCTCGGTTCGCCGCTCTCTGGTGGCGTGGGCGGCTTCAACCGCGGCCAGCAGATTGCGACGGGCGGCCGGAAAGTCGCCGAGCTCCTGGAGGATGAGCGCCAGGTTGTTAAAGCCCTTGGCCAGATTGACGGTATCGTTCGCGGCCCAGGCCACTGCAAGACCGCTTTCGTGAAGATCGGTCGCCTCCGGGAGCCGGCTCTCGGAGTAGGCAGTCAACCCTAGAAGGTTGTAAGAGCGGAATAGAAGCTCGTCGAATCCGTGCTGTTGCTTGATATCGAGGCTGACTGTACCCGCGCGTCTGGCTGCTTCGTAGTCCCCCAGCCAGTAGTTGGAGAAGCCGAACGAGGTCAGGCTCCGTGCGAGAGTGGTGGTGTCCCCCACAGCGCGAGAAGAGCGGACGGCCTGGTCGAAAAGGTCTCGGGCCGCTTCGTACTCCCCCTCATCGTAGCTCCTCTGCCCCAACTCCATGAGCGAGTCCAGCCGGGTGGACGGCTGCTCCCGCTCGCGTGCGGCGGGTGGGGGAACGGCGGAAGGATCGACTGGCGGTTTCGGCTGCTCGGCGTCCGAGCAACCTGCCAAACCGAGAATGAGAAGAAAGGTTAGCGAGCGGGTGACAGTCCCCTCCATCACGGCGACGTGTGGAACTCGATGACGCCGGTCGTCGCTGGCTGAATGTCGCGGCGCAGGCCGTCGACATACCAGAGGTACACGCGGTCCGGCATCAACTCGATCTGGCTCGGGAGCGAGATCGTCGTGTCGGACGTACTCGCGCTCCACACCACGTCCCCGTTCTCCTCGGAGAGCGTGATTCGGTACGCGGCATCGGTATCGATGGCGTGCCAGACGAATACAACCGAGTCGGTGCCGAGAATCTCTCCGGGAGCCGGAGCCACCGCTTCGATCGTCAGGCGTCCCTCTCGGTCCGCGATGGTCTCGCCGCTGCGCAGTACGTCTGACGGTGGTTCTATCCGGTCCGACGGGAACACGAGCAACATGGCGATCGCGGCCGCGGCCGCTACGGGTGCGGCGAAGAGCCAGCGCCGGCGCTTGGGCAAGCTGCGAAGCACTTGCACTGCTGCAGCGAGATCGCTCCGGCAGGCAGCGCAGCAGGCGAGGTGCTCTTCCACGTCGTCGGCTTCGGACGCTGACAGCGTGCCATCCAGGTAGGAGGCGATCAGGTCTTCGTCGAGATGTGTATCGTCAGGCCAGTCAGAGCGATTCATTCGTGGAGTTTCCTGATTTTAGACCCGTCTGTTCCGTCCCCTCTCCAATGTGAAACGGAATCCCATCGTAATTCTTGCGAACCCCTGATCGCGCTCAAGGTCGTGGCCCTTCCACACCGCGGTCCCGTAAATCCCTTCGCAGCGTGCCGAGCAGCGTCTTCAACCTGCGGTACACGTGGAAGACGCTCGGGAATCCCATCGCTTCGGCGATCTCTCGAACCGGAATGTCGTCCTCGAACCGAAGCTTCAGAAGGACACGATCCCGGGCCGGCAGCGACTCGACGACCGACTGCAGGATCTGAGACAGCTCTGCGACTCGAAGGTGCTTTTCCGGAGTCTCGCTGGATGGATCCGACAGATGAGCCGGTTCGAGCCCGCTCGCAACCAGGTCCACGAGTCTTCGGCGAACGGCTGCCGCATCGGATTCGGACTCACCACTGATTCCACGATCCCGTCCATAGCGTTGACGATGGAAGTCGGCGCACAGGCGCCGCCCGACGACGACCAACCACGTAGTGAATTCACTTCGACCCTCGACGGCGTACTGCCTCAACCGCCTGAAGTCGTCTCGCCGAAGCTCCTCCAGCACGTACCGGTACCGATCCATCCCACCGTCGTAGTCGACACCGGACGAGCGGGCCGTGTGAAGGAGGAGCCGGCTGTAACGCGCGACGAAGGCCTTCCAGGCACGCTCTGTGATTGCAGCGTCGGCTGCGTCGAGGAGATCGGCGAGTTCGGGGGGACGAGCCGCTGCCATACGTACCTTACATGTCGCTGGCTGACGTATTCAGCCAGCTGGAAGGTTAAGGCAGCCAATCGCCAAGGGCCAATCGGGTTGTCGCGAGTCTAGCGTGCGCCGACTCGCTCGATCCTGAGAGGGGCTGTCTCGAAGTTCAAATATAACTCAAGGTTAGCTGACAGGTCGCCGCTTGCCTCGTCTGCCTGCGGCCGGGTACCCCGGGCGAGCGATTGCCACCGCTCTTTCGCCTTGACCGTCACCCGATACCGGACGAAAACCGCGTAAGGCGGGTCCAGATTCTCTGACCCGAAGATGTAAGCGGCGAGCTGGAAGTCCCGCTGGTACGTATCGCCGGGCAGGAGCTCGACCCAGCCGCGGCGGGTGGTGTCCTGCGTGAGTCGGGCGCTCAGAGGGCCGGACTGTACCTCGCCAGCCTGCCGTTCGGCGGCCTGTCCCCCACCGCCCGGTGCGCGGGCGCCAGCACCCAGCGTCAGCAGGAGCCCCAGACGAGATGCGCTTTTCATCCTCCTGTCACGTCTCACGGCTCGGGCCCTCTTCGCGTGCCTCTTCCCGCTGCCCATCAATCGTCCGCCCCTTCACGCGCCTCCTCCACCTGCTGCAATCGATGGACGCCGCGGGCTCTCATCTCTTCTGCCTTCTGCACGAGCGCGGTAAACTCCTCGTCCGAGCCACTTAGAAACATCTCTCCGTATCGCTCGAGGTCTGCTCGCAGATGGCGGAACCCCTCTTCCAGCTCGGCAACGTGTCCCGGGTAGCTGCGGGGCGCCGAGACGCCGGCTATCGCGTCGACGTATTCCGCGTGGGACAGCGACTGCTCGCCCACATGATACCGGAGCATGCCCAGCGTCCACCGAAAGTGGAGCTCGAGCCGCCGATTGCCCCGCACGTACTCGGCGCGGGCAAAGGGACCTCCCGAGCTGGGGCCGGCCTTCCCAGGCACCAACCGGAAGCCGGCTGGCTCGAGTAGCGAATCCAGTATTCGACATCCTAACTCGAGCGCGTGCTGCGGATCATGACTCACGCCACGCTCCTCGTGCGGGCCCTGTCCGTTCATCTCTCTAAGACTCCGACCACAGGGTCCATACTCTTCCCGTATCGACCTCCGTCAGGGTCGTCTCGTCGGCCGACAGCGCGAGCTCCAGACGCGAGGGAAGCTCTGGAGTGCTGCCGAAAGAAAGGGCCACTCGACTGCCGCGGATCGTGTATTCGCCGGGGTTGATGATGTCGGTCACCACCATCTCGACTCGACCGGTCGGGAAGAAATCGATCCACTGGAAGCAGTTGATGTGGAAGTCCGGCGGCTGATGTGCTTCGCACTCTTCCGGTGTGTCGAAGAAGTCGAACCGGTACTGGCGCTCCGCGGCGAAGAAGCTGACCTCCGGTCCCGATGAGCCCGCGCACGATAAGACCGCGGCTGTCCACACGACCGTGGCGGCAAGCGGCAGGAGCGAGGCCCGGGCTCGTGCGGGCGTCATCCGCACAGGATTGGCCGGTCGTACCACTGCGCGCGGAAACCGCCCGCTACAGTCGAGCCATCGTCAAATCGCAGCTCGAATAAGCCACGCAAGGATCCGTCCTCCTCACGGCTGCGAATCTCCACGAAACCCGACCTTGCGGGCTCACAGCGAGACTCTTCCAGGGTGCAGCTCATCGCTCCGGCAATCCGCTCCTGGTCGATCTCGAATCGCTCCCCGGCAAGCGCACTGGCCGGGCGATACACGGACATCCACACGTGCGGCCGTGGCACCTCGGAACCCCAGGGAGCGCCTGTCCGAAGCGTGTCCGGCGATAGGGCAATCAGGGTAGCCGCTCCGTCCCACGGCGCGCACTCGTTCATCGCGTACGCGTTTGGAAAGCCCTCTGGCGGGCCCGGCGGAGGTGTCGTCTCGGAGGGGCGGCAGGCAGCGACCAGCGCGGCCAGGCACAGACCGGCGGCCATACGGCGCCTCGGCTGGGTACCGACCCTGCTCATGGCCGCGTCTCCAGCGGTCCGGTCCGTGGCAGGAAGACCATTAACGCGTTCGGGGTCACACATCTCCTCATGTGTCTTCTACTCCGTGGAGCTGCCGGACGCTGCCAGCGGCGTGACGCTTCGGGCGACGCAGTCGGGTGCACGCCGTATGGGCGATGACGGTTGTACTGCTCGATCGCGTCGGTTGTTCACACCGGCCGCTTGCTCTCTCGCCCGGTGTCCTTCTTTTCGCCAGATTTGTTAGATATGCACCTCGCCTCCGAGCCGCCGGTGGAAAACCGTGCGCGCGCACGGTACGCGACCACCGCGAGCTGTTCCTCTCGTGCTCGGGGGCAGTCACCGAGAATCGGGAGGAGTACCCTATGAGATGGCTCTTCGTGGCTGCGGCCACGTTGCTGGCGGGTGTGACGCTATCGCTGGCGCCCGTCAGTCGGGCCGCACAGGAATCCGAAGGGATTTTCCCCTTCGACTATGAGCTGCTCGAGCTGGACAACGGCTTCAAGGCCTACCTGATCCCGGTCAACGAACCTGGGCGCCTCGCGTACGTCAGCATGGTGCGCACCGGCAGCCGGGACGAGGTCGAGGAAGGTAAGAGCGGCTTCGCCCACTTCTTCGAGCACATGATGTTCCGGGGCACGGAGAAGTACCCCTACTACGATGGGATCACCGCCGAGATGGGGGTGGACCGCAACGCGTTCACGAGCAACGACCGCACCGTCTACTACCTGGTCGGCAACAGCGAGTACCTCGAGCAGATCGTGGATCTCGAATCGGACCGGTTCCAGAACCTGGCCTACGACGAGCCGGGCTTCCGCACCGAGGCGGGCGCCGTGCTGGGTGAGTACTCGCAGGGGGCGTTCAGCCCCTTCCGCTGGCTGGACGAGAAGACACGGGAGACGGCGTTCGATCGGCACACGTACCGCCACACCACGATCGGCTTCGAGGACGACGTCCGGGCGATGCCGGATGGCTACGAATACAGCAAGTCCTTCTACGGGCGCTTCTATCGGCCCGAGAACGTGATTCTGGTGATCGCCGGGGACTTCGACGTCGACCAGGCGAAGGAGTTGATCCACCAGTACTACGGCGACTGGGAGACCGGTTACGTGCCACCGGCGATCGAGCCAGAGCCGGTTCAGACCGCGGCTCGCGACCGCACCGTCTACTATCCCGGGCGCACGCTCCCCATCGTGAGCGTCAACTACAAGTCGCCGGCGTGGGACGCCATGGACAAGATGGCCGTCGCCACCGAGGTGCTGGGCCGGGTGGCCTTCGGATCAAACTCCGACATCTACCGCAAGCTGGTCATCGACGAGCAGCGGCTCCAGTTCATGAACGCGGGCTTCGGCCTGCAGCGTGATCCGAGCCTGGTGGACGTCACCGCCATGGTGAAGGACCCGAACGACATCGAGCCGATCAAGGACGAGATCCGGGCGACGGTCGAGCGCTTCCAAGACGAGCTGGTGGACGAGAAGCGACTGAAGGACACGAAGAGCAACATGAAGTATCGGTACCTCATGGGGCTCGAGACGGGTCAGCAGGTCGCCTTCTCGCTGATGACGACGATCATCAACACCGGGACGCTGGACGCGATCGAAGACTACTACGCCACGCTCGCCTCTCTCACAGCGGAGGACATTCGTGAGGCCGCGAGACAGGTGTTGAACGAGAGCGGCCGGACGACGATCACCATGCTGCAGGCCGAGGGAGGTGCCGAATG
Organism: Gemmatimonadota bacterium; assembly: GCA_039587755.1. GTDB lineage: Bacteria > Gemmatimonadota > Gemmatimonadetes > Palauibacterales > Palauibacteraceae > JBDHBD01. The sequence continues at coordinate 53,629 of JBDHBD010000020.1, read as the reverse complement.
AACCCCCGAGCAAGCACTACACGGAGCAAGCGGTTCGGCCTCCCGACGGGACTCCGATCCAAGTCACGCCCCGTTCTCACCGGCCTGGCGCTGATCGGCGTCGGGGCGGCCGGCTTGGTCGGAGCCGCCTGCATACCCATGGAGGGCGACGGACCGCATGGCACGATCACCCTGCCCGAGCCCGAGTCGCCCTACATCGCGTTCAACGTCTGGGTGAAGGCGGGCTCGCAGAACGACCCGGCGGGCAAGGAAGGCCTCGCGGCACTTACGGCGTCGCTCCTCTCGGATGGATCCACGACCGAGGACAGCTACGAGCAGATCCTCGAGAAGCTGTACCCGATGGCGGCCGGGTACGGCAAGAGCGTGGACAAGGAGATGACCGTGTTTCGCGGTCGCATCCACGAGGAAAACCTCGAGGACTACTACACGCTCTTCAAGAACGCCCTGCTCCAACCGGCGTTCAGCGAGGAGGACTTCGAGCGGGTGAAGTCGCAGACCATGAACTTCCTGGAGCGGGGGCGCCGCTACAATCGGGATGAGGAGCTCTCCAAGGAGCTGCTGTTCTGGATGGCGTACGAAGGGACGCCGTACGAGCACCCCGAGGAGGGCTACGTCGAGACGGTCGAGTCGATCACGCTCGATGACGTGCGTGCCTTTTACGATCAGTACTACGTCCGCAACAACCTCGTCGTGGGCGTGGGTGGCGGGTATCCGGCGGGCTTCGCGACTCAGGTGCGGGCCGACTTCGACCTGCTGCCCGAGGGCGAAGTCGTGATAGTCGACGCGCCCCAGCCCATGCAGCCCGAGGGCGTGAAGGTGTTGATCGTCGAGAAGGAGACGAAGTCCACCCCGATCTCGTTCGGGTTCCCCACGACCCTCACCCGCGGCGACGATGACTTCTACGCGATGATGACCGCCAACTCGTGGTTCGGCGAGCACCGCAACTCGTTCAGTCATCTGTATCAGGTGATCCGCGACGACCGCGGCATGAACTACGGGGACTACAGCTACATCGAGGCGTTCCCGCGCGGGTACACGACCCAGCAGCCCCCGATCAACGCCGCGCGGCGGAGCCACCTGTTCGAGGTGTGGATCCGTCCGATCTCGCTCACCGAGCCTGGCAACCTGCACTCACGCTCTCTGTTCGCGACGCGAGCGGCGTTGCGCGAACTGGAGCATCTCGTCGAGAACGGGATGACGGCCGAGACGTTCGAGGCGAGCCGCAAGTTTCTCCACAATTACACGCAGAAGTATGGTACCACGATCAGCCGCCGGCTGGCGTACAGCGTCGACGATGCGTTCTACGGCGTCGGGGGCGACGGCTTTCTGGCCTCGATTCGGTCCGGGTTGGCGGATCTGACTCTGGAGGACGTGAACGAGGCTATCCAGTACCATCTCCAGACCGGCAACATGTGGGTCGTGTTCATCACGGCCGACGCGGAGGGGATGAAGGAGCTGCTGCTGAGCGGCGAGCCGACGCCGATCACCTACGCGGCGCCCAAGCCCGACGAGCTGCTGGAGGAGGACAAGCTGATCGCGGCCTTCCCGATCCCCGTCGAGGAGGATGATATCACGATCCTGGGGATCGACGAGGTCTTCCAGAGCCCGCGCACGATGCCCACGGAGGTGATCACGGCGGAGGAGTAGTGGGCCCCCGCAGGGCCAGTCCTGGCAGGCGCCGGGGCTGGCCCGCGCCCGGACCACATAACCTCATAACGGTTGAAAGGCCCGACCCTGAAGGAGGAAACGATGGCCAACGTTCTCATCACCGGCTGCTCGAGCGGCTTCGGGAAGAAAGCAGCCATGGATCTCGCCGAGCGCGGCCACACCGTGTTCACCACCATGCGGGACCCGATCGACGCCGTTGTCAACAACGCGGGTCAGATGTATGTGGGAATCACAGAGGCATTTACGGCCGATGAGTTGACGCAGCAGCTGAACACCAATGTGGTCGGGCCGTTCCGAGTGTGCCGCGCCGTTCTGCCGCAGATGAGGGAGCGCGGGGAGGGGCTCGTGATCAACGTGAGCTCGGTCGCCGGTCGGCTGGCTTTCCCCTTCTTCGGCGTGTACCACGCGTCGAAATGGGGGCTCGAGGGACTGAGCGAGTCACTGCGCTACGAGCTCTCGCCGTTCGGGATCGAGGTAGTGCTCGTCCAGCCCGGCCCCTTCACCACGAACCTCTTCCCTGGAAGCCCGAGACCGACCGACCACGAGACGGAGGCCACCTACGGGAAGATGAACCAGGTGCTCGAGGACCTCAGTGCCGGGTTCGAGCAGGTGTTCGCCGATCCGGAGACCCCGACGGACCCGCAGCTGGTCGTCGACGCGATCGTGGGCCTGGTCGAGATGCCGGCCGGGGAGCGCCCCCTGCGCACGATGTTAGGGGTGGACTTCGGGGCGGGCCATGCGGTCAACGACGCCGTGGAACCGCTTCGCCGCCAGGCGCTCGAGGGCATGGGTATGATCGAGCTGGACAGCGTGACGAAGCGGCCGTAAGGCTGAAATGTGGTCACAGCGACGCGAAGTCACTCCTTGCGGGTCAGGACTGCGGTCGCGGACAGCGGTCCAAGCGGCGAATACCACCTATAGTCGAGCGTGCCGGCCGCGGCATCATGCGTGAGCTGGATGATGGCGTTGTTGACACAGCCCGACCCGTACGTGATCGTCTCCCCGACTTCATAACTGTTGTCGTTGACTGCACGGGCGGTCAGGGTTCCACCACAGTCCAACCCGCCCGCGTAATAGACTGTCCCCACTCGCGACCCCGCGGATGCCTCCGATAGCAGGGTTATGTTTACAGGATAGACTAACGGCTGTCTCAGCTCGCTCACCGTGCCCACCCAGTCACCGGCGACCGGGGCGAAGTCCAGAGGCGGCGACGAAGGAGGAGGAGGAGGAGGGTCGACGGGAGACGTGGAACCCCCACAGCCGACCAGCCCTGAACCTACCAGCATGATCAACGTCAGCAGCCGTCCGTGAGGCGGGTGGTAAGATGGTCGAGTCGAGGCGGCGCTTGCAGCAGACATCTTCCCTCCTCGCTGCGCGTGTCGAGGCCCGGTCTGACCCACCAGGCCGTTCAGTAACGTTGAACGGCGCCCGATGGTGGATCTTGCAGACCTGACTCCGAACAGCGACAAATGTAACGGGCGGGAAGCGGCTGGCCCGTGGCAGGCCGCTGGGGATCTGCCACATGGGTCGGGGTGGGCCGCTGTCCCGCCCTGAATTGCGTTCAGCTGTCTGCGGCTTCTTCTGCTCGGCTCCCGTTTTCTCAGGCTTCCTTTGTGCTCAGTCTGCGCCTTCCAGCTGCCACATCAGGAAGCTGAAGGTGTCGACCATCTGTTCGATCTGCTCGCTCACCGGCTGGCCGCCGCTGTGCCCGGCCTTCACATGATAGCGGAGCAGAATCGGGTTGTCGCCGGCGTTCGCGTCCTGTACGAGCGCGGCCATCTTCCGCGCGTGCAGGGGCGCGACGCGGGTGTCCCCATCGCCCGTGATGAACAGGGTGGCCGGGTAGTCGGCCCCGTCCACCACGTTGTGATAGGGCGAGTACGCCTTTAGGTACTGGAACTGCTCGGGATCGTCCGAGCTGCCGTACTCGGGCACCCAGAAGCGGGCCACCATGAACTGGTGGTAGCGCACCATGTCGAGCAGCGGGTACGTGCAGACCACCGCGCCAAACAGATCCGGTCGCTGCGTCATCGCCGCACCCACCAGTAGCCCGCCGTTCGAGCCGCCACGAATCGCGAGCTTCGGGGGCTTCGTGTAGCCCTCGGCGATCAAATACTCGGCTGCCGAGATGAAATCGTCGAACACGTTCTGCTTGTTGCCCAACATGCCGGCCTGGTGCCACGTCTCGCCGAACTCACCGCCACCCCGGAGGTTGGGGACCGCGTACACACCCCCCATGTCCACCCACGCCGCGGCCGAGGCAGAGAAGCCGGGGGTTCGGCTCGAGTTGAAGCCACCGTAGCCGGTCAGGTAAGTGGGGTTCTCCCCGTCCAGCTCGAGGCCCTTCTTGTGGACGATGAACATCGGCACTTCGGTCCCGTCCTTCGACGTATAGCGCACCTGCTTCACGTCGATCGTCTCGGTGTCGATCGGGACGTCCTGCTGGAACCACACGTCCATGTCGCCCGTCTCGATGTCGTACCGGTAGATGGTGGTCGGGACGTGGAACGACGTGAAGATGAAGAACGCCTCGTTCTTGTCCCACTCGCCACCAACGCCCCGGATGGACCCGATCACATCGAACTCGATCTCGCGGACGAGATTGCCGTCGGTGTCGTACTGCGCCGCCCGAGGCTGCACGTCCTTCAGATACGAGACGAAGTAGTGACCGCCCGCCCCGCCCGCGCCCTGGATGACGACGTCCTCGCTCTCGGGTACCAGTTCCGTCCAGTTTTCGACCGACGGGTTCGCGAGCTCGGCCACGACCACGCGCTTGTTGGGTGCGTCGAGGTCCGTGGTCAGCAGCAGCCTGTCGCCGGCGATTTCACCGAACGTGCGCGACGCCCCGTCGCGGATCACCTCCACGAACGGACCGTCATTCGCCAGGTCTTTCAGGAAGACTTCCGTGGGACCCGAGGAGCCGTGGATCACCGTCACCAGCATCCACTTGCCGTCGTCCGACGGGCTGACGACGGGGATGTCTCGGCGCGTGTACCCCTCGCCGAAGATCGCCACGTCCTCGGAGGGATCCGTGCCCATCTGGTGGTAATAGACGCGCGGCTCGACATTCCCGTACTTGACGTAGTACATCCCGCTCGCGTCGGGCAGGAGGCTCACGCTGCCATAGCGAGCCGTGGGCAGGACATTGGAAAGATCGGCTCGCGTCTCCACATCTATGAACCGGATCTCCGTCTCGTCCACCCCGCCTTCGCGCACCCAATACACGACTGTGTTTCCATCTTCGGAGATGTCACGAAGGCCGACCCGGGTGGTGTTGTCGTCGCTCATCCCGTGCGGGTCGATGAGGACCTGATCCTCGCCCGCATAGCCATCGCGGTAGTAGAGAATCGGCAGCTCGTCATCCGCGCGCGTCATGCTGAAGAAGTAGCGACCGCCCTTCTCCGTCGGGGAACCCATGCGGTCGATCTTGATCAGCTTCGTGGCAAGGTCGGTGAGCTCGGCCCGCCCCGGTAGCTGCGCGAAGATGCCGTCCGTGTACTGGTTCTGCGCGTCGATCCACGCGCGCGTCTCGGACGATTCCTGATCCTCAAGCCAGCGGTATGGATCGGGCACGATCTCGCCGTGCAGCGTGTCGGCTGCCTCTACCACCTCCGTCGGAGGCGGGGTACCGAACTCGACCGTCGCCGATGCGAACTCGGCACGCTCCTCCACCACCTGGCAGGCGCCGACAGCCAGCGCCACCAGGACGATGAGAAGAACGGTGAAGCCAAGGAGAAATACACCCCCAAACGTGGCCCGCACGGACTCCCGCGCGGCTCGGGGTGTGACCAGGGGCTGACGTACGATACCCCGTCGGGTAGGACCTCCGTAACGAAGGCCGCGGTAATGCGAGGACATGTTCTACGACTCCGTGGTTTGGGGGTCGATACCGCCTCCCCTCACCCCGCACCACCCAGAGCGCCCAAATATAGTGAAATAGAGCATTTGGTGGAACGACGGCTGCGTTAGCGCACAGAAAACGGCCCCCGGCGAACCGGAGGCCGTCTTCTGTAACTCGCTCCCTACCCTGACTCGGGGTTGGGGGCGCTGTGTAAAGGCTCTCTACATGACCTGCCAGTAGCTCAGCTCGGGCTGGTAACTCATATAGAACTGGTTCGTGCTCATCTGCATGGGCCGACGCTTCTCGAACAGCGCTTCCCATTTCTCACCCATCTCGGTCTTCTCGAGCCAGGTGCCGATGCTGTTCTCACCATACACCTTGGTCAAATCGTCGTAGGGCATCACGAAGTACACCATACTCTCGTCCCCTACGATGACCCGGTTGGCGTAGACGGCGTACGGATACCCCATCTCGCGGAGCACGTCCATGACCGCCACCGTGTTCTCGCTGTACGCCTCGTTCGTGCCGGGCATCTGCCGCGACTGATACATCATGACGCCGCCGGGCCCGTCCTCTCCGAACGACATCTCCTCGGGCTCGTACGACCAGGCGGGCAGAGACTGCGAGACGTGGGACTCCACGGTGAACCCGTGGACTTCCTGAAACATGGCGAAGGCCTCCTGCAGCATGGCTTCGCCGGCCGTTCCCTCGAACTGCCGCGCCCACGCACCCTCATCCTCGAGCTCCGCGAGGCTCTCGTGACGGGCCACGACGTGATAGTTGTTGTTCTCCGTGTAGACCATCCAGCCCCACTCGGGGCCCAATTCGGCCAGCTTCGCGGCCTCGACGGCCTTCTCGATGGCGTCGGAGAACTGAGCCGCGAATGGCGGCGGCACCGTGTACGTCGTGACCTTCCAGTAGGCGCCTGCTTCCTCCTGGGCGAGCGCCGGCACTGACGTGACAGCCATGATTCCGGCGGCGACGAGCACCGCCGATGCAATCCTTCTCATACCTGAGCCTCCTGTGGGCTGGGCGGAACGATCCCGCCAGGCAGCGTCTGGCCGGCGGGTGGACGGGCGCAAAGAGAACCCGTAGACCTTCGCGAGGCAAGCCAACGCCTATCGGGTGTTGCGCGCACGCCCGGGGCTGCGGAGAGCCACCCGGGGCTGGCGCGCTCCCGCCCGGAGCCGTAGCCATTGTCGCCATGACACGACACGAGTTCGAAGCGGAGATTCTCGAGGCGCCCGGCGGCGGCGCGTGGGTCGAAGTGCCATTCGATGTGAAGGAGGCCTTCGGGTCGGCACGGCCCAAGATCTTGGCCACGTTCGACGGGCACCCCTACCGCGGCTCGATCGTCAGGATGAGTGGCGCCTTCGTGCTGGGCCTGCGGAAAGACGTTCGCGGCGCTATCGCGAAGGACGTCGGGGACCCCGTGCGCGTGACCGCAGAGCTGGACACGGCGCCGCGGGTCGTCGAGGTACCGGCCGAGGGGACGGTCGAGCGGTTGACGGCCACCTGATTCACTGGCTCTTTGCCGAAACCACGACCACGATCCACAGCAGCACCAGACCGTGCAACAGCTGGTCAACGCCGAAGACGTACCAGTGTGTCCGCCGGGACGGATCGCGGACAGCCGGCAGCCTTACCTCCAGCCGGGCACGGAAGGCATCGATGGCGAAGTGCGTCCCCAGCTCGATACCTGCCGCGACAAGGACGAGTGACCAGGAGGTGGTGGCAATCGCCCACACGGCGATCAGCACGAGCGTCGCGTGAACCGTCGCGTGCGCCAGGATCGAAGTCAGGGGACTTCCCGCAGCTTTCGCCGTCTGCATCCGATCGGTTGACAGATGCGTGAAGTCACCCAAGAAGTGGCAGATCAGAAGAGCGCCAAGCAGCCAGACCGCATTCGTCGTCACACTTCCCACTCCGGCGCCGCCTCACGAGGAAGAGCTACACGTCCCTGCGAACCTTTCGAGTATTCCGGGGCCTGTCCGTTTCGCGCAACCCGTCGTGATGTAGCCAGCCCGATGTGACCGATACGCGATCCCCTTGTCAGAGGACGTGAACGCTTTCCGCTGTTTCGGTCTATGTAGGGCTTCGTGTGCCGCCGGGAAGGGGGGAGCAGTAGTCGACCCGGGCGCGTGCGCTTCGGCGCCGCACGGCCACGAAGTCCCTGCATCTTCTTCTCCGTGCTCCTGCTTACCGCTGCATGTATCGCGGTATGACCTCGACGAATCGGTCATGCCACGACGCGACCTCGACCGCTGGCCCTGTCCTCGCAGCGGTTCGCACGAGCATCTTCTGAGCGATGGTGATTCCCGGATTGAGATGAAGATTCCCGAAGAAGAAGTCGAGTTTCTGTTTTCCCGTGCCGGCGGCCCGGGCGGGCAGCACGTGAATCGGCGAGCGACGCGCGTCGAGGCACGCTGGAACGTGCTCGAGAGCCCGAGCCTGACCGACGAGCAGCGCGACATCCTGCGGGAGCGGCTCGCGGGCCGGATAAGCAAGGAGGGCATCCTCCGTGTCGTGGCGGACAGAGAGCGGAGTCAGGCCCGGAACAAACAGGTCGCGGCCGCTCGCCTGCGGGGACTCGTCGAGGCGGCTCTCAAGCGTCGTAAGCCTCGCAGAAGAACGCGCCCACCACGGTCGGCCGCCGAGCAGCGGCTGCGCGAGAAGAAGCAACGTTCAGAGGTGAAAGACAAGCGCCGCCCGCCAGCGCCCGAAGAATAGCCGGTCACGGGCCGACGGCTACGGATCGGCGGCGGGAACTCGTGGCGGGACGAGCCGCCAGTTACTTGAACGTGGGGACGACATACTCGTCGAAGAACTCGCGCAGGCGTCGCGTGTGGTCCGGTCGGCGGCCGGCGAGGGACGAGGTAGCTACGACGACAAGATCCAGCCGCGGAACGAGGACGACGTACTGGCCCGCATAGCCCCACGCGAAGTAGACCGCTTCCCCACCCCAGCGGTCGATCCACCACAGATAACCGTACCGGTGGCCGTTCCACGGAGACAGGATGTTTGAGCGCCATGAGGCGGTGATCCAGTCCGACGGCAGGAGCTCCTCATCCTCCAGCACTCCGCCATCCAGGATCAGCTCACCGAAGGTCAGCAGGTCACGGGGGCGCATCGCCATATTGTTGCCACCCAGGTAGCGGCCCTGCGGATCGCGGTCCCAGGCGTACACGGGAATCCCGAGAGCGTCGAATAACGACTCCTTCAGCAGCGCACGAAGGCTCTTTCCGGTGCGTCGAGTCAGAATCACGCCCAGCAAGTGCGTGTTTCCCGTCGAGTACTCGAAGCAATCGCCAGGATCGCACACCATCGGGCGCCGCAGTGCGTCATCCACCCAGTCCCTGGACGACACCCAGTCACCGTAGTTCCCGAAGCTCGTCCCCTCGATCCCCGTGGTCATGCTGAGCACGTGGTGGAGGGTGATGTCACAGCGGCGCGGTTGGGTAGGCGACGCACTGCCGCACCGCCAGCCGGAGGTGTAGTCGGGCAGTAGCTCGTGCAGCGGCTGGTCGACCCCGCCGAGCACACCGTCACGGATCGCGATCCCCACCAGCGGCCACATCAGCGTCTTCGAGATCGACTTCACGTTTACCGCGCGGTTCGCCCGCATGCCACGGAAGTAGCGCTCGACGAGCAGCTCTCCATCGCGAGCGATGAGCAGGCTGTTGAGCGGTGCGAGAGCCTCGGCACGGGCCAGCAGACGATCGAGCGCCTCGGGATCGACGGTGGCTGTTGCCACATCCGCTCGGAGCGAATCCGCGACACCGACCGGTGGTTCGGCATCTCGGCTACCAGTCTGGGCATGCAGCGGCCTGGTCGCGGTCGGATGGACGATGGCGGCGAGGATGATTGTGACGAGGACGACAGCGGCGAACAGCACCCGCGGAACACGGGACCGGCGCGCGCTCCATGCCGCGGCGCCCAACCGGTAACCCAAACCCGGTATGCGTCGTCTTTCCTGTAGGGAGTCGAAAGAGGAGGCAGCCATGGTCATCCGCGTGGTTCGAGACACTCTACAATCTGTAATCGGGATCCGCGGCGCCATGTTGGCGCTCGTGCTGGCGGCAGTTGTGGGTCTGTCGGCGTGCGACCACGACGTGTACGGCCCGGGTGGAGGCTTCACCGCATCCGACTCCTTCCACTTCGACGTGAGCGCGAACGGCCTGTGGGGCTTCTACCTCGAGGGAACGAACGGAGATGTGAGCGTGGTCGGGGTGCAGAACACGTCCACCGTGGTCGTGCAGGGACGACGTCGCGTGAACTCGTTCTCACGACCCGATGCACACCGGCGACTGGACGACATCGCCGTCGACATCTACGAGGAGGACGGCGAGCTCATCATCCGGACGCTCCAGCCCGCGGATGATCGGGACCACGAATACATCGTCCACTACGAGATCCTCGTGCCGGAGTGGTTCCTGGCATCCGTTTACAACGTGAACGGGCTCGTGACGGTCGATCGGATGGCAGGCGGGGTCGTGGTCGTGAACTCGAATGGGCCCCTCGAGCTGTTCGACGTGCTGGGCAGCGCGATAGCGGACAACATCAACGGAGACATCATCGCCGACATCTCGATTCTCCGGGACGAATTCATCGACCTGCGAACCGTGAACGGCAACATTCTCCTCGACATCCCCTTCGAGACGTCGGCCTGGCTCGAGGCTTCGCTCACGAACGGCGAAATCATCGTCCAGAACCTCACCCTCCGGGATCAGGAGGTGGCGAACGGTTTCCTCTCCGGCAGGCTGGGCTCCGGTGCGGGAGAGATCGACCTCCTGACGACGAACGGAAACATCAGGATCCGCGGTTACTAGACGGGGGCGACACGCGGGCCGACGGATGGTCGGCTTGGTCCTACTCCGGCTTGCGCGCCACGTACGTGATGAACGGTCGCAGCCGCGGGAAGGCTTTCAGAAACAAGTGCGGTCCGCCGCGGTTGAAGCGGCCGCGGCAGATGAGCCGTTCGACCTTGAAGCCGACCTTGCGCAAGAACGTCGTCACCTCGCGGCTCGTGTACTCCCGCACGTGCCCCATGTGACCGAGGCGTTTGAGCTTCGCATACTCATCGAACAGTTCGCCGCTGCAAGAATACGCCTTCCCGCGTACGAGGAAGTTGTAGATGCCCTTCAGTGAGCGGAGGTTCGGAGTCGAGAGCAGCAACACCGCGCCGGGTCGCAGTGCGCGCCGGGCCTCCTGCAGAGTGAAGATGGGATCGATGCGCAGGTGCTCGAACAGCTCGCTCATGACCACCGCGTCGAATGCTTCGTCGGGCAGCGGCAGAGGCTCCCGCTCGACGTCGCAGGCACGCATTTGGAGATCCAGCGCACTGATCGACGAGCCGAAGCGCTCGGGAGCCAGATCCACGCCCGTCACCCGGTAGCCGATCTCGGTGAGCGCCGCGCTGAGCAGGAGCGGAACCGCCCCCACGTCGAGCACGCGGGATCCGGACGGCACGAACTCGCGGACGATCTCCGTGTCCAGTGCCACGCGACCTACGTGGTTGGCGGCATAGGTGCGGTACCATCCGATGAGCTCGCGTGCGTCGGGCGCGATCCGGGCCGCGAGTTGCGCGACGAGCGCCCTCGATTCCGGAGCCGGCTCGAAGCTCAGTCCGCGTGCACGGGTCACCGGATTCCCGGTCCTCTTGCGCTTAGATCAACGTTGCCACGCAACGGGCGCATATCTAGATTCCCGTTCCACGTAGTTTGGTGTCTGTCCCGCCGTCGCATGGAGGTCGTAACGATGAAAGCAGCACGCTCCCTACTCTCGCTCTTTGCCGCCGCCGTTCTCATGCTCGCTCTTCTCCCGCAAACCGGTGTCGCCCAGGAAGAGCCCGACATGGCCACGGTCATGGAGGCGTGGACCAAGGCCGGCACGCCCGGCGAAGCGCACGCTTTCCTTGCCCGCATGGAAGGAGAATGGACGGCCACCGTCACGATGTGGATGGACCCGAGCGGTGAGCCAACGGTCAGCGAGGCCCGGTCAAAGCAGGAGATGGTCATGGATGGCCGCTTCCTGCACGAGGCCGTCAAGGGCGAGTTCATGGGCCAGCCGTTCCACGGCATGGGTGTCAGCGGGTACAACAACGTGACCGAAAAGTATGAGGGCACGTGGGTCGACAACATGTCCACCGCCGTTCATCAGTACGAGGGTACGATGGAGGGCGACGTACTCGTCTACCATGGGAAGTACATGGATCCCGTCTCGGGCGAGTGGGTGAAGTCGCGGAGCACCATCACCATGCCGAGCGACGACGAGATCATCGCCGCCGGTTACGAGACGCGCGACGGGGTGGAGAGGAAGGTGATGGAGCTGGTGTACAGCCGGAACAAGTAGCCCCGGCCACACTCGCGAGAGAGCGCTTTGGAAGCCTCCGGAGTCGTCAGATTCCGGGGGCTTTCGCATCCAGGTCATCAGGAGAGCCGTGTGACCGTAGCGGCAGGTGGTGCATCGAAATAAGGTGAGGGTGTCGGGTCCACGCACGGGCGTGGGCACTTCGGGCGAGGTGACTCGTCTTCGTCGCCAGTCCTCACAGACCGATGCCAACGCTCTCTCTGTAATGCTCGAGCTGCAGGCCGATTGCTACGCGGGCGTGTGGGCGCACCACGCGAATCCGATGTGGCGACAGCAGTACGGGCACGAGCTCCTCGAGCCGGGAGACGTCCAGGAAGGGCTGGAAGCGGCCGCCGCGATCGGTGACGACCGCCTGATGCGCAAGGCTGGCCGCCGGGCGAGCCCCGAGTCGTTCACCCACGGCACTTCGGCACAACGAGTCGAGTGGCTGCGGAGAGGACTGGAGACCGGCGACGTGGACGCCTGCGACACCTTCTCGCGAGGCAGATAGCGAGTCGGCGTTCTGGCGGGCCGCCGAGTTTGCCGCCCCGGCGTTCTAGGCAGAGGCGGCGCGCGCCGCCGTCTCGTGCGCGTACATCTCTTCGATCTGGTTGGCGTAGCGCTCCGTCACCACATCCCGCTTCACTTTCAGCGTGGGAGTCAGCTCGCCTGCGGCCACGCTGAGCGCGCGCTCGAGAATCCCGAACTTCTTTACCTGGCTGACCCGCGCGAGATGTGTGTTCGCGACGTCCACGATACGCTGCACGGTCGCTCGCACGGCTTCCGACTCGTGCACCCGTGTGCCCGGCCGCGACTCTCGCCGAGCCACCAGCCTCTCCGCCTCTTCCCGATCGAGCGAAACGAGCGCCGTCAGGTACGGACGCCCGTCTCCGATGACGACGGCGTTGGCGATCAACCCGTGGTCGGTGAGCAGACGCTCGATCTGAGCCGGTGAGATGTTCTTCCCGCCCGCTGTGATCAGGATGTCCTTCTTGCGGCCCGTGATCCAGTAGAAGCCATCCTCATCCACACGCCCCAGGTCGCCGGAGTGGAGCCACCCATCGACCAGCGTCTTCGCCGTCGCCTCGGGGTCCTCGAAGTAGCCGGAGAAGACATTGCGACCCTTCAGGAGTACCTCGCCGTCCTCTGCGATCCGGACACCCACACCGGGATACGCGGGGCCCACGGATCCGAAGCGGGTGCGCCCGGCGTGGTTGACGGCGGTGACGCCGGTTCCCTCCGATTGGCCGTACACCTCAATGATCGGAAGCCCGAAGTCGGCGAAGAACTCCAGCACATCGGACGAAATCGGTGCGGCTCCGGTCACAGTGATATGGGCTCGATCCAGACCGAGCGCGGCTCTCAACTTGCCCAGCACGAGCCGATCGGCGACGGCGTGCCGCAGGCTCGCCCACGCTCCGAGCGAGCAACCCTCGTTGCGTGCCTGGACGGCGGTCCTTCCTGCACGCCTCGCCCACGCGACGAGCTTCGCTTTCCCTCGGCTTGCCCGGGCCAGCTTCGCCTCCACCCCGGCATGGAACTTCTCCCAGACACGCGGCACGCCAAAGAAGTACGTCGGGCGGACTTCCAGCAGGTTGTCACGCAGGCGCTCCAGCGATTCGGCAAAGTAGATGGCCGAGCCGAGGAGCGTGGGAATATGGATCGACAACATCTGCTCGGCCACGTGGGACAGCGGAAGATAGGACAACCCCACCTCATCCGGCCCTAGCTCCAGCAGATCGATCGCTTGCCTGGACGTCCACACGAGATTGTCGTGCGACAGCATCACGCCCTTGGGGGGGCCGGTCGTGCCCGAGGTGTAGATCAAGGTCGCGAGGTCATCGGCGTTCAGCGCGTCGAGCCGCTCGTCCACTACCTCGCCACCGACGCCCTCCGCCCGGGCGATGAACGCCTCCCAGCTCATGACGCGAGGGTCGTCGCTGGCACCCGCGCCGCGCATCGTGATTACCTGGCGGAGGTCGGGGCACTCGGCTCGCAGCGGCAGGATCATCTCGAGCTGAGCGTCGTCCTCGACCAGAAGCAGCGAGGACCTCGCGTGCTGGAGGATATGCGCGCACTCGGCTGGCGAGGAGGTCGTGTAGATTCCGGCAGGGATGCCCCCCACCGCCATTGCGCCGACGTTGAACACCAGCCATTCGGGCCGATTGAAGCCGAGGATCGAGACTGTATCACCGGGCGCGAGCCCCAGGCGGATCATTGCGCGCGCGGCTTCGCGTACCTGCGCGCCGTACTCTCTCCAGCTCGTCGCCCGCCAACCGTCCGGCTCGCGCGCCACATAGGCGGGGGCGTCCGGCCGCTCGGCCGAGCGGGCCAGCACTTCATGTGGGATTGTGGTCCGACTCACCGAGACTCCTGCGCCGGTGGACGCCCGCCACGCGTCTCGGCGACGGCGTCCTCAACCATCGCGACCGTATAGCTATCAAATTTTAGCGGTTCTGAATAGCCCCGGCCCGGTCCGTACACCGCCAGCAGCGGAATCCCAACCCATTCCAGCTCCTGGAGCAGTGCCTGGCCAGGCGGATTGTCGGTCGTGAGATCCACCCGCATCGGTACGACGTCGGGTGCTTCGAACAGGGAGACCACGCGATCCGTGTGCAGGACGCTTGCCTCCAGAGCCTTGCAGTTGAGGCACCACTCTGCGGTGAAGTCGAGCACGATCACGTCGCCGGCCGTTACCGCCTCCTCGAACCGCTCGGGCGTGTAAAAGACCCAATCGATGGGACCGTGGCTGGCCAGACCGCGCGCGCTGGCGAGCGTCAGCACGACGAGGGCCAGGCTCACCACCTGTACAACGGTTCGCGGCCCGCCGCGCCGTCCGATCTGCGTGATTCGCACCAGCAGCCACGTGAACGCGACCGCCCCGAACCCTACGACCACCCACCAGTAGAGTCTGCTCGGCGGCTCCGGGGGCGTCTGGAGCCACGCGGATACTGCGCTCCCGATGAAGAAGGCGGCGACGCCGAGCATCAGAAGACCCATCACCTGCTTCACGAGCTGGCTGCCGGGGCCCGTGCGCGGGATTCGGTTTACCAGCCCGGGGCGCAGGGTGAGGAGAAGGTACGGCAGCGCCATGCCGGCCCCGATCGCCGCGAAGGTCCCCAGGGTCACCGGCGGTGGTTGCAGCGTCGCCCAGGCCGAAGCCCCGGCCATGAACGGCGCAGTGCAAGGGGTCGCGAGCACCGCGGTCATCACGCCGAAGCCGAACGATCCGGGGACGGTGTCCTGCGAGGGATCGACTCGGTACACGGCCTGGGGCAGACGCACGCTGAACAGACCCAGCATTCCGAGCCCTGCCAGGCCGACGATGACGCCCACGATCGGCGAGAACCAGCCGGTCTGAAAGAGGCTCGAAATGGCGTCGAAGCCCGAGATGAATGCGATTGCACCGCCGAGCACGAGCCAGAAACTCACCACGCCCAGGGACATGACGAGGCCCAGCAGCTTGAGTCGTCCGGGCTCACCGGCCGCCTTGGACAATCCGATGATCTTGATCGGAATGATGGGCAGCACGCAGGGCGTGATGTTGAGGAGCAGTCCCCCGAGCGCCGCGAGCAGGAGCAGCAGGCTCAGGCCCGTGGGCCCGGTCGGCTCGAAGCTGAAGTTCCAGCCGAACACGTTGATGTAGGCCGGGATCGTGTAGCTGGACGTGCTGCCGGGGCCGCCCGAGTCGTCTGGTCGGAAACCCTGGATTCCGAACCCGGCGAACAGTTCCGGCTCGTTCGCCACCAGCTCGGTTGCCAGGTCCGCCGCCACCACATCGAGCGGGATGCTGAGCTCAACCGTGCGTGGCGGGTAACAGATCCGATCGTCACACGACTGGAACCGAACATTCAGCTCCACGGCCGTCTGGCCGATCGGCTGTTCCGGGTCGAGCTCCAGTGGGAGAAAGATCACCGACGTCCCGACGTAAGAGAGTAGGTCCACCGGGGCATCGGTGTATTCGACCGTTACGGGCTCCACCGGCGGCCACTGCACCTCGCCCAATCGAGCACCCGGGGGAAGCGAGACCGCCTCGATCGTGGTCGGGATCGGAACGACGGCATCGAACTGCGGGGGAACGATCGGGACGTTGGGCCACGTGTGGAATCCCTCGTCGTGCTCGATCACCACGGCAAGTGGCACCAGGTCGCCCGGCCGGACGGTGGAGCGGGCCGCGACGGCCCGTACGGACACAGCGCCCTCCCATTCCCGGAGGGGCTCCTGAGCGTGCGCCGCCGCAAACGCGGCAAGACCCAGCAGGCCCGCGAGCGCAGCCGCGATCGATCCCTTCGACGACACGGGCACCCGCCGTGTCGCGGTCCGAATCTTCATCCGTGCGTCCTGAGTCCCTTCACTTCCCGCGCGTCAGCCATCCGGATCGTCCAGCGCCTGCTCCACGGCGCGCGGCAGATCGGAGCCCATGATCCCGAGTCGCGACTCCAGCACAACGCCGTCGCGGTCCACCAGGATCGTCCTCGGCAGACCCGGCACCTCGAACTGTTGCACCCGATCGTCGGACCACTCGAGGCGCGCGTGCTTCCAGGGCATCGGCCAGCGGTCGGCACGGAACCGCTCCACGACCTCGGGATCCTCTGCCATGTTCACGCTCAGGATATCGAACCCGGCTTCCCGATAACGCTCGTACGTGTCATGAAGATTCTCCATCTCGGCGATACACGGCACGCACCACGTTGCCCAGAAGTCGATCAGGTACACCCTTCCACGCGTGGCCGCTGCCGTCAATGTGTCGCCTGTCGGGTTGCCCGAGCGGTCGAGGGAAGCGAGGGCGAAATCCGGCAGCGGTCGGCCCGGAAGCACCGCCGCTCGCGGATCCGCCGTCTTCTTAGCCCGCTCCGCCCATACCGTGCGCGGGAAGCCGTTGAGCAGAACCTGAAGGTAGGCATCGCCCTCGATCGACAGTCCCGCCAGATACGAGGCCTGCATCGCGTGGAACGCCGCTGCCGCCCGCACGGAACGGTCAGGGTGCCGGTGCAACACGTCCGCGAGGTATTCGATGTAGGGCTCGAGACTCTCCAGTGTGCTAGTCGGGCTTTCGCCGCCCGCCAGCGCATGGCCCATCAAGGCCAGCTCCTCTTCGAAAAAGCTCCACATGGCCCAGTCGGCGGACAGCGTTTGTCTGGTTTCCTCAGCGACCGCCGGATCGAGCGATGCCCCAGCCTCGGCCGCCGCGAGCCGCTCGAGCAGGAGCACGCCACGGATGTCATCGTCCGACTCGGCCTCCCACTCGCTGGAATCGGCGGTCCCCGGATCCGACAGCCGCATGCGGTCGTGTGCCGCCGCGAAGCGCGCGGCGCGCGACTCGGGGTCGGCAAACCGGATGCCGTTAACGCCCCCCGAGATCAGCTCGGAGATGTCCAGCTCCAGCTCGACGGCAGGTCCGCCGATGATCGGGATCGTCGCGAGATGGCCTTTCCCGTCCGTCGAGACACGCAGGCGAACCGGCGTTCGGGAAGCGAGCTCGGCGCGGAAGCGGCCGTCCGACTCGGGCGAGACGGCGGAGAGGAGCGTGTCCCCCAACGCGTCCCACAGCTCGAGCCGGGCGGTCTGGGCCGCCTCGCCATCCCGGGCGATGACCCGACCGGACACGCGGAGTGAAGAGCCATCGCAGCCTGCCAATATGAGCAGCAGCGCTGCCGTCGCCCCGATCCGGCGGGTCGCAAGGCTCAGTGAGATAGGATTCATGGTCAGCCTTTACCCTCGTTTGGCGGCAGAGATCGCGAGATTCCGACACTCGTGTGTCCAACTCGCTGCAACTCTCGGGGGTTCCCATCCGTAGAATAGGTTTGAGAAACGGCGAATGGTCGTCGCCCACCGAGAAGTCAGGGCTCGGGGGGCATTGTGGGCCAGCGTCCAGGCAGCGAGAACATATTCTGATATGGACAAGATCCGGATTCCAAACCCGGCTACGTACTTCCCGATGGCGCTCTCGGACATCTCCATGGTGGCCCCGATCGCCTCGCGGCTGCTGTTGGGCGCGACTCTGCCGGGGCGGATGGTTCAAGCAGCGGCAGTAGGCGCGTACTTCGGAAGTGCCCTGGTGGACTGGATGAGCCGGGTCGACGCCCGCCGAATCGACTTTCTCGAGACCTTCGGCTCGGACGTACGCCATCTCACGGCGACCCCAAAGAAGGAGCGTGAGAAGGACGTCAAGGGGTTGGCGGGCCGGTTGAACGACCTTTACGCGCCGATGGATCTCCCGCGACGCGAGCTCGCCAAACAGGTGGACCTACACCTGACCGAGTACATCGCCGGGATTACCGGGCAGCGGGTGGAGACGAGTCAGGAAGTGCGTGATTTCATGATCGCCAGCCTGATCTTCCCGTTCGCCCTCGGCGCTGCCGACCCGTTGACGGGAGATGTCGCGATCTTCAAGCACACCGGCGTGTTCGAGCCTCACGTGATCGCGCACGAGTTCGCGCATCGGAAGGGCTACTACAAGGAGCTCGAGGCACAGGCACTCGCCTACCTCTCGCTTGCCGACTCGGGAGACGACGTTCTCGTCCAGTCAGCGCTCTGCGAGCGGCTCGACCGCCAGCTGTGGGTGTTGGCCGGCAACGATGCGGCCGGCTACCAGGAGCTACTCGAGAACTCGGGGCTGCGGTCAGAACTGGCGGTTCAGTTCGGAGCGCGTCGCGGCGTACCGCTGTTGTACGAACGGGTGGTGGGATCCGTAGTGCGGGAGATGTACGACCTCCGCATGCAGGTCACGGGTCAGAACGGGATTTCGGATTACGACGAAGGTTTCACAGACTTCTTATACACGATGGAACATGCCGGACAACCCTCGGGGGCCCGAGGGCGTCCTAAGGGATAGAGGGGGCAGGATGATGACGATAGATACGAGGGAACAGGTCGGTCAGTGGACGGAGACGACGCTCAAGGTGTCGGAGCGAATCGTCTTCATCCTGGTGGCCGTGTTGATCAGCGCGCTGATCGGCGCCGGACTGGCTGTCATAACCTGATTTTCAATAGCAGTTTATAGATAACCAGCTAAAGCGGTATCCTGGCGCCTAGCGGGGTCGCTCGCCGCTGGTTCGTGACCGGCGTGAGTGACCCCGCTGGGTTTTTCATCACAGCCGCACACCCTCGAGTGGTCGGGCACTCCGCCCGCCTTCCCTCCCACCGCAGGTCCCGTCCGGTGCACGGCCCTTGCACAAACCACTCGTCAAAAGAAGCACCGACCCAGCGGCCGATGGGCGCCGGCGCGGACCTGCTGGCGCTTCGCAAGGACGGAACGGAGTTCCCGGTCGAGATCGGGCTGAGCCCCGTGCGGACGGAGCATGGCCACGAGGTGCTGGCTGCAGTCGTGGACATGACCGAGCGGGTGCGGCTTGCACAAGCCCTGGCCGCCCAGGCCGAGGAGCCGCTTCGCATGATCTCCGGCTACACGCAGCTGCTGGCCCGGCGGTACGGAGACGAGCTCGACGAGCTTTCCGATGCGGTCGAGTGGGCAGTCGCCAACCTGAGCGCCGTGGTCTCGGACACGGGTGCGCGGGTGGAGTCGGGTGAGCTTCCCACTGTACGGGCTGATCGAACGCAGCTCGGGCAGCTCTTTCAGAACCTGATCGGCAACGGGATCAAGTTCCGCGACGGCCGCCGGCCTGAAATTCGGGTAAGCGCCGAGCGTGGCGACGGGGAATGGATCGTCCGCGTCTCCGACAACGGGATCGGCATTGAGGCAAGCACCAGGAGCAGATATTCCAGATCTTCCAGCGCCTGAGCCGTTCGGACCAGGAAGGCACGGGAATCGGGCTCGCCGTGTGCAAGCGGATCGTCGAGCGGCACGGCGGCCGGATCTGGGTCGCGTCCGAGGCCGGCGAGGGCGCCACGTTCTCGTTCACCCTGCCTGACCGCGTCCCACCCGGCGAAGGAAGCGTCCCACTTGGGGAAAGCGCTCCACCCGGCGAAGAAAGGCCCGAAGATTGAATCAGACCGAGTTTCACGACGTTCTGCTCGTGGAGGACAACCCGGGCGACGTACGGCTGGTCCGTGAGGCGCTACAGGAGGCCGGCAGCATGGCCCGGCTCCACGTGTGCCAGAACGGTGAGGAAGCGCTGGCCTTTCTGCTTCGCGAAGGCGAGCACACAACCGCACCCCGACCGGATCTGATCATCATGGATCTCGCCATGCCACCGATGTGCGGCAAGGATCTGCTCCGACACCTCAAGCAGGATCCCAAATTGAAGACGATCCCGGTGGTCGTTTTTACCAGCTCCACGTCCGAGATCGACGTAAGCGAGTCGTACGAGCTGCACGCCAACTGCTACGTGACGAAGCCACTCGACTTCGCCGAGTATCTGGAGACGATCGCGACGATCCAGCGGTTCTGGTTCGGCATCGTTCGGCTGCCCACGGGCTGAACGCTCTGCAGACTTTTTCCACAACGCATGAACTTGTTGCGTTGTGCGGCGAGTCGCGGCCGATGTTACGATCGCCCATCCAATTCCACCGCGACTGCAGCCCTTCATCTAACTCCCTGGCAATAGTTTACGGAACCAACCGCTCGGGCTTCGGGGGCTTCCGCGCTCGGTCCCGGATTTGCACCATACCTGAATCAAGTAAGGCAAAGTGTAAACGCACGTTAGGAAGCTCCGAGAATGGAGATTCCTCTGAAGGGTCCGGTCTCGCACTCGGAACGGCAGGAAGACGCCGTGGAGCAAGCGCCCACGGGACGGGCTCGCTGCGTCCGCGTGCTGGTCCTCGACGACGACATCGGGTACCGCGAGATCGTAACGGCCGCGTTGGGCCGGCACGGAGCCGAGCTCCACTGGCGGGGCACGGCGACGGAGCTGTTCTTAGCGCTCGAAGAGACCGAGCCCTCCATGCTGATCCTCAGCCGGGAGCTCGCCGATTCGCACCCGCTCGAGGCGTTGCGTGCAGTTCGCCGCTCCCCACGGTGGTCGCAGCTTTCCGTCTATTTCGTCACAGATGAGCCGGACACCGAGTTCGAGCTCGAGGCCTACCTGAGCGGCGCGGATGCCGTGCTGGACCGTCGTAGATCCGGGGCCGAGCTCTCGGCCCGCGTGCGCGGTTATCTCCTGCGCGGAAAGGCAGACGATCCGGCCGCTGAGCGATCAAACCAGGTAACGAGAACCGCCGCTCGCGGGCCCGAGCAAGAAGCATCGGAAGCTGGGGCTTCGCCGCCACCCGACCTGCCGCAGCTGGCGGGGACCGCTCCACGGCCGGCAGAGCCGCTGGCGTCCGCAGAAGGTGCGACCGGTGTGCCGGACGTGATCATTGTGGAGGACGATCCCTCGCTGCTGGAGATGCTCGAGTACGCGCTGAAGAACCGCGGCCTCACTACCCACAGCTTCACCGACGGCGTGAGCGCGCTACAAGGGCTTTGCGAGTGGCCGGTCCGAAACGCACACCCGGTCGTCCTGCTGGACGTGGACCTTCCAGGAATGGATGGCTTCCAGATCCTGCAGCAGCTGGAGGAGTTCCGGCCCAACGTCTTCCGGGTGATGCTGTGCACGATCCACAACAGCGAAGCGGCGCAGGTGCTCGCCCTGCAGACCGGTGCCGTGGATTACCTCACGAAACCGTTGCGCATGCCGGTGCTGGTGGCGAAGGTCGAGCGACTCGTCCGCGCGCTCTCGGCACCGAAGAACTGACGTACTGACCGGTCGATGAGCACTGCCCTCCTGGCACTGATCGCGCTCGTCCAGGGCGCGTTTCTCATGATGCTGCTGGTGCTCGTCGGCGTCGGCCGCTGGCTGGGCGTATATCGAGGCCGGCGGCGCTGCAAGCAGAGGGAACGCGTCGGCCACGCGGCTCAGAATTGGCTGGCCGGCGGCGCTTCTTCAAAGGCCCTGCGCCGCACAGTAGACTCTGGATCCTTTGCGGCGGCGGCCGAGTTTCTCACCACCTTCGGGGCTCGCCGAGGTGGCGACGAGTGGGAGCGGCTCGCCGCCGAGATTCAACAGACTTCCTGGTTTCGCACGCTCTGCCGTCACGCGAGTTCGCCCTTCTGGTGGCGACGTCTCGGCGCCGCCCGTCTGTTGGCCAAGCTCGCGTCCTCCGATCAGACCGCCATCGCGCTGGCGTTGCTCGCCGACCCGCGTCCGCCGGTGCGCGTCGCCGCCGCGGAGATCGTGGCCAGGGTTCCATCCCGTGAGCTCATGGAGGAGCTGTATGAGTTCGCCAGCTCCACTGGGGCCGTCGTACGCGGTCACCTTCTCGAGCTGCTGGCAAAGAATCGTGCGGTCCTGGAGGAGATGTTGATCGAGCGTCTGGCGTCGGACCGGGATCGAGCGAGCTTTACCACCGCGCTCGAGCTGGCAGGTCAGATCGGGGTTCCTTCGCTCCTACCCGTGATTCTCCCGTATGCGGAAGCGGAGGATCTCGAGGTGCGCATCGCCACAGCGAGGGCGCTGTCGTCGTTCCCGCACCCGCGGTCCGGTGCGGCCCTCATGAAGCTGCTCGGTGACGCGCACTGGGAAGCCCGCGCCGTCGCCGCTTCTTCGCTGGGCGCGATTGGTGCGATCGAGGCCATCGATACGCTCCGGGGCGCACTCGAAGATCCGAGCTGGTGGGTCCGGCTGCGCGGGGCGGTCAGCCTGCGAGTATTGGGTCCGGTGGGCATCCAGGTTCTCGAATCCGTCGGGCCAGAGGCCGACTCGTACGCGTATGACATGGCGACGTACGTCCTCCGCCTTTCAGACTCTGCCGTGCTCGAGTTCGTGACACGCAGTATCTCGTCCGATGCGGCGGCCGCCGCCGACCGGGCTGCATAGAGATCGCCATGGACTTGCTGCGCGATCTTCTGGTTAGCGTCGACAAGACGATCATCTGGTACTTCTTCGCCCTCAACTCGTTCTACGCGCTGCTGCTCCTGCTTTCGATCCCCGAGATCTGGCGCAACTGGATGCTGGTGGGACGCCAGGAGCTGGACGAGCACCTCAAGTCACAGGCGCTCATGCCCATCTCCGTCCTCGTGCCGGCCTTCAACATGGAAGCCTCCATCGTCGACGCCGTGCGGTCGCACCTCACGCTTAGGTATCCGACCCACGAGGTAATCGTCGTGAACGACGGCTCGCTCGATGGGACGATGGACCGGCTGCGTGAGGCGTTTCAGCTGTACGAGATGCCCCCTGCGTTTCAGCGCCCGCTGGAGTCAGAGAAGATCCACGGGTACTACCGCTCGCGTGTCGCGTCCGGGCTTATGGTGGTGGACAAGGACAACGGTGGGAAGGCCGACGCTCTGAACGCGGCGCTGTGCGCGGCCCGCTTCCCCCTGGTTGTCGCGGTCGACGCCGACACGATCATCGAGCCTGATGCTCTTCTGCGTCTGGCCCGGCCATTCGTGTTCGGCGAGCCGGTGGTCGCGGCGGGCGGAACGATCCGGGTCGCCAACGGTTGCGAGATCCGGCACTCGCGGGTCGTGACACCTCGGCTCCCCCGCAGTTTCCTGGCCGCGGTTCAGGTGCCCGAGTATCTGCGCGCCTATCTGTTCGGCCGGCTCGGATGGAACCGGCTCGGCGGTAACCTGCTTGTGTCGGGCGCGTTCGGACTGTTCCGGCGCAGTCATCTGCTCGAGATCGGCGGTTACACGGTCGGGCACGTCGTCGAAGACCTCGACATCGTGGTCCGGCTGCACCGACACCTGCGGGAGCGCGGCATCGATTATGAGGTGCCGTTCATCCCCGATCCGGTCGCCTGGACCGAGGTCCCATCCGACCTGAGGACACTCGGGCGTCAGCGGGACCGATGGCACCGCGGACTGGCCCAGACGATGTTCACGCACCGACGGCTTCTGTTCAATCCGCGCTTCGGAGTCGTCGGAATGCTCATGTACCCGTTCTTTCTGTTCGGCGAACTGCTGGCACCTGTCGTGGAGCTCCTCGGCATCGTGTTCACCGGACTCGCACTTTTCCTGGGCGCCATCGACATCCAGTTCGCGCTCCTCTTCCTGCTGGTCGCGATGGTCTACCAGATGATGCTTAGCGTGTGGGCGGTCATTCTCGACGAGGTGACGTTCAAGACCTATCCATCCTCGCGCGATGTCGCGGTGATGCTCCTGTGCGCTCTCGTGGAGCCGTTCGGCTATCGACAGCTCACCGTGATCTGGCGGCTGCGTGGCTTCTTCCGCGCTCTGCGTGGCCACAGCCACTGGGGCGAGATGCAGCGCCGCGGCTTCGAGAGCGCGGAAGAGGATACGATCGATGTCGCCGCCTGACGCGCGTGGCCGCCGCTGGCGACGTCGTGGCCGCTCGGCTGGGATCGCGATCCTGGTGTTCGGCGCGCTTCTGGTACCCCTCGCTGCGCAGAAGCTTCTCCCCGAGGACTCGGCAAAAATCGTCGCGCGTGGCTGGGAGCTGTATCGGGAAGGCGATCTGAAGGGCGCTGGTGAAAGGTTTGCCTCTGTGCTGGATCGTGACTCCGCGTCGCTGGCCGCCAGAACGGGGATGGGGTTCGTGTCGCTGCACAGCGATCGGCTCGTCGGGGCGCGCGAGCATTTCGAAACGGTCCTCGAGGCGAACCCGGACCTGACGGACGCGCTGGTCGGTCTCGGAATCACAGCGTGGCTTCAGGGCCGGGCGGCCGAGGGCCGAGCCGCCATGGCGCGCGCGCTCGAGCTGGACCCGGGTCACGAGGACGCGGTCAGCTGGCTCCGCCGCATGGACGCCGTGATCGTCGAGCGCCCCCCGCTCGTACGGCCAGACAGACTCCAGTATCCGGCGCGTGTGGTAGGCGATCGCTTCGAGATTCGGACCGCGGACGGGTGGGCTCCGTTCTACATCAAAGGCATGAACCTGGGCGCGACGCTGCCCGGGAAGCACCCGAGCGAGTTTCCGGACTCCACCGTCTACGCGACCTGGATCGCGGACATGAGCGAGATGGGCGTGAACACGGTGCGGGTCTACACGATTCACCCACCGGCCTTCTACGCGGCGCTGGAGCGGCACAACCGCGAGCGTCCGGATCGGGCGCTGTGGCTGGTCCATGGCGTGTGGACAGGGCTCCCGCCCCGCGGAGACTACCGGAACCAGGAGTGGGAGGGAGCTTTGTTCTCGGAGATGCGCCGCGTGGTGGACGTCATCCACGGACGGGCTGATCTGCCGTATCGACCTGCTCATGCCTCGGGCGGCTACTCGGCCGACGTATCCCGCTGGACGCTAGCCTACATCATCGGGCGCGAGTGGGAGCCGTACTCGGTGCTCGAGTTCAATCGCCGTTACCCCGGTTCTCACGCCTGGGAAGGACGGTATCTGCGCGTGAGAGACGGCAACGCGATGGACGCGTGGCTCGCCCGGGCCTGTGAAGAGCTGATCGCGTACGAGGTGGACGCCTACAACTTGCAGCGCCCGATCTCATACACGAACTGGCCCACCCTCGACCCACTCGATCACCCGACGGAGACGACCGTCGACGAGGAACTGGCGATCCGGCGCGGAATGGGCGAGCAGGTCACTCACATCCCGAGAGAATACGACAACGATGCGGTCGGCCTCTCCGCGTTTCTCGTCGAGCCGACTGGTGCGTTCCCGGCGGGCTTCTTCGCGGTCTTCCACGCGTACCCGTACTACCCGGACTTCGTGATGCTCGACCCGGCGTACGAGAGTGCCGCCTCGTCTATGGGACCGTCTCGGTATTTCGGCTATCTGCGCGCGCTCAAGGCGCGTCACCCGGGGATGCCGATCGTGATCGCCGAATACGGGGTGCCGGCGAGTCTCGGCGTCGCACACCTGCAGCCACAGGGTTGGCACCATGGGGGCCACGACGAACCAGCGATGGCGCGCATCGACGGGCGCCTCACCCGCGAGATCGCCGAGGCCGGCATGGCGGGTGGAATGCTGTTCGCCTGGATCGACGAGTGGTTCAAGAAGAACTGGATCGTGCTCGAGTTCGAGCTGCCGCCCGAGCGAAACCGGCTGTGGCTCAACCGATTGGATGCCGAGCAGCACTACGGGATGATCGCCATGGAGCCGGGCGAGATCCTGCCTGGGGAGACGCTCGGGGAACGGCTTCTCTCGTGGCAGACGAACGCGCCGCTGTACGAGACAGAGGCTGGCACGCTCCGGGCAGCGGCCGACGAAGCCTACCTGTGGCTGCTGCTCGAGCGCGGGCCGGACCGGGAGCGGTTTGAGGAGCTCTTCGTGGGGTTCGACGTGTTCGACGCCGGGGCCGGCGATTTCGCGTGGCCTGGAGGTGAGGGCCCGCACGTTCCCGTCGGACTGGAGTTCGTGCTGCGCCTCGGAGAGGATGGGGTCCGGCTGCTGGCCGATCCGCCGTCCAACGCGTTCCGCATCCAGGCCGTCCGTGAGGGTTTGCCCGGGGAGGCCAGAGCGGGATTCTCGGTCGAAGGCTCATCGGTGCCCGGCCTGTTCTCCGGGCGGGTGGAAAGACGCTTCAACGGTCCCTATCTGACACGACCGAACGAGGACGGTCGCTACGATACGTTGCGCGTGGTGACCAATCGCCCCCGCTTCTCGCGCGACGGCACGGAGTTCCTCGCGCTCGGCTACGACCGCGGCATTCTCCCGCAGGGCGGTCCACCCGACGGTCTGTGGGAGACGCTAGAAGACGAAGGCGTGGTCGAGATTCGACTGCCTTGGATGTTGCTCAACATCACCGACCCCAGCGAGCGGCACGTGCTGCAGGGCGCCGAGCGAGTGGGAGACGACCGCTGGGGCGCGCTGCGCACTCGAACCGTGGACGGAATCCGAATCGTTGCGGCGGCCCAATCCGGAAGCGGGGAGTGGCACACTTGGCCCGCGGATGGGGCAGCCGAGCGTGCGGAACCGGACGCCGCACCGGTCGGGGATCCCTCCGGAGTCGTCACGTTCTCATGGCCCACGTGGGAGCAGCCGGAGTGGCGAGCGCGTAGGCGGCCGGTCTTCGAAGAGATGCAGCGCGTGTTCGAGTCGTTGAGGCGCTCGCACGTCGCGTCCGGAGAGACACCGTGAGCACCGTGAACACCATAGGCACCATCAGCACGGGGAGCGTCGCACGCGCGCTCCTTCCGACGATCGCCGTAGCCATGTTGCTGGCCGCATCGTTGGCCCTGGCCCGACCGGCCGCCGCGCAGACGGCGGTCCTGGCGGACTCCGCCTGGCGTGGCGGCGACGTCGCGCAGGCTGAGCGTCTGTATCTGACACAGCTGAGCACGAACCCGAATGACGAGGTCGCGCTGCACCGGCTCGCGCTAATCCGGGCGTGGGCGAACCGGCTGGACGAAAGCCTCACCCTGTTCGACCAGCTGCTCGACCTTTCACCCAGCAACGTCGAAGCGGCCGCAGATCGCGCCAAAGTTCTGGCCTGGGGGAACGATTACGAGTCGTCGATCCGCGCGTATGAAGAGCTTCTGGAGGATCATCCTGGTAGTCCGGAGGCGATCCGGGGTCTGGCAAAGACGCTCGCCTGGGATGGACGACTGGATGAGAGCCTGTCCCTGCTGGACGAGCTGCTGACCAGGTCGCCCGGAGACCTCGTCGCAGCGCTCGACCGCGCCACCGTGCTGTCGTGGATGGATAACCTGGACGGAGCGATCAAAGCTTACGAGGCGATACTCGCGGAGCGTCCCGACCACGCGGAGGCCCTGCTGGGACTTGCCCGTGTAAGGTCCTGGGCTGACGAGCTGGATTCAGCTGAAGCGATCTACGCCGATGTGCTCGCCGGGAACGAGTCCAGCGTGCAGGCGGCCGCCGGCTTTGCTCGCATGGCGGCCTGGGGTGGCGATCTCCTGGAAGCCGAGCGGCGCTGGCGAGAGGCCTTCGAGCTCAACCCGCAGGGCGCGGAGCTTATCCTCGGCCTGGGAGAGACGTTGCGCTGGCAAGGTCGGAACGCGGCCGCGCTCGACGCGTTCGAGGAAGTGCAGCGGCTGTCGCCCGGACATCCGAGACTCGCCGGCCAACTCGACATGACACGGGCGGTGCTCGCGCCTCGCGGGGCCCCTGCCCTGCTCTACGAGACGGACTCGGACGGCAACCGCATCGCCACCGTACGGTACGACCAGACGGTCTGGCCGGCCCGTCGGCTCGCGCTGCGTCTCGGTGGTTACGGCAGAACGGCGGACCAGGACAACCTCGGGCTGAGCGCACGCTCGTACGGGGGACACGCGGAGCTCGAAGCGTTCATCGAGCCGGGTTGGAAGCTGACCGTCGGCGGCGGGGCGAGCCGCACGGACCTCGACAGCGCCCGGACGGTGGGCTCCTACCTGGTGGGGCTTTCGACGCCCGGTCGAGAGTCGGTCGGACTGAGCGGGAGGTTCGAGCGCCGGGCTCTCGACGAGACGGCGCAGCTCATGTGGAACGGCGTCGTCATGGATGAGTGGCAGGTCGGTGCCCGATTCGGGCTCTTTGGTCGATGGCGGCTCGACGCGTCGTTCGCCAGCGCGACCTATGACGGCACGGAAGAGAACGATCGGCTGGGCGGGCTGGGGGCCCTCACGTGGCGCCCTGCTTCCCGGTTGTGGGTCACCGGCTCGTATCGCGCCTTCGGGTTCGATCTGGACCTAGAAGACGGCTACTTCGATCCCGAGTACTACGGCATCGCGGAACTCGGCTTCGTGTGGGAGCCGAAGCTCGGCTCATGGCGGCTCGGATTCGAGGTCGTGCCAGGAGTGCAGGAGGTGCGGCGGGGAGATTCCAGGGTGGGCGCGACGGGGCGTGCGGCGTCCTGGGTCACCCTCGAGACGGGTCCGGCCAGCTTCCTCCGACTGCGGGCGACGTATTCCACGACCGGTCTGAACAGCTTCGCGACCGGCGACGCGGAATACCGGTACTTCGCCCTGAGCCTGGGGGGCTCTCTGGCGTTCTAGGGACCGGCGCCCCGGCGGCGCTGACTCGGGCTTGCCGATCGACGGACCGCTCCTTCTTCTACGTCCAGACTGACAACCCCACTCGCTAAGATAGGTACGCTCCATGGATTGGATCGCCCAACCGGAGAGCTGGATCGCGCTCCTCACTCTTACGGTGCTCGAGATCGTGCTCGGGATCGACAACATCGTGATGATCACGATCATTGCCGATCGCCTTCCCGCCGAGCGACAGAAACGGGCCCGTCAGCTGGGGCTCGCGCTGGCGATGCTCACGCGGATCGCCCTGCTGGGGTCGATCGCCTGGCTGATCGGGCTGACGGCCCCGCTGTTCAACGTGATCGGTCTGGAAATCTCGGGACGCGACCTGATCCTGTCCGCCGGTGGGCTGTTTCTTCTCGCCAAGGCGACGCACGAGATCCACAGCAATCTGGAAGGAGGAGGAAACGGTCTGCCCGCCGGTCCGACCCGCACCATGCGTGCGGCGCTGCTCCAGATCATCCTGTTCGATCTCGTCTTCTCGCTGGACTCGGTGATCACCGCCGTCGGAATGGTCGAAGAGGTGGCTGTGATGGTCACGGCGATCGTCGTGGCGGTGCTAGTGATGGTCGTAAGCATCGAACCGATCAGCCGATTCGTGAGCTCGCACCCGACCGTGAAGATGCTCGCGTTGAGCTTCCTCATCCTGATCGGAGTGGCGCTGATCGCAGAGGCTTTCGATCAGCACCTGCCGCGCGGCTACATCTATTTCGCCTTCGGGTTCTCGATCTTCGTCGAGATGCTGAACATGCGGATCCGTGATGGCCGGCAGGATGCAGGGCCTAGAGAGGGTGACCGTGGGGGGGGTGGCCCGCAGCCGGTTACAGTCCCCAGTGCCAGAGGATGAAGGCCATCCGCAGGATCGGCTTCACTTCACATCCTTCGCCAAACGGATTCCCATGAACTGCCAGGTCGCGTCGGCCGGGAAGAAGTTGCGATACGTCGGCCGAATGTGGGTCTCCGAGGTAGCGCACGACCCACCCCGCAACACGAACTGGTTGCTCATGAACTTCCCGTTGTACTCTCCGAGCGCTCCGGGCACGGGCTCGTAGCCGGGGTACGGCGAATACTGGCTCCGCGTCCACTCCCACACGTCGCCGTACATCTGGCGTAGGCTCGCGCCGCCGGCAGAGCCGGCGTCCGCGGAACGAGC
Organism: Gemmatimonadota bacterium; assembly: GCA_039587755.1. Taxonomy (GTDB): domain Bacteria; phylum Gemmatimonadota; class Gemmatimonadetes; order Palauibacterales; family Palauibacteraceae; genus JBDHBD01. The sequence goes on along the minus strand of JBDHBD010000020.1, from coordinate 23,800 downwards.
CTCCGGAGGCACCGGGTGCAGGTGCCGACGCTCTACGAAGTTGCCGGTGACCGGCACGGTTTGCGCTGCCACTTCCCATTCCTGCTCGGTCGGCAACCGCGCACCGGCCCAGCGCGCGTAGGCATCGGCCTCGAAGTAACTGATGTGACATACCGGCTCGTGCGGCTCGAGCTCGTGTAAACCGGACAGCGTGAAGATCGACCACTCGCCGTCCCGTTTCTCCCAGTAGAACGGCTCGCTCCATTCGCGTTCGCGCACCGTGGCCCAGCCCTCGGACAGCCACAGTTCGCCGCGCTCGTACCCACCGTCGTCCATGAACGCCAGGTACTCGCCGTTGGTGATCAGGCGGTCGGCCAGCTTGAACCCGTCGAGGAAGTGACGGTGCCGCGGCGTCTCGTTGTCGTAGCTGAAGCCCTCGCCCTCGTGTCCGATCCAGTGGAGTCCCTCCTGGAAATGGACCCACCGCAGATCGGCGGCCGAACGAGCCGGTGGCGGTGCCGCCTGGTGGTACGCCGGGCGCAGCGGGTTCACGCCGGTGGCGGTGCCGCCTGGTGGTACGCCGGGCGCAGCGGGTTCACGGAGAGCACGTGCTTGATGTCGGTGAGCAGGAGCTCCTGGTGCTGCTGCTCGTGGTGCAACCCTATCCCGACCAGCGGCATGAGCTCAACCCGTTTCGCGTCGGCGGCGGATTGAAGTAGCCGCTGCATGTGCTCGTCGACGTACGTTCGGTACTCGTACACCTCTGCCACCGTCGGCCGGGAGATGTAGCCCCGTTGATCGCGGCAGTGACGCTCCCCCGCCTGCAGATAATACGAGTTAAACAGGTAGGCGTACGCCGGGTTCAGCGGCTCGTAGCCCGTCGCATGGGGGGTCAGGATGAAGGTCTCGAAAAACCAAGTGACGTGCGCCAGATGCCACTTCGTGGGGCTCACGTCCGGCATGCTCTGGACGACGTAGTCCTCGATCGCCAGCGGCTTGGCGAGGTCCTCAGTCATACCACGCACGGCGCCATAGCGCTCGATGAGACGGTCTGCCGAGACTTCTTCTGGGGTCCTCGGCGCCGTAGAGGCAGCCGAATCGGGTTGTGCGGAGCCGTCGGCCGCTGCTTGTGGGGCGTTCGGGGCTTCAGTCTTCACGGATTCCTCGTGGGTGCGGGTTCGGCCCACCGCTTGTACGTCAAGCTGGGAGCCGGGGTCCAGAGGTTCAAGCGGCGCTTGTCGCGACCTGGCACAGCAATGACCTTACGGCCCATGGAACTTCATGACCCGGGACTCACCGTGGCCGTCGCGCTGGCCGCCGGAATCATCGCTCAGGGAGTGGCGATCCACCTGCGCATCCCGGGTATCGTCCTCACGCTGGCCGCGGGCGTGGTGCTCGGCCCGGAACTGCTGGGTGTGGTCCACCCCGACTCGCTCGGCGACGGCCTCGGCCATCTGGTGGGATTCGCGGTCGCGGTCGTTCTGTTCGAGGGTGGCCTCAACCTCAACATCGGCCAGCTGCGGCAAGAGGCTCAGACCATTCGGCGTCTGATCACCGTTGGGGGTGCGATCACGGCCGTGGGCGGATCCCTCGCCGCCGGCTTCTTCATGGGATGGGATTGGAGGATGTCCATCCTGTTCGGGACACTGGTGGTCGTGACGGGCCCCACCGTGATCAACCCGCTCACTCGACGCATCCGACTCAAGACCAAACTGCGGACGATTCTCGAAGCCGAGGGTGTGCTGATCGACCCCATCGGCGCCGTCCTCGCGGTGGTGGCGTTGGAGGTGATCCTCGAGCTGTCGCATTCGGGTGCGGCGGGCGCGGCCGAGGGTCTCCTGGGCCTTCCCTATCGACTGGGCCTCGGCTTCGCCGTGGGCGCGGTCGGTGGCCTGGCGATCGGACTGCTGTTGCGTCGCAAGCGGGTCGTGCCAGAAGGGTTCGAGAACATTTTCACGCTGGCGCTCGTCCTGGCGTTGTTCGAGGTCAGTGATTTCGTGCTCGAGGAGAGCGGGATCATGGCCGTGGCGATCGCCGGCCTCGTGGTTGGCAACATGCGGACGCGGGTGAAACGCGACCTGCGCGAGTTCAAGGAGCAGCTCACCATCCTCCTCGTCGGCCTCCTCTTCGTGCTGCTGGCGGCCGATGTGAATCTAGCCGACGTGTGGGCGCTCGGTTGGGGAGGCGTGGCCACCGTGCTGGCGTTGATTCTTGTCGTGCGCCCCGCGAACATCGCGGTGTCCGCGGCCGGCTCGGAACTATCGCGCAACGAGAAAGCGTTGCTCGCGTGGATCGCGCCGCGCGGCATCGTGGCGTTTGCAATCGCCTCCCTGTTCGGGCGACGCCTCGTCGCGACCGGGGTGGGAGATGGGTCGCAGTTCGTGGCACTCGTCTTCCTGGTGATCGCGGTGACCGTGATCGTGCAGGGAGGCACGGCCGGCTTTCTCGCCGGCGCGCTCGGGGTGAGGCGGCCTGGCAACCGCGGGTGGGTGATCGTGGGCGCAAACGCGCTGGGGCGCGCCTTGGCTGCCACGCTCAGGGATGGCTCCGAGAGGGACGAGCCGATCCTGCTGGTCGATTCGAACGCGCACGAAGCGAAGGCAGCCGAGAGTGAGGGATTCCGCGTGTTGTTCGGCAACGCGAGCGATGAGCGGACGCTGTTGCGGGCGGACGTGGAAGGCCGGCGCGGCTTCGTCGCGCTCACGCCGAACGAGGGTGTGAATCTGCTTCTGGCCCAGCGAGCGCTCGAGGAGTTCCGCGTGCCACGGGCTCTGGTCTTGCTCAGGGAGCGCGATCCGGGCGTCGTGGAAGAACAAGTCCATGGAGCCGAGGCACGTGTGCTGTTCGGGGCGCCCGTGGACTTCGAGAGCTGGAGTCACGACCTCCTGCAAGGTCAGACGGTGGTCGAGCGACGCCGCTTCACGGGCACGGGGCGCGTGCCGATCGTTCCTCCCGCGGTGGAGACGGCGGGTGGGCGGGATCAGGTAGCCCTGTTGCCGCTCGCGGTCGTTCGCGGGTCTTCCGTCGCGCCGGTGGACAGCGAGACGCAGATCAAGGAGGCCGACGAAGTCTTCTTCATCTGGCTCGTCGAGCACGATGAGCGAGTCCGCGGCTGGCTCGCCGCTGCGTCGTGGGAGCCGGTCGAAGCGGTAGAGGATGTGGAGGCAGGCGATGACGGCGGTCAGCCTCCTGACGGGTCTACGTCGTCGCCAAAGCGGTAGCCCATGCTTCTGAGCACAAACCAGATTCTCGCGCTCCTCTTTGTCGTGGTCGGGACGGTGGCCACCTTGCTCATGTATCACCTGTGGGGCTTCCCCTTTGACAAGGAAACGCTCCGCAGCGAGGCCCCGCCCCGACGCTTGCTCCTGCACCGTTTGCTGGGATACGCCTACTTGGCGCTCTACATCGCTCTCATGTGGAACATGGTCCCACGAATGTGGAGCTATCAGGTGCAGCTGCCGGCACGTACCGTCGCGCACCTGGTCCTCGGCATCTCGATCGGTGCCACACTGATCGTCAAGGTGGCCATCGTACGGTTCTTCAAGCATCTGGAGGGTGTTCTGGCACCGGCTCTCGGCACCTTTCTGTTCATCGCCACCGTCGTGCTCATCGGCCTGGTGTTCCCGTTTTCTCTGCGGGAATCCCTCCTCCAGCGAGCGGCTCTGCGAGGCGAGGTGTTCGGAGAGGATCGAATAGAAAGAGTGCGCAGATTCCTTCCGATCGCGGGCTTACAGGATGAGGATCTGATAAACCACCTCTCGTCGGCCGACGGTCTGATGGCCGGGCGCCAGATTCTGCGCGCCAAATGCGTGCAGTGCCACGACCTGCGCACGATCCTCGCTCGGCCGAGGACCCCTGATGCCTGGCGACAGACTGTGGCGCGCATGGCGCAGCGGTCCACGATCCTCGACCCAATCACCGAGTCCGACGAGTGGGAGGTCACCGCATACCTCGTCGCGATCACGCCGACGCTTCAGGGAACGGTTCAGCTTCTGCGCGCCCAGGAGCTACAGTCCGAATCGAGCGAAGAGGCCGCGGAAGCGGCCAGCGGCATGGTCGAGGAAGTGGCGTACGACAGCGCGAGCGCGCGCGAGCTGTTCGAGTCCCGGTGCTCCCAGTGCCACAGCACCGATCGAGTGGTGCAAAACCCTCCGGGCTCGCAGGAAGAGGCGACGCGACTCGTGCAGCGCATGGTGTTGAATGGCCTCGTAGCCACCGAGGAGGAGCTCGCGCGGATCATTCGCTACCTGACGGAGAGCTTCGCCCGCCCATAGAGGCCATGGAGTCCCGTAGAAAGTGCAGGCCGCCGGCCCGCAGCTGGGTCTGACGAAGAGCGCCCGATCCCCAGGTGAGACAGAGCGTATGCACACCGCCAGCCGCACACACGGTTACACGGAGTCGGTGATCCGGGCGATGACCCGGCTCGCAGCGAAACATGACGCGCTGAACCTCGCCCAGGGTTTCCCGGACTTTCCGGCACCCGACACGCTCAAGATCGGGGCGGCGCGCGCCATCTACGACGACATCAATCAGTACGCGATCACGTGGGGCGCCAAACGGCTGCGTGACGCGCTGGTCGAAAAATACGCCGATTGGTACGACATGGATGTGGACCCCGAGTCCGAAGTCACGGTCACCTGCGGGGCGACGGAGGCCGTGGTCGCGTCGCTGCTCGCGATCGTGGACCCCGGCGACGAAGTGATCGTGCTGGAGCCGTTTTACGAAAACTACGGTCCCGACACCGTGTTGTGCGGGGCGCACCCGGTCTTCGTGCAGCTGGAAGACAACTGGAGAATCGACACCGTCCGGTTGCGAGACGCGTTCTCCGATTCGACTCGCGCCATCGTGGTGAACACGCCCAACAACCCGACGGGGCGCGTGTTCTCGCGCGCCGAGCTCGAGGCGATCTCGGAATTGTGTCTTCGACACGATGCCTACGCGGTCACGGACGAGATCTACGAGCACATTCGCTATGAAGGCGAGCACGTGCCGATGGCCACGCTGTCCGGCATGCGCGATCGGACGATCACCGTGAGCGGCGCATCGAAGACGTTCGCGGTTACGGGTTGGCGGGTCGGCACCATCGTCGCCCATCCGGCGGTGAGCGATGCCATCCGCAAGGTCCACGACTTCCTCACCGTGGGGTCCCCGGCGCCGCTCCAGGAGGGCGTCGCGGCGGGTCTCGAGATGCTGCCGGAGTCTTACTACGAACAGCTGGCGGAGGACTATCGAGCACGCAGAGATGTGCTGTACGAGCACCTGATCGAGGCCGGCTTCCGGTGCCGCAGACCGGAGGGCGCGTACTACATCCTGGCCGACTTCTCGGAGATCAGCGACCTTTCGGATGACGAGTTCGCGCACTGGATGACGGCCGAGATCGGTGTTGCACCCGTTCCGGGCTCGAGCTTCTTCCACGAGCCCGAGCAGGGAAGACATCTGATCCGCTTCGCCTTCTGCAAAACAGAGGAAACCCTGCGCGAGGCCGGTCGGCGACTGTCCGCCGTGGCCAGCAGCGCGCCATCGAAATGAAGATGCCCGCATGAGCCGACAGCGCGACGAAGAGCCGCAAGCGGGGACCGAGCCGTCGACGGCCACCGCGGAGACGGGCTCGCTGCAGCAGCGGTTTGCGCGCCGTACTCAGATCCGGGCGCCCGTTCGTCACAACCCGAAGCTCGCCACACTCCTCGAACGCGTGAACGAGGATACGAACCTTTACGCTCTGTGGGTGGCCTCCAACGTCACCTCGGTCGACCGGCTCGGGATGACGGACCACGGCCCGGTCCACGTTCAGATCGTCATGAACTCGGCCCTCCGTATCCTGCGTCTGCTCATCGCGGCCGACGTGCAGCCGGCGATCGTGCGGGACTATGGCATGACCAACGAGGACGCCGAGGTCGTGGTTGCGCTGGCTGCGCTGCTCCACGATGTGGGCATGGCGATTCACCGCGATGGTCACGAAGCCTTCTCTCTCTTCGTCGCACAACCGATCCTCGAATCGCTGCTGGCAGAGGTGTACGAGCCGCCGGCCGATACGGTCGTCCGCTTGGAGGTGCAGCACGCGATCATCTCACATCGCTCGGGCGGTTCCCCTCTCACGCTGGAAGGCGGGATTCTGCGCATTGCGGACGCTCTGGACATGGCGCAGGGCCGCTCGAGGATCCCGTTTGAAGCCGGCTCGACCAGCATTCACTCGGTGTCGGCCGCGGCGATCGAGGCTGTGAATATCGATGCGGGAGAAACCACCCCGGTGAGGATCACGATCCAGATGTCGAACTCGGCCGGTGTGTTTCAGGTGGACGATCTGCTGCGCAAGAAACTGGGCGGCTCGGGGATCGAGAAGCACATCGAAGTAGAAGCCGTGATCGAGCGTGAGCATGAAAAGCAGCTCGTGCGGCGCGTGGTGCTATAGTACGGTGTTGTAGACACGTGTTAGCGCAGCCTCACACGGCGCGGTCAGCAGGCACCTCGGCAGGAAGCGGAGACACGTGACTATGAGACTCCCCTCTCTCGAGCTGGCGTGGCAAGGCGCCATCGCTGCCTACCGACGCCATCCGATGGTCGTCACGTCCGCCGTCGTGGCTACTGGCGCCGGCATGGTGCTGCTGGGACGGGGCGGCGGGAGCGACGAGCTGGGCGAGCGGCTGCTGGCCACGGCCGTCCTCGGCATCCCGCTCTTCTTCTCCATCGAGACGGTAGGCGAGCGCCAGGATTGGAGGCGAAGCCGAACGGCGATCGTGGAGCTGGTCGGCCTGCTGGCGCTGCTCGCGTTCTATTTCTCATGGCCCTCCTGGTCCGAGGAGCACGGACTCACTCGCTGGTTCCAGCTCATCGTGGGACTCCATTTGCTCGTGGCCGTGATTCCCTACGCGTTCGTGGGCGAGCTCAACGGTTTCTGGCAGTACAATCGCTCGCTGCTGCTGCGTTTTCTGATCGCCGCCTTCTTCTCGGTCGTGCTGTTCGCGGGCCTGGCCGGCGCGCTTGCGGCGATCGACAACCTCCTCGGCATCGACGTGGAGGGCGAGACGTACGGTCGGCTGTGGTTCCTCATCGCGTTCACTTTCAACACCTGGTACTTCGTGGCGGGGGTCCCGCGCGACTTCCCGGCACTGGAGCGCGACACCGACTACCCACTGCTGGTCAAGGTTTTTGCCCAGTACATCCTGCTGCCGCTCGTGGCCGTCTACCTCGTGATTCTGACCGCGTACCTCGGCAAGGTGATCGTCACGCGCGAGTGGCCGAGCGGCTGGATCGGCTACCTCGTATCGGGGGTCTCGGCGCTCGGCATCCTGGCGCTCCTGCTGGTGCACCCGGTACGCGATCGAGAGGAGAACCGCTGGGTCGACACCTACTCGCGCTGGTTCTTCATCGCGTTGATCCCTTCCATCGTCATGCTCTTCCTCGCCATCGGGAAGCGGGTTGATCAGTACGGCATCACCGAGCGACGCTACTTCCTTTTGGCCCTGACCATCTGGTTGGCGGCCACGGCGGTGTATTACTCGATCAGCCGCTCCCGTAACATCAAGCTCATTCCGGGCACCCTGTGCGTGATCGCCTTCGTTACCTTCCTCGGCCCGTGGTCGGCGTACGGGGTGTCCCGCGCGAGCCAGGTCGGCCGGCTGGAAGGCTTGCTGGCCGGCAACGGTCTGCTGGTAAGCGGGATCGCGCGGTCGGCGCCGGAGGTAGTCGCGCCTGAAGATCGACGTGAGATCAGTGCGATCCTGCGCTACCTAATGAAGACGCACGGAACGGCGGGGATCGAAGCGTGGTTCTCGGACCCGCCTCTGGCGCAGATCGACTCGCTGGGGACGCAGCCCACCTCCAACCACTACGAGGCCGAGCAGCGGGCCCGGGCGATCTCCGCCTCGCTGGGGATCGAGTATGTGTGGGAGAACGAGGTCCGGAGTCCGGGTCGCTTCGATTTCGCGGTGCAGGGCTCGCAGGAGGCCGTTCCGATCGGCGGCTACGACTACGCAGTCACGGGAGCGAACGCCCTCGACGGCACGTACTCGATTCCGGGCTCGAGCCTCGTGCTTCGCTATGTGGAGGCGTCGAACAGCGTGGAAGTGTCCCTCAATGGGCAAGCGCTGGCCGAGTTGAGCCTCGCTCGGCTGCTCGCGGGATTGCGCGAGCACAGGGCCGAAGGCGGCAACGTGTGGGGCGTCCCGCGAGAGCTGATGACTCTCGATGTCCGTAACGAGAACGCGGACGTGCTGCTGCGGATCGAACGAATCGGCGGCGAGGGACCCGAGGGTGCCGAGCGATTTCTCTCGGTGACCGGCGATCTGTACCTCCGGCTCGCGGACTCTCTCCGCGTGCGTGTCACGGGCGCCTCGGAAGCTCCCAGCGGTCGCGACACCACGCCGTAGAGCGGCTGGGACCAAACCCGTTCAGCGACTGCCAGCCAACCAACCGGCCCTTATCCCTGTCTCACAGTTGATGGCTGCTTGTCTGGCGTGCGGGCCGGCTCGAGGTCCCAAAGGCGTTGAAACCTCGAGGCGGCCAGCTTCGTAACGAGATACGGAACGCAGATTGTGCGACCGCCTGGAAGGAGTTCACGGCTGTGAAACGGCTCGTCGTCTATTCGACTCTCGGTTTGCTCGGGTGGTTCATCCTTACGGCTGCATGGGCTTCCGCGGCGCACGTCGCGGGCTTTCCCGGCCTGGGTGAGACGGCCGCTGCCTCGATGAACTTGACGGCGCGAGCCGTCACCGTGGCCGAGCTTCCCGGTACACTGGGTGCTCCGCAGCGCATCGCCGCGCGCGAGCTGCGTCGCGCGGGGCACGCGATGGAGCGGCTGTATCAGATACCCGAACGTTCGATCGGGCGGTTTCTCGATCGCTTCGCCGGCCACGCCGGCCACAGTCACCGTCATCTCGTGCGACACGTCGACCGCCGAAACGTCCGCGTCGACGTGCGCGTGGAAGACGTGGGCAAGCGAGTGCGAAAGCGGTTGGAGGAAGTGCGGCGCCGCCTGGAGGAGAAGCGGCGTGCGATCGAAAGCCGCAGTCGCCAGTTGGAGCGTGCGCAGGAGCGTCTGGAGCGGCGCCACAGCGAGTTGGTCGAGCGCATGGAGCAGGGGGTAAGCGGGCTGGAGGGCCGTTTGGTCCCGATCGAGGTCGAGCTGGAGGCGCTGGATCGGGCGAGAGTCGAGCTCGAGCGGGCGCGGACTCAACTGGAGTTGGCGATGCCACAGATCGAGATCGAGCTGTCGCAGATCGAGGTCCCCGACATCCAGATCGAGATACCGCGTATCGAGGTCCACTAGCCCTGACCGTCCTCGAGGCGTTCGACAGCTCCTGGTTCTCTGCCGGATGCACACTTTTTTGGCCCCTCTGCCGGCCGCCCAATTGTTGCTGCGGTGCCCGGCACCCTGGTCGTGGCTTCAAAAAAGGCCATTCGGCCTGCATCTTTCCATTATCCATCCATACCTGATGGGGGAAGGCAGCGATGAAAGGCATCTCGGCATCGAGTCTCTGGGCTGGCCTGACAGCGGTCTACTGTGTGGCGAGCGGATTCGGGTCGGTGGTCGCACAGGAGCCCGAGCACCAGCACGAGCACGAAGCGGCGCCCGCGCCGCAGGATGCACAGACCCCGGATCAGGAGATCGACCGCTCCGCGTACCTCACCGTGACGGATGACGCCGAGAACAAGCGTCTCATCGTCGCGCTTGGCCCCGTCGATCTTCCGGCCGGCACGTTACACCACGCGTTCGAGCAGATGCCCGTGCAGATGGGGACAGTGCCGTTCGACCTGACCATCAGTGGTTACTGGATCGAAGCCGTGGACAAGCACGGCAATTCCGTGCCGCAAACGATCGTGCACCATCTTAACCTGCTGGACCCGGAGAGCCGCGAGCTCTTTCTCCCGATCATGCAGCGGGTGCTGGCGGGAAGCCACGAGACCAAACCGCAGCACGTGCCGGGGTGGCTATTGGGGATTCCCATGCGTGGTGGCGGCAAGTTCCTCGCTCTGACCATGCTGCACAACCCGACCAGCGAGTCATACGAAAGCGTCTCGGTCCGTCTCGTCATGCAGTACGAGCGTTATGAGGAGCTGCTGCCGGTATACCGCCTTCACCCGTTTCATCTGGACGTCATGTTCCCGGTCGGCAGCAAGGCGTTCGACCTGCCTCCGGGACGCTCGTCCAAGTCGTACGAGGCGAGTCCCGCGGTGGCAGGCGGGATCATCGGGATGGGCGGCCACGTTCACAAGTACGCCACGCGACTCACGTTGAGAGACGTCACCGCCGGGAAGGTGCTATACGAGATCGAGCCGGAGATCGGGCCGGATGGCGAGATCGAGGAGGTCCCCGTGCACCGCTATCGGGGCCGGGGGATCGGGCTCCTCATCTATCCCGACCACGTGTACCGGGTCACGGTCGAGTACGACAACCCCACCGGAGAGACGATCGCCGATGGAGGGATGGGCTCGATCGCGGGGGCCATGATCCCGCTGGGCGAGTGGGAGGACGTGCTGACCAGCCTCCAGCACGGAGGCTCGGGCATGCACGAGCATGGCGGAGGCGCCGGGGCACGCTAGGGCGCCTCGTACGCCACGCTTCCCCCGACGATCGTGTACCACACACGCGCCGTCGGGATCTCGTCGGCCGGAATCGTCATGATGTCCTTCGACAGGACGACGATGTCGGCGAGCTTGCCCGGTGTGATCGTACCCTTCAGATCCTCCTCGAACGCGGCGTAGGCGTTGTTGATCGTATAGGAACGCAGGGCTTGCTCGCGCGTCATGCTCTGCTCGGGAAAGAAGGTGGAGCCGTCGTTCAGGGCTCGCGTGACCGAGCAGTGGAGACTGGCCAGCGGGTCCGCATCCTCCACGGGCACGTCGGTGCCGTTCGTCACCACCGCGCCGCTCTCCCATAGGTCACGCCACACGTAGGCCCCCTGGGCCGCGCGCAGTTCTCCAAGCCGAGAGATCACCCACGGACCGTCCGAGCAGCCGTGGATCGCCTGCATGGAAGCGATCACGCCGAGTTCGGCGAAGCGCGGGATGTCGGCAGGATCGAGGTGTTGGGCGTGCTCGATCCGCCAGCGCAGGTCGTTCCGACTCGGGTGATCCCGGAACGTACGCTCGTACAGATCCAGGACCTCCCGGTTGCCGCGATCGCCGATCGCATGCGTATTCACCTGATAGTCGTGCTGGATGGCGAGTCGGGCCGCGCGCTCGATCTCCTGCGGCGGGTTGGTCGGCAGCCCGCTGGTCCGCGTGAGGTCCGCATACGGTTGCACGAGCCACGCCCCGTGCGAGCCGAGCGCTCCGTCCACCACCTGTTTGATCGACCGTACCGTGAGGTGGTTGTCCGCATGACCGATCATCCGGTAGTCGGCCAGCTTCTCGGCCATACGATCGTAGGAGTCCATCACCATCACATAGAGACGCACCGGCAGCTCTCCTTCCTCGGCGAGCCGCTTGAGGAAGTCGATCGTGTAGAAGCCCGAGCCGGCATCGTGAAAGCTCGTGATCCCCTTGGCCAGAAGCTCCTCGCTCGCCAGACGCGCCATCTCGCGCATCTCGGCCTCGATCTCGGCTGGCTCCCGACTTGCCTGGTCGCGACTCAGGGCCCGGCTGACCAGTCGCTGAGCCGTCTCCCGAAGCGCCCCCGTCGCTTCCCCGCGCGGGTCGCGTACGATCTCGCCTCCGTCGGGATCGGGCGTGTCGCGCGTGATCCCGGCCAGCTCCAGCGCCCTCGCGTTGACGAACGAGGCGTGGCCGCTCGCATGACCGAGCACCACGGGGTTATTCGGGCTCACGTCGCTCAAGACATCGTGCACCGGGAGGCCCTCGACGCTCGGCTCGGGCACCCGGTCCCACTTCTCCTGGTGCCAACCCCGCCCCTGGATCCACTCGCCCGGTTCCACGTCGCTCGCAGCCTGCGCTACTATGGCCACGATGTCCTCCCACGACCCGGCGGTGGTGAGGTCCAGGATGAGGCGCGCTCGGCCGAGGCCCATGAAGTGACCGTGGCCCTCGATGAGGCCCGGGATTGCCAGGCGACCTTCCAGATCTATGACCCTCGTGCTCGACCCGACGAGGCCGGCGATCTCGGTGTCGCTGCCCACGGCGACGATCCGATCCCCACGCACGGCGAGCGCCTGCGCCTCCGGTCGCGCCACATCCAGAGTGACGACCTTGCCGTGTATGAGCACCAGGTCGGCCTCCTGCGCCAGCAGGCTGACGCTCGGCAGAGCCAGCGAGATCACGACGGCCGCCTGCAGAGCCTTCAGCCCCTCGGCCAGCGCAGCACTACTCCTGCAAACGCCGCTTCTCTTCATCGCGTCACGCGACATTCCGACTTCATCCTCGTTCACCGAGTTTCCTCCTCGCGGACCGAACGATCTTACTCGGGCCTGCTCCTCCGGGACCGAACGAACTCACTCGGGCACCGCGCAGTGAGCGATACCTTGCTTCTCGAAATACCGTTGATGGTATTCCTCGGCTCGATAAAACTCGGACGCCGGCCCGATTTCCGTGGCGACCGGGCGTCGCAGCCGACCTGACGCCTCCAACCGCCGCAACGACTTACGCGCCGCTTCCTCCTGCTCCTCGTCGTGGAAGAAGATCGCCGATCGATATTGTGTCCCCACGTCCGGGCCCTGGCGGTTGCGCTGAGTCGGATCGTGGACCGACCAGAATGTCTCGAGCAACTGCTCGTACGAGACGACGCTCGGATCGTACTCGACCCGCACGGCCTCGGCGTGCCCCGTGCGGCCCGTGCACACCTCCCGGTAAGTGGGATGCGCCGTTTGGCCGCCTGTGTAACCGACGGCCGCGTCGACTACGCCGTCGAGTTGGCGAAACGAGGCCTCGACACCCCAGAAGCATCCCGCTGCGAACGTCGCGTGTCTGGTCTCCACCTGCGCCTCCTCATCGGCTCGAGATAGCCCAGCGTGTGCTGAGTCCGTGACCACTTTCTTACCGCCATCGTCGTCTCTATGTTGCCGCGGGCCGAAAACGGCTCGCACCGCGCGCTTCGGCCGCACCGGCGGGATCGGGGAGGATCGGGAGGAACAAATGGCTATCAAGCTCGCCTGGCGTGGGTTGTCTGTCGCGCTGCTCGCTGCGGTCGTCCTGTGCGCTCCGGCCTACGGGCAGGTCGGCATCGCGGGCGGCGTCAATTCAAACGACCTCAGCGACATCGAGATCTCGGGTGGCACCGTCGACATCTCGAGCACGAACGGCTGGCACCTCGGCATCTTCCTCAATTGGAACATCGCCGTTCTCGGGTTTCGACCGGGCGTGTTCTTCCACCGTGTGAGCGATTTCTCGATCGAGAAGGACGACAGCTCTGCCCGCTTCGACCTCGACATCGTAGAGATCCCGCTGGACGTCCGCGTGCGGTTTCCTTCCCCCATCGTGTCCCCCTATCTGGTGGCCGGGCCCGTTGTGACGTTCCCGTCCAGCGGTAACGAGTCGATCGACGCCAGCCTTGCGAGCACACCGTGGCGTTTGGACGTGGGAATCGGTTTCGAGATCAATCTCGGCCTCCGGCTGTGGCCGGAGGCTCGAGCCGGCTTCGGGCTTTCCGACTTCTTTGAAAGCGAAATCGATCTCGGCGACGACGTGCTTGCGCCCTTCAACCAGGTGAAGGCCCGGACGTTTCTGTTCCGACTCGGCGTCAGCTTCTAGCCGGAGCTTCTATCCGGCGCCGAACGACTCCAACATCAGCTTCCGGGCGGCACTGGACCGTTCACGCTCACTCGCCGAGTCCTGCGAGATCGAGGATGAAGGCATAATTGAACGCCGTTTCCTCATAGCGCCGGTAGCGACCCGAGGCCCCGCCATGACCCGCCTCCATGTTGGTCTTGAGCAGGAGGCGATTCTCGTCCGTCTTGAGCGCCCGCAGCTTGGCGACCCACTTCGCGGGTTCCCAGTACTGGACCTGGGAGTCGTGTAGCCCGGTGGTGACCAGCATGTTCGGATAGTCCTTGGATTCGACGTTGTCGTACGGCGAGTAGGACAGGATGTAGTCGTAGTACTCCTTCTCGTTCGGGTCACCCCACTCGTCGTATTCGAACGTGGTGAGCGGGATGCTCGGGTCGAGCATCGTGGTGACCACGTCCACGAACGGGACACGAGCGACCACGCCTCGCCACAGGTCGGGCCGCATGTTCACGATCGCCCCCATGAGCAAGCCGCCTGCGCTGCCACCCATGGCGAACAGAGCGTCGGGGCTTGTGAAGCCTTCCTCGATCAGAAACTCGGCCGTGTCAATGAAGTCGTTGAAGGTGTTCTTCTTCTTGAACAGCTTGCCGTCTTCGTACCACTGTCGACCCAGCTCCTGGCCGCCGCGGATGTGGGCGATCGCGAAGACGAACCCCCGATCGATCAGACTCAAGCGTGATGAGGCGAACGAGGCGTCCATGCTGGCGCCGTAAGACCCGTAGCCGTACAGGAGCAACGGATTCTCGCCGCTTCTCTCGGTACCCTTCCGGTACACCAGCGACACGGGGATGCGTTGCCCGTCCCGGGCCGGTGCGGATAGACGCTCGGTCACGTACTCGTCCGAGTCGTATCCGCCTAGCACCTCCTCCTGCTTAAGGAGCGTTTTCTCGCGTGTGACCATATCGTAATCGAACACCGAGCTGGGCGTCTTGAGCGACGAGAAGCCGTACCGGAGAACCGTCGTGTTCGGGTCGGGGTTGTTGCTCGGGTACGCCATGTAGGCGGGCTCTCCGAAGTCGAGATAGTGCTCCGCCTCATCGTTCCAGGGGCGGATCCGCACCTGTCGTAGCCCGTCTCTTCTCTCCAGGACCACCAGGTGATCCCGGAACGGCATGACACCCTCTAGCAGCACATCCGCGCGATGACCGAGCACCTCTTCCCAGTTCTCCTTGCCCGTGGCGTCCACTGGGGTTCGCACAAGGCGAAAGTTCGTGGCTCCCTCGTTGGTACGGACGTAGAAATAGTCGCCGAAGTGGTCGAAGCTGTGCTCGTGCCCTCGCTCACGCGGCAGGAAGACGGTGAACTCGCCGTCGGGGATACCGGCGTCGATGTAGCGGTACTCGTCGGTGAGCGTGTGAGAGGACCCGATCAGGACGAACCGCTTCGATCGCGTCTTCCACACTCTGCTGCTGAACTCCGGGTCGGTCTCCTCGTACACGAGCTCGTCGTCGGCGGGATCCGTACCGAGCACGTGCCGGTACACCTGATAGGCCCGGAGCGTCTGCGGATCACGCTTGGTGTAGAACAGCGTGGCGTTGTCTTCCGCCCACGCGATGTTGCCCGATGTACCGGGAATCTCGTCACCCAAAGAGTCGCCCGTCTCCAGATCACGGAATCGCACGGTGTAGATCCGCCGGCCGATCGTGTCCTCGGCGAAGGCCAGGATGTCGTCGTTCGAGCTCACGCTGAGTCCACTGGCCGAGTAGAAGCCGTGCCCTTCGGCGAGCTCGTTGACGTCCAGCATCACCGACTCTTCCGATTCCAGTGATCCTTTCTTCCGCGCGTAGATCGGGTAGTCCTTACCGTCTTCGGTGCGCGAGTAGTAGAAGTGGTCGCCGTCCCTGTAGGGCACTGAGAGGTCCGTCTGTTTGATGCGGCCCTTGATCTCCTCGAAGAGCGTCTCCCGCAGACTCGCGGTGTGGGCCATCGCGCTTTCGGTGTATTCGTTCTCGGACGCGAGGTAGGCGATGACATCGGGATCTTGGCGATCATTCAGCCAGTAGTAGTCGTCGAAGCGAACGTGCCCATGCTTTTCGATCTCCTTCGGCACCTGCCGGGCCATCGGCGGCTCTCCTGTTTCCATCTCAGTGTCTAAGGCTGCAGGCTCGCAGCTCGTGACCAGCGTGCCGGCCACCAGCAAGGAGGCGAGGCTTCCCATTCCGAGTTGAAACCTCGCACGCTTCGGTCTTGGCTGTTGTACGTGCATTTCCGTATCACTCCGTCGGTTACACCGTTGATCTTCATTCGGAGGTCGGCCCATTCCGCTGGCGGGCGCGGGTGCCACGCCGCACTCACCTCAGTACGCCGGTGGCCGGCCGTCACGTCTTATCCACGGCGCGCTCCATTCCGAACCTGTTCGCGCGCTTGAGCCTAGCCCGGAAACGCCGCTGCCGCGATACCGAATAAATACCGAAACTCGGCCCCGCCGCCCGGGTAGTCTCAATCCATGAGCTCGACACCGCTGCATAGTCGCGGGGCATCCGACAACCCGCCGAACCGATTCGTGCCGATCACCTTGTCGCGAGACGAGTGGCGCGATCCCGAGGATCCACTGCCGCACACCCGCCTGCTTCGGGATAGCTCGCGCTCGATCCTGACCTACAACGACAGCCCCGATGTGGGATTCGACGTGGGCATCAACCCGTACAGAGGCTGCGAGCACGGGTGTGCGTACTGCTACGCCCGGCCGTATCACGAATACCTCGGGTTCTCGGCCGGCCTCGACTTCGAGACGAACATCCTCGTGAAGGAGAGGGCCCCGGAGCTGCTGCAAGAGGCTCTCGAGTCTCCGAAATGGCAGCCTCAGGTGATCGGGATGAGCGGCGTGACCGATCCGTATCAGCCAATCGAACGCCGGCTTGGGATCACGCGCGCCTGTCTCGAGGTACTGGCCAGGTATCGAAACCCGGTCTCTGTGATCACGAAGAACTACCTCGTGACACGCGACATCGACTTGTTGGCCGAGCTCGCACGGTATCGCGCGGCGGCTGTTGCGATATCGGTCACCACCGTGGAGAACAGCCGTCAGCGAACCATGGAGCCGAGGACCTCGACGCCGGAGCGACGGCTCGCAGCCATCGCTCGACTTGCAGAGGCCGGGATCCCGGTCGGCGTGTTCGTCGCTCCGGTCATCCCGGGCCTGACCGATCACGAGATCCCGGCCATCTTGGACGCCGCCGCCAGGGCCGGGGCCGGATTCGCGGGCTACATCATGCTCCGCCTGCCACACGGAGTGAAGGAGTTGTTCGAAACGTGGCTCGAGCAACACACGCCCGATCGAAAGGACAAGGTGCTGAACCGGGTCCGGGCCATGCGCGGAGGGCGTCTGAACGACCCGCGCTTCGCCACGCGTGGAAGGGGGGAGGGACCGTTCGCACAACAGATTCGGCGGCTGTTCGCGGTGAGTTGCGCGCGCAGCGGACTGGCGCGCCGAAGCCCGCGACTCTCGGCGCGCTCGTTCCGGCCTGGCGGCGGGAATCAGCTGGGGTTGTTCGAGTCGACGTCCGCCTGAGCGATCACTTGTGCACCTGCACTCCCAGGCCCGGCTCGGAAAGGGAGTGCAGGACTCCTCGTTCGAGAAGGACCGCGCTAGCCGTCGGGCCGCCGATCAGGTCACCGAGAAGAACTGCGCGATGCCGGTCAGCCCCATCTGGAACCCGATGGCAGTCAGTATCAGACCGAAGAAGCGCTCCGAGACCCGTGCAACCCGAGGTGGAAGGACCCGCGAAAGCGGCATGGCGAACAGAAGCACGACGAAGACGAGGGCGGTCGCGATTCCGATCCCCACCAGGGTCCCGAGGGGGATGCCGATCCACGCCTCCTCGCGAATGGACAGGGTGATCACGGTGGTGATGGCGGCGGGACCGGCGGTCAGGGGCATCACCAGCGGCACCCAGAGCTGGTCCTCGGGATCGGGTTGGTCGCCGTGGTCGGTCAAGACGGAGGATGGTCCCCCTTGCAGCATCTGAAGGCCGATCAGGATCAACACGAGACCACCGGCCGCACGGAAGGCAGGGAAGCTGACCCCGACGGCCTGAAGCATATACGTTCCGAAGAGCGCGGCCACGCACAGGACGATCAGCGACCCGACGGCCACCTTGACGGCGGCCTGTCCAGCCCGTGGCGGGGATTGCGTCTGAATGACGGAGACGAAGATCGGCAGCTCGATCAACGGAATCATCAGCGCGATGAGCGCGACGGTTGAATAGAGAATGTGGTTCAACATGAACGGAAGTCCCGAATCGACGACGAGTTGTCAGTACTCTGCGAAGATACACCGATCGACGCCCAATGCATCAGGGTATGATCGGGTGGCGCTCGGCCTCGGATCTGGGGTCCTGCCCGCGCACCGGCACGGACCTTAAGGCACGGGCACGGCCAGCGTATCGTTGTGGTACGCGATCAGCTCGCGTAGATAGGTGCCGATGCGGCCCGCCCCGTCGAAGCCCGCTGCCAGGGCGGCTTCTTCCTGCAGCTCTTCGGGAACATCGGCACTCTCGGCAAAGTGCTTGATGTCGCGGTACGCGCCCAATGTGAAGAGGTCCCACGAAGCGCCCCCGACGCGCACGAAGATCATATTCTCCGGGCGTTCGATTCCACGCAGGAACGCGTTCTCCATCCGACGCTGTTCGAGCAACTCCTTCCGTTTGCCTGGTAGCGCCACGAACATCTCGACGTGGTAGTAGCCGGCGCCCTCGATCCGCTCGCGTACCGTGTCGAGATCGGGGCCCCTCACCAGTAGCTCCTCGCGCCACGCCACCAACTCGTCCCAGGCAGGGTCAAACTCCGGCGCGCGCGGAGGCCGCATGATCACGGCGGTCGGGCCGTGTGGGACGAGCAGCATGAGGTCCCACGTGTCCCCCTGGCTATGCCTCAGCATGTAAGCGCGAGGGGGCTGTCCCTCACCAGTCTGGAAGCGCGCTCGGTACGCCACGATGAGGTCCAGGAGACGTCCCGGGGCCGCCCGGACGAGAAGCGCGCTGTACAGGGCCTCCTCTTGCGAGGTTGCGTGCGCGTTTGCCGCAGGTAACCCGGCCTCCGAAGCCGGCACCGCGGCGGCTGGCACAGATACGTTCAGGGAAGTCGCGATCAGCAACGTGGCAAGCATACTCGGTCTCTCGTGTTCGCGGAACTGTCGGGTCGGCTGGCTGCGGGAACGCGCGTGCCGCTATGTTTCCGGCCTTGTACATGCCGTCCTGGTGGGACGGCGAGCCGCAATATGATTCGTCATCGAGGTGGAAACCATGACTGACTCTGCTCCGCCCTGCCGGAAACGATCCGGATTCATCTCGCCTGTGTTGTACAGCGTCCTACTGGGTGTCGCCGTGTTCCTGATTCTCGATCGCCAGAACGACGCGCTTCAGGCGACACCGACCGCTGCTGCCCAGGAAGGGACCGCCATCGTCCATGTGAACGTGATTCCCATGGATCGCGAGCGCGTCCTATCAGATCAGACGGTAGTGGTGGTGGATGGGAAGATCGTGCAGGTCGGACCGGCCGATGAAGTCGAGGTTCCTGATGGAGCCGGACAGATCGACGGCGGAGGCAAATATCTCATTCCGGGACTCGCGGAGATGCACGCTCACGTGCCGCCACAGGGCGGCCGAGAGTGGATGGAGCGTGTGCTGTTCCTTTACCTGTCGAACGGCGTGACGACGGTCCGCGGCATGCTCGGTCAGCCGGCCCATCTCCAGCTCCAGGCGGACGTGGAAAGTGGAGACGTGCTCGGCCCCAGGATCTTCACCTCCGGACCGTCGCTGAACGGAAACAGCATCCCGAACCCGGACTCCGCGCGTCGCGCGGTACGGCACCAGAAGCAGGCAGGCTACGACTTCCTCAAGATCCACCCTGGTCTGTCGCGCGCTTCGTACGACGCGATGGTCGATGAGGCGGAGCAGCTCGGCGTCCCGTGGGCGGGTCACGTTCCCGCCGATGTCGGTCTTGAGCGTGCGCTCCAGGCGAATCAGGCGACCGTGGACCACCTCGACCAGTACATCGAGGCGATCCTTGAGGAGGGAGTCGATGCGAGCCAGTCACTCTTCTTCGGGGTCAACCTCGCAGGGCAGGTCGACGAGTCCAAGATCCCGGGTGTGGCGGCAGCCACCCAGGCGGCCGGGGTGTGGAACGTGCCGACCCAGAGCCTGATCGAGCATGTGCTGCTCCCGGACGATCCGGAGGAGATGGCGAAGAGACCAGAAATGCGGTACATGCCGCCGCAGATTGTGGCGAACTGGGTGCAATCGAAGAGGAACTTCCTCCAGAACGACCTTTACGATGCGGAGCTCGCTTATCGCTTTGTGGACGTACGGCGAAAGCTCATCAAGGCACTGCACGACGCGGGGGCCGGACTACTGCTAGGCTCCGACGCGCCACAGGTCTTCCAGGTGCCCGGCTTTTCGATTCAAGCGGAGCTGAGGATGCTGGTCGCCTCCGGCCTCACACCGTACCAGGCGCTGGAGACGGGAACGCGCAACGTGGCGGAGTTTTTCGGCAGGTCAGACGAGTTCGGCACGATCGAGGAGGGGAAGGCCGCCGATTTCGTGCTGCTGGAAGCGAACCCGCTCACCGACATCGCCAACGTGGCCAACCGCGCGGGCGTGATGGTGCGGGGTCGCTGGCTGCCGGAGACGGAGATCCAGGCGAAGCTGGAGGAGATCGCGGCGTCGTACGCAGGGGAGTGATTGTGGCCGGGAAGGCTCCCCGTGGGATCTGAACAGGGGTCCGGGCTGTGATTCCTCGCGATTAGGGGGCTCGCGGCCTTTCAAAGATCCGCTCCCATTCGGCATACGCCGGCTTGCGCGCAAGGTCCGCGTCCAGAATCCCCATAAAAGCGAAGTTGGAGAGTGTCGCGGCGCGGTCCGGCGGGAGACCCAGGGCCGGAAT
Source organism: Gemmatimonadota bacterium (assembly GCA_039587755.1). Taxonomy (GTDB): domain Bacteria; phylum Gemmatimonadota; class Gemmatimonadetes; order Palauibacterales; family Palauibacteraceae; genus JBDHBD01. Next base: position 3,262 of record JBDHBD010000020.1, on the reverse strand, counting down.
GTCGAGGTCCGTGAAAGTCAGCATCACCCAGACGTCCGCCGCGACGTCGTCCAGAAGCTCCTCGTAGCGTGACACGAAGTCGATTTGCTGCTCGGGCGTTCCGTTCGACCACGGTACAGGTGCCGAACTCCAGCCTCCCTCCACCATCAGCAGGGGCAGCAGCGTGGCCTGATCAAACCGCACGAAGTAGTCGGACGGGATCTGTTCCGGAGTGTCGAACGCGAACACGGGGTAAGACGACAGACCCAGCGCATCGATGTCGAACTCGTCGATGAGCGCGAAGTGATCGATCAGCGGATCACCGAAGGCTCCATTCGCTTCGTCCACCTGGAACGACACGAACACCTTTGAGGCCGGGCTCAACTGCCGCACCTGCGGTGCAAGGGTGTTGATCAGGTCCAGGATCTCGGCGTACAGGATCGGGTCGCCGCGAGCCGCCAGTGTATTGACCTCGGAGGCGAGTCCGAAGTATGCGGGTCGCACACGTTGCGCGATCCGTCGAACCCACTCCGTGTGAAGGGCCCGGATCTCGGGCTCGAGAATAGAGCGTCCTGCCTCGACGAGTCCTGGATCTTCCTTCGTGCGGTCCAGCCCGTCCAGTGGATCCACCAGGAAGATCAGCTTGAGGCCTTTGAATCGAAGGAAATCGGCCACCGCGCCACGATCTGCGACCAGGCTGTCCAGTGACGCACCCGCGAGAAGCTCCGGCCACGGGACGGGTTGCTGAAGGATCGTGATATCGGAGACCCGGGCCATCGAGTCTATCACCTGGAGGATGAGCGCCTCGTCCGGCCGCGGCGCGCCGGGCGCCCACCCCATCGCGTAGCCGCGTGCCGATGGATTCGGCGGCGGCGGACCCACCCCCGTCCCGTCGTCACTCCCTCCACAGCTCACACCAAACGACGCAACGAGGACCACGCACGTTGAAAGCCTGTAGTTCATGATGCGGCTCCGAGGTAGCCGTGAGGCGAGTCTGGCCGGAACAGTGCCCCGGCACCCGGTTCGCGGCAAGCTCCAGAGGCGACGAGTAAAGAAGAAGAAGCAAGAAAAACGGCGCGCTTCCGAATCAGGAAGCGCGCCGTCCTGCTGCCCTGGCCCTGGGGCCGGTCGCGGATCAGGCGTCAATCACGACGCCGCCCTCGGGCACCACATAAGCCGGGACGTCGAACGCCGGCAGATCCATCGCCGGAATGTCGAACCCCGGGATCTCGAACGCCGGCACATCGATCGAGGGCAGCGTGAACGTGAAATCTTCGCCGCCCGGCAGGCCGCCCAGCTTCAGCACGATCGGGTCGATGTGCAATTCATCCATGTGAAGCGGATCGACGTGCATGCCCTCGAAGCGGATCGTCCCGTCGCCATGCGGTGTGATCCACTCCATGTGCTCCAGCCCCTCCGTCCATTCCTCGATCGATTCGGCCCACTCTTCGCCGAACTTCTCGCTCCACTCCTCCATATGGGCGCCCAGCTCCTCCATATGGGCGGTCATTCCTTCCCAGTGCTGCCCGTTACCTTCGGCGAACTCCTTCCACTGCGCTTCCCACTCTTCACAGTCATCGCCTGAGCAGAACACCCCGCTCTGCCGCTCCTCGAGCTCGACGGTAACGGTGCGCGGCTGGCGCTCGCGTACGATGCGCACGCTCACGGGCCCGGCTTCCTGTTCTGCGAGCGCGCTCATCACATCGCCGGGGCCTTCGACGTCCTCATCGGCGATCCCGACGATCACGTCGCCCGCCTCGAGTCCTGCTCTCTCCGCGGGGGAATCTTCAAGGACGGAAGTGATCAGGGCGCCGCCCTCGACGCCGAAGTACTCGGCCAGCTGGTCGCCCAGGTTCTGGATGCTCACGCCGAGCCGACCCCGACCGCCGAGTGCCACAGCATACCTGCGAATCGCCTCGTCTTCCGCGCCCTCCCGATCACGCAGCTCCCGCATGCGCACACGCAAGTCGCCCATGTGCTCTCGCATTCGCTCCTGGTCCTCCGGGCTGAACCGCAAGGCGCGGGCACGCTCCATCCCGGGGCCGACGAACACGCCGGACATCCCCTCACGCTCGCCCAGCGTGATGGACACATCGCGCACGCTGCCGCCCCGTACCACTCCGAGCTGGACGCTGCGACCGGACGGCGTCTCCCGCATGTGCCGCTGCAGCTGGGCAGTGCCCTCCAGACGCACCCCGTTCCAGCTCACGAGGACGTCATCCTCCTGAAGCCCCGCTTCCGCGGCGGGCGTGTCCTCCAGAACCTCCGAGACGAGCACGCCGTGCACCTCGGAGAGCCCCAGACGGCTGGCCTCCTCCTCGTCAACGTCGCTGATGCGCACGCCCAGGTAAGACCCGCCCATCGCCTGCTCGACGATCCTGACCACGCGCCGCTCGACTTCCTGATCCTCCTTCTCGGGAGTCTCCTGAGCCGTGGCGACATCCAGCGTGGTGACTGCCAGGGTGAGGACGGCGACGCCGAGCGTCACCGCAACAGTCCCAATGAGCCCTCGCTTCATCTCAACCTCCACTGATTCGCTGACATGGGAAGAGCATCGCCCTTCCGCACAAAGCACTGTCGGGAGCCGGCCCGCTGCCGTGGTGCCCGTCGTCGGACGCGCGGGCGGACCGGTACCCTTTCACCCCATTCGACGCTCGTGTCACCCGTGGGGTTGCCTGGATGAGCGCGCTCCGGCCATCAGCCGATGCGTTCCGGCGGTGCCTGGCAACCTGCGAGACGCGTCGGATTGGCCTAGCGCTGCCCGCTGGGTGCGAAGAAGAGCGGGATACCACCCTCTGTGGGGGCGATCACGATGTTGTTTTGGCCCTCGCCGATCTTTCCGAGCATCTCCAGATACCGCCAGTACAGATAGCGCTGGCCGGCGACTCCCGAGAGGCTTGCCGCGATGACCTCCTGGGCGTCCCGAATGCCCTCCGCCTCGGCGCGCTTCTGGTTCGCCTGTTCGACCACGACCTGCGTCTGGAACTGCTCCTTCTGCACCTGCTGCTCGCGCGCGAGCTTCTCCTCGATCGCCTGGCGTATCGTCTCGGGCGGCACAACCTCCCGCACGAAGAAGTCCGTCACGACGATGCCGCGTGGCTCGAGTCTCGCGGTCATCAGCTCTTCGATCCGGTCCGCGATCCCCGCCCGCTCCTGCGACAGGATGTCTTGGGCCGCCATCTCCGCGATCGCGTCGCGTATCGCCGAGCGGTAGGTGTTGTACACGAAGGCGTGCACCTCGCTGGGTTCGCCGATCGTCAGGTACATCTGCACCATGCCGTCC
>JBDHBD010000019.1:0-42074 GCA_039587755.1 Gemmatimonadota bacterium | reverse complement strand
AACATGAACGTGGACCTGATCACGCCGATCGCCATGGAGGAGAACCTCCGGTTCGCGATCCGCGAGGGCGGCCGCACCGTAGGCGCCGGCGTCGTCACCGGCATCACCGAATAATGGCCGACAAGATTCGCATCCGGCTGAAGGCATTCGACCCCGCCGTGATCGACCAGACGGCGTCGGACATCGTGCGCACGGCGCGGAAGACGGGGGCTTCGGTCAGCGGGCCGATCCCGCTGCCCACCCGGCGACAACTGTTCACGGTTCTTCGGAGTCCGCACAAGGACAAGAAGTCCCGCGAGCAGTTCGAGCTGAAGACCCACAAACGACTGATCGACATCCACGACTCGCGGCCCCAGACGATCGACGCGCTCACGAAGCTCGATCTGGCGGCCGGCGTGGAGGTCGAGATCAAGGTGGAGTAGACCGATGCCTGGACTGATCGGTCGGAAGCTCGGCATGACACAGCTCTTCACCGAGGACGGGAACTCCGTCGGGGTGACGGTCCTCGAGGTCGGGCCCTGTCCCGTGCTTCAGGTGAGGACGGAGGAGCGGGACGGCTACGAGGCGGTCCAGCTGGGCTTCGGCCGCAAGAAGGAGAAACGGGTGACGCGCCCCGAGGCCGGTCATGCGGCCCGGGCCGGTCTGGACTACGTACCCGAGGTGCTGGCCGAGTTCGACCTGGGCGAGCAGGAAGTGGAGCCGGGCCAGGAGCTGACCGTCGACATGTTCGAGGTCGGCAGCCGTGTGAAGATCTCCGGACCGACCAAGGGTCGTGGCTTTCAGGGCGTCGTGAAGCGACACGGGTTCGGCGGAGGCCGTGGCTCGCACGGCGGCACGTCGAACCTGCGGTCGCCGGGCTCGATCGGACCGGGAACGGACCCGTCGCGAGTGATCAAGGGTCGAAAGATGGCCGGTCGCATGGGCCAGGAGACCCGCACGGCGATGAACCGACGGGTGGAGCGAGTGGACCCGGAGCGCAACCTGCTCCTGATCCGTGGCTCGGTCCCCGGATCACGGAACAACATCGTGTTTGTCAGGACGGTGTAGATGAAAGTCGCCGCGTATAGCGCCACGGGAGAGGCCCGCTCCGAGCAGGTCGAGCTTCCGGCCACCGTGTTCGATGGCCGGGTGAGCGAGAGTGCGCTCCATCAGGTCGTGACCGCGATTGAGCTACACAGGCGGCAGGGCACGGCGGCGACACGCTCACGCGGGGAGGTGCGAGGCGGCGGGCGGAAGCCATGGCGCCAGAAGGGTACCGGAAGGGCGAGGGCCGGCACGATTCGGTCGCCGCTGTGGCGAGGTGGGGCCGTGACCTTCGGTCCGCAGCCCCGATCGTACGACGTGCGCATTCCCCGTAAGCTGAAGCGCCTCGCGATTCGCTCGGCGCTGAACGCTCGGGCCGAGGACGGCGATCTCGCCGTGATCGAGCCGCTGGAGCTGGAAGCCCCCCGCACGAAGCAGATCGCCGAGCTGGTCGGCAACCTGGAGGCGGGCGGGTCGAACGTGCTGCTACTGACGGACGGCCTCAAGCGGACGCTCTTTCTGTCCGCGCGAAACCTGCCCGGCGTGAAGCTCATGCCGTGGGGTGAGGCGTCGGCTTTCGACGTGCTGTGGGCCGATCTGATTCTGATCGAGTCCAGCGCGCTCGACTCCGCGGATGAGAAAGCGACACAGGGCGCCGAAGGAGTCGAAGGATGAGCCGGCCTCCGCAACAAGTGTTGATCCGGCCCGTGATTACCGAGAAGACTTCCGCCCTCCAGTACGAGGGCACGGACGCATCGGTCTCGGAGGAACTGCGCTCGCGGGTGGAGGCCCGCGGCAAGTACACCTTCGAGGTCGCGCCCGATGCCACGAAGGTAGAGATCCGTAAGGCCGTCGAGGCGTTATTCGACGTGAAGGTGAAGAACGTTCGGACGATGAACATGCCGGGCAAGAAGCGTCGTATGGGCCGATCGCTGGGACGTCGACCGCACTGGAAGAAGGCCGTGGTCGAGCTGGCGGAAGGCGAGTTGATCGAAGCGATCGGAGGGATCTGAGCCCGATGCCGATACGAAAGTTCAAACCCGTGACCTCGGCGTCTCGTTTTCGAAGTGTTTCGGACTTCGCAGAGGTCACACGCAGCGAGCCGGAGAGGTCGTTGACGGAGGGGATCACGCGCTCCTCCGGCAGGAACCATCACGGCCACATGACGAGCCGGCGCCGGGGTGGCGGCCACAAGCGTCGCTATCGCCGTGTCGACTTCCGGCGTGACAAGGACGGCGTGCCGGGTCGCGTGGCGTATATCGAGTACGATCCGAATCGCTCGGCTCGTATTGCACTCCTTCACTACGCGGACGGGGAAAAGCGGTACATCCTCCATCCGCGAGGTCTGAAGGTCGGGGACGAAGTCGTCTCCGGTCCGGGGAGCGATCCGAAGCTCGGTAACACGCTTCCGCTGATCGAGGTGCCGCTCGGGACGGTGGTGCATGCGGTCGAAATGATCCCCGGCAAAGGAGCCCAGATGGCGCGCTCCGCTGGTGCCGCCGTGCAGGTGGTTGCCAAGGAGGGCGGCATGGTGACTCTGCGTTTGCCGAGCACCGAGGTTCGCATGGTTCGAGGCGAGTGCCGCGCCACGGTCGGACAGGTCGGCAACGTAGACCACGAGTTGGTCCGCCTCGGCAAGGCCGGGCGATCCCGCTGGCTGGGGCGACGACCCAAGGTGCGAGGCGTCGCTATGAACCCGATCGATCACCCCCTGGGCGGCGGCGAGGGTCGCAGCTCGGGCGGGCGTCCCCCTGTTTCGCCGTGGGGCAAGGCGGAGGGGAAGAAAACGCGCAAGCGCCACAAGGCGAGCAACCGATACATCGTCCGCGGCCGGCGCCGTGGTAAGGCGACGAAGTAAGGGAAAGCCATGCCCAGAAGCGTCAGAAAGGGTCCGTTCATCGACGATAAGCTGCTGCTCAAAGTGCAGCAGATGAACGAGACGGGTGAGAAGCGGGTGATCAAGACATGGGCCCGGGCGTCGACCATCAGTCCGGAGTTCGTGGGTCACACACTCGCCGTTCACAATGGAAACAAGTTCATCCCTGTGTACGTGACCGAGAACATGGTGGGTCACAAGCTGGGAGAGTTCGCGCCCACGCGGCTATTCCGCGGTCACGGCGGACGGCTGGCCGACCGGCGCGCGCGGATGTGACGAGCATGAGGGCTTCAGCAACGACGAAAGGGCTCGGGATGTCTCCGCGGAAGGTACGGCTGGTCGTGGACCAGATTCGCGGACACGACGTCAACGAGGCGTACGCGATCCTGCAGTTCTCGAAGAAAGCGGCGGCGATCCCGGTCGACAAGCTTCTCCGATCCGCGGTCGCGAACGCTGTGTACCGGGCCGACGAGACGGGCGAGTCGCTCGACGTGGACGATCTCTTCATCCGGGAGGCGTTCGTGGACGAGGGACGTACACTGAGGCGATATCGCGCGCGGGCGTACGGCCGGGCGACGGCCATCCGAAAGCGAAGCACCCACGTCACTGTCGTGGTCGACACGAAGGAGTAAGCGTTGGGTCAGAAAACGCACCCGTACGGATTCCGACTCGGTCACGTGAAACCGTGGAAGTCGCGCTGGTATGCGACCGGACTCGACTTCGCGAAGTTGCTCGCCGAGGATGAACAGCTGCGCAAGTACCTGCATGCGCGGCTCGACCACGCGGCGATCTCCGATGTCGAGATCGAGCGCAAGCCCTCGAAGATCGTCGTGACGATCCATACGGGCCGACCGGGCGTCGTGATCGGTAAGCGAGGGGCGGAGGTGGACAAGCTCCGTGACGAGCTCGCCTTACTCACCGACGCCGAGGTGTCGATCAACGTGGAAGAGGTGAAGCGGCCGGAGACGGACGCCACCCTCGTCGCCGACAGCGTCGCCCACCAGCTGACGCGTCGAATCAGCTTCCGGCGCGCAATGAAGCGAGCGGTGCAGGCGGCGATGCGCGCGGGCGCCGCCGGGATCCGGATCCAGTGCGGCGGCCGTCTGGCCGGCGCCGAGATCGCCCGCACGGAGGGATACCATGAGGGGCGTGTGCCGCTGCACACGCTGCGGGCGGACATCGACTACGCGGAGAAAGTCGCGCGGACCACCTTCGGCACGATCGGGGTGAAGGTCTGGATCTTCAACGGCGAGGTCGTTGAGGACCGCCGCGGGCAGACGTATACGGCGGGAGGGCGTCGCTAAGGCGACACCGTTCAGACACCAGGGACAGCGATGCTTGCGCCCAAGCGAATCAAATACAGGAAACAGCAGAAGGGCCGTCTGCGGGGCAAGGCGAACCGGGGCAATACGATCGCCTTCGGTGAGTACGGCATGCAGGCCGTCGAGCCTGGCTGGATCACGAACCGTCAGATCGAATCGGCTCGTGTCGCCATGACACGGCATATCAAGCGCGGCGGGAAGGTGTTCATCCGCATCTTCCCCGACAAGCCGATCACGCAGAAGCCAGCGGAGACCCGTATGGGCAAGGGGAAGGGCAACCCGGAGGGTTGGGTCGCTCCGGTGCGACCGGGTCGCGTGATGTTCGAGCTGGAGGGCGTACCCGTCGAGATCGCCCGTCGGGCGATGGAGCTGGCGTCCGCCAAGCTTCCTGTGAAGACACGCTTCTTGACGCGGGAGGAGTAGGTGGCGGAGCTCGACGCGGCTTCGATCCGCGAATTGACGGAAGATGAGATCGCAGAGGAGATCGGGCGCGTTCAGGACGAGCTCTTCAATCTCAAGTTTCGCGCCGCTTATGAGGAACTGGAGAACCCCTCGCTGATCACGACCCTGCGGCGGGATCTGGCCCGGCTGAAGACGATCCGCCACGAGAAGCGGCTCGGCAAGGAAGAGAGCGATGAGTGATACGGCGGGCGCGGCAGAGCGAGTGAGCCAACGCAAGGTCCGGCAGGGGACCGTCGTGAGCGACGGGATGGAAAAGACCGTTGTGGTCTCGGTGGACCGGGTCATGAGACACAAGATGTACGGCAAGAAGATGACGCGTCGGGCGCGCTACTACGCGCACGACGAAAACAACGACTATCGGGTTGGCGACATCGTGCGCATCGAGGAGACCCGCCCGCTGTCTCGGCTGAAGCGATGGCGCGTGGTGAGCCTCGTGGACCGACCGGAGTGATCGGACAATGATCCAGCAGGAATCCATGGTCCGGATCGCGGACAATTCAGGGGCTCGACGCGCCCTGTGTATCCGCGTGCTCGGAGGTTCGCGGCGACGCTACGCGGGCCTGGGAGACGTGATCGTGGTGACCGTAAAAGACGCGATTCCGGGTGGTACCGTGAAGAAGGGCGATGTGGCTCGCGCAGTGGTCGTTCGAGCGGCCAAGGAGAGCCGTCGGGCGGATGGGAGCTACATCCGGTTCGACGAAAACGCGGCCGTGCTGATCACCGAGGCCGGCGAGCCCCGCGCGACCCGAATCTTCGGGCCGGTGGCCCGAGAGCTTCGCGAGAAGCGCTTCATGAAGATCGTGTCGCTTGCCCCGGAGGTGATTTGAACGCGCCGATGGAAGAGCGTTCTAATCGGTTGGTGAGAGAATGAGGCGGAATAAGGTACACGTGCGGCGGGGCGATCGGGTCATGGTGATCGCTGGCAACTACAAGGGGGCGACGGGGCAGGTGCTCGAAGCGTTCCCGACCGAGGGACGCGTGGTCGTGGACGGCGTGAACATGCGTAAACGCCATCAGGCACCGTCGCAGCAGAACCCCGAGGGCGGGATCGTGACTTTCGAGGCGCCAATCGCTGCTTCGAACGTGATGCTGGTCTGTCCGCACTGTGAACAGCCGTCACGCGTGTCCATTCGTCGCGATCCGGACGGCACGGTCGAGCGCCTGTGCAAGCGGTGCGACAACCCGATTCCGACCGCCTAGCCGGGACGGACGGTAAGGGAGCCAGGAAACAGGGCGACGATCGATGGAGAAGGCGAGACTCAGGAAGCACTACGACGAGAGTGTGCGGCCGAGGTTGGCCGATGTGTTCGGTTTCGAGAACCCGCACCAGATCCCGCGGCTCGAGAAGATCGTGATCAATACGGGTCTCGGAGACGCGAAGGACGATCCGAAACTGCTCGAGTCCGTGGTGAATGAGCTGGTCCGCATCTCGGGGCAACGTCCAGTCGTCACACGCGCGCGCAAGTCGATCTCGAACTTCAACCTGCGCGAGGGGATGCCGATCGGCGTGAAGGTCACGCTGCGCGACAGGCACATGTACGAGTTCATGGATCGCTTCGTGAGCACGGCCGTGCCCCGGATCCGCGACTTCCGCGGGTTCAACAGCCGTTCGTTCGACGGCCGGGGGAACTACACGGTCGGCGTGAAAGAGCAGATGGTGTTCACGGAGGTCGACTACGACGAGATCGTCCGGATCCATGGGATGGACATCACGTTCGTCACAAGCACGGACAAGGACGATGAGGCGCTCGTTCTGCTGCGGGAGATGGGCATGCCGTTCCGCGGCGAGACGCCGGTGGTCGTCTGAGAGCCGAAGGAACGCGGACAGCCGGAAGAGGGCGTAAGGAATGCCGAAGAAGTCTTTGATCGAGAAGGCAAATCGCGTAGCGAAGTACAGCAGCCGCTCGGTGAATCGATGTCACCGGTGCGGGCGAGGGCGGGCGTATATCCGGAAGTTCGGCCTTTGCCGTATCTGCTTCCGTGAGAAGGCGTTACGGGGCGAGATCCCCGGCGTCCGGAAAGCGAGTTGGTGACATGAGCATGAACGATCCGATCGCCGACATGCTGACCCGGATCCGAAACGCCGGAACGGCGGGCCACCGCCGGGTAGAGATGCCCCCGTCGAAGATCAAAATGGAGGTCGCGCGAATCCTGACGGAGAACCATTTCATCCACGGCTACAAGGTGCTGGATGATGGGCATCACGGCGTGCTGCGGGTGTACCTCAAGTACACCGATGACGAGCGCCCTGTGATCCGTTCCGTGGAGCGGGTGTCGCGCCCCGGGCTGAGACGGTACGTGAATGCCGACTCCGTGCCCAGGGTTCGATCTGGCCTCGGTATCGCCATCCTGTCGACGTCGCGAGGCGTGATGTCGGACCAGGACGCGCGCCGGCAGCGAGTGGGTGGCGAAGTCCTCGCCACCGTCTACTGATCGAGAGGTCGACGTGTCGAGAGTCGGAAAGCTGCCGATCCCCCTGCCGACGGGCGTCGAGGTCGCGTTGGACGGCCCCGACGTGACAGTCAAAGGTCCGAAAGGCGAGCTGAGTCGTCGCTTCAACAGCGAGCTGTCGATCACGCTCGCGGACGACGAGGTGGTCGTCGCTCGACCTACGGACCAGGCGCGACACCGGGCGCTGCACGGTCTGACTCGAAGCCTTCTCGCGAACATGGTGACCGGCGTGAGCGAAGGCTTCGAACGGGTGCTGGAGATTCATGGGGTCGGATACCGGGCAGAACAGAGGGGCAGCGGTCTCGTCATCAACGTCGGCTTCAGTCACCCGGTCGAGGTGCCAGCGCCGGAAGGCATTCAGCTGAGTCTGGACTCGCCCACGGTGATCCGGGTCAGCGGAATCGACAAGCAGGCCGTGGGCCAGGTAGCGGCCGAGATCCGGAGGATACGCCCGCCGGAGCCGTACAAGGGGAAGGGCATTCGATATCGGGGCGAGTACGTCCGTCGGAAGGCCGGGAAGGCCACCGTCGGCGGGCTCGCCTAGAGACCGAGAGCAGATGAACAGCAAGGCGGCAGACAGGGTGGCGAGGCGGCGACGCCGTCACGCGCACGTTCGGAAGAAAGTCTGGGGAACGGCGGGACGTCCGCGGCTCGTCATCTTCCGGAGCCTGCGTCACGTCGAGGGACAGCTGGTGGACGACGAGCGCATGGAGACGCTCCTGGGTGTCTCGACGAGGGCGCCCGCCGTACAGCAAGTAATCTTGGACGCGGGCGAAGAGGCTGGTGGCAAGATCCGGGAGAGCTATTCGGCCGGAAAAGTGCTCGCCGAGCGGGCACGAGAGGCCGGGCTCGAGCAAATCGTCTTCGACCGTGGCGGGTATCGCTACCACGGCCGAGTTCGGGCCTTTGCCGAGGGCGCCCGGGCGGGTGGTCTGCGGTTCTAACGGGCGGCCGTTCCGCCAAGGGCACGCGAGAAAAGGCCGAGAGAAGAGGGCATGGCGAAACCGAGACGACGAGAAAAGACGGATAACCTTCGCGAGAACGTGATTTACATCAATCGCGTCGCCAAGGTGGTGAAGGGTGGACGACGGTTTTCCTTCACGGCGCTGGTCGCGGTCGGTGACGGCCAGGGTCGTGTCGGGACCGCGCTGGGCAAGGCGAACGAAGTCGCAGAGGCGATCCGGAAAGGTTTCGAGCAGGCGCGGGGCAATATGGTCCAGGTGCCGATCGTCGGTGGGACAATTCCGCACGAGATGATTGGTCACCACGGCGCGGGCAGAGTGCTGCTGAAGCCGGCGGGTCCGGGCACCGGCGTGATCGCGGGAGGACCAGTGCGAGCCGTGTTGGAGTGTGCCGGCGTGCAGGACATTCTCACCAAGAGCCTGGGCACCAACAATCCGCTCAACATGGTCGCTGCCACAATGCAGGGACTGCAGGATCTGGTCACCCCCGAGCAGGTGGCCCGTGAGCGGGGCGTGGACCTGGAAGTGATTCGGGAGGCGATGGGTGGCTAAGCGTCTGAGAATTCGCCAGGTGAAGAGCGGCATCGGCTCTCCGGGTGACCAGCGCCGAACCCTGCGTGCGCTGGGTATACGCCACCATCAGGCTCAGGTGGAGCAAGAGGACTCTCCCGCCATCCGCGGAATGATCGCCAAGGTGTCGCATCTCGTAGAGGTGCGGGAAGTGAACGGAAATGAGTGACCGAAAGCGGATCGGACTCGATTCCCTGACCCCGCCGCCCGGATCCAAGCCGGCGCCCAAACGAGCCGGACGTGGTCCGGGGTCGGGTCTCGGCAAGACGTCGGGCCGTGGTCACAAGGGACAGAAGTCGCGCAGCGGAGGCTCGCTGCCCGCCTGGTTCGAGGGCGGTCAGATGCCTCTTTATCGCCGCACTCCGAAACGTGGCTTTACGCCCCTGCACCGGAATCGGTATCGAATCGTCAACCTGCGGGAGATCGCGGGACTCGACGAGACGGAGATCACGCCGCAGGTACTGCGCGACCGCGGTCTGATCGGAGTGGGTTCCGATCCCGTGAAGGTGCTCGCCCACGGCGAGCTGGATCAGGCCGTGACCGTGCGGGCACACGCGTTCAGCGCCAGCGCCCGTAGCAAGATCGAAGCGGCCGGCGGGCACGCGGAACTGATCGACTGAGACTAGTCGATGGCCAACGGTCAGAGCGCCGCGCGGGCGATTCCCAACCTATTCAAGGTTCCCGAGCTAAAAGAGAAGATCCTCTTCACGCTTCTCTGTCTGGCCATCTACAGACTCGGATCCCACATCACGACGCCCGGGGTCAACGTCATCGCCCTGCAGCAGCTGGCGGGACAGTTCCAGGGCACGCTGTTCGGGATCTACGACCTGTTCGTGGGTGGAGGACTGCAGCGCGCCACGGTCTTCGCGCTGGGCATCATGCCCTACATCTCGGCCAGCATTCTCTTCCAGCTTCTGGCTGCCGTCTTCCCGACGATCGAGAAGTTGCAGAAGGAGGGAGAAGAGGGTCGCAGGAAGCTGACCCAGTGGACGCGATACACGACGGTGGCACTGTGTGTTATGCAGTCCTACGGCTACGCGATCTTCCTCGAGTCGCAGCCCGGCGTGGCGATCGATCCGGGCTGGGGCTTCCGGCTCACGACCGTGCTCATGCTGACCACGGGCGGAATCTTCGTGATGTGGCTGGGCGAGCAGATCACGGAGCGCGGGGTGGGCAACGGGATGTCGCTGCTAATCTTCTTCTCGATCCTGCAGGGCTTCCCCGGTGCCACAATCAACACGCTCGAGCTGTTCCGGGCCGGCGGCATCAGCCTGTTCAAGTTGATCGCGCTGGCGATGACGCTCGTTGCGATCATGGCAGCCGTCGCATTGCTGACGATGGCGGCCCGACGCATTCCGGTGCAGATCCCGCGGAAGGTCGTGGGACGCGGTCGAATCCGGGAGGGGCAGCGCTCCTTCATCCCTCTGCGGGTGAATTCGGCCGGGGTGATGCCGATCATCTTCGCGCAGTCGATCATTATCATCCCGGGCACCCTGACCGCGTTCACGGGCAATCCCGGTCCGGGTGCCCCCGGCGTGGGTGGGTTCCTGTACGACCTGAGCCAGATCTTCCAGGTTGGCAGCACCTGGTACTACCTGACGTACTCGCTTCTCATCGTGTACTTCACGTACTTCTACACGTCGATCATCTTCAACCCGATCGATCTGGCCGAGAACCTGAAGCGTCAGGGCGGTTTCATCCCCGGCGTCAAACCGGGCTCGGCCACGGCAGACTACATAGACCACGTGCTCACCCGAATCACGCTCCCGGGAGCCGTTTACCTGGCGCTAATCGCGATTCTCCCCTTCGGCATCTTCGCGGCGTTCGACATCCAGACGTTCTTCTTCGGCGGAACGTCGCTGCTGATCGTCGTAGGCGTGGCTCTCGACACGGTGCAGCAGATGCAGCAGCACCTTTTGCTTCGTCACTACGAGGGCTTCATGAAGAAGGGACGCGTGAAGTACCGGGGTCGACAGCGCTTCATGTGATGCGTCTCGTACTGATGGGCCCGCCCGGCGCTGGCAAGGGGACGCAGGGCGATCGGCTGGCAGAGTGGCTGGAGGTGCCCCGGCTGTCCACCGGTGACATGCTACGAGAGGCGAGACGGCAGGAAACCGAGCTCGGCCGACTTGCACAGGCGTACATGGACGCTGGCGAGCTGGTGCCGGACGACGTGATCCTGGGCCTGATCGAAGAGCTACTGGACGATGAGGTAGCACAGGCCGGGTTCGTGCTGGACGGTTTCCCTCGCACCGTGGCGCAGGCCGAGGGGCTGCAACGGCTTCTGGCAGCGCGGCGGGACCGGCTGGATGTCGTCCTCAACCTCGACGTCCCGGACGAAGAGGTAGTCGCGCGGCTATCGGGGCGCCGCGTGTGCGAGGCGTGCAGTGCCGTGACGCATGTCGATGTGGTGGGGGGCGTGACTGACTGTGCGGCCTGCGGCGGTCGTCTCGTGCAGCGAAGCGACGACCGGGTCGAGACGGTCCGGCGACGGCTCGACGTGTATAGAGAGCAGACGGCCCCCGTGCTGGCGTGGTACGGAAGCTCCGACGTTCCGGCGACGGACGTCGACGGTACCGGGAGCGTCGAGGACGTCTTTGTCCGTTTGACCCGGGCAGTCCGCGTGTCGCGTCCTGTTTGACGTGATCCGGCTCAAGTCAGCCACCGAGATCGATGCGATCGCCCGGGCTGGTGCGATCGTCGGCGAGGTACTGAAACTCGCGAGCCAGCGTGCGGCGCCAGGCGTGACGACGGCGGAGCTCGATCGGGAGGCAGAGGCCGTGATTGCGTCGCAGAAGGGCGCGGCCCCGGCCTTCAAAGGCCTGTACGGTTTTCCGGCGACGCTCTGCACGAGCATCAACGAGGAGGTCGTGCACGGAATCCCGTCGGAGCAGCGGGTGCTGCGCCCGGGTGACATCTTGAGTGTCGACGTCGGTGTCGTTCTGGACGGATTCTACGCGGACGCGGCGGTGACCGTGCCGATCGGCGAGGTCGGCCCGCAGGTTTGCGAGCTGCTCCAGACCACGCGGCAGGCGCTTGAGGTGGGGATTGATCACGCTCGCTCGGGGAATCGACTCGGAGACCTGGGCTCTGCGATCCAGAAGACGGTAGAGGCGGTCGGCTTCAGCGTAATTCGGGAGCTGGTCGGGCACGGGGTCGGAGAGGCGGCTCATGAGGAGCCCCAGGTGCCGAATTACGGGCGGGTGGGGCGCGGTACACGGATTCAGGAGGGTCTGGTCATCGCGATCGAACCGATGGTGAACGTCGGGAATCGGTCGATTCGAACCCTCGAAGACGGTTGGACGGTGGTGACCGCCGATCGGTCTCTATCCGCGCACTATGAGCATACGGTGGCTGTCACCGCCGACGGTCCACGCGTCCTCACGGCGCTACCGGAAACCACGACAAAGGGAGAGGCGTAGCTTGGCGAAGGAAGAGCCGATTCAAATGACCGGACAGGTCCTCGAGGCCCTTCCCAACGCGATGTTCCGAGTCGAGTTGGAGAACGGCCACGAGATCGTGTGCCACGTGTCGGGCAAGATCCGGATGAATTACATCCGGATTCTCCCCGGTGACAAGGTAGCGGTCGAGCTGTCGCCCTACGATTTGACGAAGGGGCGGATCACGTATCGGTACAAATGAGCTGTCGCGGCGTAGTTGATCGCACGCGTCACTACGGCTATATTTAAAGGCTACAAATTTTCCGAAGGTTCGACGCCTGAGAGGTGTCATGAAGGTTCGATCGAGCGTCAAGCGTATGTGCGAGCACTGCAAGATCATCCGCCGTCGGGGGGTGGTGCGGGTGATTTGCAGCCGTAACCCGAAGCACAAGCAGCGGCAGGGGTAAACAGTGGCACGAATCGCAGGGGTGGATCTGCCCCGTGAGAAGCGCATCGAGGTCGCATTGACCTACATCTACGGGATCGGCGATTCGACCGCGCGTAGCATCCTCGACGAGACGTCCGTCAGCCCGGACATCCGGGTACACGAGCTCTCGGACGAGGACGTGAACAAGCTGCGTCGCGTGATCGAGAACCGATACAAGGTCGAGGGCGCCCTGCGGACAGAGGTGTCCATGAACATCAAGCGGCTCATGGACATTGGATGCTACCGCGGGCTCCGGCACCGGCGCGGTCTTCCCGTCCGGGGCCAGCGAACGCACACGAACGCACGCACGCGCAAGGGTCCACGACGTGCGGTAGCCGGCAAGAAGAGGGCACCGCGGAAGTAGCACTCCAGGACGAAAGAACGGAATGGCGAAGGGCAGCAAGAAGAGAAGGCGAGCCGTCGAGGCCGAAGGGGTCGCGCACATCAAGGCCACCTTCAACAATACGATTATCACGATCACGTCGACGGACGGAGAGACGATCGCCTGGTCAAGCGGTGGTAAGTCCGGCTTCAAGGGCTCCAAGAAGTCGACACCTTTCGCGGCCACCATCGCGGCGAGCAATGCCGCCCGCGAAGCCGCCGCGCTCGGTATGAAGCGCGTGCAGGTCGAGGTGCAGGGGCCCGGCTCCGGACGCGAGTCGGCGATTCAGGCCCTCCAGTCGGGCGGATTGACGATCCGGTCGATCAAGGACGTCACGCCGATCCCGCACAACGGCTGTCGCCCGCCCAAGAAGCGGAGGGTCTAGATGGCACGTTATACGGGCCCCGTGTGTAGGCTCTGCCGGCGCGAGGGCGAGAAGCTTTTCCTGAAGGGCAAGCGCTGCTTCACCGAGAAGTGCGCGATTGAGCGCCGCGCATATCCGCCGGGCGAGCACGGCACTGGACGACGCCGTAGACGCCAGTCGGACTACGCGGTGCAGTTGCGCGAGAAGCAGAAGGTGAAGCGGATCTACGGCCTGGGCGAGCGGCAGTTCCGCAACCTGTTTCAGAGGGCGACACGCGTGCCGGGCGTGACCGGAGAGAACCTGCTCGTTCAGCTCGAGAGCCGTCTGGACAACATCGTGTATCGGCTCGGATTCGCCCCCTCTCGCAAGGCGGCGCGCCAGCTGATCCGTCACCGCCACGTTCACGTGGACGGTCGCAGCATGGACGTGCCGAGCTTCGTGGTCGCCCCAGGGGCCGAGATCTCCATCGCGCCTCATGCCCGGGAGATGCCGGTGGTGAAGGAGGCCGTCGAGGATCAGCGAGGCCGCGACCAGCTCGCGTGGCTCGGGGTGGATTACCAAGCCGTGACCGGACGCATGCTCGAACGACCATCCCGGGCGGATATTCCCCTGGCGGTCGAAGAGCAGCTGATCGTCGAGCTGTACAGCAAGTAACTGACGGGGGCCGGAGCGACCGAGCTTCCGGCCCCGACATTCGAAGTCGAACATCTGATACTAGCAACCGGACCGAGGCTGAGATTCAAATGTCACTAGCGCTGGACCTGACGGGATTCGTGCTGCCCGAAACGCTGGAAGAGCAGAGCAGTGAGGACGGACAGCGGGGCCGCTTCCTGCTGCAGCCCCTTGAACGGGGATTCGGTCACACGATCGGCAACTCCATCCGCCGCATCCTGCTTTCGTCTCTGCCGGGAGCCGCTATATGGGCGCTGCGGGCCGATGGCGTGCAGCATGAGCATCAGACGCTCGAAGATGTCGCCGAAGACGTCCACCAGATCATCCAGAACGTGAAAAACGTGGTTCTGATTCTGGATTCGGATGTCGATGAGGCGAAGCTCGAGCTGAGCGTGACCAAAGCGGGCGCCATCCGCGCGTCCAAGATCACGAAGCACCCGGGCGTGACGATCGTGAACCCGAAACAGCTACTGTTCACCCTTCAGGAAGATCAGCCGGAGAACCGGCCTCTCAACGTGGACCTGTGGGTGAACCGGGGACGCGGTTTCGTGATGGCCGAGCAGCACGTTCTGCCCGAAGATGCGCCGGTGGACATGATTCGCATCGACTCCATTTACAATCCGGTTCTGCGGGCCAACTTTGCGGTGACGGAGACGCGAGTCGGTGAGCGCACCGACTTCGATCGCTTGACGCTCGATGTGGCGACGAACGGCGCGCTGGAGCCTTCAACCGCCGTGCAGCAGGCGGCCGAGATCGCAAGAGCGCATCTTGCGTATCTCTCCGGCGTCGAAGAGCAAGCCGAGGGAATGCGTCCCTCCGGTGATGGTGCGGAAGGGGCCGCCGGACGACTCCCGCTGGAAGCGGGAACGAGCTCTGCGCTCGAACAGCCTCTGGAGGCGTTCGAGCAGATCTCAGCGCGATCCAGAAACACCCTGGAGAAGGAGAACATTCGCTTCCTCCTGGACGTCGTGAGCCGCACCTGTGACGAGATGTTGCGCGTGCCGAACTTCGGTGAGAAGTCGCTGGAGGAGGTCGCGGAGGTGCTCGCACTGCACGGCCTGCGGTTCGGCATGGAGCTCGAGCGCGACGAGGACGGAGCTCTTTACGTCGTGGACGACGTGGCCGAGAACGGGGCCGGCGGAGACGATGAGGCATAGAAAGAAGGGACGGGAGCTCAGCCGTACGCGGAGCCACAAGCAGGCGACGCTCCGCAACATGGCTACGAGTCTATTCCGCCACGAGCGGATTCGCACGACGGAAGCGAAGGCGAAAGAGCTGAGGCCCTTCGCCGAACGGCTCATCTCGCTGGCCCGCCGTGGCGATCTTCACAGCAGGCGCAGGGCCCGACGGCACATCGCAGATCGGGAAGTGCTGCAGAAACTGTTCGACCAGATCGGGCCACGCTTTCAGGATCGTCCGGGCGGCTACACTCGCATCCTCAAGCTGGGTGCGCGAAGGGGTGACGGGGCGGAGGTCGCCCTAATCGAGCTCACGGAGCGGGAGGAATAGAACCGGACGCGCCCACGCGGCCCGGTCTGACAGAGGAAACTCTCATGAGCACCAGAGGCGCTACGAGTCTGGGTACCGTGCTCACGGTCGTCGCGGTCGTGGCCGTCATCGCGTTCATGTTCTGGCTGTACCGTGAGTCGGGGGAGCTGCCGACGGTAGACCAGTTCGCGGATACCGATCAGACCCGTCCGTCGGTGACCGTGGCCGACCTGCTGACCGATCCGGCCGGCGCCGTCGGCTCCGAAGTGATGATCGACTCCATCGGCGTGGTCATGGGGCTGGGGGAAGCCGTCTTCTCGTTGGCGCTCGATGAGACGACGTCCTACCCGGTCCTGCTGGATTCGGACATGATTCAGCGCTTTCGAATGCAGCAGATGCGGTTATACGGGGGGGACGCCGTTGCCTTACGCGGCCGTGTGTTCTCGCTGAACGACTCGATTCGCGTAGAGTGGGTCAACCAGGGAGCCGTCGATCGGGCGATGCTCACCAATCTTCCACGCACGCCGAGTTTCATCCTGGCCGACTCGGTGGAGGTGTTCTGAGGATGGCAAAGGTTTGCTCTGTCTGCGGGAAGCGACCCGCGACGGGTCATCGTGTCAGCAACGCGAACAATCGCCGCAAGCGACGCTTTCTGCCTAACCTGCAGCGGGTCCACGTCATGGTGAACGGCACCCGACGTCGGGTGCGGGTGTGCGCCCGCTGTCTGAAGACAGGCAGAGTGGCCAAGGTCTAGCGCCCGGCAGGATCGGGTGGCTCTCCGTACGACCCGCCCTCGATCCGCATCCGTGCCTAACCGTGCAACCGAGGCTCCGCTCTTACCAGCGGAGCCTTCGCATGTGAAGCCTCGCGCCGAGGAGCAAGTGCAGCGCCTCACGGCGCACGACCGCACCGCTGAAGAGGGAGAACGTCCTACGTGAAGCGGGCACTGGTCACCGGTGGGGATGGGTTTGTGGGCCAGCACTTGCTGCCCGACCTGCTGGGTCGCAGCCACGTCGTGACCGGCTCCGTCCTCGCCCTTCCTCCCAAACGAGTCACGATCACGCCCGGGCAGACCGAGGCGGTGGATTGGAAGGTCGCGGACGTGACTGACGCCGCCTCCCTGTACCGCCTGGTGGCGGCGGTTCAGCCCGACGTCGTCTTTCATCTTGCGGGCTTCTCCTCCGCTGTGAAGGCCCGTGTGGAGCCCGAAGAGGCGCTGAGGGTGAACGCGGGCGGCACGATCAATCTGCTCGAAGCGCTTCTGTCGGTTCGCGACGATTTCCCGGACCTCGATCCCCGGATCGTCGTGATGAGCTCGGGCGCGACGTACGGGGGCGCTGCAGTCGGCGATTGCGGGCTCGAAGAGAGTGCAGCGCTCCAGCCGACGTCTCCGTACAGCGTTTCGAAGGCATGTCAGGAGCTTGTGGCCGACTCGTATCGACGCTCCCGCGGCATGCGGATCGTGGTGGCCCGGGTGTTCAATCTCGTCGGACCGGGTCAGCGCGAGGAGTTCGTGGTGCCGAGCTTTTGCGGACAGGTGGCCGAGATCGCGGCAGGGCGGGCCCAGCCCGTGTTAAAGGTGGGGAACCTGGAGGTCGAGCGGGACTTCCTCGACGTCCGGGACGGCGTTGCCGCGCTGGCCGAACTGGGCCAGCTGCCCGAACCGAAGATGGTGTACAACGTCGGCTCCGGGGGCGCGACTCGGGTGCAGGCCGTGCTGGACTGGATTCTGCAAGAAGCGGGCGTGCAGGTCGAGCTGCTCGCCGATCCCGAGCGCGTGCGGGAAGGCGAGGAGAAGAGGCTGCTGGCCAACATCGATCGCATCATGGAGCATTCGGACTGGCGGCCCGAGAGAAGGCTCGAAGACACGATTCGCGAGACGTACCGGTGGTTCGCCGATCGTATCGTATAGGGTAGAGGAAGGGCGGATAGACACATGGAGATTACGGTCATCGGGACGGGCTACGTCGGCCTCGTCGTCGGTGCGTGCCTGGCGGAAGCGGGAAACCGAATCACGTGTGCCGACGTGGATCGGCACAAGATCGACCGGCTCAACAGCGGGGAGATCCCTATCTACGAACCCGGACTCGAACCCCTCATCTCACGCAATCTGGAGGAGGGCCGACTGGAATTCACGACGGATCCCGAGGAGGCGATCGAGCGATCCGATGTGATCTTCGTGGCCGTCGGCACGCCACCTGGCGACGACGGAAGTGCGAGTCTGGAGCAGGTTCTGGAAGCGGCCCGCACGATTGGAAGTCATTTGAAGCCCGGCGTGCTGGTGATTATGAAGAGCACGGTGCCGGTGGGTACATCGGACAAGGTTCGCCGGGAGATCGCCTCGTGCACGGACGTGGAATTCCACATATGCTCGAACCCGGAGTTTCTGAAGGAGGGAGCAGCCGTCGACGACTTTATGTACCCCGATCGGGTCGTGTGCGGTGTTGACCACAGGTCGGCCCGAGCGATACTCGAGGAGTTGTACACCCCGTTCGTGCGCTCCGGGAACCCGCTGATCTTCATGGACATCCCATCTGCCGAGATGGCCAAGTATGCCGCGAACGCGATGCTCGCCACACGAATCAGCTTCATGAACGAGATCGCGGCGCTGTGCGAGCGGACCGGGGCCGATGTCGAGCTGGTGCGCCGCGGCGTCGGATCCGATACACGGATCGGCCAGGCGTTTCTGTACGCTGGCACCGGATACGGCGGAAGCTGCTTTCCCAAGGACGTTCAGGCGCTCATCCAGACCGCGGACTCCTTCGGGGTCGATCTCTCATTGCTCAAGCAAGTCCACGCCGTGAACGAGCGACAGAAGGGCGTGCTGCTGGAGAAGATCCGGCGGGTGTACGGCGACGATCTGACAGGCCGGAAGTTCGCGCTGTGGGGACTTGCCTTCAAGCCGGAGACGGATGACATGCGGGCAGCCCCCTCGCTCGTCGTGGTCCGCGGGCTTCTGGCGGCAGGCGCTTCTGTGAGCGCCCACGACCCGGTGGCAATGTCAGTCGCCCGGGCGCAGTATCTGGGTGAGGAAGTGGAGTATACGACGACAGCCTACGATGCCTGTCGGGAGGCGGATGCGCTGATCCTGCTGACCGAATGGCTTCAGTACCGGCGGCCCGACTGGTCTGCGGTGCGAGAGGGGCTGAAGGAGCCCGTGGTGTTCGACGGTCGCAATCAGTTCGAGCCCGCCCGCATGCGTGACCTCGGCTTCCGTTACTACCCGATCGGTCGGGAGCAAGTCGAATGAAGATCGTCGTGACGGGAGCAGCGGGCTTCCTCGGATCGCACCTGTGCGATCGCCTTCTCGCAGAAGGCCACAAGGTGGTCGCGATCGACAACTATATTACCGGGGCGGCACGAAACCTCGCTCACCTGCAGAAGGAACCTGCGTTCGAGCTCCTCGAGCGAGACGTGAGCCAGTTCGTGGAAGTCCCGGGCGAAGTGGGCGGAGTGTTCCACTTCGCCTCCCCGGCAAGCCCCGTGGACTACCTCGACTACCCGATTCAGACGCTGAAGGTGGGAAGCCTGGGCACGCACAATATGCTGGGCGTCGCCAAAGCCAAGGACGCCCGCTTTCTGCTCGCTTCCACATCGGAGGTGTACGGCGACCCACTCGTCCATCCGCAGCCGGAGACGTACTGGGGCAACGTGAATCCCATCGGTCCGCGCGGCGTATACGACGAGGCGAAGCGTTTCGCGGAAGCGATCACCATGGCCTACCACCGGTACCACGGGCTGGACACGCGGATCGTCCGCATCTTCAACACCTACGGACCTCGAATGCGTCCCAACGACGGCCGCGTGATCTCGAATTTCATCGTGCAGGCGCTTCTCGGGGAGCCACTCACCATCTACGGCGACGGCAGTCAGTCGCGCAGTTTCTGTTTCGTCGAGGACATGGTCGACGGCATCTATCGTCTGTTCTCCGAGTGTGATGAAGCGGAGCCCGTAAACATCGGCAACCCGGGCGAGTACACGGTGAAGGAGCTGGCCGATAAGGTGCTGGCAGCCACCGGATCTACGACCGGGGTGCGCCACCTGTCGCTGCCGGTAGACGATCCTCGGACCCGGCAGCCGGATATCACGCGCGCGAAGCGCCTCCTGGGATGGGAGCCTGCCATCCCGCTGGGAGAGGGGCTGAAGCGCACGATCGAGTACTTCCAGGAGTTGCAGGACGAAGGGGAGCTGAGCACTCCGCCGGTGTTGAGCGAGGGATGAGCTGATGGACGGGGAGAGGGAGATGCGGCTGTCAGTGGTGATGCCGGTATACAATGAGCAGGAGACGCTAGAGGAGATTGTCGCTCGCGTGAACGAAGTACCGCTCGAGATCGAGCTTGTGGCCGTCGACGATGGCTCCACCGACGGCTCACGGGAGATTCTCGAGCGCCTTGCCGAAGAAGGGAAGATCCACCGGCTGTGTCTGCACGATCGTAACCAGGGGAAGGGGGCGGCGCTGTCTACCGGATTCCGGGCCGCGGGAGGTGACGTGGTGATCGTGCAGGACGCCGACTTGGAGTACGACCCGGCCCAGTACGTGTGGCTGATCGATCCCATTCTGACCGACAAGGCGGACGTCGTGTACGGCTCTCGGTTCATGGGAGGGGCGCCGCACCGCGTTCTATATTTCTGGCACTACATGGGCAACCGCTTCCTCACCCTCTTCTCCAACATGGTCACCAACCTCAACCTGACCGACATGGAGACGTGCTATAAGTGCTTCAAGCGTGAGGTGCTCGAGGACCTGACCATCGAGGAGCGGGCGTTCGGTGTGGAGCCCGAGATCACGGCAAAGATCGCGCAGGGTGGCTGGCGGGTATTCGAGGTCGGGATCTCTTACGCGGGGCGAACGTACGCGGAGGGGAAGAAGATCACCTGGCGAGACGGGTTATCGGCCGTGCGCTGCATCATACGATACGGCTTGATCCGACGCCTGACAGGAAGGAAACAGCGCGCACGGCGTGAGGAACGGACGAAAACGGCGGTGGCGTGACAGACGGCGGTCGAGCGCGGCAATCGCGATATGTGTGATGGCATGCGGCGGGCCATCGGACCAGTCGCTGACACGTGGCGACCGGCTGTTGGCCGCCGGTGATCTGGACGCGGCGGTCGCCGAATACAAGCTGGCGCTCCGTCAGCGGGGGGACGAGCCGGAGGTCGCTCTGCGTCTGGCGCACGCGTACGCTCTGCGTGGCGACGTGGATGAGACGCTGCGCCATTACCGGGACCTGATCGCGCGCGACTCGAGTTATCGCTTTCAGGCAGCGGCGGACCTGAGCACGCTGGCGCGCCAGGCGCTGAGCGAAGGGGAGCCGGATAACATGGTCCGGGCTCTACTCCCTGTTTGGGACTGGGGGCTGGGGCTCGTACCGGCCGACCTCAAGCTATCGCTGGCCCATCATCTGTGGCGCGACACGGACTATGCCCGCTCGCTTCCGCTCTACCTGGCAGCTCTCGAGGAACCGGTCGACGACTCGCTCCTCCGCGCTCCGATCTTGTACTACGAAGTGGGACGAGCGTACGAGGCGTTGGGCGGCTGTCGCACGGCCCTGAGCCACTTCGAGAGGTACCTGGATACCGCGTCGGCTCTCGCCCCGGAGTGGGCCGGTGCACGGTGGCACTACGGGAACTGTCTGTTCACACTGGCACAGGAGGATCGGGCAGCAGGGCGACCGCGTTCGGCGCTGGACAAACTGGACCGCACGGTCCGTCTGGGCGTACCGCAGACGGTGATCGACAGGGCCCATCTGCTGCGCGGTGAACTGCTGCTGGCTCTGGGAGAGCCCGAGCGCGCGCTGTCGGCGTATCAAGAAGTTCTGCGATTGAACCCCGCTCGCAGCGGCCCGTTGGTCCAGCAGGCGGAGTTGCGGATCCGACAGATACGGTTCGGTCATGAGTGACCGGTGGTGGTGGGTTTGGGCGGTGGCTCCCGTCCTGGTCGTGGCGTGCGCCACCGCCAAGCCCCCGGCCGATCTGTCACCCCCAGACCGCTTCGCCTGGGCGCAGACGAGGTTCGACGGCGGGGACTATGCGGCCGCGGTGCTCGGTTTTCAGGACTTCATCATTCGGGCGCCCCTCGATCCCCTCGTGGACAGCGCCCAGTTCATGCTGGGAGAGGCCTATCTGCGCGACGGCCGCGAGCTGCTGGCGGCCGGGGAATTCGAACGTCTCGCGACGACGCGGCCGAACAGCCCCTTCGCGGACGACGCCCAGCTGGGGGCGTGCCGCGCGTACTGGGAAACCTCGCCGAAGCTGTCGCTGGAACAGGAGCAAACGCGACAGGCGATCGAACAGTGCAACCGGCTGCTGCAGTTTTTCCCCAACACTCCACTCAGGCCCGAAGCGGAGGCGATCATCGCCGAGGGCAGCACGAAACT
This sequence comes from Gemmatimonadota bacterium, assembly GCA_039587755.1. Taxonomy (GTDB): domain Bacteria; phylum Gemmatimonadota; class Gemmatimonadetes; order Palauibacterales; family Palauibacteraceae; genus JBDHBD01. Next base: position 20,258 of record JBDHBD010000019.1, on the reverse strand, counting down.
GGCGGCCAAGAGCTATGACATCGCCCGGTACTACGTCAGTCGCCGTCTGTACGAGTCGGCCAACATCTACCTCGAGAAGGCGCTATCCGAGGCCCCGCCCGATGCGGAACTCGTCCCCGAGATCTTGATGACGCTCTACGAGAGCTATCAACGCGTGGGATTCGATTCGGAAGCGCGCGTCGTGCGGGAACGGCTGCTGCGTGAGTACGCCGACTCCGAGCAAGCAAGCAGGTTGCGAGAGGGGTCGGACGGGTCGTCGAGTGGGTGAGCGGCTCGGCGTGCTTGGGGGGACGTTCGATCCCCCGCACGTGGGACACGTGATCGTTGCGCAGGACGTGCTCGAGGGCCTCGATCTGGATCGTCTGCTCCTCGTCCCTGCCGGCAGCCCTCCACACCGCAGGGAGGTGTTCCCCGCGAGCCTGAGGTACGAGCTGACGAGACAGCTTTTCGCGGAACTCGATGGCATGCAGGTGAGTGAGATCGAGCTGGAGCGCGAGGGTCCCTCGTACACCGTGGACACGCTGGAGCGGATTCGTCAGGAGTTGTCTCCGGAGGCGCTGTTCTGTGTGATCGGATCGGACCAGCTGGACGTGATCGAGACCTGGCACGACTGGAGACGGCTGCCGGCCCTCGCGCAGGTTGCCGTGATGGAACGGGCCGGACAGCGGTTGCGACCGCCCGAGGACGCGGGGATCGACTATATTCGCCTCGAAATCACGCGGATCGACGTCTCGAGCACGATGATCAGGCAGCGTCTGCGAGAGGGGCGCCCCGTGTGCTTTCTGGTCCCGGAGGTGATTCGAGACCGGGTCGAGGAGGCCTGGCGGGTGTACGGTACAGACCCGCGTGATGCGAGCCAGGTCGCCGGAGACCGACCTGATGGAGGATAAGAAGGGCCGACTGCGCGGGAAGAACCTCAGACGAGAGTGGGAATGTTAAAGAAGGCCGTCACCAACCTGTTCGGCACTCGCTTCCAGCGCGAGATGAAGCGGCTGCAGCCGATCATCGACGAGGTAAAGCGACATGAGGCGAGGCTCGCCGACGTCGACGAGCAGGAGCTGCGCGGCCAGACCGATCGGTTCCGCGCCCGCATCCGCGAACGAACGGAGGCGCTGGAGCAGGAGATCGCCGAGCTGCGAGAGCAGCGGCGCCACACCGAGGAACCGTTCGTCCGCCAGGAGCTGACGGACAAGATGGGGACCGCGGAGGACACGCTCCGCGATGCGACGTCCGTTGTCCTGGACGAAATCCTTCCGGAGGCGTTCGCGACCGTGCGCGAAGCCTGCCGGCGGTTGCTGGGTTGGGAGATTGAAGTCACCGGCAACAAGCTGCCTTGGGACATGGTGCCGTACGACGTGCAGCTCATCGGCGCCATCGTGCTGCACCAGGGGAAGATCGCCGAGATGGCGACCGGGGAGGGGAAGACCCTTGTCGCCACGTTCCCGCTGTACCTGAACGCGCTACCCGCTAAGGGCGCGCACCTCGTGACGGTGAACAACTACCTGGCGCGGCGCGACTCCCAATGGATGGGCACCGTGTTCGAGTTCCTCGGTCTCACGGTCGGCTGCATCGACGATACCGAGTCGGGGACGGAGGAGCGTCGAGCCGCCTATCAGGCCGACATCACCTACGGCACGAACAACGAGTTCGGATTCGATTACCTGCGCGACAACATGGTGGTCAACCTCGAGCAAAGGGTCCAGCGCGGTCACGCCTACGCGATCATCGACGAGGTGGACTCGGTGCTGATCGACGAGGCGCGCACGCCGCTCATCATCAGTGGGCCCGTTGGACGCGGCGATCAGGAGGTGTACCGGCGCCACAACGCACAGGTTGCCGGCCTCGTGCGTCAGCAGGGGCAGCTCGTGAACAAGCTCGTCGCCGAGGGCGACAAGCTCCTCGAGCAGGGGGGCGAGCAGGATGACGGCGACCTCCGTTACGAGGCGGGCGTCAAGCTGCTGGCAGCCCGGCGCGGAGCTCCGAAGAACAAGCGCCTGATGAAGCTGCTCAACCGGACCGGGGTCAAGCAGCTGGTGCAGCGCACCGAAGCCGATCTGATGCGAGAGAAGCGCATCCCGGAGGTCGACGAACTGCTCCTGTTCGCCATGGACGAGAAGGGGCACACGATCCAGCTCAGCGATGCGGGGCTCGATGTGCTGAGCCCCACGGATCCTGCCGCCTTCATCGTGCCCGACATCTCCGAGGCCGTCAAGAAGATCGAGGACGACGACAAGCTGTCCACGGACGAGAATCGTGCACGCGTGGAGGAGCTCGAGCGCGAGTACGCCGAAAAGTCCGAGCGGATCCACGTCATTCACCAGCTCGTGAAAGCCCACTCCCTGTACGAGAAGGATGTGGAGTACGTCGTCGAGAACGGCGAAGTCATCATCGTTGACGAGTTCACGGGCCGGAAGATGGCCGGGCGTCGGTGGAGCGACGGGTTGCACCAGGCGGTCGAGGCGAAGGAGGGAGTCAGCGTCCGCGGAGAAACGCAGACCCTCGCCACCATCACCATCCAGAACTACTTCCGGATGTATGACAAGCTGGCCGGCATGACCGGCACAGCGGAGACCGAAGAAGGGGAGTTCCACGAGATCTACGGTCTCGAGGTCGTTGTCATTCCCACGAACCGTCCCGTCCGCCGGATCGATCAGGAAGACGTCGTCTTCCAGACGAAGCGTGAAAAATACACGGCCCTGCTGGACGAGATCGAGCGCATGCACCTGAGGGGTCTTCCGATTCTCGTCGGCACGACCAGCGTGGACGTCTCGGAGACGATCAGCCGCATGCTTAAGCGGCGTGGGCTCCCGCACGAGGTCTTGAATGCGAAGCAACACGAGCGTGAGGCCCAGATCGTGGCGGACGCAGGCCAGCCGGGAGCGATTACGATCGCGACGAACATGGCCGGGCGCGGCACCGACATCAAACTCGGTCTCGGTTGCGTGAAGTGCGGCGTGTGCGGGCTCGAATCCGACGAAGCGGCCTTTGGTCAGGTCGACGAGGTGCCAGACCTCACAGCGGCCCAGGTGGCGGAGCTGGGCTGCGACACCGATCCACCATGCGGGCTGCAGATCCTGGGAACCGAGCGCCACGAGTCGCGTCGCATCGATCGCCAGCTGCGTGGGCGCTCCGGTCGGCAGGGCGATCCCGGCGGCAGCTTGTTCTTCCTTTCCCTGGAAGACGACCTCATGCGTCTGTTCATGCCCGAGCGCGTGGCCAAGATCATGGACCGGCTCGGCGCCGAGGAAGATGAGGTGATCACGCACCCGTGGATCACCAAGTCGATCGAGCGAGCGCAAAAGCGCGTGGAGCTGCAGAATTTCGAACAGCGCAAGCGACTGCTCGAGTACGACGACGTCATGAACCAGCAGCGCGAGGTCATTTACGATCTGCGCCTGTTCGCCCTGGAAGGTGGAGAGGACCTGAAGGGCGAAGTGTGGGAGATGATCTTGAGCGCGCTGCAAGGCGAGATCGACGCTCACGTCCCGGAGGGGAGCCACGCAGAGAATTGGCAGCTGCCCGAGCTGCGCGAGCGTCTGCTGATCGACTACTTCCTGCACACCGACTTCCTGCCTCGAGAGATGGACGGGACGGACGCCCTTCCCTGGTCGGAGCCGGACGAGGTGGGTCGGGCGGTGGTGGAGCACGGCCACGAGGTGTTTCACCGCAAGCTGGACACCTTCGGCGAGCACTGGGAGCGGGTCTTACGGTACATCTCGCTATCGGTGATCGACGAGAAGTGGAAGGACCACCTTTACGACCTGGATCACCTGCGCGACTCGATCCGCTACCGGGCCTACGGACAACGGGACCCGCTGGTCGAGTACAAGAAGGAAGCGTACGAGATGTTCGTGGATCTGCTCACGGACGTCCGGCGCACGATGGCCAATCTCCTGTACCGCGCACAGGTGGAGCCCCAGGTCCGGTTGGCGGCTCCGCAGATCTCGGCCACGAGCGGCCCGAGGGATACGGCCGGCACGGGCGCGGTAGGCACGGCGGTTACCGCCGCGGCAGCAGGACGGGCAGCTCGGGCGGCGCGGCCTGAGCGGCAGTTCGCCGCCACCGGTGTGGTGAGCGCGGCCGCCATGGAGGAGCTGGAGGACGAGGCGGCCACAGCGGCCGGTGTGGTGCCGACGGGTGTGGTCCGTTCGAGCACACCTATCAGCTCCGACGATGAGCCTGGGCGGAACGACCCGTGTCCGTGTGGGAGCGGGAAGAAGTACAAGAAGTGCCACGGACGACTGGCGTAACCTGATCTTTCGGCCCCGGGGCGGCGACCGGGGCTTCCCCTCCGCGACAAGACGCGCGGTCGCAGGCGCGCGGCTGTTCTGTATTGCTGAATCCTGGCCGGCGGAACCCTGTGCCCCCTTCATCCCGCCCGTACGTCGCTGCGGCGAGACCCCGGCGCGCCGCCGATGGGGTTGGCCGCGATCTGGCGTCTTCGTTGTGGGGATTGTCCCTACGGCGCGCAGGGTCTTTTCCTACAAGGGGCGCGATCGAATACGCTGTACTATGGGTTAAGCCGCGACGTGTTGTGCCGGTGGCACGCCACGACTTGCCGTCTGCCACGCACTTCTTACCGAAGGCAGACGACGTGGCAGGCGTGCAAACGTACACACCGGTCGAAGGGCGAATTTTACGATGAAGCGCTTCGTTCTATTCCCGCTGCTGGTTGGCGTGGCAGCGGCGTGTCAAGACACCATCTCCACCGCTCCGATTCCGGGTGCAGACTTCGCGAAGGGGGGTGGTGGCAAGCCTGACTGCACGGTCGATCCTTCCCACCCCACTTGCGAAGACGGTGGCGATGAAGAGACCGCTTTTGCAGCCACCGACCTCGGCACCTTGGGTGGCAAGAAGGGCACGAGCGCTGCGACCGACATTAGTGACCTCACCGGAGGCAAGTTGGCAATCTCCGGCGTGAGTGCCGCGGCTCCCAATGTGGAGACGGTTGCGGTGAGGTGGGAGCTAAGTGATGGGCGGAGCCGTCAGCGGGCCGATTCAGCTACCGCTGCCCGACGGTTTCTCTGACGCGGTTGACCGAGGTATCAGTAATGACGGCCGCATCATCGTGGGCTATACCGGGAACTTGCCCGTCCGGTGGGATGGTGGCGCGAACTGGGACATGACGGAGCTCGCACCGTATGACGGCTACGAGTACGGTGGCGTGTTCGACGGCCCGTCCCAGGTAGCCTTCGACGTCAGGCCCGTAGAGGGAGGCTGGGAGGCCGTGGGGATGAGGGCCGATGCACCCATGGTTTGGGCCTTCGACGGAACAGAGGTGACCGCGACACAGCTGGCGAACAACCTCAAGGCTCGTCGAATCAATCAGGATGGAGAAATCGTCGGGCGGTCCTAAGTGAAGGGGTCCTGGAACGGCATCCTGTAGACGCCGAGCCAACCCTGAGGTCGCCTAGCGGCGATCCGTACACGCAGGGGCGGCTCCACCGGGGCCGCCCTTTCTGCATCTAGCCACCCCGATTCCGCATAGTAGATTGGCCTGATAGCCGCGACGTGTTACAGCCGATGGCACACCACGACGTAGCGTCTGCCACCCACCGGAATGAGGGGTGTCGTCTTGGCTGATTGGCAGGGACGTTAGCTGACATCGGACCGCGCGTGAAACCATCCCACTTGCTCTATTCGGTGGCTGCAGGACCCAAGTGGCGGCGTGTGCTCCTGACTCCGGTCGCACTCCTGGCAGTCGGCGGCCTGTTCTGGCTGCTGGTCTGGGGCAGCCTCTCAATGGACCGAGCGCTCGCGCTGTCGGCGCTGCTCCCTGGAACCCCGGGCTTGGTCGCCGGAACAGCCCTCCTCGTAGCAGGTGTATCGCTCTGGGCGTGGTGCGTCATCCTATTTAGGAGAGGAAGAGGGACTCCCGTTCCGTTCAACCCGCCGCGTGAGCTTGTTGTGGCGGGGCCGTACGCTTGGGTGCGCAATCCGATGCTGACTGGGGTGTTCGCCTCCCTTTTCGGATTGGGGTTCCTGCTCCACTCTGTCGCAATGGTCGTCGTGTGGACACCGGCGTTCGTACTCGTGAACGCGATCGAACTCAAGCTGGTGGAGGAACCGGAGCTTGAGCGTCGGTTCGGTGAGAGCTACCGGGAGTACAGGCGGCGTGTGCCGATGTTTGTACCAAGAACCCCGGGAGTGCGCAGGAAGGACGCGTCACCCAACCGACGCTAGGAGCTGCTAGCCGCCTACCTGGCCTGCTGCGGAGCGCTGCCAGGTCGCGGCGTCGAACGGGTGCGTCCGACTTCCGATAGCAGGTTTACCGCGGGGTCGGGGCCTGCGGCCTCGGAGACCTAGCCCGAACTCCACACGGAGGTTCCCAATGAGACACGTCGCAGTTGCGGTTCTGATGGCCCTGGTGGGTTGGCCAATCGTCGCCGGAGCGCAGGAGGCACCTCAGCCCGCTACGCACCCGGATGTGGAGTGGTATGAAGCCTCCTACTTCAAGTTCAAGCACGAGCATTTCTACGAGGCAGAACGGTTCCTGTTTGAGCACTGGCTCCCAGTGGAGCAAGCGATCGGCCGCGAGACGATCATAGTCGAGCACAGGACCGGGGAGTGGGACTTCGTGATCTACTTCCCGATCGAGGGTCCCGGTGATCTGGAGCAGCGAACGTCTCCGACCTGGAAGCGTTGGCATGAAGCGTTCGTCGAGCGCGAAGGGGAAGAAAGGGCGGCGGAGATCATGACGAAGCTCGACCAGATGGTGGCACGCTCCGAGAACCACCTAGTCGAGCGCTGGCTATACCGCGCGGCGGAAAGAGAAGGAGAGAGCATCGGTCGAGAAGCGGGCGACGGGCCTGCGCGCCAGGCGATCGTGCAGGTGCTCGGGGACCTTGAACAAGCGGAGCTGGGAGGAGATGTCGAGTCCTTGGTCTCGCTCTTCACTGACGACATGATCGTAGTACGCTCGGACCAGCCGGATGTAGTTGGCAAAGATGCGTGGCGATCGTTGATGGAAAGCGTGTTTGCCGAGGAGACGGTGACGGCAATCGAGCTCCGATCTGAGAACACGATGGTGCTTGGAGATTGGGCACTCGACTGGGGCACCTACTCCGAAACCGTCGCGCCGGCTGTAGGCGAGCCGTTTGAGGTCAGCGACGATTACGTAATGATCCTGCGTCGGGAGGAGGGTGAGTGGAAGATCGCCCGTCTGCTGCCGTATCGAGGCATTGTTCCCGAAGAGTTCCTGTTCACACTCAAGACGGCGATGGAGTTGACCGGCACGGCACGCGCGGAAGACGGGCAGTAGCCGCAGCGACCCGCTCCCCTCATCCTGCGTGTAGGGTATTCCCCCACACGTACTGGATGGTTTTTCCCGACAGACAGAGGCGCTCGCGGATGCTATCCTGAGGGCTAGCCGCGACGTGTTACAGCCGATGGCACGCCACGACTCCGCGTCTGCCACCCACCCGCAGGCAGACGAATGTGGCAGGCGCAGTCAGCCTTCATCGGCAGGGAGGGTGTTTCCGTGCGCAGCTTACCGCTCTCGGTCGTATGTGCGACTCTTGCCGTCCTCTTTCTGGCGGCGTTGCCGACTCAGACACGTGCCCAGCAAGCCCCAGGGCCAGAGCACCGTCTCAGCTACTGGGTGGGCGAATGGACTTATGAGGATTCGTACGAGGCTGGCACAATGGTGTGTGAGTGGCTTGGCACTGCCTTCGTTGTATGCCATCAGGTCTTCACGGAGCCCACTGGAACCAAGGTCCCCGTCCTGCAGGTGCTCGGGTACGACGCCGAGGAGGAGATGTACACGATGGACAGCTTCTGGGGTCACAATGGCATGTCGGCGTCGGCAAAAGGATGGGTGGACGAGAACACCTGGACGTACGTCTGGGGCCACAATCCAACGAGCTTGGCCCGGTTGATTTGCGTTGAGGAAACGCCGTCTTCCGCTTCACTCAAATGGGAGTACACTCCCAAGGGCGGTTCATGGGAGGTGGCGAATGAGGCGACAATGACCAGGGTCAGGTAACTGGGGCAGGAGAGGACGAGAACGGCGGCTCCAACAGGGTCGCCCCTTCTGCATCTGGCCACCCCGATTCCGCAGGCTAGATTGCTCCACTAAGTCGCGACGTGTTTCAGCCGATGGCACGGGCAGGCGCATCAAAATGCCTCGCCAGATCATGTTGCACGCCCGAGGCTCGCCCCGAGGCGAAACAGAGGAGGTGGCAGTGCGACCGTCGCACGGGGTTCAAACTCTCCTTCTGCCGTTGCTGATAGGTGCCCCAAGTTGTCAAGACACGGCACCGGACCCGTTGCGAAATGATCCCCTGATCCAGACAGCCTACCAGGCAGATTCGGTGGCCATCAGTCGAGTACTTGCCCAGTGGGTTGAAGCGTATAGGGGGGGAGACGCCGAAGCCCTGGTGCGTTTGCACACCGAAGACGCGGTCATGCTGCCCGACGATGCTCCCGCCTTTTGGGGTAGAGACGCGATCCTGGCTTGGTATGAGGAGTTGTTCGGTAGCCGCCCCCGAGGCGAGGCAAGCGAGGATCCCCAAGTCGAGAGTTCGTGGGCTGACGAGGAAATCCAAGTTGCAGGCGACTGGGGATTCTACCGAGGTACGTACCGCTTCGCTTGGAGGACCCCTCAAGGGGAAGCGAGGGAAGTGCGCGGGAAGGATATAACAATATTCCAGCGGCAATCGGACGGAGCCTGGAAGATTGCCCGGGAAATGTGGAATGGCGACGGTCCCGTTACAACGGGAAGGGAGTGACCGTTGTCGCCGAACCGTGTGTTGTTTGTCACCGCCCTGCAGCCATTAGGTTACTCCTAAACAGGGGCGGCCCCGCCGGGGCCGCCCCTTCTGCACCTAACCACCTCCCTTGTAGGTTTTTCCCCACACGCCTGTAGGGTTTTTCCCGACAGACAAACCCGGTCGCGTGTGCTATCGTAGAGCTCAGCCGGGACGTGTTTTGGCCGATGGCACGCCACGACGTAGCGTCTGCCGCGGACCAACCACGTCCTGTAGTCCGAGCCGCGGACTACCCCCCCCCGCACAATGTCACGGTCGATCCGTTCAAATAGGTAAAGGGTTCTGCCAGTCTCGGTCCCTCTTGGCCCGAGTCTCCATAAATGTTGCCGTCTGTGATGTTGGGTGGGCAAAAGCCATGCGGGCGTGTCGGCAGGCGTGTGAGCAATCCGGAGGCACCAGTCCATCTCCTGTCTCCACAGCGGGTGGACGGGAAGGCCGTCCGGTCCAAGCCGCAAAGTGCTGCCCGTCAACCCGTGTAATAGGGAGACAGCAGGTGCGGACTCGCGCGGCCGGGGCGGACGTGAAGCGGTCACACTCCACAAGCTCGTAGGAGGCTGTAATGAAGCGACTCCTCATCCTCGCCGTCGGTTTCTCCTTTGTGATCCTCGCTGTGGCGTGCGGCGAGCAACCGCACGAACTGGACGTGGCCGCGGCCGAAGGTCCGCCACCCGATGCTCCGATCCCGCCCGACGCGGGGCCACCACCCGACGCGGGGTCACCGCCCGACGCGCCCGTACCTCCCGGTGCGGGACCGCCGGACGACATAGGGCCTCCGTTCTCCGATTCGGAGCAGATCGCGTTCACATCAACTCGCGACGACGGGAACTTAGAGATCTACGTGATGAACGCGGACGGCACCGGCCAGACCAACCTGACCAACAATCCCAGCTCTGATTTTGGGGCGCGGTGGAAGCCTTAGGGTCTCATTCGACATAATGACCAGTTAATCGCAGGGGGCGGCTCCACCGGGGCCGCCCCCTTCTGCATCCGGCCCCTCCACGCTCCTGATCTCGTTCTCGTAGAGCGGCCGACTATTGCCGCCGTGCAGCACTCCTTCCCATCGTTCCAGCCGATAAAGCAGGAGTGACTGCACCGTTTCTGAGGCTCTAGCAGTGCCCCATCCAAGCCCCAATCCATTGTGAGGTTGTATCGCAGCGAAGAACCGGAGACCGTCGCCGAACCTGACTACCCTTAGGCCAATTACCATAGATGGTCCTGCTTGTATCCGGCTCCCCATCGCCCTAGTCTTTGCTTGTTGTTTCCCAAATCTTGTATCCCCGACCGAGGAGGGAATGATGTACGTAGTCGTAGAGCATGAAATTACCGATTCTGAAACCTTTTTCGGTAAAGCCGGATCTGTTGTGGAAAATGTTCCCGAGGGCGTCAAGACGGTCCAGTTCTTCCCCAACCCCGACAAGACCCGCGCAATCTGTCTGTGGGAAGCGCCCACCGTGGAAGCGGTTGAGGAATACCTCGAGTCGACCGTCATCGGTGAAAGCGCAAAGAACATTTACTACCCGGTGGATACGGAAGTTGCCATGGGACTTCCAGTCACGGTATAACACCCACTGGAATTTAGTTTTAGGCAATGGAAATTCGGTTCCTTCGGGGCCGCCCCTACTCACATCTGGCACTTGCGCGTATGGTGGGGAAGCGACTCTCTCCCTCGCCCCAGCCACAGGAGGTCACCGTGAGACGCTTCAGCCTTCCCGCCATGGTGCTGCTACTGGTTCTTGCCTCGCCCGCGCACGCGCAGCAATGGTCTGCTGAACAATTGGAGGTCTGGGATGTGATCCGATCTCAATGGGCCGCCACCATGGAAAAGGACGCATCTTGGCCAGATAGGTTCTTGCACGATGCCTTTATGGCGTGGGGAAACGACCAGCCAGCACCCCGAAGCAAGGACTCCCAGACGATGTGGTCACGCTACGATATGGAAAACTCGACGACCTTGGTCCAGGAACTGTACCCGATCGCTATAATGGTCGAGGGCAATACCGCTGTAGCTCATTACTTTTACTCCACGGCCGCCGAGGACCGTAAGGGCGACCGGGAGACAACCAGCGGTCGTTACACCGACGTTCTCTTGAACGACGAGGGCACCTGGCGGTTCATCGCTTGGCATGGAGGCGAGGAGGCGGAAGACGACTAGAGCCTCACTTGCCTCAAGTTTGGCAGGCGCGGTTCCTTCGGGGCCGCCCCTTTTGCTAGGTGTTGCAAAACGCTCTAGTGACTGCCCCAGTCGCGGATGCCATAGTAAGGAAGCCGCGACGTGTTACAGCCGATGGCACGCCACGACGTAGCGTCTGCCACCCACCCGCAGACATCCCCGTGGCAGGCGCAAGTATCTGCATCGGCTGGGAGGGATGCTTCTATGAGACGGCTCGCCGTACTTCCCTTCGGCCTGGTAGTCTGTGTCACCGGCGGCCTCAATGCTCAGGCAGCCTGCAGAACTTCCACGGAATCCGGGCACTCTGCTTGGCAGCAGGATTGGATGGAAGCTAACAACCTGAAGGAGCGAGTCACCGAGATGATCCGCTCGTCAGGGGGCGATCCGTCAGGCGGGGTCGTGTTCGCCCGCTCGGACAAGGCGGACGGGGGCTGGTCGACCCGGATGGTTGACTTATCGTTGTCGCCCGAAGTCGCGGCGCACGTTGAACAGCTCGTCAAAGACTACGCGGCCCGTCTGCCCTCTACTCGGAGCGAGCTGACGATGGAGCTGGGGGCTCCCGAGATCCCGCTGTGGGAGGATCGTACTGAGGACTGCGCGCCTGCTTTGACAAACCGATCCGAATTGGCAAAGGAACTTGACCGTGTCGGCCGATCGCTAGGTCGGAGGGGTCACGTCGGGCCGAGAACGGGCGCACCGGAGCGAGTCGACTTGGAGCCGGGAACCGAAGTCCGCGTGGTCTGCCGGATCCTGATCGACTCGGAGGGTGCCGTGCGCTACGCGGAGGTAATGGAGGACGAAACCCTGGAGGCGTGGCGAGATCTGGAGTCGGATCTAACGGACATCGTGCTGCAAATGCGGTTTCGACCCGCGACCAAGAACGGCGTCCCCATAGCCTTTTGGGCCGACCTCCCCATAAGCCTGATACTTCAATAGGGGCGGACGGGCCGTGGCAAAACGCATTTAGAATACGAGGGGGCGGCTCCGCCGGAGCCGCCCCATACGTGATCATCGCCCCTCCATCATCGCGTCGCGGGTCGCCTTGAACTCGGTGCCTTCCCGCCAGTTCGGGTAGGCGGACTCGTTTGCGATCCGGTGTCCCACCTGGAAGTAGAGCCGGATGTCGTCGATCGCGCCGGTCAGGTCCCACTCAGCGTTGAACTCGTCCGAGGGCTTGTGGTACCGCTCGGCACGGTACTCGTCACGCCGGGCCTGGGACCATTCCTCGCCGTGCTCCACGTGGTCCACGCCCTCATCAGGATACAGGGCCGGGATGCCCGCCTTGGCGAAGTTGAAGTGGTCGGAGCGGTAGTAGTAGCCGGCCTCGGCCTCGGGATCGGGCCGCATCGTCCGGCCCTCCGCCTGCGCAACGTCGGCGAGATAGTCGTCCAGCTCGGAGTTACCGTACCCGATGATCGTGATGTCGCGCATCGGCCCGATCACGTTCATCCCGTCCATGTTGAGGGCGGCCACGGTCTGCTCCGGCGGATACACCGGGTTCGTCGCGTAGTACGCCGAGCCGAGCAGACCCTGCTCTTCCGCTGTCACGGCCAGGAAGAGCACGGATCGCGACGGCCGTTCCCCTAGGGACGCGAACGCCTCGGCCAGCTCGAGCAACGCGGCGGTGCCCGTCGCGTTGTCCAGCGCGCCGTTGTAGATCTGGTCGCCGCTCAGACTCTCGTCGCGTCCGAGGTGATCCCAGTGCGCCATGTACACGAAGTACTCGTCGGCCCGATCAGTACCCGGAAGCAGGGCGAGCACGTTGTTGGAGGTCGAGCGGCGGACCGTGTTCTCCAGCTTCAGTGACGCCGCCAGGCCCATCGACACGGGCTCGAAGTCTCGCGTAATGGCCTCGGCCTTGAGAGCGTCGTAGTCGAGGCCGGCACGTTCGAACAAGTCCCTGGCGCTCTCGATGGTGAGCCATCCTTCGACGGCGACGCGGGACATGTTGTCATCGTCGGCGACCAGGTCGAACTGCTCGCCCGACCAGCTGCTTCGCACCGTGCCCCACGGATATGCGGCCGGTTCGGTCTCGTGGACGACCAGTGCGCCGGCGGCACCGTGACGCGCAGCCTCCTCGTACTTGTAGGTCCAGCGACCGTAGTAGGTCATCGCGTTCCCGTTGAACAACGCCGTGTCCTGCGTGGCGAACCCGGGGTCGTTCACCAGAATGACCACCGTCTTCCCGGCCACGTCCAGTCCCTTGTAGTCGTTCCAATCGTACTCGGGGGCGACGATTCCGAAGCCGACGAAGACGAGCTCCGAGTCCTCGATTTCGACCTCATCGCGAACCCGCTTGGTCCACGCCATGTAGTCGTCCCGGTAGGACAACTCCACCGTGCCGTTTCGGCCGCTCACTTCCAGCACGGCATCCGGTTCGGCGGTGATCGAGACGAGCGGCACTTCCTGGAAGAACGAGTCACCGTTCCCGGGAAAGAGTCCCATGCCCTCGAACGCGTCTTCCAGGTACGCGATCGTCTTGTCCTCGCCGGGGGAGGACGGACCGCGACCCTCGAACTCGTCCGAGGACAGGGCGCGGATGTGGTTCGTGTAGTCGTCTAGCGAGATGGTCCCCAGCGCGGCGTCGAGCGGTGAGTCGGCCGTGTCCGCGGGGCCGCAACCCACAGCCAGATTTGCCACGAGCCCGGCCAGCGCGATCAAGGACGGTCTTCGTGTCACAGTCATATCTGGAACCTCGGAAGCTTTTGGTTTCTGGTCTCTACTATCTGCCGTGCGACGTCGGGATAGTACCTGAAATCCCGCTGGGCCGGCTACCCCGAGCGTTCAATTTATGCGGCTCCTCCGGGACCGCCCATCAGGCATCTGGCCGCCCCGATTCCACACGCTAGATTGGTCCATTAGCCGCGACGTGTTACAGCCGATGGCACGCCACGACTCCGCGTCTGCCACTCCCTGGAGACGACCGTGGCAGGCGCAGGAACAGCATCGGCTAGGAGAGACCCACGATGTCCGGCAAGATCCTCCAGCTCAATTTCAAGTTCAACGTTCCCCGAGCCGAGTACGAAGCAGCAGTGGGTCCACTCGCCGACGATTTTGCGCACGTGCCGGGCCTGCAATGGAAGGTCTGGCTGATGAACGAAACCGAGAGCGAGGCCGGGGGCATCTATCTGTTCGACGATGAGTCGTCGCTGGATGCTTATCTCGAAAGCATGCTCGCGGGCGCGGTGAAGAATCATCCCGCCCTGTCCGAGATGAGCGCGAAGAAGTTCGAGGTGATGGAGGACCTCACGGCAATCACTCGCGGCCCTATGGGAATCAGCGGTGCGGCCTGAAGTGAGTCACCGTGCAATCCGACCACACATATGGGGCGGTTCGAACGGGCCGCCCTTCCGCATCCCGACCCACCCACCCTCGGAAAACCCCGGGCGCCTGACCCTCAAGCGTTGAGCCGCCGGTGAGAGTCCCGCCGCAGCCTGAGGCATGCCCACCATCCGCGAATGGCCCGCCTCTGAACGTCCACGCGAGAGACTGATCCACGGCAAGCCCGATAGCCTCGCCAGCCACGAGCTACTGGCCGTCTTGCTGGGCTCCGGCGGGGCAGGGCGCTCGGCGCTCGAGCTCGCGACCGCGCTACTCGAGCAGTTCGGCGGCTCCCTGCGCCGCATCGCCCGCGCCGACCCCGGCGAGCTGCAGAGCGTGTCCGGCATTGGTCCCGCCCGAGCCGCCGCGGTCGCCGCCGCCCTCGCGCTCGGCCGGCGGATGGCTGCCGAGCCGGCGCGAAACGGCAAGCGCATACACGGTCCCGCCGATGTCCACCGCCGCCTCGGCCCGTTGCTGCGAGACCGACGCCAGGAAGAGTTCTGGGCGCTGTACCTCGACGTTCAGAACCGCGTACGCCTTGAGCGCTGCCTGACCATAGGTCTGCTGAACGCCTCGCTCGTTCATCCGCGCGAGGTGTTCGGACCCGCGCTGGTGCACGGTGCGGCCAGCGTCGTGCTGGCCCACAACCATCCGAGCGGCGATCCGGAGCCCTCTCCGGAGGACGTGCGAGTTACGTCTCAGCTCGTGGAAAGCGGGCGTTTATTGGGCATTCCCGTACGGGATCACGTGATCCTCGGGGACGGGCGTCACGTGAGTCTGCTGGAGCGGGGGTTGTGCGGCACACCGAACTCCTCGAGCATCGCACGGTATCAGCAGGACTGAAGCCGAGCACGGACCCCGAGGTCCGTCCTCTCCGATTGCCACCTGCACCAAGTCGCGCGATGCCGGACGGTCAGGTCTCCGCACGGGTTGAAAACGGTTCCCCCCAGGGGGAAGCGGACTCGCGCGCCCTGTTGCCGAAGGACTTCCTCAAGGTGATCGACGGGCACGAGGCGCATCTCGACCTCGACTTCCTGGCCCTCGCCTTCCAGTACGCTCGCGAGAAGCACGCCGGTCAGAAGCGCCGCTCCGGCGAGGATTACGTCCGCCACTGCGTCGAGGTCGCAAAGATCCTCAGCGAGATCCACCTCGACACCGTCAGCATCGCGGCATCCCTGCTGCACGACGTGGTCGAGGATACCGGGACCTCCCTCGAGGAGATCCGGCGGGAGTTCGGCGAAGAGATGGCGGTCATCGTCGACGGCCTGACGAAGATCGCGCGCTTCCAGCTCGGCTCGATGGCCGAGCGACAGGTGGAGACCTACCGGAAGCTGCTTCTTTCCATGGCCAGAGACGCCAGGGTGATCCTGGTCAAGCTGGCCGATCGGCTCCACAACATGCGCACGCTGGAGCACATGCCGGCAGCCGCCCGCGAGCGCATCGCCCTCGAGACGCGAGAGATCTACGCGCCGCTCGCCCACCGTCTCGGGATGGCGCGCGTGAAGTGGGAGCTGGAGGACCTGGCGTTCAAGTTCCTCGAGCAGGACGCCTACAAGCAGCTCGCCAAGACGATCAAAGACAAGCGCCGCGAGCGAGAGGACCTGATTCGGCAGCTGGCTGAGCCTCTCATTGCGGAGCTGGCGTCCGCCGATCTGCAGGCGGAGGTGTATGGGCGGCCGAAGCACCTGTGGTCGATCCACCGCAAGATGGTGAAGCGGCAGAAGCCCTACGAGGAGATCTACGACGTGCTCGCCATGCGCGTGCTCGTCGATACCGTGCGCGACTGCTATCATGCGCTGGGTGTCATCCACAACAAGTGGACCCCCCTCACCGAGCGCTTCCACGACTACATCGCCACGCCGAAGTCGAACCTCTACCAAAGCCTGCACACGACGATCTTCGGGCCCAGCGGTCGGCTGTACGAGATCCAGATCCGCACGCACGAGATGCACCGAACGGCGGAGAACGGGATCGCGGCCCACTGGCTGTACAAGGAGGGCAGTGACGAGATCGACGAGGTCGACAACAAGCTTGCCTGGTTTCGACAGGTCCTCGAGTGGCAGCAGGAGACCAGAGAGCCCGAGGAGTTCATGGAGTTCCTCCGGGTCGATCTCTTTCAGGACGAAATCTTCGTCTTCACGCCGGCCGGCGACGTGAAGCAGCTTCCCAAGGGAGCCACGCCGATCGACTTCGCCTTCGCCGTCCACACGGAGGTCGGCCACAAGTGCTCCGGCGCGATGGTGAACGGGCGGATCGCGCCTCTCAGCCGACCGCTGCGCAACGGGGACACGGTCAAGATCCTTACCTCCGATACCCAAACGCCGAGCCGCGACTGGCTCGGGTTCGTGCAGACCAGCAAGGCACGGCACAAGATCCGGCAGTGGATCCGACGAGAGGAGCACGAGACCGCCGTCAGGCTGGGGCGGGAGATCCTGGGCCGCGAGTGGCGTCGTCTGCGAAGTAAGCCCGACGAGGAGCAGCTGGAGACCGCGGCACATTCCCTGGGGCTCGATGACGCGGATGCCCTGCATGCCGCAGTGTCCCGTGGGGACGTCGGGCTCACGCGCGTGGTGCGGGCGGTGTTTCCCGAAGTCGCCCCGGAGGACCCCGAGCGTGCGCCGAGCCCTCTGCACCGCCTGGTGGAAAAGGTCTGGCAGGGCCCGAAAGGAATCCGCATCCAGGGCATGGACCACCTCATGGTGCGCTATTCCCAGTGCTGCCAGCCGGTCCCGGGCGATCCGGTGATCGGCTACATCACACGCGGGCGCGGCATCTCGATCCACCGCCAGGATTGCCCCAACGTCCTTCACCTGTCGGACGCGCCCAGCCGCCGAATCGACATCGAATGGGACAGCGACGGGGCCCAGCGCTTCCTGGTCCGGATAGACATCGAGGGCACGGACAGGCACGCGCTGTTCGCCGATATCGCCCGGGCTGTCTCGGATACTGGGACGGACATCCGGTCGGCCGACGTGCGCGCGGTGGAAGGCGGGATGACGGGTCGCTTCGTCGTGGAGGTGGAGAATCTGACCCACCTGAAGAAGGTGATGCGCCAGATCCGACGTGTGAAGGGTGTGCTCTCCGTCGAGCGCAAGGAGAGCGTGGGCGAGAGCGACCTCACGCTGGGCGCCTGACCGATTCCTCAGCCGACATGAGCGTCTTCGACCTGCGTCTCCCGTTTGAGCCCACTGGCGACCAGCCTCGGGCGATCGGTGATCTGACGGCCGGCGTCGTGGCGGGGGAGCCCGCGCAGACGCTGCTCGGCGTAACGGGAAGCGGCAAGACGGTCACGGTGGCCAGCGTGATCGCCGAGACCGGTCTTCCCACGCTGGTCATGAGCCACAACAAGACGCTGGCCGCTCAGCTGTACGGGGAGCTGCGTCAGTTCTTTCCGCGCAACGCGGTCGAGTACTTCATCTCCTATTACGACTACTATCAGCCGGAAGCGTACGTCCCGTCCACCGATACGTACATAGAGAAGGACGCCTCGATCAACGAGGACATCGATCGTCTCCGTCTGCGGGCGACCTCGTCGCTCATGGAGCGTAGCGACGTGATCATCGTCGCCTCGGTTTCCGCGATCTACGGACTGGGCGATCCGCACGGCTACAAGGCGCTGATGCTGACCCTCGAGGAGGGACAACAGATCTCCCGCAGGGATGTGCTCTCGGCTCTCGTTCGCATCCAGTACCGTCGCAACGACCTCGACTTCCACCGGGGTTCGTTCCGGGTGCGGGGGGACGTGATCGAGGTCTTGCCTGCCTATGAAGAACAGGCCGTGCGAATCGAAATGTGGGGCGACACGATCGAGCGAATCTCCAAGGTCGATCCTCTGACCGGTCGAACGATCAACCGACTGGGTCATGCCGCCATATTCCCGGCCACCCACTACGCGATCATGGGTGACCGGCTCGAAGTGGCGATCGACGCGATCTACGTGGAGATGGAGCGGCGTCTGCTCGAGTTGCGTGAGGACGGACGGCTGCTGGAGGCGCAGCGGCTCGAGACGAGGACCAAGTTCGACCTCGAGATGCTGCGCGAGATGGGCGTGTGCCCCGGGATCGAGAACTACTCGCGCCACCTCGACGGCCGCGCACCGGGGGAGCGGCCGTACTGTCTGCTCGACTACTTCCCGGACGAGTTCCTGGTGATCGTCGATGAATCCCATGTATCCGTGCCGCAGATCGGTGGCATGTACGCCGGCGACCGGAGCCGCAAGCTGACCCTGGTCGAGCACGGTTTCCGCCTCCCGTCGGCGCTGGACAATCGGCCCTTGAGCTTCGACGAGTGGGAGGAACTGGCTCCACAGGTCATCTTTATCAGCGCAACGCCGGGCGAGTACGAGTTGCGCGCCAGCGGCGGCGTGGTCGTCGAGCAACTGATTCGTCCGACAGGCTTGCTCGATCCCGAGGTCGTGTTGCGCCCCGTCCGTGGCCAGGTGGACGATCTGCTGGGCGAGATCCGGACGCGGGCTGAGCGTGGTGAACGCGTGCTGGTCACCACGCTGACCAAGCGGATGGCCGAAGACCTGTCGGAGTTCCTCGCACTGCGTGGCGTCCGAGTGCGGTACATGCACTCCGACATCGCAGTGATCGACCGCGTGAAAATCCTGCGCGAGCTGCGACTGGGCACGTTCGATGTGCTGGTCGGCATCAACCTGCTGCGCGAAGGATTGGATCTTCCGGAAGTGTCGCTGGTGGCGATTCTGGATGCCGACAAGGAGGGCTTCCTGCGCTCCGATCGGTCGCTGATCCAGACGATCGGCCGCGCGGCACGCAATGTGGCGGGTCGGGCGATCCTGTATGCGGATCGAATCACCGACTCCATGCGTCGTGCGCTGGACGAGACCGAACGCCGTCGCGAGGTGCAGGCAGAGTTCAACCGCCAGCACGGCATCGTCCCACGCTCGATCGTCAAGTCAGTGGAAGAGATCCGCTTCACGACTGCGGTGGCGGACGCGGAGGAGCCCGTGCAGGCCGCCGTGGCAGAACGGGCTGCCAGCTACGAAGGGCTCTCGCCCCCCGAACTGGTACGCGCCCTGGAACAGGAGATGAACGAAGCGGCGGAAGCCCTCGACTTGAGCTATTCGAAATCAAGGCTCGTCTCGAGACGGGTGAAAGGGACCGCTCGCCTCCCCGCTCACGGCTGGAAGCGATCGGCCGCGGAGCCGGCCGCGCGCGATGAATCTGCGACAGACCGCAGCCCCACCTGGCCAGCGTGCCGACGTATGGTCCGAGCTCACCGAGCCCGCGCTCCAGGAATGGGGAAGGCGGCTAGGTGGGTCCGCGATGAACAACCGGCTCTTTGTGGCTCTGTTCGGGCCTCTGGGAGCCGGCAAGACGACTCTCGTGCGAGCCGCGTGCCGCGGTGCTGGCGTGGCTGAGCCCGTTCTGAGTCCCACGTTCACGCTGGTTCGTCAGTATTCGGCACCCACAGGAGCGGTCTACCACGTCGATCTGTACCGTGTGTCGGGACCAGAAGACCTGCCGGACCTGGGCTGGGAGGAACTCATGGCTTCCGATGGCCCCGTGTTCGTCGAGTGGGCGGATCGGGCGCATGGCTGGCTTCCGGACGACCGCTGGGACGTGTATCTGGAGATGGGGGGGCGCGCGGACACGAGACGTGTGAGCGGCCGTTCTTGGGGTAAGGCTCCCCCACTGCCTCTCTCGGGGGATGAGTAAGTGCTGAGCCTCGCGCTCGAGACGAGCACGTCGTTAGGAAGCGTCGCGGTTGCGGACGGTGAGCGGCTGCTTGCAGAGTCCACGCTGTCCGTGCAGGCCACCCACTCCGAAGCGCTGATGCCCGAGATCGAGCGCTTGTTGGGCCGGAGCGGCGTGACACCCGACGCGCTCGGGGCCGTGGTGGTCGGGGCCGGACCGGGCTCCTTCACCGGGGTCCGAATCGCGGCTTCCGTCGCCAAAGGGTACTGCTTCGCCAGCGGACTCCCCCTGTACGCCTATTCGAGCCTGACCGCCGTTGCCGTATCGAGCGGGCACGAA
>JBDHBD010000018.1:0-46096 GCA_039587755.1 Gemmatimonadota bacterium | reverse complement strand
AGCACAATCTCTGCTGAGTTTGACCCCCAGTTATGCTGCAGGACCGAAGAGTGCAGTACGTTCGGGTTCACCTTGGTGATGGGCACCATGACCGCGTCGATCCACCCCATCACCTTCTGACCTTCCTCACCCGGTGGAACGTCGAAGACGGTGGCCGTGACGTAGTGGATCTCCGGCTCGGGCTCCTCCTCTTCCTGGCCGAACGCCGCAAGAGGGGTCATCAGGAGCAGAACGGCTCCGGCGAACAGGAGTGAAATGTACTTGTGCATGGTGCCTCCTCAGCAGGCGGGATGCGGGAAAACGGGACACTCTATTATACACGCCCCGCGACCAGGGTTGAACCGACGACCTCCTCAGGCGGCTTGTTCTTGAGACCCGCACAGTTGACAGAGATACTTCACCAGTTCATCCATAGGCGGCCGGGTGGACGGAGAGCAAGCCCGCCGTGGCACCAGCCCTTCCCCACCGAGTGGCCAGACCGGACAGCGACCCTGGGGTTGTCTTGCACGGCTTGGATGATCTCAGTCTGGCGCGGCTCCCACGGCTGTTCCTCCAGTATGTCGGTAAAGAAGCCCAGCGCGTTGTCCGCGTAGACTGTGTATTCCCCCAGGTCGCGCTCGGTCTCGCGACGTTCCAGCACATCACCGAAGTCGCGCTCAAACCGCTTGAGGACGGCTTCATACGTCTTCTGCGCCATTACGCCACCGTCGCCTGTAGCTGTGCCTTCAGCTCGTCCAGCTTCTCTAGCTCTTCGCGCGCTTCTGCCTTCTCCAGACACTGACGGAAGGCGTTGAGCAGCTTGCTAACCTCTCCGCCCGTCCGAGCGTCCAGCTTGCCCGTCGCTACGGCGTGCACCGCCCACGCCGCCCACGCAGCGGCGTCCGCCTGAGACTCGGGTATCGGTGGGCACTCGTCGGGCTCCACGGTGATCGCGACGGGCGCACGCTTCCCGGGCAGTCGTGTTTACGCCTTTCCGCTGCCCGCGTTTCAGCAGGGCGCGGCGCCTCGGGTCATGGAAGACACACAGCCCATCTTGCAGCCCGAACGCGCACCGGCACGGCTTGCCCTCTTTCGTGGTGCCCTGGCACCTCTCTCCGGTCATCGCTCTCTATCCTGTTCTGTGGAAAAGACTACCCAGGTAGTCTTTTCCACACTGTTGTTAGGTGGCGGGGCGTTGGCCCTCGATACTCAAGGAAGACCGGCCTGGGGTCACCGGCCCGCGGGACGGTCCAGCCGCCCGCCCAACACCCCACGCTCACTTATCTCCCCGCCACTTGACTCTCACTTGACCGGTCTTGGCGAACGTGTGGGCAGGAAAGGGGGCATCCCATGAAACGCGCACTGCTCGGTATCCTGATGGCGCTCGTACTGCTCGCACCTGTCGCTTGCTGGGACATCCAAGGCCCCGGTCCCGAGAAGACACCTGCGGAAAAGTGTCCTGACACAGGCGGTTCTTGGGAAGAAGGCACGCAGCACTGTGAGTATCCTTTCGGCATACCGGCCGGGACGTAGCTCTGCGCGTAGGAGGTGGGACAATGCGACGAGCGATAGGATTGTTCACAGTGGTGACGGTCCTTTGCCTGGCGGGTTGCGAATGGGACACTACAGGCGTGGAGGATGCCTTGAACGATTCGTGTTTCCCGTTGGGCTGCGGCGGATACAGTTGGCCGGCCGGGGACGATGATTACGATTTCAGCGTGACCATCACGCCGGACTCTCTCCGATTGGAGGTGGGTGAAACGGCGATTGTACGAGATACCCGTGGTCATTGCCTGAGATGGGCCTCTCGCGATAGCACGATTGCCCACGTGGCGGCGGCCACGGTGGCACAGGGGGTGTGCCCAGCGTCGACAGGTGGGGTGACTGCGCTCCGCTTGGGCGAGACTTGGGTAATCGGGTCCGGGGAGTTTGAACGGGCCGACAGCGTCCGGGTCATCGTGGAGTGATTCCAGACGTGCCCCCGCCGCCTGGGCGCCGGTTGGCTCTTGACAGCACAGACGGCTCAGCCCGACTCCGGCAACTGAGTGCCCCAACGCCCCCGCGTTCACTCGCCCCTCCGTCGCTTCCGCCAGCTCCCCAGGTCTACCGGCTCGTCTTTCCCCCGCCCGTGGTAAGATTCGCCTTGCTTCTCGCCCGTCCGCTGGGACTCGAAGAAGGCGCGTGCGGCGGCTGGCGGGATTCTCCAATCGACGTTGTTCAGCTTGTAGGCTCCGGGTACTCGGCCAGCGCGCAGCCAACCGCGAACCGTGGGCTCCGTTCGCTTGGCGAGCTTCGCGAAGGCAGGCACGTCGAGGTCTGCGACCAGGCCCGTGGCCTCCGCTTCGGGCTCGTCGGTGGTCTCGAGCTGTTCACGAATCCACGACACCGGCAGCAACGCCGTGTCGGGGAGCTCGTTCAGGAGTGCACGGAAGCGCGCTGCGTCGGCCACGGCGTACCCTCCCCCTACCCTGATCGCAACCGCGGAGAGGGGCCGGAATAGACCGACCGCTGGCGTACAAGCCTACAGGTCGCGCTTGCCCTGTATAGAGTTACGGGGTCCGGTGTCGTTGACGGTGCCTCAAAAGCACCTTTTTGGCCGGTTTCCGGCTGCCCGTGCGCCCAACTCGGAGGCGTTACAGGCGCGCATGAACGTTGGCTTTTCGCCCTGCCTTGCGGCGGTGATGGCGGAGCCGTTAGGTAGCAGGCGAACCCGCTGGATTGCCGGAGGATTGGCATGCGCAAGTTCTTTGAGTCGGGCGGGGCCTTTATGGCGGTGGCCCTGCTTTGCTTCGCCGCCGGCTTGATTGCTGAGAACGGAGGCGTCTTCATAGGTGTGGGCGCATTCTGGTTGGTCATGGCGGTAATCGTGAGAGGCAGGAGCACGAAGAAGCAGCCACCTGAAGACAAGTCGTAAGGCGAGCGTACCCTAGCCCCTAGGGAAGCGGTTTGACACCGCTATTGACACCGTAGGGATTCCGGCCTTCTCAAACGAAAAGCCCGAACGCCGCAACTGACATTCGAGCTTTCACTTCTAAGAAGCGGGCGACCGGTCTCGAACCGGCGACCTTCAGCTTGGGAAGCTGACGCTCTACCAACTGAGCTACGCCCGCACGCGTGTTGTAACTCTAACTCTTGTCGGTTGTTCCCGACTTTCGGGCAGCTTCGGTTTTGCCCGACTGTGTGAGTTTCCTGTGTGAGTTTCTCCCGGAAGCCGCGTCTCATTTGACCTCTCGGAGCTCTGTCGGGTCCGTTACCACGCGAAGGATAGTCTCCGCATCCGGTCGCTGATACGCAAGTTTGAGCGCGTCGAGCGAGGCCCACCCTCCGGCTCTCGCTACGTCCACGTCGGGCAGTCCCTTTCCCTGTGCTGGCCCTTGTTACCGCTCCTCCGTATCATTGTGCGCTTCCGGTGGTTTCAACGCCTGTCGCCCTTCTGTGCTCCGTGCATATTCCATGAACCCGAGTAGGACCCATGAAGAGCACCAACCACACACTCGTCGCGAGCGCTGTGCTCGCCTCTGTCCTCGCTGGCCCGGCCGCCGCGCAGACCGCCTCCCCCTATCTCCCTGCGGGGTCCATCAGCGGACTCCCTCTGGTCCAGCCGAACGACAATAGGGTCGCGGCGGGTACGCGGCAGGACGGTGTGCGTGACATCGCGTTGGAGGTGACGCGGGCGGACTGGCGAGTGGAGACACCGGACGGCCCGGGCCTTCGCGTGGCCGCTGTGGCGGAGGAGGGCGGGGCCCCCACGATTCCGGCACCGCTGATTCGAGTGGAGACCGGCACCCGCCTCAGAGTGCGGATCCGGAATCGACTCGATGGCGCGCCCATCACGGTCTTCGGGCTCCACACCCGGCCGGCGGCGGATGCCGACCCCGTCGAGGTGGACCCAGGGGAGGTGCGGACGCTGGAGTTCGAGGCGGGAGCACCGGGGACCTATCTGTACTGGGTACGCGAGGGGCCTGAGCCAGACCCCGAGTCGGAGGCGGCAGAGTCTGAACAGGGGCAGCTCGCTGGGGCCTTCGTCGTCGATCCCGTCGGAGGTTCGCCTCCCGATAGGATCCTCGTAATAAACATCTTTTCAGAGCCGGTGGACGAAACCATCTCTCCGACGGGTTGGGTCGAGGGGCTCGCCATCAATGGCCGCTCGTGGCCGTTTACGGAGCGAATGGCGCTCATCGTAGGAGATGAACTCCGATGGCGGGTCGTGAACGCGAGCGACCGTCAACACCCGATGCACCTTCACGGTTTCTTCTACTCCGTCTTGTCACGCGGGACCGCAACAGGGGACACGATCTACTCGCCGGACGATCGTCGGCTCGTGGTGACGGAGTCGATGCTGCCGCGAACGACTATGTCGATGGAGTGGACGCCGACGCGGCCGGGCCGCTGGCTCTTCCACTGCCACCTCTCATTCCACGTCACCTCGGAGATCCGGCTTCCCGGGGCGGTGGAGGCGGATCGCGAGCACGCCCACTCGCACATGGCAGGCTTGGTGATCGGGATCGAGGTGGCGCCCGGTCCCTCCGACCTGGTCTCTCGCGGGGCGCCCGTCGAAGTGGACCTCTTCGCCAACGAGTATGGGGATGGAACCGGCTTCCGGTACGGGTTCGCCTTCGATCCAGACTTCGCCGCAGACAGCCTGACCGATGTGCCAGGCCCGCTCCTCGTCTTCAATCAGTTCCAGACTGTGAACGCCACGGTCCACAATCGCATGGCGGTCCCCACGGGAAT
This sequence comes from Gemmatimonadota bacterium, assembly GCA_039587755.1. Classification (GTDB taxonomy): domain Bacteria; phylum Gemmatimonadota; class Gemmatimonadetes; order Palauibacterales; family Palauibacteraceae; genus JBDHBD01. The sequence continues at coordinate 41,383 of JBDHBD010000018.1, read as the reverse complement.
CCACTGGCACGGACTCGAACTGGATGGCTGGGCCGACGGTGTTCCGGATTGGAGTGCCTCCGACGGGCGTGTCTCGCCTGTCATCGCACCCGGGGACTCGTTCACCTATCGCCTTTCGCTCATGCGGCCCGGTACCTTCATCTACCACTCCCACCTCGACGACATCCACCAGCTCACGGGCGGACTCTATGGACCGCTGCTGGTCCTTCCGGAGGGTGAGCGGTTCGATCCCCGGACGGACCACGTCATGGTCTGGGGGTGGAACCACCCGGACCCTGCGAGCATGGATCAGATTGATCTGAACGGACGGCGCGAGCAGCCGGAGGCCACCGTCCAGGTGGGAGAGGGGCACCGTTTCCGGGTCATCAACATCGCGCCGGCGGGTCGTATCTCCGCCTGGCTCACCCTCGACGGCGAAATCATGCCGATCACGCTGCACGCCAAGGACGGAGCCGACCTGCCGCCCCACCAACGGGTTCCGGTGGACCGACTCCCTCACCTTGGTGTGGGGGAGACCGCCGACTTTACGTGGACGCCGACCGCACCGGGGACGTACGAGCTCCACGTGGGTTTCGCGCCGGTCCCGGAGGCGAATCTGGTGCAGCGGTGGGTGGTGCGGCCGCGCTAGGAGGGCGGCGAGCCGTTAGCAGTGTAGATGCGACGTTGGAGAGCCCGGTTCATACTGGGACTGTTGCTGGGGCTGTTGAGATACGGAGGATCCCCGTATTCGGTGGATCGGCATACGGAACCACTCCGTAACGTCTCGCTGAACTACGGGGATATACCGGAAATCGGGGGTCCTCGGGGCCGCCTGCAAAGCAGGCGCTCTCCCAGCTGGGCTACGGCCCGGCCAGCCTTTACGGCTTCTCTCAGCAACCTCCGATCACCGTATCCTCGCCCTCTTGAGCGGAAACTCGCACCCGAAACTCACACACCCCGCACCTAACTCTTAACCAGAACAGCACTTCGCGGTCTACCACGTCAGCCTGCGAGGCAGACGTGTCTCGTCGGGCGCGTTGAGTGGTGCACATCGCGTTGTAGGGTTTTTCCCCACACGCGTGTAGGGTTTTTCCCGCTGCGGAGTCGCTGAACCTCCCGTTTGTCGACACCCCTCCCATGATCGACATGAGTGGCCGTCATCTTACAGGGTCTCTCGCATGCAAGCCTAGAATGCGAGGCATCCTTGCAGGTCGCGACAGTGTCGAAGAGCAGCAACAATCCAAATCATTGCTTGGCAGAGTGTTATGTGACGGCACGCATCGCGCAAAGTCCGAATGCCGATGAAGCAGGACGGGATCACTCTGATCGAGATGCTGATCGTGGTGCTGGTGATCAGCGTCGTGGCGGCGATCACCACGCCGGTGGTTGCGGATGCCTATCACAGGCGGGTCGTGCGCACAGCGGCAGACGAGTTCCGGTCCTCACACGCGCTGGCTCGATCAGTGGCCACGAAGTTCGGTCGTCGGGCGGTGCTTCATATCGGCTCGGCGCGCTTTTGGGTCGAAGCGGACACGGGAGCGGCGAGCGGCGTTACCGACACGATCAGCTATGTGCGGGAGCTAGAGAAGAACGTTGAGATGTTCAGCGACCGGTCGATGCTGTGCTTTAACGCCAAGGGACTCCCGAGCGTCAGTTCGCTGTGTCCGGCTGCGGAGGCGACCGTCGTCTTCAACCTCGGAGATCATTCCGACACGGTGAAGATCTCTTCGACAGGCAGGATAGAGCGATGAGGCATCGGTCAGGCACGAGCGAAAGGTTGCGGATCGAACAGCCAAGCCGGAGTGAGCTGGGCTTCTCGATGACAGAGCTGCTCGTGACGGTGGCGATCTTCTCCGCCGCGCTGCTCGGCCTCGGGTTGGCGGGCGTGCAAACATCGCACCTGCTGCAGGTCAGTGACACGCATACGGATGGCTTCGTCGCGCTGCAGTGGCAGGCGGAGACACTACGGAACCAGGGACACGATGCCGTTCAGGGCGGTTCGACTTCCGTCATGGGCTACGAGGTTAGCTGGGACGTGCGCGGCACGAATCCCAAGCGGGTAATGCTCACTGCCGAAAGGGACGCCCCGCAACGCCGTCGATCCATGGTCGATTCCCTCGTCATCCATCTGTCTCCCCAACGGTAGGTCGATCCATGCGTTCAGATTCCCGCAGAGATGATCGCTACTCCGAGAGAGGATTCAGCCTTCTGGAGCTCGTCGTATTGCTCGGTGTCGTCATTGTCGTGCACGCCGCCATCTACAGTCTGATGTTCAACCAGATGCACGAGTTGGGAAATCAACGGGAAGATACGGACGCTCGCCAGAGTCTCCGTACCGCGTTGAACTTGCTCGTGTACGAGCTGAGAGGTCTCTCGGCTTCGGACGGAGACGTTTATCTAATAGGTGCCAACTCGATAAGCATCCGCTCGACTACAGGCACCGGTATCATCTGCGGCCGACACGTCACGCTGGACCGCTATGGACTATGGGCCGCATCGGGCGACGAGCCAGAGCCGGCCCGCGAGGACAGCGCGCTCGTGTACATCGCGGGCGACACAGGCACAGCGGACGATTCCTGGGTCCCGGTCCGCATCCAGAGCAGTCACACTCCGGGCTCGGGAGGGGTGCCCAAGTGCTTCTGGGGCGATTCTACCGCGGGTTCGGGCAGGAAGAACGGGTCGGGCCTGGTACCCGTGTCCGGGAACGGGGAGGTGGATCCCGATCTCGTGCTCGGTTTTTTCGAGAACGTTGATGGGGCATACGTGGGCTCTCCGGTGCGACGCTTCCAGCGAGTGGAGTATGGTCTCGCGTCGAAGGAGGGTCGCTGGTGGCTGGGCCGAAGGGTTGGAAGCAGCCCGGCCTGGGACCTGCTGGCCGGACCGCTCAGGACGCCAGCCGACGGCGGGGTGGAGTTCACCTACTACGATTCTTCTGGCAACGTCCTGGCGCCCGGCCCGGGCAGCATCGATCAGGTCGCCATGGTGGAGATCGTGGTACGGGCCGAAAGCTTCAAGAAATCCCGCCAGGGGCTTCGCAAGATCGAGTTCCAGCAGGACAGCCTCCGAACCCGCGTCTGGCTTCGTGGCTGACCGCAACATCTCGACAAGTTTCTAGCAGGAGTGCGGCGACATGAAATCCGGACGGAACGAGTCATTGGAGCGCCGGGGCACCCAGGCAACAATCAGGTTGGGAGGACACGAAGGATTCTCCCTGCCAGCAGTGCTCTTCGCGATGATCATCATGAGCGCGGTCGCCGCAGGCATGCTCCAGAACGCCCTGGATGAAGGTCGTGCCTCCTCGTCGATGCTCGAGTCGGTAGCAGCCCATTACGCCGCGGAAGCCGGTTTGGATGACGTGATGACCGGGTGGCCGAACAGCCTCGTCGAAAGCCTCGCGCCGTTTGACTCTGTGGAGGTGGCATCAAGGACACTTGAAGACGGGAGCAGCTACCGCGCCACGATCCGTAGGATCGACAACGGTGGGCAGAAGATGTATCTGCTTACGTCGCGTGGAACGGGTGCCCATGCCAGAGCCGGAAAGAAGGAGCTCAGCATGGTTCTTACCGAAGGCGCCGCTGCCTTCCCGAAGTTAGCGGCGCTGGTAATCCGCGGTCGCGCTGAGTTCGGCGACGACGACCGAGGCTGGGGGCCGGGTTGTGGCTGGGGTTGTCGTAACAACAATCTGCCCTGGGTCATCGGGGACGATACGCCGCCACCGCGCTGGGATGAGGAGCAGTGTGAGGACGAAGACACGGAGGATGTCGGCGCCATTCTGGCCCGCGATACGACCCAGATCAATATGCATCCGGAAAACGACGATTACCACGGGGCACCCGCACCCGCGTCTGAGAGCATCGAAGATCCGGTTGTCCAGGACGCCGGAATAAATGATCAAACGTTCACCCAGTTCGGCGATATCAATCTGCAAAGCCTCATCTCGAAGGCCGACCACGTCCTGCCGCCCTGGGACGGTGTCACACATCGCACCACCTGGCCGACGGTGAATGTGGACGGCACCTGCAAGACTTCGGATCCCTACAACTGGGGCTCCCCGGATCCGAGCCACCCGTGCTTCGATTATCACCCCATCATCCATGTCCCCGACGGGGCATACATCCGTGGTTTGGCTCCGGACGGCACATGCGGATACGGGCAGGCGATCGTGATCGCGAACGGTCCTCTGAAGCTCGGTCATCACCAATGCAAGAACCCGAGCACGGCCTATCAATTCGCGGGGGTGGCTATCGTGAAGGGATGCCTCGAGCTCCTGTACTACACTCGGTTTTACGGGACAGCTTACGTGGACGACGACATGTCCGGGAGCACCCACGCCGATTGCGATATATCGGGAGGTTTCGAGGGCAACGGTGTCATCGGGAACATGAACACCCTTTACAACTTCAGCTCCTGCGCCGTCGACAAGGCCTTCCTCGGAAGCGGAGCTGGCACCTCGATCCTTCAGCTGGGGGCCAGATCATACCTCGAAGAGCTCGATTGAGTCGGCGATGCGGGAAGGCAGGTTCGAGAGTGAAGGATCAGCTGTTCCAGCAGGGTGTGTGAGTTTCTGTGTGAGTTTCTTTCCCGCAACCTGCGGATAACGTGAAAGGCTCCCCCCGCAAGATGCGGAGGGAGCCCTTGTTTTATGCTGCAATCTGCGGGAAATGAAGCCTCTTAGAGCACGCTTGGGAAGCTGACGCTCTACCAACTGAGCTACGCCCGCATGCGGCAGCAGGGCCGTGATCTTAAGCACCCCACTCCACGTACAACGAACGCGGTCGTTATGTGTGCACGTGAGCGATCGCGTTCTTCGCGAAGCGAGCCTCGGACCCCGTCCGCCAGCTCGCGGAGTGAAGAAACCGCGACGCGAACGTGCATGCTACAAGACGAACCGCGTTGCCAATGGGGCGGGAGGGACTCGAACCCCCGACTTCTGCGATGTGAACGCAGCGCTCTAGCCAGCTGAGCTACCGCCCCATAGCCGTCTCGACCCATACGTTGAAGAGTCGTTTCGGAGAGCGGGAGACCGGATTCGAACCGGCGACCTCAACCTTGGCAAGGTTGCGCTCTACCAGCTGAGCTACTCCCGCGGAAAAAAGAAGCCGGGCTCTCGGCCCGACTCACCCTGCGCAGTCGATACTACCCCGAATCTGCCAAATGTGTCAACGGAATCGGGGCACCCACGCGGCCCGTCGGCACCTCCTCAGCGAACCCACGGAAGAGCCTTCTGCAGGATGTGAGAATTGTCCTGCAGAAACTCCTTGAACGTCTTCTCGGTGTTGGCGCGAGTGCTGATGTAGCACTGCGTGCAGGTGTTTTGCTTGGTGAAGCCCTCCAGCATGTCCTCCTGCTTGTCGAAGTACGCCATCACCATGGCGCACGGCGTCAGACGTCCGTCCGGATTGATGACGACGAAGCGCCTTCCCGCCTGGCAGCCTTCGATCCCGCCTTCGGTCATGAACTGGTAGTACTTCCACAGCACACGCTCGGAGGTGTAGACCGGGTAGCCCGCGTTCTTGAGGTCGATCACTTCCTGAATCTTGTCCCGGAGCGACTCGAGCGCGTCTCCGTTGATCAGCCCGTCCCGGTCCTGGACTCGGAGGTGGGAGTAAACGGAGAAGTTCACGGGAAGTCCCCACGCCTTGGCGACCTTTACAATGTCGGAGATGTCCTGGTAATTCCACGCCGTGATGCAGACGTTGAGCAGGATGTCGTCCTTGGCGCCCTGCTTGGCGAGCTCAGGAAGCACCGTACCCATCCGCTCGAACAGGCCGGGGATTCTCCGAAAGTCATCGTGACGCTCGTCCGGGAAGTCCAGCGACACGGAGAGCTGGTGCATTCCGGCGTCTTTCAGCTTGAAGAAACGGTCGCCGTTCAGCTGCGAGGCGTTGGTGACGACGACCATCCAGGGCAGGCCGCCCTTGTTCGTCATCGCGTCGACGATCTCGTACACATCCCCGCGCGCCAACGGTTCCCCTCCCGAAGCATGCGAGACGACAGGCCGCAGCTCCTCGCAGATCACAGCGTACTCCTCGGCGCTCAAGCGCTCCTCCTTGATCGGACCACCCCAGTTGCAGTGCCAGCAATTGGCCGTGCAAGCGTGGGTGATCTCGAAGGAGATCGAGAGCGGCTTATCCTGCAGCTTATTTCGGATGCCCCGGGTCAGCATCTTCAGCGCCATGGTACCGGAGACGTTCATGCCGTCCGCTCCGACTCGTGTGCGTAGTCTATCTTCATCTGCTCCTCATAGGATTCATCCCCTCAGGCGGCCCGCCGATTCCGCCATCGCGACCACACCTCGGGGCCCGCCTTCGCCACGTACAAGGCGATGATGAACACGAAGCTGCCGATAAGGATCCAGTTGGGAATCTGGAATTGCGCCCCGAGCCAGGCGAGAAGGTAGTAGCGCGGGAAACGCGACACTACCAAGGCCGTTACATACTTCCACATCGGGTAGTGAATCGAGAAGCACAGAAACTTAAAGGGGAAGAACGGAATCGGCGTGAACCCGGCCACCAGCAGGGTCGGAAACGGGAATCGCATGAAGTAGGAAATCGCTTTTCGGTACAGTCGTTTGTCCTTGTAGCTCTGGATGCTCTGCAGGTTGAGCACCGGCACGAAGACAGCGTGATCCATCAAACCCGCCACCACCGTCCCCGCGGTCGCCGCGGTCGCGGCGAGCCACAGGTTCGCGAACTTCCCGAAGTAGATGAGGACGGGCTCGTGTGGGAAGACGGAGATCGCCGTGTTGGCAGGGATCGAGTAGAAGGCGAGGTAGAAGTAGCTGTTCGACTGGAAGTCCTGGAGCAGGAGCACGGAGGTCACGATTCCCAGCAGCACCATGATCCCGCCCAGGATCCAGACACGAAGACCCAGGGTCTCGTAGACGGGACCCGGCTCCGCAGCGCCGAGAAGCTCGGCTGCGGCTTCGATTTCGTGGTGGACCTCGTGACCCAGGTCGCTCATCCGCTCTCTCGTCTGGACCGGCACCCTCGTTGGACCGCCGCGCCCTTCCTTGACCGCTTGGGCGGGCACGCTACCGGGCCGCGTTGCGCACGGCAAGCCAGATCGATCGGTCCCGGGATCAGTGTCACCCACCGTCCGCCATGCCCACTGGCCGGAGACAAAAGGCTACGACTCGGGGTGGTCGTTGGTCGTGGTCCGTTTGTAGGTTTGCACCCCGTGTCGTGAGGCGTCGGCCTTGAGGCGTGGGCCGCGACCGCCGGGCGGCTGCCGCCAACCGAGTCAGCGAACAGGAGATCACCCGATGAACCCTAACGAATGCCCGGAGTGTGGCACACCGATCGCCCCGGCCGATCAGACCTGCCAGAAGTGTGGCAAGGCCGTGTCGTACGAGCCCGGGGAATCTGGCGTGTCCTGCGCCGTTTGTGGCGCGGTGATCACGGCCTACACCGAGACGTGCCCCAGCTGCGGCGAGACCGGCTATCCGGCGCTTCGCCCTCGGCGCGGCAAGGGCTGGAAAGGGGCCGTCTGAACCCTCTCGAGCGGCTCGTGGTCGTCCTCCACGAGCCACAGGACCTGGTGAACATCGCCCTCATCGTTCGGGCGATGAAGAACATGGGTCTGTCCCGACTTCGTGTCGTTCGTCCTACCGAGTTCGATGCCTACCGGATCGAAGGGATCGCCCACGAGACCGAGGACGTGGTGCGCGGTGCCGAGCTCTTCCACAAGCTCGACGAGGCATTGGCCGACATGACCTACGTGGTCGGCACGACGGCACGACGCCGGGCCAGTCGGCAGCTGTGGTGGACGCCCGAAGACGCGGCCTGGGCCATGGTCCCGCGCGCCGAACGAGGGCCGATCGCCCTGCTGTTCGGCCGTGAAGATCGTGGGCTCTCCAACGAGGCGCTCGATCGCTGCCACGCCCTGATCAGTATCCCCACGAGCCCCGAGCACCCTTCGATGAACCTCGCCCACGCGGCGCTCATCGTGTTCTACGAGTTGCGGAAAGCAGCGGTGGAAACGACCGATCTGGAGGGGCGCGATCTGTCGCACAAGAAGCGGCAGACCACACCACCTGCTTCGGTGGAGGAGCTGGAGTCGTTCTTTTCTACGTGGGAGCGCGCGCTGGAGACGCTGGGCTTCTTCCGCGGGATCGATCCCGTCCCCAAGATGCGCAGCTTCCGCTCGCTGTTTCAGCGAACCGACCCGGATCGCAGGGAGCTTGGATTACTCCAGGCAGCCGCGCACGAGATTATCCATTTCGCGGAACGCGAACGAGCGCGGGCTCGGGAGGTGGCGGACGCGGAGCCGGGGGCTGAGGAAGCGGAGTCGGCGGCCGACTAGATTCTCGCGCTCAGCTTCTCTATCAGCTCGGCGTTCGTGCCCGTTTGTCGCATCGCCCCCAGCACCTCGCTCATCGCCTCGACCGGGTCGGCGTCCGCCAACTCTCTGCGCATCGCCTGAGACACGGAAAGGGCCCTGTCCTCCAGCAACAGCTCCTCGCGCCGCGTGGCGCTGGCTGGGAGGTCGATCGCCGGGAAAATGCGACGCTCGGATAGCTCGCGGCTGAGCACGATCTCGCTGTTCCCGGTGCCTTTGAACTCCTCGAAGATCACCTGGTCCATCCGGGAGCCGGTGTCCACGAGCGCCGTGGCAATGATCGTGAGCGACCCACCGCCGGCGGACTCGGGCACGTTGCGCGCACTCCCGAAGAAGCGCTTGGGCTTCTCCAGCGATCCGGCATCGATGCCGCCGGTCATCGTGCGGCCCGTTCCTTCCTCGACCGTGTTGTACGACCGGGCCAGCCTCGTGATGGAGTCGAGGATCAGCACGACGTCATCCCCCAGCTCCACGCGCCGGCGAGCCCGCTCGAGCGTGATCTCGGCCACGCCCACGTGGCGTTCGGCCGGGTGGTCGAAGCTCGACGCCACGACTTCACCCAGTCCGGTCATCTCCATCTCCGTCACTTCCTCGGGACGCTCGTCCACCAGGAGGATGAGGATGTGGCAATCGGGATGGTTGGTGGCCACGCCCTCGGCGATGGCCTGTAAGACCATTGTCTTGCCGGCCTTGGCCGGGGCCACGATCAGCGCCCGCTGACCACCGCCGAGTGGACAGAAGAGATCGATGATTCGATTCGTGTAGTCCGTCTGACCGCGGCGCTCCAGCCCGCATTCGAGGCTGAGTATTCGATCGGGGTGCTGCGCGCTGAGTCGGGTGAACTTGGGACGGTGGGTGAGGGACTCGGGAGGACGGCCGTTGACGACGAACAATTTCCGCAACGGCGGGCTCTTTCCGGGCCGAGGCGGTTTGCCGACCTCGCCCCATATCTCGTCGCCGGTGCGGAGTCCGAACTTGTTTACCAGCTTCTGACCGACGTAAATGTCGTCGTCGCTCGGTTGGTAGCTGGAGTGCCGGCGCCTGACGAACGCGGCCCCGTTCCCTACCCGATCGAGGACACCAAGGAACGTGTCTGCCGCCGACGGGCGGTTTGCGGTCGAATCCTCAGGACCTTGTCCGTCTGGCCGTGGTTGGCTTTCCGTCCCTCTTTGTCCGTCCGTCACGCCCTCGGAGGGCGTCGCGTCGGTGTTCACGGTGTTCTTCCTGCTCATCTGTCTGGGGTTCCTTCCATCAACGTCTCAGCCACGTGACATGTTCGCGGGAGCGAAGCGCGACGCATGATCCGCATGCCCGAAGGTCTCGCCTTCGACAGCGGCGTTGCGGAACGACGTCGGTCCTCGCAACGAGAACATAGGGAGCCCGCCGAGCTGGCGGGGTCGCGGCTGGTGCAGCTTGTTACGCGCTCGATGAACGCATCTTGAAGACTATGGGACGCCCCGCGATCGAAAAAGTTCCCCGCGGCCTAGGGCCATCCGTCGGACCATTGCTCCGCAGCAAGTTCCGATCCAGCAGCCATGCTCTGGTGAACCGGGGCGTGTGGCGCGACGCAACCTGGCTCCCCAGGCGGGGGAACCCGTATATTTGGGCGTGTATATGCCGGCGGGTGGAGCGAGAGAGCTCTTCCGGCCGTTTTTCCGCCGGCACCTGCCGGCGTGGGAATCCCAGCCACTCACTCAGATGGAGTAAGCACAATTATGAAGCGCATTCGCACGACTGGATTGGCCGCCCTGGTCTCGTTCGGGCTACTGGCCTGCGGCGGGGGTGAAGAGGCGGTCGAGACCGGCGCCGAGCCGGCGGTAGAAGAGGCGGCGGCCGAGGCACCGGCCGAGGCCATGGGCGAACTCATGATGCCCGACTGGATGACGGTGGATGCCAGTGCGTCGACGGCTACGATCGAGCTCGTCGCGGGCATGACCGATGCGAACAACTCGTGGAACTTCAACGGTTATTATGGCGGCAACGCCGCGATCGTTGTCCCCGCGGGTTATACGGTCACGGTCAACTTTTCCAACCGCGACCCGGTGAACCCACACAGCGTGGGCATCGATGCGGACACCAGTGGCACCTGGCCCGCCATGTTCCAGGATCCGCAGGCGGTGTTCGAGGGGGCGATGTCGAGCAACCCGACGTCGATGGCCGAGGCAACGCTCCCCGGTGCTTCCGAGACGCTTACCTTCGTGGCGGACGCGGCGGGTGAGTACACGATGGTCTGCTACATCCCCGCGCATGCGGCCACGGGCATGTGGATTTACTTGCGAGTGTCCGCAGAAGGCGATGCGGGCGTGATGGAGATGTAAGAAGGCTGAGGGGCGGGGGCGCGCGGCGTCTCCGCCCTTCCTTTTCGGCTCGCCCTACAGCAGGAGCACGCCCGTTCCGTCGATCCCGTCCTGCTTCAGGCGCATGAGCGCCTCGTTGGCCTCTTCGAGCGGGAACGTCGTCACCTCGGGTCGGATCGGAATCTCCGCCGCCTCGGCCAGCAGTCCCCGGCCGTCCTCACGCGTGTTCGCCTCGACGCTCTGAAGCGTCTTTTCGTGAAACAGGCAGCTCTCGTAGTCCATCTCGGGCATGGGGCTCATGTGGATTCCGGCCAGGGCCACGGTGCCTCCCCTGTCCAGCGCTCGCAGGGCGGGCGGGACGATCTCTCCGGCCGGTGCGAAGACGATCGCGCTCTGCACGGACACCGGCGGTATGTCGTACGGGCCGCCGACCCACTTCGCTCCCAAGCGCTCGGCCAGCGCCCGGTGACTCTCTCCTCGCGTGGCGACGTACACTTCGTGGCCGCGGTGCCGCGCAATCTGCATCACGACATGCGCGGACGAGCCGAAACCGTACAGCGCCAGCCTGCCGCCGTCGGGGACTTGGGCCCTCTTTAGCGCGCGATACCCAATGATCCCGGCGCACAGCAGCGGCGTGGCCTCGACGTCTGAGAACGAGTCGGGGATCGGATAGGCGAAGTCCTCCCGAACCACGGCCAGCTCGGCATAGCCGCCGTGCTCATGATAGCCGGTGTAGCGGGAACCCTTGCACAGGTTTTCCCGCGCGGCGGCGCAGTACTCGCACGCGCCGCAGGTGCCACGGAGCCAGGCGATTCCCACTCGATCTCCGGGATGATAGACGTTGCAAGCTTCACCGCACCGCTCCACAACCCCTGCGACCTGATGGCCCGGGATGATCGGGAGACGCGCTTCGGGGAGGTCGCCCTCGATCACGTGCAGGTCAGTCCGGCAAATCGCGCACGCGCTCACCCGCACCAGAATCTCGCCGGGTCCGGGGTCTGGATCGGACACCTCGCGCAGCTCCAGCGGGGCCTCAACGATCGGCGCGATGCGGGACAGCACCATGGCGCGCATGGGTCGGCTCGTCTCCCGGTCGCAGGCGGAATGGACGCGAGCGCGTATCGAGGCTAAACATAGGGGCATGCACCCCATGCGACGAACGCTTTTGTGGGCATCCGAGAATGCCTGGCTCGCTCGCTGGCTTCCACAGGTCGGGTTCGTGCAGAAGGCGACGCGTCGCTTCATGCCAGGCGAGAATCTCGAGGCGGCGCTCGGGGCGGCGACGGGCCTCCACGAGCGTGGGGTACCCACGATCCTCACTCTCCTCGGTGAGAACATCGACTCGTTGGACGACACGCGACCGGTGGTGGACGAGTACCTGCGCATCGTGGACGAAGCGCGCTCGCGGGACCTGGACATCCAGCCCTCTGTCAAGCCGACACAGCTCGGTCTCGACCTGGACCCGGCGGGGGCGTACGCCAATGTGGAGAAGGTGGTGCGGCATGCCGGCTCCACCGGGATTCTGGTCTGGGTCGACATGGAGGCGAGTGCCTATCTGGAGCCGACCCTCGAGATGTTTCGTCGGCTCAGGGCGGACCATTCGAACTTGGGGCTGGCCTTGCAGTCGTATCTGTACCGCACCGACGACGACCTCGAATCGCTTCTGCCTCTGGGCGCTCCAATTCGCCTCGTAAAGGGCGCATACGCGGAGCCGGCCGAGATCGCCTATCCGAAGAAGCGCGACGTGGACACCAGCTACGAGCGGCTCGCCTTCCGCATGCTGGAGCACGCCGCACAGTCGGGGAATGGCTTCTTCGTCTTCGGCACGCACGACCCCCGGCTCATCCGACGTATCCAGAACGAGGCGGTGCGGCTCGAAGTGGACCCGTCGCGGTACGAGTTCGACATGCTGTATGGGATCGGGACGGGCGAGCAGGAGCGGTTGCGAACGGAGGGAATTCCAGTTCGCGTGCTGATCAGCTACGGATCGGCGTGGTTTCCGTGGTACATGCGCCGCTTGGCGGAGCGCCCGGCAAACGTGTGGTTCGTGCTCCGCTCCGCGGTCCGGCGCTAGGGTGAGCCTGTGATCGGATCACGTTCCCGGATGGTGCACGTGCCGTGCTTCAGGCACCTCGGCCTAGGGCTAATCGGCCTTGGGCTAGTCGCTGTTCTGGGTAGCCTGGGGTGTGCGTCAGGCGGTACGACGGATGAGGGCGCCGCAGCGATCCTGGAGCGCCTCGGCGGGGAAGGGGCGGGCGGGGCCTCGTCGGCCGGCGCCGAGGAGCGACGACCCCTTCCCCACCCTATCATGCCTCCGCCCGAATTCCTGCGAGCGGTGTCGGCAGGGACCCGAACGGACTCGGGGGTGCCGGGACCCTTCTACTGGCAGCAGCACGCCGACTATCGCCTGCGGGCGCGCCTGTCGCCCGGACAGAAGCGACTCACGGGTCAGGCCGAAATCACCTACTACAACAACTCGCCCGACGCGCTCGACACGCTGTACCTCCACCTGTCTCAGAACGTCCATGCCGAGGGTGCCGTGCGAAGCCGACCGGCCGAGGTAACCGGCGGTGTGCAGCTTCGCCGCATCGCGCTGAACGGACAAGAGTTGGAGGCCGACCCGGCGGAGGGGGAGGCCGGCTACGTCGTGGAAGGAACGATCATCGGCGTGCATCCATCTGCGCCAATCGGCGCTGGAGCCACGGCGGAGTTGGAAATCGAGTGGAGTTTCCGTGTGCCGGCGCGTGGCGCGGGCAACCGGATGGGCTGGGACGGGGAGGATTTCTTCTTCCTTGCCTACTGGTATCCCCAGTTCGCCGTGTACGACGATGTCGTCGGCTGGCAGAAGGACCCGTTTCGCGGTGCGGCGGAGTTTTACACCGGCTTCGGGAGCTATGAGGTCGTGGTGGAGGCACCCCACGGGTGGCTCGTTCGGGGCACGGGGACTCTTCAGAATCGGAACGAAGTTCTGCCGGATGCCGTCTCGGATCGGCTGGCCGTAGCGGAGCAATCGGACACGGTCATCAACGTGCTGACACCCACCGACTTCGGCGTGGGACAGGCCACGCGCCGCTCGCCTAACGGGCGGCTCGCGTGGCGCTTCGTGGCCGATACGGTCCCCGACTTCGCGTTCAGCGTCACCCGGCGATCCCGGTGGGACGTGACCCGTACGCCGGTGGGCGATCGGGATCGCGACGGCGCCGTCGACTTCTCCAGGATCGAGGCCCTGTACCGGGTGACGGCGCCCAAGTGGGCATCGGCCGCACGCTACGCACGGCACGCCATCGAAGTCCAGTCGCGTTACAGCGGCCTCCCTTACCCATGGCCACACATGACGGCGGTGGAAGGAGGCGGGATCATCGAAGGCGGCATGGAGTTCCCGATGATGACCCTGATCGGGAACTACAACGCGCGCGGCGACAGCGCGCTCTACTACGTGACCGCGCACGAGCTGGCGCACATGTGGGTCCCGATGATCGTGAGCAACGACGAGCGTCGGCATGCCTGGATGGATGAGGGCATGACGACGTTTCTCGAGAATCAGTCGCGCCGGGAGTTCTTCCCCGGCAGCCAGCCCGACAGTCTGGACCAGGAGGCCTACGTGGAGTGGGCGCGCTCAGGCCGCGAAGGGGAGATGATGCGCTGGACCGACTTCCACTATCCGGAGGCGTCCGGCGTGGCCTCGTATTCCAAGCCCGCTTCGCTCCTCGTGGCGCTGCGGGGCCTGCTGGGCGAGGAGCGCTTCAAGCACGCCTATCGAACCTTCCTCGCCGAATGGGCGTTCAAGCACCCGAAGCCGTGGGACTTCTTCGCCACGTTCGATCGGATCGCGGATCGGGACCTGGGCTGGTTCTGGCACAGCTGGTACTTCGAGACGTGGACCCTCGATCAGGCGATCGAGGAGGTCGTCGCGATCCCGGACGGCACTCGAATCGTGGTCGGCGACCGGGGACTCGTCCCGATGCCGTTGCGCCTGCGAATCACCCGGGTGGACGGTACGGAGATCCACCGTGAGATCCCGGTTGAAACATGGCTGGCCGGGTCCCGCCGGGCCGTCGTGACCGTGGAGAGCGGCGCGCCCGTCATCCGGGTGGAGATCGATCCGGATCACGCCTTCCCGGACATCGACCGCACGAACAACGTCTGGGTCCGCTAGGCGCGCCGTAGTTGGCGCTCCGGTGCGAGCTTCCCCAATTTGTAGGCATGTCCGCCCACACGAATGGCTTGATCGATCGGGCGATCGTCGAGCGGATGATCGCTCTACGACGGGATCTGCACCGCCACCCGGAGGTCAGCTGGGAAGAGCGACGCACGTCTGAGCGCGTCGCGGAGGCTCTCGAGGGACTCGGCATCCCGCACAGAAGGTTGCTGGACACCGGAATCGTGGCCGACCTTCCGGGCGTGGCGGGTGTGCCCGTGGTCGCTCTCCGCGCCGATCTGGACGCCCTTCCAATTCAGGAAGAGACCGGACTCCCGTTCGCCTCCGAGCGCGAGGGGGTGATGCACGCCTGCGGGCACGACGGGCACACGAGCATGCTGCTCGGGGCCGCCGAACTTCTCGCCGGCAAGGGTAGCCTCCCGGCCCCGGTGCGACTGATCTTTCAGCCCGCCGAAGAGCAAGGCGCGGGGGCCATGGCGATGATCGAGGCCGGCGCCCTCAACGGGGTCGGCATGATCTTCGGAGGTCACCTCGATCGCTACTTCCCGCGTGGTTCGCTGGCGGTTACCGATGGCGCCGTGAACGCTTCGACGGACGCGTTCCGAATCGAGATCAACGGCCAGGCCGGGCACGCGGCGCGCCCACATGAGGCCGTGGACGCGGTCGTGGTCGGCAGCTTGATGGTGATGGGCATCCAGACGATCGTATCCCGCGAGGTCAACCCCACCCATCCCGCAGTCGTGTCCGTTGGGCGATTCCACGCAGGAACCGTGTCCAACGCGATCGCCGGTCAGGCCGTCCTGGAGGGCACGATCCGAACGCAGGACCCCGAGGTACGGGAGCATTTCAAGAAGTCAGTCGAGCGAATCGCGAACTCGGTGGGTCAGCTCCACAACGCCGCGGTCACGATCGAGTTGCGGGCCGGCACGCCGGCTGTCCACAACCCGCCCGAGCTGACCGCCCTGGCCCGGGAAGCGGCCAACCGGCTGATCGGCGAGTCGGGGGTTCGCGAGCTTACGCAGGCCAACATGGGCGGCGAAGACTTCGCCTACTATCTCGAGCATGTGCCCGGCTGCTACATCCGGTACGGTGCTCGCCTCGAGGGTCGGCGGAACTTCCCCGCTCATTCATCCAAGTTCGATTTCGACGAAGGGGCGCTGGAGGTCGGGGCCGCTTGGCTGGCCGAGGTTGCCGGGGTGGCAGGGCGGACGTTGGCAGACTCTCCGCGAAGACCGGAGTGAACGGTGGTTGAACAAGACCGCACGTTTCGGATTCGGGAGGCGGCGGAGGAGGACGCGCAACAGATCGTAGACATTTTCGCCGCATCCTACGGCGAGACGTACATGTATCCCGAGTTCTACGACGAGCACCACCTGAAGAAGATGATCTTCGGCGACGACACGCTCATGCTGATCGCCGAAGATTCAGAGTCCAATCAGATCGTGGGGACGGCCTCCGTCGTTCTGGAGATCGGCGCCTACACGGACCTGTTGGGGGAGTTCGGTCGGCTCGTCGTTCACCCGGAATACAGGAGTTGCGGGATCGGCAAGATGCTGATGAAGGGGCGTCTGGAACGTGTCCGCGACCGCCTGCACGTCGGCCTTACGGAGGCGCGCACGGTCCACCCCTTCTCGGTGAAGATCGCTCAGAAGCACGGATTCGCGCCGGTCGGGTTCATTCCGATGAAGCTCAAGTTCGGTTCGGATCGGGAGCATCCCTCCATCCTCGTGCAGTACTTCGGGGGCGCTCTGGACCTCAGGCGCAATCACCCGCGGGTCATCCCCGAGGTCTACCACCTCGCGTCCGTGGCGATGCAGAACGTCGGCCTGAACCTCGACGTGATCGTGGACGAGGAGGCAGCGCCGTACTCGCACGGGCACGGGTTCGACGTCCAGCAGCTCACCGCGGAAGGGTATTCCTCGCTGCTCCGAATCGAGCGCGGTCGAGTCCGACGCCGTGAGATCTTCGGGCCGATGCGACTTCACTACGGCTTCTTCAAGCTGGCCGCCACTGACTCCACCTACCTCATTGCGCGCGACAAGGGTCGCATCGCGGGGGCGGTTGGCTTTACGCACGACGAGCTCGAGCAGAACATCCGGATCTTCGAGTTCATCTACCTGAGCGAGGAGGTGATCCGCTTCCTCATTCAGGAGCTTGAGCAGCGGGCCAGGGACGAGTGGGGCATCTACACGATCGAGATCGACGTGAGCGCGTATGCTCCGCGCATGCAGCGCACGCTGCTCGAGCTGGGCTTCCTTCCCGTGGCGTACGTGCCGGCGATGGCGTTCCACCGCGTGGAGCGACGGGACGCGGTGAAGATGAGCCGGCTGCTGAGCCCGCTGGAGCTCGGAGACGTGCACATCGACTCGCCGGCCAAGGAGGTGGCGGACCTTGTGCTGCGCTCGTACGTCCGCAAGGACATTCTGCCGAAGATCGCCGAGGCCGTCGACCGCATCGGTCTGTTCGCTCGATTGACCGATGAGCAAGCTCGTCGTTTGGCCCGCACGTTCGGCTACGAGAGCTTCGAGCCGGGGGCCACAGTGTTTGACCAGGGAGATCCGTCCGAGGAGATGTACATCCTCCTGGACGGATCCATCGACGTCCGGATCGGAGGATCGCAGGTCGGAACGGTCGGCCCGGGTGAGTGTCTGGGCGAGGTGTCGCTTCTCTCCCAGGCCACGCACTCGGCGCGCGCGGTAGTCAGAGAACCGGTCGAGGCCGGTGTGCTTACCCGCTCGGGCCTGATCGAGCTGGTGCGCCGGCGGCCGGACATCGGCGTCGCCCTCTACCAGAACCTGGCCCGCGGTCTCGGTGACAAGCTGCGTCGGGCCGATCAGAACCACGTCCCGGACGAAGTCGACCTGGCCTAGTGCCGCCCACGATCTTCAGCCCCGATCTGCTGGCGGGTCGCGTCGCCCTCGTGACAGGGGGCGGAAGCGGCATTGGGCTCGGGATCACCGAGTGTCTGATCCGGGCCGGCGCCGGGGTGGCCATCGCGAGCCGAAGCGAGAAGCGGTTGGCGCGGGCCGCGGCCGAATTGCACGAGCGGCTCGGTGCGGACGTGCTGACGATCCCGCTGGACGTCCGTCATCCGGAGGCATTCCGCGACGCGGCCGCACAGGTCGCCGACGGGCTGGGGTCGCTCGATATCCTGGTGAACAACGCGGCCGGCAACTTCTACACGCCCTCGGAAGACCTGTCTGCGAACGCCTGGCGGGCCGTGGTCGAGATCGACCTGTTCGGGACATTCTACGGCTGTCAGGCGGCGTTCCCACTCATGCGGGAGCAGGGCTTCGGACGCATCATCTCGACCTCCATGACGCTGCACTACCGGGGCTGGCCCCGGATGGCCCACGCGACCGCGGCCAAAGCGGGAGTGGACGCGCTCACCCGCACCCTGGCGCTGGAGTGGGCGCGGCACGGAATCACCGTGAACGCCGTCGCTCCGGGCCCCATTCCTACCGAGGGCGTGAAGAAGGCGTTCGCATCGCCGGGCGGCGCCACGCCGGATCTGTTTGGCGGCGAGTCCGGTGAGCAGGCGAACGCAGGCGCGGAGGGGGAGCGCGCGGCCGAGGCTTACGCGACCCGGTACATCCCCGTCGGACGCCTCGGAACGCCGGAAGACGTCGGCAACCTGGTCACGTATCTCGCATCTCCTGCCGGAGACTGGATCACGGGGGCGGTCTTCGTGGTAGACGGCGGAGAGTCGCTGGCGGGTCCACGCACCCTCGTCGGCTGATTCGTTCACCGGCATGACTTCTTCACCAGCGTGACGAACTGGAGGTCACATGATCGGCAAGTCTGCGTTTCGGAGCGCGCTCGTCGTCCTTCTCACCCTTCTGACCTTATCAGCGGCCGGTTCGGCTACAATCGAGGCGCAGCAGCAGCGGCCGAGCCCGCTCGACTCGGTGCAGACCGTGATCGCGGGCGCAGAGATCGCGGTGCAGTACGGGCGACCCTCGATGCGCGGGCGCACGATCTACGGCGGGCTGGTTCCGTACGGCAGCGTGTGGCGGACAGGTGCCAACGAGGCGACGCACATCCGGACGTCAGCTGACCTCAGGATCGGGGACCACACGATCCCGGCGGGCCATTACACCCTCTACACGCTGCCCGGTGAAGAGGCGTGGAGCCTGATCGTGAACGAGCGGACCGGTCAGTGGGGAACGGAGTACAGCGCCGACCAGGATCTCGTTCGGATTCCCATGACGCTCGCGACCCTCGAAGAGCCCGTCGAGATGTTCACTATCACGGTCGAAGAGACGGAAGGCGGCGGTGTGCTCGCGCTCGAGTGGGAGACGACGCGCGCCTATTTGACGTTCGAGGTGGCGGAGAGCGGCTCGGACTGAAGCTCGGGGGCAGGAGCGGCCACGCACAGCCGCCCATCACCATCGGTCCGCAGACGGGCCTCGAACCGGTCACCCGGCGATAGGCCTGTTTCGGGCACCTCGACCCGTAAGTAGTCCCCGGTAAGCCCTGAGACGGCCGCGCCGTCCCCCTCGACGACGATGTCCGCCCGCGCACCGACCCGCCGGGCGCGATACGCTTGCCCTTTCACCAGGCCTATCGCCCGCAGCTCGCGTGAGCGCTCGGCGGCCACATCCCCTCGCACGAGATCGGGCAGCGCGGCGGCAACCGTCCCATCGCGCACCGAGAACGGAAATACGTGCAGATAGGTGTACGGCAGCTCCTCCACGAGCGCTCGCGTGTCCGCGTACTCCTCCGCGCCCTCTCCGGGAAAGCCGACGATGATATCGGCGCCGAGACCGAGCACGGGCAACCGCTCAGCTATCTCCAGCACACGACGACGGTAGGCCTCGCGGGTGTGCCAGCGTCGCATGAGACGCAGCACCCGATCGCTCCCGCTCTGCAGGGGAATGTGGAAGTGCGGCGCCAGCTGCCCACCTGCTGCAGCCATGAGGTCCAGCGTATGGTCGTCGATCTCCGTCGCCTCGATCGACGACAGTCGCAGACGGACATCGACGGACTCCAGCAGTCGCTCGCACAGGCCTCCCAGGGTCAGCGGCTCTTCCAGATCGTGGCCGTAGTGGCCGATGTGGATTCCCGTTATGACCAGCTCCGGGTGGGACCGTGACAGCGCGGTCGCTTCCCGGACGACCTCATCGGGGTGCCTCGAACGACTGTCCCCACGTGCCAGCCGGGTCGCGCAGAAGGAGCACTTCCGATCGCATCCGTCCTGCACCTTGAGCCAGGCGCGGGTGCCCCTGAGCTGACGCTGCAGCAGCTCCTGGGCAGCCGGTACCTTCAGGTCGTGGTCAGACGGGTTCGCTAGCCTGTCCGACCCGTTCGCGAGAGCCGCGGCCACGGCGAACGGATCCTGGCCCACGACCACGGCATCCACCTCGGGCATGCCCCTGTAGTCGGCTTCGTGCAGGGCGGTCGAGCAGCCGGCGACCAGGATGAAGAGACCCGGCCTCTCCCGACGAAGCCGACGGATCAAACGACGCGCGTCGGCGTCGGCCTGGTTCGTCACGGTGCACGTATTGATTACCGCGACCTCCGCCTCCTCCGGCTGCAGCACGCTCGCCGCACCGCGCGCCTCCAACTCTTGGCGCATGTGCTCGGTGTCGTACTGGTTCGCCTTGCAGCCGAACGTGTGGTACCAGACGCCCGGCCGATCGCGCCCTTGATCGCTTCGCATGACCTTTACTCTGGCGGTTGACGGCTCCGGCCGCCAACCATTCGGCCGCTCGAGGGATCGAAGATGTAGGGGTGTAGGCGAATGTTGGCGACGGACATGCTGGCTGTCGGAGTTCGGCCCGTCTACGTTCAGCCACGGATTTTTGGCCCTCTCGGAGACGGTACATGAGCCAGATGGGAAGCTTTTTCCGCGAGCTGCGCGTGCGTCGCATCGTGCAGATCGCGCTCATCTATCTGGGTGTCGCCTGGGGTCTCGCCGAAGCCACCGGTTTCGCGATCGAGAACTACGAGCTGTCCCGCAAGCTCCTTGACGTGATCGTCCTTCTTCTCATCCTCGGCTTTCCCGCCGCGATGGTGCTTGCCTGGTATCACGGGGAGCGAGGCCATCAACAGCTCCAACGCGGCGAGCTGATGATCCTTACCACGTTGTTCGTGTTGGGCGTCATCGGAACGTACCGCATCAGCACGGCGGAGGAGACGCCCATCCGGAGCGTGTCGGAGGTCATCGAGCCTGTTGCAGACCTGGGTCGCGGTTCGGTCGCCGTACTTCCGTTCGCGAACAACACGGGTGTCGACAGCTTGGACTGGCTGGGAGCGGGGGTGTCGGACTTGCTGACCAGTAGCCTGGCGCAGCACGACGAACTGAGCGTAGTCAGTCCCCAGCGGCTGTTCGACCTTCTCCGCGCTCAGGGCAGAGACGAAACGGAGCGTATCCCGGACCGTTTCGCGATGGAGATCGCCACACGGTCGGGCGCTCGGGTGATGGCCCGCGGATCGATCCTCGCGATTGGGAGTGAGCTAGCGATCGACGTGCAGCTGATCGAACTGAGCGACGGGACGGTGCTGGCCGCGGAGCGCGCCCGCGGAGAGGACGTGTTCGCGCTCGCCGACACACTGGCGCAGCGGCTCTCCGTCAACCTGCTCGGAGAGTTCGGGCCGGCACCACCTTCCCGCTCGCCGCTGGCACTCACGGGCGACCTGGGCGCCTACCGACAGTATCAGCGCGATCTTCGCGGGAAATGGCGGCAGCTCGAGCCGACCGACATCGACGGCCGTTACCGTCTGGCAGCGATGTACGAGATGATGCCGGGGCGGACCGCCGAGGGTCGCGCCGTGCTGGAGGAGATCGTCGGGCTCGACGAGTCGTCGGCTCCGGCGTTCTATGACCTTGCCGAGCTCGCGGTGCGCGAGGGCGACATGAGGGCGGCAGACGCGTACATCACGCGCTATCTGGCGCTCCAACCGGAAGAGGAGACGAGCGGCCGTCTGCTGGGCGAGCTGTACGAGAAGGCTGGCCGGTACGACGAGGCGCGCGGGGCCTATCGAAAGCTCGTGGGAGGCAAGGGTGAGCAGACGGAGCTCCTCGACCTCCTCGTGCGCACGCACCTGCGCGAGAACCGTCCGACTGCCGCCCGGGAGGAGCTGGAGCCGTATTCGCAGAGCTCGGACCCCGCGGTCAGATTCCAGGCGGCGCTGCTGCTGGCCGACACGTATGCGTGGGAGGGTCGCTTCGAACAGGCTCTCGAACGCTACGCCGAGGCCGAAGCGATCGCCGAGGCAGCCAACCTGCCGGCGCTTCGCGCGCAGGCGATGAAGAGTGCCGTCGATGTCGAGGACCTGCTTGAAAGCGAGCATCCCTCGGTCTTCAATCCATCGATCTGGACCCTTCTCGAGATGGACAAGGGGGCGCGGGCGCTGAATCTGGTCGAGGCCGCGGACGCGCTCTACATGCGCGGTTCCACTCGGCTCTCTCCGGTGGATCACCACGTGCTTGCTTTCGCCAGGGCTCGGGCCTTGGAGGCCATGGGTTTCGCGGCACCCGCCCTGCGGCTGTACGGCGAGGTGCGGAGTCATTGGGGCGATGCGGCGGAGGCCGTTCCCCTGCTCGCGGAGCTCGAAGAGCGGGCCCGGCGGCTGCAGGACGACCGCAGATAATCGGCGGCCACGCGGGCCCTGTCGTACCCTCCACCCTCACCACACTTTTAGGCGCGGTACAGGCGGGCATCGCTCCGCGGTGACCGATATGACTTCATTGAGATTCATTCAGCCGACTCGAGACAACTTCGATAGCCACCGGAGGTGAGTGATGAGCGACCAGCTGGTACATGTCGCCGAGGCCATGGTCAAGAAGGGGAAGGGCATCCTGGCCGCCGACGAGAGCACCGGCACCATGACGAAGCGCCTCGACAGTATCAACGTGGAGTCGACGGAGACGAACCGACGTGACTATCGGGAGATGCTGTTCCGCACGGCGGATGCGCTGGGGGAGTACATCTCCGGCATCATCCTGTTCGACGAGACGCTGCGGCAGGACGCGGAGGATGGGACACCGCTGGTCAAGCTCATCCAGGACGCCGGCTCGATCCCCGGGATCAAGATCGACAAGGGCGCCAAGGATCTGCCGGGGGCGCCGGGCGAGAAGGTCACAGAAGGTCTGGATGGCCTGCGGGAGCGGCTCGCCGAGTACTACGAGCTGGGTGCCCGGTTTACCAAGTGGAGGGCCGTCATCGACATCGGTCGGGGCGGTGACCGGAGCATCCCGAGCGCGTACTGCATCCGAGCGAACGCGCACGCGCTCGCTCGCATGGCCGCGCTCAGCCAGGAGGCCAACCTCGTACCGATCGTCGAGCCCGAGGTCCTGATGGATGGGGATCACGACATCGACCGTTGCTTCGAGGTGACAGAGTGGACCCTCAAAGAAGTCTACATGTCGCTGTTTGAGCAGCGCATCTTCCTCGAGGGCTCTGTGCTCAAGCCGAACATGGTGCTGTCCGGCAAGCTGTGTTCGGAGCAGGCGGGTGCGGAGGAGGTCGCGGAGAAGACCGTGAGATGTTTGAAGCGAAGCGTCCCCGCGGCCGTACCGGGGACCGTGTTCCTCTCCGGGGGGCAGTCCGACATCGAAGCCACCGCGCACCTGAGCGCGATGAACGCGGCCTACGACACGCCGTGGAATCTGAGCTTCTCTTACGGCCGGGCGCTGCAGGCCGCGCCGCTCAAGGCGTGGAGCGGGAAGGCCGACAATCGTCCGGCCGGGATGGCCGCCCTTCGCCACCGCGCGAAGATGAACGGCCTCGCCACGCTGGGTCAGTGGTCGATGGACCTGGAGAACGAGGCGGCGTAGCCCGAGTGTCCATGAAGCGAATCGTAGAGTGCGTCCCTAACTTCTCCGAAGGGCAGGACCACGCGCTCATCAAACAGATCACCGACGTGATCGAAGGCGTTCCGGGTGTCGAGCTGCTCGACGTGGACCCCGGCGCCGACACCAATCGTACCGTCGTCACGTTCATCGGCCCACCGGAAACGATCGCCGAGGCCGCCTTCCGGGCCGTGCAGCGCGCCGCCGAGCTGATCGACATGCGGCAGCATCACGGAGCGCACCCGCGGTTCGGCGCCACCGACGTGCTGCCCTTCGTGCCGGTGGCCGGTGTGACGATGGAGGACTGTGCGGCGATCGCGGCCGAGGTGGGAGAGCGGATCGGTCGCGAGCTCGGTATTCCCGTGTATTTGTACGAACACGCCGCTCGACTCCCCGAACGGCGAAATCTCGCCACCGTACGGGCCGGTGAGTACGAGGGACTGAAGGAGAAGCTCGCACAACCCGAGTGGAAGCCTGATTTGGGACCCGCCGAATTCAACCCAACGGCCGGCGCCATCGCTGTGGGAGCCCGCGAGTTCCTGATCGCGTACAACGTCAACCTGAACACGGCCGACCGCCGTTACGCGACCGACATCGCTTACGAGCTCAGGGAGCGGGGGCGCTGGAAGCGGGTCGGGAACACGGAGCCCTTTTACTACAAGGGTGAGGTGGTCGAGTTTCCGGGCGACGGCACCTACCCATGTGGCCAGTGTGACTTCGTGGGCCGTTCGTTCGACGAGCTGGCCCAGCATTATCGGGAGGCGCACGGCGGAGACCTCGAGGAGCGATACGAATCGATCCCCATCGACCCGAACGATCCCAGCGGTCCGGTTTTCAAGGACGGACGCTTCCGTTTCGTGAAGGGCCTCGGGTGGGTGATCGAAGAGTACGGCCGAGCTCAGGTGAGCCTGAACCTGACGAACCACAAGGTCAGCCCGCTGCACGAAGTCCTCGAGGCCGCTCGAGAGGAAGCCCGAAGGAGGGGCATCGTGGTAACCGGTTCCGAGGTCGTAGGCGTCGTCCCGTACGAAGCGATGCGCCTGGCGGCTCACTACTACCTAAGGCGGATGCGGAAGTCCACCGGAATCCCTGTCCCTGACCTCATGGAGACAGCCGTCCAGTCGATGGGTCTCAGGGACGTGTCCGAATTCGACGCCGAAGAGCGCGTGCTGGGTCTGCCGACACAGGAGGGCCCGCTTGTGCTGCGGCCGACCTTCGACTTCGTCGACGAGGTGTCGCGTGACACGCCCTCGCCCGGCGGTGGATCGGTTGCGGCGTTGGCAGGTGCTCTGGGCGGCGCGCTGACCTGTATGGTGGCGGGTATCTGCGCCGGCAAGGGAGAGTTCGACGATCAGTACGACGTGCTTTGCTCGATCGCCGAGCGCTGCCAGGCCGTGAAGGACGCGCTCATGGCGGGCGTCGATGATGATACGCGGGCGTTCGATTCGGTGATCGAGGCGATGCGCATGCCGAAGGACACTGAAGAGGAGCGCGAGACGCGTTCACAAGACCTGCAGGAGGGCTACAAGGAGGCGACCCGCGTTCCGCTTGCTACCGTGGAGCGATGTCGCGACGCCCTGATCCTGTGCAACGAGCTCGCCCCGCTGGCCGATCCACAGATGATCAGCGACGTGGGAACCGGCGCGCTGGTCGCACACGCCGGCGCGCAGGCGGCTGTCTACAACGTGCGCACGAACCTGCCACACACGGGCGACGAAGCGTTCAGCGCCGAGATTCGGGAAGCCATCGATGCGCTTCTGAGTGAGTGCGCTCGGTTGGCGGAGGCGGTGGCGACCGAGGTCGAGAAGAACCTGGAGACCTAGCGTTCCCTCGGAACCTGGCTCTCGGGGCCGGTGTTTGTACCTGTGGACCGACTCAGCGGACATTCAAAGCGGTGGATCTCATGAATCTCTCGTCCTGGTTGCTGGCACTGCCGGTCTTGATCGCCACGCTCGCGTCACCCGACGCGGGACGGGAAGCGCCAGCGCCCTACACCGGCCAGGTGGCAGAAGAGTCTCTGGACAACTACGCGGTGGTCGTAGACAACCGCAGCTACCGTGATGTGGTCGTTTATGCTGATCGGGGCGGCACCCGGGTCCGTCTCGGGAACGTGCCCGCCAGCCGGATCCGCAGGCTCCGTGCCGCCTGCGGCCAGTTCCTTGGAAACGACACTGACTTCATCCTCCGCTCCGTCGCCGGTCGGTCGGTCCTGCTCTCCGGGGCTGCGATCTCGGCTTGTGATCAGGTCTATCGGATCGTCATCGTTCCCGGTGGGCTCGAGTTTTCCCGGTTGTGGATCGAGTCGATCTACAACGGCGAAGTCGACGAGGAGCCCGGAGACGACGGATAGGACACTCCCCTCCCGCGATCCCCGCACTCAACCAAGAGAAGTCCCATGGCACCGATCCGGGCTGAGCTTTCTCCTCAGTTCTTCGCGCTCGAGTACGGTTTTCGCCGCTAGCGGCACGGTGTGTGCGCCCAGATGTAGAAAGGGGCGGCCCCGCCTGGAGCCGCCCCTGAAGCGCCCGACACGTGCAGGCGAGATCGCCTGCGCAGCATCGGATCAGTTGAACAGATACCTCGCGCCGAGCTGAATCCGCCAGCGCGAGAACTCGCTCAGGTCGTCGACGAACGTCTGCGTGATGCTCGGGTCGAAGGTGAAGACCGGCGTTCCGTCGCCGTCGATCCGCGAGACCTGCAGCGGAGCCGTGGCGGCGGGACTCGCGATCTTCCTCACACCCCAATCCGAGTTCAGCAGGTTCGTAAAGTTAAAGATGTCCAGGCTGAGCTGGAGCGTGTGCTTGTTCGCGGTGGGCCCGACCCGGAAGCTCTGAAGGAGCCTCAAATCGACCGTATGCCACCAAGGGTTGATGAGCCCGAAGCGCTCGGCGATCTCACCCCGGTGGTTGCTCAGGTAGCTGTCCCGCTCGATGAAGTTGTTGAACGACGTCCACTGCTGGTCGGGGCTGAACGTCTGACCCGCCGAGTTTGTGAACGGGTCGAACCGGATCTCGCTCTGGTTGGCCGGGATGTAGATCAGGTCGTTTCCGCCGATCCCATCGCCGTTCACGTCGCCCGCGTAGACGAAGGAGTAGCGGTTGCCACCCTCGCCGCGGAACACGTTCCCGTTCGCGACCTCGATAACGACACCGAGCTGCGTCCCCACCGCTTCACTCCAGTCGATGTTCTGGAACAGCGTGCCGAACATCCGGTGCTGTTGACCGAACTCCGACCTTCCAAGCTCGGGGTTGTTCGGGTCGTTCTGTGTGGGCTGCTGCTGCCACACCTCGAACGCGATCTCCGTGAACTTGAGGATGTTCCGTGCGTCCGTGTAACTGTAAGCCGCGCTCGCGCTGAGCCCGAAGTCGAACTCGCGCCGCAGCTGGCCTGTGACGTTTAGGTTCCAGCCGTCGCTCCGGTTGTCTATCACGAACACGCCGCCCGAGGCTCCGGGGTTGATCGATCCGCCTGGGAAGAGCAAGCGTCCGTCGGGTCCGGGCAGAGTGCCCGCCGGAGCGGGCAGGTCGGCGTTTCGGACGTAGATCGCGTTCAGGTCCTTCCCGTAGATCACCTCAACCGTGCCGAACAGGTCACCCGGAAGCAGCGCGTCCACGGCGATGTTGGACACCCACGTCTGGGGCCACTTGAAATCCGGATCGAACGCGTTGATGAAGAACGTCTGCTGCAGGATCGAGTCGTCACTCGTCCGGTGTTCGTCGGGGACTTCGCCCAGCGCGATGCCCGGGAAGAGGTTCGGGTTGAAACCCGGGTTCGAAATGTTGTTCCCGACCCACACGAAGGGCAGACGACCGGTGAACACACCCGTTCCACCCCGCAGGATCGTATTTCCTTCGCCCGTCACGTCGTAGTTGAACCCGACCCGTGGCGACCAGTGCGGCTTGACGCCCGGGAGCGAGCTCTGGTCCACCGTTTCGGGATTTCGGTCCTGGTCCAGCAGCGAGAGACCGCGCACATACGGGTTGTCCACGGGATCCGTGAAGTACATCGGCATGTCCACCCGCACACCGTACGTGAGGTTCAGCCGGTCCGAGACCGCGAACTCGTCCTGGGCATAGATCGAAAGTTGGCCGACGTCGATATTTTCGCCCTGGAAGGGATTGGTGGCGGGATCGGCCGGAGTGATGAACTGGGTAAGGTCGATGAAGTTCGGGCTGTTCGGATCCGTGAAGTCGAAGAAATCGTCCAGCGAGAGGAAGGCGGTGCCGAACGGCGCCGGCGCCACGAACAGGCCGTGCCGGAACAGGTTGAACGAGTTGAAGAAGCCGAACGTCTCGAAGTTCGCCCCCAGGGTGATCGAGTGCAGTCCCTTGAAGAAGGTGAAATTGTTCGTCAACTGCCACACGTCCTGATCCAGGATGTTGTGGATCGAGAATGGCTCGTGCCCAGCGGTCGTATACGTTATCCCGTCCTCTACGATCTCAAGCGTCGGGAAGTCCACGCTGTTAGGGTCACGCATGTCGCGGAACCGGTTGTAGCTCACGAAGAACCGGTTTGCCCATCCGGTCGAGCGGCTGTTGAGCTCGACCGCCCACGAGTTGAGGTTGTTGTTGATCGTGTAGCCCGAGTTCTGGAACGGGAGGCTGGTGGTGTTCGGCCCCCTCCCGGACAGATTCCAGCTGCCCGCAAAGGGATGGGGCGGCAGATCGCGCTCCGCGTCCAGGAAGTTCCAGCGGGCCGTCAGGTTGTGGTTCTCGTTGATGTTCCAGTCCAGCTTCGCCAGCAGCTTGTCGCTGTTCGTCGCGTGCACGAATCCCTGGAACGGTCCTGTCTCGTAGCCGTACACGTCGCTCAGCCGCTGGCTGATCTGGTTCATGACCGATTCTTGGGGCCGCGATTCGCCCGGGCCCGGCGTGGCGCCCGTGCTGGCCACGAACTCCGTTCCCGGATCGTCCCGTCGCTCGATCTCACCGCTCACGAAGAAGAACAGCTTGTCCTTGATGATCGGTCCGCTGAGGGTAAACCCGGATTGGAGGAAGGACAGATCCGGGTTCGCGACCACCTCCACGCCGCGGATCGTGTTTCCGAGCAGGCTCTCGTTCCGGAAGAAGGTGTACACAGAGCCGCTGAACGTGTTCGTGCCGCTCTTGGTCACCGTGTTCACGTTGGCGCCGGTGAAGCCGCCCTCCCGCACGTCGAACGGAGCGATCGCGACGTGTACCTGCTCCACTGCGTCGAACGGAACGGGCTCGGCCGCCGTCTGCCCGCCGGGCGCCGGATCGTCCAGACCGAACGAGTTGTTGAAGTACGAGCCATCCAGCGTGATGTTGTTGAACGTCCAGTTGCGGCCCGCGAACGCGTAGTTTCCGTCGCTGCGCGGGTCGATCCGGATCAGGTCACGCGTGCTCCGCTTGATGGACGGCAGCAGCTCGACCTGCTGGGGGTCGATCGACGTTTCGGCCCCGGTCCTGGCACGCTCCGCCTCGAGCGTGACTTCCAGCGCCTCGACCTCGATCGCCTGCACCGTCATCTCGAAGGAGAGCTGGTAGCTCTCGCCGAGTGTCAGATACACAGCGTCTTCCTGCTCCGTCGCGAACCCGAGAAGCGACACGGTCACCGTGTAGGGTCCCCCGACCCTCATGTTGGCGACCGAGTAAGCACCACCCGGGCGTACCAGAGTGCTGTATGTCGTGCCGCTGGGAACGTGTACCGCCGTTACAATGGCGTCTTCCAATGGTTGACCGGCTTCGTCGGTCACGAAGCCTCGGAGTCCGGCGGTGGTCACGCCCTGAGCAAAGAGGTCGGGAGCGGACATGACCCCGAGCGTGAAGAGGAGCGACGCGACCACCAGCGACCTGCCGAAGGCGCGCCTTCGAGAGTGTAACAGGTTTCGCATGGTTTCCTCCTGTCGGGAGAGGTGACGGATGGGGGCGGGCGAGGCGAGTACCAGCCCTCCGGCTTGCCTTGCTCTGGTCGCAGCATGAACCATCGCGGGCCTGCCCCGAATGGGGAACGGTGGGGTTCCAATCAGTCTGGATACACTATGGCGAATCGCAGGCAGCCGCAAACCGCTGTTACTCGCTCGGCTTGGCGCCTGTGGCAGACCGATTGCACGGGGTCGTCATTGTCTATCGATACGTGCAGAGGAGGATCACGGTTCGCAGGTGCGCACCCCCCCCGTTGCCATGTCGCCTTCTCTGGCTACGTCGTGGCCTTGTAGTCACTTAGAATTGCGATTCTTGCCGCCAGAGGCGTGGAACGTGCCTTGCTCCTCCACTGGCCTTGCCACCCCCGACCTGGTGTGCGTCAGCCAGGTGCGGGTCGACAAATGGTCCTCGCCTCTGGAGGTACGACATGAAGCGCTCCCCCTTGCCGGCCGCGCTGCTGGCGACACTCGCCCTCGGCGTCGGCTTCGCGGCTTGTAGTGACACACCCGCGAGCCCCGAAGTGTCCGACGCGACGTTCGCTCAAACCGAGACTGGAAACGGCGGGCCGAGTGGCCCCCATTTCAACCTGAACCTGATCGGCGTCAAGAAGGGAAAGAACGCCTCGATGGACGGCAACAGCGGCCATCGGATCTTCGTCAAGCTATACGGCCGCAGCGACATCTACCTGATCGAGGGAGATGACTTTGCGGTGTTGGACGCGAACGGCACGGACGGGCGGGCGGAGTTCCAGCTGCCGCATCCTGATCCCAACTACGACGGGGTCACCGAATACTCGATCTTCGCTCGACCGCTGGGCAAGCTGGACCTGAACGACCCGAAGTGGGCCAGGCTTACGACCTGTGGCATCGATGCGGACCAGGGAGACCTCGAGCTGTGCTCCGAGGAGAACAAGGTCTTTATTCGAGACAAGGGACCACAGAAGTTCGAGAAGGTCACGAAGTATCTCACCACGATCGTACTGAGTTCGGCCGTGATCGACGCGATCGAGGAGGCCGAGAACACGACTTGCCAGAGTGCCAGAAACGCTGGGCCGGACAAGACCCGGATCACGATCTTCGACCCGTGCTTGGAAGAGTACTTCTGGAAGTACGAGAACAACGGGCTGAAGCTTCTCCAACTCCGGTTCTATCCGGATCTGGCGGACGACATTCTATAGAATAGGCAGCGGGGCGGTCCCTTCGGGGCCGCCCTGCATCGCATCTGACTCCTCTCGCAACAAACCGCCCGACACGGGTGGCCCGCTGCCACCGGCCCGCTATCTTGCCCCTTAG
Organism: Gemmatimonadota bacterium; assembly: GCA_039587755.1. Classification (GTDB taxonomy): domain Bacteria; phylum Gemmatimonadota; class Gemmatimonadetes; order Palauibacterales; family Palauibacteraceae; genus JBDHBD01. The sequence continues at coordinate 10,634 of JBDHBD010000018.1, read as the reverse complement.
GCACGGCTCGTTGGAGGATTCACGAGCTGATCTGATCGACGCCCCAACTGCAAGCTCACACGCACTCACACACAACGGATGGAGCTCCTTCACTTCTACAGGACGCCAGCGCTCTCCGAGGCGGAGCGGAGAGCACTTCTCGAGCGCGTCCGCGAGCGAATCTCACCGGACATTGAGACGCTCGATACGGAGTTCTGCTTCAACATCGAAGTTGCCCGCGATCTCATCCCCCGCGAGCTCGAGATTTTGACCTGGCTGCTGAGCGAGACCTTCGAGCTGGAGGGCTTCGCGGCGACCAGTCTCCTGGAGGATCTGCCGGAGAAGCGGCGGGGGGAGGGGGGAGGCATCGGGACAGACCGCATCCTCGAAGTCGGCCCCCGCATGACGTTTACCACGGCCTGGTCCACCAACGCGGTCTCGGTGTGCCAGGCGTGCGGGATCGACGCCATCCGCCGCATCGAGCGCTCGCGCCGCTACCTGATCGGCACGCCCATAGCCCTCACAGACGGGCAGGTCGACGCCTTCCTCGCCGAGGTACACGACCGGATGACGGAGTACGCCTATCCCGAGCCGCTCCGGAGTTTTGCGTCGAGGGCGCAGCCGGAGCCTGTCCGTGTGATTCCTCTGCTGGCCGAGGGGCGTGCAGCGCTCGAGCGGATCAACCGCGACATGGGGCTCGCGTTCGACGAGTGGGACCTCGACTACTACACACAGCTCTTCGCCGAGCGCATCGGACGCGACCCGACGGACGTCGAGTGCTTCGACATCGCGCAGTCGAACAGTGAGCATTCGCGTCACTGGTTCTTCAAGGGGCGGCTCGTGATCGACGGAGAGGAGCGCCCCGAGAGCCTGATGGCGATTCTTAAGGCACCGCTCGATGCGAATCCGAACAACAGCGTGATTGCCTTCAAGGACAACTCGAGCGGGATTCGAGGCTATCGGGTGCGGACCATCGCGCCCGCTCTCCCCGGGCAGCCGTCGCCGTTGGAGGCGACCGAGCCCGAGTACCACATCATATTCACCGCCGAGACGCACAACTTCCCCTCGGGCGTGGCCCCGTTCCCTGGTGCGGAGACGGGCACGGGCGGACGCATCCGGGACGTGCACGCCGCGGGACGGGGCTCCCTCGTGGTGGCCGGCACGGCGGCCTACTGCGTGGGCAATCTGCGCATCCCCGGCTCTCCGCTACCCTGGGAAAGCGGAGACTTCGCCTACCCGAACAACCTCGCCTCTCCGCTCCGCATCGAGATCGAGGCGAGCGACGGCGCGTCGGACTACGGCAACAAGTTCGGCGAGCCGGTCATCCAGGGATACACGCGCTCCTTCGGGCTTCGTCTCCCGAGCGGCGAGCGGCGGGAGTGGGTCAAGCCGATCATGTTCAGCGGCGGGATCGGTCAGATCGATGCGCGTCACACCGAGAAGGACGCTCCCGCCGAGGGAATGTGGGTGGTCAAGATTGGCGGCCCGGCCTACCGGATCGGCATGGGGGGAGGTGCGGCGTCCAGCATGGTGCAGGGCGAGAATGTCGAGGAGCTCGACTTCAACGCCGTGCAGCGCGGTGACGCCGAGATGGAGCAGAAGGTCAACCGGGTGCTGCGGGTGTGCGTGGAGCTGGGCGATTCCAATCCAATCGTAAGCATCCACGACCAGGGTGCCGGCGGAAACTGCAACGTACTGAAGGAGATCGTGGAGCCGGCCGGCGCTCGCCTGGAGGTCCGGTCCATCCCCGTCGGTGACGAGACGCTGTCGGTGCTGGAGATCTGGGGCGCTGAGTACCAGGAGAACGACGCTCTGCTGCTGCGTCCCGAGCAGGAGGAGCTGTTCCGCGACCTGGCCCAACGTGAGAAGGTGCCGGTGGCCTTTGTAGGCCGGGTGACCGGAGATGGTCGCGTTGTCCTTCACGATGAGCGAGACGCCTCGACGCCGGTCGACCTCGAGCTGGAGGCCGTCCTGGGCGACATGCCGCGCAAGACCTTCCACCTGGATCGTCAGGCGCCTTTGCTCCAGCCGCTCGAGGTGCCGGCGGAGGTCTCGGTCGGCGAGGCGCTGGACCGGGTACTCCGCCTGCTGTCGGTCGGCTCGAAGCGCTTCCTCACCACGAAGGTGGATCGGTGCGTGACAGGACTGATCGCGCAGCAGCAGTGTGTGGGGCCGCTGCAGCTGACGCTGTCGGACGTGGCGGTGATCGCCCAGAGCCACTTTGCTACGAGCGGAGCGGCGATCGCGATCGGTGAGCAGCCGATCAAGGGCTTGCTGGATCCGGCTGCCATGGCGCGTCTGTGTGTGGGCGAGTCGCTCACCAACCTGGTGTGGGCTCGGGTGAGCGGATTCGAGGACGTGAAGTGCTCGGGGAATTGGATGTGGGCCGCCAAGCTGCCGGGTGAGGGTGCGGCGCTCGCCGATGCCGCCGTTGCGTTGAGCGAGGTGCTCCTGGAGCTCGGCATCGCGATCGACGGCGGCAAGGACAGCCTCTCGATGGCCGCGATCGCCCCGGGCCCAGACGCTGAAGACGAAGTTGTGAAAGCGCCCGGCACGCTCGTCGTCTCGTCTTACGTCACCTGCCCCGACATCACGCAGACCGTGACTCCGGATCTCAAGCTGCCGGGCGCGAGTCGGCTCCTGTTCGTCGATCTGGCAGACGGGCAGCAGCGTCTGGGCGGCTCGGCGCTCGCCCAGGTATTCGGCCAGATCGGCGACGAGCCGCCGGACATCGACGACCCGGCGCTCCTGCGGCGGGCCTTCGAGATCGTGCAGAGCCTGATCGCCCAGGGTTTGGCACGGGCCGGCCACGACCGAAGCGACGGCGGCCTGATCACGACATTGCTCGAGATGGCGTTCGCCGGGAACTGCGGGATCGACGTGGAGTTGTCCGGCGAGGCGGAGCCGGCCGGCGAAACGGAGCGGCCCGGTGCGGATCCCATATCGCTCCTGTTCAACGAGGAGCTCGGACTCGTGCTGGAGGTGGCCGAGGGGGACGAGTCGCGTGTCACCGCTGCGTTCCACGAGGCAAACGTCGCGTGTGTCGCGATCGGCCGTACTCTCGACGGCACGACCGTCCGTGTCGGGGTCGACGGCGAGACAGTCCTGAACGGCGACATACGCGATCTGCGGGACGTATGGGAAGCGACGAGCTTCGCACTCGACGCGTTGCAGGCGAACCCTGACTGCGTGGCCCAGGAGCGAGATGGACTGCGTGAGAGAGTAGCCCCCTCGTACGAGCTTTCGTTCGAGCCGGCCCCGACGGCTCCCTCGATCCTGGCGGCTGACACCAAACCCGCGGTGGCCATCATCCGGGAGGAAGGCAGCAACAGCGACCGCGAGATGGCCTCGGCTTTCTTCGAGGCCGGGTTTGAGCCCTGGGACGTCACGATGTCCGACCTTCTAGCCGGTCGGATCGAGCTGGATCGCTTCCGCGGCCTGGCCTTCGTGGGCGGTTTCAGTTACGCGGACGTGCTGGACTCGGCCAAAGGGTGGGCCGGCGTGATTCGCTTCCACGAGGAGTTGTATCTACAGTTCGCCGCGTTCGCCGACCGATCCGACACCTTCACACTCGGCGTGTGCAACGGCTGTCAGCTGGAGGCTCTGCTCGGTCTCGTACCGTGGCGGGGCATCGACGACGCTGCACAGCCCCGCTTCATCCGCAACGCCTCGGGTCGCTTCGAGTCGCGTTTCTCCACGGTGCGGATCGAGGAGAGCCCGTCGATCATGCTGCGCGGCATGGAGGGATCGACGCTCGGCATCTGGCTGGCGCACGGCGAGGGCCGCGCCTACTTCCCCGACTATGAGATACTGGAGAAAGTCGAGCGCGAGCGGCTGGCCCCGATCCGCTTCGTCGACGATGTGAGCCGGCCGACGGAGGCCTATCCGTTCAACCCCAACGGCTCCGCACGGGGGATCGCCGCGCTCTGCTCACCCGATGGGCGGCACCTGGCGCTCATGCCACATCCCGAGCGCACGCATCGAATCTGGAACTGGGCTTGGGTGCCGGAGGAATGGAGACGCGGTGGGGCGCGTAGCGTGAGGGTCTCGCCGTGGCAGCGGCTGTTCCAGAACGCCCGAGAGTGGTGCGAGCAGGTGGCTTAGGAGGCCGGCCGGCGGCTGGCCCTTATAGGCGTGGTCATAGTCGGCGCTCGCCGCTCACGAGCCGGCTAATCGGGCCTGTCCTAGTCGCAGAAAGCCAGCACGCTATCCCACCCGGCCTCACAGATCGTCGCTGCCGCCGAATCGCGGATCCAGTCCGTGATGAGCGGGTGCGGCACCAGGCCGACTCTGTCCGCGCGATACGGGAGACCCTGCAGCACTGACTCGTAGGGACCGAAGCCGTAGAGCCTGAGAGGCACGACGATCACGCTTCCCGAACGACTGTTGGATTCCACCCAGCGGCGGATGTCGCGTTCGATTTGTTCCCTCTTCTCCGGCCAATCCTCGCGCAGCGTCTCGACCCGCACCTCCCTGAACGGTCCGAGCTCCCCTACGGCACGGGTCACCTCCGCCATGTGGCCGAGCAGCCTATCGTTCTCGCTCTCCTCCCCCATTCCGTGCGCGAGGATGAGGACGCTCTCTGCCGAAGGGTCTCGGCTGAGAGATGCCGCCCTTTCACGCATGATCTGGCCGGCCAACGGCGATTCGACGAGTCCGATGCGACTGAGTGCAAACTCCGGTGAGAGGTTGGACAGGGCGCCGAGGGTCTGCTCGTAGAATGACGAGCCGGAGATGAAAAGTCGCACCACGGCGATCCGATCGACGCCGCGTGACTCGAGGCTCGTGACGGCCGCTTCCAGAGAATCCGAATCCGCCATCCCGAAAGCCAGTGCTGTCGGAAGCTCGCTCTCGACTGGAGCGACGGCTTCACGCACGGCGGCATTCCACTCCGGGGAGCCCCCGTGCGCCATGACGAGAAGTCCGTAGCGAGTCGACTCCCTTGACTCTGTGGTGGGCGCTGGACGGGATAGCTCGGGACTTCCCGAGGCGCACGCGGCGACCAGCGGAGCGATCGTCCACACGAGGGCTCGGGCAGGCCGTCCCGCAGCTCGTGCCGGGAGGGCTCGAGTGCGGCAGCGGCCGAGTCGCCGTCGGAGCTTTGGTGACTGCCTCGCCACTATTTTGCGGCGCGCTTTCGATCCCGCGCGCGCTGGTGGGTCTCGCCGAGCCAGCCGCCCAGCAGGGCGAGCACCATGCCGCCGCCGAAGCCTATTAACAGCGTTTGCGACGCGGCGAGATCGTCGAACCACAGGATAATGAAGCCTGCGTCGATGATGATCAGCATGCCGGCGGCGATCGCCGGCTCCACCATCGTTACTCCGGGCGAAGAGAAGCCGACGATCCAGCCCGTCACCAGGAAGCTGGCCGCGAAGACGAGCAAGCTCTGGACTGTGGTCAGGTCGAATAACGCCCGCCCAAGGAAGACGGCGTACGCACTCAAAGTGACCCCGATAATCACGCTCACGAAGACCCACGGCCAATCCACGGCTCGATCGTCGTAGGCCTCTTCGAGCGTGCCTTGAAGCATCTCGCCGACCCAGCCTCCGAGCATCGCCATCCCCGCGACGAAAAACGGACCTATGAGCCATGTGAGCGCCGCTATTGAGATGTCCAGGATACCGGCCCCGACGATCGCGAGCAGGACGAAGAGAACGATTCCGGCGACGGCGGTCTCCCGAATCGTCTCTCCATGCGAGCGATACCCCACCAAGATGCCGACGAGGATGATCGACAGTACCGCTATCGCCCCTGCGGCGGTCGGGTTCTCGAGCGTCGGGTCGACCAGGTAGACGAAGAGGCTGATGAGAACGGCCCCAAGCAGGACGCCGGCCCCGACCCACGCCCAGCGGAGCGGCTCGTCCTGATCTTCTGTCGTTTCTTCAACATCCGGCGGATTGTCCCGTCCGGCAGGCGGGTGCTGAGTGTCCATGTCGGCCTCCTGGCCAGAGGTTCAATGTCCTTCTGCGCGCGGCCTAGTTGCAGCGGCCCGCCCGAAAGTCCGCTGGAAGACAGGCGAACTTCCACTCGGCCCACAGACCTCGCTCGGCTGCTTCGGCATCGGCCACTGCAGCCCGGATACGGTCCTCGTAGCGCCCGTTCGGCGGAATGACGAGTGGCACAACATAGCCGAGGGAGGCCAGCTCCTCGTTCACCATGGTCCCATCGGAAAGATACAGATACGTGAGATCACGCCCGAAGTCATCCCGAGTGTCCAGATCGTACTCCACATCCAATCGGGTGCCGATCGGGACGAGATCTCTCAGCACATCGCGCGCCTGTCCGCCATATGGCGCCTGTGCGATCTCCGGAGCATCGATCAGCAGCAGACGGATCTCACGCCCATCCACGCACGTGACAGAATCGCCGTCGATCACGAAGGAGATGGCGCAAACCGTCAGGGCCGGCGGGGTCGGACTCTGACCGTCGCCGCAACCGGCCAGCAACGGCGCACCGAGCATGGCGATCGCAAACCACGCTGCGCCACGGCTGGCGTCGCGCACCCGCGCACCCGACATTCCGGGACCATGTCGAATCCTTCGGCGACCCCTCGGACCAGCGCGTCTAGCGAGATTCAGGCGTCGCGCGGCATGCAGCGATCGCACGGCGGGTGGCTCCGGCTGCTCGATCCGTGCGTGCTGTTCGCGGAACGACCCGAGGTGTGCGAGGCACGCACTCCGGAGGTCTCGGCCTGGAGCGTGGGAGAGCAGCTCGAGCATCTTGTGCTCGCCGATCGTGGAATCCTGCAAGCGGTTCAGGAGCTTACCGAGCCGGGTGCCAATCACGGCGACGCTGCCGCGACCGGCGGCCCCACCATCATCGGTCGGGTGATCCTTTGGACCGGGTTCATTCCGCGAGGGCGTGGCAAGGCGCCCGATTTCGCCAAACCTTCGGGAATGTCATCCGCTGACCTGGCTGCCGAGCTGGGTGAAATCCGGAGTGACGTCGAAGCCCTGGGGTCGCGCTTGGGCGAGATCGAGCGGATTCCCGCAGTTCGGACCCATCCGGTTGGGCTCGGATCCTTCACGCCCGCTCAGTGGATGCGGTTCGCATTCGTGCACCACGTTCATCACGCGAAGATCATCCGGGACATCCTGAAGGATCGGGCCTCCGAATAGCCCATCACTCGGGCCAGCCGTACTCCCTCGCCACCGACAGCAGAATCTCGAAACGGATTCGCCTGCCGCCGGCCGCGCTGTTCGTCATCACGACCACACCCTGACCTGTTTCGGGCATGAACCACACGAGACAGGTAGACCCCCACGTTCCCCCAGTGTGGAATGCGCTGAATCCCTCACCCTCGCCCGACAGGGCAAACCCCAGACCGGCCGCGTCCTGGATCGGATGCTCGGGGATCTGGACCTGCGCCACGAGCATCTCGCGCGCCATTCCGGGCGAGAGGACCCCGCCGGTCCGGCCTGAATACGCAAGCATGATCTCGTTCGCGAAGCGCGCGAGATCCGCTGCCGTCGTCCACAGACCTCCCGCGCCGAGCGTCGGAAAATGATGCCGTTCGTCGGGAAACGGTCGACTCTCCGCATCGTGCTCGGTCGCCGCCCTCCCCCGCATCGTCTCGGGGAGCGGCTGCGTGAAGGTGCTCGACCCCAGCTCCAGGGGCTCCAGGAGAAGCTCTTCCATGACCTGCGGAAACGGCTTGCCGGCCACGTCGACCATGAGGAGCTCGACGATTCCGTATCCGAGATTCGCGTATTGGTGCTCGCTCCCCGGTAGCGAGGTGACGCGGGTCGGTCTGGGGAGACCGGTCGCGGGTTCTGCCTCCAGCATCTGCTGGATGGTCGTGGTCGGAGCGTCACCGGCACCGCTGAAACAGCATTCGACGCCGCTATCGGTCCACCCGTCGGTCAGGCCGGCGCTGTGACTCAGAAGGCCACGAAGAGTCACAGGCGCCCGTGCCGTCAGTTCGTTCTCGGGGACGCGCCACGAGACCAGCCGATCGTTAATCGGCTCGTCCAGAGTAAGGACACCATGCTCGACCAGCGCGAGGGCCGCTGTGGCGGTCAGCGACTTGGCCACGGAACCGGCGTGAAACAGCGTGCGAGCTGTCGCGGGCTCGTCCGCGCCAGCCTCCAGGACCCCGTAGCCTTTGGTCCACACCAGCTCGAAATCGTCGATCACCGCGATGCTGAGGGCCGGCACACCGTACGCGTCCATGCGCTGGGCCAGCGTGGCTTTCTCCCCCCACGCGGGCTCACCGTCCTCCCCGATGGGGACCAGTCCGTTCTCGACGCTGGCGATGCTCGCGACCAGGGTGGCAGCGTCCAGGATCGGTGACTCGGACGGACGCTCCGCGCCCGCTAATTCTGGGTCCACGTCACGCTGCGATGCACCCGACGAGCAGCCACCGACGAGCACCGTCATCAGGAGCAGCGCCGGGAGCGCCGCCGGTCCTCTTCGCGCGTTCATCGTTCGACTCACGATTCGACTCACGATCTCGGCCGGTTCACGAGGTCGGCGGTTTCAGGTAGCGACCCAGCCAGTCGAAGAACACCCTGTGCCACAGCACGCCGTTCTGCGGCGTGAGAATCCAGTGCCCTTCATTCGGGAAATATAGAAAACGGCTCTCGATCCCCTGCGCCTGTGCCGCCGTGAACGCCTGCATCCCTTCGGTGACCGGAACCCGGAAATCCTTCTGCCCATGGATTACGAGCATGGGTGTATCCCAGTTCTGCACGAACTTGTGTGGTGAGAACAGGTCGTAGCTCTCGGGCTGCGGATCCAGCCAGTAGGGACCTTCCAGGTCGAACTCCGGGAAAAAGAGCTCCTCGGTCGCCCCGAACATGCTCGCCAGGTTGAACACACCGGCGTGCGCGATGAAGGTCTTGAACCGACCCTCGTGGTTGCCGGCCAGCCAGAAGACCGTGTAGCCGCCGAAGCTGGCCCCGATCGCGCCCAGACGGTTCTCGTCCACGTACTCTTCTTGGGCGACATCGTCGATGGAGCTCAACAGATCGCGCATCGCCTGACCACCCCAGTCGCCCGAGATCTCCTCCTTGAACGCCTGGCCAAAGCTGGGAACGCCGCGGCGGTTGGGTGCAACGATGATGTACCCGTTGGCCGCCATGAGCTGGAAATTCCAACGGTAGGAGAAGAACTGGCTCACGGTGGACTGTGGGCCTCCCTGTGCGTAGAGAAGCGCCGGATATCGTTGGCTTGGATCGAACCCCGGGGGATAAATGACCCAGGCCAGGATCTGTTCGCCGTCGGTCGCTTCCACCCAACGAGGCTCGACGCGCCCCAGATCCAGCGAGCCGACCACCGGTTGGGTGTGATACGTGAGACGAACCGCGTCTCCGGAGGTCGGATCGACACGGTAGAGCTCGGCCGGGGCGGACATCGACACGCGCTGTGCCACGAGCGAGCGCGAATCGCCGCCATCAGCGACCTCGAACGAGTAATAGTTGTGCTGCCCTTCCGTGATCTGCCGGATCTGCCCCACACCGACATCGGCCGTATGCAGGTGGATCGTCCCCTCCACCTCGCTGGTGAAGTAGATCGTGGTGCCGTCGGCGCTCCAGGCGGGCCCGTGCGCGTCCTGATCGAAGCCGACGCTCAGCTCCCGCTTCTGGCCGCTCTCGAAGTCGTGCACGAACAGGCGATTGCGATCGGCCTCGTACCCATCCCGCTCCATGCTGAGCCAGGCCACGTAGCGACCGTCGGGCGAGAACACGGGCTCGATGTCGTAGCCCATCATGCCGTCGGTGAGGTTGGCGGTCGCACGCGTCTCTAGATCGTAGGCGAACAGATCGGAGTTCGTGCTCCGCGTGTAGGCCGCGCCGGTCAGTTGCTTGGTCGTGTAGACGATCCGACGGCCGTCGGCGCTCCACCCGATCTGCTCCACACCACCGAACGGGGAGAGGGGCGTGTCGTAGGGATCGTCGGCCATCACGTCGACCGGCTCTCCCAGCACGCCGTCCAGGTACTCGGCGACGAACAGGTGGCTATACATCCCGTCCTTCCAGCTGTCCCAGTGGCGGTACATCAGCTCATCGATGATGCGAGCCTCCGCCTTGGGAAGGTCCGGGTACCGGTCCACGACCGCCGGGCCGAGCTTCACCTGTCGGGTGAACGAAACGTGCCGGCCGTCGGGCGCGTAGCGGAAGTTGCCGATCCCTCCGGAAATCTCCGACACCTGCCGACGGCCGGAGCCGTCGGGTCGGATCTCCCACAGCTGGGTCGACCCGCTGGCGGCCGACAGGTAGCCGATCCATTGCCCGTCCGGGCGCCAGGCCACGCCGTGCTCACTCGCCGGAGTGTCGGTCAGTCGAAACGGCTCGCCACCGGCGACCGGGATCAGAAAGAGGTCTGTGCTGCCGCGATCCTCGGTCAGATCGTACCGGGCCACCCCGTAGACGACCTGGCTTCCGTCCGGTGAGACGTTGGGTCCGGACACGCGGGGAATCTCCCACAGCCGCTCCGGCGTCATGACGTCGGAGGACTCCTGTGCGCTCGCCGGTGCCGTGAGCGCCGCGGCGAGGCCGAGGACGGAGGCGATGCCGAAGGCGGTGACCGGCGGCAGGGTTCGCATGCGGTTTCTCATCGTCCTGTATCCTCGTTCATGTATATTCGTTCGGCTGGTTCCCGATACTCCGCCAGGGCGGGCGGGACCCCCCGTTGAGTGGCGATTGGCTCTCCGC
>JBDHBD010000017.1:0-67017 GCA_039587755.1 Gemmatimonadota bacterium | reverse complement strand
GAGTGGCGCTTCGACGAGCCGCAGCCGGAGTGGGCTTCGGCACGCCTCCCCCCGACTCTGACGCCAGTTCAGACGCGCACCCCGGACGCCTTGCGCCTGAGCGTGGAGGAAGCCAACCGACTCCCCTTCGGCAATCTCTTGGGGGGTGCGATCTACGTCGATCTGCCCGATTGGGAGCGCGAGGACTGGGGGTACGTCCTCGTGCGGGCGCGTACATTGGAGAACGTCTCGCAACTTCGACTCGCGTTCAACTTACGCGAGGACCCGGGATCCCAGGACAACCCCTTTCGCTTTAGTGGCGAGTCCGTTGACGTGATCAACGACGGCTCGGTACAGAGATACCTGCTGCGAGCCGACTGGTCGCCTCCGTGGGAGGGAGCTTGGGAGGGCCCGTGGCAGCAACTCGCCATCGGGATCAATGCCGAGGAGCCGGCGGGCATCGAGATTCTCTCTGTGAGCGTCATTCCCAAGGAGGCGGTTTACGCTGATGCGCCCGTGGGGGTGCGAACGGAAGTCCGCACGAGCGCCCATCGCCGCACCCTGTACACCCATGCGCCGGGACGGCTCGAGTACCGGGTCCGAGTCCCCGAAGCCGGCCGCCTCGACGTGGGGCTCGGGGTACTACGGGACGATGACCCGGTGACTTTCCGGATTACCGCAAGTTCCGAGGGCACCGAGACCCTGCTCGAGGAGACCTACGCCGACCAAGAGCACTGGGCACAACGCTCGGTGGACCTCTCCGACCTGTCGGGACAGACCGTGAGCCTGGTGCTCGAGGTGGAGAGCGAGCGGGAAGGAGCCGTGGCGCTCTGGGCGGCGCCGACGCTCACCGGCGGTCGCAGCACCGAGAAGCCCAACGTCATCTTCTACATCATCGACGGCGCTGCGGCCGATTACATGAGCGTCTACGGCTACAACCGCCGCACGACGCCCAACCTCGAGCGGCTGGCGGCCGAGGGCGCGGTCTTCGAGCACGCCTACAGCAACTCGACCTGGACGAGGCCCTCCACCGCCTCGTTCATGACCTCCCTGCACAACAGTGTGCTGGGTGCCAGCCGGGGTTGGGCTGCCGATCCGGTCCCGGAGCAGGCCGTGACGATGGCGGAGCACATGCACCGGGCCGGCTACCAGACGGCGGTGTTCGTCTCGAACCCGTATGCCGGTACCCTGAGCAACCTCGAGCGCGGAGTCGATGTGTTCCGGGATGCCGGCGTCAGTCCCAACTCGCGTTCTTCGGCTGAGTTGCACCAGGACTACTGGCGGTGGCGCGAGGCATACCCTGCCGTGCCTTATTGGGTGCACTTTCAGACCACGGACGTTCACCCGAAGTGGGACCAGTCGCGCGACCCGGTGGCCCCGTTCGCTGGCCTTTTCAGCAGTCCCGAGCTGCGCGACACGTACAACGAGTGGGAGCGGCAGCTGGCGGCAGCAGCCGGCTTTACTCACGCACCGTGGCTCAGCCTCGAAGCCCTCGAGCAGACCGGCATCAACTACGCGGCCTTCTTCAATGCCGCCCGGAGTCTCTATGACGAATCCATGGCCCACCAGGACTATCAGCTCGGCCAACTGGTGGAACGCCTCAAAGCCAGAGGCGAGTGGGAGCGCACGCTGCTCATCGTCGCCGCGGATCATGGCAGCGCATCGGCCCACGTCCCCGATCCGTTTCCGCCGAAGTGGGGACCAATGTTCAGATCCTCCGTGACCCGAGTTCCGTTGATCGTGGTCTGGCCGGAGCGCGTCGCTCCGGGGCAACGCTTCCGCCAACCAGTCTCGATGATCGATATGCTGCCCACCATCCTGGACCTTGCTGGCTTGCCGATGCCTGAAGTGATGCAGGGGCAGTCCCTGGCCCCCTTGTTGCTGGGGGAGGAGGGCTGGGAGGCGCGGCCGGTGATCCTCGACGAGTTCGGGATCGAGGATACGGGTGAGCTGAGCGGCTACATCGAGGTCATCGACGGGCAGTGGGGCGCGTCGCTACTTATAGACCCGAGCCCGTCGGATCGTCTGGACGCGCCGTCGGATATTCCAAAGAGCCGTGTTGGCGATTACAAGCACTCGCGCCAGAGGCGTCCCGTGCCCCTGCTGCTATACGACCTCTGGAACGATCCCTATACCCAGCACAGCCTGCATGAGGAGCGGCCCGACCTGGTGGAGAAGTACACCAAGTTCCTCAAGGCGCAGTTCGCGGCGCACCAGGCACTGGCACAGCAGTTCACCCCCGGTGGCGAGGTCGCGCTAACACGCGAGCAGCTTCAGACACTCCGGACGCTCGGCTACATCCAGTAAAAGCTGTTACTCCAGAGGAGCGGCTCCACGGGAGCCGCCCTTCCGCGATCCGTCACAGCGACCGCGACAGTTGGTTTAGACGAGGGCTGTCGGCACCAGATTGTGACAGCAGGCGTGACAGCGGCCACGTGCGGCCGTGCCCCCACATGCACGAAAGCCCGCATGGTTGTGGGCTTTCTGCTCAATCGGGGCGCCGGGATTTGAACCCGGGACCTCCTGAACCCCATTCGCCTGGTGCAGCACCCATACACTTCAATACACTTCAATACACTCCCCCTCATCTTGTTACAGCTACCGTGACAGTAGTGATGCGGTGGCTTGTGCGGCGCCAGCCCCGGAACTTCCTCCACTCCCCTATCCGACTGGGAGACGTATCTGGAAGTGGAGTAGCCACAACCCGCTCGAGTGAGGTTAGTAGCTTGGGGATCAAGGGCGCCGACGGCACCCGGTGCGCTTGTGAAACGTGTCACAAGGTAACACTGCTGCGCGTAGGTTTATTGCCAGCATATCGATGCGGCCTCTCCCACCCGCCGTGGCCGCGCGGCTTCCACATTAGAGCGACTTGCGATGGGACGGCGAGCGATGCTACTAGGGGCCCGGTCAACTCCTAAGCGCACAAGGGGAGTCAGAAGGCTAGCCAACTGCTCTGCGAGGACGGGATCACCGCCGAAGGAACCGGCCCGCGGCACCTCACCCGGCTGCTCGAGGCCAATGAGCCATCCGATGAGCGCCAAGCTTGGGAAGCGTTCACCCGCCACTACAGCCGCCTCCTTCTAGGGGCCTGCCACCGGGCTTCGGGCCACGGGTACGACTCGATGATGGACCGCTACGCCCATGTGATCGAGCAGCTCGAGGCGGACGATTACCGACGACTCAGGGCGTTCTCCTCGGATGGCAAGACGAAGTTCTCAACGTGGCTCGTAGTGGTGGCCAACCGGCTGTGTGTGGACTATCACCGTAAACGCTACGGCCGAAGCCGCGCGACTTCCACCAATCCGGGAGCTGCCGATTCGCTCTTGATCCGCCGCCGTCTGGCGGACCTCATTGTCGCCGATGTGGACCACACCAAGTTGCCGGACTGCTCCGGACCGGATCCCGAGTCCGCCCTTGCAGCGTCGGAGATCGGGGAGGCTCTGAGCCGAGCCATCGCGAGGTTGTCTGCTCAGGACCGGCTGCTTCTGGCGTTTCGCTTCGAGCACGATACCACGTTGCTCGATCTGAGCGATGTGATGGGATTCCCGTCACGCTTTCATGCCTACCGCAGGCTGAAGAGGATCCTCACGACGCTGCGCAGCGCCCTGGAAGAGAGAGGATTCGAGGCGGACGAGCCATGAATCGGGGGTGGAAGAGACCGCTCCCCGCGCACGAGCCCGCGCCGTGTCCGTTCCACTAGGGCGACAGGGCAAATGCCACTGACGTGGCCGGCAGCCACTGAGTGACGGACTCGCGACGGTAGGGGACAAGGGAACAATGGACCCGCATCCTCCACAACAAGACCATCTGAGCGACGAGCAGCTCGTAGCGTACGTGGGTGGCTCGCTTCCGAGCGAGGAGCGACAGGCCGCGATCGAACATCTCGCCGAGTGTGCCAAGTGCCGTGACGAGGCTCTCGCTATCGCGCGGCTCCTCCGCAGAGAACGAACACGCAAGATCGTACGCGTCGGAACTCCCGTGGCGACGGCAGCCGCGCTGGGATTCGCGCTGCTCGTTCTGGTCCCCGGCTCACCGTTCGAATCCGGCGAACCCATCTTGAGAGAAGGCGCCCCGGCCGTGGGACCGGGAGCGACCATTGCAGTTTACTCTCCCCGCAACACCGCAGAGACCGGCCCGCTCGAGTTCTCCTGGCAAGACATGGGATCCGAGGTGCGGTATCGGCTCAGCCTCACGCGCTCCGATGGCGGTGAAGTCTGGAGCGACGCAACGGCGGATACGAGCCTGGTCCTTCCGCCGGACGTGACACTTGTCGAGGGGACGACCTACTTCTGGTGGGTGGATGCTCTTCTGCTCGACGGGCGATCGGTGACGACCGACGTGCAACAGCTCACGATCGTACCCTGATGCCTCGCTGTATTCTTCTCGCTTCCATTCTCGGCTGTCTTCTCGTGGCGGCCGCCTGCTCGCGGGCTCCACCGGAAGAGCACGCGGAGGAGACCTTTACGACACCATCCCGAATCGTCACGGAGACTCGCCCCCTTGCACTATCGAAAGACCAGCTCGATCGGGCCACGGACCTCTACCGCCGGGGCGAACACGACAGCGTGCGCGCAGCCCTCGTTCCTATCCTCGCCGAGGCGCGTGCCGTCTTCGACTCGGTGTCGGAGTCCCGGATCCTCACACTGCTCGGACAGTCGGCCTACCGGGAGGGAGATTTCGCGACCGCGCGCCTGATCAGCGAGCAAGCGCTCGACCTCAAGCTCGCGATCGGCCTCGAAGCCGAGTACTCCCCCTCGTACAACGCCCTGGGCCTCATCGCCTGGAGGCAGTCGCGTCTCTCCGACGCGCTGGACCTGTATGCCAAGACCGCCGAATCGGCCACCGCCGACACGCTCCGCGCCCGGGCTGTGGTCGCTATCAACCGCGGCCTGGTCGCCAGCGATCTCGGCGACTTCAAGGGGGCTAGACTGGAGTTCGAGAAGGGGCGCGACCTGAGCCGTCAGATCAGCAACACGCGGCTCGAAGGCATCGCCCTGATCAACCTCGGGATGCTCGAGATTTGGACGGGGAACCCGGCCGGCGCTTTCGAGTTTCTGCGGCAGGCGGGAGATCGCTATCGAGAAGCGGAGGTAGTTGATCTCGAGATCAACGTGCTCGGACAAAGGGGCTCGGCTTATACGGCCGTCGGCGAGCTCGGAAAAGCTATCGCCGTGCTTGACAGCGCCGTTGCCCTGGCACGCGATCGAGGGATTCAGCACGAGGAGGCGAGCAACCTCGAGACGTTGGCTGAAGCGTACCGGACGGCCGGCGAGTATCGGCGAGCGCTGGATCTCTACGAGGAGGCCGAAGGAATCAACGAGAAGCTCGGCCTGGCACAGGAGACGGGGAGCGATCAGCGGCGGCGGGCCGATATCTACGCGTCTCTCGGAGAGCTATCGCTCGCACGCGATTATGCGGAACGTGCGCTCGCCACGCACCGAGCCGGGGACGCGCGCTGGGAACAGCTCTCGGATCTGGTTCTGTTGGCCGACGTATCGGACGAGATGGGCGACGCTCGCGCGTCCGACCGCTATCTGTCCGAGGCGCGACAGTTGGCTGGGGAGTTCGACGCCCGCACGGCCCGGGTCTTCACCGCGCTGGCCGAGGCCCGGATCTCGGACCGGGCGGGAAGACCGCGCCGCGTCCTCACCGTGCTGGCCGAAGCGTGGGACGAGCTGGCATCGGGCGGCTACGACTCGGAGTGGGAGGCGCACGTTTTCGAGGCGCGCGCGCACCGCCGCCTCGGACAGCTCGATTCCGCGGTCGTTGCGGGTCGAGCAGCCGTGCGCGCCGTCGAGAGAGTGAGGACCAGTCTGCGTTCGGAAGCCCTTCGTTCCGCGTACTCCACCCATCGGGAGCGAGTCTACTCGTCGCTGGTAGCCATTCTCCTGCAACTGGGAGACCCGACCGAAGCGTTCGAAATCGCGGCCTCCGCTCGTGGCCGAGCTCTACTCGAACGCTTGGCACCCTCGGGCTGGGGCAGCAACAGGGACCCGGACAATGGCAACGAACTCGAGGAGACCGAGGCTGCCCTGCGGCGCGTCGGCGAACTTTCAGTCCGTCTGCGCCAGTTCGACGAGCTTCCTTCAGTCGACCGTGACAGCGCGGCGCTCGGCGAGATCGCGCAGCTGCTCGCCGATGCTCGTAGCGCGTACGAAGACGCGCGGATCCGAGCCATCGAGAGTGAGCCCGCTGCAACCGCCCTCTTGGGCAGTCGCAGAACCCGCGCGTCAGAGATGATGAGCGCGCTTCGTCCCGATGAGGCACTCGTGCTCTACCTCGTGACCGCGGAGATCGGCGTGGGCTTCGTCGTGCGAGACGATGTGGTCAGGAGCTTCGAGATCCCCATCAGCGACGAGAGTCTGTCGCGGCGGGTTCGAGTGGCCCGGGAGCTGGTCGGGAACCCGCAGATCGACGGTACCGCGGCCCGCGATGCCCTCCGCGGGCTGCACGAACTCCTGATCGAACCCGCGCTGCGTGGCGGCTACCTCGCAGGCGTGGAGCGGCTCATCGTCGTTCCGCACGGCGTGCTGACCTATCTTCCGTTCGGGGCGCTGATTAGCGCTGCCGGCCGATTCCTCGTCGAAGATTTCGCCCTTCAGGTGCTCCCCTCCGCCGCCGTCCTCCCCGTCCTGCGGTCGCAGCCGTCACCTGCCGAGTCCGCGCTCTCCTCAGCCATCGCCTTCGCGCCGCTTCCGAAGACGCTGCCCGCCACCAAGGCAGAGGTCCAAGCGGTCAAGGGAGCGTTCTCGAGGGGCTGGACGGTGGAGGGACGGCGCGCGACCGAGCGACGGTTCCGCCAGGCCCTGGCCGAGGCGGAGGTCGTCCACGTGGCCACACACGGCACCCTGAACGTGCTCAACCCGCTCTTTTCCTTCCTGGAGTTCGCTCCCGGACCGGAGGAGCGGGGCGAGAACGACGGGCGCCTCGAAATCCACGAGGTGCTCGGCCTTGCGATCAACAGCTCGGTGGTCTTTCTCTCCGGGTGCGAGACGGGACTCGGCGCATCCTGGTCCACAGAGTTCGAGCGAGGGGAGGATTACGCGACCCTGGCCCTGGCGTTCCTGTACGCCGGGGCCCAGAACGTGGTGGCCACGCTATGGCCCGTAGAAGACGAGGGCGCTGCCGCGTTCGCGGCGCGCTTCTACGCCGAGCTTGAGGACTCCGATCCCGTCTTCGCCCTCGCCCGGGCTCAGCGTGAGCTGATCTCCCACCCGAACTATACCGAGCCTTACTACTGGGCGGCCTACCGGCTGGCTGGCGCGGGTCTGACGACCGCGCGCACAAAAGCGACGGCTGTCCGTTGAACTTAGCTTAGAACGTCGAACGGCCTGTATCGAAGGAGTCGAAGATGTCCTCCCAGCGTCGATCTCTCGCTGCCGTAGCCGCCAGCTTCACATTGTTGAGCGGGATCATGATCGCCGGCTGTCAGCAGGACGGTCCAGCCGGACCCTCTGTCACGGACATCCGGCTCGCGAGGGGAGGAGGTGGAGGAAAGGGGCCCAAGGTCGACTCGGCGGATCCGCCGTCGGCGCCGCAGGACACCCAGCTTGACATCCGTGTGCTGGGCTCCGGGTTCGACAACGGATCGGTCGTGACCTTCACCATCGACGGCACGTCGCAGCCGAAAGTCGTAACCGAGCGGACCAGGTTCGTCAGCAAGCGTGAGCTCGTGGCCGAGGTCACCATCGACCTGGAGGCGCCGATCGACCTCTACGACGTGGAGGTGTTGACGCTCGCGGGCAAGAAGGGCACCGGCGCGGATCTGTTCAGTGTGACCAAGAAGGAGCTTCTGTACTCCGTGGAGGTGACCGAACTCGGCACCCTCCCGGGCGCGAAACGCGTGATAGCGATGGCGATCGCTGGCACTCACATCGTAGGATACTCCAGCGTGGGGCCGTGGCATATGACCACCCTTGACGGCGACTCACCCGCCCTGTTGAAGTGCGACGGTGTAGGTACAGCCGGGTGCGATCGGGCTAGCCCCGACGTGAACAGCGACGGACTCATCGTGAGCGCCGTGACAAAGGAGAGTGACGGGCTCGACCAGGCTGCCTACTGGACCTCGGCCGGATCGACGAACATAGACCTGCCAATCCCCTCCGGGTCTGTCGTCAGCGGTGCGAAGGGGGTGAGCGCGACGGGATACGTTGCCGGCAAAGCGATCCTTGGAGAGATATTACCGGAAAACCAACAGGCCCTGCTGTGGAAGATCGACGCCGCCGGGATGGTTACAGCCCCCCGTAATCTCCACGTGGAGACCTTCTATGCTCTCGGCGCATGGAGCGCGGCCCACGACGTCAACGATTTCGGACAGGTCGTTGGCTCAGTGGAAGGCTTCGGTGCCTTCTTCTGGGACGATGGCGAAACCGTCGCGCTACCGGGTGAGGGCGACGTCTCGCCGGCGGCCATAAACAGCTCGTTGGATAACGTTCGTGTGGCCGGTTCCTTCCAGAACCTACCGGGTAGCCCAAGCGCACGTGGGGTGGTGTGGACAGTCCAAGACGGAGCAGTCACGGTAACGGATGACCTCCCTCCGCTCATAGGCCACGAGGAGTTCTGGTCCGGGCGGGACATCAACGACGCGGGTGACGTCGTAGGGACGGGCCAGAAGCTAAATAGTGGTACCCCGGGGCGTGAAAGTCTAGTGCACGCGCTTCTTTGGACTCGAGATGAAACAGGTGCCTACACTGTGGTGGACTTGGGACTAGGTCGAGCACAAGCCATCGAAAACGTCTCGCTCCAGGGCAGCGGGACGACACGGATTGTGGGGTCGATCGAGACCAAGAAAGGCGGTGCTAGACCCGTGATGTGGACGGTACGGAAGTTGAACTGAGTTTCGGACCAACCGACAACCGACGGGGCGGCTCCTTCGGGGCCGCCCCTCCTGGATCCGTGACAGACTCTGTGACAACAGGCGTGACAGCGATAAGGAAGCGCCCTGCCCCCAGATGCACGAAAGCCCGTATGGTTGAGGGCTTTCTCGCAATCGGGGCGCCGGGATTTGGGCACGAGCGCAGCGAGCGCCAGCGAGGCCGCGCCAGCGGCCGAAGCGCCCACCCGGGACCTCCTGCCGTCGAGCCGCAGGCGAGACACTGAGCCGGCGTAGCCGGCAAAGAACCCCATTCGCCGGGTATAGCACCCGTACACTTCAACACACTCCCCCTCATCCTGTTACAGCTACCGTGACAGTTGGCTCACGCATGCACCGCCCGTGATCGAACTCGCAATCAACGGCTTGGTGCCCAGATGTCACTGTCGTAATCGGACGGCGGCAACAGCATCCGCGCGGTCAAGAATGCATCCCGAGTCCCGAGATCTTCCTGTATTGGAAAAGCAGGCAGATGCAGGCCGCCAGATACCAGGTTCCGGTCACCGGACCAATGTCGATGAGTCCTGCATTTCCCGGGTTGGCTGGCCAAACCGAGTAATTAAAGGCCAGTCCGAGCACGCCAATCAGCACGCCCAGCGCGCCGAGAATCTTCCAGCTCTTCGACTTCGTCAGCATCCCGAGACCGGTGAAGATCGTGGCACCGAAGATGAAGGTGTCCCACGCCAAGTCTGCACCGGACTGGATCGAATTCGCTCCCCTGAATCCCATGCGGAACGCCTCACTGGCCGTCTCGGGGGGATACATGACGCCCAGCAGGTCGAAATGTTCTCGCGACACCGCCTGCATCGTCCCCATTAGGCATACGATGGCCCCAGCTAGAATCATGAACACGCGGCCGAATTCCAGTAGGACCGATGATTCACCTTGCCACCGAAAGAAGTGAACGAATCCGTAAGAGCCGACGACCAGCAAAGGCCCGAACAACCAGAAGATCGGGTACCCTACCCGTAACGACGGAGTGGCGAGTATCCCGGTGGCGGAATACAAGTAGTCCAGGACAGCCAGAATGCCGAAGATCCCCCCCGTCAACGCCATTCGCTTGGAGTACGCTTCCTGCGCATTCATCAGATCCTCCCCTTTCAAGCTTGCGCGGATTCCGTTGGACACCAATAGAATACGAAGCGAACGCCGGGTGAATACATCGCTGCCGACAAGACGCCGGTCATAAACCGGCTTATACGGAGCGTAGCACCCGGCATCGGCCGCAGGCATTCGAGCCAGCGGCGAGACACTGAGCCAGCACGAGACGAGTGCACTTGAGCCCGGCTTCCTGCGGCAGGTTCATGCGCCGCAGCAGAACCTGAAACCGCGGATCATCACGCAGAGGGTCCGCGATTCCGTTACAGCTGGCGTGACAGTAGCCGCGACGGCGGCGTCAATGTTACCACCCCCAGATGCACGAAAGCCCGCGTGGTTGTGGGCATTCTGTTAATCGGGGCGCCGGGATTTGGGTCCTCAGGACCAGCGAGGCCGCTGAAGCGGCCGAAGCGCTCACCCAGACCTCCTGCCGTCGAGCCGCAGGCGAGACACTGAGCCGGCGTAGCCGGCAAAGGACCCCATTCGCTCGGTACAGCACGCGTACACCTCAACACACTTCAATACACCTCGATTTCGGGCCTTTGACTTCCGTACACTTCAGTACACTCCCCCTCATCTCGTTACAGCTACTGTGACAGTTCCGATCGGCTGTCGAGTAACGCGTGGCAGTTCGGCCTGAGCCCCGGATCAGCCGACGAGTTGACGTGAGACCGAGCGTCTTCCAATAATTGGCAAGGGGAAGGTGGGGTTGGTGATGCCTCAACTGCGTCGCCGGAGGGACCTATGCAGTCCAGACGGCTTGTCTTCCCGGTACTCTTCCCTTTTCCCCTCACCCTCAGTGCACTCCCGCCTGAAGCGCATATCTCATCGACGAATCAGTCCGTGCGTCGGACGACTCTAAATACCTCTGCTACGGTAATCAGCTTGATCCGGGCTACGAGGACGCTGCACTCCGGATAGCTGAAGTACCAAGTCAACCGCAGAACGAGAACTCGAGCCCAACTGCCCGCTTCTGCCTGTGGGACGGATCGATGAACGAGCAGCTCTCCGAACGCCTGGGCAGACGGTTCCTGGGAGGCCTTCCGGGCTGTCGGAAACAGCAATCCTCCTCCCGCTCAGCAATGAGGGCGCGAGCCTGGAGGGCACTTATCAAGTTCCGCTAGTGTCACGTAATGCTGCAGACCGCTGGATGCAGCCGTTGAATCAGGAGGTCACCATGCGCTTCGCTCTGATCCCCACCATCATCCTTGCTGGCGTACTCTCCAGCCCGCTGGCGGCTGAAGCCCAGAACTGGTCGCCGGATGAGCGGTCTCTGATCGAAGCGATCAACGATTGCTGGGACCGGGCGGCCACCGAAATGTCGATGCAAGTTCTGATGGATGCGTGTCGGCCTACAGAAATGACGATCTACTGGTGGACACCGGAGACCGCGCCGTTTTACCACCTGTCTTCCTGGGTCGAAGGGTGGCGGGCCGCTTGGAATCACACTCTCGTCGCACAGGACCTTCGGCCGATTCGCGTACAAGTCGACGGTGACTTCGGTTTCATCTATTTCCACGGCATTCGCGTATGGGAGTCTCCCGAAGGAGTCCGGGAGACAGAATCCTGGAAGGGCTTCGAAGTCTGGAAGCGGACCGATGAGGGATGGTCATTTCACGGCGGTACCGGCACGCCAGACGTGCTGAACCAAGTGAATTGACTGGCCGCAGCCACTCCGGCCGGTAATACCACCACTCGCTGCTCTTCTTCCGAATCCGAGCGGAGGCAAGAGGTCACGCGACCGAGAGCAGAATCGCTCTCAGTCACAGTTAGGAGAGGAGGTACTCCCATGCCGCGCACAATCGAGTGTGTAGCGTTACTTCTGGTGCTGCCCTTCAGCGCGTGCCAGACAGCCGAAAGCTCTGCAGAGACACCGTCGGCGGACGCGACGGCTGCACAGCGCACCACACCGTCGGTCTCCCTATTGGCCGGTGCATGGCGGCTGGTTGCCATTCAAGAAGTTGACTCCGATGGCAACACAGTGGCCTTCACACCGCAAGAGAGTCTGTTTCTATTCACGGATGAGTACTACAGCATGGGCTACTCCTTTCATGAATCACCCTCACCCGTCTTCGCCGAACCGTGGAGCCCGACAGACTCGGAGATGCAGGAGCGGTTCAGCTCTTTGGTGGTCAACGCGGGAACCTATGAGCTGACCGAGTCCGAGTTCGTGTTACGACCTGAATTCGCGCTGTGGCCCATCGTTATCAACGGCGAAGCGACGATCGAGTATGAGCTCGTCGGCGACGAGTTGACGCTCGTGTACGTCAATTTTGTGGGGGGCGGAGGCGTCTCATATCCGTACTACGAGGCCGGCGGGCGGTATGTTCTTCGGCTCGAACGGGTGCAGTGACAAAGACCACGAAGAAGTAGCTGGTGATCCGCGAACAAGGAGGCGCGTATGAAACGGACCCTGCTCATCTCAAGCGGCCTGGTAACCGCAACGATCTTTGCTGCCTCAGCTGCTGTTGCCCAAGCACCAGAACCATACCCGGAGCTGGCCAAACTCGAGGCCGCACTCGGCTCCTGGACAGTCGAGGCAGAGGTGAAGCCCAGTGTTTTCGGTCCCGGGGGAAGGGTGACAGGCATCGAGCGATACGAATGGATGCCCGGTGGGTTCTTCCTTCGAATGGAGCGTGAGTCAGAGGGTCCCAGTGGCGCCTTTCACCACACTTTCATCTTTGGCTATGACCCGGTCGCGAGGAATCACACGGCTCAGTGGTATGACCACACGAGCGGCGGTTCAGGCTCAGCAACCATCGAGATAGCAGGTCATACTTGGAACTGGTCCGCCTACGGTTACACTGGCGAGGGAAGCCCATTTCAGGAGCGCTGCACGTACACGTTTGCAGCTGATGGCAACTCTTACACAGTGGCTTGCGAGGTAAGTACGGATGGGGAGGCGTGGTCGCAGAGTGCGGAGGCGATGTACACCAGATCGGAATAAAGCCGCTGGGCCTCGTTCATCCCGGAAACAATGGTGTTTCTGCACAACTGCGGGCCGCAAAAAAAACGTCCAGATCTGTGAGAGCCATCGAGGCTATCATTCCCACAAGGAGGAGCTATGCGTGCCCTGATCGTAGCCACAGCTGCCATCCTCGTCGGCACCCCCGTTTCCGCGCAGCAATGGTCTGCGCAACAGAGTGAGGTCTGGGAAGCGGTACAGCGCTTATGGGATGATTACTCTTCTGAGAGGTTGGAAGACGCGTTTCGTGCTCACCACCCCCAGTTTGTCTTCTGGAACAGCGCGAATTCGGTGCCCGGCACGAAGGAAATGGCGGACAACCTTGACACCTTCTGGTTTAAGTCCAGCGACTTCCACGAGACGCACGCCACACCTTTGACGATCCAAGTCTTCGACGATTTCGCGATTGTGAACGCATACGTTCGGGGTTTCATATCAGAGTTCGGCGGGGCGCCCAAGTGGGCCACCTGGCGCTGGCACTCTGGCTGGAAGAAGGAAGAAGGCGAGTGGCTCTGCGTTTCCAATTTCATATACTTCGAGCCGCAGTCTCAATAGAGGGAAGTTGATTACCACAGCTCCTCGCGTCACGTTCGTCCATAGCAGATCGGGCGCTGACCAGGCGAGGCCAGGCGGTTCTGCATGTCAGGCTTGAGGAAGCTGATCCGCGAGATCCATCGCCGCTCGCTGTGGCAGGTGCTGGGCATCTACGTGGTTGGAAGCTGGTTCGTGCTGCAGGTCGTCGACACGATGGTTGGCGCCCTCAAGCTGCCCGACTGGGCGCCTCCCCTCGCCTTGATCCTGCTGATCATCGGCCTGCCCATCGTTCTTGCCACGGCTTTCGTGCAGGAAGGAGTACCTTCGGAAGCCTTACGCGATAAAGACGATGAATCGGGTAGGCCTGGCGCCCCGAAGAGCTCCCACCGCCGGTTGTTCACATGGCGGAACGCAAGCCTGATCGGTGTCGGGGCGTTCGCGCTATGGGGGGTTGTTGCGGCGGGTTGGGTGCTATTTACGGGCTCTCCAAGAAGCTTGGGCCGCGCTGGGGAGGGAGGGCTCCCGAGCGTGGCGGCGCTCCCCTTCGCGAACCTGAGCGGTAATCCGGAGGACGTCTACTTCACCGACGGGATCCACGACGAGATCCTGGCGCGGTTGGCCAAGATCGCCGGCCTTCGGGTGATCTCCCGCACGTCGGTGCTGGGGTACCGGGACACGCCCAAGAACCTTCGGGATGTGGCAGAGGAGCTGGGGGTCGAGCATATCCTGGAGGGAACGGTCCGGAAGTCTGGGAGTCGCGTACGCGTCACAGCGCAGCTCATCGACGCCGAACGGGACGAGCACATGTGGGCCGAGCAGTACGAGCGCGAGCTGACGGCCGAGGACCTGTTCGAGATCCAGGGCGACGTGGCTCAGAAGATCGCGGCCGCCCTGCGCACCGAGCTTTCGCCGGAAGAGACGGAGCGAATCCGGGCCCGCCCTACCGACGACCTGGAGGCGTACGAGTACTATCTGCGTGGGAACGAGTCCAGGTTCCTCAGCACCGCGCGGGCGGACGTGGAACACGCGATCGAGATGTGGGAGCGAGCAATCGCCCTCGATCCCGGATTCGCCGTCGCGTACGCAGCCCTATCCCTGGCCCACTCCGAAATGTGGTGGTTCTACTACGACCGGAGCCGGCAACGACTGCAGCGGGCGAAAGAGGCGGTGGACCGGGCTCTCGAACTGGAGCCCGGTCTGCCGGAGGGTTTGGCGGCCCTCGGGTGGTACCACTACTGGGGACTTCTGGACTACGCCCGTGCCTTGGAGGCGTTCACCGCTGCGGAGGAAGCCCAACCGAACAGCCCCGAAATCTCTTTGGGGATCGGCGCCGTCCTGCGGCGGCAGGGTGATATGGAGGCAGCCCTTCTCCGCTTCAGGCGGGCGCTGGAGCTGGATCCTCGCTCGGCACTAATAGCCTTCTCGGTGGGGGAGACGTACGCGCTCCTCCGGAAGTTCGATGAGGCGCGGCCCTACCTGGACGAGTCGATCGCCCTCAACCCGGAGTGGGGTGCCGCCTACTCGAGAAAGTTGAGGGACTACGTTGCTAGTGGGCAAGTAGAGCGAGCGCGCGAGGTGCTGGACCTGGCTGTGGAGAGGGGAGTGTTCACGCCACGAAACGCGCTCTCGTTCCAGGCTAATTTTTCCCAACAGGGGGCGGTGTGGTTGAGTGCGGTCGAGGGCGAGTATGAAGTGGCCCTGGAGTGGCTGCGGGAGGCGCCCGACGTGGTTCACGGCCAGTTCCGCTACGTGGCCCGGGCCGAATGGCACGCCGTCCTCCACGGGCTTCTGGGGGACCGGGAGCGGGCAAGGGCCTACTGGGATTCCTCCCGAGTCCATCTGGAGGAGCAGGTGGCCGAACACCCGGAGGACGCACGCCTCCACAGCGCCTTGGGGATCACCTATGCCGGGTTGGGTCGCAAGGAGGAGGCGATCCGGGAAGGGAAGCTGGGTGTCGCCCTGATGCCGCCAAGCCGGGAAGCGTTTAGGGGCATCATACGCGTGGAAGACCTGGCGCGGATCTACGCCATTGTTGGGGAGCCCGATGCGGCCGTGGAGGAGATCCAGACCCTTCTGGACCGACCGGGGCTGACCACGGAGCACACATTCCGCCTGGAGCCCTGGTGGCGGCCGCTATACGGGTACCCGCAGTTCGAGGGCCTTTTCTCCACGCGAGAGCCGTCCACGGAAGCTCCTGAGTAGTTGGCGCTGCCAAGCACGAAAGCCCGCATGGTTGCGGGCTTTCTGCCAATCGGGGCGCCGGGATTTGAACCCGGGACCTCCTGAACCCCATTCGCCCAGTATAGCCTCCATACACTTCAACACACTTCAATACACACGAATTTCGGCGTTCTGACTTCAACACACTTCAGTACACTCCCCCACACTTTGTTACAGCTACCGTGACAGTTGGGGCCGTCCATTCTCACGCAGGCTTCCCCTCATCCGTCTTGTAGGGGTT
The DNA here is from genome assembly GCA_039587755.1 of Gemmatimonadota bacterium. GTDB lineage: Bacteria > Gemmatimonadota > Gemmatimonadetes > Palauibacterales > Palauibacteraceae > JBDHBD01. The sequence goes on along the minus strand of JBDHBD010000017.1, from coordinate 51,108 downwards.
TTCCCACACGCGTGTAGGGTTTTTCCCGACAGACAAACCACGCCTCGCAAGCTAGTTTGGTTAATTGGTCGCAACGTGTTCCAGCCGATGGCACGCCGCGATTGCGCGTCTGCCACTCACCTGCAGGCAGACCAGTGTGGCAGGCGCGGAGGCAACCTCCATCTGCATGACGTGGCTGGCGCAATGAGGACGCACCGAAGCGCGATCCAGACCCTCACACCTATCTTCGCAGTCGCCTGCCTAGTCGCCTGCGAGGAGACGCTTCAGGTCAAAGACAAGGGGAGACTGACGCCAGAGAACACGAGCAGCGAGCTGCTCGTGGCGGGGGCGATCCACGACTTCACCGTAGCGTACAGCGGGACGGGCCCCCCACACGGTTCCCGTGGAGAGCGATTCCTCATTTCCACGTCGCTGCTGGCTGACGAGCTGTACGCGGGCGGCATCTCTTCCGGGGCTACGGATCAGCGTGCGCAGCACCCGATATCTGATGGCAACTACAGCGACGGTGCGTATATCTGGCTCCACCGTGCGCGGACGGCGGCAGTCCGGGCTTTCGATGCCCTGAGAGCGGAGGGGATCGGCAGATCTCAAGAGGCCTCCGAGATGAAGTTCCTGGAGGCCATGACGTACGTGGCTCTCGGAGAGGGCTTCTGCTCGGGCCTGCCGTTCAGCGAGATGGCCCCGGATGGCTCGCTCCTGTACGGCGTACCGCTCAGCACCGAGCAGGTGTTCGAAGAAGCAGTCAGCCGGTTCGACGAGGCTCTGGCGATCGATGGCGACAATGATGCCGCGAAGGTCGGCAAAGCGCGGGCGCTGGTGAACCTGGGCCGCTACCAGGAGGCTGCCGCGGTTGTCGCTGCCGTACCAACCACCTTCGTCCGGGAAATTGAGCATTCCGAGAACTCGGTGGAGCAGTGGAACCCCATATCGAGGCTTGGCTGGCTCTCAGTTGGCGTGATCCCCGGCGACCCGGACCCAGTCCGCGATCGGCGCGACCCTCGCATACTGTGTTCTGACGTTGGAGTCTCCGGTCCCTACGGTTTGCAGGTCTATAAGGCGCTGAAGTACTCCTACGACAATTCCCCGGTCACGCTGGCCGACGGGATCGAGGCCCGCCTGATCGAGGCAGAGGCGGATCTTACGGCCGGTGGGTCGCAGTGGCTGACGATTATCAACGATCTGCGGGCCGATGTCGACAACCTGATGGCGGACCGGGTGCTCGACTACGAGACCCTGCTCCAGACGGCGCTGGAGGAAGGCACGGTCGACTCCCGTGCGATCGAACCGCTGGTCGATCCGGGCACGACCGACGGCCGTGTGGATCTGATCTTCAGTGAGCGGGCGGCCTGGATGTACCTGACCGGCCACCGGCTCGGTGACCTGCGACGGTTGATCCGACAATACGGCCGGAACCCTGACGACGTGTTCCCGAGTGGGCCGTACTTCCAGGGCGGGAGCTACGGCAGCGACGTCGTGTTGCCGCTGGCGCACCGAGAGATCGACAACCCGAACTGGTCCACCGGCATGTGCTCCTACACGACGCCGTAGTTTTCGAGCGGCTCTAAGGCTGACAGCTTGACGTTGGGGAATCGGGTGGACAGTCCCCTCCCACCAGATCCTCGGGCAAACAGTCTAGCTCCTCAGCCTTGCCAACTCGCGCTGCCCCTCTTCAACCATCCACTCGTACTCGGGGTCCGGGTTCGTAAACGTGTCGAGGAAGGTGGTCCAGTGCTCGATGGCGCGCGCCTGGTCGCCCAGTTCTGTGTAGATAAGGGCGAGGTGCCGGTGTGCGAAGGGATACGTGATTCCGCTCGAAGCGATGTTCGCCTGGCCCATGAAGTCGACCCTCGCGAACGTCTCGTACCGGTCCGCTGCCCGCTCGAGCCGACCCAGCCGCCGAAAGGCGTCCGCCACCATCCAGCGTGTGAGCTGGTTGGCACCTCCCCACGGAATTCGCTCCACGATCGGGTCGCCCAATCGCACGACCTCCGCCCAGTCGCCCGCCAGGAAAGCGGCCGCCGACAGGACCATCGGGGTTGCCACGCCGGCGGTGTCCCTCTCGGACCAGCGCTCCTTGGGTTGCCGTAAAAAGCCCGGCGTGGTGAACGTGTCCGCAGCGAACGCGCTCAGGGCATGGCGTGTGGCGATGGTGTCACCCTGGAGCGCCTCAGCGACCGACGCGGTGTGGGCTCCTCGCCAGCACGCATCCCCCGGCAGCGGTATCTGCCAGCAGGTCGAATCACGGGGGAGTGGCAAAGCCTCCGTGACTATGTAAAAGAGCATCGACGCAAAGCCTCCCCCCGAAACCCAGACGGGCAAAGCGGCATTTGTGACCAGTCTTCCATGTTCGTCGGTGGGTGTCGACGCGATCGTCCCTCGGGTCGCTGTCTGTGCTCTGGCCAGCACCTGCCGGGCGGCGCTCATTTCGCCCCGGACCACGTGAAGCGAAACCAGGCGAGGAAGCCCGTGGGCGTATGCCTGGTAGTCAGGACCGGGTTCTGCAAACGTGCGGTCGAAGTCTATTTCTACGGCCAGACTCTCCGCCGCCACCCAGTCCGCGTCCCGCATGGCAGCGAGCTGGAGATACCAGCGGCGAACATTCTCGGGCTCAACATAGTTTGCGTACTCCCGGGCCTCGGAGGTGCGACCAAGGCCGATCAGCAGACTGGTCCGCAACCGGTGTCCGAGCTGGTACAATCCGAAGGGGCTGATCGAGGCCGCGCGATCGAGAAGGTTGAGGGCCCGCTCAGGATCCGCACCCGCGATACGATTCGCCAGACGTCGGTATCGCACCAAGTTGTTGGGATCGGCTTCCAAAGCTCGCTCGAGGGCCGCGGTCTTCGCCTCGGAAAAGAGCGTGTCATGGGCGACCAGGTCCCACTGCTCAGCCTCGGTGAGCCGGTCCCGGTGGCGCTTTGCCTGCTCGAGCGCCACCGGCATGGAATCGTAGTGTCTGAAGGCGTTGTAATTCTGCCTCAGCAGAAGCCATGCGGCCGCGAAGCCGGGATCGATCTCCAGCGCCTCCTGGACGAGGCGTTTCGATCCAGCGAAGTCGAGCTCGTCATTCCGCAGCCGCAGCGCTTCGACGTACTTCTGGTAAGCTTGAAACGACGGCGTGCTCACCTCCGCGAGCGGGCGGGTGGCTCGAATAGCGTCGGCGCTCTCGCCAAGCCCCGCCCGGAGACCCCGCGCGGTGCGTTCCAGAACCGGAAGTAACTCGTCATCTCCTTCCGCCACACGACGATCCGACACCACGACGGTCCCGCTTTCGGCGTCCAGCACTCGGGCCAGCACTGAGTAGCTGCTGCCGACGCGGTCGACCTGTGCCGTCACGATCGTGCGGATCGACCCGCGCACCGCCAGCTGGCGCGCCACATCCTCCCTCAGGCTCGTGGTGTCCGGCCTCCCGGCCAGCTCGAGCCCACGTCGGATCTGGTCTCGCGGAAGCGGGGCGACGACCGTCGACCGGCTCAACTCGTCGCTCAGAATGGTGCGGAAGGTTGTAAGGTAGCTGGGGTCTGCGGTTCCCTCGAACTCCGCCACCACTGTCCACGGCCTAGCCCGGGGCGGAGAGTCAGGCGACGAGGGGATCAGCCACCAGGCGGCGAGGACTGCCAGAATCAAGGTCACCAGGGCCGCCGCCGCCCACCGCGGCGCGAGGCGGCTCAGAGGCCGTGGGCGCACGGCCAGTGGCATCTCGGGCGTCGCGAGTGCTTCTAGAAGCGCGTCAGCCGTGTCGAACCGCTCCTCGGGGTCCTTGGCGAGCAACCGCGCCATCAGTGCCTCTACTTCGGCGGGCACCTCCGGACGGAGAGTCGAAAGCGGTGTCGGTTCCTCATTCAGGATCGCATGGATCACAACCGCGCTTACATCGCCTTGGAACGGGCGCTCACCTGCAAGCATCTCGTACAGAACGACACCTAGCGACCACAGGTCCGTGCGATGATCGACGGGAGCATGGCCGGCCTGCTCGGGCGACATGTATGCCACCGTCCCCATGGTGGTCTTCGAGCCTGTCAGTGTAATGTCGGTCAGCTTGGCGAGCCCGAAATCGAGAACCTTCGCCAATCCGTCACTGGTGACGATCACGTTTCCCGGCTTGATGTCCCGGTGCATGATGTCGTGGGCGTGTGCAACCTCCAGCCCGGCCGCGATCTGTCGGGCGTAGTCCAGCGCCTCTTCGACCGGCAACGGCCCCCGCTCGATTCTCTCCTTGAGGGTCTCACCCTCGTAGAAGGCCATCGCGATGAACAGCCGCCCTTCATCATCCTCGGCGACCTCATGGATGGTGCATACGTTGGGGTGGTCGAGAGCGGCTGCGGCCCGAGCCTCGACCAAGAAGCGCTCCTTAGCAGCCTCATCCGCGCTCAGGTGCGGGGGCAGGAACTTGAGGGCGACCGATCGGCCGAGTTGCATGTCGCGGGCTCGGTAGACGACGCCCATGCCTCCGCGCCCCAGTATCTCCTCGATCTCGTACTGGCGCACCGATCGGCCGATCAGGGGGTCGGGCACGTCGCTCTCGCCTGCGAGAGTGTCGTCGAGCCACGGAGGGCGGGACAGAATCTCGTCGGCGAGGTCGTCGAAGAAGGCATCGGCCTTCTCGGAGGCCCCGAGCAAGGGTTCCAGCTGGACTCCCGCCTCGGGGTCGGCAGCGTGCACTTTTTCCAGAAAGCGCGCACGCTCGTCCGTCGGGAGGGTGCTTGCCTCTTCAAACAGCCCCTTCAAAGCCTCCCACCGAGTCGCGTCCATTGCCACGGTCTCTACACGCCGAGAGCTTGCTGTATGTCCTGGTAGAGCCAGGCCTTCGCCAGTGCCCAATCGCGCTTCACCGTCGCCGGGGAGACGCAAAGGGCGGTTGCCGTATCCGAGATGGTCATGCGGCCAAAGAAGCGGCACTCCACGATGCGGCCCTGACGTTGATCCAGCCGTTCGAGCCGCTCGAGGGCCTCGTCCAGCGCCATCAATTTCTGGACCCGCTCGTTCGACTCCTCTGCGGCGGGACCCGGCACTTTCAAGCCCTCGAGCGAAACACGCACCAGTCTTCCGCCCCGCTTCACCCTTCGCTTGCCTCGCGCATAGTCGATCAGGATCTGGCGCATCGCCCTGGCAGCGACCGATTGGAAGTGAGCGTGGCTCTCCCAGTCCGGCTCATCCGTTCCGGCGAGCTTCAGGTAGGCCTCGTGCGCGAGTGCGGTGGTATCCAGCGTGTCGTCCCCCCGCCAAGCGAGACGCTGCGCGTGGGCAAGCCCGCGCAGCTCATCGTAGACGAGTGGGACAAGCTCGTTAAAGGCGGACTGACTACCCGAACGAATTCGTTCGAGAAGGAGTGTAACGGCGCTTGGCTGTGAGTCGTTCGAGCCGGTCTCGGGCATGGACCGATCCTCTGCCTGGCAACAGTCAAGCCACCCAAAAGATAGGGATGCGAGCCCCGCAAGTCATTTCGTCGCTGCCATCCGGCGCATGACAGAGGCGGGGGAGGTCTGTTCGCGAAATCAATTGAGCCAATTCGCCGATACTGTCGTAGCCACAGTGGCAGGTAGACGAGAACCGGATGTCTTCCCGCTGGGCCGCGACGTGTTCTTGCCGATGGCACGCCACGACTCCGCGTCTGCCAGCCCCGCAGACCAGAGCGTGGCAGTCGCATCTCTTCCCTTATCGGCTAGGAGGGATGTTCCCATGCGTAAGCTGGCCCTACTTCCGCTTCTCACTCTCCTGCTCGCATGTCAGGACAACCCGGTTCAGCCTCCGGCCGCGGATGACTCTGCCGACCTGCAACCGGCGTTCGGTGCCGCAGTGGGTGATTGGCAGCTCCGGGCTTCTTTCCCTGCCGAGTTTACGGACTTCATCCCATGCTTCGACGAGGGCAGGGGAGAGTGGGCAACCTGGTACGCCACCGCCCAAAACCTTTGGGAGAGGGAGGTGAGAACGCCGTCCGGCAACATCAATCGCCAGCAGAAGATCACGTTCACAGGGGACGTATACTGGGAGACAGCCTCGGGTGAGATCTGGACGATGGTGCGAATGACCGAACCCGGTCACGTCCACACCAAGAAATCCAACGGCAACACGTACGCCATATGGGTGCTTCACGAACTCTACGAGAACGGCGGCAAGCTCATCACGATGAGGAGCATCTTCAAGTACGTATACTACGATTATGAGGACTGGTGGGACACCTGGGATTACGACGAGGGGGAGTTTTCATTCTCGTGCGGCGGGTCGGGAGGACACTAAAAGACGAGTTCACCGCAGCAGGGGGCGGCTCCACCGGGGCCGCCCCTTCGCATCTTGTGCCAGTCGCCGTGACAGTTGGGTCAACTGGGGGGCTGGGCGGTGCCGGATTGTGACAGCAGGCGTGACAGCGACGAGAGTAGGCCTAGCCCCCAGATGCACGAAAGCCCGCATGGTTGCGGGCTTTCTGCCAGTCGGGGCGCCGGGATTTGAACCCGGGACCTCCTGCCGTCGAGCCGCAGGCGAGACACTGAGCCGGCGCAGCCGGCGAAGAACCCCATTCGCCCCGTATGGCACCCATACACTTCAACACACTTCAATACACATCGATTTCGCCGTTTTAACTTCCATACACTTCAGTACACTCCCCCTCAGTGTGTTACAGCTACTGTGACAGTTCTTTGAGGCTGCGCGTGTTGGGTTTTTCCGGACAGGCGGCGGACAGCTGCGCCCGGTTGACCGACAGAGTACACCACACCAATTTTTCTGACGCGCAGATCGTCAGTTGAAGCCTCCGGTCCAGCGCAATGCAGACACGGCTTCCGCGTCAGAGGCGCTGCGCAAGCACAGAGGAGGACCCTCATGATGCTCGCCCACCCCCTATCGCGAGTCCTTCCTGCCGCCCTGCTGAGCCTCCCAGTCATTAGCTGCTCGGGCGCACCGTCGGACTCTCCCGTCCTCACCGCCGAGATGCCGCTCCACCTCGAGGAGCACCTGGACGCTGCGGTAGTCGTGGACTCGGACGTGCCGGCGGATGCTCCGCAACCCGTCGTGTGGAGCTTTGATGAGCCCCAGCCGGAGTGGAGGTCGACGAGCACTCTGGAGAGACGAGGCAGTGTCCAAGCGTTCTACAGTGGTGACGCCCTTCGCGTGCGCGCCGTCAGGCAGAGCACCTGGCCCAGCTGGGCACGTCCGGTCGGAGCCGTCTACGTGGAGCTACCGGGGTTGGATCTCCAGGACTGGGCACACGTCCTGGTTCGCGCCCGGGCCCACGGGCCGGTGTGGAACATCGGCCTGGCCTTCAACCACGACCAGCAGAATCCACAAGCCTGGAATGACGTACCCTTCGTTGTCAGCGGTACGGGTTTGCCCGTGATAACGGACGGCGTCGTCCACTCCTACCGACTCGACTGGGAGATTCTCCGGGGAACGCGCCCCGACGGCACGAGTGAAGAGCGGTCGCCGGGGCCCCTGACGCATCTCGGCGTTTTCTTCAATAGCGCCAGGGGAGCGGACGAGGCGGCCATCGAGCTTCTCTCGATCACCCTTGTACCGAAAGCAGCTTTGTATGCAGATGTTCCCTCCGGGGTAGCGGCCGTCAGATTCGGCAACCGGCTCCAGCGTGCGATCCTGGGGCATGCGCCCGGACGCCTGGAGTATCGGATCGGGCTGCCCGAAGCACCTCGCCTCGACCTCGCACTCGGGCTTCTTCGCGAAGACCAGCCGGTCACATTCCGGGTGGACGTGGCACCGTCGGGCGGTGCTGCCGAGACGTTGCTGGATGAGGTCCTGTCGGCTACGAGCTCCTGGTTCCAGCACACCGTGGATCTGTCAGCGTACGCGGGCCAGGAAGTAACCGTGGGCCTGGAGATGGAAGCCGAGGCTGCCGGCGCCGTGGGCTTCTGGGGAGCCCCGACGCTGTCGGGCTCACGGGCTTCCGGCAAGCCCGATGTGATCTTCTACGTCATCGACGGCGCCGGTGCCGACTGGATGAGCCTGTACGGGTACAATCGGCGGACCACTCCCTTTCTCGAGCGTCTCGCCGCGGAGGCCATGGTGTTCGAGAACGCGTACAGCAACGCCACTTCGACGCCGCTCTCCACGCCCTCCTACATGACCTCCCTGCTCTACAGTGCGATCGACCGCTACCGCTCGTACTCCGATAAGATCCCGCACGGCGTGACGACGATGGCCGAGCACTTCGGCGGAGTCGGCTACCAGACCGGCGTGTTCGTCTCGAACCCCCAAGCCGCGACCTTGTCGGGCCTGGAGCGCGGAGTGGACCTGGTCCGTGTGATCGATCCGCCCGTGCCCGCTGTTTCCTCCGAGCACCTGCACCGAGCCTTCTGGGAGTGGCGGGAGTCGCATCCGGGCACTCCCTACTGGGCGCACTTCCAGACCACGGACGTGCACGAGCCCTTTCGGCCGATGGCCCCGTTCTCTGGGCTCTTCATCACGCCGGAGCTAAGGGCTCAGTACATCGAGTGGGACGAGGCCATGGACTGGGACGACACCGCGTGGGTGGCGCGTCACGCCCTCGCGCAGCAGGCCCTCTACGATGAGGGGATGGCGCACCAGGACCACCACCTGGAGCGGTTCGTGGAGAGGCTCAAGGCGGAGGGCCGGTGGGAGAACACGATCCTCGTGATCGCGTCGGATCACGGGTATCCCGCCGGGAGTCACCGGACCATGCCCGGTCATCCGAGAGACGCGCCCCACATCCACCCGTTCGCCACGCGCGTGCCACTGATGTTCATCTGGCCCGGCCACATCGAGGGAGGGCGGAGGATCCGGACGCCTGTGTCGATGATCGACGTGCTCCCGACGCTGCTCGACCTGACCGGACTTCCCGAGCCCCAGATGAAGCAGGGCCAGTCGCTCGCGCCCTTGCTGCTCGGACGGGTTACCGAGGGAGAGTGGGAGCACCACCCCGTGTTCGTGGACGTGCTCGTGATGGATCGGATCTCAGGAGAGCTGGTGGGCAACATGGAGGTGATCGACGGCCGCTGGGGCGCCGCGCTGTGTGTGCGGCCCGACGATCCCGAGGCCGAAGTCCACGTCGCGTCGACTGGCGACGCGCTGACAGATTGCACGGCGACAGTCCGCGAGCGCCTGCTGGTCTACGATCTGTGGGACGACCCACTGCTGGAGCGTCCGATCAACGAACAGCGACCGGACCTGGTGGAAAAGTACACAAAGCTCCTCGAGGCACAGGTCGAGCTTAACGCGGCGCTGCGGGCGCTCATTTCGGGCGGAGGTCAGTCCGTAGAGCTCTCGCCCGAGGATCTCGAACAGCTGCGAACGCTGGGATACATCCAGTAGAGACTGTCCTTGAGCGGGGCGGCCCCACCGGGGTCGCCCCTGTCTGCATTTGTTACAGCAGGCGTGACAGCGACCTTTCTTGACCCCACCCCCAGACGCACGAAAGCCCACATGGCTGCGGGCTTTCGGCCAATCGGGGCGCCGGGATTTGAACCCGGGACCTCCTGAACCCCATTCGCTCGGTATAGCACCCGTACACTTCAACACACTTCAATACAAACGAATTTCGCCGTTTTGACTTCCATACACTTCAATACACTCCCCCACACTTTGTTACAGCTACCGTGACAGTTGTGATTGGCCTTCCATGTGTGGCACGCTCAGGTGGCCGGCGATCGTGCCGAGCTCGAGCGCCCGAGCAACGCCGGGAGGAAAAGCAGCGTGCAGGCCAGGAGCACAAGCATCCCGATGAAAAGGAGACGTCCCATGCTGGCAAGACCGTTGTGACTCGAAAGGACGAGACTCCCGAAGCTCGCGAGAGTCGTCAGCGTACTGACGACCACGGCCCGCACCGTGCTCGTGGCGAACAGACTGCCGGCGGGCTTCCGAATGGCCCGACTCCGGTGAAGCACGTGGATTCCGTTGTCGACTCCGATCCCGAGCAGCAGCGGGAGGGTGATGATATTGGCGAAGTTCATCGGGACCTTTAGCACAACGGACGCGCCGAAGGTCAGAACCGATGCCGCAACAAGAGGAATGAGAACAAACGAAACCCGGGCGAGGTTGCGAAGGAGCATGGACAGCATGACGGCGATCGCGATCAGCGCGAGCGTGAAAGCCTGTCGGAATGAGCGGACTGCGACCCTGCTCGACTCGAGATCGTTGACCGGTATGCCCGTAATCGACGGGGCCGCAGATCGGACGCTGGATACGAAGTCGGCGAGCTTCTCGCTCGAATCCAGTTTCTCGGTGGGCACGACCTGAACGCGGACCGCTCCGTCGCGGCCGATCCACCTGCGCTGGAGATCTTCCGGAAGGTCGTCTGGGCCAAACCGTCGCGCGGTCAACGACCGCCGTAGCGCCTCCATGGAGGACGCGAAAGTCCCGAGGAAGCTCTGCTCGAGTTCCTCCACGAGTCTCACTTGAGTCTCCGCCGGCCAGTCCTCCAGCCAGCGGTCCCAGCGCTTCAGTAGAGTCGAAAGCCTACGTCGTGCCGTTTCATCCCTTTCATCCAGCCGATCTGCGTAGAGCCTCAGGTCGTTCCGGATCCTCTGCACAGCCCCAACCGCGGTGGAAACCTGTTCCTGAGGTTCCGGGGAGACCGCTCTCCTCTCCGCAGGCAGGCCGAGCAGCTGAGCAATGCTCTCTACGGTTGTCAGCTTCTGTGGCTGATCCTCTGGAACGAAGGCGTCCACCGTCAGCACGCTCCCGACTTGCGGCAGCTCCTCCAGCTGCGAGATCAGACGGCCTGCGCCCTCCCTGCTCTCGGCAAGCGTCGACACGGCCAGAGGCACGGTGTTCGGGTCTCGGACCAGCTCTCGGTACGTGGTGATCGACTCCGAGCCTGGATCGCTCAGATTGATTGGATTCTGGTCGAAGCGGACGCGCGGGATCAGCGCGAGTGCACCGATCGTCGACACAACGGTGACGCCGATGATCCAGTGTCTCCGGCCGTCCACGGTCCGCTGCGCGATTCGACTCAGCGGGCTGGCCCGGGGCGCTGAGCCTCGAGACAATCTTCCTTCGGATCCAATCTGCAGCGGGCCGAGCGTCAGGAGCGCGGGCAACAGGGTGAGCGTGAAGAAGAGGCTGATCGACATCCCGGTCCCGCCGATGAGCCCCAGCTCCGATACGCCCGTGAAGTCGGTCGGAAGGAAGGCGTAGAAGCAGGCCGCGGTCGTGAGCGCACTGAGGAGCAGCGCCCCACCGACGCGTTCAGTCGCCTGGCGGATCGCCGTCGCGTGATCGCTTCGCTCGGATCGCGCCTCCGCGTACGCCAGGGACAGGTGGACCGTATAGTCGATCCCGAGTCCGATGTACAGGATCGCGAACGCGATGGATATCAGGTTGAGGCTTCCGATCGCGGCGGCCGCGAAGGCGGCGGTGACGGCCAGCCCGCTAACGAGCGTAAGAAGGCTGGCGACGAGCAGTCGGAACGACCGGAGGCCGAAGTAGAGGATGAGCGTCACGGCGAGGATCGCCGCCAGGGCTGCCCGTGCCATATCGACCATCACACTCTCGAGCGCCTCGTGCTCGATCGCCTCCGAACCGGTCAGGCGGACACGCACCCCCGAGGCTCGCCGTCCTGTCAGACTCCCCGCCAGTTTTCGAATCTCGTTCAGCGCGGGTGACGCGGGCATGGACTGCGCGTAGTCCAGCCGCGGCCTCACAATGAGGAAGCGTCTCCGGTCGGCACGGGTGGCGGGTCGACCCTCAAGCTCCTCCCTCCAGGACACCTGGAACGGTTGACGTTGCAGCTGCGCCTGGACGGCTGCCGCCAACGGAGTGAGCAGCTGCCGAACGGCCCGGTTGGGCGAGTCGGACTCGCGGAGAGCCTGTTCCACCACGTCCGCCAGCCCGCGCAGAGTAGGATCGCGTTCCAGTCGAAGTAGCTCGTCCCGGTGGTCGGCGACCCGATCGTGCAGGGCGTCCAGTTGCTCCGCTTCGAAGTACAGGAGCCCGTTCTGCTCGTAGAACGCCCCCCCGCCCGGGACGAAGATGCTCTCGAACAGATCGGAGCGCCGCCGCAGACGCCTGGCGAGCTTTCGTTGCGCTTCCTCGGCAGCCTCGGGAGTCACGGCGTCAATCACAATCTGGATCTCATCGCCGAGCTGAGGGAACTCTCGCTCGTACTCCAGAAACGCCCGCCGCCATTCCAGTCTTTCGGATAGCATGCTCCCCGTGTCACTGTTCATGGAGAGGTGAGTGGCCGCGTAGTGGCCCAGGTATCCGGCAGCCAGTAGGGCTGCGGGAGCGATCCAGCGTGCCCGCCGACACGCGATTCCGGTCCACCACACCAGGAAAGGGCTAAGCCGCGACATCTTCAGTCCCGGCCAATTGCTCGGGCTTGCGTGCCGTTTTCGCAGCTGGCCCTTGGGCTGGAGGGATAGAGGAGCCGAAGTCGACGCTCGAGTCTGGCCTGTTGACGGAGCGGCATCCGATCCAGCGGCACGAGTCGCACACCGCGGCTCAGTCGGCGCTGGACAAACGGATGCAACCGATAGGATGCGATCCGCCCACGCTCGGAACCGGTTGCACACAGGCGGACTTCAAACACGCCAAGGAGCCGGGAGGGCCAACTCGCGAGGAGGGATTTGGGACCGTTCAGGTTTCCGACGCTGTAGAGGCATACTCCACGGCCGTGCCACTCGACGGGCTGTAGTACGTGCGGATGGTGCCCGACCAGCAAGTCGAAACCGGCGTGGCACATCCGTCGAGCGAATCGACGGATCGGCCCGTTCGGAAAATGGTGGAACTCGAGACCCCAGTGCGGTGCCCCGATCAAGCAATCCGCGTTCGTTCGCTCTCTCATGGCGCCCCAGTGGGACTCGGGGAATGCCGCGACGTCCTCGGCGCGCCAAACGCCTCCCGCTCCCGCGATACCGTCTCTGTTCAGCCAGTGTGTCCAGGCCACGATCGCCAGGTTCACGGTCCCTGCCCGTACCGTGACGATGGGCCCGTCGGTCACACGTTGACCAATGGGAGTGACTCCCAGACGCTCGAGGCGCCGGACCGTCTCGAGAGGCCCTCGCGGGCCCCGGTCTCCGATGTGGTTGTTCGCCACGGAGAGCACCGTGCGCGCCGGGTCTGCACCTAGCCGGACCAGAAACGTCTCGAGGTACTCCTCGGCCATGTCGAACGTGAAGCGGTAGGACGCGTGGGGCCGGTGACGGCTTCTGGCGATCGGGGCCTCGCAGTTGCCGATGACCAGATCGGCGGAGCGGACCAACTCCCGGAGCCGGCGATCCACTTCGGGCACGCGGTCTCTCGCCATGCACATCAGATCGCCGACGAAGAGAAGACGGACGGTGCGAGAGGTATCGGGCCGGAACTGGAACGCGCGAGCCCGTGCAGCCACCGGCGAGCGCCTGGCCGTCGATGGACGGACGTAGTAGGCAGGCCAGCGGAGCGTGTCTCTCCACGGGTATGGAGAAAGCCATGGACCGCCCGACGGGTCCCGCCCTGGACGGCCGGCCGGGGCTCGCAGTGGATCGGACGGATCTCGCCCTCGAACGCTCATCGGGTCAGCTCGGCGAGTTCTGCCTCGTCCACGGCTCCGATCAGGGTGTCGTACTTCATGTCACCCCACTTCATGCCACGAGCGAGGAAGTGCCGGGTGTACCTTACCTTTGCGTCCGATCGCACGATGGTGCGAACCGGTGCCAGCTGCCCGAGGACCCGCGCGTTGCGGTACTGAAAGGCGCGTGACAGTTCGCGCTCGAGGGCCGCGCTCAATTCTCTTTCCAGAGCTGAGGTCAGAGACAGACCACCACGAGCGCCGTCGGTCACGCACACGTATCCGGACAGTCCGTCGGCCCGCACTGCGGGAACCAGATAGGCGAAATCGTCCCCGTCCATGCTCCCGTCCCCGTCGCCGTAGGCCCGCAGGATCGCCTCGCGGACGAACCGCTCGTTCAGCTTCTCGCCTGCCAGATCGGTCACGCAGCTGTTCCGGCCGAGGAATCGCAGACAGGGGGTCTGGTGATAAGTGCCCGTAACTCGCACCCGATCGTTCATCCGATACCGCGTGAGCCCACCCTTCTGACTCAGGATCACCTCGTACTCTCTGCCGGGCTCGATCTCGTGTAACCGGTAGACTTCGCCATCGTCCGATTCGAATTCGAGGAACACTTCGCCCAGCAGAGGCACGGGGGCGGGCGAGCGGCAAAGCGGGACCGTGATCGGACCTTCGGTGGCGAGGAGGCCCTTGCCCTGGATCCAAACGCCCGGAAGCTCCCGCTCCAGACGTTTGACAAAGAGGCCGGCCGACCCGTCCGTCCAGCACGAGAGCAGCTTCAGTCGAGGCCAAACCTGCTGCCAGTCGATTGGCCTGTCCCCGGCCAGAACGGATTGGAGATCCCGTCGGGGAGTCACCGCAGTAACGAGCCGGCCGGCCTCAATTGCCCCTCGCTCGAGATCGGTTAGCACCTGCTCGCGGTGGTCGGCGACCCAGTCGAGGATCGAGGTGAGGTAGCTGGGGCTCCAGAAGAAGATGACCTCGAGGTCCCGCTCCGCGAGCGCCCGAGTGGCCAGGACACGTAGGAACAGCGACAGATCGTCGCTGCCCAGTGCGCCCGGGGACGGAATGAAGCGCGAGCCGAACAGCCACCGGCTCAGGCGGGACAGATAGCGCGTATCGTCGTCGAAGCCGATCGGGACACCGGATGGTGTGACACCGCCGTCGCGAACGGCCGGTGACACGCTGGCCAGTGTCTTTCCCGTTTGCAGTCTCGGACCGTGGGCCAGAAGGTCGCACGTCCACAGGCGGAAGAACCGGTCGAAGCTGGCCAGGAGAGCGTCCGTGTAAGGCACCAGCTTCCGCGGGCCGGAACTGCCGGACGTCTCCTCGTACACAACGATCGGGTCCGGCGTCACGATCGCATCGGAGCTGGCCGCCTGTCGCGCGATCCACGGCTCTATCGCCTCGTACTCCACAATCGGCGCCTTCTCCGCGAACTCGCGATAAGAATCACCCGGCCGGATGCCGAGGCTTCGGCCATAGTCGGTGCGGGCGATCCGAGCGATCAGTTGGCCAAGCAGTCGCGACTGCGATCGGGCCGGATCCCGCAGATCACGGTGAAAAGCCCGATACCATCCGGACAGGGCCAGCCGCGTACCGCGGCGCACGATCGGGGACAGCATGGGGGCGCTCACGCGGCCCTCACCGGCGAACCGGCGAAGATTTCCGTCGACCGGCAAGGGTCGAGGGTTCCAGCCGACGTGCGAGGGTTGTTGATCGGCTCGGCTGCGGCTGCGGGCGAAGCGAGATCCGCACGATCTTGGCGGCCACTTTCCAGAAGAACGGGGCGTCGATCCGAGCGATCATCGAAAGCTCGTCCCCATCGCGATAGCCCGGATTTCGCGTGAGGAACATCCGAACGACCGGAAGCACGGAGACACTCCGGGTGAACGGGGCAACGCCGGACTTCAGGCGTACCGTATCGCGCACCACACCTTCGTGAGGACGCCACTTTCCCCCGAAGCGATGGAGGCTGATCCGATCGATCAGGCCGGACTCCCACGCAGGAAGCCCTTGCTCGGGGTGCGGCCAGTAGTGCGGACAGTTGTTGGCCAGCGTGAGCAGCGTCCGGTAGCCGTTACAGATGAGGTGCCAGTACAGGCGCCGGAAGGGGTGAAGCAGGCACCACTGGAGCAGGGTCAACATGACCGCTCGATGGAGGACGTGGCGACCCCAGTAGTCGGGATGGACCATCGTGTCGCCCGAGAAGTAGACGCCAATCCGGCGGCCCCGGTACTGATACGTGTCGATGGTCGCGGTGGAGAACGCGCGCACATGACCGGTCGCTCGCTCGAGTCCGAGGATCACCCACCGTTTCTCGGCCAGATCCTGGTCAAAGATCCGGCGCTCTACATGGTCGTAGTGCGCCTCGTACAGCGCCCACATCTCCTCGATCCAGCGCGTGCGGAGGCGCGCAACGGGAACTCGACGGACTTTCAAGGCTCGCTTGTTCCTCATGAAGCACCTCCTCCTCAGGAGCTCACACAAGCGCCGTCTCGAAGTGGACAGGCCACGTGGGATGTGCGGGACCGGTGAATCGGCCGTCCGGCGAAGTGACCAGGACGCGGACGTCCGTCGGAAGGCTCGCGTGCCGGAACCTCCGGAGACCCGCTGCGAGAGTGTCACGAGGATCTAGTCCGATCGTGAGGAAGGAGTACCGGCCCCGCAGTTCGTTGCAGGCGATCGTCAGGATTTGCCCCAGGATCTTGGCACGGTCGGGGGGCAGGCACACGTGGACCGCGGCTGCGCAGGCCAGCTGGTGGCCGGAACCCGGGAGACGGGCCGCGCCCAAGATGGGAGCGACCGCATTCACGGTCCCTCGGATCGCCGCCCCTCGCAGCGTGAGGGCTTCCACGTGCAGCTGCTTGAGCGGCCGTTGATCCCACAGCGCCAGATATCCGAGCAGGCGACCCGACCCGTCCCGCGCGATCCAGTAGTCGGACAGCTCCAGACCGGAGGCACGCTCGATCCAGGAGTCCATGTGCTCGACCGAGCCGATCACGGTGGACAGCTGGCGGCTCCGCATGGCCTTTCCCCAAAGATCGACCATCTCCTCGAGGTCTTCGCGAGAGGCGCGCGCTACTCGTGCCGCGGGCCTGGTTCCGTTCGTCCGAAGGCGGCGCCGGAACAGCAGCGGAATCGTGTGCACTCGCACCGTGCCGACGGTCGTGAGCGGCGGCATGCACCGGGAAGTCTGGATCCGGCGCTCCATCGGCTTGTTGCCCCCCAGAACGGCGATGACCACGGGGATGTCGGGTCGGACGCGGCGACACCACTCGCGGGCCCACAGACTGAGTGCATTGGCCACGCCCTGCCCGCGGTAGGCCGGGTGCACCTTGAGGTCGCTGACGTACGCGATTTCTGCCGCTTCTCCGTCCAGCCAGGCGTGCCGAACAGCCAGGGCGATGCAGCCGACGATCCGTCCTGCCCCGTTCTCCGCGGCGGCCACGGACCAGCGAACACCCTCCAGCCGATTCAGGGCGAAGAAGTCGGGGGCCCGATGGACGCAGATCGAGATGGGCGCCTGCATGGGACAGGCGGCCGCGAGTTCCATAAGGGCCTGGTTGTCGGAAGCGGTCGCGACTCTCGTCGGCCAGATCCGAACGAGCGGCTCCGGCTTGGTGGCCGACGGCTGCGAGGGTGGGCTCTGGCTCCGGTTCGCTGCAGCGACAGGGGTCATTGCGGGTCTCCTCGGGCTGCCGGGCGCGGCTCTATGCCAGGCTCTTGAGCGCGTTCCAGATCGCCGCCGGTCTCCCTTCCCACATGTGTGAGACCTCTACCACGGCGGCATCCCGGCAGCGCTGACACGTTTCTGCTCGCGCCTGGAAGTACGTGAAGTCGGAGCCCGTGATGAAGGACTCGAGGGTGCGGGCGCTCACGTTCGCGAGGGGGACCGCGTCCATAGTGCAATCGAGTATGTCGCCGTTCGGCTCGACCCGGAGACAGACCTTCTTGAAGTGGCAGCGATACTCCCGATCACACGGGCCCAGTCGATCCAGGTAGGCATTCGATGCCCGAACCGGATAGCCGCGCTTCTGCATGTCGGCGATCTGAGCGGCGATCTCCGACTCCTCTTCCTCACTCAGTTGGATTGTCGGCAGATCGATCGAGCGCTCCGCGAAGCCGTAGTCCGTGGTATCCATGGCCTGAAATGCCACGTGTGTGCCGTGGCGTTTCCCGAAGCGGGCGATATCCTCCAGTTGGTCCGTGTTCAGACGCGACAGCACGGCGTTCACGATCACCACGATGTCGGGATAGTGGTGACGGGTGTAGGCGAGCCCGCGGTCCAACCGCTCGAAGAGACCCTCTTTTCTGCGAATCTCGTCGTGCCGCGCCCCGATCCCGTCGACCGAAACCATCAAGCGGTTCACGTGAGGGAGTACCTGGTTGGCGCGCGCCTCAAGAAACCACCCGTTGGTGATCAGGGTCGTGTTGAGGCCCGCTTCCCGAGCCGCCCGCAGGACGTCCGCAGCGTCCGGCCTGATCAACGGCTCGCCACCCCACAGGACCAGCGCCTGGAACCCAGTAGCCGCCGCTTCGCGGTAAAGTCCTATCACGTCCTCCGTGGAGAGCTCGTTGACTGCGGCGTTCGCCGGCATCTTCCACAGACAGGTCGCGCAGTCGGCGTTGCAGCGAAGCGTGATCAGGTGCGAGAGGATGAACGGCCGCTGGTCGACAAACCGGGTCCGCAGAGCCTTCAGTACGAGCCGTGTGGACAGCATGGTGCACCTCCTTCCGGTTCCAGAATCGCATCCCGGAGTTCAAGAAGGAGTCAAGAGTTTGCTGTGTAAGGAGTTAGGGAGGTGAATACGCATTCAGAGGGTCGAATCTAAGCGGAATATCTCCGTACCAGCGACCGTTTCGATTGTAGAGCGAGTAGTCCATCGGCGTAGCCCCGACTCTGGTTTCAGCGCTGCGAGAGGCGAAGAACTGCTAATTGTTATGTTACAGCTACTGTGACAGCAGCCGTGACAGTTGGCCTCAGACGCCTAAACCCCAGATGCACGAAAGCCCGCATAGTTGAGGGCTTTCTGCCAATCGGGGCGCCGGGATTTGAACCCGGGACCTCCTGAACCCCATTCGCCCCGCTTAGCACCCGTACACTTCAACACACTTCAATACAGACGAATCTCAAGGCATTGACCTCAAGACACTTCAATACACTCCCCCTCATCTTGTTACAGCTACGCCTCACATCGGCAGACGATTTGACGTGAGGCCGACCGTCTTCCATTAATTGGCAACAGGATGGTGGGGATTCATGATGCTGCAACTGCGTCGCCGGAGGGGCCTATGCAGTCCAGACGGCATATCTTCCCGGTCCTCTCCCTTGTTCCCCTGCCTTCGGTGCACCCCCGCCTGAAGTGCACACCTCATCGACGAATCGGTCCGTGTGTCGGACGACTCTACATACCTCCGTTACGGGAAGCAGCTTGATCCGGGCCACGAGGAAGTCGCACTCGGGATAGCTGAAAGAGCCAAGTCAACCCGCAGTACGACAGCTCAAGATCAACTGTCCGTTACTGCCCGTGGGAGAGATCGATGAACGAGCAACTCTCCGACCGCCTGCAGTCCGCGTTATCAGACCGATATCGCATCGAGCGCGAGCTGGATCGTGGCGGGATGGCCGTCGTCCTCCTGGCCCAAGATCTGAAGCACGATCGTAGGGTCGCCATCAAGGTGCTGCTGCCGTCGCTGGTGGCCACACTCGGCGTGAAGCGCTTCCTGCGCGAGATCGAGGTCATCGCCAGGCTTCAGCACCCGC
Organism: Gemmatimonadota bacterium; assembly: GCA_039587755.1. Classification (GTDB taxonomy): domain Bacteria; phylum Gemmatimonadota; class Gemmatimonadetes; order Palauibacterales; family Palauibacteraceae; genus JBDHBD01. The sequence continues at coordinate 31,891 of JBDHBD010000017.1, read as the reverse complement.
ACGTGCTGACGCTCATCGACTCTGGCGAGGCCGACGGCCTCCCTTATTACGTGATGCCGTTCGTGGAGGGGCAGGGTCTCCATGCCCGTCTCAAGGAGGTAGCGCAGCTGTCGGTTGAGGAGGCCGTCCGCATCGCAACCGAAGTGGCGGACGCGCTCGAGTATGCCCATGAGCATGGGGTTATTCACCGCGACATCAAGCCCTCCAACATCCTGCTGAGTGGCCGGCACGCCGTGGTCGCCGACTTCGGGATCGCCGCCGCGCTGAAACACGCGAGCGAGACCCGCCTCACCCAGACGGGGACGTCGGTCGGCAGCCCCGTCTACATGAGTCCCGAGCAGGCCGGTGGGGAGCGGGACGCGGACCTCCGAACGGACATCTACAGCCTCGGCTGCGTGCTGTACGAGATGCTCAGCGGAAGCGCCCCTTTCGCGGATTCGTCCTTGAAGAGTCTCCTCGCGCAGAAGCTTGTAGCCCAGGTGCGCCCGCTGAGCGAGCTGCGTCCCGATGTGCCAGCTGCAGTCCTGGAGGCTGTCTCGAAAGCCTTGGCCACCGACCCGGACGATCGCTTCCAGAGCGCCCGCGAGTTTCGGAAGGCTCTCGAAGCCGGCGTGGCGGGCCCGACCGGCGGCCTGGTGGGACGGCGGCGCCGCGCACTGGCACTCGCCGTCGGTGCGGCCGTGGTCGTCGTGGCAGCGGGTGCGTTCGCTATGCAGCAAGCTCGGGCCAACGAGCGCGTGCTTCGGGCGACCCGGCAGATCGCCGAGATCGAGCGGCTGGCCGATGCCGGCGAGTTCGGGGCCGCGTTCCAGCTAGCGACGGAAGTCGAGCGTATTCTTCCCAACGATTCCTCGCTGGCTCGCCTTTGGTTTCACATTGCCCGAACCGAGGCGCTTCGTTCCGATCCGCCTGGCGCTCAAGTATTCAGGCAGACAGTCGACGCTCCCGACGATGAATGGGAACTGCTTGGAGTGACACCCGTTGACCGTGTCCGGTTTGTCAGACTCACGGGGTACCGTCTGCGCTTCGTGAATGAGGGGTATCGACCGGTCGAACTGCTCCACGTCTTCACGTATGACCATAACCGGAGGCTGTCCCCCGATCCGGTGAAGCTGGATCCCCTCGACGCCCTTCCGACAGAGATGGTTCGCTTACCGGGTTTCACGAGCCCCGACTCGATCGACTACGGCGACTTCTTCATGGACCGTTTCGAGGTCACGAATCGGGAATACAAGCGATTCGTCGACTCTGGAGGATACCGGAACGCGGAATACTGGACCGAGCCCTTCGTGCGGGACGGGATCGAGATCGGCTGGGAAAATGCCATGACCGAGTTCGAGGACCAGACCGGCCGGCTGGGTCCCAGCACCTGGAGGTTGGGCACGTATCCTGACGGTACGGGAGACTACCCAGTGGGCGGCGTGAGCTGGTACGAGGCGGCGGCGTATGCTCGCTTCGTCGGCAAAGAACTGCCCACGGTATGGCACTGGGACGCGGGTCACCCCACGTGGCGGGATTATATGTCTACCAGCTGGCTTATCGATCCCCGCAGCAATCTGGAGAGCCGGGGTCCGCGCCCCGTGGGCGAGGGTCGGGCGATGACCGCCATCGGTGTGTACGATCTTCGCGGGAACGTCCGTGAGTGGTGTTACAACGAGGTGGGCGACGGGCGCGCGACCCGCGGGGGCGCTTGGACTGATGCCTCGTTCTTCACCGAGTACGTCATCGCGAAGTCGCCCTTCGACCGGCACGAGACGCACGGGATCCGGCTGGTGAAGACTTTCGAGGACGATAGTCTCCTCGCGGTGGCACGGAGTCCATATACGAGGGCGCCACGACGGGACTACCGCACCGAGACACCGGTTTCCGATGCCGAGTACGAGGTTTATCGGAGCTTGTATTCGTACGATCCGGCGCCGCTCAACGCCGAGGTCGTACGAGCCGACACGTTCGAGCTCTGGGTACGCGAACAGGTGAGTTTCGATCTCCCGTACGCGGAACGAGGGGGTGCGTACTTGTATCTGCCCCAAGAGACCACGCGGCCTCTGCAGACAGTCCTTTGGTGGGGGGGAAGCGATGTTCTGAGAATGAGCTCCGTGGATCAGGAGTACACGCCAACCTTCGACTTCCTTATGAAAAGCGGGCGCGCCGTGGCTCAACCCATCTGGAAGGGCGCGTTCTTCCGGGACGACTCGCTGTTCAGTTTCCACTGGCGGACGCTGCCTCATGAAAGCTCCGCCTATCGCGACATTACGCTCCAGTGGCACAAAGATCTGTCCCGGACCATCGATTATCTGGAGACGCGGCCCGACATCGACGCGGAGAAGATCGGCTACTACGGGCTCAGTTGGGGTGGCAGAGCAGCGACTATCGCGCTCGCGACTCAACCCAGACTGAAGGTGGCTGTCCTCAACGTCGGCGGCCTACATCAGACAGAGCTCCTTCCGGAGATTGACGACGTGAACTTCGTGCCAAGGGTGCGCCAGCCTGTTTTGATGCTGAGTGGCGAGCACGACATCGTATTCCCGTTGGAGACCAATCAGCGACCCATGTTCGAACTGCTTGGGACGGACCCAGCGTATAAGCGCCTTCACATCGTGCCCACAGCGCACTTCGTGCCGCAAAACGAGCTCATCCGTGAGACGCTGGACTGGCTGGATCGATACCTGGAGCCGGTGGAGCCGTGAGTTGGCCAGCCGCGCCAGAATCCACCTTGTCGTGCACCCAAATCAGGAGGTCGCAATGCGCTTCGCTCTGATCCCCGCTTTCATCCTTGCTGGCGCAGTGTCCACCCCTCTCGGAGCCCAAACGTGGAGTCCCGAGCAGCAAGAGATCATCGATTTCGCTGAGGGGTGTTGGACCTCATGGGCCACCGAAGACTGGGCGACGTACGAAAGTGCATGTCCCGGCCACCCCGAAGGACGGTACTGGGACATGAACGAGAGCCTGCCCAGCTATGGTCATCAATCGTGGAAGAGTTGGGCCGAGGCCATGTGGCCACACCTGGATGCCGTTCACCACGAAATAAGGCCTATCGCGGTTCAGTTCTTCGGCGATGTCGCCCTGTACTACTTCTTTGCGACGTTCAGCACTGTGGACACGAACGGGCAGGTCCACGCGTTCATGCGACGCGAGCTCGCCGTGTTGCAGCGCCAAGGAGAGGGATGGGTGGTTGTCGGTGGCTCGTGGATGACGTTCCCAGGCTAGTGAATCTGGGTCCTAGCACGCGCACCTCTTGATTCAGCTAGGGGCAGCGGAGATTTGAACTCACAGATCCGTTCCTACTGCCCGTGCTGCGAATCGGAAAGAAGGCTCCGGATGAGCTACCGTAGGGTCCGATGGCAAGTCCTGCTCGCTCCGGCACTGCTGCACATCGCATCGGGCTGTGCGAGCTCGGGGGCCTCCTCGTCGTCGCTCCCAGATTGGGCGACCTACGTCGGCACGTACGAGTTCGACGCGACGGGGCCAGGAGGGGATTTACTTGAAGGGTACGTGGTCTTGCACAGTCCGGAGGAGTATTCCGTTCGCTTTACGGGTTCCGTGGCGCGGGGTTTGAGTTGCACGCGTCTCCGAAACCATCACCGAGCTGCTGAGGGGCGCGCTGACCTAGCTGGGAATCGGCTGTTGATCGAATGCGGCGACGCAAATCTCTCGATTCGGAGAAACACCGGGGGTCTTGAAGGCTCCGTCGTTTGGACGTCGGTGGTAGAGAGGACTCGCACCGTATGTCGACAGTACGCAGGGCGCAGAGGTTGCGTCAGCTGGCGTACGGAAACCTATGGAGCAGAGGAAAGTAACCGCGGCACTCTGAGGCTTGCGAAAGTGCAGTAGGCGCAGCCTGGAGGCTTGTGCCCGCTTGGCTGTGAGCTTTCTGTCAATCGTGGCGTCGCCTCCCTCTGAGGTGAGGCACCTTAAGGTCGGAGACATCTCACGACCCGACGGATTCGATCGATCTTCACTGTTAGGAGAGGAGGTGCTCGCATGTTACGCACAATCGAGTGTGCAGTCCTACTTCCTGTGCTGATCTTCAGCGCGTGCCAGTCGGCGGAAAGCTCTGCAGAGACGCCTTCGGCAGACGCGACGGTTGCACAGCGCACCACAGCATCGGCCTCCCCCTTGGCCGGTGTTTGGCGGCTGGTGGCCATTCAGGACGTGGAGTCCGATGGCAACACAGTGGATGTCACACCGCAAGAGAGTCTGTTTCTCTTTACGGATGAGTACTACAGCATGGGCTACTCCTTCCATGAATCACCCTCACCCGTATTCGCCGAACCGTGGAGCCCGACTGACTCGGAGATGCGAGACCGGTTCAGTTCTCTGGTGGTCAATGCGGGAACCTACGAGCTGACCGACTCCGAGCTCGTGTTACGGCCTGAATTCGCGCTGTGGCCTATCGTTATCAACAGCGAAGCGACGATCGAGTATGAGCTCGTCGGCGACGAGTTGACGCTCGTGTACGTCAATCATGTGGGAGGCGGAGGCGTCGCACATCCCTTCTACGAAACCGGTGGGCGGTACGTTCTGCGGCTCGAACGGGTGCAGTGACAAGGACCACGAAGAAGTAGCCGGTTATTTCGCGAACAAGGAGGCGCGTATGAAACGGTCCCTGCTCATCTCAAGCGGCCTGGTGACCGCAACGATCTTTGCTGCCTCGGCCGCTGTTGCCCAAGCACAAGAACCGTACGCGGAGCTGGCCAAACTCGAGGCCGCACTCGGCTCGTGGACAGTCGAGGCAGACATGAAGCCCAGTGTGTTCGGTCCCGGGGGAAGGGTGACAGGCATCGAGCGATACGAATGGATGACCGGTGGGTTCTTCCTTCGAATGGAGCGCGAGTCAGAGGGTCCCAGTGGTGCCTTTCACCACTCCTTCATCTTTGGCTACGACCCGATCGCGAGGAATCACACGGCTCAGTGGTACGACCACACGAGCGGCGGTTCAGGCTCAGCAACCATCGAGATAGTAGACCATACTTGGTACTGGTTCGCGGCCGGGTTCACCGGGCAGGGAAGCCCATTTCAGGAGCGCTGCACGTACACGTTCGCAGCTGATGGCAACTCTTACACGGTGGTTTGCGAGGTTAGTCCGGATGGGGAGGCGTGGTCGCCGAGCGCGGAGGCGATTTACACCAGACTCGAATAATGGCGTCCAGTAGGCTCAGTTAGTTCAGTTTGGCTCGTCCTGAAAATACGGCATCCGTAATGAAGGGAGGCTCCAGAATGCTACGTGGTTGCAGAGCTTTGGCCCTGTCCATTCCATTCGCCGTAATTGCTTGCCAGCCGCCGCAGGAGGATTCCCCGACTGTACTACCTTCGGCTGAAGCCGCCGTGGCTGACGTAGAGCGAATCTTCGAAGCGTATGTGGGTAACTGGAATGCGCCGGACATCGAAGCCGTACTGGCTGTCTTAGCAGACGATGTCGTGCAGATGCCGCCTGACACAGTCATACGGGGCAAGGAAGACTTGGGCGCGGGTTGGAGGCAACATTTGGAGGAGAACTCCGATACCTGGACACCAACGATTACAGATATTGAGCCCGCAGGAGACCTGGTCTTCGTCCGGGGCACCTTCGCGGAGACGTGGACACCGAAGGCGGGCGGAGAAATGGAATCGATATCCGGCCAGGGCATCTGGGTTTTCCGTTGGCATCCGTCGGGCACATGGAAGCTAGTGCTCGAACAGTGGTTCAATATGGAACCGGGGGCCTGAACAGCACGCTCATGCTGCCTGTGGCGTCGAAGCAGGCCCGATTCCTGTTACAGCAGCCGTGACAGTACGAGTGACAACGGCCGTTCTTGACACTCCGCTCAGATGCACGAAAGCCCGCGTGCTTGCGGGCTTTCGCGCAATCGGGGCGCCGGGATTTGAACCCGGGACCTCCTGAACCCCATTCAGGCGCGCTACCGGGCTGCGCCACGCCCCGATTTAGGCGACGACGTTAGGCTTGTAGTGCCTGCACCGTCAATGTTCTTGTCGCGGGCAGGAGCCGCGGCTCCAATGCCAGTGGATCGTCAGGCGGCGCCGGCCCTATGCGCCGCTCCCCGCGAGCTTGTTGTAGAGCCACGCCACGATGATACCCGCGATCGCACCGTCCACGAGCCCGTACAGCGTCCCCCAGATCACCGAGCCGAACCCGCCCACCTCGTACCCGGGGTAGATGGACGCGACCACGTCGAGGAACGCCAATCCGTAGCCGGGCCACGCGAGGTTCGCGAGCCCGATCACCAGAACACAAACACCCCACAACAACCCACACGCAATGCCCATCGCCTTCACGTTCAGCGTCATGACTACCTCCGCGCTGTGAGCGACACTTCTATGTGGATCGAGGAGAGTCGGGGCGCCCGGATTTGAACCGGGGACCTCTGCGTCCCGAACGCAGCGCTCTACCGGACTGAGCCACGCCCCGAAATCTGTCTTGTAAGCGGGAGACCGGATTCGAACCGGCGACCTCAACCTTGGCAAGGTTGCGCTCTACCAGCTGAGCTACTCCCGCGCGCAGCTGTATTTCAGAGAGCCACCGGTCGGATTTGAACCGACGACCGCTCGATTACGAATCGAGTGCTCTACCCCTGAGCTACGGTGGCGTCGGCGTCCCGCTAACCGGGAACGAAACGCCCGCGTCGAAACGCGGGCGCGCCGGGAGCATCCATGGAGCCGGCGGGACTCGAACCCGCGACCTCTTGAGTGCGATTCAAGCGCTCTCCCAGACTGAGCTACGGCCCCCAGTCCATGCGGCGCCCAGCAGGGACGCGACCGAGCGGGGCTGACGGGACTCGAACCCGCGACCTCCGGTGTGACAGACCGGCACTCTAACCAAACTGAGCTACAGCCCCCGATAAACGGCGTGCGACGATCCGCCGACTAAATCCGGCGCACGGAGAGTGCACGCCAGCCTCTCCGAGTGGGGCCTACTGGACTCGAACCAGTGACCTCTACGATGTCAACGTAGCGCTCTAGCCAGCTGAGCTAAGGCCCCGCTAGAAACAGACGAGCGGGCGCCCGCAGGAACCCGCTCGCAGGCGTTCCAAGCTAGTCGGCACCACACGGCGCGGCAACCTTCTTCCCCCCTCCGTGTCCCCCAAAAGTTACCCTCGAAGGAGCGCTTCGATCACGCTCTCTCACAGGCGGCACCGCACGGTATACGGATGGCAAACGTCTCGGTTCCCTTCCCCGACCTCGGGCGGCTGTAGCGGCTCACTCTTAGTGAGCACTTCGACGTACGCCGCCACTTTGTTTTGGCTTGCGTCGCGCCGGGGGTGCGATACCTTGACCGCCGTCCATCGTTGCCGGCCAACTCGACGCCTGCGCCGGCTTCCGAAGTCAAGTAGAGTTCCGATCACTCCAAGGGATCGGATGCGCATACTGGGCAAGTTCACAGCGTTGGTCGTTGTGCTGCTGATCGTCGGCCTCACGGCGGCCATCGTCGGTCGGAGCTCGACCTCTGCGGTCACGGACGACACGCCGGCCACATCGGGTGTGCTCCTCGCGGCCGCGGATGGTGCAAATCCCCCGAGGGCCCAGGAGTCGCAGGAGCAGGAATCCACTGCGGAGGCCGAGAGTCCGGTCGCCCAGCAGGCCGAGCAGTACCAGGGCGAGGCGGAGTTAGCTGAGCAGCCGACTCAGTGGCAGGCGATCGACGACCACAACAACGCCACACGCGGACCCCGGCAGCCCATCGCCTTCAATCACCGCTTCCACTCGACCGACCTGCAGATCGACTGCATGTACTGTCATATCGGGACCGACAAGTCGCAGACGGGAGTGGTCCCGGCGCTCGAAGTGTGCATGGGGTGCCACCGCATCGCAGGCTCCGGGCTGCCCCCGGTGGAAGAGCTGCGCGGATACTGGGAGCGTGGCGAACCGGTGCCGTGGGAGTGGGTGAACAAGCTACCGGATCACGTGCAGTTCCAGCATCAGGCGCACGTACGCGCCAAGATCGACTGCACCGAGTGTCACGGTCCGGTCGAGGAAATGGACCGCGTGTACCAGTGGGCCTCGTTCCGCATGGGTTGGTGCCTCGAGTGCCACCGACAGGAACCGGCCGAGACCGACGTGGCGACCGACTACATGCTCCTTCAGGCGCAGCCGCCTCCGGCCCCGCCGGAGGGCAATCAGGACCACAGCTTCTATCCCATCTCGATCGACCAGAAGTACGGCTACTACCGGGGGCCGATCGATTGCGCTTCCTGTCACTACTAGGAAGCGCCGGAAGGCCAGAGAGAGAAGACTAGAGAGCGAATGAGCCGCAGGCCGCACGATAGGACGCGAGATGCGCGGACGCTCCCGGTCCAGGGATCGGCGGGCGACGCGTGCGCCAGCGGAAGCTGCGGGTGTGGCTCGGCTGCAGGGGCCGTCGACCCGAGCTCGGCCAACGGCAACGCACGGGCAAGCTCGAGCTCGGCCAACGGCAACGGGACCTCGCGACGCGATTTCCTGAAGGTGCTCGGAGTGGGCGGTGCGGGCGCCGCCGCGATCGGGTGCGGACCGCCTGATTTCGCCGACACGCTCATCACGCAGCTCGTACAGCCCGAGGAGATTGTCCCCGGGCGAAACGACACCTACGCGACTACGCTTGGCGAGGCCGGGCCGGAGCCGCTCGGGATTCACGCGACGGTGAGAGACGGTCGGGTGATCAAGCTGGAAGGCAACCCGAGCTTCCCGACCAATAAGGGTCGACTGTCGGGTCTCGCCCAGTCCGTGCTCCAGGACCTCTACGATCCGGATCGGATCCCGAATCCGCGACGTCGGGTCGGCGACGCGCCCTCAGACGCCTCCGCCGATGCACCGGCGGGCGGGTCGTACGAGGACGTCGAATGGGATGCGGCGCTGGCGGCCGCGGCGGCAGCCCTCGGTCAGGGCGGCGCCGTGCTCCTCACGGGCGGCGTCACGGGAACGAGCGCTCAGTTCTTCGCAGCGTGGGCCGAGTCTACGGGCGCCGAGCACGTGGCGTACGAGTCTTTCGAGTACGGCGCGCTGCGGGCGGCCCACGAGATCGCGTTCGGCACGGCGGAGATCCCGACGTACGCGCTCGACAGGGCGGATCGGATCGTGTCCTTCGGCGCCGACTTCCTGGGCACCTGGCTCGCGCCCGTCGAGTTCGCCGGCCGCTACGCGGCGGCACGGGCCATCGACGAGGGTCGTCACGCGAAGTTCACCTTTGTGGGGCCGCGGCTGTCGGTCACCGGCTCTAACGCCGATGAGTGGCTGTCGGTGCGCGCGGGCACGGAAGGGCTGGTCGCTCTCGCCGTGGCGCACGACGTGGCCGGCCGCCGGGGGGTGATCGAGCTGGCCGCCGTCCTCGCACCCTACACGCCGGAGGCCGTCGCCGAGAGGGCAGGCGTGCCGGCCGAGCAGATCGAGCGCCTGGCCGAGGAGCTCGCCCAGGCCGGAGCGCCCGTCGCGCTGCCGCCTGGCATAGAGGGACAGGGCCCGCAGGCGACGGAGGCGAACCTGGCGGTCGCGCTGCTGAACCATGCGTGTGGCGCCATCGGTCGCACTGTGGAGCTGACCGATACGCCGCTTCGTCCGTCCACGGCGTCGTTCGACGAGATGCGCGACCTGATCGGCCGCATGAACGGCGGCCAGGTGCGCACGCTCATCGTGTCGGGCACGAATCCGATCTTCACGTTGCCCCGCTCGGCCGGATTCGCGGAAGCACTCGGCAACGTGCCAAACGTCATCGCTATCCACCCACACCTGGACGAAACGGCGGCCGCCGCCGGGTGGCTGCTGCCGTGCCATCACGCGCTCGAGTCGTGGGGTGATGCCGAAGCCCGCCCGGGCGTCCGGGCGCTGGCCCAGCCCGTGATGCGGCCGGTGTTCGACACACGTTCGCGCGAGGACATTCTGCTGCAGATTGCGACCATCGCGGGCCGTGCCGACGGCTTCGAGACAGAGTCGTTCAGTGAGTACCTGAAGGAGGCGTGGCGCGAGCTGCTGGGCGCGGACGCCGACTCCGAGGATAACTGGTGGCTCGGCGCGCTGCGCGGTGGCGGCACACACGCCCTGGAGCTGGACGCTTCCGAGGGAGGGGCCTCGGGAGTGACTCCTGGGGCGGCGGCCGGTTCCATGGCTCAACCTCAGGAGGCCACAGGACCGGCGCTCACGATCGCCGCGCAGTCCTATCTCTTCGGCGCGTTCGAGCCGCCGGCCGGTGACGCCCTTCTCGTCTACCCGACCGTTCAGTTCTACGACGGCCGCGGGGCGAATCGGGCATGGATGCAGGAGCTGCCCGACCCGGTCACCCGCAACGTGTGGAACTCGTGGGTCGAGCTGCACCCCGACATGGCCGAGCGACTGGGAGTCGAGCACGGGGACGTGGTGGCGGTGCGCTCCGAGGCTGGCTCGGTCGAGGCTCCCGTTTCCGTGTACCGCGGTATCCGATCCGACACGGTCGCGATCCCGATCGGCCAGGGGCACACGCACTATGGTCGAAACGCCGCCAGCCGGGGCGTCAATCCGCTCGACCTGCTGCCGCCGGTCCGCGATCCGGGCTCGGGGGCGCTGGCCTTCTCCGGCGTGTCCGTCTCCGTCGAGCCGACCGGCCAGCGTGCCCGGCTCGTCTCGACCCAGGGAAGCAAGACGGACCTGGGGCGCGAGATCGCAGAGCTCGTGAACGTGGACGAGGCTCGCGAGGCGATCGAGGCGCACGAACTCGAGCACGCCGACACAAGCGAGCCGCTCGACACGGCCTGGGACACGGATCCGCAGAGCCCGTATCGCTGGGCCATGACGATCGACCTGAACAGCTGCACCGGCTGTGGTGCCTGCGTGACGGCCTGTTACGCGGAGAACAACATCCACACGGTCGGCGAGGACCAGGTCGCCGCCCGCCGCGAGATGTCGTGGCTGCGTGTCTACCGCTTCTACGAGGAGACAGAGGACGACGGCTTCCAGGTGGTGCACAGCCCCATGCTGTGCCAGCACTGCGGCGACGCACCGTGTGAGCCCGTCTGTCCGGTTTACGCCACCTACCACAACCCTGAGGGGCTCAACGTCCAGGTGTACAACCGGTGCGTCGGTACCCGGTACTGCTCGAACAACTGCCCGTACAAGGTCCGGCGCTTCAATTGGTTCGATTACGAGCACCCCTACCCGCTGAACCTGCAGCTCAACCCGGATGTGACGGTCCGCCAGAAGGGTGTGATGGAGAAGTGCACGTTCTGCGTGCAGCGGATCAACCGGGCGAGGATCGACGCTAAAGACCAGGGGCGCTTCGTAGAGGACGGCGAGGTGGTGACCGCCTGTCAGCAGAGCTGCCCGACCGAGGCGATCGTGTTCGGCAACCTGAAGGATCCGAAAAGCCGCGTGTCGCAGATCGCCCGCGGGGCGCGGGCCTACCACGCGCTGAGCGAGCTGGGCGTGCGACCGGCGATCACGTACCTGAAGGGCGTCACCCATGCCGAGCCCGCACATGCCGAGCACGGCGATGAGGAAACCCACTGATGGCCACGGCCGAGCTGGACGCCCGCACGCGGCTCACGTTGGCGGACGCCAACGAGGACATCTCCCGGCCAATCTCGAAGCCGGCGGGCCGATTCTGGCTCCTGCTGTTGATCACCATGGCCCTGATCGGCGTGGGAGCGGGCGCCTGGTTCTATCAGATCGGCGTCGGCCTGGGTGTCGCCGGCATCACGCACCCCGTGATGTGGGGCACTTACATCACGAACTTCGTCTTCTGGGTGGGGATCGCGCACAGCGGCACGCTCATCTCGGCCATCCTGTATCTGTTCCGCTCGGGGTGGCGCACGACGATTAACCGCGCCGCCGAGGCGATGACGATCTTCGCCGTGATGACGGCGGGCTTGTTCCCGCTCATCCACCTCGGGCGGGTGTGGTACTTCTACTGGCTGATGCCCTATCCGTCACAGCGTCAGATCTGGCCGGACTTCCGGTCCCCGCTGGTGCTCGACGTGTTCGCGGTGGGCACCTACTTCACGATCAGCCTCATCTTCTGGTACACGGGACTCATCCCCGACCTGGCGGCGTTGCGCGACAAGTTCACGGGGCTCAAGAGCAAGATCTACGGCCTGCTGTCGCTCGGCTGGCAGGGGACAGTCAACGAGTGGCGACACTACCGGCGCGCGTATCTGTACATGGCCGGCATAGCTACGCCGCTGGTGCTCTCGGTGCACAGTGTGGTGTCGTGGGACTTCGCGCTCAGTATCGTGCCGGGATGGCACTCGACGATCTTCGCTCCCTACTTCGTGGCCGGCGCGATCTTCTCGGGGATCGCGATGGTCATCACGCTGATGATCCCGCTTCGCTGGGCGTTCGGACTCGAGGAATACGTCACGGAGTACCACTTCGAGAACATGGCGAAGCTGTTGCTCCTCACGTCCCTCATCGTGGGCTACGCGTACGTGATCGAGTACTTCCTCGCCTGGTATTCCGCGGATCCGATCGAGCAGGAGAGCTTCTGGTGGCGGGCGCGCGGGCACTACGCCGGCCCGTTCTGGATCATGGTGTTCTGTAACGTGATCCAGCCGATGAGCCTGTGGTTCAAGCGTATCCGACGCAGTCTCCCGGCGCTCTTCGTCGTGGCGATCCTGGTCAACATCGGGATGTGGCGTCAGTTCGCTCGCGCACGAGTACGAGCCCGGCGGATGGGGAATCTACACGCCGAGCTGGGTGGAGATCGCGATCCTGGTCGGGAGCTTCGCCTGGTTCTTCTTCTGGTTCCTGATCTTCTCGAGAACGCTGCCCACGATCAGCATCGCGGAGGTGAAGGAGCACCTGGCGCACGGCCACTCGGCGGGAGGTGAGGCGTGAGCGGGGTCCTCGCGCAGTACGCGAGCCTCCAGGAGACGCGGGAGGCGATCGAGCGCCTGCGGGACGCGGGTCACCTCGATCTGCAGGTGTATTCTCCCGTCCCATCGGAGGAGCTTGAGGAGGCCATGGGCATCCACTCCTCGCCGGTCGGTCTGTGGGCCCTGATCGGAGGCATCACGGGCTGCGCCACCGGTCTCTTGATCACGGCGGGGACGTCGCTGGCGTATCCTCTTGTTACCCAGGGCAAGCCGATCGTCTCGATCCCGCCGTTCATCGTGGTGATGTTCGAATTGGCCATCCTGCTGACCGGGATCTTCGCCCTGATGGCCATGCTGATCCACGCCCGCAAACCGTCGTTGAGGCTGGCCGACACGTATCGACCCGCGTTCTCGGTGGACCGCTGGGGCATCTTCGTGCCGTCCGAGAACGGCCAGCACGGGGAGGTGGAAACGCTCGTCCGGGATACCGGCGCGGTCGATGTGGAGGTGCAGCGATGAGGCGGCGCGGCCTGGTCCGCCGCTTCCTGCCCGTGGCCGTTCTCGTGCCGCTGCTCGCGGCCTGCGACGACCAGATCAAGTACATCCCGATCTTCTCCACGATGAGCCAGCAGGCCTCGATCGAGACGTACGAGGAGCAGCCGTGGCTGCCGCCCGAGGGCGCGGTGCCGGTGGACGCGGAGCGCCCCTACGACCTGCTGGCGGCCGACTCGCTGCTTGAGAGCCCGCTCCCCGCTGTCCTCTCAGAGGATGCGCTTGCGCGCGGCGAGGAGCTGTTCGGCCAGTTCTGCCTGCCGTGTCACGGACCGGCCGGCCTGGGCGATGGCTCCGTGGTGGGTCCGAACCAGATCCCGGCTCTGCCCACGCTGAACCTCATGTCCCAGCGCGCTCGCAATTACTCCGACGGTTACGTCTGGGGGATGATCGCCAACGGCCGGGGGCTGATGCCCACCTACAAGCGCATCCCGGTCGACGAACGGTGGCTCGTGGTGGCGTGGCTGCGTGACCTCCAGGCGCGAACACCGGTGGACGCGACCCCGGAATCGGTACAGGCTGCGGCAGCAAGCGAGAACCAAGCCGCACCTGCCGCCGCGGGAGGCGGGCGATGAGTGCGCCGAGAATGCAGCGGACGCCCGAGCAGGCGCTCGCCACGCTCGGGGAGGTCTCCGGCCGCTGGCTGGGTCTGTGCCTGTTCGCGCTCGCGCTCGGCGTGCTGGGCTTTTTCCTGACCATCGGGCCCGCGCCGCAGCGGGCCTGGCTGAGCGTGTGGGTGAACTTCCTGTTCTGGACCTCGCTCGCGATGGCCGGGGTCGTGTTCGGCGCCATCCTGCAGGCCGCGAAGGGGCACTGGGGCATGGGCTTCCGACGTGTCGCCGAGGCGGCCGGCGCCTTCCTGCCCGTTTCGTTCGTCCTCTTTGTGCTGCTCTACCTCGGGGCGGAGTACGTGCTCCCGTGGCTCGGTGAGGTCGATACCGAGCACCTGAACCGCGACTGGCTCACCCTGGACGGAGTGTTCCTGCGCAACGGTGTCATGCTGTTGATCCTCTACCTGGCGAGCTTCGCATTCCTGTGGCACTCGCTGCGCGCCGACGCGCCGCTCGTCGCCGAGCGTCAGACGGGTTGGCGTCGGAGTCTGGCGCGGGCCCTGTCGCGCAACTGGCGGGGCGACGAGGAGGAAATGGAGCGTTGCCGGCGGCGCATGACCTGGATGTCCCCGCTGCTGATCCTCGCTTGGGTCATGGTCTTTTCCATGCTGTCATACGATCTCGCGATGTCCCTCGTGCCCGGCTTCATCAGCGTCGTGTGGGGACCCTACTTCTTCGTTGGGGGCTGGCTGTGCTTGCTGGCGCTTGTGGCACTGGTCGCGGCCCACTACGAAAAGCGCTACGGCTCGCTGTGGGACAAGTGGGAGTTCCACGACCTGGGCAAGCTGATGTTCGCCTTCGTCGTGTTCTGGACCTACCTGTGGTTCTCGCAGTTCCTCGTCATCTGGTTCGGCAACATCCCGCGCGAGGCCAACTTCTTCATCCCTCGTACCGGTGAGATGTTCTCGACGATCTACTGGCTGCAGATGGTGTTGATCTTCGCGCTCCCGTTCCTCTTCCTGCTGGGTCGGAACCCGAAGATGAACCCACGCTGGCTCGGATTCGTGGCGCTGCTCATTCTGTTGGGGTTCTGGCTGGAGCGGTACAACCTCATCGTCCCTTCAGTCTGGGAGGGTGATTCGCTTCCGCTCGGCTGGCCCGAGGTCTCGATTTCGATCGGATTCCTCGGACTGTTCGGCATCTGCTATGCCCTCTTTGCCAGTGCCTTCCCGAAGGTGCCGATCCGGGACAACCTCATGGTCGGAACTGCGGGGCACGGACCGTAGGCGGACGCAGCCTTCGGCGCGTACGCCCTACAACCTTTGCGTTGCTTCTCTGCAGAAGGGGTGCATCCTTCCCGCTTTCGTCGCATCTTTACTAATGCCTCTGCAACGTTCTTTCCGGGCGTGGCTCCCAACACAGGTGTATCGAGTGAGGAGAGCATGATGGATGAACCCTCGGCAGAAGTCGATTCGCTGCTCGAGCGGGCCGAGGCCGCGCTGGAGAAGTTCCGCGAGCGAGCGGACATGATGCGCGACGATCTCGGCGATGCCCGGGCCGCCACCAAAGTTCGGATGAAAGCGATGATCGCCCGATTGGACGCGAAGTACGATCGCGCGAAGAATCGGCTCTCCGAGCTGAAACAGAACGGGGCGGCCGACGAGATCGAGGAGTTTCATCAGAAGGTGGTCAGCGAACTGGCCGACATGAAGAGGACGGTCAAGCGCTGGACCAGCTGATTGGCGCCTTCACCGACTTACTGAGATGCTTCGGGTCGGCAGAGGCAGGCCGACAGTCACAGCCCGCCGACTGACCTCTATTCTGCTGCCTGAAAGGCGCGCTCGATGATCCTGCGCTGACGGATCTCGTGCCGACCTGCGTACCCCTCCGCGGGACTCGCTTTGGCCGCACGTCCCACGTACGCGATCTTGACCTCAGCGGGAACCGTCCGCCGCAGGAGAGGCGCCAGAAACCTCCAGGCACCCATGTTTGCAGGTTCTTCCTGCACCCAGCGGATCTCGGCCAGATTGGGAAAACGCTCCAGCACGTTGTGTAGCCCTGATCTCGGGAAGGGATACAGCTGTTCGAGGCGAACGACCGCGAACCGCCCGGACTCGCCACGGGCCTCGGAGCCTTCCAGCTCATAGAACAGCTTGCCGCTGCACAGCAGCACGCGATCGATGCTCTCCGGCTGCGCGTCGGCTGCCTCGTCCGGCAGAACCGCCCGGAACCGGCCCTCGGCGAGCTCATCCACCGAAGAGCGGGCGCGCGGGTGACGCAGGAGGCTTTTGGGAGTCATGACGACGAGCGGCCTCCGCGCCGGCCTCCGCGCCTGGAGGCGGAGCACGTGGAAGTACTGGGCCGGGGTCGTGCAGTTCACTACCCGAAGATTCCCCTGCGCGGCGAGCTGCAGAAACCTCTCCAGGCGAGCGCTCGAGTGCTCCGGGCCCTGTCCCTCGTAGCCATGGGGCAGCAGCAGGACCAGGCGAGACTCCTGGCCCCACTTCGTTTGCCCGGCGCTGATGAACTGATCGATGATCGCCTGACCCACGTTGGAGAAGTCCCCGAACTGCGCCTCCCACAGGACGAGTGCGT
This sequence comes from Gemmatimonadota bacterium, assembly GCA_039587755.1. Lineage (GTDB taxonomy): Bacteria > Gemmatimonadota > Gemmatimonadetes > Palauibacterales > Palauibacteraceae > JBDHBD01. Next base: position 15,444 of record JBDHBD010000017.1, on the reverse strand, counting down.
CCAGCGCGATCGTGCTGAAACCATACTCGAAGCCGAGCGTCGCGATCTCCGAAAGGGGGCTGTTCGCCACCTCGAAGTGGGCTTGATCTGAGGCGAGGTGCTTCAGCGGGGTGTGCGTCTCGCCCGTCCGCCCGTCGTGGAGCACCAGGTGGCGGTGACTGAAGGTGCCTCGCGCCGTGTCCTCTCCCGTGAAGCGAATCGGTACGCCTTCCGTCACAAGGCTCGCCAGCGCGAGCGCCTCGGCGTGTCCCCAGTCCACGGCGTCGTGCAGTGAGTCGCGACGGCGGGAAAGCTGGCGCTCGAGCTTTCCGAACGGTTCGAAGCCCTCCGGCCAGCGGTGGATGGCCTCGTTCAGCATCTCGAGGCGAATGACCGGCACGCTGGTGGACAACTCCCGACTGTCCTCGGCGATTTCGACCAGCGTCTCTTCTTGCTCCTCGGCTTCCGGTTCATCGTCGACGAGGTGAGGGGCGAGTGTCCCGTCGGCCGCCGCGAGCCGCTCGCGCTGTGCCTCCTGGATCTCCTCACGAGCCCCACCGAGGCTCTCGGCGAGGGCCTCGCTCATCGCGCGTTCCTCGTCGCGGGTCAGCGTGCCCGCACCGATCAGGCGCTCGGCCCACAGGGTCCGAACCGTCGCGTGATCCTTGATCTGTGCATACATGCGGGGCTGCGTGTAGCCCGGCTCGTCACCCTCGTTGTGGCCGTACCGCCGGTAGCCCACCAGGTCGATCACCAGGTCCTGGCCGAACTGGAACCGGTAGTCGACCGCAAGACGCACCGCGGCCAGGCACGCTTCGGGGTCGTCCGCGTTCACGTGCACCACAGGCATGCGGAAACCAAGCGCCAGATCGCTCGCGTATCGTGTCGAGCGGCCTTCGCCCGGCGTCGTGGTGAACCCGAGCTGGTTGTTGGCGATCAGGTGGATCGTGCCGCCCGTCTCGTAGGCATGCAGCCGGGACAGGTTCAGCGTCTCCGCCACGACTCCCTGTGCCGCGAACGAAGCATCCCCGTGGATCAGGATCGGGAGCATGCACTCGGGGTTGCCGGAACCCTCCAGATAGCGGGCACCCCTCGCCATTCCGAGCACGACGGGATCGACGTGCTCGAGATGGCTCGGGTTGGGTGCCAAGTATACCTCCACGTCCAGCTGCTCCGAGCTGACTCGCGCTCGCGCTCCAATGTGGTACTTCACGTCGCCCGACCCCAGTTCGGGCAGCGCCGTCTGGATGCCCCGTGAGATCTCCTCCTCGAACTCAGCCAGAATCGACTCGTAGGAGATGCCGATGATGTGAGCGAGCATGTTGAGCCGCCCGCGGTGCGCCATGCCGAGAAACGCCTTCTTCACGCAGTATTCCGACGCGCGTGTCAGGACCTGGTCCAGCATCGGGACCAACATGTCCAGGCCCTCGATCGAGAAACGCTTCATACCCAGATACGAACGATGAAGGAACTGCTCCAGCCCTTCGACCTCCGTGAGCCGTAGCAGGAGAGCACGGGCCTCGTCGGGCTCCAGAGATCGGCAATGGCGATCCGACTCGATCGATTCGATCAGCCATTCGCGCTCCGCCGGATTCTCGACGTGGTCGAGCTCGTAGCCGATCGGACCGCAGTAGACGCGCTGCAGACGTTCGAGCACCTGGCCGACCGTATCGCCGACATGTTCGAGCTGCACAGTCGACGCCGGAAGCGAGGTCAGGTCGTCCTGCGTCACCCCGTAGAAGCCCGGATCCAGCATGGGGTGACCGGGCGGCTCCGAGCCCAGTGGGTCGATGGTGGCCGCGAGGTGCCCATAGGCGCGGTACGCCTCGACCAGCGCCCCGGCGATGGCCGCCAGTCGAAGCTGCTCCTCGAGCTCCGGTGGAGCCTCGATCTGTGGCCCTTCGACCGGGGCCGGAGCGGGGCCCGGCGGAGCGGCAGCAGTGGCAGGGAGAACCGCGGCCGGCCACGCGGCTAATGATGGCGGCACCAGGCCACGCTCCCGGAGCGCCCTTTCGTGGAGGCGCTCCGCGTAGCCGGCGTTGTAGCCGTCCGGCGTCAGCTCCGTGTGCGAGGGACGCCCGTCGCCCGCGCCGTTACCGCTGTCACTCAATCTTCGTCCGCCTGACCCACTGGTTATCCGTCGTGGTCGTGCTCGGCCTCGTGATCGTGGTCAGCCTCGTGCTCGTGCTCGCTCGTCAGGCTGTCGTACACGATGGCCAGCCAACGTTCCTGATTAATGAAGCCGCTTCCCCACTTCTCCCACTCCGTGGGGAGGCCTTCCGCGATCGCCTCGTCGCGAGTCGCCCCCGCGTCGATCCGCTTCTGCACGATAGCAGACGTCTCCACCAGCATGCCGTGGTACTCGCGCAGATCCTCGAGTGACGATAGAGGCCCGTGCCCCGGGATCAGCTGCACGTCTTCGGGGAGCTGCTTAATCACGGAGGCGATTCCGTGCGCCAGACCCCGCACGCTGCCCCCCGACTCCAGATCCACGAACGGAAAGCTGCCGGAGAAGAAGTCGTCGCCCATGTGGACCACATTGGAACCGGTGAAGAAGATCACCGCGTCGCCGTCCGTATGACCGTGGGGGACGTGGAAGGCCCGGATCTCTTCGGCGTTGAAATGCACCGACACGGATTCACCGAACGTGATCACCGGAAGACCGGCGGGATCGATGGGCTCGATCACTCGACCGAACAGCTGCTGGGGGCTCGAGAGACGCTTCCTCACGTTGCTGTGCGCGATGATCGGCGCCTCGGGGCCGAACTCGACGTTCCCGCCCGTGTGGTCGGCGTGCCAGTGTGTGTTGAGCACGAAGCGGAGTTCAGTTTCGGCGGAGCCCTGGCCCAGTTCGGTCAGGGCCGCGCGGATCTTGTCCGCGAGCGGCGCGAACTGGTCGTCTACGAGCAGCGCCCCGTCCGGACCGACCGAGACTCCCATGTTTCCACCCTGGCCGGTCAGCATGTAGACGTTGCCGGCCACGTGCGTGGCCTCGATCTGCACGCCCGAGAAGTCCTCCTGAGCAGCAGCCGGCGAGACTGTCGCCAGCAGCACGAGCCCGGCGGCGATCCCCGCCGCCGCGGTCGCGACCCTGGTATTCCTGATACGCGTCATTCTCAACCCTCCGTCGTGGTAGGTGAACGCAGTCCGTCCAGGATCCACGGTGCCTGGAACAAAGGCCCTCACGGGCCGAACACGATTCCGATTGAATGAGGTTCGATTACAGCAGGCTGGCTCATTCGGCGGACCCTGACACACCGGATCCGCCTTTTGTTGGCAGTCCCGTGAGAAGACTACGCTCCCTCGGTCTCCTGGGGTCCCGAGCGGAGTTGTCGATCGAACTCCGTCACGTCCTCGATCCGCTTCACGTCGGACTCGAGGTTCGACATCTGCTGCTCGAGGAGCGCGAGCCGTTGCTCCACGAGACCGAGTGCCTGCGAGGCCCCCTGTGCCTCTCGCATTCGCGCCACGGCCTCGGCAATAGGCTTGAGCGCAAAGCGCGCGGTGACTCCGGCGATCGGGATGAGGACCACCAGCATTCCCATGACCACCGCGATGACCGCTGTGACGTCGATCGGCATCACGGGTGCCTGCAGGACTGCGACCATCGTCTGAAGAATCATGGCCGCCAAGATAGAGGACCACGCGGCCGGTGCGCTACCGGCGGCGAGGGTCCGCTTGACCCGCGGTCGCCGGACAGTTCACTCTTCAGGTCGCCATGCGGAGATACCTCGTTTACCTGCTTCTCTTGCTCATCAAGCTCGCGAGCAAGGTCTTCTGGCGCTTCGATCGACAATGGATCGGGGCGGAGCCGGAGATTCCCTGGGAGAGCCTCCGTGTCATGGCTCTGCTGAATCATACGAGCCTCTTCGAGCCGATCTTCACCGGCGCCGCGCCCAACCAGCTGCTGCGACAGATGTCTCGAAGCGGGGTGGTCCCTGTGGCCCAGAAGACGTTGGCACGACCGTTCGTCGGTCGCTTCTTCCGCCTGGTGGGGCACAACGTGGTATCGATTACCCGCGCCCGAGACCACACCTGGTCCGAGGTTCTGAAGAGAATCGACGACCCGGACGCGTTGATCGTTATCATGCCCGAGGGGCGCATGAAGCGGCCGACGGGACTGGATCTTCATGGGCACCCGATGACGGTGCGCGGGGGCATCGCCGACATACTGCTGGGTGTGCCGAGCGGCCACATGCTTCTGGTCTATAGCGGTGGTCTGCACCACATCCATGCTCCGGGTGAGCGGTTCCCGCGTCTCTTCCAAACGGCACGGCTGCGGCTCGAGCTCATAGACATCCCGGTCTATCGTGAAAAGCTGCTGGCGGAGGTGGGCGAGCGAGGGTTCAAGCCGGCCGTGGTGCGCGATCTGGAGCGGCGGCGGGATTCGTACTGTCCAACCGAGGATGAGGGGGACGCGCCGCCTGAGGGGGGACGCGCCGCCTGACGCGGACACGCCACCTGACGCAGACACGCATGTTGCCAGAGGAGGGCAGGGCCCGAGGCTTACTGTGCCTCTTCGCGCCCGACCACGAACACAGCCCCCTCCAGCATGACCCACACCACGTCGCGGGTCGCCCGAATGTCCTCCAGAGGATCGCTCCCCAGCAGCACGAGGTTGGCTCGCTTTCCGACCTCCACCGTTCCCATCTCGTGCAGTCGGCCCAATGCGATCGCGCCGTTGCGTGTGGCGATGCTCAGGACGTCGAGTGGCGGGATTCCCGCTTGGACGAGCAACTCGAGCTCCCGCTGGTAGGCGACGCCAGGCGGAAGGCGGGTCACAGGACTGTCCGACCCCGCGAGGAGCCGCACGCCCTGATCGTGCAGTACAGACGTGAGCTGGAATGCGGCCGGCCATGCCTGGTTCGCTCGGGTGAGAAAGTTCTGCTCGGCGATACACTCGCGGCTAGCGTCTCCAGCGACCGCTTCATCCAACCACCAGAGTTGACCGCCGGCGGGAGCCGGGTAATCCGGATGCCCACAGAACAGGGTCGACTCGATCGAGACGAGAGAAGGCTCGACGGTCACATCCGTTCCGAGAAGCGCGCCGACCGCGTCGTCGAATGCCTCTCCCTCGGGCTCGACCCGCTCGAGCCATCCGAGGACCGTGAAGAGTTCTCCCGCTTCCAAATCTGATCGGTATCCCTCCCTCGTCCCTGCGGGTAGCAGGTCGGGGTTGCGAGACACAATCGGACGAAGCACGTCGATTCCGAATCGGGCCGCCTCGATCCAGCTGGTCGTTTCCAGATCGCCGATCACCGACAGGCCACGTTCGTGGGCCTCGTCGACCGCGGCCCGGACCAGCGAAGCGGGAAGCCCACGGTAGAGCTGTACGAAGTCAGTGCCCGCCTCTTCTTGCTGACGCACGGCCGCCCGCGCTTCTGCCTCGTCCCGGATAACCGTTGCACCCCGTAGGAGTCCTGGTACACCATCCAGAGCCGGCCCGGCAGCGAAGACCCGAGGTCCCGGAACGTCGCCGAGATCGTCAGGCTGAGCCGTTCCATCACCCAGCGCGGGACCCGAGCTCAGCACCGCCGTGATACCGCTAAACAAGAGTGCCTGCATGGCCGCGGCGTCGCGCGGCACCGCGCGCGTGTCCACGAACCCCGGCAGGATGTAGTTCCCGTCCAGCTCGACCACCTGTGTCCCCTCGGGAAGCAGCATCCTTTCCTGTTGGCCAACGGCCTGAATCCGCCCGTTGTAAATGAGGATCGCAGCATTCTCGTGGGGTGGCCCTCCGCGCCCGTCGATCAACGTGCCGCCGCGCAATAGAAACGCGTCGCGGACAAAGGGCTGGCGTTCGCGATCCTGCTGCTGCTGGGCGCCGAGCGATGAGAGACCGATCGATCCGATCAGCGCCAGGAGGCCCAGGGCCCGCGCTGGCCGGACGAGCGAGCCCGGCAGAGTGATCACTCCCAGGGCTCCCCGCCCGGCGGTCGGGGGCGTGACTCGGGCGTTGCCTCGGCGCCCGAAGCTGGCACCGAGCGGACGTAGATATCGCGCTTCGGGTACGGGATCTCCACTCCGTGCTCCTGAAACAGCCGTCGGACCCGCCCGGTGATCGCATCCGCGATGGCTCGTCGCTCTCGGGCCTGTTCGATCCACACCCGAAGCTGCAGCTGCACCTCGGATTGCCCGAAACTGCGGACGATGACTAGCGGCTCCGGTTCTTCCTTGACCCCCTTGGTCTCGCGAGCCGCCTGAAGGATGAGCTCCTTGGCCAGGTGCTCGTCCGCGTCGAACGCGATGCCGATCGGAATCCGCAAACGGATGTGCGAGCCCGACGCCGTGTAGTTCACGATGTCGCGACGCATGATCTCGTTATTCGGGATCACCATGATCAGGTTGTCCGGATTGCGGATGGTCGTTGCCCGTAGTCCGATCTCCACCACATCGCCCCACGTCCCGGTCTCCTGTGGCGCCGTCCACAGCTCGATTCTGTCGCCGACTTGGAACGGTCGGTCGATGATGAGCAATACACCTGCGATGAGGTTGGAAAGCGTGTCCCTGGCAGCCAGCGAGACGGCCAGGCCGGCCACTCCGGCGCCAGCCAGCAACGGAGCGATGTTCACGTTCAGATACTCGAGGGCAAGGAGCACTCCGAGGGCGATGACCAGAAAACGGACCCCCTTATTGATCATCGGAAGCGCGGTATCGTCCAGCGTAGAAGCCGTTCGGTGGACGAAGCGCCGCTCGACGAGAGTGAGGAGGTCGACGAGGAACTGCCCGGCGGGCAGGGTCAGGGCGACGATCCACGCGGCGGCGACGAAGTCGGCGACCACGCTCATCGTCCAGATGTAGAACAGTCTCCAGACGGCCCAGAAAACGACGGAAATCAGGAAGGCACGCTGCACGAGTCGGGCGACCATGTCGTCGATCCTGGACGTGGTGCGCGTCACGAGCCGGCAGACACGGTTCAGCACCCGCTTTCCGACCCAGTAAGCGACCGCCGAGCCGGCCACGATGCCTAGGCTCTGCAGCAAACGCGGACTCGCAAAGGCCCACACCTGCTCCAGCCACAGCCGCACATCCGCCGCTGAAATCTCGATCCCGAGGATATCCATGGCTACGTGTACCTCTTCAGACTCTGCTTGTGCCGCCCGGGGCAATCACGCAGCCGCGCCCGGCACTCGCTCCACGGGCCGGGGCACTCACCCCAGCCATCCCGGGTAGTTGCGCAGTGGACCGCCTTCAGCATCTTGGACGGTTACGGACATCGGCGGCAACGAGATCGAGAGGAGCGCGCCATGAGAGCTCGCCGTACGAAGCGTGTGCACACCGGCCACTGGGCCGTGGCAGTGCTCGCCCTGGCCGTCGTGGGATGCGGTGGACAGGCATCGGCCGATGGAAGCACGTCTCAGGCCGTCGAGATGGCCACGGCGTCCGATCTGAGCGACGCGGAGGTCGTCGTCTACCGATCGCCTACATGAGGTTGCTGCGGTGCTTGGGTCGAGCACCTCAAAGAAAACGGGTTTGACGTCCAGGTCGAGGATGTTTCCGACGCACAGCTCACCGAGAAGAAGGCCGAGTTGGGCGTTCCAGCTCGGCTGGCCTCCTGTCATACAGCCGTGATCGACGGCTACATCGTGGAAGGTCACGTCCCGGCGGACGTGATAGCCCGGTTGCTGAATGAGCGACCTGCCGCTGTCGGTCTGGCCGTGCCGGGTATGCCGATCGGATCACCAGGGATGGGAACAGGAGGCAAGAAGGAGCCTTACAGTGTCCTTCTGTTCGACGGCGAAGGCAACACGCAGATCTACGAGTCCCGCTAGTCCCGTTAAGCAGCCTCTACCGGCTGCTGGGCTCAGGCCGACCGGATCGCGCGTCTCGGATCACGCGGAGCGCGCTCATGGCCCGTCCGTACCGCTCGGCGGACGTCCGAACAGCGTTCGATACATCACCGCATAGACATCCGTCGAATCCAGTGTGCCGGACACGAGATCCGCGTTCATCCCGGCCGCGCGTACCAGAATCCCCCCGCTCGCATCTCGCAGCGTCGCCCAGGCGATCGCGAACGGCCAGCGGTTTCCGGCCCGATCCGGAGCGGACAGAAACGGCTCGGTTGCCGTCCCCCGAGAGCCGTCCATGGGCGCCCCGTTCAGATCCCGCTCGGGCACCGGCTCATCCCTCTTCAGCCACTGCTCCGTCGAACCGATCGCCTGCAACCCGCCCGCGTCGCTGTCCGATGTCACGAGTAGCAACACATTCGGGTCGGTTTCAAGGTGCTCGATGACCACGGCGATGGCTTCATCCGCCCGCCGTCCCGCCTCAAGCGCGCCGTACGCGTTGTTCGCGTTGCTGAAGTTGTCCGTCCCCTCCTCTTCGACGACAAGAAAGAAGCCACGTTCCGATCGCGAGAGTATGGCCAGCGCGGCTCGCGTCATCTCGGCGACACTGGGGGCTGTCTCCGCGAACGGATCGAGGCCGGCCTCCTCAAGGCCCGCCTCCGAGCGAGCGTTGAATGTGTGGTTGGAGGCGAAAAGACCCAGCACGCGGTCAACCGTACCGGGAAGGGCGGCCAGCTCCTGGCTTGTATGGACGACCGTGTATCCACGGGCGCGCGCCTCCGCGACCAGGTCGCGGCCGTCCGCCCGCGCACCGACCCCGTGCACTCCCTCGACACCGGTCGGGAGGAAATAGCGCTCGCCGCCCCCCAGAATGACGTTCGGGCCGGTGTCCAGGATCTGCCTGGCAATCTCGGCGTGATCGGTCCGCTCCTCGACACGGGCGCAGAACGCTCCGGTCCCCGGTTCCGTGATCGTACCGCTGTTCACCAGGCCGATCGCGTAGCCAGCCTCCTGTGCCTCGAGAAGGATGCTCAGGGACCGGCCGGAGCGGGCTACTATGGGCTCAGAGGCGTTCAGCCCGTAGCTGCTGGCCGGCACCTTCACACCGTACGCATGGATCGTGGCGGCGGCGTTCGACGTGGCCGTCACGGCGTCGGCGAGGTGGCCCGTGTAGACGGCCATGGCGGGAAGAAGATCCCAGTTCAGGCGGCCATCAGGCCCCACCTGGAGCAGTCGAAGAGCGGACCAGGTGTTCACCCCCATACCGTCGGGATGGAAGAAGATGACGCTGCCGGTCTCCTGTGCCGCGAGCCGGGGCTGGCAAAGGCCTGGCGCCGCGAGCAGGGCGAGCGAGAGCGCCCCCGCCAGGAGGCGCGGGCGCTGCACGGCCCTTGTCACGCCCTCCCTCATCGGGCCGTCGTCGTGTCGCCCGGAGTCTGCATCTCGTCCGCGGACTGGCTCTCATCGCCCGATTCGGACGCCTGGGTGTCGGTGGTCTGGGGCTCCATCATCTGGGGTTCGGACCCGTCGAGCCCGGACGAGCCGGCCGGAGGTGACGACGCCTTGCGGATCCCCTCAAAGCGCGGATTCTCGACAAACGGCTGGTACTCTTCCACACCCAGAGTCACCGTGTCGCCCACCCCCACGAGAAGGTCGATTTCCGCCACCTGCTCGGTGAACGTGGCGAGGATCGCGCCCTGCTGGGCCTGCAGGGTGATCAGCAGCCGATCTGGCGCCTCCCGCTGCTTGCCGAGAACCGGTCCGGACACTTCCTCGCCGCGCGGGAGCAGCGCGTCGGGCAGGTAGGGCCGGATCAACGGCGGCAGGAACAGTGTGCCGCCAACACCGAGCAGCAGGCCGACCATGAAGAAGGTAAAGCGCCTCGACTTCCTCGATCCGTTATCGGACACCGCTTGAGAAGCCGTCGCCTCAGCGCTCTTCGCTCGGCGCTTTCCACGCTTGGGCCCCGGCTTCTTGAGGCCTTCCTCAATTTCGTCTAGCGAAAGATCGGACAGATCATCGTTCGGGCTCATCGCCGTCGCTCCTTGGACCGTGGACAACTCCGCCCGGAAGCTCTGTGAATCGAGCGCCTGCGGCAACTACTGGACCCTACGGTGTCGGTCGCGCTCTGGAGTCAGCCTCCATCGGCAGGTGAAGGCGCCACCACTCAGCGGCTGCTTCGGCTCCCCAGGCATCCTCCAGACCCGTCTCGCCGAGCAGACGTGCCAGCTCCCCCGCGCTCGCCGGGCGATCGGGCGGCTCCTTTGCCAGACACGACATGATCAGCGCCTCGAGATCGGGCGGCACGTCCATCTCCGTTCGCAGCGACGGTGGGACGGGGGATGTTCGCACGTGGTCGAGCACGACGGCCATCGGCGTATCTCCCTCGAACACGTGACAGCCCGTGATCAGCCAGTACGCGACGCAGCCCAGAGCGTACAGATCCGCTCTGCCGTCTAGCCTGGCGTGTCCGGTCGCTGCCTCTGGCGGCATGAAGGCGGGCGTTCCCGTCACCACTCCCGCTGCGGTCAGCTCCGTCGCCCCCGGTATCACGTCGGTCGTGCTCTTCACCAATCCGAAGTCCAGCACCTTCACGAAATCATGATCCGGACCCAGTCGGCATGTGTAGAGATTGGCGGGCTTCACGTCCCGGTGAATCATCCCGCGCTGGTGTGCCTCACCCAGCGAGTGACACGCCTGGCGCAGCAAATGGACCACCCGACCCGGCGGAACAGGGCCAAAGCGCTCGACCAGATCTTTGAAGCTCAGACCGTCGAGCAGCTCCATCACGTAGTAGAACGCTCCGTCCTCGGTTGTTCCGAAGTCGTGCAACTGGATCGTGTGGACCGACCGGAGGGCTGCCGTCGCCTCCGCCTCCCGCTGGAACCGCGTCAACACGACCTGCCGTGTCGTTTGATCGCCCCCGAGCACTTCGGGGCGAATCAGCTTCACCGCCGCCGGGCGAGCGAGCATGCGGTGCGAGGCACGCCAGACCTCACCCATGCCGCCTTTACCCAGCGGCTCGACCAGCCGGTAGCTTCCCACCTCACGCGCCTTCTGGAGCCGCATCCCGAAGCGGTACACCACGCGCGAGGTTACGTACGCCAACAACGCGCAGATGCTCGAGGTGAAGACGAGGTACAGGGAGAGGAAGCCGACTGGACCCTCGGGGCTTGTCGCCCCGAACGCCTGCGACAGCAGCACAACCAGCCCGGGCATCGCGGCGGAGGCCAGCGAGGCGAGCAGCACTTTGCCCGGTGTGTTGGGGGCCAGCATCGGGAAAAAGAGGATCCACACGCACACCCAGGAGACACCCATTGTCCCCTGTTGAACGACCTCCCAACCCGGCCACTCGCCATATATGCCCCAGAATTCCGCCGTCGCGATTCCGAACGCGGCGATAACCTCGAACACGAGGCCGACATCGAGCAGCAAGCCGGGCGCCAACCGCGAGCGCCGAGAGGCGAAGAAGAGGAGCAGTCCGAGCGTGATCGCCACCACCGCCGTGGTCGTCTGCAGCGGACTGTCTAGCAGCATCGAGAGATCGACCGCTCCCGTCACCATGCTCAGCAGATGACCGCCGAAGTAGGCGAGAAAGAACGTGATCGAATAGAGGAGAGCTGCCCAGCCCAATCGACCGGACGCCTCGCGCAGGATGTCGGCGGGAAGCCGGCTAGCGCCGACCGCCAGCAGACCGCCAGTCGGTGTCGGCGTCTCGGCGCGCTTCTCGAGCAGCTGCGGGTTCGTCATGGCTTTTCCGAAGGGCACCGGTCGCTGATCGAGCCTTCTGCTCCCGCCTTCTTGAGGGATGATGAGAAGATCTCAGGAATGAAGAACTTCTGTGCGGTCGGGACGGATGTCGAGTCGTGTCAGTCCCAGGCGCAGGCGCAGGACGGACCACAGGCCTCGCGCGGGGACTCGGCCGCGCGGCCGGTCAGCGGGATGCCGGCCGTCACCTTACGCTCGATCGGTTCGTCGGCTGACGTGTCTCCCGTCGGGAGACCGGCGTGCTCGCACAAGTCGCCCCACGTTCGCAGCGTCTCGGACATGGCGTGCCGGACTTCCACCGTGCGGTCGTTCGCGGCACAGTAATAATCGTAGTATGCCATACGTATCTCCTTCGTTCGGCTTTACCGGGCGGGAGGGCTCATGTTCCTCGGGTGTTGTTACGATCGGGTGTTGCTGTAATCGCCAACAAGAACTAGGTGGGCCAGAACTATGATCACCCACAGCCACATGCTTACGCGCGACACGCAGGGCAACGACCATATCCTGGACATGACGGCAGAATTCCAGGCAGTCGTGCACGAGAGCGGAATCCGATGCGGACAGCTGACGGCGATGGTCGTCGGATCGACGGGCGCGCTCTCCACGCTCGAGTACGAACCCGGACTCGTACGTCACGACATCGCGGCGGCGCTCGAAGGGATCGCTCCGCGGGACGGTCGTTACGAGCACGAGGAGACCTGGCACGATGACAACGGGCACAGCCACGTGCGCGCCTGTCTGATCGGACCCTCGCTCGCTCTGCCTATCGTCGATGGCCAGGTGCCACTCGGCACGTGGCAGCAGGTCGTCCTGTTGGACTTCGACACGCGCCCGCGCAAACGCCGGGTCGCTCTCTCGCTCGTGGGAGAGTGAGGTTGAGCGCGGGGATGCTGAGAGATAGCCAGCGACGGCGATTGTCGGTCCGGTTCGGTCGTTTGCTGGAGGAAGCGGAGGAGCTGGAGCGGGCGGTGCAGGGTAAGCAGGCCGCTCGGGATATGCTGATCGAGCTGAGCCACCTGATCGAACTCGTGCATCGCATGGCGAAACGGTTCGACCTCGCCCTGGCCCGGAGAGACCGCGACGCGCTCGATCAGCTCGAGTTCTGGTCAGCGGTGTGGTGGACGCGGGTGTTGGACTGCCGGTCGTCCGCCCTGACCGCTGTCGGCCCCGTCGACCCCGAGCTCGGGGAGTCGCTGGACGAAGCGGTGGACGAGATCGCGACGCAGCTGCTGCGAATCAGAGACCTGTCGTTGGACCGGTCGTCAGACTGATAGTCAGTCTTCGGGCTTGCCGCGTCGGCTCGCGAAGAAGTGAATCGCCATCGCGATGACGACACCGATGACGACGCCAGTCACCACGTTGCCGAGTACGAGGCCGATGGCCGCACCGATGACGGCTCCGAGAAGCAGGTGTGTCAGCATGCGGAGATCCTCTCGAGCCTGAAGAAGCGAAGAAGCACTATCCCACCCACCGCCACACCTGCACCACCAGGAAGCACAGCGTAAAGCCCATGACCAGCGGGAGCAGGGCCGATACCACTGTCCATCTGGCGCTCCCGGTCTCCCGGTAGATCGTGTACAGGGTCGTGGAGCACGGATTGTGGAGCAAGCTGAACAGCATGACGTTGATCCCCGTGACCGCCGTCCACCCGGCCGTTCGAAGGAGGGTGCCCACGTCCGCAGCCGACTCCAGCTCGAACATGACGCCGGCCCCTTCACCGACGCCCGCGACCCCGCCGGCGAGCACGGTGAGCATGAGTATCGTCGGGATGACGATCTCGTTGGCCGGGATAGCGACCACGTAGGCCAGCAGGATCACCCCGTTCAAACCGACCAGGATCCCGAACGGATTCACCCACGAGATGAAGTGCTCCGCGAGGCTCGCGTCCCCGACCGAGATGTTGGAGACGAGCCAGATGGCCGCGCCTGCTGGCGCGGCGAACACCACGGCACGCCACAGCACGATCAGCGTCCGGTCGATGATCGACGTGTACAGCGTCTGCAGGAGCCGCGGTGGCCGATACGGAGGCAGCTCGAGGCTGAACGTGGTCGCTTCACCTCGTAACATCGTCCGTGACAGGAACCACGACGCGGCAAACATCGCGAACACCCCCAGCAGGGACACGGAGACCACTGCCGTCGCCGACACGAGGCCGGCCAGGTGAGCCGGCACGAGGGCTCCGACGAAGATCGTGGCAAGCAGGATCTGGGTGGGCCAGCGTCCGTTGCACAGCGAGAAGTTGTTCGTGATGATCGCGATGAGCCGCTCGCGCGGGCTGTCGATCACCCGGGTCGAGACCACACCCGCCGCATTGCAGCCGAAACCCATGCACATCGTTAGCGCCTGCTTCCCGTGGGCGCCGGCGCGTCGAAACAGGCTGTCCAGATTGAAGGCGACTCTGGGCAGGTAGCCGAAGTCCTCGAGCAGAGTGAAGAGCGGGAAGAAGATGGCCATCGGCGGCAGCATCACGGCCACGACCCAGGCCGTCGCCAGGTACACGCCGTCGAACAGGAGCCCGTTCAGCCAGCCGGGGAGCCCGACGTCGGCCCCGAACGAGAGCAGCACGGGGTGCACGGTGTCGATGAGCAGCGTCGCGAGAAGACCCGACGGGACGTTGGCGCCCGATATCGTGATCCAAAACACGGCCGCCAGCATGAACAGCATGACGGGAAAGCCGAGCCAGCGGTTCGTCAGGAGGCGGTCCAGTGTTCGGTCCAGGTCGAACTTCGCCTTCTTGAGACCGACCGCACTGGAGCGAGCCGCGATCTCGTGGGCTGCCTCGTAGAAGCGCCCCATCAGCACATCGTGAAAGTCCGGGCTCATCCTCCAGCGGAGCGCAGCCGCCCGGTCGAGCACTGCCTGGCCGACGGTCTCGGTCGAGTCGACCTCTGGGAGCGCCTCCGCGACCGCGACGCCCCCGTTCCCCTGGAGCTCTGGACCCGCCGCGCGCACGATCGGTGCGGCCCCCTGGGGTCGGCCAGTCGCCGGGCCGGCGACCGAGCCAGCAACCGCCGGATTCCGGCTCGCGCCTCCACGCCCGGACGACCAGGCGACGGCCAGCGCCGCATCATCGGAGTCCAGCAGGCCGATCTCGCCCGACCGCACGGCGTCGGCGACCCGGGCTCGTTCGACCTCCGCCGGATACTCGGCGATCCGGAAGGGCTCGGGGGCGATCTCGCCCGTGGCGACATCTCGGATCGCATCCCGCAGCTCCGGAATGCCCGTGCCGCTTCTGGCCACGCTTGGGATGACGGGCACACCGAGCTCCTGCTCCAGCTTGCCGTGGTCGATCGCGATCCCGTGCCGGCGGGCCTCGTCCATCAGGTTCAGACACACGACCACCCGCTCCGTGATCTCGAGGATCTGCAGCACGAGGTTCAGGTTCCGCTCGAGGCGGGTCGCATCGACCACCACGACAGTGACGTCCGGCCGCCCGAACAGAACGAAATCGCGAGCCACTTCCTCATCGGGACTCCCGGCCTGGAGAGAGTACGTCCCGGGCAGATCGACTACTTTGAAGCGATCGTCGTCTTCCGAGTACGTCCCCTCGGCACGCGCCACCGTCTTGCCCGGCCAATTCCCGGTGTGCTGTCTCAGGCCCGTGAGTGCGTTGAACACGGTGCTCTTGCCCGTGTTCGGGTTGCCGGCCAGCGCGACCAGATAGTCGAAGCGGCCCGGACTGATCCCGAGCTGGATCAGCGCCTCGTCGCGGTTCGCCCCGCAGCCGTGGCAGGGAGCGGTCGTGCGCGCCATGTCAGCCGTCCTGGCCTGTGAGCGGGACGCGCCCGGCATCCGGGCCGACCCCGACCGCGTCCGCCGCAGGCAATTCTGAAGCTGCCTGCTCGTCCTTCGGCACTCGCTCGATGTGGACCAGCGACGCCTGGTCTTCCCGCAGCGCGATGAGAGCGCC
>JBDHBD010000016.1:0-48221 GCA_039587755.1 Gemmatimonadota bacterium | reverse complement strand
AAGTCGATCGATGTGCTGGGACATCCTGCAACCCAGGCTGAGAGGGCGCCGCAGGCATTCTTCGATACGATTTCAGTGGGATGAATTTGGCCAGGCGTTCGGGTGCCCAATCCCTTACTGGTCTCTCCCGTCGCGATTGCTTCAAGTATGTTGCTAACCCATTTCTCAGCCTTATGGTGGCACATTTCCAGGCTTCCAATCAGTTCTCGAATCTTCGATACGTTCGCTGCAATGGGGGCAATCTGGTCCTCCAGACTGTCGATGGCCAATATCTCGGAATCGGCTTCGTGATCGATGCCACAATTCTTCCACCACTCTCGCGTCGTCATTTACTACTACTTCTTCTTCTTCTTCTTATCTATGAGTTGCCGAACTACTGCTTATATAGTTTCTGAATAATGGCTTTTATCTTCCTGAAGGTCCATATAAACCTGTCCCTTCCATTAGTGTGCCACGAAGGCACGAATCTCTCCCGCCTGAGCGAGAGAAATTGATTCATACGCGTCATTGCTATCTTCGGGAAAGCTGCTGCGAATATAGGTGAGCAGAATCACGTCCACTCGGTTTTGTCGATGCGAAGGCCCGACGTGGCCAGTGCACTCGAAGCGGTAGGGGAGAGCAGCATGCCTGCAGCGTATCATCGCATAAATTGGGGAGTCATGCCTACGGAATATATCGAAAAGAGGCGCCGTCCGGATTCGAACCGGAGTACGGGGCTTTGCAGGCCCCTGCCTAACCACTCGGCCACGGCGCCGCGTTCGCTAGATCATCCCCGAGGACGTCTGCGGAGAGGAAGCCTAACGGGTCTGATCGAACCCGAAAAGACGCAGCTCGCCTTGTCTTCGCTTCCCCGTGCAAGGTATACTCGCGCGATGCTCGAGTGGATCCCTCTACGACGGTTCATCCTGCTGGTCACGGCCGGAGTCGGAATGCTGTCGACGGCGACACCAGCAGCCGGCCAGTTTCGGGACGGCCAGCTCCCTGCGAAGGGACAGTTCTGGCTGGAATTCACGCCGGCGCTGGAGAACTGGAGCGAGCAGTTTGCACTGGACAGCCCTGACCCTGCCCTGTCGGATGGAGACCGCGAGCCGCTGACCGCCGATTTCGACGGCCCCCTCACACGGCGTCATTTTCCCGACGGCGTGTTTCTCGCCGGCTTGAATCAGGACGCCGACGCTCTCGGCTTTGATCTGTTGGCGCCCGAGGGATTCTCGCTGGGTGGACTCGACGTCAGCACGATGAACGCCCAGGTGCGTCGCCTCGAGCTGGGGCTCGAGTACGGGGTCCTGCAACGGCTCGCGCTGGAGATACGCGCACCCATCGTCTACACCGAGATGGATATCGCCTTCGCGTACGACACGCTTTCGGCCATGGTCGTGCCGGGCCGCACTGTGCTGTCAGCGTTTGAGAGCTTCTTTGTCGATTTCGGCGCGTCCTTGTCCGGTCTGGAACAGCTAATCGCCGGCGGCACGCTCACCCCCGAGGAGGCCGCCGCGGCGATGGCGCTGCTCGATTCCTCGGGCGCGTTCGGTGAGGCGCTCGAGCGGCGGATTCGCGACAACCTGCTGCTGCCGATCGCCGGCAGTTCACCGGGCGTACAGATCGCGGATTACTATTCTCAGTTGAGCGATGATTACGCCGCCCTCGGTTTCACCCTCCCCGAGCTGATGCTGCCCGCACAGGTGACGGGGGCGGATGTGGCGAGCTACTTCACGGCTGCTCCAGTTCTCGGTACCGCACCGGCGGCGACCACCCGCGGGTGGAGCATGCCCGAGATCGAGGCAGGCGTTCGGTTCTCGGTTCTCGACACGTGGCGTTCCGCCGCTGCGAGGGAGCTGGACGCGGAAGAATCCCGAAGCGAAGCAGGGGACCCATCAGCGGAGGGGGACGTGCCGTCGCCCGTCTCCCCCGCCCCGCTTCTGCGATTTCGTACGTCCATCGGGGCCACGGCACGATTTCCGACCCTGCCCGCGAACGACGGGGCCCTGTTCAACCCGGCCGACTTCGTCGGTCTTCCCCTGGGTGACGGACAGCCGGACGTCGAGCTGGCACTCTACCAAGACGTAGGTATCGGGGGCTGGTTCATCGTAAGCGCCGCGGGCCGGTACGGACTTCAGCTGGCCGACGAGTTGGTCCTGCGAGTGCATACGCCGGACCGACCGTTCGCTCTGTTCGAAACGGAATCTGTCGTGGAGCGGGATCTGGGTGACTACCTCGCGCTCCGTCTCGCTCCCCAGCTGCGCGTCAACGAATACCTGTCCTTTGGCTTGGAATACGGTTACTGGCACAAGGCGAGCGATCGATACACGCTCGTATCCACCGCGGGTGAGCTAACGGACGTGTCACCGCTGGAGGTGGAAACATCCCAGACACGACAGCGTCTGGGTCTGGGCGTCTTCTATCGGGCCGGCGGGAAGGCGGCCGAAGCCGGCCGTGCGCCTCCCTGGCTGTTCGGGTTTGTCTACCAGGGCGCGATCGGTGGCTCCGGAGGCCGGACTCCGGCCTCGCAACTCGTCACGTTCACACTCCGCGCCCCCGTGCAGATCTTCTAGCCACCACCGCTCGCCCGCTGCACCGCGCCCCAAGTCACCACCGTTCACCCCGCCGCCCGCCCTGTCCAACCGTTTCTCAGCCTCACGGCCTGCGCGTCAGACCCGTGCCGTGCTGAGCAGCTCTTCAGCATGGCTGCGCGAGACGTCGCTTTCCGGATCGCCACCGAGCATGCGTGCCAGCTCCCGCACCCGCTCCTCGCCGTCCAGCGCCGTAACGCGAGTGGACGGCCGTTCACCGCCGCTCGATTTGTGCACCTGCAGATGGGAGTCGGCCCGGGCGGCGATCTGCGCGAGGTGGGTCACGACGAACACTTGATGGCGATCGGCGACCCGCGCGAGTAGTTCGGCTACCCGATGGGCCACCTCGCCACCCACGCCTGCGTCGATCTCGTCGAACACCAAGCTGGGCACATCGTCCACCTCCACCAGCGCCGACTTTAGTGCGAGCATGAGACGGCTCATCTCGCCTCCCGACGCGATCCGTGCGAGTGGGCCGGGCTCGAACCCTGGATTCAGCGTGACCAGAAACTCCACAACCTCCCTGCCCGAGGGGCCGACCGTCTCGAGCGGAGTCAGGCGCACCTCGAACCGCCCCCCTTTCATCCCCAGCTCGGGCAGCAGGCGTCCCGCCGCTTCCACCAGTCGTTCCGCCGCCTCGCGACGGGCCTCGGAAAGTCCTGCCGCCAGCCGGTCCAATTCGCGTTCCGCACCCGTCGCCTCTTTTTCGAGCCTCGCGACCTCGGCCTCTGACATCTCCAGCCGTTCCAGCTCCGAACGCGCCGCCTCTCCGACGGCGAGCACATCGTCGACGGTGCTTCCGTATTTGCCCTTCAGGCGAAAGATCTGATCGAGGCGTGCCCGTACCGACTCGAGCCGATCCGGATCGTGCTCGACCGTGTCACGGTAGTCTCCGAGCCGGCGCCCTAGCTCCTGCAGGGCGTGCACCGCCGCCTGGTAGAGCTCGGCGAACGCTTCGGTCTCTGGATCGATGGAAGCCAGGTCGTCGAGCATCTTGCGGAGTGCGCCGAGCTGATCCACGAGCGAACCTTCCCCCTCGTACGCGCGCTCGTGCAGAGCCGACGAGAGAGAGAGAAGCTCCTCCGAATTCGACAGACGAGAGGCGTCTGCCGTCAGCTGTTCCTCTTCTCCCGGCTCTAGATTTGCCGACGCGATCTCCTCGGCCTTGAAACGCAGATAATCGGAGCGCTCGAGCGCTTCGGACGCTTTTCGCTTGACCTGCGCGATCCGAGTCCGCAGGGAGGTCAGTTCTCGGAAGGCTTCTTCGACCTGCTCCGCACGGCCGTCGGCCCCGGCATAGGCATCCAGAATGCGCCGCTGTGCAGCGCGTTGGAGCAGGGCCTGGTGCTCGTGCTGCCCGTGCAGGTCGACCAGGGCAGCTCCGAGCTCGCGAATCAGTCCGGCGGTCGCGGGCGACCCGTTCACCCAGACGCGATTTCGCCCCGCGTGCTGTAGCTCTCGGCGAACGATCAGCCATTCGTCTTCCACCTCCAGACCGGCTTCGACGCACCGCTCGATCAGCTCGGGACGAGAAGCGAGGTCGAAGCACCCTTCCACCAGCGCGCGCTCTTCCCCTTGGCGGACGAGGTCGGACGAGGCTCGCTCACCGAGCAACAGCGAGAGCGCCTCCACGAGAATCGATTTGCCTGCCCCCGTCTCTCCGCTCAGCACCGTCAGTCCCGGTTCGAGCTCGAGGCGGACCTCGTCGATTACGGCAAAGTTGCGGACGCGTAGCTCTCGGAGCACGGAGCCCGACTACCCCTCTGTGGCGCCGTGATCCAACGGACGCACGTCCCCCCAGCGAAGCTTGTGCCGCATCACCGTAAAGAAGCTGTGTCCAGGGAAGCACATGAGACGAAGCGGCGTGTCCGACCGCTCTACCTCCACCTGGTCGCCCGCACGCAAGTGGCTGCCGGTCTGTCCGTCGATCGTGAGTGCGATCTCCTCGACTTCCGAAAGCAACTCTACACGGAGACGGGTGCTCCCTGGCACCACGACGGGGCGAACGGCAAGCGTGTGAGGTGAGATCGGGACGGCCATGATGCCGTCCATCGCCGGCACGAGGATCGGTCCGCCAGCGGAGAGACTGTAGGCCGTGGATCCGGTAGGCGTCGCGAGGATAATGCCGTCCGCGCTGTACTGACCCACCTCATCCTCCCCGGCCCACAGGCGGAGCGCGATGAGCCGTGCGAATCCGCTTTTGTGAATGACCGCGTCGTTCAGCGCATAGAACGAAGATTCCGCCTCGCGCCCACCGCCCCGCCGAAGGCGTACGTCGAGCGTGAGGCGCTCATCTTCCTCGTAATCCCCCTCGGAGACTCGCACGAGCGCGCTCTCCACATCCTCCTGCGCGACCATCGTGAGAAAGCCCAGTCGACCCAGATTGACACCGAGCACCGGCAGGCCGCGCGGGCCGGCCTCACGGGCGCCCCGGAGAAGCGTGCCGTCGCCGCCCAGCGTGAGCAGCCAATCGATCTCCTGCCAGGACTCCTCGAGCGTGGCCTCCGATCGTTCGAGTCTGGCCTCGAGCCCTGCCTCCGCATACAGCCGGAAGCCGAGCCGCTCCGCCGTCTCGGACAGACGGACGAGCACCTCGTCCAGAACGGCGTGCTGGTGGTTCGCCAGCACGCCCACACGCCAGGCAGCGCTCCTCGCCGCCACGTCAGCGCTCTCGATCCACGGCTGCCTCCAAGATCTCGCGCAACTCGTCCGCCCGCCCCAGGCCCTCGAGGTCGCGCCGCGCCCGCTCTGCCAGCTCTTTGCCCAACCGGCGCGCCTCCGTCATGCCGAGCACCACCGGAGTCGTCGCCTTGCCCAATGCCTCATCACGACGGCCTGTCTTCCCCATCACGCTCGCGTTGCCCGTCATGTCGAGTATGTCATCCACCACCTGAAACGCCAATCCGAGGTGGCGCCCGAATCGACGGAGCTGCCTTGCCAGCTCCTCTCCGCCGCCCGCGGCCGTTACACCCATGACCACGGCAGCCTCCATAAGCCGAGCCGTCTTTCCGAGGTGGATCCGCTCGAGCTCGGATCTCGAGACCGAACGTCCCTCGGCGCGCAGATCGCGCAGCTGTCCGCCTACCATGCCGGCGCCTCCCGACGCTCGAGCCAGCTCTCGAACGAGGGTGCGTTTCTGATCGTTTGAGCAGCCCATCGCGCTCGCGGCACTCAGAATCGTCTCGATGGCCACAGGCATCAGCGACGCTCCGGCCAGCGTGGCGACCCCTGAACCGTAGCGCACGTGGAGGGTCGGAAGCCCCCTGCGCAACACGTCGTCGTCCATGCAGGGGAGGTCGTCGTGGATCAGCGAGTAGGCGTGGACCAGCTCGACCGAGCAAGCCAGACGGTATACAGCCTCGTGCGATCCTCGTGCAGCCCGGTATGCAGCGATCAAGAGAAGGGGCCGAATTCGCTTTCCGGGAGCCAGCACCGCCGTCCGGAGGGGGGACACGATCTCATCGGGGCACCCCTGGAGCAGCGAGGTCAGGGTGCCGCGCAGCGCTCCCTCGACCGGAGCCAGGGCCTCGGCGAGCGGATCGCCGCCGGGAGTGCTGTCGGGTCGGGCCACGGCTTCAAGCGTCATCCGGCTCCGACTCTCCTGGCTCCGGCTCGAACGTCACCGTGCGCAGCTCGCCCGAGGCCTCCGAGATCAGCTCCTCGACCGTGCCTCGGGCCTCGTTCAATAGCCGATTGGCACCGCGCAGCCGAGACACACCGCGTTCGAACAACGCGAGCGCCTCATCCAGACGTAGATCCTGGCTCTCCAGAGCACCGAGGATTTCCTCGAGCTCCGTCAGAATCTCTTCGAAGCCCTGCTCTTGTCGACTCGTCAAGCGGATTCCTCCGGCCCGATCGTTTCCTTTCCTTCCGTTCGCGCACGCACGGTCCCATCCACGACCCGCAGATGAAACGGCTTCCCGACAGCGAACGCGTCCACCGCGCGTAGCACGTCGCCGTCGTCAGTGAGCGGCACCGCGTATCCTCGCTTCAAGGTGTCCAGCGGGCTCAGCGCGTGGAGCCGGTCCCCCATCCGCTGCAGCCTACCATCCCAGCGCTCGAATCGCCGATCCAGTGTTCTCAGCAGACTCTCTTCGAGCCGATGACTCAGCTCCTCGCCCCGCCCCACCTGCCGTCTGAGCGCCGTGGCAAACCCCTGACTGAAGCCGTGCATGCGAGTGCGCAGCTCGTGCCCGTCCGGTACGGCCAGCTCAGCGGCAGCCGATGGTGTCGCCGCCCGTCGGTCTGCCACGAGGTCGACCATAGTGACATCGACCTCGTGCCCCACGGCGGAGATCACCGGTACCGGACACGCTGCAACCGCCCTTGCAACCCGCTCCTCGTTGAAGCACCAGAGATCCTCCACCGAGCCACCGCCCCGAGTCAGAATGACGACATCCACCGAATCGTGGCGACCCAACGCCTCGAGCGCGCGGGCGATGTCTCGTGCCGCGCCCTCACCTTGAACACGGCAGTCGTGTACGAGCACGTCGGTCCACGGGGCTCGCCGGCGTACGACGGTCAGCACATCGCGCAGCGCCGCGCCGGTTCGAGATGTCACGACGCCCACCCTCTGCGGGATCTTTGGAAGCGGCCGTTTCCGTCCCGGATCGAGCAAGCCTTCGGCGGCGAGCTTCTGACGCAACCGCTCGAACGCCAGGCGCCACAGGCCTTCTCCCCTGGCTTCCAGTCGCCGGACGACCAGCTCATAGCGACCACGCGCGGGGTACACCGTGACCTGCCCGAAGGCGAGAACCTCCATCCCCTCCTCGGGCTCCATGGGAAGGCGCCGCACATCGCTCTGCCACATCACGCACGCGATCTGCGATTCTTCGTCCCGCAGGCTGAAGTAGCGGTGGCCCGAAGCCGCGTCTCGCCAGTTTGCCACCTCGCCGACGATCCACAGCGGTCGGACGCTCGACTCGAGAAGCTTCCGTACTACCGCGTTGAGCGCGGAAACCGAGAGTGGGCTCGTGGGAGCCGTACCGTCCGTGATCGGTTCGTCGGCTACGCCGTCCGACGGTGGCTCGGCCAGCCGCGAGGTTTCGAACAGCGAGATCTGGCGCTCGCCGCTCATCCAGCCGTCGTGGCCGCGGCTGGGTGTGATGCCGCGCGACGGGCAGCTCGCACCGTGTTCTTCAGAAGCATGGCGATTGTCATCGGACCCACACCGCCGGGCACGGGCGTGATCCAGGCCGCGCGCTCGGCAACCTCGTCATACGCAACGTCGCCCACCAGGCGATACCCCCGCTCGCGGGTGTCGTCCGGCACCCGGTTCACTCCGACGTCGATCACCACCGCGCCTTCTCGGACCATGTCGCCGGTGACCATCTCGGGCCGGCCGATGGCCACAATGAGGATCTCGGCCGCCCGGGTCACCGCACCGAGGTCGGCCGTCCGGCTATGGGCGACCGTGACGGTGGCGTTGGCCCATGGCTGCTTCTGCAACAGAATCGACGCCATCGGCATCCCGACGATGTTCGACCGACCCACGATAACGACGTTGCGGCCGGACGGATCCACCCCAGTCCGCTTCAGCAGCTCCTGGATCCCCGCCGGTGTCGCCGGACGAAAGGCGTCGACGTCTCCGCTCGACACCCGTCCGATGTTGGTCGGATGAAAACCGTCCACGTCTTTCTCGGGCAGGATCCGCTCCATCACGGTCCGTTCGTTCAGCCCCTCGGGCAGCGGCAGCTGCACGAGAATGCCGTGGATCTCGTCATCCTCGTTGAGCTCATCAACGATGGCGATCAGGGCGTCCTGATCGATGTCGGCCTCCGGTCGAATGTCGCGGGTGTAGATGCCGGCTTCGTCACAGGCTCGCGTCTTCATGCGCACGTACACCTGGGAAGCGGGGTCCTCGCCCACCAGTACCACCCCCAGGCCCGGGCGAACGCCCTGAGCGGCGAGTTTCGCTGCCTCAGCTGCCACCTCTTCGCGCACCTGCTTCGCTATCCCTTTGCCGTTTATTATCTTCGCACTCATCATATAATATCGTTTCGAGGTTCGACTGTGCCGGGTCCACGCCTCAGCGCGCGAAGTCCACCGTGCGTGTCTCCCGCACGACCACGACCTTGATCTGCCCAGGATACTGAAGCTCGCTCTCGATGCGACGCGCTGTCTCTTCGCTCAACTTCGCCATCTCCTCGTCAGAGATCTTGTCGGGAATGACCATGATCCGGATCTCACGGCCGGCTTGGATCGCGTACACCTTCTCCACTCCCTCATAGGAGCTGGCGATTTCCTCCAGCTTCTCGAGTCGCTTCACGTAGTGCTCGAAGGACTCCCGCCGAGCCCCGGGTCGGGCACCCGAGATCGCGTCGGCCGCGGTCACGAGAAACGTCTCCGGATAGCGCGCAGGCTCATCTCCGTGATGCGCCCGGATCGCGTTCAGCACCTGATCGCCCTCTCCGTGACGCTTGCAGAGCTGAAAACCCAGCTCGACGTGGCTACCCTCCTGCTCGTGTGTGAGCCCTTTCCCCACGTCGTGCAGCAGGCCCATTCGCTTCACCATCTCCGCGTCGAGACTCAGCTCCAGAGCCATGTTGGCCGCGATCAGGGCCACTTCCTTGGCGTGCTGCAGCTGATTCTGGCCGTAGCTGGTGCGGTATTGCAGGTGCCCTAGAGTCTCCACCAGCTGAGGATGAAGATCCGGGATCCCGAGCTCGTATAGAACTTCCTCGGCTGCTTCGCGCATCGAGGTGTGCACATCCTCCGAGGCCTTTTCGACGGCTTCCTCAATGCGTCCAGGATGAATGCGCCCGTCGGCCACCAGGCGTTCCATGGCGAGCCGCGCGACTTCCCTGCGCACGGGATCGAAGCTGGAGAGGATCACTGCTTCTGGCGTGTCGTCCACCACGACGTCCACGCCACTTGCGGCCTCGAAAGAGCGGATATTGCGTCCCTCTCGACCGATGATCCGGCCCTTCATGTCATCGCTGGGAAGAGAGACGACGGACACGGTCGTCTCCGAGGAGTGGTCCACGGCCAGCTTCTGGATTGCCATGGAGATGATGTTCTTTGCCTCACGCTCGGCCTCGCGTCGAGCGCGCTCCTTCACTTCGCGCACCCGTTGGGCCGCTTCCGCCCGAGCCTCGTCTTGAATGCGGCTGACGAGGGCTTTGCGAGCCTCATCTCTGCTGATGCCGGCCAGCTCCTCGAGCCGTTCCTGCAGTCCTCGCTCGGTTTCCTCTAGCTGACTCTCGCGGTCGGCCAGCCGCTCCTTGCCTTCATCCAGCGCCTCTCGACTGGCGTCCAGACGTACCTGCCGGTTGTCCAGCAGCTCCAGCTTCTGATCGAGGAGCCGATCCCGCTCGACCGCACGTTGCTCGATACGCTCGACCTCGTGGCGGCGTTTCTCGGACTCCTTGGCCCACTCGTCGAGCAGCCTCTGGGCCTCCTGCCGACCGGCGAGCTCCGCCTCGCGTCTGATGCCCTCGGCTTCCTGGCGCGCGCCTTCGAGCAGTTGACTCGTTTCGTCCTCTATCCGGCCACGTGAGCGCTCGACTGCACGGCGTCTCAGGAACCAGCCGAGGACCGCCCCGATCGCTGTCGCGAGCATCGCGATGGCGACCGTCCCGACGGTCTCTATAGTCATCTTTCAACCTCAACCGTCTATCATGAACGACGGCCGCTGCCGGGGCGGTGGCCGCTGCAGATTCCATCCGACGTGTTCGAAGCGAGGTCCGAGCGAGCTCAGCTACCCTCGCCGTCGAGCATATCGTTGACGCGTTCCGTCAAGTCCGAGAGGCGCTCACGCACCGCTCGTTCCAGTATTTCCTTGTCGCGTCGCGCCCGGAACAGCTCATCGGTGATCTTCATGGCGGCGAGGATCGCGGCCTTGTGCACCTCGGAGACGTGGCTACCGATGTGCGCCTCCTGAATCGCCTCATCCACGTGCAGGGCACAGGCGCGCGTGTACTCGTCGCCCAGGTCGGTGCGGATCTGATAATCTTCCCCGAAGATCGTGACCCGAACGGCTTTGTTTTCTTCGGCCGTCACAGTTCGTCCTCCACCATGATGAGCCGACCACGGATCCGCTCGGCTCGCTCCCTCGCTTCATCGATCATCAGCTTCAGGCGAGCGTTCTCCTCAGCCAAACTCTGAACCCGGCCCTCGACGTCTCGGGAGTCAAGCGGATCGAACTCGGACTGTTTCAGTGCCTCGGAGAGTTTCGCGTACGCCGCCTCCGCCTCATCCGCCCGCTTGCGGAGCGCGTCAAAACCGCCGAGAAGGCGGATCACGGCCTTTTCGAGCGCTTGGATGACGACCCCGGGATCGGCGGCCGCAGCGCTGCGGTCACGAGGCGCGGATGCGGGCATCGAATGCCTCCTCCAGGCTCGCGATGATTGACTTCATCGCGGTGTCCACGTCTTGATCGGTGAGCGTGCGGTCAGCCGCCCGAAAGCGAAAGGCCCAGCCGAGGCTGCGATGTCCGCTCTCCACGCCTTCTCCCTCGTACACATCGAACAGCTCGACCGACTCCAGCAGCTCGGCGGCCGCGGCGCGAATCGATGCCTCAACATCTGACGTTGCCACCGATGCCGACAATACGACCGCGAGGTCTCGCCGGACGGCCGGGAACGCGGAGATCGGCTCGTACCGTCTCAGCTCGCCAAGCTGCACGGAATCGAGCTCGAACTCCACACCCCACAGTGACCCAGCCCAGCGGGGCGCATCCACCGCCTCGGGGCCAACGTTGCCCGCGATCCCGAGCGTGCGGTCATCTCGCACGATGCGAAACCGCTCGTCGCCGAGCCACCCCCCACCAAAACGGCCGAGCACACCGGGGTCTTCCCCGAGCGGCTCGACTCGAGCGCCGCACAACTGCTCCGCCACGTCTGTAGCCAGGCCCTTCACGTCCCACAGATCCACGTCTCGCGTCGCCCCGGACCAGTGCCGCGGCGCGGCGCTTCCGGTGACGACGAGCCCGACGCGCAGCTCTTCCTGATAGGCCTCCGTCCCGTCGGCCGGTTGATCCGCGGCCGATCCACTGCCCGCGTCGGCGGCCGCATGGAACACAGTGCCGATCTCGAACAAGCGGACGTCACGCCGGCCGCGCGCGAAGTTGTACTCGGCGCGTCGCAACAGGACGGGCACCATCGTCGCGCGCAGGAAGCCCTCTTCGGCCGAGAGAGGATGAAGCACGCCCACCTCGGCGCGCCCACCGGGCTGATCCTTCGGCACGAAGCTCGAGCTGCGTGCCTCCAACAGCCCTTCTCCGGCCAGGAGTGCGCGTACCCGGTCCATGCGGTCCCAGGCCGGGTCGTTGGGTACCGCGCTGGGACGGAACCGGCGCTCCTCGTCGGGAAAGCGCTGGTACCCATACCGGCGCGCTACCTCTTCCACGAGGTCGATCTCCCGTCGCACGTCGTTCCGCCAACCCGGCACCTCGAAATGGAGCGACGCCCCGTCGCCCTGAGGGTCTGCCGTCGCCTCTGCGCCAGAGCCGGCCGGACCGGGAGATCCTGCCGGATCGAAACCGATCGGCAGCAGCAGGTCGGTCACCTCGCGATCTGAGAGCCGCAGTCCGAGAACCTGGTGGATGCGGCCCGTGCGCAACCTCACGACAGGTGGTTCGGGTGCCAAACGGCCTGCCCAGATCGCCTCGGTCTCCGCTTCTCCACCGGCGCTCGAGACAATCAGCTCGACGCAGCGGGTCAGTGCTCGCTCGGGCCCGCTTTCATCGATGCCCCGTTCGAAGCGGTACGACGCGTCGGTCGGCAGGGTCAGAGCCCGGACCGTATCCCGCACCGCCCTCGGGGTGAACGCCGCACACTCGATTAGCAAATCGACGGTCGCGGGGGTGACCTCGGTTTCCTCTCCGCCCATCACGCCGGCGAGGGCCACCGCTCGGTCTCGGTCCGCAATCACGGTCACTCCGGGTCCGAGGTCACGGTTCTCACCATCCAGGGTCCGCAGTCGCTCGCCCCGCTGGCCGGCCCGCACCCGGATCTCCGAGCCTCCCAGCGTGCTGAGATCGAAGGCGTGGATCGGCTGGTTGAGCTCGAAGAGGACGTAGTTCGTCGCATCGACCACGTTGTTGATCGGCCGTGCGCCGATCGCGAGCAAGCGCCCGGCCAGCCACGCGGGGCTGGGACCGACCGCCACACCGCGCACGATCGCTCCCAGGTAACGCGGACAGCGTTCGGTCGCCTCGATTCGCACCGTCACACCGGCGGCGGAAGCGCATTCGGCCCCGTCGTTCCAACGAGGTTCCCAACGAACGCCGAGCTCTCGCAGCACCAGATCAGCCTCACCGCGCGGTGCCAGCTCGCGTGCGACTCCAACGTGGCACGCGAGGTCCACCCGATTCGGATTCAGATCCAGGGTCAGTCGAACGTCGGGCAGGCCGAGTACCTCCGTCAGAGCCTGGCCGACTTCCAGTCCGTCGGGCAGACGCATGATCCCGCTCTTGTCGCGGCCCAGCTCCAGCTCGTACTCGGAGCACAGCATGCCATGACTCATCACGCCGCGAATCGTGCGACTCTCGATCCGCAGACCGCCCGGGAGTTCCACACCCGGCGCGACGTACGGGTACAGCGCTCCGACCTCGACGACCGGGGCGCCGCACACCAGCTCGACCGGTTCCTCGGCGCCACAGTCGATCCTGCAGAACGTAAGACGATCGGCGTCGGGGTGGGGCTCGGCTTCCAGTACGTGCGCGACCACGATGTCGGCCAATCCCTGCCCTACCGGCTCAAGCGTCTCCACGGCGGCCGCCGCCATGCTGAAACGTTCGGCTAGCTCCTTTGCCGAGCCTTCGAGCCCTGGTACGAGCTCACGCAGCCAGTTCAACGATACGTTCACGTGAACTGCCTCAAGAAGCGAACATCGCCGTCGAACAGAAGTCGGGTGTCGGGGATACGGTGACGGATCATCGCGATTCGTCCCGGACCCATGCCAAACGCGTACCCCGTGTAGCGTTCGGGGTCGTAGCCCACCGCCTCGAACACGGCCGAATCGACCATCCCGGCCCCCATGATCGTGAGCCAGCCCGTCCTCTTGCAGGTGGAGCAACCGGACCCGCCGCAGATCGAGCACTCGATGTCCACCTCGGCGGAGGGCTCCGTGAACGGATAGAACGACGGCCGAAAGCGGCTTATCGTCCGTTCTCCGAAGAAGTGCCGGATGAAATACTGAATGGCGCTCCGGAACTCCACGAAATCGACCCCTTCGTCCACCGCCAGGCCTTCGATCTGCTCAAAGGCGGGCGAGTGCGAAGGGTCGAACGCGTCCCGCCGGTAGGCGAGACCTGGCACGACGACACGCACGGGCGGCTCGTAGCTCTCCATGACCCGAGCCTGGACGGGCGACGTGTGCGTGCGGAGGAGGACTCCGTCCGCCAAATAGAACGTGTCCATCTCGTCGGCCGCCGGGTGATCGAGCGGGATGTTGAGTGCCGTGAAGTTGTACCACGTGGACTCGATTTCGGGGCCACGGACTCTCGTGAACCCGATCTCACGGAAGATGTCGCAGATCTCGTCGATTACCTGCGTGACCGGATGGGTGCCGCCCCGCCAGCGCGAGCGCGCCGGCAGCGTGAGGTCTGCTCCCTCCGCCTCCTCCCGACGCGCGGCAGCGAGAAGCTCCGCCTGTCGAGCTTCGAACGCCGCTTGCAGCGCTTTCTTGGTGGCGTTGGCGCGCTTGCCGGCCTCTGGGCGCAGCGCCGCGGGGGCCTGCCCGATCTCGCTGAACGCCGAGGCGACGGCGCCGCTGCGACCCAGGTAATCGACGCGGGCCGCCTCCAGCTCCTCCTCGCTCCCGGCATTATCGATCGCGGCCAGCCCTCGCTTCTCGAT
Organism: Gemmatimonadota bacterium; assembly: GCA_039587755.1. GTDB lineage: Bacteria > Gemmatimonadota > Gemmatimonadetes > Palauibacterales > Palauibacteraceae > JBDHBD01. Next base: position 33,850 of record JBDHBD010000016.1, on the reverse strand, counting down.
CTCCGTCAGGCGATCGAGCAGTGAGGTCGCGGCCGGGCTCATGGTGTGTGCTGTTTCGCCAGTTCCGCGAGCTCGCTGAACGCAACCGGGTCGCGCACGGCGAGATCCGCCAGCATCTTTCGATCGAGCTCTACGCCCGCATTCTTGAGCCCGTTCACGAAGCGCGAGTAGGGCATACCGTGCTCGCGCGCCGCTGCGTTGATGCGGGTGATCCACAAACGGCGGAAGTCGCGCTTCCGTCGACGACGGTCGCGGTAAGCGTACTCCCAGCCCCGCTCGACCGAGCTCTTGGCGGTCCGATACAGCTTGGAGCGCCCCCCGAAATAGCCGCGGGCATCCTTGAGGACCTTCTTCTTGCGCTTGTTACGTGCAACGCTGCTCTTGACGCGCGGCATCGCAGCTCCTCCTTCGCTTCCGCGATCGGTCCACGTTCCTCAACTGCCGAGCAGACGTCTGACCCGCTTCTTATCGGCTTGCGACACCAGCGTGCCCGTGCGAAGACGACGCTTTCGCTTGCTCGTCTTCTTCGTGAGGATGTGGCTGTGGTACGCCCGCTGCCTGCGGATCTTACCGCGACCTGTCTTGCGGAATCGCTTCGCAGCCGAGCGGTTCGTTTTCATCTTCGGCATCGGTTCTCTCCTACTCGCGACGCGGAGCCAGCAGCATCGTCATCGTCCGTCCCTCGTGCGAGATCTTCGCCTCCACGACGCCCAGGTCCTCAAGCTCTCCAAGAACCCGCTCCAGCACGCGGCGCCCCAGTTCGGGGTGAGTCACCTCGCGACCGCGGAACCAGAGCGTGAACTTCACTTTGTCCCCTTCCTCCAGGAAGCGCCGGGCGTGGCGCAGCTTGAAGTCCAGATCGTGCTCTTCGATTTTCGGCCGCAGCTTCACTTCCTTGACCGTGATCGTATGCTGCTTCTTCTTGGCCTCTCGCAGCTTCCTCGCCTGCTCGTACTTGTACTTGCCGAAGTCCATCAGCCGGCATACGGGAGGCCTTGCCTGGGGAGCGACTTCGACGAGGTCCAGGCCCCGCTCGGAGGCCATGACCCGTGCCTCCTCGGTCGGCATGATCCCCAGCTGCGCTCCGTTTTCATCAATCAGTCGAATGGGACTGATCCGGATGCGGTCGTTGATTCTCAGTTCTTCTTGATTCACGTCCCCTCGTTCAAGCAGTGAAAGAAAAAGCCCGGTTCGGCAGGCCAACCGGGCAACGCACCAACGCCCCGCGGTGTCGAGCGCGGCGCAGATTGGTGGACCCGGCAGCAGTGCCGACCCACGGTCGACACGCCAAAAGGTGGGAGCACGAGGCTCCGCTTTTCGGACTCTGTTCGGCTCGCGAAACTAGGAGCCGTGCGCCGGCCTGTCAATCAGCCAGCGGGTGGTGCAACGCGGTTGTCGGCTACGGTGCCAGCGCCTTTTCCGACACTTCTGCGGTTACTCGCTCGAGGAACTTTCCGAGCGGCATCGACACTTGTTTCTGCTCGGCCCCCCGGGCCCGCACTGCCACGGTGCCCGCTTCGACCTCTCGCTCGCCGACAACGAGGAGGTACGGCACCTTCTGCATCTCTCCGTCGCGCACCCGGTAGCTCAGCGTATCGGAACGCGCGTCGACGTTGGCCCTCAGTCCCGCGTCCCGCAGTTGCTCGGCGACGTGCTCGGCGGCCGCCGCCTGTCCGTCAGTGATCGGGATCACCCGAACCTGCTCGGGAGCGAGCCACACGGGAAAAGCTCCGGCGAAGTGCTCGATCAGTCCGCCCACGAAACGCTCCATCGTGCCGAAGATCGCCCGGTGGATCATCACGGGCCGGTGCGGCTTGTTGTCGGGCCCGATGTACTCCAGATCCAGGCGCTCGGGCAGGTTGAAGTCGAGCTGGATCGTGGCGCCCTGCCATTCCCGCCCGATCGCGTCGCGGAACTTGATGTCGATCTTCGGACCGTAGAAGGCGCCGCCCCCCGCGTCCACTTCGTAGTCGCACTCCGCGCGGTCGAGCGCCTGCTGGAGACCGCTCTCGGCCTGATCCCACACCTCGTCCGCCCCGATCCGCCCTTCCGGTCGGGTCGCGAAATCGAACCGGTACTCGAAGCCGAGTGTACTCATCACGAGATCGACGATGTCCAGCAGGTCGAAGATCTCGTCCTCGATCTGCTCCGGCGTACAGAAGATGTGCGCGTCGTCCATCGTGAGACCCCGCACACGCAGCAGGCCGTGCAGCGTACCGGAGCGCTCGTTTCGATACACGTTGGCGATCTCCGCCAGCCGTAGCGGGAGGTCCCTGTAGCTCCGCTGGCCCGCAGCGAAGATCAGCGCGTGCATGGGACAGTTCATCGGCTTCACGCGGTAGGGCGCGCGCTCCCCCTCTACTTCCATCGGCGGATACATCACCTCGGCGTACGCTTCGAGGTGGCCGGAGCGCTCGAACAGACTCTCCGACGTGATGTGAGGGGTGTAGACGAACTCGTATCCCCGGCGGCTCAGTTCATCTTCGATCCAACGACGAAGAAGCAGCTGGATCCGCGCGCCCTTGGGGTGCCACAGCGCGAGGCCCGGACCACAGTCGTCCTGGATGCTGAACAGATCGAGCTCCCGCCCCAGCTTGCGGTGGTCCCGTCGGCGCGCCTCCTCGACTCGCTTCAGGTGCTTCTCGAGCGTCTCGGCCGAGTAGAACGCAGTGCCGTAAATGCGCTGCAGCATCTGTCGGCGCTCGTCACCCCGCCAATACGCCCCCGCCGCGGTCAGGAGTTTAAAGTGCTTGACTTCCGAGGTGCTGCCGGCGTGCGGGCCACGGCACAGATCGACGAACGGGCCGTCACGGTAGACGGAGATCGTCTCGTCTTCCTGTATCTCCGCCAGTCGCTCCAGCTTGAGTGGATCGTCCTCGAACAGAGCCTCCGCTTCCTCCCGATCCACCTCTCGTCGCTCGAACGTGTGCCCCGCCCCAGCAACCTCCCGCATCCGGTCCTCGATCCGTTCCAGATCCTCCGGAGTAAAAGGCTCGGGCACGTCGAAATCGTAGTAGAACCCGTCCTCGATCGGAGGGCCGAAGCCGATACCGGCGTTCGGGTGAAGCTCCCGGACGGCGGTCGCCAACACGTGGGCGGCCGAGTGTCGGAGGATGTAGAGCGCGTCGGCATCGTCGTCGCTGCGCGTCACCACCGACACTCGGGCCCCGTCGGGCACCGGCGTGTGGAGATCCAGCAGCTCACCATTCACACGGGCGCCCACCGCCGCGCGCGCGAGACCCGGCCCGATCGCTGCCGCCACGTCGCCGGCGTTCGCGCCAGCCTCCAGCTCCAGCTTCGATTCGTCCGGAAGCACCACGGAGATCTTCTGATTGTCGCTCATCGCCATACCCGTCGATGATCCGCGTTCGGTTTCTTAGGGAGGTCAACTGCCGGCTTCCGCCCGGGTGCCCCGGGCACGTCCACCGGAAACAGGAAGCTAGGCCTGGGCGCCTAACGTCGGCCAGCCGGACCCTCTTCCTCGAGCTCCGCCATCTCCTCGGGCGTCCGGAGGATGCCGTAGCGGGTCACGGTCCGCGACTCGTCGAGCGTGACCCACACCCGCGCCCCCAGCGCCGACTCGAGACCTTCCGAGACAGCGGCCAACGGGATGGCTTCGCCGCCCGGCGTGGTCAACACGAAACCCTCCTCGACCTGCTCCAGGGTGCCCATGTGGGGTCGCTCTTCATCGACCGCAAGGATCTCGTACGACGACGCGTCCAGATATCGGCCCAGTTCCTCGCTTCTTACGAAGCGACCGGTCGCACTCACCCGTGCGCCGGCCAGGCGGCCGATCTCGATCTCGTAGACCCCGGCCACCACAACGGCAGTCTCGGCAGACTCGTCCTGGAGCACGGTGCGGACGAACGGCTCGTTGCCGATTCGGCGCACCACGCCGCTGGCCCTGTCCGGTCCGACATCGCCGACCCAAGACGGGCCACTGCTCAGCTGCACCTCACGCGCGCACCCGGCCAGACCGAGTCCGAACGCGGCGAGCGCGACCGGGAGAACGCGGGTGAACCTTCCCATGAAGCCTCGCTATCGAATCCTCACGATCGTGACCTGGGCAGCGGAGCTCGCTGGCAGCTGATCACCCGCCTGCGTCGTGATCTCGACCAACGCGTCGGGTGCCGCTCCGGCGCTCGTCAGCACAAAGTACTTGCCCGCAGAGGAACGCACCTCGAACGGGATCTGTGTGTTCGTGGTCGAGCTCAGCGCGATCTCCTGCACGTCGAGCGGATAGGGCTGCGTGAACGGATCCTGCGTGCCGACGTTGCTCTGGTTCAGGTCGAGATACATGCCGCGCAGATCCCACGTGGTGGTCTGCGTCGTCGGGTCCACGCCGCCCGGCCCGTTGTCGTCCACGGCCGGTACGGCCATATACTCCCCGAGCAGCTGCTCCCACGTCCGGCTCACTCCGGCCACCGCCTGCACAGCCTGCTCCACGTTAAGGGGCCCGCTGCGGAACAGGTCCCCGCCGCTGGCCAGCTGGCGAAACAACCCGTCCTCCCCGCTGCCCGGCAGCAGACCCGGCGGCCCGGCCGGCGCGTATTGGTCGGCCAGCCAGCGGAGAAACAGATGCGCGAAGCCGCGCATCTCCAGCGATGCGTCACCTCCCGGATCACCCCCCGTCACGTCGCCCAGCGCCCGGGTCGACTCCGGGTTCTGCAGGTAGCGACCGATGCGCGTGAAGTTCGAGAGGTGGAACGCGTTGAAAGTGTCCAGCGCTTCTTCGGTCGGAACCACGGCGTCAAGATCGTGGTTCTGACGCACCGCGAACCCACCCGCGAACAGCCCGGCCAGCTCTTCGGCGAGGTGCGATTTGCCCTCGTCGATCCAGGTGTCGTCCAGCCTCGAGAAAACACCCAGCTCGGAATCGAGAATCGGATCGGGTGATGGATCAGTTGCGAAGACCCGAACTTCGTTGTGAATCAGGTGCTGGACCTCGTGGGCGACATTGCTGCGCGCGTTGCGGATCGCGAACTCCGTCGAGAACTGAAGACCGAACTCGCCAGTCGGGTCAGGGGCAAGAATGTAAAGGACCTCGCCCTCGTTGCTCGCCGGACAGCCACTCGTGTCGCGCAGATCGTTCGAGTTGAAGAAGCCCGCGATGAACGTGCCGCTACCCTCGTCGGACAGCTTGTTCACCTCGGCCGTGAACAGCACGTATACGCGCTCGTTCGCGTCAATGTCCTCCGGAGTTCCGAAGTACTCCTCGAGTATGGGAAAGACGAACTCGTCGAGCTGCTGGTTCAGCTCGTCCCAGTCCGCGGTCGAGAAGCGGCCTGCCACCTGCGCGTCTTCCACCAGCGCGAAGTTGTCACCCACCTCCCGTACATCGCCCGTGATTGTCGTCATGCTTGTGCAGTCGATGTTCAGATTCGGCGCCACCGAAGAGCGGAAGGTGAGTCGCTCGCCGACCTGCGGTATTCCGGCCACTCCCCGCACGCCGAACGACGGCCGTGGGCCGGATTGCCTAACGGCTGGTCGGGCTGGACGCGTGGCCGCGTCTTCCAGCTCGCGCCGGATGTTCTCCTTGAGCTTCGACTCGCTGAGTAGCCCCCGCTCGGCTAGCGTCTGCGGCCGGAAGGGTCGGCGCTGCGGGGGTACCTGCAAGACGGAAGCCGACGCTCCGGACGCGATGTCCGGACCGGTCACCCGAATCCGCATCGAAGTCTGTGCGCCCGCCACGTCGCTCACGCTGTGCGGCACGATCACATAGTCTCGTGGCGCGGCTCCTCCCTCGAGCTCGAACGCCCTCAGGTCCGCGGGATCGCTCAGCACTGCAGCCTCGCCCAGAGCCAGCGAGATCTGAGTGGCCGGCGGCGGGGGGGGCGGGGGGGGCGGCGGGGGCGGCGGCGGGGGCGGCGGGCCCGTTCCGTCGCTCCCACAGCCGGCCATGATCAGTGCCAGCGTCAACGTCGTCAGGAATCTGCCCAGACGGCGAAATCGCTCTAGCCCCTGCCTTCGCACTGCCCTGCCCCAGAGTGTTGGACCTCTGCCCATGCCGTCTGATTCCTCTCGTGGCTCTTGGATCTGTTGCCTTGACGTATACACGACTGACCATCGAACCTGGTCACACAAGACCTCGATACCCGGCTCGATCGGCAGTTGTTTCCCGATCGGCCGCAAGAAAAGGGCCCGGCCTAAGCGACCGGGCCCATCGGCCGCCGGGCGGCCGTTCAGAGGGTGGATTGGGCTAGTACATGCCGCCCATGTCACCGCCGGGCATGCCGCCCATCGCCTCCTTTACCTCTTCCGGGTGCTCCACGACCACCGCCTCGGTGGTGAGTAGCAGGCCCGCAATGGAGGCGGCGTTCTGCAGCGCCGTGCGGGTCACCTTGGTCGGGTCGATCACGCCCGCCTTCACGAGATTCTCGTAGGTGTCCGTCGCGGCGTTGTAGCCGTGGCTCAGCTCGTCCTTCATGCGGACGTGCTCGACGACGATCGAGCCCTCGGCGCCTGCGTTGGACGCGATCTGTCGGATCGGTTCCTCGAGCGCGCGGCGCACTATGTCGACGCCGATCTGCTCGTCACCGTCCTTGCGCTTCAGGCCGTCCAAAGCCTTCTGCGCCCATAGCAGCGCCACGCCACCGCCCGGCACGATGCCCTCTTCGACAGCTGCTCGTGTGGCGTGCAACGCGTCCTCGACGCGAGCCTTCTTCTCCTTCATCTCGGTCTCGGTCGCGGCGCCCACGTTGATGACCGCCACGCCGCCGGCCAACTTGGCCAGCCGCTCCTGCAGCTTCTCCCGATCGTAGTCTGACGTGGACTTGTCGATCGCGACTTTGATCTCGTTGATGCGGCCCTTGATGCTGTCCTCACCACCTGCACCGTCGACGATCGTCGTGTTGTCCTTGTCGATCACGACCCGCTTCGCCTCGCCGAGATCGCTTACGACCGCGTTCTCAAGCTTGAAGCCGAGCTCCTCGCTGATCACCTGTCCGCCGGTGAGAATCGCGACGTCCTGCAGCATCTGCTTGCGACGATCCCCGAAGCCCGGCGCCTTCACCGCGCACACCTTGAGCGTGCCGCGGAGCTTGTTGACGACCAGCGTGGCCAGAGCCTCGCCCTCGATATCCTCCGCGACGATCAGCATAGGCTTGCCCATCTGTGCGACCTTCTCGAGCACGGGCAGCAGGTCCTTCATGGCCCCGATCTTCTTGTCGTGGATCAAGATCAGCGGCTCTTCCAGCACGGCCTCCATCTTGTCCGGATCCGTGACGAAGTACGGCGACAGGTAGCCGCGGTCGAACTGCATGCCGTCCACGGTCTCCAGCTCCGTCTCGAGCCCCTTGGCCTCTTCGACCGTGATCACGCCGTCCTTGCCGACTTTCTCCATGGCGGCCGCGATCAGCTCGCCGATCTCCATGTCGTTGTTGGCGGAGATAGCCGCGACCTGCGTGATCTCCTTCTTGCCGGTCGTCTCGACGGAGATGTCCTCGAGGTTTTCGACGACGGAGTCGACCGCTGCCTCGATGCCGCGCTTGAGCGCCATCGGATTCACACCGGCCGTGACGCTTTTCAGGCCCTCACGGTAGATGGCCTGCGCGAGCACCGTTGCGGTGGTCGTACCGTCGCCGGCCGCGTCGGACGTCTTCGTCGCGACTTCCTTCACCATTTTGGCGCCTAGATCCTCCACCGGATCCTTGAGCTCCACTTCTTTGGCGACCGTCACACCGTCCTTGGTGATCGTCGGGCTGCCGAACTTCTTCTCCAGAACGACGTTCCGCCCCTTGGGACCGAGCGTCACCTTCACCGCCTGGGCCAGCTTGTCCACACCCGCCTTAAGGCGCTGTCGGGCCACGGTGTTGAATTCAAGATCCTTCGCCATCGTCTGTTACTCCCTTCGTGTTCGCTTATGCGTCTCTAAGAGTCGTTACTTCAGGATCGCGAGTACGTCGCTTTCCTTGACGATCAGCAGCTCGTGTCCGTCCACCGTCACCTCGGTGCCGGAGTACTTCCCGTACAGGACGCGGTCGCCCTCGCTGACCTCCATCGGAATTCGCTCGCCCTCGTCGCTCACACGACCCGGGCCAACGGCCACGACCATTCCCTGCTGCGGCTTCTCTTTGGCGGTGTCCGGAATGTAGAGGCCGCCACGCATCTCCTCCGTGTCCTCGAGCGGCTCCACCACCACTCGGTCAGCCATCGGCTGGATCTTCAGCTTCGTCTTCGAGGCGGTTGCCATGGTGCGTGTTCCTCCTTCACTTCGGGTCCTGCGGGACGCCCACGCGTCCACGCTTTCGGGCTCGGGTCTGTTAGCACTCTGAAGAGATGAGTGCTAAGACCCCGGCCAATATGAGGGGCTGGGTCCCGGGTGACAAGGGCCAGCCCTCTCCGATGGGAACGCAGAATGCGTGCCCGGAATGAGGTCTCAATACGGTTCGTGACAGTGTCGTTATGGCGGGCTCACGTGTCGGGTCGGCACGCTCGGAGCGCGAGACTGTCAGGGTGACACGGTTGAGTCGACAACCGGCTGAAACTCCGTCGGTCTGCGTCGCGTACTCAAGTGCGATAGGACAAGATAGACGATCCACCTTTTGGAGGCTTCGATGCTACGCTCGCTTCTCGTGCTCTTGACGGTCGGTCTGGTCGGAATGGCCGTCACCGGCTTTGTCTTCTCGATGCTGCTGCCGCTTGCCGCGTTGGCGGTGAAGATCGGCGTGATCTTGCTGGTAGGGTATCTGATCCTGCGGCTGATCAAGCCGGACATGGCCGACAGCTTGCGGGACAAGGTGACGAACCGGGGAGAGGGCTAAAGCCACAAACGACTCGCCGCCGCGATTCGCTCAGCCGCTCGCCTGTATGTATTGGTCCGCGATTGCGAGCCCCGTAAGCGTCAGGAACGGCTCGATGCGCTCGACCGTCCGGCAGTGGGGGGCCAGCAGGCCCGCCATACCACCCGTCGCCACCACCAGCGCGTCCTCGGGCCGCCACTCTTCCACAATACGGGTTACGATTCCGTCGATCGCGTCCACCGCAGCATAGAACACGCCCGCGTCGACACACTCGGCCGTGTGCCGACCGATCACGCGGTCTGGTGGCCTAATCTCGATCGGAGACAGCTTGGAGGCCGCCTCGGTGAGGCGCTCCATTCCGGCGCGGGGCCCCGGCGCGATCACCCCACCCAGGAAGACGCCGTCTGCCGTGATGCAATCGAAGGTCGTCGCGGTCCCGAGATCGACGACAACCGTGTCGCGGCGGAAGATCTCTCGCGCGGCCAGTGTGTTCGCGATCCGATCCGCACCGACTTCCACCGGCGCGTCCACGTCGAGTCGGATCGGAAGATCGGTCGTGCTGTCCACAAAGTACGTGGGCAGGCCGAGCGAGTCGCACGCCTGTTGCCACTCTCTGTCCAGCACTGGCACGACCGAGGCGATGACGGCACGGCGGGGGCGCGCTTCATCGGGCGCTGCCTCGAGCTGTGCACGGAGAATGAGCGCGTGTTCGTCACCCGTGCGGTTCCGATCCGTGTGGATCCGCCAACACGCTTCCGGCTCGAGGCCGCGGAAGACGCCGATGGTCGTCTCCGTGTTGCCGACGTCAATGGTGAGAATCACGGGCGCACCCCCTCCCCCTTGTCCACGCTGATCGTCCCGCTTGTCACCCGACGCAGTGCGCCGCGGTCGGGCCGGAAGAGGATCGCGCCGTCCGGCGCGATCCCGACGCAGACTCCAGGTGTCGGGTCCTCTCCCGCCCTCACCAGCAGACGCACACGCCGGCTTTTCAGCCAGTCGTACGCGTCCAGAACTTCCAGCTCGGCGGGCTCGAGCGCGATCGGCGGGCGGCCGAGTCGCCACTCGAGGCCCCTAACCACGGCGGCGGCGACCTGGCCCAGCTCCACGCCCGGCTCGAACTCTTCGATCCAGGCGGCCAGCTTCCGCAGACGGGGCGACATGGTCTTCTCCATCGACAGCACGTTGATCCCGACCCCTACCACCAGGTAGCGCGGTCCCGTCTCGTCCCAGCTCGACTCTCCGAGGATACCACCCAGTTTGCGGTCGTCCACCATGATGTCGTTCGGCCATTTCAGCATCGGGCTCAAGCGGGGGAAGCGGCGATCCAGCTCTTGCACGACCCCCAGTCCGGCGAGCATTGAAACGAGCGGAAGCATTGTCTCTGCCTCGGGTCGAAAGATCTCGCTCAGGTAGAGTCCTGAACCCGGCGGCGAGTGCCACCGGCGCTCACCGCGACCCCGGCCCGCGGTCTGTTGGCGACACAGGACGAGGGTTCCGGCGGGTGCCTCGTCCTCCGCCAGCTCCCTTGCAGCCGCGTTGGTGGAGTCGATCGCGCCGTAGAGAAACACGGAATCTCGCCGCAAGAGCTTTTGCAGCTCTGCCAGGGACAGCCCGGCCCACTTCTTCACACGTCGTCTGCTCATTCCGCAACCAGCAGGCTGAGATCCAGAGCGGCCGCCGAGTGCGTGATGGCGCCGATCGAGATGATGTCGACGCCGGTGGCGGCGATCTCCCGCACCGTTTCGAGTGCCACGCCTCCGGAGGCTTCCAGCAGCGGCCGACCCTCGGGTCTCGAACCCGCGCGTCGCACGGCCTCCCGCAGCTCCCCTGTCGTCATGTTGTCCAGCAGAATGCGAGCGGGCCGTCCGGTCAGCGCTTCATCCAGTTCCTCCAGGGTCCGCACCTCGACCTCCACCTCCAATCGCTCACTGGCTGCCAGTGCCTCGACAGCCCGAAGCGCCGCCGACACGCCGCCGGCAGCACGCAGATGGTTTTCCTTAATGAGGACCATATCGAACAGTCCCAGCCGATGGTTCATCGCTCCTCCGGCCGCCGCCGCTCGCTTTTCCAGAGCGCGCAGACCGGGCGTCGTCTTCCGCGTATCGGCGATCCGGCAGTCCGTGTCTTCGACAACCTCCACGTAACGAGCCGCGAGCGTGGCGATACCCGACAGTCGTCCGAGGAAGTTGAGGGCCGTCCGCTCCGCGGTCAGGATCGAGCGCAGCGCACCGCGGGCTTCGAGCACCTCGTCGCCCGGCGCGACGCGATCGCCGTCCTGCCGTCGCCAGTCGAGGGTGAGCGCGGGATCCACCGTCCGGAATACGAGATCCGCCGCCTCACTCCCGGCGATCACGCCCTGCGCCTTCGCGACGATGCGTGCCCGCCCCGTGGCGGTCTCCGGCACGGTCCAGTCGGTCGTTCGATCGCCGTCTCCGACGTCCTCGGCGAGCGCCGCGCGGACGAGCGCTTCCAGCTCCATGCTCACCGCAGGGCCGGCACGATCGCCGCCGCGACCAGATAGGCCGCCCCGACGATCCAGCAGTAATAGGCAAACCGGTGGAACGTGCGAGCCTTCAGCATCCACAGGAAAATACGGATGGCCGCGACGCCGGACAGACAGGCGGCGGCGAAGCCGATCACGAGACCCGAAGTCACAGTCTGGGTCGGCGCCGACCCGAGCTGATTCAGCTGAGCCAGGCCCGCTCCGGCGATCGCCGGTACCGACATCAGGAACGAGAACTCCGCCATGCGCGTGACCTCGACACCCAGCCAGGCGCCGGTGGCCACCGTCGCACCGGAGCGCGACACGCCAGGAAGGATGGCGAGCGCCTGAGCCAGCCCGACGGTGAAGGCGCTTCCGGGTCCGGGACGCGGGCTATCGGCCCGCGGAGCCGATAGCCGAAGCGACCACGCGAATACTCCGCTCAGGAGAAGAAAGGCAGCGGCCGCGACGGGCCTCTCGAATATGGCTTCAAAAAAGGAGCGTCCCCACAGACCGACCGCGGCGGCAGGGATCGTGGCCAGCAGCAGGAGCCCCACGTAGCCGCGGCTGTCTCCTTCGCCGGTGAACAGGCCGCGAAGCAGGAAGAGGATCCGCTCCCGGTACACCCAGAGCACCGCGCACAACGTCCCGAGATGGACGACAACCTCGAACAGCACTCCGGGAAGGCGAACTCCGAGAAGCGCCTGCGCCAGCACCAGGTGGCCGCTGCTCGATACCGGAAAGAACTCGGTGAGGCCCTGCAGGATGCCGAGCAGCAACGCCTCGAACGGGCTCACGGGGTCGGATCCGCCTCGGCGGCGGCGCCGTCGACAATGGCGGTCCTCCCGTCCGGCGGCGTGCCACCGGCTGAGAGCACCTCTTCGTAGTAGGCCTCGTACAACGGAACCACGCGCTCGGCCGCGAACAGACGCACCGCACGCTTGCGCGCCTCGACCGACGCGGCCGCCCACGACTCACCATTTCGGAGGTACTCGATCGCGCTCTGAGCCATCGCTTCCACGTCACCCACCGGGTGCAGGCGGCCGGTCACGCCGTCTTCGATCACCTCCGCCAGACCGGAGCCGGTGGAACCCACCACGGGTACACCGGATGCCTGTGCCTCGAGTGCGACGAGTCCGAACGATTCCTGCTCGCTGGGCAGAAGGAAGAGATCCGCACTGGCGAGCAGCTCGGCCACGGACTCCAGCTTGCCGAGGAACCGCACGCGGTCCGCCAGACCCAGGTCTTCGGCGAGCTGCTCGGTCGGCTCGCGCTCAGGCCCGTCACCGATCAACACCAGTCTGGACGGCACCTCCGCTTGCACGTGCCCGAAGATCCGCACGATGTCGTTCATCCGCTTCACCGCACGGAAATTCGAGATGTGCATGAGGATCTTGTCGCCCTCCGGCGCGAAGGCCGATCGGTAACCGGCGTGGCGCTCGCGGCTGTAAAGCGTCGGATCGATGAAGTTGGGTATCACCCGAATCTCGCACTGTGAGCAGCGAAAGTCGCGCAGCGTTTGATCTCGTAGCCAGTTCGAAACCGCCGTGATACCGTTCGAGCGCTCGATCGAGAAGCGGGTGATCGACCAGAAAGACGGATCCTGTCCCACCAGCGTGATATCCGTGCCGTGCAGGGTGGTGACCAGCTTGATGTCCACGCCCTCTTCCTGAAGCATCTCGCGCGCGAGCCATCCGGTCGTCGCATGAGGTATCGCGTAGTGTACGTGGAGCAGATCCAGCTCGTTGCGCCGGGTGACCTCGTGCATCGCGACCGCCATCGCCAACCAGTACGGAGGATACTCGAACAACGGATAGCGGTCGAACTCGACCTCGTGGAAGAAGACCCCTTCGCTGAAGTGAGTGAGCCGGAACGGCTGGGCGTAGGAGATGAAGTGGATCTCGTGGCCGCGGTTTGCGAGCTCCATCCCCAGTTCGGTCGCGACCGCGCCCGAACCTCCGTATGTCGGATAGCATGTGATCCCGATCTTCATTCCGACCTCGTCCTCCTCGCCGCTTCGTCGGTTTGTCAGTCCTGGTATCTCGCCCAGTCGCCGGCGATCCGCTGCGCAAGTTGCTCGGCGTCCTCCCGTGCGTCCAGCCTGACCGCGTCCGGAGGAAGCTGGTGGCGAAACCAGGTGCGCTGCCGGCGGGCATAGGACCAGGTCGCCCGGTTGATACGGGCGAGGGCCTCCGTCTGTGAGAGGTCGTCGTGTGCCAGAGCCAGCATCTCCCGGTACCCGACGGCGTTGAAGCTGGGAGCGTCGGTCAGACCTGCGGCCTCCAGGGCGCGAACCTCCTCCAACCACCCACCCTCTACGAGCTCTCGCGTACGTTCTGCGATCCGAGCACGATGCAAGTCCGGCGGCAAGTCGAGGGCATAGACGAGCATGGGGATGGCGGATGCCTCGGGCTCGCCGTGACGCTGCCACCACGACAAGGGGCGACCGGTCAGCAAGGAAAGCTCCAGCGAGCGTGCCGCTCGTTGTCGATCCAACTCGCCGAGTCGCTGAGACAGTGCAGGATCGAGCCGTGAGGTCCAGCCGCGGATCCGGTCCGTCTCCAGCGATGCCAGCCAGCGGCGCAGCGCCGCTCGACGATCTTCCTGGAGGAACGGCTCACGAAACACCGGTTCCAGGAGGGCTCGCAGGAAGAACCCCGTTCCGCCGGCCAGGACTGGGGTGTGGCCGCGATCCTGGATCCCGGCGATCCACTCCCTGGCGAGCCGTGCGAATCGGCCCGCGCTGTAGCGCTCCGTTGGCGCGAGAAAGGCGACCCCATGATGGGGGACCGCTGCCCGCTCTTCAGAGTCGGGAGCCGCAGTACCGATCTCCAGCCCACGATAGGACTGACGGCTGTCGAAGGAGATGATCTCCCCATCGAGCACCCGGGCCACGGCGATCGCCAGGGCGGTCTTGCCCGTGGCCGTGGCGCCCGCGATGGCGACCGCCCTCGGAGTCACGTTCGTCCGAATCGCCGATCCAGCTCGTCGACTGTAAGACGCACGATCGTCGGACGGCCGTGCACGTCGTGTCCGGGGAGCGGCGTCGCGAACAGCCGGTCGATCAATTCCGCCATCTCGTCCTCGGAAAGCGGCTGCCCCGCCTTGATCGCTCCCTTGCACGCCATGCTCTTCGCGATCCGCTCGTGCTGGTTTCGCGCAGAGTCGACCAGCGGAGAACCCTCCGTCAGCTCGTGGATCATGTCGCGAAGGCAACGCTCCGCATCGAAGTACGGGTGAGGGTGCGGGCTGGCGCTCACCATCACGGTTCGCTCGCCGAACGGCTCGATCTCGAACCCCACGCGTCGCAACATTCCGGTCAGCTCTTCGATGGCGGAGAACTCCGCCGGGGAGAGCCGCAAGGTGATCGGAAACAGGAGACGTTGCGATTCCCCGCCCTCCCCCTCGAAGCGCCCCATGATCTCTTCGTACAGCACCCGCTCGTGGGCGGAGTGCTGATCGATAATCAGAAGACCGTCCCGGGTGGATGCGAGGATGTAGCGGCGCAGCAGCTGCCACAGCTCCGGTCTGCGCAGCCGCGGGGCCTCGGACAGGACGGCACCCGGCGCCGACGTGCGGTCGTCCGCTCGCTCCGGAACGAAGAAGGTGAGCTGCGGGACGTCGGGGATCGGGACGGCAGCGTCCGTGGAGTAGGGTGCCTTTCCGCGGGAGCTCTCGGCCGGGCCGATGCCCAATCGATCCAGCTCCCCCGGCGTCGACTCCGCGAGACGGGCCCCGGGCCGTTCGAAACGCTCGAGCGGCGGTACGCTGCCCAGGTCGGCCAGGGTCCTCAATACGGCCTCGCGCACGGCGGTCTCCACCGCGGCCCGATCGCGAAACCGCACTTCCGCCTTTGCCGGGTGGACGTTCACGTCGACCCCGGACGGCGGCATGGCAAGATAGACGAAGAAGACCGGACGCAGGCCAGGTGCCACGGTCGTTCGGTACGCTTCGTCCACGAGCCGGACGAGCCCGGGATCGCGAATAGGCCGGCCGTTCACGAACAGGTACCGTCGCCCCCCGCGCGGCCGTGCGGCGTCCGGACGCTGCACGAGGCCGCCCACCCGCAGGCCTTCCCCCTCGTGCACGATGTCCACCAGCTCGCTAGCGCGCTCGTCCCCCCAGATGGCCGCGATCCGCTCGGTGAGGGTGCGGGCCGAAGGCACGTTCAGCAGCTCGCGGTCGTTGGATTCGAGTCGGAAAGCCACGTCGAGATTGCACAGCGCCAGCAACAGGATCGCTTCGCTGACCGCCCGCGTCTCCGCCGCCGCGGAGCGCAGGAATTTCGCCCGCGCGGGGACGTTGTGGAACAGCGAGCGGACCGTGACCATCGTGCCACGCTGCCGCGCGATCTCCTCGTCACCGTGCACGCGACCGGCCGTGACCTTCACTCGTGAGCCGATACCGTCCTCCGATGCCGTGTCCAGCTGGAAGCGGCTCACCGCTGCGATGGAAGGGAGCGCCTCACCGCGAAACCCGAACGAGGAGATCGAGGTGAGATCTTCCGCGCTTCGAATCTTGCTCGTCGCGTGTCGGTCCAGGGCGAGCAGCGCGTCGGCCCGCTCCATCCCGTATCCGTCGTCGGACACGCGGACTTCCGTCTTGCCTCCGTTGCGCAGCGAGACTTCGATCCGGATGGCTCCCGCGTCCAGAGCATTCTCGACCAGTTCCTTGACGACGGATGCAGGACGTTCGACCACCTCGCCGGCCGCGATCTGGTTGGCCACGTGGTCGGGCAGAATCTCGATGCGCGGGCTCATGGAATCCCTAACGTGCCGGGGAGTTTGTAGAAGCGGCGTGCGTTCTCACGCGTCAAGGCGCCGACCTCCTCTACCGTCGAGTCGCGCAGCTCGGCGACCCGTCGACAGGTGTGTGGGAGGAAGGACGGCTCGTTACGTCTGCCGCGCTTGGGGGCGGGAGCGAGGTACGGGCTGTCCGTCTCGATAAGAAGCCGCTCCGCCGGCACAACCCGGACGGCGTCCTCCAGCTCTTTCGCGAACGTGACGATGCCCGAGAATGAGACGTACCAGTCGGCGGCCAGGCCTACTTCCAGCAGGTCTCGTCCCCCCGTGAAGCAGTGGAGCACCCCGATCACCCGTCCTTCGAACTCCTGAATGATCGACGCGGTCTCGAGGTCCGCGTCCCGCGAGTGCACAATCAGGGGGAAGCTGTTGCGGTCGGCTAGCTCCGCCTGCGCACGAAACGCGTCGGTCTGCAGGTCACGCGGGGCATTCTCGTAATAGAAATCGAGACCCGTCTCGCCGACGGCGACCACGGCTTCGTGGTCCAGCAGGCCCTGGATCTCAAGCAAGGTCGATTCCGAAAAGGCGCCGGCTTCGTGCGGGTGGAGGCCCGCCGAGGCCCAGATGCCCGGCTCGTTGGACACGAGCCTCACACAGGCGGCGGCATCGGCCGGGTTGGTCGCCACGGTGACCATCTCCGCTACTCCGGCTGCCCGGGCTCGCTCGAGCACGCTCGCCCGGTCCTCTACGAAGCGCGAGTCTGTGAGATGCAGATGGGAGTCGAAGCTGAGCGCTCTGGTCACCCCGTGGCTTGTGCGTGCTTCGCTCGCCGCCGTCGGTGCTCCTGGATCTCCAGGAGGGCCGGCGAGGCGACAAAGATTGACGAGTACGTCCCCACCAGGATGCCCACGATGAGGACCAGCGCAAACGGTCGAATCACGGCGCCGCCCAGCACGTACAGAGAAAGCAACGCGACCAAGGTCGTGCCGCTGGTCAACACCGTGCGCGGCAGCGTCTCGTTGATGCTGCGGTTAAGCGTGGCCGCGTAAGGCTCCTTGCGCTTCTTTCTGATGTTCTCTCTCACGCGGTCGAACACCACGATCGTGTCGTTCAGCGAGTAACCAACGATGGTCAGGATCGCGGCGACCGTCGCGAGCGTGATCTCGACGTTGACCAACGAGATGAAGCCGAACGTGACCAAAATGTCGTGCACCGTGGCGATCACGGCGGCCACGCCGAAGCGCCACTCGAAGCGAAAGGCCAGGTAGATGAGCGTCAGCAGGAAGGAGAGGAGGATGGCGTAGGTCGCCTTCACCTGGAGCTCTCCCCCAACCCTCGGTCCGACCGCCTCCACTCGGACCAGCTCGTACGAGCCGGATCCGAAGCGGCCGTCGAGTGCCGTCTGCATGACGTCCAGCACGCCCCCCTCGCCCGTCTGCTGAAACACGGGGACGCGGAACATGTACTCCTGGCCCGAGTCGCCGCCGGGCAGCCCGGACTGCCGGAGTTGCTGTATCTGAGCGCTACCGAACCCGACGGTCGCGAGGACGTCACGAAGCTCGGCAACGGTGGTCTGCTCGGAGAACTGAACCTGGACCAGCGTTCCGCCGGTGAACTCGACGCCCGCGTTCAGGCCCCGGTGCAAGAGGATCGACACCAGACCGATCAAGATGACCGTTCCCGAGACGATGTATGCCTGCCGGCGTCGTCCGAGAAACTCGTAGTTGGCGTTTCGAAACAGCCTCATCGCGCCCCTCGCCTAGATGCTGACCGGCGCGCTCGGCGAGCGGCGGTCGAGGTAGATCATGAAGAACGTCCGTGTGACGAAGATCGCCGAGAAGAAGGAGGCGACGATCCCTATACACAGAGTCACCGCGAATCCTCGCACCGGCCCGGTCCCGAACTGGAACAGGATGATGCCCGTGATGAGCGTGGTCAGGTTGGCGTCGACGATCGCGGAGAGCGCGTTCCCGAATCCGGCATCCACCGCGGTGCGCGGCGTCTTGTCCGCCTCGACCTCCTCACGGACCCGCTCGAATATCAGCACGTTCGCATCCACCGCCATACCGACCGACAGGATGAGCCCCGCGATGCCCGGCAGCGTAAGGGTGGCGCCCAGACCTGCCAGTCCGCCCAGCACGAGGACGACGTACACCGCCATCGCGGCCACCGCCATCCCCCCGGCCACGCGGTAGTACGAGATCATGAGGACGATCACCGTGATGATCCCGACCATGAACGCGATCGTGCCTTGTCGAATCGAGTCGGCTCCGAGCGACGGGCCTACGGTGCGTTCCTCGACGATGCGGATGGGCTGCGGAAGGGCACCGGCTCTGAGCACGAGGGCGAGGTCCTGGGCCTCCTGGAACGGCGCGCCCGGTGCGAGCTCGATCTGTGCTCGCCGGCTCAGCGTGGACCGCAAGACAGCGTAGCTCTGTACCCGGCCGTCCAGAACGATCCCCATGTTCTTGCCCACGTTGGGCGCCGTGCCACGCTCGAAGATCCGGGCGCCCCGGCGCGTGGTCTCGAACGGCACGATCGGACGGTTGAAGGTCGGGTCCCGAGTGGCCGGGCCCGCGTCCGCCAGAAACTCTCCGGTGAGTATCGGCTCGGACTCCAGGACGTACAGCGGGCGATACGACGCCCCACCGAGGCCGGCGACCTCGCTCCCCCAGTGAAGAGCGTAGGCGCGCGGGATCGCGCTCTGAACCGCCTCGAGCGCCAGGTAGCGCTCGACCGTCGGCACATCCTGCTCGGCCACGAGTAGCTCGCCCTCGGAGCGTCCCTCGAGCAGCAGGCGCGACAACGGGCTGAGCTCCTGCCCGACATCCGACGGCGTCGTGTCTTCTGCGACCACGCCTTCTTCCGCGGCAGTAGCTTCTCCCTCGACCTCTCCCGCCTCCGTTCCCTCCTCCGTCGGTGGCGCCGTGTCGGGCACCGCACCCTCGAGAATGTCCGACAGGTCCACCTCGGGCGTGATCGGCTCGGCGGGCTCGAGACCTTCGGGACCGACGGCTTCCACCACGGCACGGTCCAGTCGAGGCAGCGCCCGGATGAAACCACGGAACGCCTCGCCCTCGGTGAGCATCTTGAATTCAAGAAAGGCGGTGCGTTCTACGATCGCTTTCGCACGATCCGGGTCGTCTATGCCCGCGAGCTCCACGATGATCCGCTCGTTGCCGACCTTCTGGATTGTAGGCTCGCGCACGCCGAACTCGTCGATCCGGTTGCGAATCGTGGTCAGGGTTCGGTCGATGGCGTCCGTCCTCTGGTCGCCGGTCAGCGTCCCGTCGGGGTCATCGATCTCGACGCCAAGATGCATCCCGCCCTGCAGATCCAATCCCAGGTTGAGCGGTGAAATCCGCTCCCCCTCCGGGCCTTCTTTCGGTAGTAACGCCCACCCGCAGAGGAGGAGGAGTCCGAAAATGAGAATGATTCGCGATCGAACCGAGTCGAACATGCGTCCAGGTCTCCACGCCGCGGCGATTGTCGCCGCGGATTCACAAAGTTGTTCCGCTGCTTTCGGAGGGCCGGCGTCAATAGCCGGGCCGCCCGTGCCCTCCGCCCGCTCGGCGCCAGCGCCTGCCGGCGGCGGGATCGAAGCAAAGGAAGGTATTCAAGCTACCGGGTGCAGGAAACCCGGCGGCAGTGCCGCGGTTCCGACCCTAAGAGGTCCCGAACACGAGCGGAACGAGCAGCAGACCAGTCAACGTGACAAGCACGATCATCAGCAGGTTGAGATAGACTCCGGCTCGCGCCATCTCGGGCACGGTGACCCGACCGCTGCCGTACACGATCGCGTTCGGCGGCGTCGCGACCGGGAGCATGAAGGCACAGCTCGCCCCGATCGCCGCCGGCGCCACCACGGTGAGCGGGTCCCATCCACTCTGGACCGCGATCGAAGCGAGGATCGGCAGGAAGGCCGCCGCGGTCGCCGTGTTGCTCGTGAGCTCGGTGAGCAGCACGACGAAGGCGGTGACGAGCAGCAGAAAGGCGGCGAACGGCCAGTGGGAGACACCGGCGGCGCTGCTGCCGATCCACTCATTGAGACCCGTGCGGTCTATTGCGCTCGCGAGGCTCAGTCCCCCGCCAAACAGTATCAGAACACCCCAGGGCACACGCCTCGCCCATTCCCAGTTGAGCACGAACTCGCCACGACGGAAGTCGACCGGCA
Organism: Gemmatimonadota bacterium; assembly: GCA_039587755.1. GTDB lineage: Bacteria > Gemmatimonadota > Gemmatimonadetes > Palauibacterales > Palauibacteraceae > JBDHBD01. The sequence goes on along the minus strand of JBDHBD010000016.1, from coordinate 13,711 downwards.
AGAGGAAGAGTGCCAACCCCCCGGCCATTGCGATTCCCGCATCCGAAAGCCCGGGCAACCGATCATCGAGCAGCGGTCGCGTCATCCACAGAAGGGCGACGACCGCGAACACCCCGCCGACCAGGCGTTCGGCCCTGCCTATCGGGCCCTGTCCGGCCCGGGAAGCGGCAATCAGCTCGCTCGCACCCGGTATCGGGTCCGGCCGTAAGGAGAAGGCGACACGGGTGAGGACAAGGAACACCAGCGGGAGCGCCACGAGGACGAGCGGTACACCGATCAACATCCAGCGAGCGAACCCGAGCTCCACGCCGTATGCCTCGGACATGAAGCCCGCCAGAAACGCGTTGGGTGGCGTGCCGATCAAGGTCCCCACGCCGCCGATGCTGGCCGCGTACGCGATGCCCAGCATGAGCGCCACGCTCAGGGCCCGCCTCTTCGACCCTTCTTCAGCCGGGTCCTCCGACCGATCGAGCAGCTCCACGACCGACAACGCTATCGGCAACATCATTAGAGCAGTCGCTGTGTTGCTGACCCACATGCTGAGCACGGCCGTCGCCGCCATGAACCCAGCCACAAGCCCTCGGGGACTGGACCCCACGCTGGCCAGTGTGGCGAGCGCGATACGACGGTGCAGGTCCCAGCGTTGCATGGCGAGCGCAATCAGAAAGCCGCCCATGAACAGAAAGATGATTGGATTGGCGTAGGGGGCGGCCGCCTCGTCGATGTCGCCCACGCCCAGCACGGGGAGCAGCACCAGCGGAACGAGAGATGTCGCCGGAATCGGAATCGCCTCGGTCAGCCACCAGATCGCCATCAACAGTCCCACCGCCGCGGTTCTCCAGCCGGCCAGCGACAGATCAGCCGGTGGAGGCGCCAGCAGCACGACCAGAAACACGACCGGGCCGGCCAGCAACCCCAGGCGACGCCGGAGCGACCAGGCCCGCCTTCTCTGTGGCTCGACCGGCTGACGTTTGCTCACACCTGCTCCGCTCCCTGCAACCTTTCGTACGGCGTGTGGTTCTGAATGCCTGCGATGGGTCTGCTGCGGGTCCGAGGCTCTGCGCTTGACCTCCGCTGCACTTCCGGCTCCCGCCTCAAACGGTCGGGCCGAACCGGGGTTCGCAAGCCCGGAACGAGCGTCGGATCGCGGCCCGAGCCGCATGAAAGCCACACATCCCGTGCACGCCACCTCCGGGCGGAGTCGACGCCGAGCAGAGGTAGAGGCTCTCGACGGGCGTCTCATAGGGACGGCGCCACCCGACCGGCCGTGCGAATAGCTGGCCGAGGTCCATCACGCCGCCGGTGATGTCGCCACCCGTGTAATTGGCGTTATAGCCAGACAGCTCCGCGGCCGAGAACGAGTGGCGGGCGATTACGCAGTCGCGAAAACCAGGCGCGAAACGTTCCACCTGTGCCTCTATCGCCGCCGTCATATCGCACGCCGATCCGTGCACCACATGGCAGTAGGCCCACGCGGTGTGTTTTCCCGTCGGCGCCCGGGTCGGGTCGAACAGGCTCGGCTGCGCCAACAGAACGAACGGGCGATCCGGGTGCCGGCCGTCCCAGACGTCCGCCTCGGCCCGTGCGATCTCCTCGAAGCTGCCGCCCAGATGGATCGTTCCCGCGTGGCAACATTCCTCGTCGCGCCACGGTATCGGCTCGCTCAGTGCCCAGTCCACCTTGAATGAGCCCGGCCCGTGGCGAAAGCGCTCCAGACGACGCTGGTACCGGTGTGGGAGCACATCGCTGGCGATGCGGGCCAGCTGCCCGGGCGTAACGTCGAACAGATAGGCGCGCGCCGGGGGCAGATCGAACATCGATTCGATCGGTCGTTCGCAGTCGATCCGAGCCCCTGCCTCTCCGCAGATCGCGACCAGCGCATCGGTGAGTCGGCCCGCTCCGCCACGCGGAAACGGCCATCCCACGGCGTGGCCGGCCAGAGCCAGGACCCAGCCGAAGGCGGCGCTCGGTGTCTTATCGAGCGGGAGCGCCGAATGGGCTGCGAGCCCGCCGAACAGCGCTCGGCCGCGTGAGCCCGTGAACGCATGGCTCGCTACACGCACGGCCGAGGCGAGCGCGAGCACACCGAAGCGGGCGAAGCCCGTCGGGTGATGCGGCCAGCGAAGCGGACCGAGAGCGTCTCGCACCCAGTCCTTCCAACCCTCGAGAAGAGGCTCCATTAGGCACGTGTATGTGCCCGCGTCGGGCCCCAGCGTAGCGGCCGTGGCTGCGATGCCACGTTCGAGCAAGACCGGCGGACCTGTCTCCAGCGGGTGAGCCAGCGGAAGCGGCGGGTGGACCCACTCCACCCCGTGGCGTGAAAGCGGCAGCGTCGAAAAGAAGGGTGAGGCGACAGCCAGCGGATGCACCGCTGAGCAGACATCGTGCTGAAAGCCGGGGAGCGTCAGCTCGGCGGTCCGTGCGCCTCCGCCGGGCGAGGCGGCCGCCTCGAAAACCCGAACCTTGAGCCCGGCGTGTGCGAGTTCGATGGCGGCGGCGAGCCCGTTGGGGCCCGAGCCCACCACCGCCGCATCGACCCGCGTCAAACCGTCAACGCGGGTCTATCCCTTCAACCGACCACCGGGGTGTAGTTGTTGCCAATGTGCCAGTGGATCTTCCACTCCCCGTCGGCGTCCTGCTTGCAGACCACCAGGTGGAAGCCCGCGATCGACATCTCGGCCCCCTCCGGGCTCGTTGTGGTCATCGTGTGAGTGCCTCGTCCCACCACCCAGTCACCGATCCTGGCGATCCCTTCGGCCGTGATCGTGATGTTCGGTGCCAGCTCGCTCATCCCCTCGAGGTTCGCTTGAATCGCGCCCGATCCTTCGACGGCCGTCTGCTCGGCGAACATGGCGACAGCATCCTCGGTGTAGAGGGCGGCGACCGCTTCCGCGTTGCCAGCGTTGTACTGCTCCTCCCAAGCGGATCGCAGCCCTTCGAGGGTCTCGTCCAGGTCCGCATCGGGCGCCGGTACCGGTGTCATGTCGGGCGGCGATGGCATGACCGGAGGCGCATTGTAGTTGCTGGCCAGCCAGGCGAGTTTCAGCGATCCGTCCGGCTGCAGACGGCTTACGGAGATGTAGTAGCCGCCCTGCTCGAAGGCCTCAGCGCCCTCGGGCGCCACCGCCATCGTAAAGTGGCCGCGCTCGATCGCCCAGTCGCCAGCGATCTCGGACGCATCGCCGATGATTTCGACGTCCGAGACGACGTCAAGGAGACCTGTCAGCGACTGGCCGATCGCCTCGTGGCCTACTACGCGAATGCCGGCCGCCGGCATGTACACGGCGTCGTCGGCGTACAGGGCGACCAGCGAAGCGATGTCGCCGGCGATCATCGCCTCGGCGTAACCGTCGCGAAGATCGGTGAGCATGTCGGCTGGCGTCTCGAAGGCCGTCTCGGCTTCTGTCTCCTCTGCTTCTGGAGCACAGCCGGCCAAAGTAAGGCCAACGAAAGCCAGCAGAGCCAGGTGCTTATTCATGTTTGCACTCCTGCGGCTGACGTGAGCAGGCGTCCCGGTCGGGTCACCTGAGCGGGTCCGACATCTGAACGCTAGTCGTCGGAACATGGCTGAGTCAACGATGACCTGCCCCCCGTCTCACGTAGCCACCCGGAATCACCCGCCACACCTTGCCGAATCGATCGCAGACGAGAGCCGCCCAAGGGCGGCGCCACCTACGCACGGCAGGGACACTCACCATGAGCATTCGCACATGCGTCCGCCTAGGCACGCGCCGCAGGGCCACCCTCGTCGTTGCCTTCGGACTCGCCCTCGCAGGACTGGCGCCCGGCCTCAGTGGCTGCGCGAGCGCGCAGTCGCCGCCGGGGGACGGCCCCGCCGCCGGACCGGCCCAGTCCTCCCAGAACCAAGATGAGGACAGCAATGACAAACCGAAGCCATACAATGAGATAGTGACGACCGAAGCGGTCACGGACTCCGGTCTGTATGTCCTCCATCGGGTGGCGCAACTGGTACTTCATTCAGACGGCCGCGGCGAACCCGGCTGCGCGCCGCGTCAAGTTCGACGATGAAGTGATGGGCGAGCTCCTCCGATTCGTCTCCGCGCACGAGGTCGGTCACACGCTCGGATTCCCCCACAACATGAAGGCCAGTTCCGCCTATCCGGTGGACTCGCTCCGCTCAGCGAGCTTCACGTGCGCCAACGGCACCGCCCCGTCGATCATGGACTACGCCCGATTCAATTACGTCGCGCAGCCCGGGGACGAAGGCGTGTGCTTCATGCCAGCCGTGGGTGAATACGACAAGTACGCCACCATGTGGGGGTACCGGCCGATCGACGTATATCGGCGGAACCTGCAGCGCGGATACCTCGAGCGCATGAAGTGGCTGATGACGGAAGAGCCCGAGTTGCCGAGCAACCGTTTCTTCGCCGCCTTCCTTACCCCAGTCAACGTTACGATGTCGGACATTCGACCGCTGGTGCGGGGCGAGCTGCAGACGTTGGAGGGCCAGATCGGGCGGGCCCTCAGCCGAGCACGGGGCCGGACGACCCGGCTTCACCTTCAGGACGCACTCGAGCGCATCGACGCGACCTTGAGCCCGGACGATTAGGCGCGAGAGTGGGCGTGAGGACGTCGGGCGCCCCGCGAGAACCTGCGGCCTTGCGAGGTGACTTCTCGTGCGTAGAGTGGTCTATAACCGGAAGATCGCGTCGCCGCGGCGGGCGCGGCTTCCAGCACTGCGTCGAACGAGACGCGACACGAGAACGGATCAGAAAGAAGGAGTGAGTTGTGTCTTCACTTATTTCAATGCTGTCCGGCCAGCTCGGCGGCGGAGTCATGGACGGCCTCCAGAGTCAGCTTGGGGGCGACAAGGACGCGACGCAGCGGGCGGTCACGATGGCCCTTCCCCTGTTGTTCGGCGCCCTCGCCAAGAATTCATCTGGGGAGGAAGGCGCAGCCTCGCTCCACCAGGCCTTGGCCAGAGACCACGACGGGAGCGTGCTGGACAACCTCGGTGGCTACGTGAGGCAACCGGACCTCGCCACGGGTGACGGAATCCTCCGTCACGCGTTGGGCGATCGAAGAAGCGGTGTAGAAGCGGGGCTCAGCAAGTCGAGCCGCCTGGATAGCGCGGCCACGGGTAAGCTGATCTCCATGCTCGCTCCACTCGTCATGGGTGCGCTCGGTCGGGCTCAGCGGCAAGACGGACTGGACAAGAACGCGCTCGCCGGCATGCTCGCCAACGAGCGACGTGAGGCGGAGAGCACCGTTCCGCAGCTCGGCGGGCTCGCGCGTCTAATGGATGCCGATTCTGACGGCGACGTGAGCGACGAGCTGGCCGACCTCGGAAAGGGCCTGCTGGGCAAGCTCTTTCGTCGCTAGAGATCCGACATCAACCAGGTAGCCGACCGCTCGGAAACGCTGTTCGTCTTCGAGCGCAAAACCAGGAAACGGAGGTAACCGTGGGACTGATCGACTTTGTGAAAGAGGCCGGACAGAAGATCGGCCTGATCAAGGACAAGGAGAAGGAAGCGGCGGAGGAGTACGCCGCCGAGGCGACCAAGGCGAACCAGCTGTGGCACATCGTCAGGAATCTCGGCCTCGAGGTCGATGACCTGAACGTCCAGTATGACGACGGCGTGGCCACCGTCCGCGGCAAGACGACGACCCAGGCGGAGAAGGAAAAGGTCGTGCTGGCCATCGGCAACGTGGAGGGCGTCGCCCAGGTCGACGACCGGATCGAGGTCGTCGTGCCTAAGCCGGAAGCCACTTTCTATACCGTGGTCAGCGGCGACTCGCTGTCGAAGATCGCTCGCGTGCATTACGGGGATGCGATGAAGTACCCCATGATCTTCGAGGCCAACAAGCCCATGCTCACGGACCCGGATCTGATCTATCCGGGCCAGGTGCTCCGGATCCCGCCGCTCGAGGCGTAGTCGGAGCCCGGTGGGGCGGCCCTGCGGCTGCTACTTGACGGCGACCGCTGTCTTTTTCGGTTTCGCCTCCTCCATCTTGGGAAGCCGGACGTGCACAACGCCGTTCTCGAGCTCGGATGCCAGGGGGGCAGCCGGGGGCTGGAGGTCTCAGTCTGTCGCGACGCGATTCGGAGCCGGGCGTCCCCGCGCGACACCCTCGCGCTCGAAGGCCCGGACTTCGTCCAGAGTCCACCAGCACCACGTTGAAGCGTCGACTGAGATCACAACGAAGGGATAACCGAGCCGACTCGCCGACCCGACGTCGCTCGCCGACAGCGCACACAGGCCACTCGACCGCTCTCCAGGGTCGGATCCGGAGCGCTGGAAGGACAGGCGGCCCAGGGAGAGCAGCTCTTCCGATGTACCGCCCGTCGGGTGGTTGTGCCAGGTCGCTAGCGTTCCACGCGGACACCCCTCCGACGCGGAGCGCGTCGAGCTCGAGTGCACGGGGCTGGGCATGAAGAACGAGGAGGCGTGAGCCACGTCGTTCTTGACCTGTCCGTCCAGGCACAGGACGATCTCGTGGTGCAGGCCTTCGGCCAGGGTCTGGAGCTTCGTGAGCAGCTGCGGCTCGACGACGAGCTTCGTCGGCTTCCGATCCGCACTTTTCCCGCTCAGGACATAGACGATTGCAAGCGCGATGAAGGCGAGCCGGGGCACGAGTCGCGGGAGGGCCCGCGAGAAATCTCGGCCTCTACCGATCTGCCTGCCCGGCTTCTCCCGCCCGTCCAACGTCCCATTCTCCAGCTGCCGAGTGTGTACCTGCAGGCGCGCGAGCACGTTCTGCCCGCAAGTCTCAGCTAGCGGAATTCGCAGGAACCGGGCCTTCTCGGGAGGAACGCAGGGAAGACCACCTGCGAACGGCTTGTGCGTTGTGAAAACAGCTACTTAGCGAATCGGTACGACCTCCACGCAAGTGCCAGAACGGAAGGGCCGTGGCCGTGGCCTGGGGGATAACGCGATACGTACAGCAATGTGCTGGAGCGGCGTTCCTGCACGCCTTTGAACGCGTGTCGAACTGGCGCACTCGTGCCGGGCGGCACTACCTTCGGCCGTCATTGTCGCGGCGCGTGCGCCGCAGAATCGTCAGGGGACACTCCCCAGCACTCCCCTACACAGGAGGGAAACGTGAAGAAGCTCCCGCTCATTCTTTGTGTCCTGCTGGCCTTCATGGCGCCCGCGGCGGTGCAGGCCCAGGAGGAGGAGGACGAGGGTCCCCCTCCCACGATGGTCATGTCACAGTTTCAGTGTGACTGGAACCGCATCGACGATGTCCTGGCGGAACTCCAGCTTCAGGTCCCGATCTGGGAGCACATGGCGCAGGAAGGGATGCTCGGCAGCGCCGGGTCGTTCACGCACTTCTGGGCGGACGAGTGGAACGTCACGCTGTACACGATCGGCGAGAGCATGGAGGCGGTCGTAGCCGCGAACGAGGAAGCTGACCGCCGTTTTTCGGAGCAGCACCCCGACGCGAACGCCTTCGCCGAGGCCTGCCCCACTCACCGCGACAACTTCTACCAGTTCGGCCCCGTGGCGTCGAGTGAGGGCGCGCCGAGCGGCGGAAATCCCGCGCTCATCATCTCAATGTATCAGTGCGACTTCGGCCGCATCGGAGACGTGTTCGAGCAGTACGAGACGCTGTCGCAGCCTGTATACGAGGCGATGATCGAGGAGGGCAAGCTGCGCGGCGCCGGCACTTTCGCCCACACCTGGGCCAGCGAGTGGAACGTCGGGTTCTACTTCGTCGCCGAGGACGTCGGGACGTTCATGGACGCGTGGAACGAAGGCAACCAGCGCATCGGCGAGGCGGCCGGCGACACCCCCGGCGTCGTCAACGAGGCCTGCCCGGTGCACAAGGACGGGATCTACATCATGGGTCCGCGCACCGGTGCTGCTGACGGGGACGACGAGGACGAAAGCGAGTCCGAGGGCGAGAACTAGAGCCCGAACTCGCACGGCTGGCGCGGCGCCAGCCCTCAGGGACGAAGAAGGGCGGCCCGTTCCGGCCGCCCTTCTTCACATCCACTTCACATCCACGCACCAGGCGACAGCTCGCGATGCGCCTGTCGCGACACGCCCAGCTGAACGACTCTTCAGGTATTCACCGCTACGCCAGGCGGTAGACCTTGTCTCCCTCGCGGACCCTGTCATCGACCTTCACACCGACCTCCGAACCGGCCTGTGCGCTGTCGACCTGTTCGTGCTCGATCTGGATCGACGAGACCTCCTGCTGCAGATCCGTAGTGTGACCGCGGAATGCCACCAGGTCGCCGACGCGAAGCTCGTCCTCCAGCTTGATCGCGCACACCATCGGCTTGGCGAAGAAGTGCGTCACGCTTCCGATCAGCTGCTCGTCCATCGGTGTCCTCCGACCCTTCCGCTATCAGCCTGGTCGCCGACTGCGCAGCGCTCCCGCTATGGCGCCATGCTGCTGTTGAAGATGTCGCGGACGATCTTCCAGCTACCGTCCACGTTCACCCAGACGGCGAGGTATTTGCCATGGTCGACGTGCTCGCCATCCGGACCGACGTTCGTATACATGCCGATTTCGACGGCCATCTCGCCGTGGTCGTGCACCTCGAGCGTCTCGATCTTCGAGGTCTGGCCGGGGGCCGCGTCGATCGCGGCCTGCCAATAGGCCTGGATCGCCTTCCGGCCCTTTACCGGCTCGGCTCCCGGCGCCAACACGATTGCGTCTTCCGCATAGACGGCGGCGATCGCGGCCGCGTCGCCGGCGTTCCATCCCGCCTCCCACGCCTGCGAGCCAGCAGCGACGTCAGCCTTGGTGTCCTGAGCCAGAGCGGCCGCTGGTAGAGCCAGCAGGACCGCGCACACTAAAGCCAGTTTCGAATGCATCATCCACCTCCATGAATGGCAGCACAACGGTTCACCGAGCGCCCCTACCTGACCACTCCGAGCGGTCGACGTCAAGGCTTACCCGAAGTTCGACGTCAAGTCTCGTCCCGTGATCGGCTCCACCGGCGGAGGGTTTTGCTGGCCTCGAGGATCTGGTCGATCAGTGCCTGCTTGCTCTCGAATCGCACTTCACTGCCGTGGATTTGAAGCCGCGCCGAACTTCTGTCGCAGCCTCGCGATCACCTCACGGGTCTCCGCGATGCGCTGCTCCAGTCCCTCCCGGTGGCGCCAGGCGTTCAGGTGGGCCGCCTCTTTGCGCTCCGCAATCTCCTCTTCGAGCTCCTGGAGATAGTTCTCGTTCAGGTCGAGATAGCGGAGCGCCGTCACCGGATTGTGGAACCCGCCGCCGTCCAGCGTGACGTAGACGGGTGTTGTATGTGCTACCTTTCCGCCCGTGGCCTGGCATCGCGCCGCGATCCACATTCCGTGCTCCATGGGCAGCTCCATCTGAGCCACCAGCAACTCGGTCGACTGACCCGCCGCATCGGAGGTGACGCTCGCCAAGACGTTGCCGTGGACCACAACCTCCAGCTTCTCCAGTGCCACCTGCTCGGAGTGGCCCAAGGCGCGCGCGCGGATGTCAAGGGTCGTCCCTTCGCTAACCTCGAGCTGTTCCCCGGGGATCCTGTCGTTCACGGTGAGCTCAATGACGGGACCGTTGCTGACAAACGTGTGGCCGGCACGGAGCCCGTTCCTCCACTTCTCGAAAGTGAAGTCCCCTCCGACATACGTGTAAAAGCGGGCGTCCCCGATCTGGGTGGCCCACGGGAAATCAGAGCCCGCCGTCGCGGTCAGCTTGAATCCGAGGTCGAGAAAGTGGTAGTAGTGATCCAGCGTCATGTCCCCGAACTGGAGGAGCTCCAGGAAATCTACCTTGTTCCGGAGCACGTCCAGCGTCAGGCCACGGTACCCGTGGAAGCCCACACCTTTGTGCGCGTACCCCGACAATCCCCCCAGCTCGTGGACACGGTCGAAGACCCTGTCGTAGTGGTAGTAGTCGCCCGAGAAGCGGACGAAGTCGTCCGCGGCCAGCGAGATGGTGTGCCCTATCTCGTGGGTGCGCGGCTCCTCCTGGCCGGAGGTGAGGAAGTAGTCTTCCAGCTGGTAGACGCCGTCCTTGCCCCACGCGTACTGGGCGAAGTAGGTGGTCCAGAAGTCGCCCATCTGAAGGAGCGCCCCTGCGTGGATGTCCTCCGCGGCAATCCACTTCAGAATGAGCGGGTCCTCCCGTGGGGAGCGGCGGAGGTGAATGTGATCGTCCGCCGAGTACCAGCCGCGTGACGGCATGTCGATCCAGCGCTCCAGGCGAAAGGTCTCCGACAGCTCCTCTCCCGGTAACACCTCCAGCACGTGATCCTGGCTCAGGTACTCGTACCCTTTGGATAGCGACAGCCGATAGGTGGCCGGCTGCAGCTCCACTTCGAAAGAGCCATCTGCGTAGAAGGCGCTGTCCCGCTGAAAGCCGAAGCCGGACGCCTGGTCGTCGGGCCCCCACATGATCCCGATGGCAGCTTCGGGCAGCGGTCCGCTGGCGCCGTACCCGTCGGCGAGCCGGGCCCGCACGGCGGTCGGATGGCCCGTGCCGTCGTCGATGATGCTCACGGAGAGCCGGCTCGGCGTGTAGAGCGTCGGTGCCCGCCACAGGGCCACCGTGCCCGGCCGCTCCGACTCGGCTTCCAGGGACAGTTGCACGATCTGCCCGGCCAGTTGCGACACGTCCAGGGAGTGCGTCAGCCAGCTCTGTTGGTTCAGGTGCGTCTCCTCCAGCAGCACCGCGGGCTCACCCTCCTCGGGCGACACCCTCACCCGGAAAGTGACCGGGGCGTCGTCACGCAGCACGCCTAATGCCACGTCGAAGCGGCCGGCGTCGGGAACGAGCACATCGTACTGGATGTGGCCTGGCACGCGGAGGTAGAGCGCCGGCATTCCCTTCTCATCCAGCGCCTTTACACCTGCGGGGGCACCAGCGTAGGGCCCCTCCTTCGAGACAACGCGCACCGAGAGAATATCGATGTGGGCCGGGTCGGGGGCGGCGAAAAACACGCCGAGCTGAGTCCACTGACGGTTTCGCTCCGAGGGAGGCCGGGCAGGCCGTAGCCGGTATACGTGCTCGGTTCCGTCCGACACGATGCTCGCCTTCCATCCCCACACTCGGTACGGAAACCAAGAGTCGTTAGTCGCGCTTGAGGGCTCGGAGAGGTTCATTCCGATACCCAGCCCCCAGAACTCATCCGAGGTTCGTGCCCGAATCTCGACTTCGCCCCACTCCTCGGGTTCCAGAGCGGGCAGCTCCACATAGATCCCCCCCACCGTGAAACCGTCCGGGCTGCGCGTTGCCTCGGTGAGGGTCACACGCAGCGCGTCGTCCGCGCGGGCTACCTCAGCCAACGCTACGGTCGGGTTCCAGACCGGCCCAAGCTTCCAGTCAGGCTGTGGACCGTCGAAGCGCCACTCCATGGTCTCGGGGATGTCCGGAGCCGGGTCCGCGGCGACGACACGGGCCTCGTCCAGGAGATCGTGGAGGCGCACGATGTCGGGCTTGGCCTGAGGGGTCTGGGCGTGAGCGACGGGCGGGAGACTGAGGCTGAGCGAGATGAGAGCGGGAGCGAGGAAAACAGAGCGGGCGTTCATGCGTACCTCCTTCTCGGCCAAAGATCCACTCCGAGCACGAGGCGAGCAAGCTGCCAACGAAGGAGAAGGCGCGACCTGGCCAGAACCTTCGGCTATACGTTACACTCTGGGCACTCTCCCCAGGAAACAGTACCTCAGGAAGTTCCCGCATGAGACACCTTGAGCAGCAGAACGCACTCGAGTTGACCGTCCGCATCGGCTGCCCGGTGCTGTGCGAGTTCTGCCCGCAGGACATCCTCACCCTGAAGAGCAAGAACACGCGAAAGAGGGTTCTGCAAGCGGAGGATCTGCGCACGATCATCGCCAATTCGAGTACGCTCCGCCCTCTCCGGATCGTGTTTGCTGGCTTCGCGGAGCCGTTCAGGGTCCCCCACATCGGGGACCTGCTGCGGGTCTGCGAGGCGGACGAGCGGGTCCAACGCATCACGGTCTACACCACGGGCGAAGGTCTTACCGGCGAGCTCCTGGAGTTCATGGCGGGGCTCCGCAAGCTCTACCCGGACCCTCACGCGCCGAGCAACCGCTACCTCAACTTTCACGTGCGACCCCGCTCGGACTACTCGCTCATGAAGGGCGCCCGAGGGGACATTTGGCAGCGGATTCCGCAGATCGCGCGGCTTTTTCCAGAGGCCCGATTCGTTTGCGTGACCGACGGCGTTGCGCCCGAGGGAATCGACGAGATGCGCCGCGAGCTCCGGGACCAGAAACTTCGACTGACGACTCGCGCACTGGAGTCACGAGCTGGGAATGTCTCCTCTGTGAATGGTAGGCGGCTCACGTACGAACGCGTCGACCAAGCCGTATCGTGCTGCAAGGTGAGACCCGCCACCTTCATGCCCGTCGTCCTACCGGACGGCTCGACGTATCCCTGCTGCAACGATTACGGCCGCGAGCTTGCGATCGGGAATCTGCTGACCGAGAGCTGGGAGGAGCTGGATTTCTCGCACGTGCGACAACTCCAGAAGGATCCCACCTCAGACGCCCCCTGCTTTCGAGGCTGTCACCTCGCCGAGCCGCAGAGCGGTCTCCTGCGGGAAGCGTCTACGCTCAGCGCGGTTTGGGAATGACCGCACGCCCGCTGCGCATTGCCACCGTTTACTCCGCCGAAGTTTTTGACGACTTCAAGCCCTCCCGGATGAGTATTCTTCGGTGGTTGCGAATGTCGGAATCCCTCGCCCGGGCGGGCCATCAGGTCGACATAATCATCAACACGCCGCAGGGTGTCGTCCAGCGACGGGACCGCTTGCGCTTCGTGCCGACGTCCGAGGTTTGCTGGGAAGACTACGATGTATTGAAGCTTAGCTGTCAGCGAGGCTTCGATACAGTGCGCTCGCAAGGTGCGGCGGACCACCCCTGTCTCGTCAGTCGCTTGGCCAACGTCGTCGGAGACCGCGACCATACGAGAGGAGTGCACTACACGGGGGTTGAGCGCGCGATCCTCTGGGAGCTCCAAGAGCAAATCCGAGCAAAGGCGCGCCTCGTCGTCGTCGGAACCGAGGACGAGAAGCAACTCTGGCATGATCACTTCGGCCCCGATCCAGAGGTGGTCGTCATCCCGACTGGAGTCGACCGCACCATCCCGCGCCCGCGCAAAAACCCCTACGCCGAATTCCCGGAGAAGATCGCGGTTTACGTCGGAAACCTCCGCGCTCGGCGCGGAGAGTATCGGGTGGGAGGAAAACGAGTGAGCTTGCTCGGCGAGCAGGCGACGAACGATCTGTTGCAGGACAGGCTCAACCGCCTGGGGCGGCTTCTGAAGGAGAAGAACATCCGCCTGTGCGCAGTCGGCCCCGGTCGGGCCATGCACCTCGATCCGACCGCCGTCACCTACCTCGGCTTTGTTGATTGCGAAAGCATCTGGGACTACCAGTACTTCGCTGATGTCGGGATCGCCCTTGCCTTCGGACCAGACCATCTCTACGAATCGAGCAAGATCTATAACTACTTGCGAGGAGGGTTGCCGGTCGTCAGCGAAGCTTCGATCGCGAACAACTTCCTGATCCGGGAAACGGGCATGGGGCTGGTTTCTGATTTCGGGGACGATCGGATGATGTCGGAGATGATCGAGGCCGCGGTCCACCGGTCGTGGAACACGGAGGCCACCGTGCGCTACCTGTTGAGTGCTCACACCTGGGACCACCGTGCCGCGTGCTACGATCGCTTCCTCTCCGCCTTGTCGCTTCAATGGGCCCGGCAGGACTCGAACCTGCGACCTTGGGATTATGAGT
>JBDHBD010000015.1:0-48669 GCA_039587755.1 Gemmatimonadota bacterium | reverse complement strand
CTGGTCCTGGAATTTGCGTAGAATAGTAGGACCCAGGGGGTGAAAAGTGGAACGATGTCACGGTAAGACGAAAGCAGGCGCTCGCTGCAAGCGCAACGCCAGTTCGGAGTCGCGATTCTGCTCCATTCATGCCGACCAGGCGAAAGCGGCCGCCGGTGCCGCAGGACCGTCAGGCGGGGAGGGGCCAGCCAGTGGAGCGAAGCGGCGCGACCCGCTCGAGACCATCATTGCGGCGACTGCGCTCGGTGTCGTCGTCGTCGCGGCTCTGACGCTGAGACGGCTCTTCCGCTTCTTCTAGGCGCAGAGCCCCGTCCGACGGCTGCGATCGCACCGCACTGCAGCCTCGGTCGCGCGGGAGAGGGAACACCTCATCCTTCTTGACAGTGATGGACCGCCGTCAGTCCGAATCGTCCCCCACGATGCGCACGTCGAACGCGTCCAGCACTTCTTCGATCGGATTGGCGATGGTGAAGTTGCCGTTGCCGGCGAACAACAGCCCGACCGGCTTTCGATCATCGCTTCCTTCTTCGCCGTCCTCGTCGACGTCGTCCAGCACAATCAGCGAGCCTGAATCGCCACCGGCGCTGACCGCGCAGCAAACGATGACCTGGCCGACGAAGCGCGCGACGTCGTTCCTGTAACGCACGTTTACGGTCGCGTTGATTGTCTGCACGGTTCCCTGTGTCAAACCGGTGGTGCGACCGTATTTCTTGACCCGCGTTCCGGGGATCGCCGTTACGGGCGTGGTCCGCGGCGCACCGTACCCGTCCTCTGGAGTCCGGTAGTCGACGTCATCCGTTAGGGCCAGGGCGGCATCGATGCGGTTGTTGGCGAACAGCGAGTAGTTGATCGGCTCGAGGGCCGCCAGGGTCCCTATCGCGTCGGCAGGAGAGACACCGCCGTCGAACGGGCCCGGCTGCAGGAGGACGTCACCGATCTCGGCCGCTCCCCCCGCCGCGAACACGTGGTGATTGCTCAGTGCGTAGCGGCTCGTCCCGTTCGTTACCAACGCGCCGATCGTACCGGCGGTGGAGGCCGTGTGGCCGGTCGAGACGCCGATGGGCACCGGGCGGTCGAACCTCGAGCGCCGATTAATCTCGTCTTCTTCCGAAGCGGACGACTCGCGGCGTTCGACACCAGGCGCGTGGGCTCGGCTCAGGTCGCCCGAGCTGAGCTCCTGTAGCGCGACGAACGGCTCAGCCGGTGTGATGACCACCGGCACGCCCTCGAGGGCAGCGGGCAGGTCAGGGATCGTACCGTCCCTGGTGTAGATGTGAAGCGCCAGTCGGCCGCGCGGCGTGAGCCCGACACCCGTGGCGAGAACCTCGGGCACACGGAAGAGCTCTTCATTGCTGCGCTCCTGGAGTCCGACAAAGGCTGCGATCTCCTGCGCCTGAGCGTCGGGCGATAGCGCGTGAAAGGGCTGTACGAGCTCGCGAACGACGGCGAGCTCGACTGCCCGCCGAGCGGGGTTTGGCACGCCCACCCACAGCATCGCCGCCAGTGCCGCCGCGGCGATCAGCAGGGCTGCTGCCAAATTGCGATTCGGAGTCATGTCGTCCGGTCGCTCCTCCCCGTCTCGGGGCTCGTCCGCCCCGGGACACCCATCTTGCGACGCTTCGCTCTCGGTAACTGGTACTCGCCAGTCCGCAAACCGCTCCTGTCAGAACCTACGCGTCCGGGCCCCGCAGAGTGTCGCCTGTCCCGTAACGCCTTGCTGGTTCTGCCCGGGAGCCGAAGATTGGCGGCCGGTCGAAGCGTGTCTTCCCCAATCAGGAGTCGAGCCTTGGCAGAGCCGTTCGAACGCAGATCGGAAGTCGGTGAAGGTGTCATCTCCCGCGTGATGGGTCCGCGGGCTCGCCATCGCGCCGTCCGCGCGTTGGAGTCGGTCCTGGCAGACGTCGAGCGTCTGACGGAGGTGACGGCCGACCAGATCCGTGAGCTGTGTGAAGGTTTCGGAGTGGACGTCGTGGACCGGCTGAGAGCTCCGTGTCGGAGTCTGTATC
The DNA here is from genome assembly GCA_039587755.1 of Gemmatimonadota bacterium. GTDB lineage: Bacteria > Gemmatimonadota > Gemmatimonadetes > Palauibacterales > Palauibacteraceae > JBDHBD01. The sequence continues at coordinate 46,663 of JBDHBD010000015.1, read as the reverse complement.
GACGGTATCTGGAGCACTGTCTGGTAGACTGCTCGCTGAGCGAGGAAGAAAGCCAGGATTTGGCGCATCTGAAGGAAATCCTATGTATCCAGGATGCCGACGCGGGTCAGATTCACGACGACGTCGCACGCTCGGTGTACGGAGCCGCCGTGGAGGAAGTGCTGCGAGACTTCAAGTTAGACGAAGAGGAGAAGCGATTCCTCACCGAGCTGAGCGCGGAGCTTCAGCTGGCTGACACAGAAGCCGACCGTCTGTATCAGGAGGAAGCGAAGCGCGCCCAGCAGCGGTTTCTGTCGAAGCACACTGCGGGCCACGGTGCCCTGACCGCCCAGACCGGCAGGGTCGACCTCCGGGGCAGCTCGACGGACGGGTTGGAGGACGCAATTCGGGCCGCGCTCGATCGGGCGCGGGAGGTCTTGCCTCAGCTGGAGTCAGCCGAGCTCGGTGACGTGAGCGTGCGGGTGGAAGACGGCAGGATCACCCAATGGGACGTGATTCTTCAAGGGTCTCTCGGCCAGCCGCCTTCGTCGTAATACGGCTCGCAAACGGCTGCTTCCCTACTCGCTCATCGGCCTCCAGTCGCGATATCGCTGGAAGGCGGGCGTGTGGCCGTCCTCGACGCAGTAACGGTTCATCTGGTCGCACAACCACTGGACCCACTCGTCGAACTTCTCTCTCTCGTGCTCCTGTCGGATGTCCGCGACCCAGCCTTCCAGTCTCTCCCAGGCCGCCAGCACGACACCTCCCATGAGCTCCCACACCATCTTCAGCGGAACGATGCGGCGGTGTACCATGATGGCCACGGATTCGAGCGTGAGGCTCACGAGCATCGCGGCCTCCTCGACGTCTGGGCCCTGTCGTCGGAGCTTCGCGGCCGACAGTCCGCGCGGCAAAGAGAGAACAAGCTGAAGAGCGTGGGCGAACTCGGGGCTCTGGACGGAACGGGCCAGTTCGATCGCGGTCGTCTCACGACGTTGGCGGCGGAACAGCGCCAGTTGCGCCACGGCGAAGATCACACCTCCGATGACCACGATGGCACCGAAGATCTCTGCTATGTTGGCGAGAGTTGCCAGCTCCATGTCGACCCCCTCCGCTAATGCCTGATCTCGTTCAGCCGCGTTGCCGCCCGACATTCAAGACAAGTACGGTCCCCTCGGCCCAAGGGTCCAGTGTTACCCCCTGCGCGGCTCGCCATGCTATGTTTGCAGTGCCGTCCTTGGAGCTCGCTGGTGGTCATTCTCGGTGTGGCGCCAGTGTTCGACTCCAGCCGTCGTAGGAGGACCGCCGTTGCCGCCCGAACGCGCTTGGATGCAAACGCAGCCCGGATCGTGGTTGGTTACTAGGCTGGACTATGTCATCAACTGGGCACGCCGTAACTCCATCTGGATGATGCCGTTCAATACGGCGTGTTGTGGGATTGAATTCATGGCCGCTGCTGCCTCCAAATACGACGTTGCGCGGTTCGGAATGGAGCGGCTGGCCTTCACGCCCCGGCAGGCCGACTTGATGATCGTGGGCGGTCGAGTCAGCTACAAGCTCGCACCGGTGCTCAGGCGCATCTGGGATCAGATGCCCCAGCCCAAGTGGTGCATCGCGATGGGGGCATGCGCGTCGTCGGGCGGAATGTTCGATAACTACACCATCGTGCAGGGCGTCGACTCGATCATCCCGGTGGACGTATACGTGCCCGGCTGTCCCCCAAGACCGGAGGGGCTCATCTATGCCCTTCTAATGATCCAGGAGAAGATCAAGGGGGAGTCTCTTCGAGACCCGACGTTACGTGATGAAGACCCGGACTCCGACGGCCGGCCCAATCTTCCGCCGGAGACGATCGAACTGATCGCGCAACCCTTTGGCAACTCGACGCTGCAGAACCGGATCAGCGGGATCGCACAAACATCCGGCACACGGCGACCGCGCGACCGACGTGAACGCCGGCTCGAGCACGACGACTGAGTACCAGCGAAGCACCCGGGAGCGCTTGCCTGGATGCGCCACACCCTCTGGCGGCCTCCTAGCGGCCGCCACCGTCGCTCTAGCGGTTCCGGTCGATCAGCGACTCCACGAGCTTGTCCCGGAAATCCGATTTTAGTGCGAAGTAGCCGCCCAGCACGGAGAGCCGACGCTCTGGGCCCACGTCTACTTGATCGAGTAGGATGTCCCCTTCCGCGCTTCGGTAGGCCGTGCGCAGAGTGTCGCCCTTGACCCGGTAGAACATCTCATCGCCGGACCGGATGCGTCTTTCGGCAAGGAATGCATACCACACGGGCAGGTCGGCCACGAGCGCTTGATATTCGGCTGGAGTGACGATGCCAGCGTCGACCGCCCGTCTCAGGTTATCGCGAATCCCGCCGAGGAATTGATCCAAGCTCACGTCGCGCTTGAACTCGATCCGAGCCCACGCGTTGCGTGAATCCAGTGCGACCGCTGCCACGGAATCGGCCAACTGCTTCGAGAAACGATTTCCGTCGGCGAGTGCCTCGACACGTGCCGCCTCCTCGGTCCCCAGCCACACGTCGAGCGTCAGCACGTCTACCTTGAAGATCGTCTTCTCGAGCAGCATGTGCATCCGGGCGTACCGACCGTCACCCAAGCCTGTCGCGTCAACCGGCGAATCCTGGGCGGAGCCGGACACAGCCGTACAGAGCAGCCAGACGATCGACCATACCCCTATCGAGGTGCCCGATGAGCGCAGCAGGGTGGGTGTGCGCTCGCGGGCTGTCGGTCGGCGGTCGGTCACGCCGCGATCCGCTGGCACTTCAATCGCGAAATTCGAGATCCCGCCGTCGGTGAACCACGCCGGCACGTACGATCAGTTCGATACGGCGGGTGTTGGCGATATCGTTCGTCGGGTCGGCGCCCAGGACCACAAGGTCGGCGACGCGCCCGGCCTGCAATGTGCCGAAGTCCGCCCCACGGCCCATCGCGACCGCGCCATTCCGCGTGGCCGCGACGAGCACCTCCATCGGCGTCATGCCGGCCCGCTGCATCGCCTCCATCTCGAGAAAGATCGCCGGTCCGTGAAGCGTAAGCGGATTGCCTGCATCTGTGCCGACCACGACCGGAATGCCCGCCTGGTGAACACGCATGAGGTTCGCGGAGGTCAGCTCCAGTTGCCGAGTCGCACGCTCGCGGGCCTGGGCCACAGTCGCCGCCTCGGGGCGGTCAGGCAGCGAGTCGGTCAGGAACGCCTTGGCCCGCGTGGTCGGATCAACGCACGCAAGATCATACCCGGACGACTCGAACGCCCGTGCCCGTAGCTGACGGTAGCCGTCCGTAACGATAAGAGTGGGCGTGTAGATCGTCCCGGTCGCCTCCGCAGCAGCGAGAAACTCGTCGTCCACCTCGCGATCGCTCACACTGTGAACCAGCAGCTGTGCGCCTACCGCAACGGCTTGCTTGGCTCCCCACAGGTTGGTGGCATGCACGATCAGGGGCACGTTGAGCTCGCGGGCCCGCTCGCCGGCCCGCATCAGCCGCGTCTTCCACCCCAGAGTGTCGGGCGAGGCCTCTCCGACGAGGAACCACACCTTGATAGCGTCGGACCCGTTGGCCGCCACGTAGCGGGCTCCCGCGTCTACGGCCTCGTCGCTATCGATGAACAAGAACTGCCGTTCGCCCGGCAGGTTCAGCCAATGGTCGCGGGTCGACAGGAGAGGACCGGCAGCTGCGACGTGAGGCGCAAGCGGGGAACGCTCCGCCTCCTCTCGAATTCCCCACGTCCAGGGAAACCCGCCGACGTCGTACGTGGCGGTCACCCCGGAGCACAGGTACGACCGCCAGAAGGGGGACGGGTCCTTCAGGCCGGCGATCGTTGCGTCGTACGGAAACCGCTCTCGGGCGTCGTATGCATCAGGGCGGCCGTCCGCCCACCCGGTCTGCGAATAGTGCATGTGGGCGTCTACCAGTCCGGGGATCACCCACTTCCCCGTCACGTCGACAGTCTCGGCGCCAGCCGGTACGGCACACGCAGCGCGCGCCCCCACGCATTCGATCCGGTCGTCCCGGATCACGACGACCCCGTCCGGTATTGGCGGGGCGGCCGTGCCATCCACCAGCGTGCCGCCCATCAACACCCGAACCGGAGGGTCCTGCCCGACAGCGGCCTGGGGCGTGATCAGAAGCGCAGCGGAGGCGATGAGAAGCAAAGCGTATCCAGTGCGCCAGGCGACATCACTCCAGGTTGGAAGTCGATTGTACATCGTCACCTCTCGCAGAATCCCGCAGACGTTGTTCGGCAATCAGTTCGTCTGATTCGATCCAGGTCGACCCCAGGCACGGCCAAGGCGTTCTGACAGCCTAACCGCCGAACCAGCGCTCAAGTCGCTCGGCCTCGAAACGGTGCTTTTGCTCGGCGTGTCCGACCGATGCTTCCTCCAGTTCGATGCGCGGCTCGGGGGTGGCGAAAAAATCACCCTGAAGCAGCGCCGCCTGCTCTCTCCCCAGCTCGATAAAACAGAATCCCCGGCCATCGAACCCCTCCGGCGCCGCGTCCCCGCGCACCTTCGCGGCGATGGCGGCCGCCACGCGTTGCCCCTCCAGTTCGGCCATGACCCCCGCCTTGGGAAGCGGCAGACCGTTGGCCAGCTTGATCTGCGTGACATCGCCGATCGCGAACACGTTCGGGTATCGCGTCGTGAGTGTCGACGGGTCGACGCCGACCCAGTCGCCGTCATTGGTCAAACCGCTGTCCGTGACCACGCGCGGGGCGCGGTGTGGCGGGACACCGATCATGAGGTCCGCTTCGAGGGCACCATCGGCGAAAACGAAGCGGCCAGGCTCGACTCGTTCGACCTTACGCTTCACATGAAACTCGATCCCGCGCTCTGTCAGCTGCTCCGCCAGCCACGCCGATCCCGCTTCTCCGGCGTTGGGAAGCAGCATGGGTTGGAGTGTCGCCACGACGATCTCCACGCGCTCACGCAGGCCGCGCTCGCGCAGATGATCGTCGACCAACATGCAGCACTCGTAGGGAGCGGGCGGACACGTATAGGGCACGCCGGAGATGACGACCGCGATGCGACCCCCGGAGAACTCGGCCAGGGCGTCTCTTAGACCTGGGACCCCCTCGGCATCCCACACGTTGTGAGCGTGCTCGGCAAGCCCCGGCACGAGATCGGCCCGCGGCTGTGCGCCCAGCGCCACCACCAGGAAGTCACCTTCAAGCTCATCGCCGTCCGTCTCCACCCGGCGGGCCTGCGGATCGATATGCGTGACCCTGTTCTGGAGGAAGCGGACGCCGCCACCCTCGAGTCGTCTCCTCGATCGGGAGCCGTCGTCGTAACTCCCGATTCCCACGAGCGCCCACAGCTTCCGCAGCCCCATGGCGAAACGCTCCTGACCGTCAATGAGAACGATGTCATGCCCATCGCCCAGCTCTCGACGTAGCTGAATCGCGACGGTGATCCCACCGAAGCCGCCGCCCAGAATCAGGGTGCGCTCCATGCTACCGGTTTGGCTTGGAGCTCGGGGCAGCGCCCAACCGGATCCGCATGTGTGACTCCTTGTGTCTGTGGATCTCTTCGCGGTCAGGCGACTCAGAAGAATGCATGCCGGACGATGGCGCAATGCGTGGAGTCGCTCCTTGTCCGGGTTTCAACCAGCGCCCATCCTAGCGGGCATGGCTTACGGTGCCCATGGGGAGAAAGTCGTCCTCTCGGCAATCCTCGGGAACGGCTTCATCGCGGCGGTGAAACTGTTCGGCTGGTTTGTCTCCCGCAGCCCTTCCCTACTCGCGGAGGGGATCCACTCGATCGCCGACACATCGAACCAGTTCCTCCTGTGGATCGGAATCCGGCACGGTAGGAAAGGACCGTCGCGCGACTTCCCGTACGGTCAGGCGAGCGCCCGTTACCTGTGGAATCTTGTATCGGCCGTGGGGATCTTCTTCATCGGATTCGGCGTGACGACGTACCACGGGGTTGATGCTCTGCTGGATGGGCATCAACCGACCCAGGCAGCCGGGCTGCTGACGTACTCGATCCTCGCACTGGCCCTCGTGGTCGAGGGAGCCGTATTCGCCTATGCGCTTCGGGCCGTGCGGAGAGAAAAGGGGGAGCGCTCAATCTGGCAGCACATTCGGACGAGCGATGACCCGACGACGGTTGCCGTGCTCCTGGAGGATGCGATCGCGGTTCTCGGGGTCCTGGTCGCCGCAACCGGCATCTCGCTCTCTGCCCTGCTCCACTCTCCAATCCCCGACGCCATCGGATCGATCGTGATCGGGCTACTGTTGGGGCTGATGGCGATCCTGCTCGCCGTGATAAACAGCCGTTTCCTTATCGGGTCGGCCGTGGAAGTGGCGACTGAAGAGGCGATCCGGGCGTTCGTTTCTCAGGAACCGACCGTCGAAAAAGTCGTGGAGCTCAAGACGCGGGTTTTGGGACCGGGCAAGATCCGATTGTCGATGGAGGTGGAGTTCCACACGGGCATGCTCGTCGATCCCAAGCTCGTAGCCCGTGCGGCGGATGAGCTCCGCTCCGGCGCGGAGGACGCGCCGCGTGTCCTGACACGGATGGCCCGGCGCACGGGGCGCAAGCTGGGCCGCGAGATCAACCGTCTCGAGACCCGGATTCAGGAGCGCTTCCCAGAAATCGCCGCCATCGATCTGGAGGTGAACTGAGGCGGGGCGCGAACGGGTGGCGTGAGGCTCCTGGCCAGTCCGGCCTGGTGGCGCACAGCCGGGCGAGTGGCGCGGACCTGGATTTAGAGGGACGGACGCCGCTGAATCTTGTTCTAGTTGAGGAGCAGGCAGACGGCCGCTGCGTTTCAACGCGGGGAAAGCAGCGAGGATGCCAGGGGAGCGATGTTACGGGAGCGAGACCTGTCCACCGACCAGCACGCCGTCACCCGACGCGGACAGAAACGGGGTGGCAGGAAGCCCGACCGGTTGCCTCGCATGCAGTCGCCCGACGAGCTGGCTCGCGAACAGCCCGGCAGTCGCCCCCGCCAGGACATCCGTCAGCCAGTGCTTCCGTCCCACCATGCGACTGGCCCCGACGAGGCCTGCGACCGGATAGGCCACGAACGGGAGCCAGGGGGCCTCCGATCCCAGCTCGCGCGAAAGCGTCGATGCGAGCGCGAACAGGTGAGCCGTGTGACCGGATGGAAAGGAGTTGTATTCGTGCACGAACGAGATACTGCGAAACTCGTGCGAGTCGGCGTCAGGTCCCATCGGTCGTCTTCGTCCAACCGCGACTTTAAACGGGGTGACCAGAACGTCTGACAGTAGGAGAGCTTCGACGGACCGCAGCGCGGTCCGAGCCAGCTTCTGGCTGCCCAGCAACTTCCCGGCTGCGAACGTGACACCCCCCGCCGCGTACAGCACGGCTCCGCTTCCGGCCACGTTGCCGGCAGAAGCGAAGGAGCCCGGGAGTCCCGTGGGCTGTCACGTCGGGCTCAGTTCCTCCTCTACTTCCTGCAAGGGGTAAAAGGCCGCCAGGCTGCCGAGGAACATGGCGGCGTAGACCAGGTCAGCCTTGCGGAACAAGCCTTCCTCGCGGGAGGAATCAGGCAGCGGCGTGTGGCTCTCCTGGCCTACAAGCGACGCCGGATGAAACGCCGGAAGAGCCAGCATGGCAGTCAGGGTTACCGCTCCGGCGAGCCGCGTGTGGTACGGCCGACGACGCCTTCGAGAGTCGAATCGAGCCCGATCTCGACACTTCATGTTTGAGCCATCGCATACTCCCGAACCCCCGGGTCCGCGGCAAGCGCGATCCACCACCCGAGTTTGTCTAGCAAATCGTAGGCCGAACGCAGAGCCGACTCAAGTGGCAGGTCCTTGCCGCTTCCCGCCTGCGCAACCAGTGTTGTCCTCTTCAGGTACGGCTTCGCCTCCGGAGAATTGACTGTGAAATTTTTCCTGCTCGTGGCGCTCTGTACCACCGCTCTCGTGTGCGCTTCGCTCGCACACGGGCATGCGCAGGCCCCGGCCCCGGACGGCCAGGATTGGAGCGATGGAACCGTCTGCTACGAGATCTTCGTCCGCTCTTTTTTTGACAGTAATGGGGATGGAGTGGGTGACCTCGAGGGTCTCATTCGAAAGCTGGACTACATCAACGACGGCGACCCCGACACCCGTGAAGATCTGGGCGCCCGCTGCATCTGGCTCATGCCGGTCGCGGCATCACCCAGTTACCACGGGTACGACGTCACCGATTATTACCGGATCGATCCTCGCTACGGGACGAACGAAGACTTCAAGCGCCTGACCGGCGAGGCCCACCGGCGGGGCATCCGGGTGCTCTTTGACCTCGTGGTCAACCACACCTCCGACAGGCATCCGTACTTCAAGCACGCGCTGCTCTACCCTGACTCCCCTTATCGGGATTGGTTTCGCTGGTCGGAGGCCCCCGGGCCGGACAACGAGCACGGTGACAACAACTGGCGCCGCGCACCTGCGCGCGACGAGTACTACTACGGCTTCTTCTCACCTCGCATGCCGGACCTGAACTGGGAGACGGCGGCAGTGCGGGAGGAGATGAAGCGGGTTGCCACGTTCTGGCTGGAGGAGATGAGGGCAGACGGCTTTCGTCTGGACGCCGTCCGCCACCTCATGGAGGACGACGAAGGCCGGTCGACCAACGTGCCCCGGACGCACGACATGATGCGGGAGTACGCCGCGCACGTCCGTGAGTTGCACCCGGAAGCGTTCACGATTGGGGAGGTGTTCGACAGCACCGACGCGCTGCTGGCTTACTATCCGGACCAGCTCGACGCCTATTTCGCCTTCGAGGTGGCGGACGCGATTCTGCACGCGGTGCGCATGGGCTCCTCAGCTCCCCTCCTCTCGTCCGTGCTGCGGCTACAGGAGGCGGTGCCGAACGATCGCTGGGCTCCTTTCCTGCGCAACCACGACCAGACGCGCACGCTGACCTGGCTCGAGGGTGACGTAGACCGCGCGAGGCTGGCCGCGACTCTGCTCCTTACTCTGCCCGGCCTCCCGTTCGTGTATTACGGCGAGGAGATCGGCATGACCGGCGACAAGCCGGACGCGCGCATTCGGACGCCCATGCAGTGGAGCCTGGGCCCGGCGGCCGGTTTCACCGAAGGGGTGCCCTGGGAGCCACTGCAGCCTGACTCGTTGACCGCCAATGTCGAGGCGATGGACGACGACGCCGGTTCGCTGCTCAACCTGTACCGGGAGTTGATCCATCTGCGCGCGAGCCACCGCGCGCTCGGGGTCGGAGAGTTGATCCCGCTGGATGCCGGCACGACAGCGGTGGCGGCCTACGTCCGTAGGAAGGGGGAGCACGCTGCGCTCGTCGTCGCCAACCTGGGGACGACGCCGCTGACCGGGGTCGCGCTTTCCTCCGACGGCCGAGTGCTGCCCACGGGAAAGTACGGGCCAGAGGCGCTGCTCGGCGAAGGGTTGGCGGTGAACCTCGAGATCGGAGCCGACGGACGCGTGAGGGACTATGTGCCTCTCTCCGAGCTCGCGCCCCTCCAGGCGTACGTCTTCGACCTCCCGAACGCTGAATAACGCCATGCGAGCCGTCGCCGCCCTCGCATCTCTCCTCACAGTCTTCGCTGTCTCCGCCTGCGCTGTCGACGCACCCGAGGAGCCGGTAGGTGCCGAGCCCAACTTGGGCGTTCCAGCCTGGGCCAAGGACGTCGTGTGGTATCAGATCTTCGTCGAACGATTCCGCAACGGCGACCCGTCGAACGACCCCACACTTCGGGATATGGAAGGGTCGTGGCCGCACATGAGACCCGCGGGCTGGCAGCCGACCCCCTGGACGCAGGACTGGTACCGACAGGAGCCGTGGGCGGAGGCTACCGGCGAGCCGTTCTATAGGACAGTGCAGATGCGCCGGTACGGTGGCGACCTCCAGGGCGTGATCGACCAACTGGACTACCTGCAGGACCTCGGCGTGACGGCCCTGTTTCTCAATCCGATAAACGATGCGCCCTCGCTCCACAAGTACGACGCCCGGAACTACCGTCACATCGATCGGAACTTCGGCCCGGATCCACAAGGTGACGAAGTCCGCACGGCGGCCGAGGATCCCCTCGATCCCGCCACGTGGGTTTGGACGGCCGCCGACAGCCTCTTCCTCGACCTGGTGGACGAGGTTCATCGGCGTGGCATGCGCATCATCCTCGATTACTCCTGGAACCACACCGGGATCGCCTTTTGGGCCTGGAAAGACGTTCTCGAGAACCAGGATGCCTCGCCCTTCGCCGATTGGTACCAGATCGAGCGCTTCGACGACCCGGCCACGCCGGACACGAGCGAGTTCGTCTTCTCAGGATGGGCCGGCGTGCCGGAGCTGCCGGAGTGGAGGAAGATCGGTCGGCCGGAAGACAAGCGCGCCGGAGCGATCGAAGGAACGCTCGTACCGGCCGTCCGGGAGCACGTCTTTAACGTCACACGACGCTGGCTCGACCCGAACGGCGACGGCGATCCAGCGGACGGCATCGACGGGTTCCGGCTGGACGTCGCCGACGTGGTTCCAGTCGGCTTCTGGCGTGAATACCGGCGCTTCGTGCGGGGCATCAACCCGCAGGCCTACCTGGTCGGAGAGGTGTGGTGGGAGGAGTGGCCGGACAAGATGTACGACCCGGCGCCCTGGCTGCAGGGCGACGTGTTCGACGCCGTGATGAACTACCGCTGGTACATGCCCACGCGCAGCTTCTTCGCCGGTGCCCCGCCCGGGCTCGACGCTTCCGGGTACGTCGAGCATCTCGACTCGATCGCGGCCGGGATCGGACCATCCTACCTCAAGGCCATGATGAACCTCACGGCGAGCCACGACAGTCCACGCTTCGGCACGTCCCTTTACAATCCGGGTCGCTATAAGCACCGTGCGAACGCGAGCGAGGACCCGCAGTACCGGATCGACCGGCCGGATGAGCGGACGCATCGCATCCAGCGCATGATTCTCGTGCAGCAGTTCACGTATATCGGCGCACCGCACATCTGGTACGGAGACGAGGTCGGGATGTGGGGAGGCGACGACCCGGATCCGCGCAAGCCGATGGTGTGGGGCGATCTCGAGTACGAGGACGAAGCCACACATCCGCTGGGTGGATCCCGGCGTCGCGACAGGGTCGAGCCCGATACGGCATTGCTGGGTATCTACCGTGACCTGATCAGCCTGCGGAAGGGCCATCTCCGACTGTTCGTCGATGGTGCGCTCAACTGGCTTGTCGCGGACGATGCCCGCGGGCTTCTCGCCTACGAACGCATCCTCGGCGATGAGCGGGCCGTGGTCGCTTTCAACACGTCCGACCAGCCCGAGACCATCGCGCTCGAGACGGAGGAAGGCACCTACCGACCCGTCTTCCCCGGCGGCACAGCGGAAGCCGGCGTAAGTGTCACAGATGGGGCTTTAGAGAGCGAGCTGTCGCCCAAACAGGCGACGGTGTGGATCAGGGAGTGAGCTCTACTGCGGTCCGCCCATCCGACTGAGTCGAACGCTACGAGAAGTACAGCCACAGACCCACCACGCACGCCACGAGCAGCAGGCTCAGCACCCGGTCGGCGCGCCGCCAGCGGGGCGGGTGCTCCTCTTCTCGTGTCTTCGCAACGGTTGCGAAGGTGAGCCCGGCCAGCTGTTTCTCCGGTGGCGGGGGCGTGAGGAGGCTCACTACGACCAGGATCGCCGTACAGACGACGAAGAGGAGAACGGCGAAGTGCAGGAAGTTGATGTCGGCGAACGTGAACAGAAGCCCGTCCAGACTCGCCTTGTTGAGTTCGGCTACCAGCCTGCCCATGCCCAGGACGAACCCGCTCAGCAATGCCGCCATGGCACCCTTTGCGTTCACGCGCCGCCACGCGATCCCGAGCAGGAAGACGGCCGCGATGGGCGGTGAGATGTACGCCTGAACGCTCTGCAGGTACTGGTAAAGCTGTCCCGAGATGAACTTCATGAACGGGATCCATGCCAGCCCGAAGATCACGAGCACGGCAGTGGTGAGCTGCCCGACCAATACCAGCCGACGTTCCGAGGCCTGCGGCCGGAGCTTCTTGTAGACATCCCACGTCACCAGGGTCGACGTGGAGTTGAAGACCGACGAGAGCGAGCTCATCAGCGCCGCCAGTAGCCCGGCCACGACGAGGCCCCTCAGCCCCACGGGAAGCAGGACGCCGATCAGGGTCGGGAGCGCCTGGTCGGGTGTGTCTAGCTGGAGCGCGCCCCGTTGCGAAAGCGCGTACGCGATCACGCCGGGAATCACGAAGATGAAGAGCGGCAGAAGCTTGAGGTATCCGGCGAACACGGTCCCACGTCGTGCGTGATCCTGATCGTGGGCCGCGAGTACGCGCTGCACGATGAACTGGTCCGTGCACCAGTACCAGACACCGAGAATCGGCGCGCCGAACGCGATCCCGGTCCACGGAAAGTCAGGGTCGGTCACCGGCTTCCAAAGGTCGAGGAACGCCGGGCCAACCGTGGTCTGCATCGCCTCCCACCCGCCGAGCGCGGAGAGACCCAGCGCCATGACCGCGATCGCGCCGCCCACGAGCACGAACATCTGCAGCAGGTCGGTATACAGCACCGCCCGCAGGCCACCGATGATCGTATAGATCCCCGTAATGACCACCACGACCAGCGCGCCTGTCCAGAAGTCGATCCCCATAATCGCCTCGAAGACGATCCCGCCGGCAGCGATCGTCACGGAAATCTTCGTGAGCACGTAGCCGACGATGGAGATCACGGCCAGATACCAACGCGCGCTCGCGGAATACCGACGCTCCAGGAACTCGGGCATGGTGAACACGCTGCTAGACAGGTAGAAGGGGACGAAGACCCAGCCGAGCAGCAGCAGAATCAGTGAGGCGAGCACCTCGAACTGCGCCACGGCCACCCCGCTGGCCGCACCGGTGCCCGCGAGCCCGACCAGATGCTCCGACCCGATGTTCGACGCGAACAGCGAACCGCCCACCAAGAACCAGCCCGCATCGCGCCCCGCCAGGAAGTAATCCGTCGACGTACCGCGTTTCGCTCGCTCGCGCAGGGTCACCCAAAAGGCGACCCCGAAGACCAGCAGGAAGTAGAGGGCAATTACGGCCCAGTCCAGGGTGGCGAGCAAGCTCATGGCGCGTGCCTAATGCGGATCGCCTGGCCGCCCCCCGGCGCCAGTTCCAGCGTTAGCATCGAGCTTGCATCGACGGGCCGCTCCGAGATCTCGAGTGGCAGCGGATCGTGCAGCCAGTGTGCGTCCGCCCCGTCGCCATATATCTCCGCCACGTAGCTCTCGCCTGCGGGCAGGAAGGTCAGGCGAAGCTCGAACGTCCTCGCCTCCTCGTCGGTGATCGCGCCCACGAACCAGTCTGGGCCGCCGCGTTCCTGGCGGGCCACCACCACGTAGTCTCCGATCTTTCCTTCGAGCACCTTTGTGTCCTGCCAGTCGACGGGAACGTCCCGGATGAACTCGAAGGCGGGCTGGGCTTCGTAGTTCTCGATCAGATCCGCTGCCATCTGCAGCGGAGAATACAACACCACGTATAGCGCGAGCTGCTTCGCGAGCGTGGTGCGTACTCGCGATTCCTCCGGGGGGCGCGGAGCGCCATCGACGGACGCGATCAAGATGTCGAACACACCCGGCGTGTAGTCGAGCGGTCCCGGGACCGTGCGCGTGAAGAAGAGGATCGTCTCGTGCTCGGGCGGATTGCCCCCTTCCTGCCCCCAGGCGTTGTACTCCATGCCCCGGGCACCCTCCCGGGTCATCATGTTGGGGTACGTGCGTCGCTCACCGGTGTCCTTTATGGGCTCATGGACGTTGAGCATGATGCCGTGACGCGCCGCCGCTTCGATCACCTTCCGCCAGTGCCGCACCATGTACTGCCCGTGGTGTGCGTGGCCTTCGTCGGTCCGGTCTCCGACGTAGCCCGTCTTGATGGCTCTGATGCCGAGCCGGCTGTAGAGGGCGAACGCGTCCTCCAGCTGCGCCTCGTAGTTCTGGATCCCCATCGACGTCTCGTTGTGGCCGATGAGCGCGACGCCACGCTCACGTGCGTACGCGGCCAGGCCCTCCAGGTCGTAATCCGCGTAGGGCTCGGTGAAAGAGAAGAGATCCGCGTTCGCGAGCCAGTCACCGTCCCACCCGATGTTCCAGCCCTCGACCAGCACACCGCCGATGTCGTGCTCCGCCGCGAAATCGATGTAGCGCCGTGTGTTTTCGGTGGTCGCGCCGTGCGTTGGTCCCGAGCCCCAGGTCACCTTTCCGATGTGCATGCCCCACCAGATGCCGACGTACTTCATCGGTTTGACCCAGCTCACGTCGTCGAGCGCGTTCGGCGGGTTCAGGTTGAGGCCGATCACGGATGGGACCAGGTCGGCCGCGCGGTCGGCCAGCTGGATCGTCCTCCACGGCGTCACGAACGGCGTCCGTCCGTACACCTTCACGCCGTCTGCCCACGCAGTGAGCGATACGCGCAGCACGCGCTCCCAGGAGCTGGTGAGGTTCATCCCCGCGTAGTCGACGAGGTTCGCCTCGTGAATCACCAGGTGCAGCCCCTCATGCGTCTCCAGGGTGAGCGGAGTGTGGACCGTCTGCAGCGTGCTCATCGGGGAGGATCCGTAGAGCAGCTCGTACCGGTGGGTGGGATCGTCGGTCCGGATCCACCACGCCCGGGGGTCCTGTGCCATGGCAAACTCGGTGAGCTCCTCCATGATCGCGAAGGTCTGGAGCGTCGGCTGCTCGAGAAGCTCGTACCGGAAGCCGATCCCGTCGTCGAAGACCCGAAAGACCACGTCGAAGCGTCGGCCCGGCTCTGAGATCTCGGCCACCGACACGCGGAGCTCGTTGTGATGATCCCGTACCGTCGCAACCTCGCCCCAGGGCTGCTCCCACGTCTCGTCGACCGAATTCCGTTCCGTACCTGTCAGCTCCAGGCTGTCACGCAGCGAGGGCGCGTCGCGGAACTCGAATCCCAGCCGGGAGGGCAAAATGACCTTCCGGCCGTCGCGTTCCAGGCTGTAGAACAGCCCGCTCTCCGTGATCCCGATCGTCACGACGTTGCGACCATCGGGAGAGGTGACGCGAACGGGTTCCTGTTCCTGGGCGGCACCGGCGGTGGTCCAGACAGCCGCGATGAGAGCCGCGACCGCCATCAGGCGTACCGGTGCGCCGCCACGTGTACAGGCTATCCTGCACATCCGCATTGTCATCCGTCTCTCGAGTGTGCTTTTGATCATTCCGCTGGTCCGTGCCGGCCGACGGGCTGATAGGGCCCGCTCGACGGCCCGGCGAACTCTCGCACCCAGACGAGGAACGCACCTCCGGGCACCCGTACCTCGTGTGTCCCGCCGTCGAGCCGCGCGAACTCACCTTCGATGCCGTTCAGGTCCACCCGGTCCACGGCCCCGACCTGTCGCCAGGCACCATCGGGGAGGTCGAACCGGAAGGCGCCCTCGTGCGCGCCGCTGTTGGCCAGGACAAGCACTCGCTCGCCCACCGCGTAGCCGAGGAGTGTGCTCTCCTCCGGAGCGATCCAGCGGTAGTGCCCCTCCGGCAGCTCAGCGATGCGGAAGACGCGACCGTGCTCCGACATGCGCAGCGCGAGGAGCCCCCGCCAGTAATCACGCATGGCGGTCTGATCGGAGCCGGGAACAAGGCTCTCCCAGAGGAAACGGTTCGGAGCCCGCAGGTTGTACGTGTCGTCGCGACCCTTGAACAGGATGAGAGCGCCGGCCGCTTCGACCTCGAACTCCTCACGGGGCGCCAGGCCCTTCGAGCGGAGCATCTCGGTGCCCCCGTGGATCACGACAGGCCCCGCCGAAGTGAGCAGGAGCCCGGCGGCGATACGCATGGGGGCCAGGTCCACGCCCTCCAGGCCGTTGTAGTCGTCGTTCAGAGCGTACCGATCTGCGAGTGCCCAGTTGTCGTGGATGTCCAGGTAGGAGATGCCGTTCGTGGTGCGTGGCTCCTCGGCGTAGTGGTTGGGCAGGGCGCGCATGACAGCCTTCCGGACGGAGCCGTCCCCGCCGGCCCACCCCCGCTCGCTCACCTCGAAGGGGCTGCCTTTGAACGCGTTGCGCGCCTCGTCCTGGAAAAAGGTGATCGGGGCGTCGGCTTTATACCAGCTCCAGTCGGGGTTCGACCGGACGTCCGGATCGCTGGGTGGGATCCACGCTTCCCCGTAGATAATGAGGTCCTCCGGCAGCTCCTGCTTGACCCGAAGAAGCGTTTGCTCGTCCAGCTGTCCGGCCAGGTCGATGCGGAATCCGTCCACCCCCAGGTCCTCCACCCAGTGCCCGAGTTGGTCGACGATCCAGCGCTGCACCATGGGCCGCTCCTCCGACTTCACCTCGTTCCCGAACGGACCGATGTGCTCAAGTTCCTGGTCGGTGCGATAATAATAGGGGAGGTCGAGAACGTTGAAGTTCAGGAGCAGGTGCTGGTCGTCCATGTTCTCGCCGGTGTGGTTCGGTACGACATCGATGATGACGGCGATGCCCCGTTCATGGAGCGCGCGGACGAGGGCCCTGAATTGCTCGCGTTCTGCCCCGGGCTCCGCATCCCGCGACCGGAAACGGCTCTCTACCGCGAAGGCGTGGGTCGTACGGTAACCCCACTGGTAGTTCTCCCGATCTATCCCCATGGCCCGCGCAAACGGGTCGTTCGCGAAGGCGGCCTGCCAGTCGGTGTCGGGGTAGTGGAGGTACTCCTGCACCGGCATGAGGTGGACGACGTTGACGCCCAAATCCGCGAGATAGTTCAAGCCAACGGGCTCGCCGTGCGTGTTCACAAGCCCTGTCCGGGCCATGGCGGGCAACGTACCGGCCTCCTCCTCCTCCACGGGAAGCAGGTCGGTGAAGTCCTGCACGTGCACCTCGTAGGCCACCACGTCTTCCATGGAGGGCCGGCCACCCACGACGGGCGGAGGCGGGGGACCGTCCCGCCAGACCCGTGATTTGCCCATCGCACAGTCGTTGACCAGGGCGTAAGGATCCGAGACATGGACGGGGTGGGTTTCGTAAAACCAGTTCCCGGGATCGGTCGGGCCGTGCACCGTGAAGTCGTACCAGGTGCCGTGCAGATCCCTCGCCTCGGTGGCCTCCCACACACCGTCCTCGTCTTTCGTCATTTCCACGACTCGCAGGGCCTCATCGAAGCCGTCGTTTCGGTCGTGATAGAGATAAAGCCGCACGGCCAGCGCCCGAGGGGAGAAGATTCGAAAGGTCGTCTCCGAGCCGTCCTCGGCGATCACGGCGCCCAAAGGCTTCGACGAGTAGAGGTTTCGGAAGAGCGGATCCCGCCGGACCAGGGCCCGGAGGCCCAGGCGCGGTATCTCCAGGTAGTGGACCCGCATCGGATCCAGCTCGACCTCCGGGACCAAGAGGGACTCTGACGCCGTGTTGGGAACGACCTCGGCGATCGGGATCTCCCGGCCGTGGCCGTCCGTCAGGCGGTAGGCCGACGGTTCGGATGGCCGCTCCACGCCTGAGAGGGTGAATCGGATCGCCGTGGGACCGTGAATCTCGGCTCGGAGACGTGTCTTCAAGTGTTCCTCCTGTCGCGCGCTCTCCTGCGCGTTTACCTCTTGCGCGCTTGCCTCCTGCGGTGCGCTTTTCTGCTCACTTTCACCTGCATACGCGCCATGGGCCACTAGAAAGCCGACGATAAGCAGGACAGCGTCAGGGGACATTCGACGAAGAGTGCTCATTTTCCGAATGCTCACTGCCGCTCGCTCAGCAGTACTAGCCCGTATGGGGTATCCAGCGAGATCTCCCCGCTCGTGACCGTGCCGGTCTCTCCCGAGTAGGCGTCCAGGAGCTTCGTGCCGTCGGGGAACAATCCGAAGACGGGAATGGTCTTGGAGCCCACTTCCTGGTCCAGCGCCACGAGCACGCGATCGGCAATCCCGTCTGTCTCGAGGGTTCGGCTGAAGATGTACGGCTCCGCCTGGAGCCGTTGATGCTCGCCCGCTCCGACGGCGGGGTGAGCCCGGCGGAACCGCCCCAGCTTCCGCCAGTGCTCCAGTATCTCGGTGGTGGCGCCGCCGCGCTCCAGGTCCTCCCAGGTCATGACGGAACGAAGGTTGGCATCGCCCTCGGCGCCCTCCACGCGTAGCGGGCGGGCCAGCTCGTCTCCGTAGTAGATCTGGGCACCCCCCGGGGCGAGGAGGAGACGAGTCCCCGTCGCGAAGGGATCTTCTCGACCCGGGTCGTAGGGCGACCCGTCGTCGTGGGAGCTGACGTAGTTCACAATCGACACCCCACGGAGATCCCCTTCACGGAGCGCGGCGGCATACCGTGTGAAGAGATCGTCCAGGGACTCGCCGGTGTTCTGCTTGAAGTCGAAGTTGATAAGGCCGTCATAGCCGTGGTCGTAAAAGTCGACGGCTCGCCCGCCCCCGAAGTCGAACTGCCGCCCGGCCTTCACGTTGTAGTTGTAGACCTCGCCCATCATGTAGAAAGGCAGGGCCTCCAGGGTCCCGTCCGCGTGCTCTTCCCGCCAGGCCTTGAAGGCCCGCTCGGCCTCTCGCTTGAGCTCAACGCTGACCGACTCTTCAAAGTGCTTGACGGTGTCCACCCGGTAGCCATCGAACCCGAGATCCCGCACCCAGTCGGTCAGCCACTTCATTATGTAGAAGCGGGGTGCGCGGGGATGGCCGGTGCGCTCGAAGAAGGCCTCGAGCTCAGCGAGCTCCCGGTCCAGGCGGCCCTCCCGCTCCCATTTCTCGATCAGCGCTCCAGGGAGCTCCACTGGCTCGTCCCGATCGGTGCGCACGTCCGGGAGATTGTGCACCAGGGTGCAGTCTACCGTCGTGGTGTAGTCCCGGTACGCGCATCGCGGCCAGGTGCGGACCCAGTCGTCGGGCCACACGGGGTCCAGCGGTGTCACCGGCCCGGTGTGGTTGATCACGGCGTCCATGAGCACGCGGATGCCGCGTCCGTGGGCCGCGTCGACCAGGGCGCGCAGGTCGTCCTCGGTCCCCAGCGCCGGGTCCACGGCGGTCCAGTCACGAGTCCAATAGCCGTGGTATCCGTACGTCTTTCCGGTTCCCTCGTCGGTGCTCCCGTGGATCTGCTCCACGAAGGGGGTCATCCAGAGCGCGTCGACCCCCAGGGAGTCGAAGTACCCCTCCTCCAGCCTCTGAAGCACGCCGGCGAGATCGCCTCCCTGGAAGCTGCGCAGCACAGCGCCATCCCGTGCACGACCGAGGGCGAGGTCGTTGGTGGGGTCGCCGTTGTGGAAGCGATCGGTGAGCAGAAAGTAGATCGTGGCGCTGTTCCAGAAGCCTTCCGGCTTCAGGGCTTCGGCCGACCGAAGGTGGTGGACTGGCGCGCCGTGGCCTGCGGCGTCGGGAACGGGAGCTGTGGCACTGCACGCTGATAGTACGGAGGCGCCGAGGCTCGCGAGCGCGACGTCACGGATCCGTACGCTCATGGTCGCATCACCCTTTTTCGTTCCGATATGCTGGCACTGCAAGCGGCTGCTGCCTCCTCCTCCACTCGCGACCGCCGCCGTTACGCACTCCCATCAGCTCGAAACCGCCGCCGCCACGTCGTCCCGGTCCTCCACGCGGAGCGTCAGCGCGGCGGCGAGCACGAGCGATATGCCGCCGACGAGAAGGGCGTAGATGGCTTCACCGCCGAAGAACCGCCCGACGAAGAAGCCCAGGATGGCGGCCGCGACGATCTGGGGGATCACGATGAAGAAGTTAAAGACGCCCATGTAATAGCCCATTTTGGAGGGCGGCAGCGACCCTGTCAGGATCGCGTAGGGCATGGAGAGGATGCTGGCCCACGCGATCCCCACCCCGACCATAGAGCCGAGCAGGAAACGGGGGTCCGAGAGGGTGAAGATGGAGAGGAGCCCCAGCGCGCCGCAGACCAGGCAGATGGCATGGGCGATCTTCCGGCTCGTCTTCTTGGCCAGGACCGGAATAGCGAAGGCCACCACGGCGGCGACGCCGTTGTAGGCACCGAACGCCACCCCCACCCAGTTGGCCCCTTCGTTGTAAAGCGCCGAGGTCGGGTCGCTGGTGCCGTAGATATGGCTTGTCACGGCCGCGGTCGTGTAGATCCACATGGCGAACAGGGCGAACCAGGAGAAGAACTGCACCCAGGCCAGCTGCTTCATGGTGTGGGGCATGTCCTGAAAGTCGTTCAGGATCGTGACGAAGCCGTTGTCGTAGCGGCCGGCCCGCTGCAGGAGCCCGCTGACGATCAGCAGGACGCCGACGAATCCGATACCGGCCGACAGGATCATGACCTGATAGAGCGCTGCGCGGGCCAGCACGGCCGAGAGCAGCGTGCCCACGACGAGGAGGATCCAACCCAGGCGGATCTGCCGGCCACCGTTGAGAACGTATTCCTCCGCCGTCCGCATCTCCCTAGCAAAGCCCTCACGCTCCTGATTCTCCTCGAAGGAGGCCATCTCCTCGGGCGAGTACTCCTTCGCCCGGACGACCGTCCACAGTACCGCTAAGAAGAAGACGGCGGCGCCGATGTAGAAGGAGAGCCTAACCGAGTCGGGGATCACGCCCTCGGGCGCCTCGTTGCTCACTCCCAGCTGCTCCGTGAGGAGCCAGGGAAGCATGGAAGCCACGACGGCTCCGGTACCGATGAAGAAGCTCTGCATGGCGAACCCGGTGGTTCGCTGCTCCGAGGGCAGATTGTCCCCCACGAAAGCTCGAAAGGGCTCCATCGAGATGTTGATCGAGGCGTCCATGATCCAGAGCATCCCGGCCGCCACCCACAGGGCAGGCGAGTTCGGCATGGCGATCAGGGCCAGGGAGGCCAGGATGGCACCACCTAGGAAGTACGGACGCCGGCGGCCCAGACGGTTCCAGGTGCGGTCGCTCAAATAGCCGACGATGGGCTGGACGAGGAGGCCGGTTACAGGGGCGGCGATCCATAGAATGGGGATGTTCTCCACGCTCGCGCCGAGCGTCTCGAAGATCCGGCTCACGTTCGCGTTCTGCAGCGCGAAGCCGAACTGAATGCCCAGGAACCCGAAGCTCATGGTCCAGATTTCCCAGAAGGACAGGCGCGGCTTGGGACGTACGGCGAGGGCGGCGGTGGCACCGCTTGATTCCATAGTGGACCTGGGCCTTGCTAGTTGACTGTCGGTACTGTGCTCAGCGGCCTGCTCACTCGGGGTTGCGAGCCTGGTGAAGCCGACGAATGAGCCTCTCAACCTCGGGGTCGGTGAAGATCTCGTCCAGGAGCCTCCGCATGGGGCGCTGCCAGTTCGGGCGCTCCGAAGACCGCGTTCCGGGGACGTTCACCCCCTGGTCCTCGAGCCATAGGTCCTCGAACCAGGCGACAACCAGGGGGGAGTCGGACCCTCCGAGCCACTCCAATAGCTCGGCCAGGAACGCACGGGGGTCGTCCACGCTGCAATCCAGCCGCTCGGCGAGCCGCTGGGCGGCGTCCGTACGCTCGTCCCGAGCGCGCGGGGCCGCCTTCTCTTCCAGAAGGCCACACCGGACTCGCTCCTCGATGTCCACGCTGGCCAGCCACCCCGCGAAGGTGGGCGTGTCGTGCGTATTGATCAGGGCCATGTCGGTGGCGGTCGGCACTTGGATGTCCGCGGCCGTGGGGGGCCTGGTCTCCGCAGCGGTCTTGGAGCCGAAGTCCGCGGCACTCGAAGGGTCGTCCGACACTGTGGCGGCCTCGACTCCCGGATCGGCAGCCTCGAACTGCGCCAGGTACATGCCCCAGATCCGATGGCGTGGAAGCGCCTCGTTGATCGCCGGAGGAACCGTCCCCAGGTTCTCGCCCACCACCTCACAGCGGTTTCGGTGCGATTCGAGTGTCAGAATGGCGAATAGCTCCTCGGGTGGATACGAGACGTACGTTCCCTCGTGCAACCCTAATCCGTGCGGAATCCAGTACAGACGGGTCAGGGCCATGATGTGGTCCACGCGGAGCACCCCCGAGAGCTTCGCCTGCAGCGCGATGGACGCCGCCAGGTACCGGTGGCCCTCGCCACGCGATGCCTCGGGGAGAACCGGCGGGAAGCCCCAGTCCTGCCCGCTCGGAAAGCCCTCGTCGGGAGGCGCGCCCACGGACATCCCCTCGGCGAAGAGCGTCTGTCGGGACCACGGGTCATAGCCGTCGGGGTGGACGCCCACCGCCAGGTCCAGCCCCAGGCGGATTCCGTCGTCGTCCAGGCGCTGTCGAAGCCCGTCGAGCTGGCGGCGCACCCGCGTCTGGGCCACGAGTTGAAAACACTCCTCCTCCGGATCGATGTGGTCGGGCTCCAGCGTTCCGGCACGCGCTCGCGACGGCCAGTCCCGCCAGTTCCTGCCGAGCCGGGCCTGAGCGCCGCGAAAACGCGCGTATCGGACCAGCTCGTCGTCCAGAAGCGCTGGTTCCGGCATCGGGAGCCCCGCCAGCGCGGCCCGGACCTCGGCGTCCGCTCGGGTCACGTCTAACGTGACGGAAGGATCCGACGGCCGGTGGGCATCTCCCAAGTCCAGAACCAGCTCGGACCAGAAAAGACGGCTCACCGGCGAGTAGGGGCTGGGCTCGTCCGGCTTCGAGTTGAAGGTGGGAAGCAGCGGCAGCACCATGACCAGGTCTCCACCTCGGTCGCCAACCCAGCGGCACACCGACTCCAGGTCGCGGAGATCGCCCAGCGAGCGACTGCGAGCCGAGCGGAGGGCGGCGAGATGCGTACTGACCCCCCAGCTGTGGCGCGCATCGGGCCGACGCCACGCCTGCATCGGTGCGGCGATGACCGTGCATGTCTCGGTCTCGCGCACACCCCCGACCTTGAGGCCATGATAGCCCAGGGGGAGCAGCCGCGTCGTCCGAAGCTCCCGGCCGTGGATCTCGAGCGGGGCGACGTCCCCGTCTTCGAGGAGCAGCTCTGCCGGGGAGGTGCCGAACTCGGAGATCGAGACGGGAGGCAGAGCTCCGTCCCAGGCGACAAGGACCGGTGGAAGAGACCCGGCCTCCGTGGTCGCTTGGAACGCCAGCAGCGCACTGGCGGCATCACCGGGACGGGCAATCGGAGCTCCGAGTGCGGCGCAGACGCGAAGCAGCGTCTCGGGGGCCACGGTCACGGGCCTCTTCAGGCCATCCCTGTAGCGGGTGTGCACACCCATCGCCTCGGCGAGGAATGTGAGTGCTTCTATATCATGCATGCGCGCTGGAAGAAGGATGAAGTGAATCCGCCAGCCTGCTGACAACCCGATCGGGCTCCAACGGCGGACACGACGTCGACTCCAGGCCCTAAACGCCGATCAGCCCGGCCGCCTGTCGGCAACCGGGCTGATGGATCGAAAGTCATCACAAGCGGGATCTTGTACCCGCTCCCCCGCATCAATAGCCGGAGTTCTGTGTCAGGTTCGGGTTCGCCAGAATCTCGTTCGACGGCAGCGGGTACAGATTGCGGAACTCGGCCGTCGTCTGTCCCTGCTGCACACCACCCTTCCAAGCCCAGACCCCATCCGTCGTGAACTGCCCATACCGGACCAGGTCGACGCGTCGGTGAGCTTCCCAGAACAGCTCGCGCGCCCGCTCGTCCAGGATGAAGTCCAGAGTGAGCTCGGAATCCGTGATGTTGCCGCTGGCGTCCCCGTACGCGCGAGTGCGCAACGCGTTCACGTAGGCCAGGGCTTGGTCCCGGAAGCCGCCGCCGCCGCGCAGCGTGGCTTCAGCATACATCAGGTACGCATCCGCCAGCCGGAACATCGGAAAATCGACGTCCGGGAAGGTCGGATGCGAGCCCATCGCACCGGTCGAGGTTACGTTTCGGTACTTGGGTGCGGCATACCCTTCGGTGAAGTTCGAGACACTCCCGATTTCGAGCGTCTGCCCTTCCGTGAAGAAGATGTCCGTTCGCCCGTCGGGCGAGTCCGCACCACCGGGGAAGAGACCGACAAAGTCAGGTGTCACCCGCAGGCCCCACCAGGCGAAGTCCAACCCGAAGTCGGCGGCGTTGATCGCACCGCCCAGCGCCGCGTGCGAGAGGAAGGTCGTGCCGCCCCACGTACGCGTATGGGTGCCGTCCTGCGGGACGGCGAAGATGAACTCCGGCGAGCGGTGGTTGTCAGCCAAGAAGTTGTCGCCGTAGACCGGCATGAGCTCGTACGGGCCGCTGATCACGTTGTCCAGTTCGATGATGGCGTTCGCGTACTCGCTCCCCCCCGTGTAGACCTCCGCGTTCATGTACAGCTTCGCGAGCAGCATCGAGAGCGCGCCCTGGTCCGCCCGGCCGTACTGGGCCGCACCCGGCAACGGCAGCTCGTTGCCAATCTCCTCCAGCTCGGACAACACGAACGAGTAGATCTGCTCACGTGTGCTCTGCTCGGGTGGCGTGGCGCCGATCGGGAACGTCTCGTCGACCAGCGGGATGTCGCCGAACAGATCGAGTCCGTGCCAGTAGCTGAGCGCCCTCAGGAACCTGGCCTCGGCGCGGAATTGACGAAGCGTCGATGCCAGATCCTGCTGCCCGCGTTCCGCCAGCTTCTCGTCCGTCGATTGACGCAGGAACTCGTTGGCTTGCGTGATCTGGAAGAAGATCCGGGCGTAGAACGCGTTGACGAACTGGTTCGTCGCGGCCCACAGCTGGGTATTCAGCTCTGGAAGGCCGGCGTCGCCCCACCCGATCACGGCCTCGTCCGTCGGCAGCGTCTGCAATTGCCACAATCCGCGGACGTATTGGGAGAAGCCCTCGTCGATCCCCTGGATATCCGCCTGACCGGCCGGGCCCTCCTGACCGGTTGTGACCAGGCCGGCGTACAGCTTGGCCAGGAACGACCGGTACGCGTCCAGATTGGTGAAGACGTTCGCCTCCGTGATCGTGCTCTTCGGCTCGGTCAGGGTGTCCGTGCACCCGGTGCCTACCAGCAATACGCCGGCAAACAAGAGCAATGCCTTGAATCGGTGCGTTCTCATGAGTTCAACCGTCCTCTATGTGTGTTCGTGTCGTGATACTCGTGCCTTTCGCACTCCTCAAAGCAATGCACTCTAGAAGTCATAGCTCAGGCCGGCGGTGAACGTTCGGGAGCGCGGGAAGATGTTGTTGTCGATCCCGTTTATCCCTGCCGTCGGGTCGATGCCACTGTAGCCCGTGAGAGTGAACACGTTCTGCACCGTACCGAACAGCCGCAGTCCCTCGAGGGGACCCGTGATGAACGAGTAGCCCAGCTCGATGTTGTTCATCCGCAGGAAGGAAGCGTCCTCGATATAGGCGTCCGAGAAGAACTGCTCGTCCTGGAACCCGTTTTCGAGCACCGAAACGTGCAGGTTCGGGGGCGCGTTGCTGTCCCTCAGCCCGGCGAAGAAGCCGTTGGCCGAGGCGATGTTGTTGTAGACGTAGTTCCCGATCTGGGCCGTCAGCGTGAAGCTGAGGTCGAAGTTCCTGTAACTCATGAGCGACGTGTGGCCGACGCCCCAGTCCGGATCGGGGCTCTTGAACGGCGTCCGGTCGTCCTGGTTGATGACGCCATCGCCGTTGATGTCCTCGTAGAGATCGTTGTCGTTGATGTTTCCATCTCCGTTCGTGTCTTCGTAGATCGGATCCCCGTTCGAGTCACGAATGTGACGGAGCACGAAGAAGGAGTTGATCGGCGATCCGGGCTGAATCACCTGAATGTTGCTGCCGATGCCTCCTGCGATGCCGCCGGTGAGGATGACCTCGCCGCCGCCGAACGGGTTGATCTGGACGATCTCGTTGTCGTTCGTGGACACGTTGAAGCTCGCGTCCCAGGAGAATCCGCCGTCCCTTCCCTCGAAGATCAACGCGTCAATTGCCGCCTCAAAACCCCGGTTCTCCTGATCGCCGATGTTGGTGGTCACGAAGTTGGAGAGGTTGGTGCCAGCCGCTACGGGGACGGTGAAGATCAGGTCTTCGTTCGACATCCAATAGTACTCGAACGAGCCCGACAGCCGATTGTTGAAGAAACCGTAGTCGAGCCCGACGTTCCACGACTCGGTCTGCTCCCACTTGATGCCAGGGTCCGCGGCGCTCGGGCGAATCGTGGTGACGAACTCGTCGCCGAACTGCGCCTGTGCGAGCGCGTCTCCGATGAAGAAAGACTTGAACGCCTGGTAGCTGTCAAAGGCCTGGTTCCCGGTGATACCCCAGGAGGCCCGCAGCTTCAGGTCCGACAGGGCGTCCCAATTCACGAAGTCTTCATCGGAAAGCCGCCACGCAACCGCGGCCGAGGGGAACCAGCCCCACTGCTCGTCCGGCCCGAACTTCGAGGAGCGGTCGCGCCGCAGGCTGGCCGTGAGCAGGTAGCGGTCCAGCAGAGTGTAGTTCACGCGGCCGAAGAACGAGGCGAACTTGATCTCTTCGACGAAGATGAACGTGCGCTCGATCTCCGACCCCGGCACCCCGTCGGGTCCGAGTTGGTCGAAACTGATCTGCTGCGCGAAAAACCTCGTATCGTCGTCTCGGCTCTGGGCCCACGCGTAGCCCCCCGTGAGGTCGATGTTGGAGGTGCCGAACGTGCGGTTGAAGTTCCCGTACAGGTCGACCGTCCAGCTGGTGCCCGTATTGTTCACTCGCGTGACGGTTCCCGCTTCCCCGCCCTCCTGCTGCGACCGGAGGACGCTGGGCTCGAACGTCTTGCGCTCGAACTTGCCCACGTCGTAGCCGAGCCGGCCGGTGACGGACAAGCCATCGAGGAACGGGAAGGCGTACTCTGCGGTCACGTTTCCGACGCTGCGATACCGGATCGCCTCGTCGGAGATCAGGTCGAGCTCGGCCAGCGGGTTGTTGACCCCCAGCGGATCCTCCCACTCGTAGAAACCGGTCTCGCTGTTTTCGTCGAACATCGGCTGCGTCGGCGCAAACGCCGTGGCCTGGCCCAGCACACCGATCGGGGTGAACAGATCGTTGGTCCGCGACCCCCTCGTGTTGACCTGAATGTTCAGACTTTCGTCCAGAAGATCCTGATTGTAGGCCAGCGACAGCGAGATCCGCTCGACCTCGCTACCCTGGACGACCCCCTCCTGATTGAGGTAGCCCATCGACACGCGATAGGTCGAGCCCTCGGTACCGCCCGAGACGGCCAGCGAGTGTTCCTGTCCGAAGGCCGACCGCTGGACCGCATCCCGCCAATCGGTATTCTCGTTACCAAGAACGCTCAGCCTGTCTGGGGCGTGCTCCTGCACCGCCTGTCGAAACTGCTCCGCATTCAGCATGTCCGGCTGTCCGACGACGAAAGAGCCGGACACGGAGCCGCGATACTGGAACCGCGCCCCGGGCGCTCCGGTCTTCGTCGTGATCATGACCACGCCGTTGGCGCCCTGCGAACCGTAAATGGCGGCGGACGACGCGTCCTTCAGGATCGTGATCGACTCGATGTCGTCGGGGTTGAGGAAGCTCAACGGGTTGCGCGCCCCGGCCTCGATCCCGGACCCGACCTGCAGCGGCACACCATCCAGCACGTACAGCGGCTCGTTGCTGCTGGTCACCGACGTTGCACCGCGGATCCGAATGGAAACGCCACCGCCGGGCTCCGCATCGTCGACGACCTGCACACCGGCGACCTTGCCCTGAATGAGTTGCTCGGTGCTGATGATCCGTCCGGTGTTGAACTCCTCCGCCGACACGTTTGCGATGACTCCCGTGAGATCGCGCACCTGCCGCTCGCCGTAGCCGGTAACCACGATGTCGTCGAGCCCGATGGGCCTCACCTCCATCCGGACTTCGATACTCGCAGTCTGGCCGGAGACGACCGTGACCTCTTGGGAGGCATCACGGAAACCGATCCGGCTCGCCATGAGCGTGTACGTCCCGGCGGGTACGTCGGTCACGACGAACGACCCGCTCGCGTCGGTGAGCACCGTGCGGTCGGCGACGCTCACCAGAACGTCGATGAGCGGCTCCCCGAAGTCGGCGTCGACGACCCGGCCTCGGATCTCGCCCGTCTCTTGTGCCTGCAGCGGGATCGCGCTCACGAACGCTGTCAGGAGCGCGATCAAGAGGCTTCGAACGTTGTTCATTCTCATCGGTCTGCCTCCTGTCCAGAAGAAAGCTAGTCCGCTTGTCTAGTGTGCATCTATATTTTTGCTTGGTCAAAACTTAGACAAAACGGACGGGAAGTTCTCAAGGGAAGGCCGGAGCTCAGGTGCAGCGGCCGACTTGTCTGGTACTCTCGGAGTACCACGAACGCTGATTCCGTCATACGTCCGGCCGTGAAACAGAGGTGTAATGCAACGAGGGGACCAGGCGGGGGTCAGCCAAACGGTCACGAGAAGGCGAGACTCCTTGGCAGCCCGCTCGGCCCGGGTCGTACCCTAAGTTTCGAGGGAAGACCGTCGAAGCGCAAGCCTTCCAAGTCGCAGCAGTTTCTGCCTTTCTCGACGCGAGCGCGAGCGAGGAAAGAAGGGGGGCATCGGCGGCTCGCCAGGCCGGATTGGCCACGCCCTGCAATCTGTGCACAAGCCCGAAGTGGGCACTCTCAGGCAACTCGATGCAGGGGCTCCTCCCCGCGAGCGACCCGGTGGATGTTCTCCAACATCATCTGGACCATCCGCTCCATGGCCTCGCGGGTCTGACCGGCCGTGTGCGGCGTGAGGACTACGTTCTTGCAGTGGCGGAGAGGGTTTCCTGCGCCGAGTGGCTCGTCCGCGAACACGTCGATGCCGGCGCCCGCGATTCTCCCGGCTTGGAGAAGTTCTGCGAGCGCCGCCTCGTCGACGAGCGCTCCACGCGCCGTGTTGATGAAAAGCGCCTCACGCTTCATCAGCTCCAGCTTCGAGCGGCCGAGCAGTCCATGGGTCTCTGGGGTGAGCGGCGCGTGAAGCGATACGATGTCGGACTCGACGAGGAGGTGGTCTAGCGGCACGTATTCGGCTCCGAGCGCCTCTTCCTCTGCCTGTGACATCTGCCGCTCGTCGCTATAGAGAATCCGGACGTTGAACGACTGGAGGCGTCTGGCGACAGCGCCGCCGATCTTGCCCATGCCGACGATCCCGACCGTCTTGCCTTGAAGGTCATAGATCCCGCCGGCGACCACTGCACCGAGGGGCCAGTGGCCTGCCTTCATGAGCATGGTCGACTCGAACACCCGGCGCGTGAGGGCGAGCATGAGAGCTATTGTGTGTTCCGCGACGGTGCCAGCGTTGAAATCCGGCATGTTGCACACGGTGACACCGTGGCGAGTGGCGGCTTCGAGATCGATCGCGTCGAAGCCGACCCCAAGACGCTGGACGAGGCGCAGGCCGCTCGCGGCTTGGAAGACCGATTCGGGGACCGGTTCGAGGCCCACAACGAGGATGTCGGCGTCGCTGATCTTCGCCAGGTCCTCAGCAGAGTAACCGCCATCCGAGCCCGACGAGATCACCGTGTGTTCCCAACCCTCCGGCGTTCGGCTGGCGAGCCCCGGATTCTGCAGCAGATAGCCAATCTTCATCGCGACGGTCTATCGGTTACGGGTTTGTCGTTCTGGCTCGCGGCCGGTGCTGCTCCCAGTCCGGCCAAGCGGAGCGTCCAGAGTGCGAGGTACGAGGTGGATGACCGGATCAGAGATCGGCTCGCGTGAGCGACCGACAGCACCAACGCAGGCAGGTGGCCGCGGAGGCGGTACGTTCGACGTAGTGCCTCAAGGTTTGGGAAGGAGATCTCGATCCATCCCATGAGCCGTCCCAACAGAATCTGCGTGTACGGCCGTTTGGAACGCCACCAGAGGCCGATCCGCCCGCTTCTTGAAGCGCGGCGTCCCTCCAGCTCGGAGGCGACAAGCGAACTGAAGACTCTCCGGCGCAGGGAGGATCGAGATCCGGCCGGGCGAAGCTCCTCGAGCACCCAATCGTCGATCGCCGAGCCGAGAATCGCGGCGGCCAGCCGCAGGCTGGCGTATGCTGCTGCGTCCAGATCGCTTTCCTTCGCTCGCTGGACCACAAGGTCCCAGCGCAGCTCTTCTGCATGATGGCGGATGGCCTCGTGGAGGTCGGTGAACCGAACCAGGCGGTTGTTGGTCCAGTCGGTAAACAGAAGGTCGCTCGGTCCAAGCTCATCGCCAACCACCCGGTTGAAGTAGCCGTGGTTGTCCGCCATCTGGCACAGGTAGAGAACCAGGTCCTCGGGAGAGAGCAACAGCGTCGGGTGCCTCGACACCATGGCTGGCCTCGCGTGCCGCCAGACGGCCCCTGTCTCGAACCGATGAAGCCGCGGCCAATTGACCAGGTTCCAGACGACGAGCACCGCGCAGTGTATCACTCCATGTGTTTTGTAGATGAGCTGAGGGCAGGACCAGCGATAGAGGCCGTGTATGGGGCGCGGTCGATCCCGGACATACCCGCGTCCCACAAGCAGCTTCTTCACGTCTGTCACCTGCTCCGCCGGAACGAGGAACATAAGATCGATCAGCGGTCGCAGGCTGAGGTCGCCGTAGATACGCTCCAAGATCGAGATCCCCTTCGGAATCAGAGTGCGGATCGAGGCTTGGTCGAACGCCTCCAGCAGCGCCCCGTTCTCCTCCTCGTAGAGACGGTTCTGGTACGCCGCTCGGTGGTAGAGCTGAAGAAGACCCGCCCGGGCGGCGTCGGGGATCTTCTCAGCCGGGGTGCATCTCAGGTGGTGGTAGAGGAGCGGAGCGACGCTGTGCAGGCGAGCGTGTTGGACGATCTGCTGCCAGTCTAGGTGCTCCTCCAACAGTGTCTCCAGCTTTGCCAGATGATCGGCCTCGAGCTGCACACGCGCACACGTAGCAAGGATCTGTCGTTCCGCCCTTCCGAGCTCCGAGAGTTCCTTGGCCACTAAGCTTCCTGCGGTGGGCTGACGTGCGGTGGGCTGACGTGCGGCGGGCTGGCATGCGGCGGGCTGGCGGGCCACTCTGCGTTCCAGCCTCTCTTGAACCGCCACACGATTCCCTGCAGAAATCCGATGCGGTGCGCCAGTCTCCTGAGCACCTCGTAGTACGCGTAATAGAAGTCCATCTCCTCGCCGCCTCGTATCACATGCTGAAGTCCGCTTCTTCCGAGCTCCCAGATCGACCGCAGAAGCTCTCCGTACTTGCGTGCTTCGTTACGCCAGCCCCACGGCAGGTTGTATTTCAGGTGCAGGAGCGCGGCGCCGAAGCCCCATCCTACGTGCTGGCGGAAGAAGCCTCGAGTCGTGGCTCGATGCCGGTGGAAGACGACGGCCGTGGGGGAGTATTCCAGCTTCAATCCGGCGGACAGGAATCTGCGACCGAAATCCTTGTCCTGAGCGCGGATGAGCACCGGATCGAAATAGCCGATCTGGTCGAAGGTATCTCTTCGGAAGGCCACATTGGCCGTGACGGCGAACGGCCACCACTTGGATTCCACTGCCGGTTTCTGCCAGCGCCCTTTTCGCATGGCCATGTAACGTTGCGCTCGCGTCTGCGGGGGGTAGGAGAGAATTTCGCCGGCCACACCCCACACATCGGGAGTTTCGAAGGCGGCCACGAGCTCTTCTAGCCACCCCTTCGTCACCACGCAGTCGGCGTCCAGGAAGGCGACGATCTCTCCCGAGCTTGCCTCGATGCCTCGATTTCTTGCGTGCGATGGGCCAGCCCTTTCGGGTGCGAACAGATAAGTGACCGGATGCTTCTTGACGATCTCTGCCGTTCTATCCGAGGAGCCGTTGTCCACAATTAGGATCTCACGCTTCTCCGACGGATACCGAGTGCCGAGCACCGAGGTGAGGCAGTTACCGATGATCGCCTCTTCGTCTCGGACAGGTACGACGATCGACACAAGCGGATCGCCGGTCAGTAACGGTCTTCCGGGAGGCTTCATCGGCCGGTCCCCGGGTCGATGGTCGGTCTCAGCAGGGTTTCGCGAAGAAACCCGAACCTCTGGGCGAGCTTGCGGACGAAGTCGTAGTACGGATAGTAGAAGGTCATCTCATCGCCGGTCCGAAGACGAAGAGCCCACCCTCCAAGCACCTTCCAGGCGCTCCCCCCCAGATCGAGCCATGCACCGATCTCTCTTCGCCAGCCCCACGGGGCCCTTTCGGGATGGTTGCGCGACAGTACCGCTTGCCCTCGTGCGTAGCCGACGTGCTGTGTCCAGAGGGCTTGCTGGGTCAGCCGATGACGATGGAAGGCAATGGCTTTCGGACATTCGACGACCTTGAGCCCGGCGTCGAAGAAGCGCCAACAGAAGTCGATGTCCTCGGCACCGGCGGGGAACGTCGTGTCGAACACACCTACTTTGTCGAAAACATCTCGCCGGACCGCAGCCGTGCCGAAGAGGAACCACGGATGAGAGCGGCCTTGCCGGGTATACTCGCGCCACAACGGCTTCCGGATCGCGACATAGCGCTCGACAGGCGTTCGGGGCGGAAAAGCGACCGCCTCGCCCGCCGCTGCCGAGCCTTCGGAGAGCCCTTTGACGAGCTCTCCGAGCCAGCCCACGCTGGCCGAGCAGTCTGCATCGAGAAAGGCGATGAACTTCCCACGGCTCTCCACGATCCCCCTGTTACGGGCGTAGGAGACCCCTTTGCGCTCTTCCACTACCAGTCGAACCGGGTAGCGGTGGACGATCTCGAGCGTCCTATCGTTCGAGGGCTGATAGACGACCAGGATCTCTCGCTCTTCGGGCGGGAATTCCATCCGGGTCAGCGACGCGAGGCAGTCACCGACGGTAGCCTCGCCGTTCAGAACGGGCACTACGATCGAGACGAGAGGGGCGGTTTCCTGCATGCTCATGCACGCCTCGCCGACAGCCGCGCCGCGACGAAACCAGCCTGTTGAGCAGTCACGCGCAAGAGGTCCAGGTAGCGGAGGCCCAAGCTCTCGCGTTCAAGGCGCTGGCTGGCGTATCCGACCACGGATACCATCAAGTTCCAGCACGCTCGCGGCACTTCCTGAGCGGCGCGCGGGCGCTCGGACAATACTTGCCCTAAGCGGTACTTGCGGGCCAGTACTCCCAAGCCGAAGCCGTAGCGGTAGTGCTGCACGAAGAACTGGCCGTACGTGTCGCGATACCGATGGAAAACCATCGCGTCCGGAGCATAATCGATCGTGAAGGATGTCTGTTCCAGAAGGCGCCAGCTGAGGTCCGCATCCTCCCAACCGCCCCCCGGGAACTTGGTGTCAAAAAGGCCGATTTGTTCGAAGACTGCTCGTCGGATGGCGACGTTCGGCGTCATCGCGTAGGGACGGACCGGATGACTCAACGGCCGTTCCTGGGTGTGCGATCGCCGCCTGGCGGCGTGAAGCTCGGGAAGCGTGCGGGGAGGGTATGGAACGATACCTCCCGCGACGCAGCCTACGCGCGAAGCGGAGAACGGCTGCACAAGCCCTCGGAGCCAACCAGTGCTGACCGTGCAGTCCGGATCGGTGAAGGCTAGAATCTCGCCGCGGCTCGCCTCGATGCCGCAGTTCCGTGCCCAGCAGACGCCGGCTCGCGGCTCGCGGAGGTACGTGACCGGAAAGCGTCGGATGATCTCTGCACTCCCATCCGTGGATCCGTTATCGACGACCATGATCTCGTGCTTTTCCACTGGATAGCGGATCCGCGTGAGCGAGGTCAGGCAGTCGTGGAGAGCTTCCGCGTCATTCCGGGCCGCGAGGATGACCGTTACAAGCGGAAGGGTAGAGTCGGGGGGCTGCTGAACAGAACCGATCGAACTGTCTGTTGATTCACGCCATTCGTCGCTGCCGGTCGTCATAGGTAGACACGTCCCCGTGAAAGCGCTTCCCGGGCGAAACCGAGGCGAAGAGCCGTCTTCTTGAGGAGCTCGAAAGATGCGAAATCGAGGTCGTCTCGAGAGGTCCGGCCAGCCAGGAAACCCAACGTATTTCGCAGCAGCGAGGCGGCGCTGCCACCCAGGTCGCGGTACACGTTTACCGTCTCCCGCCAACCCCACGGAATCTCATCGCGGTATTTGATGTAGAGGTAGGCATGACCTCGCCCGTACCCCAACTGCTGCTTGAACAGCTCCCAGGCGGTGCTACGGTGGCGGTGGAGCACGATCGCGCGCGGGGCCAGCTCGAGCCGTTGGCCCGTTCCTCGGCAGAACCGCGTGCAGAAATCTGTCGATTCACCGCCTCGTGGAGAGTCGACGTCCAGCAGCCCGACCTTCCCGAAGACCTCTCGCCTGAAGGCCAGGTTCGCGGTGACCGCGAACGGTAAGATTTCCCGGCTCATGTACCGCACCGGCGAGAGATGCCGAATCCGGGCCGCGTATTTCTCAGCCGGAGTCTTTGGAGGATACGGCAAGATCTCCCCCGCCACGCCCCCGATATCGCCGTGGTCGAATCCCCGTACAAGCTCGCGCAGCCAGCCGGTGCTCGGCACACAGTCCGCATCGGTGAACGCGACGATATCGCCACGGGCCGCCGCGATTCCTCTGTTCCGGGCCTGGGCAGGCCCGCGCCGTGGTTCGTAAAGCGCTCGCACTGGATACCGGCTCAGGACGTCCGCCGTCCGATCGGTGGATCCGTTATCCACAACCAGGATCTCGTAGCGCTCTTTCGGATAATCCACGCGGCGCAGCGCGTCCAGGCAGGTGCCTATGTGCTCCTCACCATTTAGAACCGGGATCACCACGGAGACCAAGGGCGGCCGTTCCTCGCTGCCCCCGTGGCCGCGGCTGGCGGGGCCCTCCGCGTTCACCTCAGCAGATCTCTCGGCGTTGCGCATGCTTTGGCCAATCCAGACCTAGCGACATGTTGATCTCCGCCTGATAGGCATCGACCTGTCCTGCTTCGACGTCCCGCACAAGTACGGGGTTCCTCAGATGCGCGGCTTCGCAGAACGAATAGGCCAGTGCCGTCGCTTTGAGACCCTGATCTCCGTCGACCTCCGGGGGGCGGCCGTGTAGCACGGCCTGAGCAAAATCGTCGAACTCGATCGCCAGAAGCTTGGCGTTCACTGTCCGGCCTGGCAGGGAGTAGGCTACGCACCGCTCACCGAACAGGTGCGTGGTGATCTCGTCCAGCTCATAGCCGGGCACGAGACTCAGTACGTCTTGCCCGGTCAAGTTGGCGCCGCTATCCAGGGAAACGGAGATCGGTAAGCCCGTTCGCTCGCTCGGAGCGTGGAGCGAGCCTCGACTCCCGAAGACGCGGCGTTCTCTGCAAGGAGCCACGTGTCCCGCTTCGCTCAGGCTATACTGGCCAAGTGCGCCGTTCACGAAGCGAAACACGCCGAAGACAGTGTCCTGACTAGTCGTAGAAATCGTTTCCGGCGCAGATGCCTCCAGGTGCTCGTAGAGCGTCCACAGCTTCGCAGGGCGAACTCGTGTCGGCTCGAAAATGCGCGTGTACGCAAACACCTCTTCGATGTCTCCGAAGTGGTGAAGGAGGAGATCGGCGTAGTGAACGCCCACTTCCAGCGGAAAGCCGCCGCCCAGTTTGTCATGCTTCCAGGCGGTACCCGCGAGGTCTTCACCGAGAATGGACGTTTGGATCACCATGAACGGTTCTCCGATCGCGCCCGCCTCGAGCACCGCTTTGGCCAAACGGTTGAGTGGGTCTCGCCGGAAGTTCTCGGCGACGGCCAGCACCCTCCCGGCTTTTCGGGCAGTCTCGTTGATCAATCGGCCTGCCCTCACGGTCACACCCAGCGGTTTCTCGATGAGGACGTGCTTGCCCGCCTCGAGCGCAAGGCAAGCCACGACATGATGGGAGGCGGGATCCGTCACGATGTCGATAGCGTCGAGATTCGGCTCTGCCTCTAGCATGGCCGCGACGTGACTGTAGCCGCGAGGACGCGTTCCCAGTAGTTGCTCGGCGACATCAGCGACATGCTCGGCTCGATCGATGTGCACATCGCAGGTGGCAGCGAGGTGGAAAGGCTCTCGGCCAGCCGCCGCCAGCTCCGCAAGGCCGTAGATGTGCATAAGGCCCATGCCTCCGCAGCCGACAAGGCCCAGCCGAAGCCTGTTCATGAGCTCACCTACCAGGGCGCCTCGGGTAGGAACATCTACTCGGCAAGGGGCAGCTGCGGGTCGAAGGGGTGTAAGGGCACCTCGTGGAGTGGTTCGTCGTGCTTCAGGAGCATAGGAGACGTTAGGGGCGTTTTCGCCTTCTCGGTCCTGCCGGCCTGCTGCTGCGACCGGGTCAGAGGGGGCTGCTGTACGTCGGATTCCGACGCTACGAGGAGACTCTCCGATTTCAGGAGATCCAGAAAGGCGGTGACGATCGAGTGAGGACTCTCGTCTCCGGCTTCGTAGCTCTGCATGAGCCGGTCCACGAGATCTTCACGGCTATCGACGGAGTCGACGAGATTCCAGATGTCGAGACCTACCCGGTCGAGGCTGTAATACAGTCGGGTCTCAAGATTCAGAAGGACGGCTCCGTCCTCCAGTTCAGTACAGACAACTTCTGGGTGCTTTGTAAACACTGCCATGCCCACTCTCCTTGCACTGTCTGGCCCAACTTGCGAGAGAATCTGGAGACCTCGCCCCACAACACAGTGCCATCCTAATTAGCTGGCCGACCACAGGCTACTTGGCAGACGGTGCTTCGCTTGGCGCTGTCTGAACCTTCGCGTGCGTCCGAGAGCGGTGACGCAGCGCCGTTCCTTCCAGCGCCCAAGCTGACAGTGCGGCTTTAACTTCCACAATGGGCGAAGAGGGACTCGAACCCCCGACCTCCTGCTTCTAAGGGCTCAACCATACCCCGGTGGACCACGGTGAGCCCCGAAAAATGGGCATTTTCGCCCATCTGACCCCGATACACCCCGACTGACCACGGTGGGCAACGGCACAATTAGTGGCACACGCCTCACAGAGTTTCTTGTTGGGCTTTTCCCGACACGCAGATGGGGTTTCCCCGACAGGACGGGCGGGCGGCCTACACCGGCTTCGCCTTGATCGTCACAGACCGCTGACCCAACTTCCTGACGCGCGGATCGTGAGCTGACACCCCTTGAGGTACAATCGGTTCATGCTCGACCGACACGAGGCCTTACACGCAGAGCTGGGCGACCGCTACGAGCTCGAGGACATGCTCGGCGAGGGTGGCATGGGGACCGTATACCTCGCACAGGACCGGAAGCACGACCGGCGGGTGGCCATCAAGACGGTGCGCCCGGATCTGACGACCGAGGCCATCCGCAGGCGCTTCGAGCGCGAGATCAGCATCACGGCGAACCTCCAGCACCCCCACATCCTACCTCTGCTCGATTCGGGGTCGGCCGGCGAGACACTCTACTACGTGATGCCCTACGTGGAAGGGGAGTCGCTCCAGCGTCGCCTGGCGCGGGAACCGAGACTCCCGGTGGACGAGGTCGTGCGGATTGGGTGCGATGTAGCCGAGGGTCTGGAGTATGCCCACGAGCGGGATGTCATTCACCGGGACATCAAGCCCGGAAACATCCTGCTGGCGGCGAACTACGCGCTGATCGTGGACTTCGGGATCGCGAAGGCGCTGGCCAAGACGGGCGAGGACACGCTCACCCAGACGGGGTGGGGTCCTGGAAGCCCTCACTACATGGCGCCGGAGCAGTTGACGGGAAGCGCCGCGCCGCGCAGCGACATCTACGCGCTGGGTGCGGTGCTATACGAGGCCCTGACGGGGGAACGGTGGTCCGCGACTTCCGCTCCAGACGACGCGGACTGGTCGAAAATCCCCCCGAACCTAAGGCCGGTCATTCGGCGAGCGCTGGAGCGGCTTCCCGAGGACCGGTGGACCGATGCCCGGTCGTTTCGGCGGGCGCTCAAGGCGGGCGGCGCCGGCCCCAGGCCCCGCCGGCCGGCGTTACTCGCCGTCGCCGCGGCGCTAGCGGTGGCGGTCGGCAGCTGGTGGGTGGTCACCAGCTTCCGCGAATCTGCCCCGGGGGCCGAGGCCGCGGTGAACCCGTCCATTGCAGTCCTTCCGCTCGAGAACCTGAGCGGGGATGAGGAGACCGAGTACTTCAGCGACGGGATCACCGAAGATATCATCGCCCAGCTGTCGAAGATCGCCGAGCTTGACGTGATCTCGCGCAACTCGACGATGCAGTACAAATACACTGACAAGGCGATCCAGCAGATCCGGGAGGAGCTGAACGTCACGGCCGTGCTCGACGGGAGCGTGAGGCGCGACGGGGATCGTGTCCGCATCGTCAGTCAACTCATCGACACGAGGACCGGCGCCAACCTCTGGGGCGAGACCTACGATCGGGAGCTCACGGACGTCTTCGCGATCCAGGCCGACGTCGCGCAGCGGATCGCCGGGGCGCTGAGGGCCAGGATCTCGCCACAGGAACGATCGGTCATCGAGCGTCGTCCGACTGAGGACATCGAAGCGCACGACCTGTATCTGCGGGGTCGCTATCTCTGGAATCGACGAACCCGACCGGGGCTCGAGAGCTCCGTCGACTACTTTCGGCGAGCGGCCGAGCGGGACCCGACGTACGCGCCCGCCTTCGCCGGCCTCGCCGACGCCTACCTGCTGCTGGGATCCTACCAGTACATGCCCGAGGTGGAGGCAACGCGTGAAGCGAAGACGGCGGTGGAGCGGGCGCTCGCGCTCGACGACCGGCTGGCCGAGGCCTGGGCGTCACACGGACAAGTGCTTCGTTCGGAGCGCGACTGGGAAGCCGAAGAGCGCGCCTACCTCCGGGCGATCGAGCTTAACCCGAACTATGCGACGGCGCATCAGTGGTACGCCACACTACTTGCGG
This sequence comes from Gemmatimonadota bacterium, assembly GCA_039587755.1. Classification (GTDB taxonomy): domain Bacteria; phylum Gemmatimonadota; class Gemmatimonadetes; order Palauibacterales; family Palauibacteraceae; genus JBDHBD01. The sequence continues at coordinate 8,210 of JBDHBD010000015.1, read as the reverse complement.
CTCGCGGGCGGGGCGAGGAGGCGGTGCGCGAGATCCGTCTCGCCGAGCAGCTGGATCCGCTCTCTCACGCGATCGGCGTAACCGCGGCGGTGATCCTTTTCGTTGATCGGAACTATCAGGACGCGATCGATCAGCTGAACAGAACGCTGGACCTAGACCCGGAGTACTTCTCCGCCTACGTGTGGCTGATGATGTCGTACAGCGAGATCGGTCGTTACGAAGACGCCATCCGTGCCTACGAGCAGTTAATCCGGCTGCGGCCTGACATTTCGCAGTGGACGCTGTTCCTCGCGAACGTCCACGGGAAGGCGGGCGAAACCGAGCGTGCCCGGGAGATCCTGGAACGTGCCCGCGAAGAGACCGACGACCGCATCCTCAGCGCCTGGGTCTACGCCACGCTGGGCGACATCGATCGGGCGATCGAACTGCTGGCACAGGATCTCGACGACGAATCGTGGAACATGTTCGTTTTCTTCCGGAACTTAGTGTTCTATGCCGACGAGGGTCCCTGGTTTGACCCCCTTCGGTCGGATCCGCGCTTCGAGAACCTGATCGCACGGATGAATCTCCCGTGACGCGGCGCCCGTGCCAGCCCCGCAGCCGATGGGTGATGTAGTCGCGGCCACGCCCGAGGGGGGCGGGCCGCGAACGTACACCATCAACGTACACCATCGGTGTTTTGGCACTCGGTGGGATTGGCTCTAAAGCCTTGCAGCGCAAGGAATGGGCGAAGAGGGACTCGAACCCCCGACCTCCTGCTTGTAAGGGCTCAACCACGCCCCGGTGGACCACGGTACACCCCGAAAAATGGGCCTTTTCACTCATCTGGCCCCGATACACCCCGACTGACCACGGTGGGCAACGGCACAATTAGTGGCACAATCCCGCGACGCCCGCTTGTAGGGTCTTTCCCGACAGGCGCTCCTCCGTCGCGGATGCTATCTTTGAGGGCAAGCCGCGACGTGTTACAGCCGATGGCACGCCACGACGTAGCGTCTGCCCCAGCACTCGCTACTGGCGTTGCTGCACCCGTGAGCTTGTGGACAAGAAGGACCGGGCCTCTCCTACCTCCTCCCTGTCCGAATGCGGGGCGGTCTCCAGGAGTACGCCGTAATACTCGGTTGCCCTGCTCCGGTCGCCACTCGCACGGGCTGCTCGGGCAGCTCCCAAGAGGCTGTTGAAGCGGCCGGGCCACATGGCCAATGACTTCTCGTAGGCCTCAAGCGCTTCGGCTGGATCTCCGATCTCCATTAACAGATCACCGAGCGCCTCCGCCGGTGGCAGGTACGATCCGGGGGTCACCGGGTGCTTCTCTATCGTGGTTTCGAGGTCAACCGCAGATCGAGCTACGCTCAGCGCCGCGTCGGGGTCCTCGGCCGCCATAGCTCTCCAGGCAGCCAACGTTCGTCGGTCGATGTCGATGTAGGTGGCGAAGGCGTCTTCGCCCGCCTCTTTCGCGGCGTCTCGGAGCGCCTCCATCCTCCCGAGCGCTCGGTCCGCAGCCTCGAAGTCGTTCGACCGGATGGCTCCCAGGCCCTTCGCGAACCACGTCTGGGATTCGGCCCACTGGTAGCGGTCCCACGGTAAACCCGCCGGTGCCACCGGCGGCAGTGACACAGCTCCGGCCCAGTCTCTGCGCTCCACTGCGTAGCGTGCTGGCATGGCAGCCAGATGGAAGGCGCTCACGAACGTGCCCTGATACTTGCTCTTGGCGAGAGCTTCCTCCACGGCCGCGAGCGCTCTGGCGTCCTCTCCCTGCTGGAGGTACGCGTAGACGAGATAGTCCATCGCGTGCGGGTAGTGGTGCGAGACAGCATCTCCGGCAGGGAACTCCAGCGCGGCGTCCGCCGACTTCCTGTTCCACTCGATCACACTCGCCCAGTCACCCAGACGGACATAGATGTGGGTCGGCATGTGCAGGGCGTGAGGTACACTCGGGGCGATGTCGTCGTAGCTTCGTACCACAGCCAGCGTCTGGTCCGCGCGGCCATCCACATCATTGGCGTGGATCGTATAGTGGATCGCGCCCGGGTGAGAGGGTTCCCGCTCGTAAATAGCAAGCAGCACCTCTGCGGCCCTCGCTTGATACGCCTGCCGATCATCGGCGGTTTGCCCCACGGCCAGATGCGAAAGCGCATAGAACGCTGCCACCTCCAGATCATCGGAGTAGGCTTCATACGCTGTTTCCATCGAGCTCGCCCATCGCGCGATCCGGCTCCACCAGTCTGCTTTCTCGTCTCCATAGAACGCCTCGACCGCATCTACGAACGCCGCCTCACGCTCCGTACCGGGTCCAAGCGCCTTGGCTTTTTGGATTTCCTCACGGCCCCGACGCAGTTGATCCGGTCCGGGCCGCGTTGGCCAGAGCGGCTGGAACAGCGTCGTCGCGATCCCCCAGTGAGCCATAGCGCACCGGGGATCCGCCTTCGCGATCGCGACGAAGGCAGCGCGCGATTCCTCGTACATCATGTGGTGGAGCAGGGCCACCGCACGGTTGAAGTCGGCCTGAACGGCGGGGGCGCACGAGACGGGGAAATGGACCGTGCCGAGCTCATCTCCGTCGTGATCCCCGGGGTGTTGAGATAACGCGGCGTCGCTGAGCATCGCGACCGCGAGCCAAACCATGAGGCCGATCCGTAGACTCGGCCACAGGCGAGTTGACAGCCCTCCCATCGTGCAACCTCTCTCCAAAAGGGGTCAGGGAAACAACAGGGTCGCTACCCGGAAGCTTGCATCGAGCCACCCTTCCGAGTCCGTCCAAGAATCCGAAGCGCTCCACGCTAACAGCCTGCGGGTCGCCAAGCGAGAGCTAAGCTGGGCTGGTCCATGCTGTCGACGCCGCCCCCTGCTGCATCTGGCCTGCCCCCGGGCCGCCCCTCGCGTGTAACCCCGTCATACGTATTCGGGGTGTGGCGACCTGCCACCCTTCCGCTTGTAGGGCTTTTCCCCACACGCGTGTAGGGTTTTCCCCGACAGACAAACCCGGTCGCGGATGCTATTCTGAGCGTCAGCCGCGACGTGTTACAGCCGATGGCACGCCACGACTCAGCCTCTGCCACCCACTTCCGCAGGCAGACCACCGTGGCAGGCGCAGGTATCTCTCATTGGTAACCACGGCGTGGCCTGCGCGCCCATGCGCGCACGCATCTCCTCTCGGCCGCCCTCAGCGTGCGCCGGGCAGCGTCGGGTATCCGGGTCCACCACCGCGTCCGGGGCGGCGCACGGCTCGCCCCGCGAGTTCAGCGCCTCGCAGTGTGGCATGTCTCTACCTCCTCCTCCTCTGGTGGCTAATCTGACCACCTCGCTTGTCTGTCGGCCGACAGATTTCCCGTGACCTCCTGCTCTGCCAGGACGTGGCCGGACCCCGTAACCGGAAGCCGCTCCATCAGTTGGCCGGGAATGGTACATGCCGACGGTACATGTTGGAGCCGGTTCCGACCCCGGAACGGCCCCCACGACGGCGCTCTGCCACGATCGCGAGCCGGGGGCGCAGCGGGCGTGGGCGGGCTCAGAGTGCCATAGCGGGCGCGCATGAGTTTGGCCGCCTCTCCCCACTTGACTTTGACTTGACTCGCCTTGGCGAACGTGTGCAGCAAGAAAGGAGGCACCCCATGAAACGCGCACTGCTTGGTCTTCTGATGGCGCTCGTACTGCTCGCACCCGTCGCCTGCATGGACCTGTCAGGCCCCAGTCAGGGCAAGTGTTCGTTCGGAAGTTACGAGGAGCCGAACGGAGCGAGGATTTCCTGCTACCCTACCGATCGTTCAGGCGGGTCGCGGAGCTCACCGCGGGACAAGTAGTCCCGCGGCCGGTATCGCCCTTGATGTTGATCACGTTAGCTCTGCGGGGAGCTGGTCCGCCCCTCGGGGAGGAAAGAATGGCACGTCCAAGAACCCCGACGACACACGGGCGGCCGGGTCATGGCGGGCACGGCCGGACTGCGAACATGTACCATCAACATGTACCATCGGTGGATCGGCGCTGGGTGGGATAGGCTGGGAAGCCTTGCGCCTCAACGACTTGAGTGAATGGGCGAAGCAGGATTCGAACCTGCGACCTCCTGCTTGTAAGGGCTCAACCGCACCCCGATGGACCACGGTGAGCCCCGAAAAATGGGCCTTTCCGCTCATCTGACCCCGGCACACCCCGACTGACCACGGTGGGCAACGTCACAATCTGTGGCACAAAGAGTGTTCCCCACATCGCGACGCTGCGGCTACGCGCTCGCCGCCCTGCATCGAGCTCGACGAGGCGCTCCTCTGATTTGTGGTCTGGCGTGGGTGTGACGGAAGCGCTCCGCGGGAACAGATATCGTCTCCGCTATCAAGCATCACCGATCCTGGCCGAGTAGGCTCAGCCGCTCGGAGACCTCCAAGAGCAGCGGCTGGAACTCTTGATCCGCGTCGCTCCACAGCTCGATGAAGCGCCGAAAATGCCCAGCAGCGGCGGACGAATCTCCCGCAGCTTCCAGGAGCCGCCCTATCTCGAAGTGCGCAGGTGCCTGGTATGGCAGATCGTATAGGGTGTGTTCGCCGAAGCTACCGTACCAACGGAGCGCTTCCTCCGTCCGTCCGATTTCTGCCAATGCCTCTGCTCGGGCCCACCGGGCATGCACCTTGGCGTGGAATCCCGAGGCGTGAGATAGGTTGTGCCACGCGAGCGTCGTCGAGGCCTCGAGGAGGGCCACCGCCTCTTCGAAATCCCCTCGTTCGAAGGCGGCCATACCCCTCAGAGTGCTGGCCAGTTCAGCCGGCAGTGTTTCCTCGAACAGGCCCGCCTCGGCCGCCCCGGTCAGGGGCAGCTGTTCGATCTGATCCGCGCTAGCCAGGGTCACTTCGACTTGCCCCATCTCCAGCTCGAGCAGCCCCATCAGGTACAGCCGCAGATGCGCGTGTAGTCCCTCATCTGCGGTGAGCCAGAGATTGGGTAAGGAGGGTGGCGGCATCAGGCTCGGGTCCCAGCTGCCGAGCCGCGACAGCAGCTCACGCCTCTCCTCTTCCGCCACGGAAACGAAGGGCGCGACCGAGAGAAGCGATCGGTACTCGAGCCCCGGTCCGGGCGAAAGCGCTTCGGCAGCGCTAAGGTGCTGCCTGGCCTCGCTCCATCGACCGCGCCCGAGCTCCAAGTGGGCTGCCCACACGTGGCCGAGGGCTTGGCCCTCGGCGGGCTGACCTGGATCCATCATCACCGCCAGCAGATCGCTAGCCCCATTCCCGCTACCGAGGACGGTTTCGCCCCAGGTTACCGTCGTGAGCAGAGTGAAGTCGGCGCGCCGTGCATCGGCGAGTACCGACTGCTGCGCCGCGGAATCGCCAACCGCGTACGCCTGCAGGGCGCGCACCTGGAGATTCTGCTCGCCGTGGCTCAGAGAAAGCACCGCTGCTACCACCTCGTCGAGCTCTTCCAGTTCGCCAGCCTGTGCTGCGATGCGGGCGAGATGGACCCGGGCGTTCACGTCGCCGGGTTCCAGTTCGAGTACCCGTTCCCAGGCACTCTTGGATGCGGCAATCGAACGCCCGCGAAGGGGTCCGTAGTGAAACAGAACTTCGCCCAGCTGAAACCAGGCCTCGATGTCCTCCGGGTAGGCGGCGACGATTCCGCGGTAGAGCCGCTCGGCTTCTTCGGCATCTCCCCTGCGGGCGGCCACGAAGGCTTTGAGCAGCAACCCATCGTGCTCGGAGAGACGATGGCTTCGGCGAGCTGCTTCTACGGCGGCGCTGCGACCAAGATCGGCGTCGGCGAGACTCCACTCGGCAGCGATGCTCAGCCGGTAGTACGCAAGGGCGAACGACGTGTCCCGCTCCGTCGCACGGCGAAAGGACTCGAGCGCCACGTCGAAGTCGCCCGCCCGAAACGCCTGCTCGCCAGTCAGGTAATCCTTCAGTGCCGGCACGGAACTGGTTGTCACGGCCGCGATTCGAGCGATCCGCTCACCAGGGCCGCCGCGCAGGTCGCCCAGCATCTGTGCGGCCATGTCGTCGACGAGCTCGAAGATGCCATCGGTCTGTCCCTCCGCTCGGGCGCTTGTGATCGAGGCACCGCCCCCCGTTCGGTACACGGACGCGCTCAGCTGAAGTCGGCCGCTGACCTCGACGATGTTGCCGAGCACCACGAGGCCGGCTCCGTACTTTCGCGCGACCTGTCTGGCCCGCTGGATGTCGGGGGCTGCGCCCTCGAGCGAGGCCAGCAGGGCACGAGCGTCCACGCTCCTCAGCTCGCCCGCCCCGTCGAGCTTCGTGCCGAGCAGGTCGACCATGCCCTCGCCGAGATACTCGATCTCGGTGCCTCCGCGCACGCTGAACGGAAAGACTGCGATTCGGGAAGCGGTCGGCTGAGGTGCGCTGTCCGGCGGGAGCAGCACACGCACGGCAAATATTGCGGCCACCCCCAGGGCCACGGCGGTTCCAATGCGCAACCAGCGCAGACCGACGCGCGCCGGAGTGAGCGCCCGCGCGACAGCGGCCTTCCGACCTCCCGCAAGCGCCTCGGCGAACGCCTCGGCGGTCTCGTACCTATCCTTCGGCTTCTTCCCCAGCGCCTTATGGACCGCTCGCTCCACATCGGGTGGGACACCCTCCACCTTGCTCCGGAGCGGCGTTGCCTGTTCTCCCACGCTTCGCGCTATCGTCTCCAGTGGCGTGCTGCCCGCGAAGGGTGGCTCGCCCGCCAACATCTCATACACCACGCAGCCGAGGGAATAGATGTCGCTGCGACCATCCACCTCTCCCTCGCCCACCTGCTCCGGGCTCATGTAAGCCGGTGAGCCGAACGTCTGCCCCGTCTGCGTCAGGTGCTCACCCGCCGTTTCGGTGATCGCCTTGGCAATCCCGAAGTCGGTGAGAACGACTTCTCCTGCTGTGAGCATGATGTTGCCCGGCTTGATGTCCCGGTGTACCACGCCATGCCCGTGTGCATAGCCGAGCCCGTTGGCGACCTGTCGGGCGATCCGGAGCGCCTCTTCGAGCGGTAGGCGGCCCTCATGGTCCAGCCGCTCGCGCAGCGACTCCCCTTCGATGTATGGCATCACGTAGTACAGAACCCCACCTGCGACCCCGGAGTCCAGGAGGGGAAGGATGTGGGGATGCTGGAGGTGTGAAGTGATGCTTATCTCGCGCTCGAAGCGCGCCCGGACGTCCTCGTTCGTCCGATCCGGATGTATGGTCTTGATGGCTACCGGGCGGTCATGCTTCAGATCACGCGCCAGGTAGACGGTCCCCATTCCGCCCTCGCCGAGCACCTTCAGGAGCTCGTACTTCTCGGCTAGGGCTTCATGCAGCGCTTCATGGGGGTCGGCGGCCATTGCTGAGGCCCTCCCGCTGCAGGATCAGAAGACGGCATGACTAGTCTGGGTGATTCCAGAAGCAGGTGCAACTGTATGGAGTAGTCAGAAGAGCACGATCTTACCGTCATCCATGTCATCGTGCACTATCTGGATCCGGCCCCAGCTCTGGCCGATCTCGTCGTCGGTGACGCCACCCCCTCAGCCCCTTCACAACCACTCTCCGGATTCAGGACTACTACAGTAGCCCACCTGTCACTTCCCAGAGCACCTAGCCATTCGACGCGGATGCGGTCTCGATGGCTTTCTATCGGTTCATTAGGCGGTTGGGGGCCGGGCGACCACAGTCCGGCGGTGTGTCGGCTAGGACCGTCGTCGCGGTCGTCTCCTCGAAGAAGATGATCACGTCGTAGTCAGCCGAGAGTCGTTGGTATAGGAGGAATACATTCCTCGAGACTCGAGTGGTAGCAGGCGCCTATGGATCGGGTCATCCGGCAGAGCCCCTCGGCAGCTATGTGTTACCCGAGGTCCGCCTCTGACTAGAAGTTCCGGTCGGTCGGCCTGACCCTNTCGCGGTCCGCGCCCCTTGTGCGGAACCACGGGCACTCGGCTGGCCACTTACTCCTCCACGACCCGATGCGCGACTTCGTCTTGCGGCGGCACACTCGACCGTGTCGACGTGTACAGGGGGGAGCTAGTGCCAGACGTGCAGTGGGGCGATACAACGCCGCATGTGATGCTACATTGCGCCGGCATCCCCGGATCGACGCGAATCGATGTGCTCGACCCCAAGGGATCAAGCCATGCACTCACTTCCCCGCCACAGTGGCGCCCCCGGAGCGGCATCAAACGCGGCGAACAATCATACGACCGATGCCCCTGGAGACAATCCACCAAGGCCTGACCCGAGGCTCCGAGTTCTCGCGCATAA
>JBDHBD010000014.1:0-77238 GCA_039587755.1 Gemmatimonadota bacterium | reverse complement strand
CTGATCAGATTCGGATCCGACCTCGGAACGTTCGCCCAGTCGGTCCGTCGCAACACGATGTCCTCCCCGCACTGTGCCGCCTCCTCCCGTTGCAGTCGGCCCACGTACTCCAGCGCCTCCTCGGGCCGGTCTCGCTCCAAAGTGAGGAATTCTTGTAGCGATATTCGGGCCGCGGGTGCGGGCCGGTCCTCGCATGCCGGAGGGGCGGGTTTGAGACGTCGACCGAAGAGAACCCGTAACGTGCGCTCCGCCACGCTTCTGGCGGTCGTGTACTTCACGCCTAGCACGCTCACGAGGCCCGTTGGGCCCCCTGTCGTCGAATGGACGTAGATCACATCCCGCGTTGCGAGTTGCGTGGACCCGGCTCGTTTTGCCGGCAGGATGCCTGAGTATACGCGAACTACGTCTGATGCCTGGAGTTCGAGCCTCGGCAGGGCATGATTCAGGTCTGCAAGAAACGACCGGAGTTCGTCATGTGTTGGCTCGGGCTCCTCGATCCCTTCGCGCGGAAGGTGGCGGGTCCCCACGAGCATCCCACCACGCCAGGGGCGGAGGAAGTAGGTGGGGCTGGTCACCGGATCGCCGTCCGGAGTCATCGAGCTTCCGCGGGTGGGTGGACTCACCGCGACCGCCAGGGAAGAGATCGGTTCCAAATCCACAAGGATGTTGAAGGCGAGTGAAGGCTGTATTAGGGGCGGCACCTCGAGGTCAAACAGTTGGGCAACCGCCCCGATCCACGGCCCGGTGCAGTTCACCACCATGGGCGCTCGAAACTCCCACTCCATGCCCGCCATGTGATCGAATGCCCGGACACCTGTGACTTGGCCTCTGGAAACCGTTAGGTCGATTGCCTCCATGTAGTTCAGACACGTCGCGTCTTTGCTGCATGCCCACCGAATTACCTCGATCAAGAGACGGGGGGCGTCCTCCATCGACGCGTCGTGCCACAGGGCGGCCCCTCGTAGACCTGCCTGCGGCGCTGACGGAAACAGGTCGATCGTATCCCGGGCACTCAGCAACCGACCTGGAGGAATGTACGATTCATTATCGACACCTTGGTTGCGACCCTGAGACAATGCATCGTTGAGGAGCAAAGCAGCCTTCAACACCATCGGCCGCCGCAAGCCCTTGCCGTACAGCGGCATGAGGCAGGGAAGCGGTTTCGCGAGGTCGGGAAAGCACCGTAGCAGCCAACGACGCTCACGCACGGATTCGCGAAAGCGGCGGAGGTCGGCGGTCTGCAGGTAGCGCAGGCCACCATGCACGATGCGCAGGCTATTCCAGGAGGTGGCACCTCCGAAGTCGGCACGCTCGAGAAGCAGCGGCCGGCAGCCACGGCGAGCTGATTCCAAGGCCAGGGCCACACCGTGGATCCCACCTCCGACGATAATCAGATCATACGATCGTTCGCTCGCCCCCTCAGGGTCCCGTCGGATCAAATCCGCCACCTCTCGCGCCAATCTTGGAACACGAGCAACGACCACAGGATGTGACTGTGATTCGCGACAGCCGCCTGATGCTCGTCCTTGAGCCTGCGAATGGCTTCGGGCCGAAAAACGCCCCCGTCAGCAATAAGTTTCTCATCGAGAAGCTCCTCCAACAGCGGCCGAAATTCGGCGCGCAGCCAATGCTTCATCGGGATGCTGAAGCCCTCTTTAGCCCGATACACGCATTCACGTGGCACCTGACTGGCGGCGATCTGCTTAAGTAGAGGTTTGGTCCTTCCCCTGGAAAGCTTGAATTCCGGCGGTACGGAAAAGGCCAGTTCCACCAGCTCGTGATCCAGAAACGGCACCCGGACTTCGAGCGAGCAAGCCATGGACATGCGGTCCACCTTCACCAGGCAGTTGTCGGTCAGATAGCTGCGGACGTCCACGAACAGGCTGCGGTCGAGCTCGGCACGCGCTCCAGCCTCGGCGAAGAGCCGGTGAACGTGTGCTTCCCAATCCGCTGACATCGCTTCCGCCGCTTCATGGGTAAACAGGGACGAGCGCAACGCATCTTCCAAGAAGACTCGCCACCGGGCATGAGCGAGCTTCTCATCATATCCCAATCCCTCGACGAACCGACGCGCCTTGTTGACAAGTCCCTTCTTCTCAGGTCGAGGGCGTAGTCGACGAATTCCCTTCTCGATCAGCCCTCGACGCAGAAAGCTTGGAACCCGATTCCACAACTTGGCCAGATGCTGCGCCGCATAGGTCTCGTATCCGCCGAAGAGCTCGTCACCTCCGTCTCCCGAAAGCGCCACCGTCACCCCGTCTCGTGCGACGCGAGACACTAGATAAGTGGGGAAAATCGAGAAGTCGCCAATTGGATCATCCATGAAGTGCATCAGGCGGTCAAACAGTTCAACCGCCTTTGGATGGATAACCTCCGTGCGGTGTTCGACGCCGAGATGGCGTGCGACGCGTCGCGCCCACTCCAGCTCCGAATACGAGGGATCATCGAAACCGATGCTGAAGGCCGTCGTACTTCCCATCGCGGCGACGATAAGCGAGCTGTCAACACCGCCCGAGAGGAAGGCGCCGAGAGGTACGTCGGCTACCAGACGACGCTGGACAGACTCACGCAGCTTGGCAGCGACGGCGTCCCCCCATTCGAGTCGCGACCGCGTCTCGGAGCCTGTCGACCTGGGCGGCGGGATTGTCCACCACTGAACCACCTCGCCTTCCAGCGAATCCAGCTCGACCAGCAACTGTGCGCCAGGTGCGAGTTTCCTCACCCCCTCGAGCAGCGTCGAGGGGAAAGGCACGTACTCCCAAGCCAGAAAGGCGGCCACCGCATCCAGATTCAGCCGACGATCGAAAGAACCGTACTCGAGAAGCGCCTTTAGCTCCGACCCGAAAGCCAACGCACTCGAGGTGCGAAGGTAGTAGAGTGGTTTGATGCCGAGCCGATCTCGCACGAGCAGGAGCGCCCGGCGGCGGGCATCGTGCACGGCGATCGCGAACATGCCGTTCAGGTGCTTCGGGAAATCAACGCCGTACTTCTCCCACAGGTGGACGATGACCTCGCCGTCCGCTCGCGAGTTGAACCGGTGGCCCTCATTCTGTAGTTGCTCCCGCAGCTCTCCGAAGTTGTAGATCTCCCCGTTGAATACGGCTCGAACCGTCCCATCTTCGTTGAAGTAGGGCTGCTTGCCACCGGCGACGTCGATGATCGCCAGGCGTCGTATCCCCAACCCTACCCCGTTTCGAACGTCAACCGACGCGTCGTCCGGTCCGCGGTGCGCGAGCGAGTCGCACATGCGTTCGAGTAGCTCGCGGTCGGGAGCAGGAGATTCCGGCGTGACGGCGATTCCGACAATGCCGCACATTCTTCTAGCGTGTCACCGGTCAAGAAACTCCAACACAGCCCGAATCTTCGCGTCGTAGGCTTCCGGGCTGTACTTCGACTCGTAGAGCGCCAGTGCGGCTCGAACGACTTCTTTACAGCGTGTCTGGTCAAGGAGTGCCGTGACGATTCCTGTGGCCAAGGAGGGCGGATCCGGTTCGGTAAGAAAGCAGACGGTATCGTCCAGCACCTGCGTGTGGGAGGGAACGCGTGTCGCCACGAGGGGAATTCCGCTGGCCAGCTGCTCGTAGATCTTGAGCGGTGTGTTGTTTCCCTCTGAACGTGGGGACACGAGCACAAGCGCGCGCTGTGAAAGGCGACGAGCCGTCCCTTGGTCGACCCGTTCTTCAACGAGACAGCAATCGCTCAGACCCAGCTCGCTCGTCAAGCCGCGATACGCCTCCGCCTGTTCGCGCGTCCCGCCGATCATGAGCAGAAAGGTGTCGGGACATTTGACTCTGACTTCGACGAATGCCCGAACGAGGATGTCGAGCCCCTGATAGGGCTCGAACGTCCCCGCGTATACCACAAGCTCCGCGTCATCCGGGATCCGTCTGGCGAGCTGTTCGAAGCGAGAGTCGCCCGCTCGGCTTTGCGCATCTTGCGCGCAGTCTGCAAGCCGCACTTCTTCCAGCAGCGAGTTCTCAATAAGGAAGTTCCTCGACGGGTCAGGCATCAACGAAGTCGCGTGCGCGGCAAGTGCCGGGCTGACCGCGATGACGGCATCGGCCTGCCTCAAGGAAGCTTTCTCAAGACGTCTGAACAGCCAGACGAGCAGTCGGGATTCCGTATATTCAAATGTTCTCAGCTGCTGTGGAAGGCTCGAATGCATGTCGTATTGGAGGCGAAATCTGAAGATCGGCTTCAGGGGAAGGCAGAGGAACACGGCTTCTTCGTGAGCCTGTACGAAGTCGTAACGGTTCGTAAAAAGAAGTCCGACGAGCCTCACGAACAGAACGAGATCGAAGAAGGCCTTCAGTATCGACGGCCCGACGCGTACTTCTCCGAAAAACCGGAAGCTGGGGATGCGCACGGTACGCAGCCCGCTAATATCCACGTCCGCACCCTGCCCGTAGGTGAGAAGATCGATCTTTACACCCAGTTCGGCCATCACCCGCATCCGATGATACACGCTGAACGGGGTCCCTCGCGGTGTGAAGAATGGCTGGGGTGCGATGACGAGAGCTTTCACCCGATCGATAACCGGTTTCGCAGCTGCATTCTCAACTGGGCCGATAAGAAAGGTCCTATTCTCTGCAGGCTCCCGAATCGCCACACGGATCGCGTTCTCGCGCTCAGCAACCTTCTTAGATCGCGTGCCGGCGTTCGAGCGCTCAGCATGCCCTCGAGCACGAACCCGAATGAGCCCACTCGGCGCTCCTGTCCAGGAAAGGGTAACGGATCCGAGCCGGGAAGTATCGGAAGCCCCTTAGATCTTGCCATACTAAACTGCCTCGGCTCAGAGAGTATTCGCGGCCGACCTCCGTTATCGCCCAACGCGTCTAGCTCGCCGCTTTCCAGGACGTCGGTCAGCAGCGTGCCTCGTCGACCCCACCACTTACCGAATCCCCACGGAACGACTGCCAGTCCTCCAGATGCTCGAACCTGCTTCAGTGTTTCGAGCACGCTCAAACCATCCTCGAATTGGCGGCAGGTCGCGAGCGCCAAGACCTCCAGACCCTCATGCGTGGCAACCTGTCGCCCGGCAATGATCAGCAGCAAGACTTCCTCGCCAGGTACAAGCACCGACTCGGCCTCACCAGTATGGGCAACGTACGAATCAAGGATGCCTGCTCTCTCTCGAAACCGTGCAAAGTGCTCGACGCCATTGGACTCGGTGAGTATGAGGACGCCAGTCGCACGTGCCACCCCAGCCTGCGTGGCAGCCACACGGAAGTTATTCCGCGCGGCGGTGAAGAACCCTTCGTCGGTGAAGCAGTCGTGGAAGTGCACATGGGCATCGACAAATGCCGGATAAGATCCTTCACGATCGTCTCGCCCTGACGCGCTGTGGGGGTACTTGGAGCCAGTCCTGACAGTTTCGTGCCTCAATCTGCCTCCAGTTCGTATCCGCCCTTACGTCTGTTCTCGTCCCGTACCGCGTAGTTTGCGCTGCGTACGGTCTTAGGGCTAGCCATACCGGCAGTCACAGGCTGTCAGGTTCACGATTACCGAGACTCGCGTTCTCTCGTAAGAAGTGCCAAAACCCCAGGCAAACGGCTTGCCATGGTAGCGGCAACAGCGGTGGCTATCGTATCCCTGTGCCTCCGCTTTATTGCGGACACCCGAGTCACACGCCGCTTGTCACAGCAATTTCAGGCGCTCGCCAGGCAGATCGACTAGACCGCACGATCATTCTGGACCTCAGAAGCCCCTATTCCCACTCGCAGGAGTCCCGGGTGGCGGAACTCATACCAGCCATTCGTTCGAACGTGAGAAGATTTGTACCATGAATGTCTTTTACTTTTCTCTAAACAGTCACAAATGGGCAATTTTGTGGCATAGATCTTGACGTATGCCTGGTGCACTCGTAGCATCGCGCTCGTCTTATCGAGCACGGCATAGACATGCGCCCAACTTACACCCAAGCGGAGGAACCATGACGGCCAGCGACATGTTTGGAGCGCCACCGGAGCACGATCTCGAGACACGGTTCGCCGACTACAAGAAGAAGCTCGGCACGGAACCCGAGAAGGAAGGCATCCTCGAGCTGTGTCGTGCCCTCAACGTACGATTCCTCCGATTGATCTTCACCGACATTCTCGGTCAGAACAAGAACGTCGAAGTGCCGGCGAGCCAGTTCGAGAAAGCGCTCGACGGGGAGATCATGTTCGACGGCTCCTCAATCGAAGGCTTCGTTCGAATCGAGGAGAGCGACATGCTCCTCAAGCCCGACCTGAGCACGTTCCGGGTCTTTCCCTGGGGTCGGCATGACTCGCGAATCGCTCGGCTGATCTGCGACGTCTACAACCCGGACGAGACGCCCTTCGCGGGCGACCCGCGGCTCACCCTCAAGCGGGTACGCTCGGACGCGGCCGAGCTGGGTTACGAGATGAACGCGGGTGTCGAGGCGGAGTTCTTCCTCTTTCATCGAGACGAGTCGGGGGAGGCGACGACCGTCACACACGACGCTGGCGGCTATTTCGATCTGACGCCGGTAGACCTCGGCGAAAAGGCGCGGCGTATGATAGTGACCGATCTCGAGGCGATGGGCTTCGAGGTCGAGGCGGCACACCACGAGGTGGCACCGGGCCAGCACGAGATCGACTTTAAGTATACTGATGTGCTGGAGACGGCGGACAAACTGATGACGTTCAAGTTCATCGTTCGCAACGCTGCGCTCGCGCACGATCTGCACGCCACGTTCATGCCCAAACCGATTCTGGGCCAGAACGGCTCGGGCATGCACACCCACCAATCGCTGTTTGCTGATGGTGAGAACGCCTTCTTCGACCCCGACGGCGACTACGAGATGTCAGACATCATGCGCTGGTACATCGGCGGCCTGAAGGAGCACGCGAGGGCGATCGCGGCGATCACGAACCCGCTGGTCAACAGCTACAAGCGCCTCGTGCCGGGCTACGAGGCGCCCGTCGACATCGCTTGGTCGCGCCGTAACCGCTCTCCCATGATCCGGGTTCCGGAGCGCCGCGGAGTGGGCACGCGCTGCGAGTTCCGCATGCCGGACCCGTCAGGCAACCCGTACCTCGCGCTGGCCGTTCAGCTGGCCGCTGGCCTGGACGGGATTCGCAACCAGATCGATCCAGGTCCGCCCGTGGACACGAACGTTTGGAGGATGAGCGCGGAGGAACGTGCCAAGTACGACATGCGGGCGTTGCCGGCCAATCTGGGCGAGGCAGTGGTCGAGCTCGGAAAGGACGACGTGCTCCGCGAAGCGCTGGGCGAGCACACGTTTACACACTTCGTGGAGGCCAAGAAGGCGGAGTGGGGCGAATACATCGCCCAAGTCACGACGTGGGAGTTGGAGGCGTATCTGACCACCTATTGATCGAGTCCCGCTCGACTGACAGCCGACGCGGAGCGAAGGCGCTTGCCTGCCGGCTGCGGCATCGGGCCCCCTCCAGCGTGGGGCCCGCATTGCTCCCTTCGAGCCGGAAGCGGTCGGTGTCCCGAGTTTGCCCGCCTTCTCGAAAGCCTCTGGCGCCCGACCGTTGCCAGCATGCCACACCCGCAAACAGATCTGAGGCCAACCCGTCATTCTCGGCGCTGATGTAGCGGACTGGCTACACACAGCAGGCTGGAGACCGGCAGGCGAATCTCCATAAAGCGTTGGTTTTCAAGAGCTTACAACCATGGTCGCCGGAGCTGGCGTAGATGCTGCATCTTACGTTCCGGGGTTATTCATCTGTTCACACCTCAGGAGCAGGCGTACAGCTGACGGCACGCATCAGCTGTCCATTGTGTCCACAACACAAGGCGAAGGAGTATCGCAATGAAGCAACAGAAGAAGCTATGGGTTCCACCCGCAGCCGTGCTGGCCGGGGCGGTACTCGTGCTCGGTTGCGAGGTAGGCAACGAGCTGCCGACGGCCGTGCAGGGACCAGGACCGCAGCTCTCCCACGTTCCGACGGTGGAAGAGTGTGCTACGGTCGATTTCAATGGCTTCACGCACGGCCAGGTCACCGACCCGATCAGCGTGACGTTCCCGTCCTCGCAGGTCGTCACGTTTGACGTAGCCGGTGCCGCCGCGACCCAGACTGGATACGGCGCGGTGGCCTTCGATGTGGACCTCGAGAGCGCCATCGATCCCGATCTTCAGGACGACGACGACGATGGGAGCGGAACTCCGGGGACAGGCGATCCGGGCTACTGCGTCCCGTGCGCTGGTCAGGGCAACCTCCTGGTCATCGGCAGCACCACCCCGGCAGACTTCCTTGACGAAGGCGATCATGCGCCGGGTGGGACGATCGTCTGGACGCGTGACGATAGCGAGGAGTTCCGCATCGCGGAGACTAACTTCTTCGACATTGAGTCAACCGAGTTGGGAATCTCGCTCACGCGGAACACGGGTGCGACCGTGGTGATCCCGGCGACGAGCTCGACCTCCGCCGATGGGGGCGCGACGGGTCCGGTCGCCAACGCCGATCCCACCTTCGACCTCGTATGGACCTACGACTTCTCCGGATCCGGCGCTATCGACGATATCGAGATCTGCGTGGAGCCGGAGGAGAACGGTGGCGGCGAAGGCTGCACACCGGGCTACTGGAAGCAGGAGCAGCACTTCGACTCGTGGCAGGACTTCTCGCCGGGTGACGATTTCTGCACCGTGTTCGGTGTCGGCGCTTCCCTGTGCGCCGCGACGTCGCTGGCCAGCCCAGAGAGCGGCTCCCTGGTCGGCCTTACGCTTCTCGACGCTCTCGAGCTGCGGGGCGGTGGAGTCAACGCGCTGGCCCGGCATGCCGTGGCGGCGCTCCTCAACGCCGATAACGACGATGTCAGCTTCGACCTGAGTGAGGGAGAGGTGATCGCCGCGTTCGTCGCCGCAATCGATGGGGGCGACATCGAAGGAACCAAGGACATCTTCGAGGGCTTCAACGAGCAGGGGTGTCCGCTCAACTGACGGACGCCGATGAGGCGAACGACTAACGGTAGTAGTGCAACGTACTGACCACTGAGTTTAGGAGCCCGGCGTTTCGCCGGGCTCCTTTTCTTGCCAAGCCGACAGGTATAACGGCCTTCCGGAATGAGTAACGCTTCCGAAGTCCTCGCAGGCAGAGCTCGATTCACGAGCCGCTTCTCGGTGAGCTCGCCCCTGGCGGCGTGTAGCCTGATGCTCTCGCTTGCCACGGCTCCCGGGACAGCTGCATGTGGGCCGGATGGTGCAAGGGCCGCATACAGCCCATCAGCAGACTCCACGAAGAGCGGTCCGATTGCGGGCCAAATCATCGTCGACCCCGAGAACGCGGCGTGGCTCGCGTACGAGGATGGCATGTCCTTCTATATGTGCGGACCGGGCGACCCGGAGGGCTTTCTCTACCGAGGGTCCCGCAGCTCGGACGGTACGCGAGATGGCGACCAGCTCGCACTGATCGAAAAACTCGGCCCCACAGGTGCAAACTCGATCTACCTGATGGCGGTCCGTTCCCACGGCGGAGATGGGGGGCGGACGGAGAACCCGTTTATCGACTCCGACGAGGACAAGGGCGTCAGCAGCGAGATCCTAAACCAGTGGGCGACATGGTTTGATGCGATGGAGAGCTGGGGCATCGCGATCTTCTTCATCATGTACGACGACGGCGCTCGGATCTGGGACACCGGGGACGCTGTCGGCCCACAGGAGAGGGCGTACATCCAAACGATCGTGAATCGGTTCGAGGGATACCCAAACCTGATCTGGGTCGTTGCTGAGGAGTACAGCGAGGCGTTCAGCCCAGCGCGTGCGGCGAACATCGCGGCCGAGATTCGGGCAACCGACGATCATGACCACGTGATCGCCGTCCACCAGCTATCCGGTTTGCGCTTCGACTTCCCAGACGACCCGACCGTCGATCAGTTCGCGATCCAATACGACACACGGTCCGACTCCGCGCTTCACGCGGCGGCGGTACGGGCGTTCGCCGATGCGGGTGGTCGCTTTAATCTCAACATGGCGGAGGTCTCTCGAACGGACCGCAGACACCACGGCTCGGGCGCGGAAGCGCGCCGAAAGAACTGGGCAGCGGCCATGGGTGGCGCGAATGTGATGGCTCTCGGGTGGGACATCGGGTCGACTCCTACGCAGGACCTCCAACAGTGTGGCTACCTCGTGCGGTTCATGGAAGCGGGCAACCTGTCAGAGATGGCGCCGCGAGATGATCTGGTATTTGGAGACACACGGTACGTGCTGGCCGGGCAGGGAAACGAACACATTCTCTATGCGACCGATGCCACCGGCGGCGTCGGCCTGCGACAGCTAGCGAGCGGAACCTACGATCTCGTGTGGCTCGATCCCATCACCGGCGCGACCCTGGAGCAACTGAACCGGTCGACAGCGGGCGGAAACCACGCCTGGGAAATCCCGATCGGGTTCGGGCCTGAAGTGGCGGTCCGCATTCACCCATCGGCTCGGTAGGATCCGCCTTGTGCGGTTTCAGACCTTGACAGCGATCACCGAGAATTTGTAGGCGAGCGGTTTGACGACTGGCGCCGGTAACACGTTATAGGCTGGCACGAAAAGACGCCTGAACAGGGTTGCCTTCCACCCCCGACGGGCGACCGGCTCCACCCTGTAGTGGTCGCGGACGGCCTGTTCGATCCTGAACCCTTCGAATAGGCCGAGTACCTCTCGCTCGGTCATGAAGAGGTTCTCCGGCGGATCCTCCTCTTTGAACTCGATATTCTCACGCCCGAAATGTGACAAGTAATACATCCACGACGGTTTCCGGTAGAAGTGGGAAATGATCGCTCTGCCGCCTGGCTTGAGAACTCGTCGCGTTTCCGCCACTGCCCGCGCCGGATCGCCAGTTGCGTGAAAAACGCCGTTGGACCAGACGGCGTCGAAGCTCTCGTCGGCCAACGAGAGCTCCAATGCGTTTTCAACCCGAACCTCATCGGCCTCCACCCCCTCCAACTCGAACAGGCGGCGCGCCAGCTCGACCGCTGACTCCGTTAGATCCGTGGCGGTCACCTGCACACCGCGCTTCATGAACTCTAGGCTCACGAATCCCATACCGCACCCGATCTCCAACAGCCGCCGTCCCGCCAGAAGCCGCGCGTTGTGCTCGATCCGTTCCATAAGCCACGGGAAGCGGAAGGGGCTCATCCACGGGCGGATGTGTTCGAAGAACTCGCGGGAGCCGGGCTCCAGCGCAGCATCGTCAACGAACTGGAGCCCAAGAGTATGCGCATCCCAGTAACGCCGAATTTCCGATACAGACGCGGCTTCGGGTACCTTCGAATTCACGGGTCTTCTCCTTTCAGGACCCAGCCTTACCCTCGGTCCAGGGTGATCTTCACGCCTTCTTCGAAATCTACTCGCGGCACGAAACCCAGGTCTCGACGGGCAGCCGTCGTTTCGAACGCATTGTCGTTTGAAAAGAAAGCCAGACTCCGTCGAGAGAAGGGGGGCTCGCGCCTTGCCAGGCCGAACGTGATCTCGGCTCCAAAGCCCGCCATCCAGGCGATCGGCCTGGGGATTGATCGCCGGGGCGGCGGCACTCCAAGCGCCTGCGCGAATGTCTCCACCATCTCGCGAAGTGGCATGAAGCGTGGCCCGGCGATGTTGTAGGCACGCCCGGCAACCTCTGGGCCTGCGTTGAGCGTGAGCAGGTACGCGTCCAGCATGTCGTCCACATGAACCGGATGCCGCAGGTTTTCCCCGGCACCCACATAGAAGAAGCGCGTTTCGTTGAGCGCACGGACGAGCTTGGCCGTGCGCGGGCATCCAGGTCCGTACACCCATGCGGGCCGCAACACGACCAGATCGAGGCCGACGCTTCTCGCCAGCCCGAGTGCAGATTCCTCTCCAGCGAGCTTCGTGCGCTCGTAAAGGGAGCCCGGACTTTTCGGCGAATTCTCTGCGGCTGGAGGATCAGCGACGTGTCCGTAGATCCCGACCGAGCTGGTATGAACGAACCGCTTCACTTGGGCCTCAGCACTTGCCTGAACGAGGTCCGCCGTCGCACCTACGTTTACCGATTCGAAGGTCGAGGCGGGCGCATTCACCTCCAGATGAGCGCTCGCCAGGTGCAGCACGTGGGAAGCACCCTCCAGGAACCGCGTCGTGCGCCGGACATCGCGAATATCGCTGGACACGTATGAAACGCCACTGTCTGCAAACTCAGCTGGTGCCTCACGGATGTCCGTAGCTCGGACTTCGTAACCCGCCTCAGAAAGACGACGTACCAGATGGCGTCCGATGAAGCCGGCGGCACCTGTGACAACAACCGCGCCCAAGGTCAGCGAGGCTTGCTTGCAGCGACGGCCACGGCGTACCCACCGGACCCAGGTAGAAGCTTGTCGAGGGAGGCAATCAAGCGAATAAGAGGAAAGAAACGCGAGTACACTCTGTATGTCTTTTCCACTCCGCGCAGCCGCTCCTCGGTGTCCGGCGCGATGGGCGCCTGCTCCGTTCCGCCGGTAGCTCGCGATGAAAGTAGCCGCACGTATGCGAAATTGATTGCCAGTTCGACAGCCTCCGTGAAGAAGCGCGAGTACGCGCCACGCCTCTCCGGACAAAGACCGACCCTCTCGAGCATCGACTCGAGTTCATCCAGACTGTAGCCCTGCACGACATGGCCGTATACGGCCGGCGTCATTCCAATCCACCGCTTCGCTCGAGCGAGGGGCAATCTCGGATTCCCGTTTGGCGTCGTGACGACCGCCCGACCCCCAGACAAAAGAACGCGAGCCAGCTCGCTGTTCAGAGACTCCACATCGTCCAAATGCTCGTGTACATCGATGACCACGACGAGATCGAAACTCCCTCTTTCGAAGGGGAGTCTGTCCGGGCGCACGTCATGCACGGTTTCGCCCAGAAAGCTCTCCATTTCTTCGATTCCACCTGCCTCCAGATCGGCCCACGTCCACCGTCCTCCAGCGGTTCGAAAATGGTAGTTCAGCGCTCCGTTGTTGTCACCGCATGTGAGAAGCAGACACCGGTCATCCGTCTGCGGGCCTGCCATGCGCAACAGAAGGTCCAGCTTCTGTCTCTTCTTGAGCGATTTGGAAAAGATGCGGAGCTGCCAGGGCGTGCGATCAAAGTTGCGGGCCGGCTCAGACATTTGGGGCGGTCATCTTTCGCACGCCGGGGCGGCCGGATCGACACCCCGCGCCACCGCCACCAGGTACAATGAGCGCTCGACATCGCGATTCGTGACCGGGAAGCCTTCCCGTTCGGACGGATCAGCGCCGGACAGGAATGACCGGACTCGCTGTCTGAGCCTGGGCGGAATACGGTGTTTAACGTTCAAGTGAATGAGCAGCCACTCCAGCAGCCGGGCCCTCCGATTCTTCAGGTACCGTTCGAAACCGGGGCCCAGCTCTTGTCCCAAAACCTCGACTTCGAAGAAGTATCCGAGCAGCTCTCTTCCGAATGCCCCGGAGGTGTATTCGCGATAATGGTTGCGGTTTTTCGGTGCGTGGAGAGTGCCAAACGTATGCGTCCCGTTCACCGTTGCACAGATAAACACGCCGTTCGGCTTGAGCACTCGCGCTGCTTCACTGAGAAACGGTCTCTGATCCGGCAAGTGTTCCAGGAGCTCGTCAACGACGATCGCGTCCACCGTTCCGTCGTCCAGGCCAAGAGCCCCGGCGTCCATCGCGGCGAAGCTGAGATTCTGCTGTCCATATTCCTGTCGTCCGTATCGCAACAGGAGGGGCTTGAGATCCACGCCGATCACCAGATTAGCTTGCTCCGTGAGAAGTCGACTCCCAAAGCCAGTTCCGCAACCTGCATCCACGACGACGCCGCCAGGAATCTGCCCAGCCGCATACCGGTAGAACGACTCGTGAATCGACACCATGTACGGGCTCGAGACTTCACCCTCGGCTACGATGAAGTCGTGCTCCGGATACGTGTCGATCAGCGCCTCAGGACGTAGACGCAGCACCTGTGCTCTCCTCACCCCCTCGACGGTAGAACGGGTACACCAATCCGCCTACAGCTGCGAACGCCATCGCAATGGCGAGCGCCAGTATGACGAAGGCACCCGCCGTGGCCGGCTCCGCTCCGAACAGGACGACCAAACCCAGCAGCGCACCTTCCCGAAAGCCCAAGCCGTTGGGAGTCAGAGGTATGGTTCCCACCAGTGCGGAGATTGGAACTAGCACAAGAAAGTAGAGTGCGGGGACTTGTATCCCTACGGCTCGAGCACAGCTTAGATAGAAGCCAACGGCTATGAACTGTAGTCCGAACGACGCCATCAGGATTCGAAGCCGCCTCGTTCCGGGTCTCCAAAACAGATCAAAACCAGCGGCGATCCCTGCCACTAATCGGGGCAGCCTCCCCTTCGAGCCCACCGTGGCCGGCAAGTCCCCCCAACCTCTCCACGCGAAGGCCGTACCACCTGCCAAAGTGAGTCCGCCACCGGCAACCGCGACCCAGACAAGCAAGTCTCGTGCAGGCAACCCGCTGCCGGTCAGCAGTGCCAGACCTGCGGCAGAAGCCGCCACAGCCGAAAGGGTTACTAAGCCGAGGGCGCGCTCGACGATCACCGCGGCATATGAAGTGACCAGTTGTTGTCGATTGTGCGCTGTGTAGTACCCACGAATGACATCCCCGCCCATGGCCGATGGGAGGAACGTGCCGAAGAACAGGCCTACGAAGAGCAGAGCCATTAGATTCGAGAAACTCCTCTCCATGCCGCTGGCGTGCAGCGTGTCCTTCCAGCGGGATACCCAGAGCACCTTGCCCACCGCCTGCATGATCACGGCGACTACCACATACGTCCACACTGGTTCGGCGAGGGCAACAAGAAGCCTCTCCCAATCCAGTCGACCCAAGATGAGGAAGAGAACGGCTGCACCGAGAAGCAGTCTTAGCCATGGGCGCCAGCGGCGAGCACCCGAGCCATGGCGCGTTACGGAGCCCCCGTGTGGCACAGGGCCTCTCGCGACTTCTTTGTCAATCACCTAACCATCGTCGACGGCCGCCAAGTCAGTAGTCTTGGCCGAATCTGCGGTTACCGACATTGGCAGGGATTGAACGGGCTTCACCGGATGGGCGACGCCCGCCGGGTGCTTCACCAGAAGGTCGCCGATCGCCAGGTAGTCGATCCCACTCGCGAGAAAGGCGCGCACGCAGTCCGTGGCTGAACACACAATAGGCTCTTCGTGCATGTTGAAGCTCGTGTTGATGAAGCCGGGCAGTCCCGTCCGCCGGTGAAACGCCTCGAGGATGCGATAGTAGCTCGCGTTCTGTTCTTTTCGGATGAGTTGCGGCCTAGCTGTTCCGTCGACATGCACGACGCCACTCAGGTGACGGCTCATCCACGGTGTGCAATCGAACGTGATCGTCATGAATTCGGCCGTGTGCGTCGCACCGTCGACGTGTTCGAAACAGCGGGCACGCTGCTCGGTCATCACGACCGGTGCAAACGGCATGAACTCGGTGCGGTTCAGCATCCGGTTGAGCCAGTCGTTGACATCGTGATCGGTCGGCTGGTACAAGATGGAGCGATTCCCCAACGCCCTTGGGCCGTACTCCATGCGGCCGGCTGCCCTCGCGACCACACACCCTTCCACGAGCACCTCGGCGATGCGTTCCTCGATCGGTCCTGCCAACGGCTCGGGAGTCAGGTCTTCGGCTCGAAGGGCCGCATCGATATCCGACTCCTCAATGGTCGGCCCCAGGTACACGTCGGCAAGCGGATCGGCTTCGCAGACCATCGTTCGAGCGAGAACGCCGGGAACACAGGCGGCTAGAGCGGCTCCCACGGCCAATCCGCCATCGCCCATACCCGGGTGCACAAACACGCTCTTCACACCGGCAAGCTCGTGCACTTCCTGGTTCACGCGCACGTTACTGAATACGCCGCCTGCCAGGGCTACGTTGCTCTGACCCGAGCGCTCCAGCCAGTGGCCAATGTAGCGTCGCGTCAGCTCTTCGAAGTGCTGCTGGATGCTGGCTGCAAGATCCTCGCGCTTCCATCCTCTCGGTAGGCTGTCGCTCAGTGTCTGGATCGCCTCGAGAAATACTACCCCACCGAGGTTCAAGAACGTGCCGTCACGTTCATCGATGAACCGACCCAGGAGAGGTAAATACCGCGGCTCGCCGTGTGCGGCGAGCCCGGTGATCTTGCCCTCGTGCTTCTGAGCTTTGAAGCCACAGATGTGCGTGACGTAGGCGTAGTAATTGCCTAGCGAGTTGTATGCCGAGACGTCGTGCAGGGACTCCAAGTGCCCGGCGCGCGCCGAGTAGACCCGCGAACTCTTTCCGTCCCCACCCCCGTCCACGGAAACAACCAGTGCATCGTCGAATCCGGACGTTAAGTAGGCCGAGGTGATGTGGGCGAAATGATGATCGACGAAGCGAATTGGACAGTGCAGCTCGAACTCGCCGTGCAGGATTCGACGGATTCCGCGACGCCTTCGTGAGAAGCTGGGCGTCAACAGTGCGTAGTAACCGGACTCCAGGAAGGGGAAGCGCTCCCGGTGGTGCGACAGCTTGCCGGCCGCATGCTTCACTCGCCCGACGAAGTCTTCGGGCGAATTCTGGAACCAGCCAGGGAAGGGCTGTAAACCATCCACAAAGCGTTCGCGTTCAGCAGCAACGAGGACAGCGTCAAGCTGCTCGGGTGCCGTCGCCGTCAGCCGGAGCACCTCCCGAATCGAGCCACGTGGGAAACCGTCTGCCAACTTCAAGCGGCACAGCCGTTCTTCATTAATGGCTGCGAGGATTCGGCCGTTCTCGACGATTGCCGCGCCGCAATCGACCCCGGTGCAGAGACCGAGTACTCTCACCGTCTCATTGTATTGTTCTGGTCCATGTAGCTAGCTCAAGCCTCGAAGGTGCAATCCGGAGTCTCAGTAATTAGCAGGATAGCTCGAGTCAGCAAGTATTGTTCCTGCCCTGGAGAACCGAGCACCGCCCACCACTCATTGGATCGACGAGCTCACGCCACGCCGAACAGACGGGTCCGCGCGACGATCGAAACGCGCAGCAGTCGCGCCAGCGCCCCGTCACCGGCCAGGTCCTCCTCGACCACCGAACCGCGGGTTGCGGCGGAGTGGATCGCGAGACCGCTCCCCGGGACGTCGCTCGCGATCGCCACATGCGTGATCCCCTCCCCTTCCGGTGCGAAGAAGAGCAGGTCGCCCGCCTCCAGACCCGTAGACGCGTTCCCCTGAGCCTCTGGATCCGGGCTCGGATCCGACAGCAGATCCCCGGTCACCGGTAACCGCTTGCCAACCTCGGCCTGATCGGCGCTGTCGCGCGGGAGCGGAATCCCGTGTACCGAGAACACGGCCTGCACGAAGCCCGAGCAATCGACGCCCGACTGCGTACGGCCACCCCACAGGTAGGGAACTCCCAGCCAGCGGCGCGCAACACGTACGACCGAGGTGCCCTCGCGCGGAAACATCGCTGCGAGGGCTACCTCCGGCACCACCTGGGCGGGGTCGGCCGCCTGGACTCGCACACCACCGGGAAGCTCCAATTCCCGGCCCTCCAGCAGCTGCACGCGCGCGCCCCACGGCAGGTGATTCGGCACGCAGACCCCTGCAGTTACGCCACGCTCGCCCGCGATCGGCAGGATCGGCGTCCCGAGCGAATAGCCCCGCGCCCGGCTCTCCCACGCCTCGGCCTCCGTGTCGTCGAGCTCCAGCAATGCGCCGCAGGCGGACCAGCCCTCGTATCCGTCCGGTCCATGGCAGCGCAACCAGTCATCCTTGCGATCGAGGACGTGTAGACGCTCACCACACAACCACTGGGATCCCAGTTCCGCCCGGTGAGATGGCTCGGAGCGAACGGGCGTCCAGGCTCCGCAAGCGACGGCGGAGCTCATAACCCGCCCTTGTACATTGCGGACTTCCGTGGCCAAGTTGCGATGTACGTCACGATCGAATACTGCGTCGTCTGAAACTACCGTCCCAAGGCCGTCAGTTTGGCGGATGCCCTGAAAGCACGGTACGACGACATCGAAGTGGAGCTCATCGATTCGGGCGGTGGCGCGTTTGAGGTCACGCTCGACGGGGATCTCATCTACTCGAAACACGCGACGGGTCGGCACCCGGATCATGAGGAGATATTCTCGGCGATAGACTAAGACCCGTGTGACTCTGTGGGAGAGTCAAACCACGGCTTGAACTCCGACGCGCGGTGGCGCGCGAACAGATAAGACCCCACGACCAAACCGAGAACAGCCGGAAGACG
Source organism: Gemmatimonadota bacterium (assembly GCA_039587755.1). Taxonomy (GTDB): domain Bacteria; phylum Gemmatimonadota; class Gemmatimonadetes; order Palauibacterales; family Palauibacteraceae; genus JBDHBD01. Next base: position 59,093 of record JBDHBD010000014.1, on the reverse strand, counting down.
GTCTCCGGCCACCAGATACGTCACGAGCCCGAGCAAAGCCTGACCTTCCGCCAGGGCCCACACGATGATCGCCGTGGTATAGGCCTGCTGCTCCGTCGCATCACGGCTCAAGCGACCGCGCACCACACCCGCCCCGAAGATCGAGAGCAGGGCAAAGGCCAGCCACACCCAGCGAAAAATCGAGAGATCGGTCTCCGCTCCAGACGGGCGGAGCACCACGAACACGATGAGAGCGAACAGCAGCACGCCGGACGCAAGCGCGAGCTGGATGATCGGAAGCGTACCGTAGGCCGCTTGGGTAGCGCGGTTCACCGTGCTTCTCCCTCTCGAATTCAGGCCGGGGCGCTCATCTCCCGCCGCAGGAGCCGTTCGACGTCCTGGGAATCGAGCGGTTCCCACTCGAAACCGATGTAGCCATGCACCGCGCCGGGGGCGGTGAATCCGAAAACGGCCGGGCGGCGGCCATAAAAGTACAAGCCGATCTCGGCCGAGGTCGCTGGCGTCAGCAACCGGCTACCGAACTGGAGCGCGAGGTGACGAAACGGCCGGCCCGCATGTAACTCGCTCGTCCCATCCTGCTCCACGCAGTACGCGATCTGCGGGCCGAACGACAGGGTGTGCCGGTGCTCCCCGTCCAGCTTGGGGATCACAGAGACCGCCTCGACTTGCCACCAGCGCTCGCGCTGCTCAGCGAACTCGCGCATTCGGCGCACGACGTGCCGGAGCTCGATCGCGCCCGGCGACAGATCGACGACCTCGCTGCCCAACAAGCGCGGCGTCTGCTCAGCCACATCGATGAGATACCACGTCTGGGGATACGTTCGGGCGGTCAGCAGATCGTCGGACATGGAATCGCTCACTGGACTGACGTTTGCCGCTGCCTCATGAGCGCCCGTAGCGATCCTCGAGTCGGACCACGTCATCCAGCTCCGGCGTGCTGACTTCGAGGATCACGCTGTGCTCGAGCGCCTCCATGCGATGGACCGTGCCCGGCGGGATCTCCACCACTTCACCGGGGACCCACTCGAACGTCTCCTCCCCAAGGGTGAACTGCATGCGGCCGCTCTGGAGGTAGAGCGTTTCGTGTTTCACCTCGTGGTATTGGAGCGATAGGACGTGACCCTCCTCGACCTCGAGGATCTTTCCGGCGTATCGGTCGCTGTGGGCGTACCACACTTCCCGACCCCACGGCTTATCGACGATTTTTGGGTCCATCCTGCCGTCCGCTGCCCTCCGGCGCTCCGCCGCCGCACCGCTGTTGTCATCACTACCGCCGATCAGCGGAGTATAGCAGGATGTGCACCGCGGAAAGAGGGGAAGCTAGGAAGATAGAGGAGGCCGCCCGAGGCAGAGCGGCGAGACTCTGAGACCTGACAGGGTGGCGCCTACCGAAAGTCGCGCGTCTGCACGACGAGCCCGCGCAGGTCCTGGGCGAGATCTGCGGCCCGACGGGTGAGGACGTTGATTACGCCCTGCTCGCGCTCCACGACGCCCTCCAGAAGCAGCACTGGCGAGCGCAGGATCGTGCGCCAGTAGCGCTCCTGGACGTCGTGCATGACGACGAAGTTCGAGAAACCGGTCTCATCTTCCAGGGTGATGAACATCACCCCTTTCGCCGTGTGTGGACGCTGACGGCAGATCGGGATGCCGGCCACCGAAACGCCGTCGCCGGCCTGTCTTGTCCGCAGGTCCGCCGCACTCAGCACCCCCCGACCCTCCAGCTCCTCGCGCAGGAATTCCATCGGGTGTCCCTCCACGGAAAGCCCCAACGTCCGATAGTCGGAGAGCACCCTTTCGCTCTTCGCCATACGGGGCATGGGATGCATCGGAGGAGAGGCGGGCCGGGGGGCCAGCGGCCCGGCATCGCCGCGCAGCTGCCGGAGCAGCTCCCACAGCGCCTCCCGACGACCGGGCCACAGGGTCTCGAACGCACCGGCCTCGGCCAGCGTCCGCAACTCCGCCTGCCCGAGCCCGCCGCGCCGTACCACGCCCTCCACGGAGGCGAACGGCCCGGACTCTCGAGCACGCTTCAACTTCTCGCGGGCCTGCTCGCCGAGACCACGGACGAGGCGAAGTCCGAGACGAAGGGCGACGCCCGTTTTGGAAGATCCCGCCCCATCACCAACGGGGGATTCGCGAAGCGAGCCTCGGTTGCTCGCAACCGCCAGCTCGCGGAGTGGATCCCCCGTGGCGACGACCTCCGCGGCGCGATTCTCCACGCCGACCTCCAGGGTCGAATCCCACTCCGACAGCGCCAGATCCACCGGCCGTACCTCCACCCCGTGCCGCTGCGCATCGTACAGGAGGGTGGCGGGCGAGTAGAAGCCCATCGGCTGCGCGTTCAGCATCGCGCAAAAGAACTCCGGTGCGTAGTAGCGCTTGAGGTAGGCCGACGCGTAGACGAGCAGTGCAAAGCTGGCCGCGTGGCTCTCCGGGAAACCGTAGTTGGCGAACGCGGTAAGCTGCTTGAAGATCTGGGCGGCCACCTCCGGCTTCACCCCATTTCGCGCCAATCCCTCAGCGAGCTCCACCCCCACCTGCTCCATCGCCTGTCGGGAGCGCTTGAAGCCCATCGCCCGGCGCAGCCGGTCCGCCTGGGCGGGCGTGTAGCCGGCCAGCGTGACCGCCACCTTCATCCCCTGCTCCTGGAAGAGGGGAACGCCGAGCGTGCGCTTCAGCACCGGTTCGAGTCGCGGGTCCAGGTAGGTGACCGGTTCCTCGCCCCGCCGACGTCGCAGGTACGGGTGCACCATGTCCCCCTGGATCGGGCCGGGACGGATGAGCGCCACCTCGATCACCAGGTCGTAGAAGCAGCGGGGTTGCACGCGTGGCAGGGTGTTCATCTGAGCGCGGGACTCGATCTGGAAGACCCCCACCGTGTCCGCCGCGCAGATCATGTCGTACACGGCCGGGTCGTCGGGTGGCAGACGGGCCAGATCCAGCATCACCCCGCGAATGTGCCGCACGTGGGCGATCGCTTTTCCCAGCACCGTGAGCATGCCGAGCCCCAGCAGGTCGACCTTGATGAGCCCCGGCAGATCCAGATCGTCCTTGTCCCACTGGATCACGGTGCGAGCCGGCATGGAGGCTGCCTCCACCGGTACGACCTCGCCAATCGGACGCGATGTGATCACGAAGCCGCCCACATGGATGGAACGGTGACGAGGCAGCTCGTTCAGACCAGCTACCGCCCGAATCAGCGCCCGGGTCCGCGGATCTTGCGGGTCGAGGCCCGCCCGGTGCGCGCCTCCCTCGGCCAGCCGGCGTGCCGCGTCGACCGCTTCCCCACGGTCTGCCTCCAGCGACAAGGCGTTCGCCACCTCCGTAGGGAAACCCAGCACTCGCGCCACATCCCGCACCGCCATCCGCCCGCGATAGGTGATCGTCTCGCACACCATGGCTGCATGGGAACGCCCGTACGTCGCGTAGACATACTGCAGCACCTCCTCCCGATCCTGATGGGCGATGTCCAGATCGATGTCGGGCGCCTCGTCCCGCTCCTCCGACAGAAAGCGTTCGAACAGAAGATCGAGGCCGATCGGATCCACCGCGGTGATTCCGAGGCAGTAGCAGACGGCGGAGTTGGCCGCCGAGCCACGCCCCTGGACGAGGATCCCCCGTCGTCGTGCGAAGCGCACGATGTCCCACATGATGAGGAAGTAATCGGCGAGCTTCAGCTTGCGGATCACCTGCAGCTCGTGCTCGATCTGGCGACGATGTCGCGACCCGCCCCGATCGCCGTACCGTTCCCGAACTCCCTCTTCCACCAGCCCGCGCAGAAAATCGTCCGCGCTCCTATTGCCCGGAACGGAAAAGGCGGGCAACTCCGGCTCGAGGTCGTCGAGCCGGAAACGACACAACTCGGCGATCTCGACGGTGCGGTGCAGCGCCCGGCATCCCTCGCAATCGCAGTCTCGGCCCGCTGGCTCCGCTCGGGAGCTCGAAACCATGCCCTCCCGGGGCCCGCGAGCCTCACCCGAACGCGGAGCCGCCCCTTCCCGAGGCGGCCTCCACGGGCCCGGAGGAGACCCCGCAGGGGCGAAGCTCCGAGGAGGCTCCGAAGGAAGAGCCCGTGGGAGTCGCGGAGGGAAGGGACGGCCCGCAGCATTCGTGGGAATCGCGAGCGAGGAGTGCCGACCTCGCACAGCAGGGTGGTTTCGGCACCACCGTGCCCTCATCTGTGCCACCGACTTCAGGTACCACTCTCCGTTCGGAAGCAGTCGATCTCCCGCCTCGTCCAGAGTCGTGCGGTAGCGAAGACAGGTAAGTACGTCGTGCACGATCCGATCACAGGGGCGCGCATATCGCGGCATGTTCGTCGGGACCCAGGGAATCCCGTTCCGTTCGGCGTAGGCGATCCACGCACGACAGCGACGCGCCTCCTCGGGAAGGCCGTGGTACGCAAGGGCAAGGAAAAGACGATCCCCGAACCAGCCGTGCAGCTCGTCCAGCATCCGTGCCTCGGCGCCGGCCACCGACTCGGCCCCCGTGCTGTCGGTGTCACCCGCGGGGCTCACGCTTGAGCTTATCCACTCCTCCACGTTCACCAGACAGACCAGGCCCGTCGTCTTGCCCAGCAGGGCGTCCAGCGGAAGAGCCGGCTCGCCGCGTGGGTTCTCGAGGCGGGCTCGGGTGATCAGGGAGGAGAGCGCGTGGTAGCCATCCCGGTCGATGCACAGAAGGATGAGCCGGGCCCAGGCCGCCCCGGGGCTGTCGCGTCCGAGCCAGCGCAATTCATGCAGATCGGTACGGGGGACGCCGCATCGCAGCTCCGCTCCCAGGATCGGCTGCACGCCGTGACGTGCGCAGGCCCGGGTGAAGCGCACCACGCCACCCAGGTCGAAGTGGTCCGCCAGTCCGAGGGCAGGCATCCCGAGCACGGCCGCCCGCTCGGCCAGAGATTCCGGGGTGGAGGCACCCTCCAGAAGCGAGAAGGCGGAGCGCGTCGCGAGCTCCACGAAAGACACGTCAGTCCCACCAGCCGTGCAGGCGCCAATCCGATTCCGCCGATTCCACAGATTCCGCGGACTCCGCCGATTCGGCACAGCGCTCTCGCGAGAGTCGCTCGCCCTCGAGGCTTCCTCCGGTGGACGTGGATCGCGTGGCCGTTCCCTCCCGAAACAGCCACAGAAGCTCTCCCTCCGAGGTGCAAACGCGGAAGTACTCACGTCGATACGGCGCCTTCCACCACTCGCCCGACAGTCGCTCCGGCCCCTCGGCCGCCGTCACCTCGTGGTGGCCCCGCTCGTCCCACACCTCGGCCGGTCGGCCTTCGACGCTTCGCACACACACCGGAAGGGGACGGGGAAGAAGACGCAGAACGGCCGGGATAACATCACCATCAGTGTCACCTTTGGCGCCGCCGTCGTCGGAAGCCGTTCCACCGTCGGCCGTGGCCATTGTGCCGGAGGTCGCTCGGCTGGACCCCGCACCTCCACTCGCTCGCCTCGCCTCGACCGGCGTCCACTCGTTCCGGGCTTCCGGTCGATGGTCGGGGCAAGGTGCCGGCCGCACGACGGCCTCATCGCCCAATCGGGCGTGCAGCCGCACCAGAGCCGCCGAAGCCTTCAACGGGTCGCGTGGCTCACGGACGAAAAGATCACCCTGCCGTGCTTCGGCCGAAGCCCGCTCACGTACCCGGAGGGTGAGCGTTGTGACGGGTGCCGCCAGACAATCGACCTCGAATTCTCGCTCCAGGGCGGCCCGACACAGGTCGAAGAGCAACGCCTCCTGGGCCGTGGGACGCGCGGGTGTGATGGTCGTCGGGCGCCGCGAGCGGTCCCCCAGCTCGAGCTCCAGGACGAGGCGCGCAGCACAACGTCCCTCTCCGACCAGGTCGCCGCACACCCGCGCCAGCAGATGCCGGAGGACGAAGAGCAACGGTTCCAGCGACGTATGCGGCCCCTCGAGCTCGAAGGAGGCCTCCGGCAGCTCCTCCGAGGTGATGGGACGAAAGACCCCGTCTTCGTCCTGGCCGCACGACCAGCGGTGCGCTCGCGTTCCCTCGGGGCCGAAGCGGGTCTCCAGCTCGTTCCTGCCACGAGCGGCCACCTCGCCGATTCGCCGGAGACCGAGGGCGTGAAGGGTCGCTCTCAGCTCATCGGAGATCGGCAGCAGGGTCAGCGGCAGAGAGGCGAGGAACGCGCGACCGTGGCCGGGAGGCACGATCCGCGGCTCCGCAGCGGCCAGACGGGAAGCGGCGTCGGCGACGATCCCCGTATCGGCGAGCCCCACGCGAGCAGCCGGGAAGCCGGCCTCCGCCGCCACCATCCGCACCCGGCGGACGAACGCCTCCTCTCCACCCCGTCGCGCCCAGCCTCCGGCGTCGAGTCGGCAGAGCCCGTTCCCCACTCGTGACACCCGAGGAGATGCAGCGAGCAAGGCGACCGCCAGCGCGGTGGCAGCCCCACCCTCCGTGTCGGATTCCGGCACCCATACCGAAGCGATACGCGTCCAACCGCCCATGACGCACGCCAGGGCCTATCGAGGCCCTTTTCGGTCCCGCAGCAGGGGTTGGACGCCGCGGCCGGCTGGCGATGGACAGAGGATCGGGATCTCGTCCGACCCTCCCTTGCCCACATCGACCCATACGGGACGAACCGCAGGAAGCGCGGGGCCGAACACACCCGCCACCGGCTCAAGCCGACCGGGACGGAAGCGGAGGCGCAGAGCGGCCAGCGGAAGCGACCCGAGCACCACGAAGACTGCGCCCGTTTTCTCGGCCAGGCGCTGAAGCCGCACGACCGGGCTGCGGGCCAACCCGGCATCCGTCTCCAGGGCGACCACACCGAATGCACCGCTGCGCAGCAGAAGGTCGGCACACCACAGCGCTTCGTTCTCCCTCGGTGGACGAACGACCCAGAAGGGCTCGCCGCCCATCAGAGGGGTCCAGTCCGGCGCGTACAGCGTCCGACTCGCATCCACCATCACCACCGGTTCTCCCATTCCGTGGAGACGAGCGAGCGCCGCCCGCAGTAGCGCCGTCTTGCCGCACGAGCGAGGACCCGCCCACTCGATCGCCTGACCTCGAGGGAGCCCGCCCTCCGGCAATAACGCATCCAGCGGCGGAATGCCTGTCGCGGCGACGGCCTGCTGGGAAGGCTGTGCCGAAGGCTGTACCTCCAGCGCCTCGACTCTCCGCTCCAGCTCGCGTAGCACCGCCGATCGCATCCACACGCTCCAAGAAACCGAATAAAAACCGAAAGTCCCAGCCACAAAATAAGCCCCTCTCAGGGGGCCGCAAGGGCCCTCATCGGTCAGTAGAGAGAGAGGAGGAGGGTTTCGTCAGTAGAGGGCCAGCAGGTCAAGCACAGGCACGCCCATGAGAGCCGAACGGCCCGTGCGAACCTGGGCCAGCACGTTCACCGACTGCAGCGGCTCCAGCTCTTCCACGTCGGCCAGCAGCTCGGGTGGCACAGCCAGGTAAACGAACCCCTCCGACGGATCGGGCGCCCGGGCGAGCACGAACGGTTCTCCCTCGAAGAAATCCGTCCGTACCGGCTCCGCCCGCTCGAGCGAGATGAACTGAATCTCCCAGCGCACCCGTTGTCCCCGGTACTGATCCGGATTGGCGCGCAGGGCGGCGGCCGACACTTCGACGACCATAGAATCCTGATCCGTGCCCACCAGCTCCGCCGCCGGCACCCATCCCTCCAGTCGCACCCGGGCCCAACTGCCCTGACGCTCCACCACCGTGAGAGCCGTTCCTGGGCTCACGGCGGCGAGTGTATCCGCCTCAGGCGCCACTCTCAGCCGCACACCGTCGGGACCCGCCACCACACCGACGCCCGTCGCAGCAACCGGCGTCGGACGCTCCTCGGGTTCTGCCGGAGCTGTGCCGGGAGTCCCTCCCGCCGAAGCCATCGGGTCGAACTCGAGAGACGGACCCCACATCCAGGCGGTTCGGCGGACGCGGGTCCACTGGCCTCGTTCCTCGATCCGGTCCAGCAGGAATCCTTGAAGGAGACGCGCGGCGATGCGGGCGCCGGGCTCGTCTCGCAGGTTCTCTCCCCCGGGGACGTTCACGATCCGGTCGTGCCCATCCCGCTGTGTGACGGCGATCGATGGGGTCCAGATCCAACCTTCGATCGTCACTTCGACCCAGCGTCCCTGCTGTTGGCCGGTGGCGAGCTGCGTACCCTGGTTCACCACACCCAGCCGTCGTCCGTTGGGCGCCTGGCGCAACACCTCCTGCTCGACCGCCACTTCCGCCGTCTGGGCGAACACCGTGGCCGGCAGGATCAGAGCGATCATCGCCCGAAAAACGATCCGACTGACGGCGCGCCCCCCCAGCAGGGGTGTACGAAGCAACCCGGCTATTCGAAGATGACGAGGAATCAAGGTGTCGTCGTGCGTCTGGAAAGCCCCCCGTGGGGCCCCTATCTTGGCCCCTCACCGCGCGCCCGGGACGGACGTTCGCCCCCGCGGTCGCGCCTCAACCCGTAAAGGTCGAGTATAGGAGCGCTTCGGAATCGGTGTCAATCAAACCCTGCACCGCGCGACCCGCCCCGACGGGGGTGTTTCATAGCGGCTCCCGTCGACGATGGGCGCGCCCGCCGGCGATCGCCTGGCTCCTACTCGCTTGCGCTGCAGCCGTGGTTCTGCCGCAGCCGCTTCGGGCGCAGGAGGACCGTATAGAGTCGCCCTTCAAGTGGATCGAGCGCGGCCTGCGGCTCGGATTGTTCGGTGGGTACCGACTCGCCGACCGGGGGAATCTGGACCACGGTCCGGGCTCGACGGTGGCCGGCGGCGCGCGCTTCCGCATCCGTGTCAGCAGCCCGCTCTCGCTCGAGCTCGGCGCAGCCTACCAGCCGGCCGAACGCTGGGTCATCGACCCGACGCTGGAGACCGGTCCGGCACCCGTCGACACGGTGAGGGTCGGTTACCTGCTGGCGTCGGCCGGCATCCAGGTCGGCCTTACGGGCGCGCGCACCTGGAACGGCATCCATCCGTTTCTGACTTTGGGGGGGGCGTTGAACATCGGGATCGATGAGGAGCGGAGCGACGTGTTCGTCGACCCCGACGAGACGGATCTGCGCTTCGATCTCGGGACTGCGCCGGCGCTCTACATCGGGGCCGGTTTCGAGGTGTTCCCCTCTCAGAAGATGGGGGTGGCGATCGAAGCCAGGAACTATTTTAGTCGGCTCAAGGCGCCCGACGGGTGGTTCACCGAAGAGATCCTGACCACCATACTGGATGCGGGCGCGGAGGCTCCCAGGGAAGGCCAGTGGACCTACAATCTCGAGCTCTCGCTCGCCCTCTACTACTACTTCTGATCTCCCTGCTGGTCGCCGCCTTCGCGGCGCTCACCGTCGCGGAGGCCGTCGCTCAGCAGCCCGAGCCGGTGCGCGCTCCTGCGACTCAGCGAGAAGCCACGCCGGCGGAGGCCGTCGATGCGAATCTCCTGACGCTGCAGAACGACCTCGAGCGCTTGCTGGACGATCCGGCTCTCGCCCGCGCGCACGTCGGAATGGTCGTGCAGGACGCGCCCTCCGGACGGATTCTGTTCGAACGCGCGGGAGCCAAACGGTTCACGGCCGCGAGCACCACGAAGCTCGTCACGGCCTCTGTCGGGCTCCACCGCCTCGGATCCGACTTCCGCTGGGCGACCTGGCTGGCCGCGGGCGGGCCCATCCGTAACGGCGTCCTGCAGGGCGACTTATGGGTCATCGGAGGTGGCGACCTCGCCCTCTCGAGAGATGACCTGGAGAGCTGGGCGCAGCTTCTCCTCCAGGCAGGCATCCATCGCATCGAAGGCGATGTGATCGGAGACGATCGCGCGTTTGACCTCCTCCCGTGGGGACGGGGGTGGATGTGGGATGACCTCTATGCGGCCTGGGGCGCCGGGGTGTCCGCCCTGCAGCTCTCGCCCAGCCGCGTGCAAGCTGAGCTGCGGCCTGCGACCGAAGTGGGCTCACCCGCGGTGCTTCGCTTCCTCGATGAGGGGCCGACGCCGGCGATGCTGAACCGGGTGCGCACCGGCGCTCCCGGCTCCGAGGTTCGACTTCGCTTCGTCCCGTCGGCGGTGGGGGCGCCGGTCGCTCTGGAGGGCTGGATCCCGGCTGATGAGGAACGCGTTCCGCTCGCTCTCGCTCCGACGCACCCGACGCTGCACCTCCTCCGGCACCTGGAAGGGGTGTTCACGGGGCGCGGCATAGGCGTTGGAGGGGGTTTCCGTCGCCCGTCGGAGGGCGAGCGGGCGCCTCTCGTAGGGGAGCGTGAAGGCGAGGACGTGTGGAGCGTCGAAGTGAGCGGTGGACCACTCGGCGAAGCACTCGGACCGCTGCTCAAGCGGAGCGACAATCAGATGGCGGAGGCTCTCCTTCGCACGCTCGGACGCGAGCTGGGCGACGGAGGAACGGCGGACGACGGACTGGAGGTCGTCCACGAGACCCTTGCGGAATGGGGAATCGAGCCCGACGCCGCGGCTCTGGCCGACGGATCGGGCATGTCCCGGTACAGCGAGCTCACGCCGAACGCGCTCGTTCGCCTGTTGCGTCGCATGTGGCAGCTGCCGGAGTTCGAGGTCCTGTACGAGGCTCTTCCAGTCGCCGGAGTGGATGGCACGCTCACTCGACGTCTGGTGGCCACCGCGGCCGACTCGAATCTGCGGGCCAAGACCGGCTCGATGACGGGCGTGCGGGGCCTGGCCGGTTACGTAACCGACGGCGACGGAGAGACACTGGTGTTCGCCGTGCTGTTGAACGGGTACGACGCACCCGGAGAGGTGGCGGCGGCCCTGGAGGACCTCCTGATCGAGCAACTGGCCCTCTACCACGGCGCCGCCTCACCCCGTGTCGAGCCCTGATGGTCGAGCGGTGAGGACGGACGAGGCCAACTGGCTGTCCTACGCTGCCGCGCTGAGCGACGTCCTCGGGGCCTGTCGCCCGCTCGGCGTCGAGACAGCTCGCTTGAACGACGCGCTCGGGCGGGCGATCGCCGAAGCTGTGCGTTCTCGTGTGACACAACCCCCGTGGGACAACAGCGCCATGGACGGCTACGCCGTGCGCGTCGAAGACGTGACGGGTGCTGGCCCCGACAAGCCGGTGACGCTGCCGGTGTCGGACGACGTCCCCGCCGGCTCCTTCCCTGCCGGCCCTCTCGCGCCCGGAACGGCGGTCCGCGTGATGACGGGAGCGCCTGTCCCGCCCGGTGCGACCGGCGTCATCCGGGTGGAGCATACCGACGGAGGCACGAAGCAAGTCACCATCCTCCAGGACGATGATGCCGAGCGTCACATCCGAGCCGCTGGCGAAGATTTGCGACCGGGAGATCTGCTCCTCGAGCCAGGCGACGCCCTAACACCGGCCGCCGTCGGCACGCTCGCTCTGACGGGGGTCGATGCCGTTCCGGTGCGGCGGATTCCGCGGGTGGGCGTACTGTCCAACGGGGACGAACTGGCCGACCTCGACGACTTCGACGAGGTACTCGCGGGACGAAAGATCGTGAGCTCGAACAGCTATTCGCTGGCGGCGCAGCTCCGCACCGAAGGTGCTCAACCCGTCCCGCTGGGGATCGCTCGCGACGATCCGGCCGACCTGCGCGAGCGCCTGGTCCGACTGGAGGAGTGCGACGCGTTGATCAGCACGGCGGGCGTCAGCGTCGGCGAACACGACCACGTGCGGCATGTGCTGGAAGAGATGGGGCTCGAGCGCCACTTCTGGCGAGTGAAGACGCGCCCCGGCAGCGCCCTGCTGTTCGGCCTTTTGGGCGACAAGCCAGTGTGGGGTGTACCCGGTAACCCGGTGTCGGCCATGGTGTGCTTCGAGGCATTCGTGCGACCGGCCCTGCGGAAGATGGCCGGGCATCGCCGCCTCCACCCGCGCTCGCTCCGCGCCGTCGCCGGCGAAGCCATCTCCACCCCCGCCGAGTTCACCTACTTCCTTCGCGTCGTGTTGGAGGAAGCCGACGGGGTACCCGTCGCCCGGCTGACCGGGGCGCAGGGTTCGGGCATACTGACCTCGATGCTCAACGCGGACGGATTGCTCGTCGTGCCGGAGGCGACGCAGGGGTACGCGGAGGGCGACCCGGTGGACGTGATCCCGCTTACGCCCTGGCGCCGCCTCGCCACTCGATGACCGCGGCAGCGCTGGTGTAACCACCGCCGATGGCGGTCAGTACGACAAGCGCCGGATCGGGCAGAGGCCCGTGCACCCCACGCAAAGCCTCATCCAGCGTCACGGCGACCGTCGATGCGGACATGTTGCCGTACCGTTCGATAGTGTGCAGAACGCGCCCCTTCTTGAGCGCCAGTAGCTTCTCGAGACCCGTCGTAATCCGAAGGTTCGCCTGATGCGGGATCACGAGATCCACGTCATCCCAGCCACGGTCCGCGCTCTCGAGCGCCCGCGCCGCGATGTTCGCCATGTTCTGGATCGCGCGGCGCAGGATCCTCGGACCGCCTTCCATTCTGAGCTTGGGGGCCGGCTCCTCCTCCGTCTCCCACCCCTGGCCGAGCATGTACAGGGGATCGCGGTTGTAGTCGCCCGCCAGGTACGGAGGGCCGAGAATCCCATCACCGTCCTGCGAGGGAGTGAGGACCACCGCGCCGGCGCCGTCCCCGAATAAGACGGCCGTCTTGGGGTCCGAATAATCCGTGATTCGAGAGAGCATGTCCCCACTCACGGCGAGGATGTTGCGGCCGAGCCCGCCTCGGACGAAGGCGTAGCCCGTCGCCACCGCGTAGACGAAGCCGGCACAGGCCGCGTTCAGCGTGTAGCCGCCCAGCTTCGGCACACCGATCATGTTGGCCACCGTGCACGCGACGTTCGGCACTTCGTCGGCGCCGGTAAGCGAGCCCACCAGTACCGCATCCAAATCGGAGGCTTCCATCCCTGCCATCTCCAGGGACCGCCGCGCCGCCTCCGCACACATTTCCTCGGTGGTGAGGCCATCCTCGGATCCGGCGACCCGTCGTTCGCGAATGCCGGTCACCTGGATCGACCACTGGTCGAACACCTCGGCCGCAGAGAGGGAATCGACGTCTTCCACTCCGCGGAGAGAGGCCCGAGCACGCTCCACATCGAAGTTGCCTCGAATGCTCTCGAGCTCGTACAGCTCGAAGTTGTCGAGCGTCTTGGCGGGCAAGAAGCTGCCGGAACCCGCGATGCGTGCCGTTAATTCGCGCTGCAAGGGTGTCCTCTCGGCGACAATGGACGATCCGCCCAGATCGGGCGGCGGGAACACCGCTGAGCGCGAGTATACGCAGGCCTTGCGCGGCTCTCAATGGCAGAGCGAGACAGCCTGCGTGGCCGGGTCAGCCGGACGGCTGGATGCCGGGCGGAATGATCGGTTGGTTGCGTCGCAGGCGCTGCTGAAGCGTGGCAGCCGCCTGACCGGGCGAATTGCCTTCACGAACCATTTGGCGCATCGCCGTCGGTAGCGCGAGAATGCGGTCACCGCGGTATCCCTGCTGCACGGCCTCATCCACCACCTGGTAGGCACGCGCCGCGGGGACTCCCTGCCCCACCAGGTCCTCCACGACGAGCAGCAGCATGGAGAAGCTACCCGGATGGCCGCGCGCGAGAGAACGCAGAACACCTGGATCGACTCCGCGTCGCAGGGCCCTCGCCGCCTCACCCAGTGCCTCTTCCCCCAGATCGGGGCCCATGGCCCGGATCGCGGCTCGAAGATCTCTCGCTTCCTCGTTCACGGTCTGGATGATGGCGGCCTCGCTCTGCCCTTTCGAGACGCCCTCCAGCGCCTTCCTGAACAGCAGTTCCTTCGGCACGCCGTCCTGTGCCGCATCATCGATGATGCGCAGGAGCCGGGTGACCGTCTCGTCGGCCAGTTCGGCACGCAACCGCTCGACGTCCCGTTCCTCGCTCTGAGCCAGCGCGGCCGAAGGAACGGCGCCGACGACCAGCAAAGCGACGAGAATCCGTCCCGCAGCCCCGAGCATGCGGCTCGCTCGCCTATCACCCATCTCGTTCTCGTTCCCCGCCGACAGCCGCCGTTCAGATACCCGCCGTTGGCGGCGCCACGGCCACGATTGCGTTTCGGTATCCGTACCCATCTTCCTCGTAGCGCTCCGCGTTCGGATCGGTGATCCACTGCGTGCCGTCAATCAGAAACATATACTCGTGCACGCCGGGTCTCACCGGAATCCTGACAGTCCACACCCCGTCCCCGTCCGCATCGCTCAGACCCACGTTCGACCAATCCGTGAAATCGCCCGAGATCGCGACAGTCGAGGCGTCGGGCGCGTTCAGCGCGAACTGCACATGGATGGCCTGACCGTTCAACCCGGCCACCACCTCGTTCGAGCCCGGACTCACGGCCTGTCTGCCCAGTAGCAAGAGGACCACGGCGGCCGCGGCGAGCGCGCCCGCGAGGGGTGGAAGCCGAAGAGGACGGGGCCGAGTCCACCAGCGCATCGTCCGAACCCAGCCCGACGCGGACGCCTCGGCGCGCACGGACTGCAACACCCTCGTCTCCAGACCCACCGGCGCAGCATCGCTCCCGGCCTCACGCACATCTTCGAGCAGGGCCTTCCAGGCAGCTGCTTCGTTCTGAAGGTCCTCAGAAAGCGACTCCCGAGGGATCTCTCCGTCCAGAAACCTGTGTAGTTCTCTCTTCATCGATATCGCTGCAACATTACCTGTAGCTCTTCGCGGGCCCTGTGGACCCTCATCTTGAGCGCCGAGACCGATACATCCAGACGCTCCGCCATCTCCTCGTACGACCAGCCCTCCACGTGCTTCAGCACGAAGGCCTCGCGCTGCTCTGGCGACAACTCCTGGAGCGCGCTGTAGATCTCTTCGCGAATCTCCGTCCGCTCGCTGGCCACCTCGGGGTTTCCCTCTTCCGCGCGAAGCGTGCTCACCGCTTCCAGCGGGACTTCGCGACGATGCCGCCCCTTCAGGTTGTCCTTGCACAGGTTCACGGCGATCCGGAACAGCCACCCACCCACTTTCTCGGGGTCGCGGCAGCGGTCCAGATTCTGGAACCCTTTGACGAACGCCTGCTGGACGATGTCCTCGGCATCGTCGGGGCGACCCATCATCCGCTCGGAGTATCGATAGAGCACGTCCTTGTAACGCCGCACCAGAACCGCATACTCGTCCGGCTGGCCGGATAGTACCCGGCGCACGATTTCGCCATCGGAGGGGCCACTAGCGGGGCCTCCGGTCTGTGCCTCGTGCGGCAGCCCAGTCATGCTATCTCACCCTGTAGACGGACTGAGGAGACCGATCGTCACTGTCGGCCATCCGCCTCGTGTGTCGCGAATCGAATGTCCACCTGGCCCACGGCCGACCGAGCGCGACGGCGGTACATGCATCGTAGCGCACCGGCGGTCCGGGGTTCCCCAGGAAGGTCGGTACTGACTAGCTTGCGCGCCATGGAGCCGTTGGACGCCGCTTCGCTGCCGTCGATCCCGACCCCCGCGCTGCTGCTGGACCTCGACGTGTTGGAGTCCAATCTGGGTCGTATGGCCCGGAAGAGCCGGGAGCTGGGCGTAGCCCTCCGGCCGCATATCAAGACGCACAAGTGCGTGGAAATCGCCGGGCGGCAGAGCGCGCTCGGGGCGCAGGGCCTCACGGTCTCGACGCTCGAGGAGGCCCGCGTCTTCGCCCGGCACGGGTTCAACGACATCACGTGGGCCGTCCCGGTGGTTCTCGCCCGTATGGAAGAACTGGCCGACTTTCCCGCCGCCGTGCAGCTCGGGTTGACCCTCGATAGCCGTGAGGCGATCGAAGCGCTGGAGTCGCTGGACCGATCGTTCCCCGTTTGGCTGAAGGTCGACTGTGGGTATGGTCGCGCGGGAGTCGACCCGCGGTCCGAAGAAGCATTGCGGCTGGCGACCGCGCTCGCTGGTTCGTCCCGCCTCGAGTTCGCCGGCATTCTGAGTCACTCCGGCAACGCGTACCACGCCGACTCCGCATCCGAGATCGCGGCGATCGCCGAGCGCGAGCGCGAGATGATGGCAGGCTTCGCCGGGCACCTTCGAACGGCGGGCATCGCGTGTCCCGGCATCAGCGTCGGCTCCACGCCTTCCATGGCCAGGGTCGATCGGCTGACCGACGTGACGGAGGCACGGCCCGGCAACTACGCGCTCTACGACTACACGCAGCTTTGCCTCGGCTCGTGCACCCTGGTCGACTGTGCGGTGACGGTCCTGGCCAGTGTGGTTTCCTCGCGGCCTGACGGGGAACGCTCTGTCACGGACGCCGGTGCGCTGGCTCTTTCGAAGGATGCGGGTCCTGATGTCCCCGTGCATTACGGCCGTCTGCTCGTGGACAATGCGGCGCTCGCGATGCATCCCAGGGCGCGTGTCCTCACCATCAGCCAAGAGCACGGCATCCTCAACGAGCCTCTGCCGGTTGGCACCAGGGTGCGGATTCTTCCGAATCACGCGTGTCTCACAGTGGCCTGCTTCGACGCATTCTACGTGGTGCGTGGGAACCGGCTGGTCGACACGTGGAAGATCTGGCGCCAGAGGTAGATACATCGATTCAGGGGGCCGAACTGGCCCGCCTCTTGCTCTTTCCCTCGCTTCGAAAGGCATCGTGCAGGCAAATGTCGCCAGCGTGAGGCCTCACCTTGCGGTCAGGCGATTCGGAGCGAACGGAAGAGGGCAGGCGAAATCGAGCCGCCCGGAAAGCGCAGTCGAACCCGGATGCTTAGGGCTCTACAGTACCTGATGCTGGTCCTAGTGCTCGGTGCGGTGGCTGTGGCCACCCGGCTGGGCGGGCCGTGGGATCTGTATCTTCTGGCCGGTGCCCTCGTCGGACTGCTTTTCATCCACCTGTTCACGATGCGGCAGGTCGGCAAGCTGCATAACGAGCTTCAATACTCGATGGCCGCGCTCGCCCGCAGGGTCTCCTCCTCCGGAACCGTCGTTCCTCCAAGCAGTTACGAAGGAGCGCGCGAGCGAACTCGTCCCATCGAGGCGTCGCACGACAGCGAGCCCAGCGTCCAGGACGACATCGGATCCATCTGGCTGGAGCACTCGACCGTGAAGAGCTATTCGGACGACGAGGAAGAGATCGCGTTCCTGCCTCCGTACGCGAGTGACGTGCAGGAGGGGGACTCGGACGGGGGTGACGAGGCACCCGGCGGTGAGGAGACTGGTACGGCATCCGAGACCCGTTATGGGGCGGGCGTCGAGGTCGCTGGCAATGTGCCAATCCCCCGGCATTTTGCACTCGGCACTGTGGCTATCATC
The DNA here is from genome assembly GCA_039587755.1 of Gemmatimonadota bacterium. Lineage (GTDB taxonomy): Bacteria > Gemmatimonadota > Gemmatimonadetes > Palauibacterales > Palauibacteraceae > JBDHBD01. The sequence continues at coordinate 41,926 of JBDHBD010000014.1, read as the reverse complement.
AAGGAGCTCATGGACCCGGCCGAGGTGGCTCGGGTGATCCTGGAGCAGCGGCGCCAGCCGAGGCTCAAATTCGGTGAGCTGGCTGTCCAGCTCGGCTTCATCACCAAGGTCCAGCTGGAAGAGCTTCTGCTCGCTCAGAAGGAAGGGCTGTTCAGTCAGGACGAGATCGGCCTCGCCCGGACGCGGCTTCAGACGTACAGAGAGCGCGAGAACGGTGCGGGTAGTAGGGCAGAGAGCTCGGCCATGCCCGAAAGCGAAAGCGCCGACTAGACGTCGAGCCTCGCCACACGCCTCCGCGCGTACACATACGGCACGACGGATCCCACCGCGCACAGAAGCAGCGTGAGGAGCAACGCGACGGAGACTTCGCCCAGCGTGGGCGCACGCGGTACCCCGCCGGGTAAGCCGCTTCTCAAGTAGGCTCTCAGCGACCAGAATTGGGCGATCAGCACGGCCGCCAGCGTCCCGAGCGATCCGAGCATGAACAGCAGCCCTCCCAGGGAGGTCGGGATCTGCGCCGCGTTCTCCGTATCGAACTTGGGAAACGCGATCCCCCAGGCGAGGGCCTGGGCGACGATCGCCAGAGTCAGAGTTCCGATTGTCACCAGTGCCAGCACCATGAGGCCGCCCTGCACATGCAGAATCGCGTTCGTGACCAGGGTCAACGTCGCGGCGAGCCCGAGCAGCGGGATGGCACCCGACCAGTACTTCGACCACACGAGCACCTCGGGGCGCAGTGGGGACGAACGGAGCAGCCACAACGTGCCGCCCTCCAGACTGAACGAGGGAAAGACGAAGCGAGCCGCCACGGCCGCAAGAACGAACCCGGCCAGCGCCAGGTTCAGAAAGACCACCATCGAGACCAGAAAACGGCTCAGGGCCGCGCTGGTTCGAATGGGCAGCACCTGGATGTTGTAGACGTACACGACCAGCAGAACGCCGAGCACGAGCAGCTGCGACCACTGCGTGGCGTCGCGGAAGAAGACCCGCGTGTCCTTGAGAACCAGCTGACGGCGCTGAAGGCCGAGCGGGCGCAGGGCGGAGCTCACGAGATCCCACAGTCGTCCTCCCCGTGTTCCGCTCTCGGCGCCCTCCTGCGCACGGGTGTAGCCGCGTGGATACAGCCACCGGTGCACCATCGCGCCGAGTACGACGAAGGCGGTCGCCGTGCTCCACAGAAGGAGCAGCCAGAACGGATCGAATCCTCCTTCCAGTGACCCGGTCAGCAGCTCCGCCGCCCACTCCGAGGGCAGCCACGGGGACGACGGCCCGCGTAGCACTTCCAGAAAATCGACCAGATTGCGGAAGCCCTCTGGATTGACGAGCCGTTCCGGACGCACGATCCTGATGGCGAGCACCAGTAGGGCGGCCGCAGCAACCGAGACGAGGCCGAGAAGGTCTCGGGTCCTGCGCGCGGGGAAGATGTTTACGAGCACCAGGGTGATCGCCGCACCGACTGCCGCCGGGATCACCAAGAAGGGGAGAAGGGCCAGGAGCGCCATCGCGTAGAACGGCAACCCTGAATCGTACACTCGTTCGTACGCCACCAGCACCGGCGCGAGCATGAGCAGCACCATCCAGCTCGAACTGAGCAGCGTCTCGGTCAGCCGTGCCCCATACACGGGCAGCCAATCGGCTGGAGACGCGATGACGGTCGGCAGGTCCTTCGCGAGAAAGAACGACGATAGCGCCGCGATCAGGTTCGACAGCAGCAGGATGCCCAGAAAGAGAAGCAGCCCGAGCCCCAGCAGCTTAGTGGCGAGGAGCGGCCCGAGTTCGGGCACGTCGCGCAGCGTTCTGAGCAAACGGAAGCTGACGTAATACAGGAAGACAAAACCGCCAACCCCGGTGAGGGCCAGTGTGAGACCGCGCTCCAGACTACTCTTGCCCGACCGCGCCCGGTGCACGGCGGACAGGAGCTTGGGACGCAGCAGGGTACGCACCCCGGCCTGGGATGGAGCCTGCTCTGTCAGCGACGTGATCTCGGCGCGGCGATCGCTCATGGACTGGTCAGCCTCCCAGGACGGCGGCCAGCTCGCGCTCCTCTACCCCGCCCGTCAGTTTGAGGAAGATCGCCTCCAGCCTTCCAGCGGCAGTGGACGCTGTAGCCCGGAGGTCGTCGATCGTGCCCTCCGCTGCGATCCGGCCCTGGTTGATGACCGCCATGCGGTCGCACAGCACCTCGGCGAACTCCAGCGTGTGAGTGGAGACGAGTGCGGTGCCGCCGCGCGACACGAACGATCGAAGCAGATCCTTCAGGAGCTTGGCTGAGCGTGGGTCGAGTCCCACCATCGGCTCGTCGATTACGAGCACCTGAGGACGGTGGATGAGCGCAGACGAGATGATGAGCTTCTGCCGCATGCCGTGGCTGTAGGACTCTACCAGCTCGTCGCGCCAACGCTGGAGATCCCACAAGGTCAGGAGCTCGTCGATCCGCTTCTCGACCTCGGGTCCCTCCTGCCCGTACAGACCCGCCACGAAACGGAGGAGCTCCACACCCGTCAGCTTCTCGTATACGAATGGTCGGTCCGGGATGAACCCGAGGCCCTGTTTCGCCTGGTACGGATTCGTGACCACATCATGGCCGTCGATCAGCACACGTCCGCCGTCCGGCTGCAGGATGCCCGCGATCATTCGCAGCGTAGTCGTCTTGCCTGCGCCGTTTGGTCCCAGCAGCCCGTACAGGGACCCGACCGGGATTTCGAGATCGATCGATTGGACCGCGGTGAAGTCACCGTATCGCTTGGTGAGTGCTTCCAGTCGGATCACCTTTGTCCTCCTGCTTCGACCGTGCGCACACTGTCGCCGTAGAACGCCATCTCGAACGCCGTTCGCTCGAGCCGGAAGCCCGCCGCCGTCTCCGTCTCGAGGAAGCGCCCGTCCTCGTCGACCCATGAGCGCAGCTCCATCCCGCCGAGCTCAAGACGTACGAGCCACGCTCGAACGGTGTCTTCGTGGGCCACGACCCACAGGCCGTCCTCGATGTCCACGCTGTCGGGAAACGTGCGGGTGTCGGTGGCCAGCACCTCGAGCTCCATGTCCCGCCGGCGAGCAGTCACGGGGTCGAAGACGGGCAGCGAGTAGCGGTCACCCGGCTCGAGCTGGCCCTGGGCGACGAATCGCATCGGCCAGGCCCCGGCCAGAATCACGGGTCCGTCGACGGGCAGCCGCAGGGTATCGGACTCGATCGCACCGGCCACCGTCACCGCAACCTCAGAATCGCCATGTACCTCGCCGCGTGCGGTGATGTAACCGATGGCGCCGCTTGCCGTCACCGAGAAACGGCGAAGCGCGAGGGTGGGAGCCAGTTCGGCCTCCGACTCGACCGAGGTCGGCACCTCCTGATCCAACGCGCGCAACGTGGCCTCGAGCCGGTCCCGGAGCAGGAAGCCGCTGGCAGCAGGGAGGGTGTCGATTTCGCTCGTGGCCCACCCCACATGCTCCTCACCCTGATACACGCGGTAGTAGGCGGTGCCAGGTGGTATCGTGCGCGAGGCCTCAGCCACGAGCTCCTGGATGGGTCGAAAGTACAGGCGCTTCGCGTGCCAGCCGAGCGTGAGTGTCCACACGGCCAGAATTCCAAGTGCGAAGCGTCCGCGTGGCGACATGCGGGTTTCCTTGTTCTCCGCGTCCCAACCCGTCCCTCGCAGGTCCCACGGCGACCTACTCGGGAGCGATATCCTCCCCTCGCCGCCGCAACGCTTCCCGGTAGTCTTGCTCGGTGTCTACGTCCACGGGTGCGGGCGAGCCGATCCGAACGCCGCACACTGCATGCCGTGCGTTCTGCAGCAAGGACGCGGCTCCCTGATCGCCGCGGAGCCTGTTCAGCTCCTCGAACGTCGGGCGTCCGAACACGACCGGGTGCCCAGGCCTGTCTCGGTACACGGCGCGGGCGATGCCGGCCCCCGCCTCGCGCCAGCCGGTCACCACGGCTCGAATTGACAGCGGGAGGATACCGGGCTCGTCGGCCAGCAGGACGGCCACCGCCTCCACATCCGAGCGATCTCTCGCGATCCCCACCCCCACCGTCAGCGAGCTCGATTGCCCTGCCTTGTACGCCGGGTTCTCGACCACCAGGACTCGCTCATCCAGTTCGTCGAGAGCGCGGCGCACCTCGTTAGCTCGATGGCCCACCACGACGATGACCGGCGACAGACCTGCGGCGAGCGCCGCGTGCACTACGGCCTCGACCACCGTCATCGGTCCGAACGGAAGCAGGAGCTTGAAGGCAGGCTTATCGGAAGCGGATTCCGTGGCGTTGAGGCGGGTCGAGCCGCCCGCCGCCAGGACGAGCCCAGCGATACTCACGTCTCGTCCACGGCCCCTCGCCGTATCGCCACGAGCTCGGCAGCGATCGACACCGCAATCTCTTCAGGCGTCCGCGATTTGATCGAAAGGCCTACCGGACCGCGAACCGAGGCGAGCGCCGACTCGTCGAACCCCAGCTCGCGCAACTCCTCCCGCCGCAGCCTCTGTGTTCGGCGCCCACCCAGCAGTCCTACGTATCTGCAGTCGGCGCGCAACGCCGCCGCGAGAGCTGGCACGTCCAACTTCCGATCGTGGCTCAGAACGACGACCGACAGCTGCCGATCGAGACCGAAGGAGCGCAGTCCCTCCTCGGGCCACGCGTGGATCACCCGTTCCGCATCTGGAAAGCGATCCGCCGCCGCGAACGCCTCGCGCGGATCGATGACCGCCGTTTCGTACCCCAGGATCCCAGCGATCCGACATAGCGCCATCGCGATCGGAGACGCCCCGACGATCGCGAGCCTCGGTGGAGGGAGAAATGGTTCGACGAACACTTCCCCAGTTTCCGCACCCTCACCGACCGTGCCCAGCGACACGACGTGCGGGTCTCCACCGCTCGGGAAGCGCGCGGCTGCCTCGATGGCTTGCTCGTCGAGGTACGACGAGCCGAGAGTGCCCACCGGCGGAGCGTCAGCAAGGAGCAGCAGACGACGACCTCGGAACGAGTCTGACACACCGGTGATCAGCACGACGGGCTCGGCCGCCCCAGTGGCTTCGACGAGAGCACCCCAGACAGCGTCAGGGTCGTGTCGCGCCACGAGCACGTCGATTTCGCCTCCGCAGGCCAGGCCGACGTCCGCCGCCATCTCATCGGTGATGCCGTACGTCAGCACGGAAGAGGGCTCGCCGGAGAGAGCACGTCGAAGATGCTCGAACAGGTCACCTTCCACGCACCCGCTCGATACGGACCCGACCATGTCGCCCCGATCGTTCACGGCGAAACGTGCGCCAGGCGGTCGTGGGGCCGAGTGGCGAACCGCCACCAGGGTGGCTACGGCACACTCTCGCCCCTCGGCGCTCCACCGCGTCAGGGCCTCGCTGATCTCCTGCAGACTCATACGATCCGGGTCGAACGGCCGACCCTTCTCCTGTTATTGGGCTGCGCGGACTGCCCGGATCTCCTCCGTGAGGCGTGGCAACACCTCGAACAGGTCGCCCACGATCCCGTAGTCGGCCACACGGAAGATCGGCGCCTCGGGATCCTTGTTGATCGCTACGATGACGTTGGCCGTTCGCATGCCGGCGAGGTGCTGGATGGCACCGCTGATGCCGACCGCGAAGTACAGGTTGGGGGCTACTGTCTTACCGGTCTGGCCCACTTGCTCGCTGTGCGGCCGCCACCCCGCATCCACTACGGCTCGACTCGCGCCCAGCGCCGCTCCCTCGCCGAGCGCGTCCACGAGGTCCTCCAGCAACGCCCAGTGGTCCGGCTCCTGGAGACCGCGGCCACCTGAGACGACGACGCTGGCCTCCGCCACATCCAGCTTGCCGCGCTCGCCTTCCTCGATCTCGCGCACCCTGATGCGTCGGGGTTCGCTCGCGACCTCCAGCGTGATGACCTCTCCGGCCGCTGCGCGGGGCTCGGGCGCGAAGACATTGGGCCGCAGGCTAACGAGCGCGGGTGAGCTGGCGAACGTCATTCGAGCCACAGCCTTGCCGGCATACTGCGGCCGGGTGACGACGACGCCGCCGTTCTCCACTTCGATCGCCGTGGCATCGCTCGCCAGCCCGCAATTGAGGCGTGCCGCGCAGCGCGGGGCCAGATCCTTGCCCTGCGCAGTCGCCGGGAAGAGGACCGCGGCGTAGGCGCCACTGCCATACAGCTCGGCCACTGCACGCACGCTCGCCTCGGGGTGGTACAGCCCGAAGTCATCGGCTTCCGCCACGTAGATTCGTTCGGCACCGACGTTGCCGAGCTCCGCAATGCCGGATGCGACGCCCGGAGGCCCGAGCACGAGCGCGTGCGCCGAACCGCCCAGTTCGGCGGCAAGCTTGGCAGCCGCTCCAACCACCTCTCGCGACACACCCCGCACCCTCCCGTCGCGGACCTCGCTAACCGCCAGCACGTCAGCCATCACAGCACCTTCGCTTCCTCGCGCAGTCTGCGCACCAGGTCCGGAACGGCCTCGGCGCCTTCACCGACGATCTCGGCCGCCTTCGGTGGCGGGGGCTCGCTGAGCGACACCAGCTCGACCCTCGGCTCCTCGAGCTGGATCTCTTTCTCTTCCAGCGGCTTCTTTTTCGCGGCCATGATTCCCTTGAGGCTCGGGTAGCGCGGCTCGTTGATTCCCTTTTGGACCGCCACGACAGCGGGCAGCGCGAACTCGACGATCTCGTGACCCCCTTCGATCTCACGCTTGGCCACGGCCTGTCCGCCCTGTGTCTCCAGCCCCACGACCACGGTGACGCAGGGCAGCTCCAGAATCTCCGCGACCATCGCCGGCACCTGCATGTTATCGTCGTCGATCGCCTGCTTGCCGAATAGCAGTAGATCGAACGTCCTACCACGGACCTCTTCCGCCAGGGCGCGGGCGACCGCCAGACCGTCGGGTGAGCCATCCCCTTTCAGCAGAACAGCCTCGTCGGCCCCCATGGCGAGAGCGGTGCGCAGCGTCTCCTTTGCCGCATCGGGACCGAGACACACGACGGTCACGGATCCTTCTCCCGCCGCTTCCTTGCGCTTCAAGGCCTCCTCGACGGCATACTCGTCATAGGGATTGAGGACGTACTTCACACCGGCGTCATCGATACTCATCCGATCAGGGGCGACCCGGACACGCGTGGCGGAGTCCGGAACCCGTTTTACGCATACAATCGAATCCACGGCATCGACTCTCTCGTGAGGTTAAGAAAGCGCACGCTTCGCAACGGCGGGGCGTGCGGCTCGGGCGGCGAATGTAGACGAGACCCAGTAGGGCTGTCCACCTACGACTAGTCGCTCTGGTAGGCTGCGATCTCCTTGTTGCTCAACGAGCAAAGGCGGAACGTGACCAGGTCGATCAGGTCGTCCGTCACTGCTGCCTGACGCCGCAACCGCCCTCGCACCGAAGGCTCGGGGAGCGGTGCGTTTCGCAGCTCGATCAGTCTGGCCGCCAGCCATAGAAGGAAATCATGGGCCACGTCTCGCCGCTCGCGGTCGCGATCGGGCTCGCCGTTCGGCCCACGCGGCAGGAACGCATCGACGAGTGCCAGAAGCCCCGGAAAGACCATCTCCGTCAGTTCCTCGTCTCCCATCCGCTCCTCATCGGTGAGCTGTTCCCAGCTGAGCTCGTTCCAATACAGCTCGCATGCTTCTTCGAAGAGGTGCTGGCGGATGTTGGGCGCCGCAGGCTTGAGGATCAAATCGACGGGTGCCAGATCACGGCCCACGGCTTTCCCGAGACCGCGGAGTCGCTCCTCCACGAGCGTCCGCGCCGCCATAGCGAGCTCTCCGGACGGTAGGACGCCGATCGTCGAACTGAGGTTCTGTTCTTCAGACACGTTGATTCGCTCGCGCTTTCAATCGTAGGTAATCGGTCTCCACGGAAGATAATGTGCGAGCCATGTGACCCGAACAAGGCGCGAGGCGGCCCGTGGACGGTGAGCAGAGGAGCTGGCGCGCGACGGTGTGTCGGGAATCCCATACCGCCGCACGCCGCTTGTCAGAAACTCGGAATCTCGCGGACTCCGCGCTGGGGCGGCCCGCCCTGCATGCGTTGGCGTTCCATCGCCTGCTGTGCGAGACGCTGCCGCAGGTAGATGAGTCGAGCTCGCTGAATCGGGCTGAGGAACTCGCTCAGCTCCCGCTGCTCGATCACGTCCAGCTCGGCGCTCCGGACTCCCAGCTCCAGCAGTTCGTCCAGCAGCTCGGCGACCCTTCCTTCGTCTTCCGGGGTCCGCCTGACGACGAGAGTGAGCTCCTGACGGAGCGACTGCTGGCGAACGCGCAGCGTCTCCCGTTCTCTCCGGAATCGCTGCATCGTCTCGGTCAGCCCACGCGCCGTCTCTTCGTTCAACTGCAGCGCCTCCGCCGCTCGCCGACTGAAGCGGTTGAGCAGCTGTTCCGCCTGTCTGGACTGCGCGGCCGACGGAGGACGAGCCCGCTGTTGCCGGCCCCGCCCCTGCTGGGCGGTCAGCGGCGCGGCGAACGCGAGCCCCAGGACGACGATTCCGAGAATGCTTACCCGTCTCATTCTTCCTCCTCCCACGGGCCGACCAACTCGCCCGGGTCCACTTCGTCGAACGCGTTCCAGAGCTCGGCGCTACTCTCCGACTGATACCCCAGCGCAAGCATGACCTCGTCGAGCTGTGGGTCCAGCTCGGACAGATCGTCCTCCCAGCCCTCGACGGCCGCCGTGGGGCTCCACTCCGGGGCGCCGGCTGACGATTGGATGGTCTGCCACACTCCCACGCTCCCCAGGAGGAGTGCGATCGCCGCCGCGACCTTCCACACCGTCGTCAGAGGCGATCGATCGATCGCCTGACGCCGTCGCATCTGCCCGAATGCCAGTTCGCGCTCGCCGGCCGTCAGTCCGTCGACGCCCGGTTCGGCCAGTGCACGCAGGATCTCGACCTCGGCGCGACAGTCCGCACACTCGGTCAGGTGCCGTTCGATACGCTCTCGCCCGGGCGCCGCGCCACGCACATACTCGGGCAGGCAGTCTGTCGGGTGGCCATCGTTTTCGGGCCACGTCGTCGTGCTCATATCGCCTCGTTTCGCCGCTCGGGGTGCTCCTTATGCGGCTCTTTTTCGCCCCCGTGAGTGTCGCCACGCCCGGTCGTCAGGTCGGCCAGACGTTTCCTCAGCTTGGCCATCCCATGATGATAGCTCACCCGGACGGATCCTTCGCTCGTGCCGAGCATTTCTGCGATCTCCCGGTACGAATACCCTTCCGTCGTTCGCAGAATGACTGCATCCCGCTGCCGTTCCGGCAGCGTGCGCGCCATCTCCAAAGCCCGCCGCGCGAGGTCCGCCCTGGCCACCCTCTCATCCACAGGCAAACTCCCATCGGCTCGTCCGGGAAGCCGTTCCAGCGAGACTTCACGACGGCGGGCTTTCTTCCGCAGCCACGTGCGGGCCTCATTGATCGCGATTCGAGCGATCCAGCTCCGAAACTTCGCATCGCCTCGGAAGCCGCCCAGGGCCCGCGCGGCGCGTATGTACGTCTCCTGGAGAACGTCCAGCGCCGCCTCTCGGTCGCCGACCACCCGGAGCGCGAGCCGAAAAACCATATCCGCGTGAGTCTCGTACAGATGACGCCAGGCGGCTTCGTCACCGCGGCGAGCCTGTTCGAGAACGGATCCGTCGTCTAGCATGGGGAACGATACGCACCGACTGCTGTCGATGCGCCCCGTCAGCGATTCGACGTTCACCAGGTTCGGTTGCCTCCGCTTGTGTTTCGGCGTCGATTCGACCCTTAGATGACGCCGGACAGGCGGATGTTAAGACGGGCTTGACGGCGCGTTCGTGAGATCGGACCACGCCACCCCGGCAACCGAGTGGGTGCAACGCCCGCTCGTCAGGGGGTGTTTCATGAAGGCGAAAGGGAATGTCGCCGCCAGCTGACGTGTCGACGCGAAGGCCGGAGGGCGACGGTGGTAGTCACCTGGAGCGCGCGGAGGAGCGGCGATTCGAAGATGAGCCGGCGCTGGTTCGCGCCGTCCAGCGTGGCGACCGACGGGCGTTCGGGGCCCTGGTGGAGCGGTATCTGGCGCCAGCGTACGCGGTCGCGCTGGGGCTGTCACGCAACGAACAGGACGCAGAAGACGGTGTTCAGGCGGCGTTCATGCGAGCCCTCGAGCGGATCGACCAGCTGCGACCGGGTAGTCCGTTCGGCCCCTGGTTCTACAGCGTGCTTCGTAGCACTTGTCTGAACCTCCGTCGGCGGGAGGTGTTGCGTGAGCACGGAGAGCTTCCGGCGACGGCGGCAGGTGGCGAGGACCCGGAGAGGGAGTACAGTCGAACGCAGGCGAGGGCGCTGGTGCTGGAGGCACTGGAACGACTTCCGGAGCAGCAACGAATGGCTGTACTGCTATACGACCTGGAGGGATACGGCCACGCGGAGATCGCTCGCATCCTGAACATCGCGGTCGGCACCTCACGCGCCAACTTGCACCACGGGCGGCGCTCGTTTCGGAGGGCGCTGCAGGGAATGCTGGACGAGGATGAAACGACATAGGGATCCGATCCGGGAGTGGCCACGCTGGTTGGAGCCACTGCGGCCCGACGATATCAGGCACGCCCGAATCAAGCGGCGCGTGCACGAGCAGGCCGACACGCTTCTCCGCGCACGACGCAGCGCGGCGGGCTGGCAGAGCGTCGCGGCGCGCTGGGCCCTGCTCCTGGCGCCGGTCGCTGCCGCACTGGCGGTCGCCTTCGCGGGGCTCGCGTACCGGGCAGGGCCGGGCGAGCCACCGTCAACGGAGGTCGCCACGCTGACCGTCGAGCAACTCGTGGCCGAGGGCCGGGACGACGTGTTCCCCGCCCTTCTCACGTCCGCGACCGAGCCAAGCAAGGACCACCTGCTCGCTGCGGCCATGGCGGGGCGCGCGCCCCAACCGTGATCCAGGCGCTCGCTTGTGATTCCCGGCGAGCGGAAAGGAGATTCTGTTCGTGACGAATGTCGATTCGAGAGCGCGGGTCGTACTGTTGCTCGGAGTGACCTTTGTGGCGGGAGCCGCGGCAGGAGTGGCGGCAGACAGATTCACGCTCCTCCCCGGCTCCGCTCGGGCGGAGGTCACCACCGACCTCGTCGAGCGCCGCGGCGGGGGTCGATCGAGGCGCCAGACTACGATCGAACGGTTCGCGGATGAGCTCGAGCTCACGACTCAACAGCGAGAAGACATCGACGCAGTGCTGGAGCATTATCGAGCGTCGATGAAGCAGGTGTGGAGCGACGTGCGACCCAAGTACCGAACGCTTGTCGACTCGGTTCGTCTGGAAATCGAAGCGCTGCTCAACCCGGAGCAGGTGGAGCAGTACCGCACGTTGCTGCGCAGTCAGCGAACTCGAGATCGAGAACACGGCGAGAGTGAGACCCAGGAGGACCGGTGAGACAACTGGAGAACGGATTGTGCGGCGGACGGCCGGCAACGATGGCCAGTAGCGGCGTCGTGAGGCTCTGCGTGTTTGGCGCGGCGTTCGTCGGGCTCGCGCTGGGCGGGAGCACAGGGCAGCTCGTTGGACAGGAGATCTCCGTCCGACAGATCACGCTGGAAGAGGCGATCGCTCTCGCCAGGCAGCGCAATCCTGCGTTGCAACAGGCACAGACCAACCTCGAGAGCGCTCGGTACGACCGGCTGGGGGCTTGGGGGAGTTTCCTCCCGGACGTGAGCCTCAGCTACGGATACTCGAACTCGAGTACCGGTCGCCTGGACCCGACGGCGCAGGGGATCGTGACGACCAGCTACACGGCGCAGATCGGAGCGAACTACGAGCTGTTCTCGGGGTTCCGTCGCTTCGCCGACCTGAAGGGCGCGCGCCTCGGCGTCGTGGAACAGAACGCACGCTACCGTCAGACCGAGTTCGAGACGATCCGGCTGGTCAAGCAGGCGTACTTCAATGCCGTGGCGGCTCGTGAGCTCGTCCAGGTCGAGCAGGATCGTGTGCAACGACAGGAGGATCAGCTGAACTTCGTGCAGCAGCAGCTGGAGCTTGGCCGCGCGACCCGCTCGGATATCCTGCGCTCGCAGGTTGACCTCAACTCGGCACGTCTCGCGTTGCTCAACGCCGAGAACGACGCTCGTACCACCACCTTCCAGCTCACGGAGGTGGTCGGCTCTCAACAGCGTATCGGACCAGTGGAGGAAGCGAGTCTGACGCCCGTGCCGCTCGAGTATACGCGAGAACAGCTCCTCGACATGGCCCTTCTGGCTGCCCCGTCGATCGCGACGGCGACGGCCGCGACGGATGCAGCGGAGCAGGCGGTCAACAGCGCTCGTTCGGCGTACCTGCCGAGTCTGACGTTCAGCGGCGGCTGGGCGTGGGCGAACACGGACTTCCCGCCTGCGAACCGAAGCTGGTCAGTGTCACTGCGAGGCAGCTACCCGCTGTTTAACGGCTTCCAGCGTGAGACGCAGGTCTTTCGGGCGCAGGCGACCGCCGACATCGCTCGCGCGCAGGAGAAGGCGGCTCAACTCGCGCTTCGCTCGGACTTCGAGACTGCCTACAGCACGCTGCAGTCGGCCTTGGCAGGGATCGACCTCGCGGAGCAGAGCGTAGAGCTGAGCGGCGAGAGTCTCCGGGTGGAACAAGAGCGCTATCGGCTTGGCCTGGCCACGATCCTCGACTTGCAGACCGCCCAGATCGCGCTGTCTCAATCCGAGGTCGACCTGGTGAGCCGCCGGTTCGACTATCAGTTGGCCCTGGCGCAGCTCGAGGCCCTGCTCGGCCAGGCACTCCGCGAGCCTTAGACAGAGCGGCGTTCAACGTGGAGCTCCCCGCAGGTGTCCAATAGGTGACGACGTTGGTCATGCAGGCCGGCACAAAGCCCGCGCTCCGACACGGACCGAGAGAGGATTTGAAGAATCGCATGAGGTGGAAGACAGAAACTCGCACAGCACGCAGCCGCACGATGCGCGGTCACCAGATCGGGCGCGTGACGACCTTGCCGGCGGTCGTGCTGATGAGCGCCGGGGTCATGGGGTGCAGTCAAGGAACGGCGAACGAGACGACCGATGATCTTCAGACGGCGACCGTCGCTCGCCAGACGATCGTGTCCAGCGTGGATGCTACCGGGACGATCGAGCCAATCCGGATCATTGAGGTGAAGTCGCAGGCAGGCGGCGAGATTCTCGAGCTGCCCGTCGAATTGGGAGATTACGTAGATCAGGGAACCCTGCTCGCCCGGATCGACCCACGCGACGTGCGCAATGCGTTCGAGCAGGCGCAGGCCGACCTCGATGTCGCGGAAGCGCGCTTCGAAGTGGCGGAACGCCAGCTCGAGCGAATCCGCTCGTTGCACGACTCCGATATCGTAACCGACGAAGAGCTCGAGAACGCGATCCTGGAGCACGCCAACTCTAAGGCGGCACTCGTCCGGGCCGAGACGAACCTCGAGCTGGCTGAGGACAAACTGAACGACGTCACGCTGAGGGCTCCGATCGCGGGAACCATTGTGGAACGGTCCATCGAGCAGGGGCAGGTGATCACGGGCACGCGTGATCTCACGGGCGGCACCGTCCTCATGAAGATGGCTGACCTGAACCAGGTCCAGGTGCGCACGCTGGTCGACGAGACGGACATCGGAAGGTTGACCGCCGATCTCCCGGCCGAGATCACGGTCGAGGCGTATCCCGAACGGACGTTTCAGGGGACCGTGCTCAAGATCGAACCGCAGGCCGTAGTGCAGCAGAACGTGACGATGTTCGCGGTTCTCACGCGCATCGAGAACGAAGATGACCTGCTGCGTCCCGGCATGAACGCTGACGTCGTGATCGTGGTGGGCCGCGAGATGGGCGTCCTCGCGTTGCCGAACAGCGCCGTCAAGATGCCGGACGAAGCCCGACAGCTGGCACAGGCACTCGGCGTCGACCTGGAGACTTCGCCAGCACCTGGGGGTCCCGGCGGCGGCCGACCTGAAGGCTCCGGCAGAGATGATGCGTCAGGCGGCCGAAACCGGCCGGGGCAAGCGGAGGCAGGAGAGTCGGCCGGGAGCGGTGCCGCGCAGCAGACGGGCGGGTCCCAAGACGAAACTGGGTCCGCAGAGGCCGAGGAGACGATCGGTGGCATGCCGTTGTCCAAGTTGAGCTCGATGTCGCAGCAGGAGCGCCGCAACTGGTTCCAAAGCCTCTCGGCGGCGGATCGTCAGCGAGCGTTCCAGCTCTTTCGTCAGCAGCGCGAGCGGGAGGAGCAGGCGAATCGGGCCGATCCGGCGCGACCGAGGGCCGCGTTCGTGTTCGCTGCGGGCCAGGGGGGTGGGCTGGAGCTCAAGCCGATCACGATCGGCCTCAGCAACTTCGATTACACGCAGGTGATCGAAGGGCTCGACGAGGGTGACGAAGTGTACTCGATTCCGCTCTCACTGATACAGCAGCAGGAGCTGCTGGAACGAATTCGGAGTCGAACCCGGATCCCGGGCGTGCAGAGGGGCTGATGCTTTTCTTCGAGGTTGTGAAAGTCGCGATGGACGCGATCCGGGCTAACAAGCTCCGGTCGATACTCACCATGCTCGGCATAGTCATCGGCGTGGGTGCAGTCATCACCATGGTCGCGCTGGGCGAAGGCGCCCAACGGGCCGTGCAGGCGCAAATCGCGCAGCTGGGCACGAACCTGCTTTCGGTCCGACCCGGACAGGGCTTCTTCCGCGGTGTTCACTCGGGCGACGCGAGGCTCCTGGTCGAGGATGCCGAGGCACTGGAACGAGGGGCACCTGCGATCCTCGAGATGGCGCCCGAGATGCGGAGCGAGTATCAGGTGGAGTTCGGTCGCTCGAATGCCAATGTCCGGATCATGGGCACCACGCCGAACTTCCCCGATGTGAAGAACTACGCGATGGACGTCGGGCGCTTTTTCACCGAGGCTGAGAACGCGGGCCGACGACGGGTGGCGGTGTTGGGGGGCGACGTGCCGGCGACCCTGGGTGGCACGCCGAGCGAACTCGTGGGACGCGAGATCGCGATCCGCAATGTCAACTTCGAGGTCGTCGGCGTTCTGGTCGCCAAGGGCGGCAGCGGCTGGTTCAACGAGGACGAGCAGATCTTCGTCCCGCTGGAAACGGCACAGTTCCGTTTGATGGGCAGGGAACGCCTCAGCTCGATCAACGTCGTGGTGGCCAGTCGAGAGGCGATCCCGAGCGCCATGGTGCAAATCGAGGATGTCTTGCGGCGAGAGCACCGGCTATCGTTGGGCAAGGAGAACGATTTCTGGATCTCCGACAGCGCAGAGCTTCTCGGTACCCAGGAGGAGACGACGCGGACGTTCACGGTCCTCCTCGCCAGCATCGCCGCCGTCAGTCTCCTGGTCGGCGGGATCGGCATCATGAACATCATGCTGGTCTCCGTGACCGAGCGGACTCGCGAGATCGGGGTCCGCAAGGCGCTCGGCGCGCGACGCCGCGACGTACTGTTGCAGTTCTTGCTCGAGGCGACCACGCTGTGCCTCGTGGGTGGCGTGCTTGGGATCGCGTTCGGTTTCGGTGCATCGAGGGCGCTCAGCAACCTGGCGAACTGGAACACGGCCGTCTCGCCACAGGCCGTGGCCGTGGCGGTCCTGTTCGCCGCCCTGGTCGGTCTGTTCTTCGGAATCTGGCCGGCGCGTCGTGCCGCGAGCCTCGATCCGATCGTCGCGCTTCGATACGAATAACGCTTGGGCACCGCAGCGCTGCAGGGTCTACCGGACGACGCACGACTGTGGATCTTCGGCGCGGACCGAAGCCTCGTCGATGAGGAAGTTGCGACGCTGCGCTCTCGCCTGGTCCCCTTCCTCGAGAGCTGGACGGCTCACAACTCGCGATTGACCGCGGGGGTCGAGGTCGTCGACGGACGATTCGTCATCATCGCGCTGGACGAGAGCCGTGTCCCCGCATCCGGTTGCTCGATTGACGCGCTGTCTTCCGAGCTCCGAACGCTCGAAGCACTGCTCGACGTGCGCCTACTGGACGCCAACCCCATCTGGTACAGACACCCGACAGGATCGATCGAGGCGCTCGACCGCTCGTCGTTTCGCGAGCGTGCGGCCGCCGGGCAGATCACACAGGACACCCCCGTTTTCGATCTCACCGTCCAGCGACTCGGTGACTACCGGTCCGGCCGGTGGACCGGCCCCGCGCGCGACCATTGGCATACCCGTCTGCTGCCGGGATGACGGCGCCAGAGTCCAAGGAACGCGAGACCTCCGCTCCGATGCTGGCCGTGCTGTTGGCCGGCGGTGGGGCCCGCGCCGCGTATCAGGTAGGAGTGCTGAGCCACATCGGGCAGCGCATGCCGGAGCTCGATCTCCACATCCTGACGGGAGTCTCCGCCGGCGCCATCAATACGGGATTCCTGGCCGCCCATCGGGGGAGCTTTCGCTCAGGGGCGGAGGGTCTGCGCCGCAAATGGGCCTCTCTGACGACCGAAGAGGTGTTCCGGGCCGACCCGCCCAGCCTAGCGAGGATCGGCGTCCAGTGGGGTGCGTCGCTCGTTTCGGGCGGCAGTCGACTGGCCCCGCGGGTTCACAGCCTGGTGGACACCGCCCCGCTGCGCGACTTTCTGAACCGCCATGTCAGCCCCTCCGGGATCGAGGCCAACCTCCGGGATGGCCAGCTCAAGGCCATCGCCATTTCGGCCGTCTCGTATCAGACGGGACGAACCGTCAGCTTCATTGCCGGGAGCACTCCGATCCGCCCGAGCCACGAAAACGCGCGTCACAGAACCATACGCGCAGGCATCGGGGTCGACCACATCATGGCGTCGGCTGCCATTCCGCTTCTTTTTCCCGCGGTAAAGGTCGGTCAGCAGTACTATGGTGACGGCAGCTTCCGGCACTCGGCTCCGCTGTCGCCCGCCATCCAGCTGGGTGCGGACCGGATCCTGGCGATCTCCGCGCGCTTCCCCCGCACCTTCAGTGAGCCGCGGTCGGTTGACGGAGTTGGCTACCCACCGCCCGCCCGCATCATCGGCTTGCTGCTGAATTCGGCGTTCCTAGACACGCTGGAATGGGATGCCGCCCGTCTCGAGCGGGTCAATCGACTACTGAAAGGTCTGGCAGAGGACGCGCCGGAGCGGCAGGGGCTGCGGCACATCGATTTGCTGGTCGTGCGCCCGTCGGAGGACATAGGACGGATCGCCGCCGAGTACGAAAGACGACTTCCGCGTCTGCTCCGCTTTCTGGTCCGCGGCCTGGGCACACCGCGGACGAGGAGCGCTGATTTCCTGAGCTATCTTTTGTTCGAGAGCGCTTACATCACGCGCCTGGTCGAGCTCGGGCAACGCGATGCGGAAAGTGCCTGGCCGCGCCTCTATCCCTTCCTCTCGTCGGAGAGCTCGATCGTCTCCTGAGCGTCACTCCTCCGACTCGCCCAAGAAGCTCCACAAGTCGGGGGCGGGTGACTCTGCGGGGGTAGATGACTCCTCGGGGGCGGGTGATGCCTCGGGGGCGGGTGATGCCTGGGGCGACGCCGGGTCCGCTTCCAGGCTGACCGAACCCGCGGCCCGGCGGAACTCGAGGTCGGGCTTCACCCCCAGGTAATCCAACAGGAGACGATCCTGAGTGGCCACGATGACCTGTCGTTGCCGAGCGATACTCCGCAGAACCTGCCACAGCTCCGCTGCGCGCTCTTCGTCCAGGTGGACGAACGGGTCGTCGATCAGCAGGGGCACTCGTACGCCCAGACCAGCGAGGAAATCCGCCGCTCCCAGCCGGATGGCGAACATCGCGGAGTGGTACTGGCCGTAGCTCAAGGGCGGGGACTCCAGCGGCAGGGTCCGATTCCCTACCTCCAACTGCGCGCTGTCCAGGCCGTCCGTCATCGACAGCGGTCCCAACTCTCCGTTCGTGACGCTCGACAGATGCCTGGAAACGGCGTCCACGAGCCGGTCCTGGTCGGTCTGTCGGAACTCCTCGTACGCGTCGTTCACGAGCTGGAACGCATGACGATAGGCCGCGGCTCTCTCTCGAGCCTCTACGAGATCGCCACGTCGCTGCTCCACCCGTGCAACCAACGCGACGGAGCTCTCTTCGGGCCGGCCCTCGTACGCCAGCCGGCGCTCCAGCGCGGCCAGGTCTTCCGACAGGCTTCGTACCTCATCGCGCGCTTCCTGGAGCGCGGCGCGCAGTGCTGGCACATCGGCGGGTACGCCGTCCGGGAGCTCGAGGTGCTCTCGGGACACTTTGCGGAGCTCGAGCAGGGCTGGCGCCAGTCGCTCGTTTCGCTCCTCCGAGATGGCGGAGTGAAGACGGCGCAGAAGATCGCGAGCGCGCTCCGTCAGTGGCCCTGCTACCTGAGCGCCGGCAGGCAAGGATTCCGGTTCTCCGGTCCCCATCTTACTTGCCGACGCCTCGGCCCTCGCGAGCGTCGTGTGCGCCCGATCCATGACATGTCGCAGCGAGGACTCCGCTGCCTCGCGCTCCTGCTCCGCCCCGCGCTGGCGCTCAAACTCGTCGCGTCGATCGGAAAGCGTATGGAGGGTGAGTGTGTCTGCAGCGGGCACACCGTCCAACTTGCGATCGATTCGCTCTTGGACCGCGGCCAGCTCCTCGGTGGCACGTGTCGCTTCCGTCGTATTACGCCGATGCACCGCTACGACCCGCCGATCCCGGATGGTGAAGGCCGCGGCCGCCGCGGCGAGGAGCAGCACCAGGGCCTGGAGCATGGACCCGCCGCCGACGAGCAGGCCGGTCAAGAGCAAGACGAGGGCGACCGCGGGACTTCCCGCCAGGCGCCACGGCGGCGGAGGGGACACAGCGGCGAGCCGACCCTCCAGCCGATCTCGCTCGGCGGATAGCTCCTGTGCTCGAGGCCACAATCCCTCCTCGAGTGCAGCCACACGTTCCGGAAAGTCGGCGGGGTACCGACGGGCGACGGGTTCGGGCTTCTGTCCCTCCAGGATCTCCACGCGGGCAAGCGCTTCATCCAGCTCGCGGGTCAGCCCTTCCAGCTGGCTCAGATGCTCCTCGCTCGCCCGGCGGGCAGCTTCGAGACGCTCGAGCTCCGCGGCATGCTCGAACGCTTCCTCCAACGCGCCTATTCGTCCATCTGTCGCGCCGCGCCGTGTCCTGATCTCGTCACGCTCGCGAGCCAGTGGTGTTCGTCTGGCTTCGGCCGTCCGGGCCTCCGAAAGCCGCTGCTCCAGCCTCTCGACATCCTGCGCGACGCTTTCGACCTCACCCGGCTTGCGACGCTTCGACTCACTCTCGGCGATCGGATCGACCGTGAGCGCGGAGTATTCTGTTCGGAGCGCGTCCTTGGCCGTCTCGATGTCCGCGTGGCCGCCCGCCGCGATGCGGAGCAGATCCTCGTTTAACTCGGTCTCGATCAGAGCGCCCTGGTACACGCACGCGGTGCGCTCGTAATGATCCAGTTCGGAGAGGCCAAGGACGTCCTGGAGGAGAGCCCGATACTGACGAACGCTCGCGCCCGAGCCGGAGAGGTTGGCCTCGCCCTCGAACACGGGTCGCTCGTCGCCCTCGACGCGGACGACTACCTCATCGCTGTCGAAGTCGCGCTCGAAGCGGTGGCGACCGGCGGGGCCAAACAGACCCGTCGTGGCCTCGAACCCCTCTCCCGTCCAAGGCCTGCGTGCGTCGGCCGCCGAACGGTCTCTCGCCTTACGGCGCCGAAATCCGAACAGCGCGCGGACCAGAGCCTCGAGAAGCGTCGTCTTCCCGGTCCCGTTCGGCCCGCAGATCACGAATGGAGTCTCGGCGACGGGGAGATCGATCCGACGCGCGTGACACCCGTAGGACATCTCCACGAACTCGAAGCGGACGGCTTTGCCCGCATCGTCGGCTCGAGCGCCGTTGCCGGACGAGGCTTTCCCCAGGGTTGGCGTGGCCTTCTTTTCGCGCCCTCGTTCCCGTGACCGCGTGCTCACCCGACCTCCATGAGGCGAAGTGCGATCCTCAAGCCGCGCTCGGCAAGCCGCCGACGCTCCGGGTTCTCAGCTTCCTGTACGCGCTGGAGACCCAGGCGGGCCACATGACCCGCGATCGTCTTCTGACTCGCGAGATTGGAGAGTCGCTCGGAGTCGTAGAAGCGGGTCTCGTCACCCACCACGGAGTGCCCGAAGCGCTCTTCCAGTCGTACGCGCACCCGCTCGACATCGAGCGGAAAGCCGGGTTCTCCCGTCAGCGTGACGACAGGCACAACGTGCTCAGGCACGCGCTCGCCCACAGCCTCAGCGACTGCTGCTTCGTCCGCAAAGGGTGTGACGTCCAGAGGATCCAGCTCGGTAACCTCGGGAACACCGGAGGGCACGAGGTGAACGCGTGGCGCCGTTCCCTCTTCCAGCTCGACCACCACGGTGCCCTTCGTCCCCCGCTCGCTCGTGTCGATGGCCGCGATCGAGCCCGAGTAGCAGGCGGGCATCGGCGGGTCAAACTCGTCGGGGGGGCGGAACCGGTGGTAATCCCCCAACGCGATGTAGTCCGCACCGAGGGCCGCCAGACGCTCCACGTCGAGCGGCAGCGAGCCGCCGCCTTCCCAGTGGGGCGCTCCGGGCACGGAGCCGTGCAGGAGCACGGTGTGCAGACCGGGCGCGTCAGTCTTGCGGAATGTGGACAACGGTTCCGCCTCCTCCGCCGCATCGTAGGCGAGGCCGTAGACATGCAGGCTCTGCTCGCCGACCGTGACGCTGGCGGGTGGGCCGAAGCGCGGATCGCGAAAGATGACCGCTCCGGGAAGCGCCTCGTCGTACAGCGTCGGGTTAAGCGCGATCGCATCGTGGTTGCCCGGAACGGCGAACACGTGGCGGCCATCGGTCAGGAAGCGCCGCACCGTCTCCTGGACCACGGCCACCGTAGCGTCTGGAGGCCGCGGCCCGTCGAACAGGTCGCCCGCAATGAACACAGCATCGACCGCACGTTCGGCCGCCAGGTCCGGCAGGGCACGGAACGCGTCCAGGATCTGGGAACGGCGCTCGTCAGCCAGCTTGCCGAAGCCGCCGAGCGCGGCCTCGAGGTGTGCATCCGCCAGGTGCAGCAGCCGGATCATCGCGCCGGCCCGGCTTCTACTTGTCCCGGAAAGCGGCCGAGCTCGTGGAGTGGCCCGGGTCCACCTTGGCGCTGGGGTCGATGAAATGCACCGCGTTGTTCACAGCGATCGCAGCCTCTCCAAAACCGGTGGAGATGAGCTCGAGCTTCCCCTCGTAGTTGGTGATGTCGCCGGCTGCGTAAACACCGGGGATGTTGGTGCGCATCCGAGAGTCCACCCGAATCGTGTTGCCTTCCAGCTCCAGACCCCACTCGGAAATCGGACCGAGGTTCGGCACGAAGCCGATGAGCGCCAGGATCGCGTCCACCTCGAGACGCCGCTCTTCTTTCGTCTTGTTGTGGAAGATGGTCGCCCCCTCGAGTCGATCTCCACCGTGAATCTCGCTGCACTCGTGGAACGGGAGCAGCTCGATGTCGCCGCGCTCCGCCGCGCCCTCCACCAGACTCACCGTGTGCTTGTGGGCGCGATATTTGTCGGACCGATGAACCTGGACGATGGAGGCGGCGATCTCGCTCAAGCCCCAGCTCCAATCGAAGGCCGAGTCCCCACCCCCCACAATGAGAATCCGTTTGTCGCGCAACGCCTCCGGGTCGCGCACGTGCGTCGAGATTCCGCGCTTCCAGAACTCGTCCCAGCCCGGAACTTTCAGCGTGCGTGACTTGAACGCCCCCTTGCCACCCGCAATTACCACGACGCGGGTGGGTCGGACGCCGTTGTCCGTTCGGAGGTCGAAATGTTCCTCGCTCTGGTTGAGCTCCAACACACGTTCCTCGAGGCAAACTTCCGCACCGAACTGGGTCGCCTGCTCGACCAGCTCCTTCGCGAGATCCTTGGCCAGGATGCACGGAAAACCCGCCACATCGAAGATGTCCTTCTCCGGATAGAGCGCCGTGAGCTGCCCGCCGAGCTCGGGAAGGACGTCGATGATACGGGCCTTTACGCCTCGCATGCCGGCGTAGAACAGCCCGTACAGGCCCGTGGGCCCGCCGCCGATTATCGTGATGTCGACCGGATCCGAGTTCACACCGTCTCCCACTGCACCCATCGACTACGCCGCCAGCTCCAGCCGTTGCTCTTCCTCGATCGCCCTGGTCCCGTAATCGATGATCGAGTACACGGAGGCGATCCCAACCAGGAGGACCAGCAGAGGAACATATGTCTGCCAGAAGAGGAGAGCGACAAGCGTGAGGAGCTGGAGGGCGGTTGTCGCCTTTCCTCCGAGCCGCGGGCGGAAGGGGATGACCTTGTGCACCAGTCTGCCGATCAGATAGCAGCCGCCGGTGAAGATGTCTCGCAGGATCAGAATGAGGAAGCTGGCCCAGTCGAGTTGCCCACCCGTCAGGAAGCCGACCAGCGCAAGGAACACGAACAGCTTGTCGCAGAGCGGATCCAGCAGGAGCCCGACATGTGACATCGTGTTGCTGACCCGCGCGATGAAGCCGTCCAGCAGATCAGTCAGGGCCGCCACGAACACGATCGCGAACAGCCAGCGGACATCCGTAACGATCACGAAGGCTATGCCGAGCGGAATCCTGCTGAGCGACAGGAGGTTCGACACCGTGAGAAAGCCGGGATCCTGGTACCGCTGTTCCGTCATCCGTCGTATCCGCCATTACCCTGGTTCGTTCTCTTCCCCCGCTCCGGGATCACAGATAATCGGTCACCGCGTCGCGGAATGGAAGCGGTTCGATGCGGAACACTGTACGAAGCGGGTTGTCCGCCCGGCTTAGCACGCTGGAAGCGCGGAACAGCTCCAGTTGCTCCGCGCTGATCGGCGTGGGGAGATCAAAACGGCTCACCAGCCACAGTGCCGGGCTCGAGACCGCTTTGGGGAGTTGGATCACCGGTCGTCTCAAACCCAGCGCGCGAGCCACGATGCGGACGATCTTCGAGAACTTGAGACGTTCCGGCCCGGCGAGCTCGTAGGTACCGCTCGTCAGATCCTGGCGGGAGACGGTCTGAGCCAGGGCGTCGGCTACGTCCTCGATGGCTACGGGCTGCAAGCGCAGCCGGCCGACACTGAGCACGGGGTACACAGGCAGGCGACGCAGGAGCAGGGCGATCGCCGTGGTGAATCGATCTCCCGGTCCGTAGATGACCGACGGCCGCAGGATGATGTGCTCTAGGCTGGATCCTCGAACCGCCTCCTCCGCCGCGTGCTTCGTTCGAAAGAACGGACTGCCGGCGGCACGAGCGCCGACGGAGCTCATGTAGATAAAGCGGCTCACGCCGGCACGCTCCGCCTCGCGGAGCAGGTTACACGTCCCCGACACGTGTACGGACTCGAAGCTCTGGCCGCCCCGTTCATCCGCGACACCGACGAGCTGTACGACAACCTCGCACGTGTCGGCGACGCCGTGGACGCTCTCCGCGTCGGTGACGTCGGCCGCTCGCCACTCGACCGAGGACGGCAGCCGCCGTGGATCCGGTCGCCGGGAGAGACCGCGAACCCGATGACCCTGAGCGAGGAGCCTCAGCAGCAGATGTCGTCCGACGAAGCCCGTCGCACCCGCGATCAGAACGCGCTTTGCTGATCCGATGCTGTCCAGAAGCGGGTCGACCGCGGGCTCAGTAACCGCACTGGCAGAAGTGGATCGCCATCCGGCGTATGTCAGCGGATCGCTGGGGGGCGGCGAGCGCTCCATGGTCTCCGTTCTCAGCCCAGGAGTGCACCAAACGTGGGCTAAACCTTCGATACTCCCCCACCCTCACGCAACATGGCGAAGCCGTCTGTACGACCTGTCAGCCCGACCACTGTCTCTGACTACGGCTCCGTTGCATCGCGTGAATCGAGCATCACGAAGTCGGACACGACGATGTCGACGGTCGGGATCGAGACACCCTCCCGCTCGTACGAGCCGTACTCGAGGCGGCCTTCGACGTAGAGCCGGGACCCCTTGCGCACATATGCGGTCGCGGTCTCCGCCGCCTTCCCCCACAGCGTGAGCCGGTGCCACTCAGTGCGCTCCTGTGCCTCACCGTCGCGCTTCCAGGTTCGGTTTGTTGCGAGTGAGAGATGAGCGACCGGCGTGCCGTTGCCAGTCTCTCGCAGCTCCGGATCGGAGCCGGCGTTCCCCAGCAGGGTGACGCGGTTTACGGATCGGGACATTTCACCTCCGTCGTTAGGTAACGCAGCTTGTCCGTAACCACGATGTAGGGTGAGCGTGAGAGTCGAGAGGTCTCGTGTGACAGTTTCCATCTGGACAGCTGCGTCGTGAAGGCGGAGGTTCTCCTGTCATGAGAACACGCCGCGGAGCGCTCGTCTGGCGGGACGTGTCCACAGGATTCGCGCTGATCGGCATCGTGACGGCCGTCTCGCTCTCGGTCTTCTTTCTGGACGAGATCCGACGGGCGTTCGAAGAAGGCCCCCGGCTGGTCGCCATCTCGGAGTCGGCGCCGGAGCTCGTTCCCGGATCCATCGTCTGGGTGGCCGGCCGGCCAGCTGGCCGTGTGCTCTCGGTCGCTTTTCGTGAGCCCCGAGGCCCTGGCTCCGGAAACATCGTGATCGAGGCCGTCCTTCGACGATCCGTCGGAGATGTGATGCGTCGGAATGCGACCGCACGGATTCAACCATCGGACCTGCTCGAGCCCGTGGTGCTGGCGATCGACCCCGGGAGCCCTGAGCAACCTCCGTTCGATTTCGCCGACACGCTCGTCACGATTGCGGCGAACCTCGAGCTCGAGCGTCTGCTCGCTCAGCTCGATTCCCTGCGGGTGGATACCGACCGCCGCGTTTCACGCGCCGGCCAACTACGTCGCGTCATGCTGGAGGGGCCGGGGAGTGCTGCGGCGCTGCGGCGTGATCGGACGCTGCGGAGCTCGCTCGAGGAGCGGCGCCAGGAGTTTCTCGATCTACGTCCCGGTGATACCGGCGGGGGAGCGATTGGCGCGCTGCTCAGGGATACGACGCTGGCCGCTCGCCTGGACAGCACACGTGCGCGACTATCCCGCTTCGAGATCACCCGAGATTCGCTGATTCGAGGGGGCGCGATCGGGTCGGAGGACGTTTCCGATGCGCTGACGAGCCTGGGCGAGTCGCTCCGTCTTCTGGACGAAGACCTGCAGGCCGGCTACGGAACGGTGGGGCGGGTCCTATATGACGACGCGGTGTCGCGTCAGGTGGATCGACTGCGGACCCGTATCGACACCGTGTTCGCCGAGCTGCTGGCCAATCCGCGACGTTGGCTGCGGGTCAGGATCTTTTGACGCGGCGAGGGCCCCGGGGCGGAACCATGCCACCCTGCAGGACGAACTTGACCCTCTCGCGCTTGCGGCCTCGCTGCTTCCAGAGCGATACGACGAGCTCGTCGACCTCCGTCTGACGGTTCTCGAGCGATACCTGGAAATCCAGGGAACCGTCGGCGGCCGTGATGCGAGTGCGCACAACCTTCCCGGGCGACCCTTCCGCCATGCGTGCAGGGTTGCGAAACAGCGTCAGGCTCGAGCGCCGTCTGCCGTCGGGTAATTCGCGAGAGATCTTGACCTGTCGGAGCCAGTCGGGCTGGTAGCTGATCAACCACAGCTCCCCGTGCTGGTCGATGCCTCTTCCCTCCCGATTGTGCCGGGCCATCGAACCTCCTGGACTCGCTCCTCTGCTACGGCTTGACCGGGTTCTCGTTTGCGAGTAAGCTGCCGCAACCACCCCTGTCAAACATCACGTGTCAAACATCACGCCCAGTTGATCGAAATCTGACGCAGCGCATTCTACCGTCAAAGCGCAATCCGGGATACGGGGCTCGTTCGCCCCGGCGCGACCGAATTCTAGCGCGTCGATATCCCGTCAACCCAGCAGTGGAGAATCGTAGGTGGACATTGCCGAGCTGAAGTCGAAATCGATCGGCGAGCTGCACGAGCTGGCCGAGGACCTCGAGATCGCGAACTACTCCGGGCTCAGAAAACAGGACCTGATCTTCCGAATCGAGCAGAATCTGCTCGATTCGGACGTCGTCCTGCGTGGCGAAGGAGTGCTCGAGATCTTGCCGGAGGGTTACGGGTTCCTGCGCAGTCAGGACTGGAACTACCTGTACGGACCGGACGACATCTACGTCTCACCGTCCCAGATCAAGCGCTTCGACATGCGGACCGGGGATACGGTCCTCGGTCAGGTGCGCCCGCCGAAGGAAGGCGAGCGCTACCTCGCTTTGCTCAAGGTCGAATCGGTCAACGGCGAGGACCCGGAGAAGGCGAAGCACCGGATCGGCTTCGACAACCTCCGTCCGCGCTATCCCGAAGAGCGCCTAATGCTCGAGCGCGAGGATGGCGACATCTCGATGCGCATCCTCGACCTCATCGCTCCGATCGGAAAGGGGCAGCGCAGCCTGATCGTTTCACCGCCCAAGGCCGGTAAGACGATCCTTCTGCAGAAGATCGCCAACTCGATTCTCGAGAATCAGTCCGAGTGCAAGCTCATCGTCCTGCTGATCGACGAACGGCCCGAGGAGGTCACGGACATGGAGGAAAACGTGGCCGCCGAGATCATCTCCTCCACGTTCGACGAACCGGCCGACCGGCATACGCAGGTGGCGGAGATGGTGCTCGAGAAGGCGAAACGACTCGTCGAGTACCAGAAGGACGTCGTGATTTTGTTGGACTCCATCACCCGACTCGCACGGGCGTACAACACGACGGTGCCGCACTCTGGCAAGATCCTGTCGGGCGGCGTCGACGCGAACGCGCTGCACAAGCCAAAGCGATTCTTCGGAGCGGCCCGCAACATCGAGGAAGGTGGCAGCCTCACGATCATCGCGACTGCGCTCATCGAGACCGGCAGCCGGATGGATGAGGTGATTTTCGAAGAGTTCAAGGGAACGGGGAACAGCGAGGTGATTCTCGATCGCCAGATCGCCGACAAGCGGATCTACCCGGCACTCGACCTAGCGCGCTCGAGCACCCGAAAGGAGGAGCTCCTGCTCAACGACATCGAGCTCAATCGCATGTACCTGCTCCGCAACTTCCTGTCCGATATGCCGCCGGCAGAGGCCGTGCAGTTCATGATCGAACGACTCAACCGGACGCAGGACAACCAGGAGTTCCTCGACTCGATGGCCGGTGGGTAAAGCCGTGGCGGAGCAGCGTGAGCGATAGCGAAGCCCGGTACCGTGCCGCACTCGATCAGCACGGCGTCACCGACGTCCAGGCCACCTATCGAGTGCTACTCCGACGTCTGAAAGCGAGTCACCCCTCCGCGTATGACGCGGCCGTTTCGCGCTACGAGCGTGAGCTCGTTCCGGGGCTGGAAGCGGGCGAAGGGGACCCTCTGCGCCTGTGGCTCGACTACGGCATGTGGATCGCAGAACAACTCAGCCCCGGGCATGTCGTTGCGGTGGACGAAACCGGACTGGCGACGCCTGTCGAGGATGAGCTCCCGTTGGATCGACTTCTGCTGTATGTCCCCGAGACATCCAATGAACGGGCGATCGCACTGACGCAGCCGGTCCAGCCCAGTGAAGCCCAGAAGGAGACGGTGCAGCTTCTCTGCGGCTGAAGGTCTCTCCCCGGCTGACGCTCGGATCTTGTCCGCCACCCCAGCGGCTGCGAGGTTAGCCAAAACCCGACCGAAGACGGCCCGAAGGCTCGACCGACGGGGCATCGCACAGGGACTCTGAAGGGAAGGACGACGTGGTGCAGCCGACCGTGCAAAAGGAGAGAATCGAGGTCCGCTTCATCGAACAGGAGTTGCGCGACTCGTTCATCGATTACTCGATGAGCGTGATCGTCCAACGGGCGCTGCCGGACGCGCGAGACGGCCTGAAGCCCGTCCACCGGCGAATCCTGTACGCGATGCGCGAGGCCGGATTGACACCGGGCCGCCCACATAAGAAGAGCGCGACGGTCGTCGGCGATGTTCTAGGCCGGTACCATCCGCACGGGGACAGCGCGGTCTACGACACCATGGTGCGCATGGTGCAGGACTTCTCGCTCCGCTATCCGTTAATCGATGGTCAGGGCAACTTCGGCTCGCTCGACGGAGATAGCGCGGCCGCCTATCGCTACACCGAGGTTCGGCTCACTCCCCTTGCAATGGAGCTGCTGTCCGACATCGAGAAGGACACGGTCGAGCACCATCCCAACTTCGACGGTCGGCTGGTGGAGCCGGAAGTGCTGCCGACGCGTCTGCCACACCTCCTCTTGAACGGGGCCGACGGCATCGCCGTCGGGATGGCGACCAAGGTCCCGCCTCAGAACCTGGTCGAGCTTCTCAGCGCCGCGGATCACCTGGTGGCGCACCCTGAGTGTGACGTCGAGGCGCTGCTCGAGTTCGTCGAGGGGCCGGATTTCCCCACCGGCGGTTACATCTGGGGACGTCAGGGCATCCGGAACGCGTACCGGACCGGTCGCGGGCTCATCGACATGCGAGCCCGGCTGCATCTGGAGGAAGGCCGATTCGGCAAGAGCTCGCTGGTCGTGACCGAGCTTCCCTATCAGGTGAACAAGACGCGGGTGATCGAACAGATCACCCGGCTGGTGCGCGCCGGGCGACTGGACGCCGTGACCGACCTGCGGGATGAATCGGATCGCGATGGCGTTCGACTGGTCATCGAGCTGAAGCGGGACTCGGATCCACGCCAGGTCGTCACGAAGCTGTTCAAGAAGACCCAGCTCCGGTACACCTTCGGTGTCATCATGCTCGCGCTGGTGGACGGCCGGCCGCAGGAGCTAGACCTGAAGCAGGCACTCGAGTGCTTTGTCACCCACAGACTCGAGGTGATCGGAAGACGCGCGACCTACGACCTCGAGCGATCGGAAGATCGCGCTCACGTCGTGGAAGGCCTGCTCGTGGCGCTGAAGGACATCGATCGGGCGGTCGAGTTGATCCGCTCCTCACGGACCCCCGAGTCGGCCCGTAACAAGCTGCAATCGGAGTTCAAGCTGACCGAGCGTCAGGCGGACGCAATTCTGGCCATGCGTCTGGCGCAGCTCACTGGCCTCGAGCAGCGCAAGCTGCGGGACGAGCTCAAAGCGCTGCGCGACACGATCGACGAGCTGCGTCTCCTGGTGGAGGAAGAGTCGTCTCGTAGAGCGTTGCTGCGTGGGGAGCTGGAAGAACTGATCGAGAAGTTCGGTGATCCCAGACGCACGGAGATCCTCGAAGGCGCCGGTGAGTTCCCGATCCCGTCCGGACGCGGAGACGAGGCAACCGTCGTGTTGCTCAGTCGGCACGGGTACATCAAGGTGCAGGCGGCTCACAGCGGTGCCGGGCTGGCAGGCGCCGAGGCGATGGCGGCCCGTGAAGGGGACTTCGTTCGAAGGGTGTTCCTGTGCCGCAGCTCGGACCACCTGCTCGTCATCACACGCGATGGCCAGGCGTTCGTGGTGGCGATCTCGGATCTGCCCAGAGGGACACGCAGCTCGCGTGGGCGGCGTCTGAGAGACTTCGTTGAACTCCAGGGGGATGATGAGGTGGTCGCGATCCTCCCCGTGAGCGACTTCCAGGGGGACCGTCACGTCATGGTGATCACCCGCCGTGGGCAGGTGAAGCGAACTCCGCTCAACGAATACGGAAACGTCCGTTCCGGCGGCATCATCGGGAGCGGCCTCGCCAAGGACGACGAGTTGTTCGCGGCTTTCCTCGCTGAACCGGGCGCGGAGCTTCTGATCGCGACGCGTATGGGTCAGACGATTCGGTTCCGTGCGGAGGAAGCGCGACCGATGGGTCGTTCCGCACGCGGCGTGCGGGCGATCGAGCTGTCGAAGGACGATGAGATCGTCGCCGTGCTAACCCCTCGGCGTGACACGGAGTTGCTGGTCGCCACCGAACGCGGGTTCGCCAAACGGGTCCCGTTCACCGAGTTCAAGCTGCAGGGACGCGCCGGAAAGGGAATGAGCGTGCTTCCCGATCGAAGCAACGTCGGCCCGCTCGTCGGTATGCTCGAAGTCCTGGCAGGTGACCGCGTGATCTGGGAGAGCTCTGCCGGGGCTCTGCTCGAAGCGGAGGTCGATAAAGCTCGCACGCGGGACCGCCGGGGTCCCTGCGTCCGTGTGCTCGAGTTGAAGGAGGACGACTCGCGCATCGTCGCGGTTCATCCCGTGAAGGCTGCTGTGAACGGCGGGGCGGCGACGGACACGGAGGCGGAGATGGGCGGGACGGCCGATCCTCGCATCACCCAGGTCGAGTTGGAGTTGGCGGATGGATAACGCTAGCGTTTGGCACAGGCTGGTCCACGGAGCGGTGGTCGTATTGGCTGTCGGCATCCTGATCACGGGGTGCGGCGGAACGGACACCGCCGACTCGCCGTCGACCGGCGAGGGCGGGACAGCCGCATCGCGTCCACCTGCTTCCGGAACCGATTCCACCTCGATGCTGGCTGACCTCGTGCAGGAGTCGCTGGGCGGAGCAGAGGCCTGGGAAGAAACGCGATTCGTGGCGTTCCACTGGATCGCTGCGCGTGACGGCGAGGTGGTGCGCGATCGGGCCCATGCCTGGGATCGGTACGAAGGGCGTTATCGCCTCGAGTTCGAGCAAGATAGTCGCAGGCACGTCTCACTCTTCAACGTAAACGAAGTGGGTCGGGACAGCGCGCTCGGCAAGGTACCGCTTGGCGACGCCTGGGTGGACGGACAGCCCCTGGCCGGTGCCGCGCGGGACAGCGCCCTGCGACGCGCTTACGGAGCCTTCATCAACGACACGTATTGGCTCCTGATGCCCTTCAAGTGGCGCGACCCGGGGGTTCACCTCGCCTACGAAGGTCGCCGCACGCTCGACGACGGGAGGGAGTACGGAGTGATGCACCTCACGTTCGAGCCCGACCTCGGGGTAACGGAAGACCAGTACTGGGGCTTCGTCGATCTGGAGTCTGGCCGCATGGCCGCCTGGCAATATCACCTCCAGGATCAGGAGGAGCCGGGGAGCGTGATCTACTGGAAGGATTGGCGCCCGGTAGGGTCGATCTGGCTGGCGGCGGATCGGAAGTTCAGCGGTTCGGGAACACGCATCTATTTCGAGGGCCTCCAGGCTGGAAGAGAAGTGCCGGAAGGGGTATTCACGCCGCCCGGGTCCTGAGCCCCGCGATACCTGTCACTGAGGCCCGATTTCGTCACACAGCGGCGCCCGGCACCGCCGCTTCCATCACGGCGGCGATCTCCTCGGCCGTCTTCATCTGCGAAAGATCGAGATGGAAGTCGGGTCGGGGGACGGGGCGCAGCTTCTCGCGTAACTCGTGCACCTCTCGCCCGGACAGCCCGAACTCCTTCAGTTCCTCGGAGGACAACGACCCCGTCTCCGACCGCACGGCAAGACCGTCTTCGCTCGACTCGAGCAGGTGCTGAAGCACCCGGCGCTCTCCGTCGCTCAGGTGAGTCCCAAGTACCTCGTAATCGATCCACGCCTCGTAGCTCAACGGCGCTACCCTCTCTAGCATACCCGCCAAGATCTCTCCGTACTGCTGAATCTCCCATTGTGCGTGGGGGTCCACGCGCAGGGTCAGGAAGTGGATGAGGTTGTGCAGATCGATCTTCCAGTACCACTGCGTATAGGTGGACAGCGGCAGATCTATGCGGGCCAGCTCGCGCGCTACGTCCTCCTCGACCAGCCAGCCGTACGTCTCCCCGGCGCGCGCCCGAAGCCGCTCCCACTTGTCGATCGCATCGGCGTACAGAGTCTCTGGCGCGCCGCTGGCTTCCCGCCCCTGCCGGTTCGACTGGCTTTGAAGCGCGAACTGCTGGGGCTGGGGCTGATAGAAGAGAAGGGGCATGAGGCTGTAACGGCCGCTGTACTCGTTGATCGAGGCCGTACGATGACGCACCCACTGGCGTGCCACGAACATCGGCATCGCGCAATGGAACTTCAGCTCCACCATCTCGCTGGGGGTCGTGTGTTTGTGCCGCCGCAGGTAGCGCACTAGGCCGCGTGTCTGACTCACCTTCCGTGTCCCGTATCCGTAGCTCACGCGGGCCGCCCGCTCGATATCCTCATCGGTTCCCATGTAGTCGACCAGGGCGACGAAACCGTGGTCGAGGACGGGGAAGTAACCACCCAGGATCTCTTCGGCGGCGGGAGCGGTGGGACGTTTCGTTTCCATCTGATTCGGCCTGTGCTGCCAGGGATCGGTGTCGGAAAGCCTGAGAATAGAGGGCACGATCTCGGCCCGCCAGCGACCACGCGCCGGCAGGCCGGGCGGATGGCTAGCCGCTTTCGCTGAGCACGCGTCGCACGGCACGGCACCAGCCGTCGTACAACTCATCGCGCCGCTCCGCCGGCATGGCGGGCGTCCAGCGAGCGTCGCGTTGCCAGGCATCGGCCACCGCCTCGAGGCTGTCGAACACCCCCGCCTCAAGCCCCGCGAGCGACGCCGCGCCCAACGCCGTCGTCTCCGCCACGACCGGGCGCTCGACGGGCAGGTACAGTATGTCGGACAGGAACTGCATGGCCCAGTCGTTCGCGACCAGCCCGCCGTCCACCCTCAGGGCCGAGGGCGCGGCGGCCCCATCGGCTGCCATCGCTCCCATCAGGTCGCGCGTCTGGTAAGCCACCGCCTCGAGAGCCGCTCGCGCGATCTCCGCGGTCCCGCTGTCGCGGGTCAGGCCGATGACCGCCCCCCGTGCCTCCGCATCCCAGTAGGGCGCACCCAGACCGACGAAACCCGGAACGAGGTAGACGCCTCCGGTGTCCTCGATGCTGGCGGCCAATGTCTCGGTATCCGAAGCACGGGCGATGATTCCGAGTCGATCTCGCAGCCACTGGACCGCCGCGCCCGCCACGAAGATGCTCCCCTCGAGCGCATACGTGACCTCGCCACCCAGGCGCCACGCCACCGTGGTGAGCAGCCGGTTGTCGGACGCGATGGGGTTGTCGCCCGTGTTCATGAGCACGAAGCAGCCGGTCCCATACGTGCTCTTCGTCATTCCAGGCTCGAACGCCGCTTGGCCGAAGGTGGCCGCCTGTTGATCCCCCGCGATCCCGGTGATCGGTAACGGCTGGCCGAACCACTGCGGATCCGTTTCTCCGAAAAGACCCGACGAGTCCCGAACCTCCGGAAGTACCGCACGCGGAATCTCGAGGGCGGCGAGCAGCTCGTCGTCCCACGCCTGGCGGTGGATGTCGAACAACATCGTGCGGGCTGCGTTCGTGGCATCGGTGGCATGTACCTGACCGCCCGTAAGCTGCCAGAGCAGCCACGTGTCGATGGTCCCGAACGCAAGGTCGCCTCGCTCGGCGGCGGATCGGACGCCGTCGAGGTTCTCCAGCAACCAGGCGAGCTTGGTGGCCGAAAAATAGGGATCGAGAAGCAGCCCCGTGCGTTCGCGCACCAGGGACTCCAGTCCTTCCTTCCGAAGACGCTCGCAGGTCGAAGCCGTGCGCCGGTCCTGCCAGACGATGGCCGGATGCACCGGGCGCCCGGACGCGCGCTCCCAGAGCACGGTCGTCTCACGCTGGTTCGTGATGCCGATACCGGCTATTTGACCCGGTTCCGCCTCCCCCTTACGCAGCGCGGCCCGGCACACATCCAACGTGTCCTTCCAGATCCGTTCGGGCTCGTGCTCCACCCATCCGGGACGGGGAAAATGCTGCGGAAGCTCCGCCTGGGAGACGGCGAGAGCGCGGCCGTCCGGGCCGAACAGGATGGCCCGACTCGAGGTCGTGCCCTGGTCGATGGCCAGAAGCTTCGGTCGATCGCGCATGGCGTGCCCTCGACTCGCCACCCCGTGTCAGTCAGGGAGGTTCGATATGGTCCGGGTGACCGTTGGAACCTGCTAGACGTCGAGGTTCTTCACGTAGCGGGCGTTCTTCTCGATGAACTCCCGTCGTGGCTGCACTTCTTCTCCCATCAGCTGCTCGAACAGCAGGGCCGCCTCCGTGGCCTCGTCGATCGTCACCCGCAGCAGCGTCCGCTTCTCCGGGTTCATCGTCGTGTCCCACAGCTGATCGGCGTTCATCTCGCCCAACCCCTTGTAGCGCTGTATGGAGATCGAGCCGCCCTTCTTCTCGCCGTTCAGCTGACCCAGGATCTCATCCCTCTCCTGCTCCGAGTAGCAGTACATTTCCTGCCTGCCCTTCTTGATTCGGAAGAGCGGCGGCTGGGCGATGTACACGTAGCCGGCGTCGATGAGCTGCGGCATCTGACGGAAGAAGAACGTGAGAAGCAGGGTCCGGATGTGGGCGCCATCCACATCCGCATCCGTCATGATCACGATCTTGTGGTAACGAGCCGACTCGAGATCGAACTCGTCCCCGATGCTCGTGCCGATCGCGGTGATCATCGCACGGATCTCTTCGTTGGAGAGGATCCTGTCGATGCGCGCCTTCTCGACGTTGAGGATCTTCCCGCGCAGCGGCAGGATCGCCTGGAAGCCGCGGTCCCGTCCCTGCTTGGCGGTACCTCCTGCGCTGTCCCCCTCGACGATGTAGAGCTCGGAGATCGAGGCGTCCGAGATCGAACAGTCGGCCAGCTTGCCGGGCAGAATTCCGGTCTCCAGCGCTGAGCGCTTTCGAGTCAGATCCCGGGCTTTTCGTGCCGCTTCCCGCGCTCTCGCCGCCTGGACCGCCTTGTCGATCACGCGGCGGGACGAGGACGGATTCTCTTCGAGCCAGTTCCCCAAATGTTCGTTGACGAGGCTCTCGACGATCCCGCGAACCTCGCTGTTTCCGAGCTTGGTCTTGGTCTGACCTTCGAACTGGGGCTCCATCACCTTGACGGACAGCACGGCGGTGAGGCCTTCCCGCACGTCGTCACCCGACAGGCCCGGATCTCCCTTCTTGAGCAGGCTGTTCTTCTGCGCATACGCGTTGATCGTTCGCGTGAGTGCCGCCTTGAAGCCGCTCAGGTGGGTGCCTCCTTCGTGCGTGTTGATGTTGTTCACGAAGGTGAAGGTGTTCTCGTTGTAGCCATCCGTGTACTGCATGGCCAGCTCGATCTCGGTGTCCTCCTGCGAGCCGGAGAGATAGATCACCTCGTCGTGCAGGGGGGTTTTCGCGCCGCGCAGGTACTCGACGAACTCCACGATGCCGCCCTCGAAGTGGTAGAGATGCTCGCGCGGCTCCTCGGGCCGCTCGTCACGCAGGAGGATGCGCACCCCGGCGTTCAGATAAGCCATCTCTCTCAGCCGGCTGGCGAGCGTGTCGCAACTGTAGTCGACCTCGGTGAAGATCTCGGGATCGGGATGAAACGCGACGCGGGTTCCCGTCTCCTTCACCTTCGCACCCTTCTTCAGGTCGGAG
Organism: Gemmatimonadota bacterium; assembly: GCA_039587755.1. Classification (GTDB taxonomy): domain Bacteria; phylum Gemmatimonadota; class Gemmatimonadetes; order Palauibacterales; family Palauibacteraceae; genus JBDHBD01. The sequence goes on along the minus strand of JBDHBD010000014.1, from coordinate 6,853 downwards.
GTCTTCAGGCCTCGCTCGAAACGCTGCGTCCACACATGTCCATCCCGGCGGATCTCGACCTCGAGCCACTCCGAGAGCGCGTTCACCACCGAGACGCCGACGCCGTGCAGACCACCGCTGACCTTGTAGCTCTGCTTGTCGAACTTCCCGCCCGCGTGCAGCGTGGTGAGCGCCACTTCGACGCCCGGTACCTTTTCGGTCGGATGGATGTCGACCGGAATCCCGCGCCCGTCATCCGTCACCTGCACGACGCCGTCCGCCCCCACTATCACCTCGATCTCGGAGCAATGTCCGGCCATTGCCTCGTCAATCGAATTGTCGACCACCTCGTAGACGAGGTGGTGCAGCCCCCGGGCTGCCGTCGAACCGATGTACATCCCCGGGCGCTTGCGAACCGCCTCCAGGCCTTTGAGAACCTGGATCTGGCGTGACGTATAGACGTCAGCCTTTTGGGACGTCTTCTTACCGGCCTTGGTCGTCGCCATTCACATTCTCCCCTGCGTCTCCGCCAAACTGGACGAAGACGATCTTCTCGATCTTCCCCCGCTTCTTCCCGGCGTTCAGCCGGTCGAGCAGGCCTTTCCTCATCATGCTGAGCTCTGCCACCCAGGCAGCGCTCTTCACTTCCACCAGCAGCGTTCTTCCGCGCACTCGCACCCTGCGCGTCACGCGCGCGATGTGGGGCCCGGCGATCTCCTCCCAATCGGCCGCGGCTCGCGCACGCTCGACTTTCTCCGAGATTCCCAGGGCGCTCAATACGCCGCCGACCAGTGGACCGATGCGCTCCGGGCGGGTGCGCCGCTTGCGGTCCGCCCGCTCCCGCGACTTGCGACGCCCCCTCACGTCAGAAGGCGACCATTCCGGATCCCCCAACGCTCCAGGCTGCCTCCACGCAGCTCCACCTCGCTCATCTTGGGCGCGGTGAGAATCACCTGGCCCGAGCGGTCCTGATCCAGGAGCTCGAGCAACCTCCGCGACCGTCCTTCGTCCAGCTCCGCGAACACGTCGTCCAATAGATAGAGCGGCTCCCGACCCAGTCTCTGCTGCCGCGTGTCCGTCTCGACCAGACGCAGCGCCAGGGCGGCGGTCCGCTGTTGTCCGCTCGAGCCGTATCGACGCAGATCTCTCTCAGGCTCCCCTTCGACGTTCAACTGGAACGCAACGTCATCCCGATGCGGCCCCACCAGCGTAATCCCACGACGGCGTTCCCTGTCACGTGTCTTGTCCAGCGACGCCTCGAGCCGGGCTGCCCATGCCTCTTCGGGCAGGTCGGCCGTCGCGTCTGGCGACCCGATTCCCTCGGCACGGACCGAGGGCTCGTACGACACCGTGCCCCGCGCCGCGCCGGAGATTGCGGCGTAGTACTCGGCGAACGCGGGCGAGCACCCCGACAGCCAGCGGGCGCGGGCGGCCATGATCCGCGCCCCGGGCTCCAGCATTGCCGATCCCCACGCATCGATCACGTCCGCGCGCTCGGCGGAGCGCAATGCCTCGTTACGCTGCGCCAGGGCGGACCTGTATCGCTGCAGCGCGTCCAGATAACCCGGCACGGCCAGGGAAAGGAGCACATCGAGGTACCGGCGGCGCTCCACCGGCGCTCCGCGCACCAACTCCACATCCTCCAGGCGGAACGTCACGGCTCCCAGGGTGCCAATCACTTCCGAAAGCCGCGACGGCTCGTGTCCTTCGGACATCACCCTCTTACGCCGACCCGAACGCTCGTACGCCGCCGACACCGTTCGTGCGCCCTCGCCGGAGAGGATCTCCGCCTCGATCCGAAACACGTCTTGCTCGAATCGGACGAGTTCGGGGTCGCCCGCGCCCCGGAAGGAGCGGAAGACCTCCAGATAATAGATCGCCTCGAGCAGGTTCGTCTTGCCGGACCCGTTGGGTCCGACGATCGCCACTCCGGGGGCCGGAAACTCGCACTCCAGCACCTCGAAGTTGCGAAACTCGTGCAGAGAGAGCCGGCCGAGGTGGGGCTCCGCGACTCGCTGCTCGGTGCCGGCCGGTCGTGCCTCGAAGGTTCCCATTTCGGACGCTCAAGATACGGCGAAAGCCCTTGTGTCGCAAGGAAATTACGCCAGTCTGCGTCTTCTCCTCGCCTGGGGTTATCGGACCCCAGGGAAGCCGCCCCGGCGTCTTGCGGACCGCAGCGGCTAGGACCAGCTTGCGGTCATGAGCCGTCGAACTCTCCGCTCGCGGCAGATTCTCTTCATCCTGGGCTTCTCGACCCTCCAGACCGTCGGCGGCTCGATGCGCTGCCTGACGGCCCAAGAGTCGGTCCGATCGGTCGACGTAGCCGTGGACTCCGCAGCGTGGGCCACCGCTCTTCGGTCCGAGCCAGCGGCCGTGATGGCGGCGTGGGTCGCGGGCGGCGCAGCGTTCGCCGCTCTCCTGCTGGCGGACGAGCCGTCGCGAGAAGTCGCACAGGACTGGCGGGGAGAGGGATCCGAGGAGGTCGCTCGCATAGGGCGCTGGTACGGCTCCTGGCGCAGCTCGGCACCGTATCTGCTCGGCGGCACGTTGCTCATCGGCGTCGCGACTAGGGGAACGCAGGGGATCGTGGACGCAGCGGCGGTCTTCGCTGGCACGTTCGCCGGGTCGATGAGCTCGGAAGTGTTGAATCAGGCGGTCGGGCGTCGGCGTCCCAACGAGGGCCATGGCCGGATGAGCTTCGATCCATTCAGTGGGCACGCCTCGTTCCCATCCGGCCATACCGCCTTCGCCTTCAGCTTCGCCGGATCCATAGACGCGGTGACCACCGGGTGGTTCCCTGCCGCTCTCGCGTACGGGGCGGCCTCGCTCACGGGCCTGTCCAGGATGCACGATGACAAGCACTGGTTAAGCGACGTGGTGGCAGGGGCTCTCATCGGAACGTTCGTCTCGCGCGCCACGGCCGCAAACGTCCGCTCGCTGCTTTCTCGAGGGAGGGGCGGCACGAAAGGAGAACCGGCGTTCGCCTACAGCTCGACTTCCGACGTCGACACGGACTCCAACGTCGGCGCGGCGTCCGCTCCACAGATTCGGATGGTCGCCGGCTCCGCTTACGTGGGGCTGGAGCTTCGCTTCTGATCCCGGCGACCCACGCCGGTCATCGCTCCGTCGCAGTCCTCCTACCGCCCCACGAAGTCGCTGACCGCCGGCTCGTCGTCGCTGTAGTCGTAGAAGCCCCGACCCGCCTTCCGGCCGTGATACCCGGCGATGAACATGCGCCGCAGCAACGAAGGAGACGCGAAGCGGGCCTCCCGGTATTCGTCGTACATGATCTCGGCGATCCGGTAAAGCGTGTCGAGCCCGACGAAATCTCCTAGCGTGAACGGCCCCATCGGGTAACCGCAACCGAGACGCATCGCCGTGTCGATGTCGGGAATCGACCCGACGCCTTCCTCGTACGCCCGGATCGCGTCGAGCATGTACGGCACGAGAAGCCTGTTCACGATGAAGCCGGTGTTGTCGCGGCAGGCGACCGGGGTCTTCCCCAGCGACTTCGCGAAGGCGAAGGCGAGGTCGAAGGTTCTCTCGTTCGTCGCGCCCGTTCGCACGACCTCGACGAGAGGCATCACGGGCACCGGGTTGAAGAAATGAAGCCCGATGAAGCGTTCGGGCCGAGCCGTCGCGGCAGCCAGCTCCGTGATCGAAAGGCTGGACGTGTTGGAGGCGAACAGGCAGGTCTTCTTACACAGCTCGTCCAGCTGCTGGAACAGCTCGTTCTTGACCGACAGGTCTTCGACGATGGCTTCGATGACCGTATCGCACTCGGCCAGCGGATCCAGGTCGACCGTACCGGTGAGGCGGGCAAGCACTTCGTCCCGCTGTTCGCCCGAGATCTTCTCTTTCTTCACCAACCGCTCCAGGTTCGAGCCGATCGTCTGCATCCCGTGCTCAAGCAGCTTTGCATCGACCTCGCGTACCACCGTCTGGTAGCCGGACTGGGCACACACCTGAGCGATTCCGTTTCCCATCAGTCCGCAGCCGACTACGCCGACTCGTTGTATCTCACTCAAGATTACGCTCCTTCATCTATCGTCTCTTCGGACGCTCCTGGCTTCCGCGTCGGGTTGGGCGTCGGTTCTCAGCCCAGCAGCTTCTCTTTCAGGCCCTCGGTCCGAGACCGAAAAACTGGATCGGCGGCCATCTCCCGCTCCAGGTGTCGTCCCGGACCGCCAGTTCCTCTCCGCGCTCCACCCGATCCAGAAAGCCCTGCAGGGCCATCTCCATGCGAGTCCAACGCTTACGAAACGTCTTCCCCGTGGCCCACGTGGCCGTCCCCAGCACGGCACCACTGATCAGCCCCGAACCCAGCAACAAGGGAAGCGTGGCTCCTCCCGTCACCAGCAACGAGATGGAGGCACCGAGCGCCGTGAACACCCCACCCAGGTACCATCCCGCCGCTGCCTCGTTTCGCGCGTTGCGCAGATCGGCCGTGACGGTGACCAACGACCAGCCGGACTCGAGCGGCTCGATGTCCACGGCGATGTTTCGCGCCTTGGCCAACTCGTATCCGCGTCCGCCCACATCCATCGCTCGCCGCATCGTGCTGAGCAGACCTCCGGCCGGCTCCCACAGGGAACGCCCTGGCTGCGATCGCACCGGCTTGAGCAGCTCGTGGTCCCGAAAGTAGGTGGCTACCCGGTCCTCCACCTCGGGTGGGTTCCCGGGAACCACTCGACTGGCTCGCACGAGTCCCGATCCGAACACACGCGCCGCCTTGGAGGACTCGCTCGGAAGGGCAGGCACGAGGGAGTCCGCGCGTACCTCCGCCAGCGCCTGCCGAACGTACCGCGGACCGAGACCTACTTCCTCCCCGATCCGGATGAGCTCTCCTTCCTCCAGTCCATCCGCGGCGCCGGTCGCGCCGGCTTCAAACTGGAGATCCGAGGCCCGCCGGATGACGCGCTCGACCTCGGCCGAGCTCAGCGGCCTGCCGGATCCCGACCAGGGGACAGGAAGCTCGCCGTCACCTTCGGCGGCATCGGGCGCTCTACGATCCTCCGTCTCCACCGTCCCCTTCCCTGTCCACACGGACATCCGCGGTCTCGCGTTTCGACGGAGTCGACCCCTCTTCGGCGACCCCACGACCCAGTTTCCGGCTCTCCTCGCCCCCGGGGATCGCGTTCACTTCCTCCTCCCCCGTCAGCTGCTTCGTCTCCGGACCCTCCGCAGTGTCCATCGCATTCGCGCCCAACACGGTCGCCAGCACACCGCGCAGCGGGGCCAGGTCGATAGGAAGCGGGAACAGCGTGGTAGAGTTGTTCTCGGCCGCGATCTCGGACGCGGTCTGGAGAAAGCGGAGTTGCAGCGAGGCCGGCTGCGAGCTGAGCAGCCGCGCGGCCTCTGTCAGGTTGCCTGCGGCCTGCAGCTCACCCTGGGCGTTGATCACCTTCGCCCGCCGCTCGCGCTCTGCCTCCGCCTGGCGCGCGATCGCACGCTTCATCTCCTGCGGCAGATCGACGTCTTTGACCTCTACCCCGGTCACGTTGATGCCCCAGGCATCCGTTCCTTCGTCGATGATGTCTCGCAGGATCTGATTGAACTTCTCCCGCTCAGCGAGTAGCTCGTCCAGCTCAGCCTGCCCGATGACCGAGCGCAGGGTGGTTTGCGCAAGCTGGGATGTGGCGAAGAGAAAGTCCTCGATCTCGAGGATCGCTTTCATCGGTTCGTGGACGCGGAAGTACAGCACAGCGTTCACCTTCACGGAGACGTTGTCCCGCGTGATTACGTCCTGGGGCGGGATGTCCATCGCGATGATCCGCAGGCTGACCCGCTCCATGCGCTCGATCCCGAACGGAACGAGAAAGATCAGGCCCGGGCCGCGAATCGGTCGCACGCGTCCCAGTCGGAACACGACCGCACGCTCGTACTCCTTGAGAATGCGTAAGCTCGTCGCCAGGGCCACGGACCCGAACACGGCGACCAGAGCGATCAGGGTTTCCATTTGACCTCCTCAATTGAGCGTTGCGGGGTGTCGAACAAAGCGGCCTTCGGCCGCCCGGCGTCAGGCGTACGCTTCCACGATCACGGCCGCTCCCTGACCACCTCCGATGCACGCCGAGCCCAGTCCGAACCCGCCGCCGCGGCGGCGAAGCTCGAACAGCAGGTGCCCGGTAATGCGCGCCCCGGTCATGCCCAAGGGATGCGTAATCGCGATGGCCCCGCCGCTCACATTCACCTTCTCTCGATCCAGGCCGAGCTCACGCTCGACCGCTATGTACTGGGGAGCGAACGCCTCGTTCACCTCGACGAGGTCCATATCGTCCCACGACAGGCCCGCAGCCTCCAGCGCCGCACGCGAGGCGGGAACGGGTCCGATTCCCATGATGTGGGGCGGCACACCCGCGACGCCCCAGGATATCAATCGTCCGAGGGGCTCGAGTCCGTGCGCCGCGGCGAACTCGCCATCCGTTACGACAAGCGCCGCTGCACCGTCACCGATCCCGCTCGCGTTGCCGGCGGTGACGACCCCGTCCTTCTTGAAGTACGGCCGCAGCGCCTGCAACCCCTCCAGGGTCGCGTCAGGCCGCATGTGCTCATCGGTTCGAAACTCGATTTCCTTGCCCCGCTTCTTGAGCGTGACCGGTATCACCTCTTCATCGAAGTGCCCGGCGTCCCAAGCCTGCTTGGCCAGCTGCTGGCTCCGCAGGGCGTACTCATCCGCATCGAGGCGAGTGACGTCGTATTCGTCGGCCAGGTTCTCCGCCGTTTCGGCCATCGAGAAGCCGCAATAGGGGTCCATCAAGGACTCCCACAGCATGTCCTCGAACGGCACGGACGGACCGAGTCGGAGTCCCCAGCGGGCACCCCGAACCACGTGCGGCGCCTGGCTCATCGATTCGGTCCCGCCCGTGAGACA
>JBDHBD010000013.1:0-105915 GCA_039587755.1 Gemmatimonadota bacterium | reverse complement strand
CGCCGAGCGGTAGGTGTTGTACACGAAGGCGTGCACCTCGCTGGGTTCGCCGATCGTCAGGTACATCTGCACCATGCCGTCCGGGATTAGCCGGTAGCGGAAGGCCGCATCCACACCGATCTGGAGCTGGTCGGAGGTAAGCGCCGTAAGACGCTCGCTCTGACCCTCCCTAGGGTACTGGATCTCCCGCAGCGGGTAGTTGGTCCAGGAGCGAAGGATCGAGTGGTACAGCCCTTGTCGATAGGCCTCCGAGCCGACCGCGCCGGTGAGCGGGTTTCGCTTCACGGCGACCTCGAACTCATCCACTCGATTGAAGCCGAACGCGACGATGACGATCAGAATGGCGGTTACAGCCGCCACTACGACCGTGCTCAAACGCAGGGAGCGCAGGGATCGAGTCTCCATACCTATACCTCTTCAGTGCTTGGTCACACGGCTCTACTGGTGAAGAACCGTTGCGTCGGACGACCGCTTTGTCCGCGGTCGTTCGTTCATTCCCACGATTCCTGGTAAGATAGCGTGTCAGGCGGTCCCCCGTGGGCTCGGATGTCACTCGGCAGATCGGTATATCCATCCCGAGAGAGTGCGATAGTGGAGTCGATGGGAGCTCGAGTCCAAAACGCCGAAGGTTGGAGTCCAAGCGATGAGGCACCTACCACGTTTGGCCACCGCTGCCCTGATTGTGGCCGCTGTGGCAACCGTCGCCGCATGTCAGCCTGCCCCGCCCGCGGGCGAGTACGATGTGCTGATCCGCGGCGGCACGCTGTACGACGGCTCGGGCGACGAGCCACGAATCGCTGATCTGGCCATCTCCGACGACACGATCGCGGCGATCGGCGATCTGGGTGCGGCCGGCGCCGCCCTGGAGATCGACGCCACGGGACTGGCCGTCGCCCCCGGCTTCATCAACATGCTCAGCTGGGCCACGGAATCGCTCATCGAGGACGGCCGCTCGCTGAGCGACATTCACCAGGGCGTGACGCTGGAGGTGTTCGGCGAGGGCTGGTCGATGGGGCCGCTGACCGATGCGATGAAGGAGGAGCTCGTCGAGCGTCAGGGAGACATCGAGTTCGACGTGAGCTGGACGTCACTCGGTGAGTATCTCGAGCATCTGGTGGAGAGAGGCGCGTCACCCAACATCGCCTCGTACGTCGGTGCGACGTCAGTACGCATTCACGTACTCGAATACGAAGACCGTCCCCCGACGCCGGCCGAGCTGGCGGAGATGGAGAGCCTGGTGCGCTCGGCCATGGAAGAGGGCGCACTGGGCGTCGGCTCATCGCTCATTTATGCGCCGGCCTTTTATGCGGACACCGAGGAGCTGATCGCACTGGTCCGCACGGCGGGTGAGTACGGGGGCCGCTATATCTCGCACGTTCGCAACGAGGGAAACCAGTTGCTCGAGGCGGTCGAGGAGTTCATCGCGATCGCTCGGGAGACGGGCGTACCCGCGGAGATCTACCACCTGAAGGCGGCCGGAGGCGACAACTGGGGTAAGCTGGATTCCGTCGTGGCTCGCGTGGAGGCGGCCCGCGCGGAGGGCCTACAGATCACGGCCGACATCTACACCTACACGGCCGGCGCGACGGGACTCGACGCCGCCATGCCTCCTTGGGTTCAGGAGGGAGGCTACGAGATGTGGGCCGAGCGTCTTGCGGACCCTGCAACACGGGAGCGCGTGGTGCGCGAGATGCGGACCCCCACGGACGAGTGGGAAAACCTGCTGCTGGCGGCGGGCAGCCCGGACAACGTGCTGCTGGCCGGCTTCAAGAGCGACTCGCTCAAATACCTGACGGGCAAGACGCTGGCCGAGGTGGCCGCCCTTAGGAACACTTCGCCTGAAGAGACGGTGATTGATCTGGTGATCCAGGACGGAAGCCGGGTGGAGACAGTCTACTTCATCATGTCGGAGGACAACGTTCGCAAGAAGGTCGCACTGCCCTGGGTGAGCTTTTGCTCCGACGCCGGATCACTCGCTCCCGAAGGACCGTTCTTGCGCTCCAACCCGCACCCACGTGCCTACGGAAGCTTCGCCAGGCTGTTGGGCCGATACGTGCGCGACGAGGGCGTCATTACACTTCAGGAAGCGGTGCGGAAGCTCACTTCCCTACCGGCCGAAAACCTGGGTATCGGCCGAAGGGGTGCGTTGCAGCCCGGCTATTTCGCCGATCTGGCGATCTTCGATCCGCTCACGATTCGGGACCACGCGACGTTTGCCGAGCCCCACCAGCTGGCAACCGGAATGGTGCACGTGTTCGTGAACGGCGTGCAGGTGTTGGCCGACGGTCAGCACACGGGGGCGCTTCCCGGTCGGGTCATCCGCGGGCCGGGCTGGAAGCAGAACCCGGGTCAGGCGAAGGGAGAGCTCGAAGAGGCGGCCTGATCGCGTCAGGGCGCCCGGCCGGGGCAGCTCGGCGGCGTCCGGCCGAGACAAACGTCACTCGGTGGTCGGATCGTTGGCTTCTGATTCCGGCGGGTCGAAGGCCGCGATCTCTCCCAGCGTGCGCAGCTGCTCGTCGTAGTCCAGGCCGTACCCGACTACCCACACGTCGGGGATCTCGAACCCGATGTAGCGGACGTCCAGCTCGACCTTCAGCGCCTCCCGCTTCAAAACCAGCGCGCAGCACTCCAGCGAAGCGGGCTCTCGTGCCTCGAGCGCATCGATCAGATAGCGGAGCGTGTAGCCCGAATCGACGATGTCCTCCACGATCATGACGTGCTTGTCCCGAATCGACGTGCGCAGGTCCATGATGAGGCGTACGTCCCCCGACACCGCACCGTCCCTGTAGCTGGAGAGTGCCATGAACTCGATGCGTCTTGGGATCTTGAGGGCCCGCGATAGGTCGGCCAGAAAGATGAATGCACCCTTCAGAATCCCGACGAGCACGAGCTCGTCGACGCCCGCGTAGTCTTCGTCGATCCGCCGGGCCAGCTCCGCGATCCGCCGATCGATCTCTTCTCGGCTGATCAGCGTGCGCGTGACCGGTTCGGTCGGGGTCGGTTGCGCGTCTGTCTCCTCCTCGGCAGGCCCGCCTGTGTGTGACTCCACACTCAGTCTCCTTTCCAAACCGGGTCCGGTTCGCCTTCTCGGATAACCGTTGCCTGCGCACGCTGCAGGGCGGGCATCGAAACCGCTGCCGCCGCGTACAGGGCGATCGCGAGCAAGACTACGATGCGAAACCCAAGGTGCACGGCCAGCAGCGTGGCCAGCGCCGCCCCGACGACCGAGGCGGCGCCGTTCCATCCCCACGCCCACGGTACCAACCAGCGGCTCCCACCCGACACGGTCTGAAGGCCCGCGGGAAAGGGCAACCCCATGGCGAAGGCCAAGGGTGCGAGCAGACACAGGCTGGCGGCGATCCGAATCCCGTCGGACCAGGCGCTCAGCCCTTCGAACAGAGGCGGAAGCAGCGCCAGGAACAGTACCGATACACCGCCAATCGCCAGCACCGCCCTACGGACGAGCGGTCGGGGGGAGGATTGTCGTCGGCGATCGGCAAACAGGCTGCCGAAGCCGGAGAACAGAAGGAAGCCGGTCAGGACCACGGCCACGGCGTAGGTCGGGTAATCCAACAAAAGCATGAACTTCTGAATGAAGGCGATCTCCAAGAACATGTAGGCCAGACCCAGCGCGCCGAAGTAGACGACCACCGGTCCACGCCCTCCCCTCGCCTCCCCGCGGGGCGGACGTCCGAAAAGCCACAGAGGGAAGAGGACGAGAGCGAGCGCCGCGATGGCGGCTTGAAACAAGGTCGCGACGAGCGCCACGTAACCCCACTCGACGAAACCACCCCAACCCGCCACACCCACCGCCCGCAGGGCGGGCAGAGTTTTCCAGCGGAAATAGCGAGCGTAGTGCGGACGATCATCGGTCGCCGGTCGCACGAAGAACGGATTGTCGCGATAGAAGCGCGAGCGCTCGCTGGAGAGCAGCGCCCGGGCTGCGTCGTAGTAGACCGGTTCCTCCAGCACGGTGAACCGGTTCACCTCCGCGGGTTGGAGATCGGGCGCGATGATGAGGTCGAGCCAGCGGCTGGACGCAAACGCGCGGGCTGAACGGACCTGCGCAGCGGTCAGCGGCGATCGCACGAGCGCGAGCGTGGCCGTGTTCCACGAGCGCACGGCCACCAGGTGGCGCGCCGGCTCGAGACCGGCTCGCTCGGCCGCCTCGATCATAGTGGCAATCATCTTGACGGCGTCGCGTGGCGGCGTCGAGAGCCATCTCGTGATCGCCAACACGCCGTCCGAGGTCAGTCTGCTCAGGTAGAGCTCGACCGCTTCACGCGTGTACAGGTAGCTCTCGCTCAGCGCGTGTACGCCTGCAGCGGAAGCGTTGAACGAGTCCAGAAGCGAGATCTGGATCAGGTCGTAGCGAGCGGCCGGCCGGGCTTCCAAATACCCGCGTCCCTCTGCGACGACCGGATCCACGTCCGGCCGCTCGTACAGTCCGCCCGAGAACTCCGCGAGCTCCTTTCCCAAGAGTCGAAACACGTTGGGCTCGACCTCCACGGCCGTCACGTGCTCAGCCTCGTGCGCCAGGGCGTTCAGCACCTCCGTCCCGCCCCCGGCGCCGATGACCAGAACGCGCGGACGTTCCACGAGCCGATACGGCAGTGCCGGAGTGACGTAGTCGAGGAAGGCGAAGCGGTCGAGGTCGCCGTCGAAGCGATGGACAGGCGACACGGCTCCCGCATCGAAATAGAGGGCGGTCTGCTCTGGGAGCATACCCAGACGTTGCATGGGATACGCGGACAGCTGGCCCGGCGTCTCCCGGATCAGGTCGGATTCGACGGCCGTGAGGACGGAGAGCGGACTGACCTCTTGCGCCACGACCCGGGCATCGGGGAGCTGGAGCGCGTACGAAAGCCCTTTGTACGACGAGACCCGAATCGGCTGCACCCCGGCCGTCGCCGCCAGAAGGCCGAGTGCGAGCAGCCCGATCCCGGAGAGGACCCTGCCCCTCGGACCGGCGTCATACCCCACCATAAGGAGGGCAACCGCACCGATAGCGGACAGCGCGTACGGAATCTTCTCCGGGCCCATGGCGCCGAGCATGACGATGACACCGAGCGCTCCGACACCCGAGCCCGCCATCGTGAGGAAGTAGACCTTCCCGACCCGCTGTGGGCGCAGCAGGAAGCCGAGCGCAATGCACAGGGATACGAGAGCGAAAGGCAAGGCGAGCACGAGGTAAAGCGCCACGAGATTCCACAGCTGATGGGGCTGCGACACTAGCTCGAACGTCTCGAATCCGATCCGCTGGCTCAGCGCGTAGCACCCCACGAGCGCCAGCGGTAGCAACGTCGCAGTGACCCGGAACAGGGTGGCTTCACGACCCGTCACCCACCGACGCGCGAGTGCGAGCGCCGTGCCGCTGACCGCGAAGCCCAGCATGGCCACGCTGATGATCATGTAGGCGAAGTGGTGCCATTGAGCGACGGATAGAACGCGCATTAACGCGATCTGGTAGGCCAGGCCAACCGCGCTCAGAAGGAAGACGGCCGAGCCAAGAAGTTGGGGACCCGCCGAGCTCGAACCAGATCCCACGTCGGAGCCGCGCGCTCGCGATCGCGTGCCGGCCACCGTCACCCCGATCGCGTCAGAGGCACGAACCGTACGGGCATGAGGCTGCGCTGCGTGACGGAGCCGTCCGCTTTCTTCTCCACCAAGACGAGCGACTGTACCTGGAGGGGCGGCCCTACGGGAATGACCATCCGCCCACCCGGAGCGAGCTGCTCCACCAGGGGCGGAGGGATGTGGCTGGCGGCGGCGGTGACCACGATAGCGTCGAACGGGGCGTGCTCGGACCAGCCGAAGTACCCATCTCCCTGCCTCGCGCTCACCACGTACCCGAGTTTGCGCAGACGGACGGCTGCCTCGGCCGCCAGCTGGGCGACGATCTCGATCGAGAACACGCTGTCGGTGAGGGCGGCCAGCACCGCCGCCTGGTACCCGGAGCCGGTACCGATCTCCAGCACACGATCGCCGGGCTCCATCTGCAGGAGCTCCGTCATCGCGGCGACGATGTAGGGTTGCGAGATCGTCTGACCGTACCCGATCGGGAGCGGTCGGTCGGCGTACGCGTGGTCTGTCAGCGCTTCAGGGACGAAGCGATGCCGCGGGACGCGTCGCATCGCCTCCAACACCCGCCGGTCGCGCACTGCTTCACGTCCCCATCCCGAACTCGCGATCTGCTCGCGCACCATCCGCGCGCGGGCATCACTGTAGCGGTCCGGCTCCTGCTGACGAGCCGGGGAATCGGGATGAGGCAAGGCCCGAGGCTCGGGCACCGCGGCGACCGGGCCGGTGGCAAGCAGCAGACAAAAGGCGAATACCGTCGCCAGATTTGGAATCCGCACGGTTCTGCACCGAGGCGGACCGGAGCCAGAGTCTACCAACTCCGGCCCGCTCGTCTCAGGAGATCACGGCTAGCGGCAGACCGACGATGGCCATTACCACCAGGGCGAAGACGACATAGGCGATCCACCCGATGCCGGCTGTGATGATCGCCTTGCCGGTCGTAAAGTCCAGTGCCTGGCGAATCGCGATGATGACCGCGACCAGCATCCACACCCATACGCCGAGCCGCACGAGACCGCCTACGATGGGCAGAAACCCTACCAGATACAGAACGCCGGGCGACTGCGCGAAGCCGATGGTGCGCAGCATCTCGCCCCAATCGGCCGTGCCTTTCAGCAGCCGTGTCCCAATGAAGAACGTCACCCAGGACCACAGCAACCACCCGATAAACGCGGAGATCAGGCGGGCGAAGATCCCGCTGCTCCCCGCGTCAACACCGCCGATGGCGGCTGCGACCGCCACGATCGCGACAACCACCGCTGCCTGTGAGGTCGCGGTGGTGTCGTGCTCCACCTCCTCGTAAACCTCGACGTCGAGAAGCGCCGCGCCGATCATCCTCTGGATCAGCGAGCGGTGTTCTGCGGCTTCCACCATGTGTGCCTCCCGCTTACGGGTTCGCTTCTTCTGCCGGCTTGCGACGGTAGGTGCCGTCGAACAGGAGATTCCAGCTCTCTCCGCCGTCGGTCGACGTTCTCCAGACCTGCCGCACGTCTCCGTTCTCTTGCGGCGTCCACGCGATCTCGTGGAGCACCATTTCGCCCTGCCGTCCGGTCATCTCACCGGACATGATCATGCTGTCCTCGTCCAACCCGCCCCTCAACCGGAGGAAGAATCCGTTCTCGGAGATCCACGTCTGGTACCAGGAGCCGTCGAGCGGGTTGAATACGTTGAGACTCGTCCCCTTTGCCTCCCCCGGCTCCCTGCCAATTCTCCTCCAGCGCACAACCATTCATGACGCCAGTGCAGGCGCCACGAGGCCGACTCCACACGCCGCAAGCGTGAGGGCGCGGCGCCATTGGAGAAGGATCCGGGATTGTGAGACTTGCACAAACCACCCCTCGTGCAGGGACACCTCTGGTCGGGACCGGCGCTCGAACAGCTGAGGACCGGCCTCGGTCGCTTAAACCTGCCTGTTCATGGCCTCTCACGGCAACGGACCCGCGCCTGGCTAAACCGGCCACTCCTCCCCGTGCCAACACATCTCCCAGAACTGCCACTCGTAGCGACTCGAGAGGACGAACAGCTCTTCCAGACGGGCGCGCTTCTCCGACGTCGCACCGCGAGCCAACCGATCCATCTCGGCCTGCAGCCACCGCGAAGCTTCCTGAAACTCGTCGGATGCGTATTGACCGATCCAGTCCGCGTACCGCTGGTCTGCGGGCGGACCGGCCCCTGCCAGCCGTTCCCCGATATACGCGTACCCCCAGGCGCACGGGAGTAGAGCCGCGACGAGCTCGGCCATGTCACCGTCTGCAGCTGTCCGCACCAGAAAATCCGTGTAGGCCCGCGTCGTGGGCCACATCATCTCCCGTTCCAGCTCGTCGGGCTCGAGCCCGAACCGTGCCGCGTACTGCCGATGCAGCTCCATTTCGGTGTTGAGCGTGAGATCAAGCACCGCGGCATACCAGCTCATCGTCTCGAGACTGTCCGTCTTGGCAGCTGCCCACGCGAAGATGCGCGCGAACTCCTTCAGGTACAGGTAGTCCTGCAGAACCCAACGCCGGAACAGCGCAGGATCCAACTCGCCGCTCGCGATACCCTGCACGAATGGGTGCTCGAGCTCGGCTTCCCAGATCGGTCGAGCAGCCTCGAACAGCACCTCGGTAAAACGGCGGTCGTCGGGCCGCTGCGGCACCTTAAGCCTCCCGGGTGACCGAATCGATCGGCTCGCCCTCGCCCAATCCGGGCCACCCCATCCCCGTCATGGCCAGCTCCCAGAACGCGATCTCGTACCGCACGGTCAGCTCAAACAGGTCGGCCATGCGCGCCTGTTCCTCGGCGCTGGCCGCGGCTGCGAGCCCGTCCAGCTCTTGCTCCAGGTAGGCGACGTAGCCAGCGAAAGCTTCTCCGGCCCAGCTCTCGACGAACGGCGACCAGCGCGAACCGGGATCGATCCCCGCCTGCACGACGCGCCAGGACTCGTGGTACGCCTTCTCCGCCACATACAGCACGGTATACGCCTCTCGGTACGGACGTGCGTGGGCTGTGGCCAAAAGAAACTGGACGTAGGCGTGGCAGATGAACGCGGGCTCCACCGCCTCCAGTTCGACGCCCGTCGCGCCTGCGCGCTCCCGGAAGAGATCCAGCTCTTCGTGCAGGGCCTCTATCGCTTCTCGGAGCGGGGTCTCGTGTTCCGGTGGAGCATTCCGAAGCAGGGCGGTCAGGAAAGGAATTGCGGCTTCTACGAACAGGTAGTCCTGCTGCATCCACCTCGCAAAACGCCCGTCGGAGATCGTGCCGTCACGCGTCTCCAGCAGAAAGGGATGCCGCAGCATGTGTTCCCAGAGAGCGTCGAGCCGGGCCAACTGCTCTGCACAAAACCCCATACGAGCCTCCGGCCCGCTTGCTGTGTGGAGTTGATCGGCCGCAAGCCCCGGCGGCGGCCGGGCCTGCGACCCCGCCGTGAGTATAGAGGGCGCCTCGGTCTCTCGAAACCGAACCGGCAGGGTTCAGGGGAATCGGGTCCGTGTGGAGTTCAGCTCAGCAGGAGCCTGGTACGCTGGAATCTAGCGAGGGCGGCGAGCACCAGGAACGCGTCCAACCCGAGGAAGGTGGCGCTCATCGCGAACGCGACAGCGGCTGGATCGCCATGAAGGAACAGGCCGACGATCGCGTCCACCCACCCGTTTGGCATGAACCGCAGCGAGAGCGCCGGCGCCAGCAGGAGCACCATTACGCAGAGGGTGAGCGCCTGTTGCGCCTGCCGAACGGTGGAGACGCGAAGCGACACGAGGACTCCCATGGAAGCACCCAGCAGGGCCGCGAGGAACGCGACGACCATCACGCCGAGAGCCGCCGAAGGCGTGTAAAGCAGCGGTGTCTGGTCGGGATAGGCGATGTTGAGCGTGACGAGTCCCACCGGCAGGCAGATCATGGTGGCCATCCACACCCAGACGACGGCGGCGCCGATCTTGCCGATCAGAATCGCCCAATCGGGCAGCCTGGTGGCCAGTAGCGTCTCGAGTGTGTGACGCTCCCGCTCTCCGGCAAAGGAGTCGGCCGTGACCGTCGTAACCAGGAATAGGGGCATCCAGGCCCAGAACATGACCGGCCAGGTGGCACGCACCCAAACGGGACCGATCTGCAGCGGCAGCACCACCCCGATGAGGCCCACGAAGGCCATGAAGCTCAAGGACGTGATGAGTCCCCCGTCTACCACGGAGAGCTCCTTCAGCTCCTTGCGGAGAACCGTCCAGACGTCTCGCATGGTCTCCTCAGCCCGCTCCCACCAGCCAGGAACCGGCCGGCGGCAGGTTGCCGTTCATGAGTGAGTGAAACGCGTCCTCCAGGGTGTTGTCCACCTGCTTCACCTCTTCGATGTCCGCCCCCAAGCGCACGAGAAGGCGGACGATCGGCGCGACTCTGCACTCATCCTTAAAGTCGACCAGCAGGCAGCCATCCTCACGCGCGAGCCACGCAACTTCGGGACGGGACCGCACCATCTCGAGCACGCCGTCGCTGAAACCGCTTCCGGTCACGCGGACCCGGCGGCGGGCACCCTGTCTTCGCAGCTCCTCCGGACTCCCCAGCGCCAGCAGGCGACCGTCGCGGATGATCCCCAGCATATCGCACAGCTTCTCCGCCTCGGTCAGATAGTGGGTGTTCAGGAACACCGTAACTCGCTCACGCGCCGCCAAGCTGACCAGATCATCACGGAGGCTCGCGGCGGCGACCGGATCCAGCCCCGCGGTCGGCTCATCGAGGAACAGGACGGCGGGCCGATGTACGAGCGCGCGGGCGATGGCCAGCTTCTGCTTCATGCCGCGGCTCCAGGTGCGCACCTTGTCCTCCCGGCGTTCCCACAGGTCGACATTTTCGAGCAGCTCCCGGACTCGAGCTCGACGCACCTTGCGAGGGATCCGCCAGATGCGGCCGTAGAGCTCAAGATTGTCTATCGCGCTGATTCGTTCGATGAGCCCGTGCTGCTCGAGCAGCACGCCGCACCGCTTCCGGACCTCCATCGACTGTGTGGAGCAGTCGAAGCCCATCACGGTCGCGCGCCCGGATGTCGGTTCCAGCAGCCCGAGCATGAGGCGGATGGTGGTCGTCTTGCCGGCTCCGTTGCGACCGAGGAATCCGAACACGGATCCGCGGGGGACGTCCATCGTCAGCCGATCCAGCGCCCGCACGGTCGAAAAGTCCCGCGTGAGCCCGTGGGTCCGGATGGCGACCATTCGCCGGTCGGCAGGTGCCTCGGTGAGCTCGTGAACTCGCTCGAGAGCCTGACGCGCCACCCTGCGTTCACGCTGCCGACTTACGGAGGCGACCACTCGCGCCGAGGTCGCGCGGTCCATCAATCCCGTATGCCTTCGCTTCACAAGCTTCCCCCCCCCCTTGCCGGGACGATGTGCCCGTTTCAATCACGGCTAGTTGCACGGATCGTACGCGAAAACGGTCGGCTCCTGAGGCCGCATCATTGGATCCGTATATCCGTTATAAATGTTAAGCTTATAAAGCTACACATAAAGTATATTCTCAGATACATCGTGAGAGGGTCGGGTCGCCCGGTGTTGCCGCGCGGCAACGGTTCGGCCACGTGAGTGTGGGCGTGAGAAACCGTCTGCCCTGCCGCGATCCCTTCGCTCAACCAGGCTCCACGCTGCAAGAGGGACACTGTTCGGGCATGCTCGTGTACCTACGTGTCGCAGTAAGGGACAACCCTTCGCCCTTTAGCCCTCTCGAGCGATATCGGCGCCGGCGTCCCCTGCACTGAACAGACCAGTACTCGAAGAGACGAAGAAGAGAATGAGCGAACCCATCGACAAGAAGCCAGCTCTGGTCCCGATGACCCGGCCGGAAGAGGCGTTCGACGTGATCGAGGATGCGCTGTACGACCTGTGGAGCGTGGCGAACGACCTGGCCCGGATTCGACCGCCCCAACCGGAGTACTACCGGGTCACGATCTTCGGCTCTTCGCGAATGCGGCCGGGTGATGAGCTATACGGGCAGGTCCGCCGCCTGGCCACCGATCTCTCCCGGATGGGGTGCGACATCGTCACCGGAGGCGGGCCCGGCCTCATGCAGGCTGCCAACGAGGGAGCGATGCTCGGGGACCCGGACAACCGGACGCGATCCTTCGGTCTTCCGATCGAGCTGCCTCACGAGGAGGAGCCGAACCCGTTTGTCGAGAAGGTCTACCATCACCGCAGCTTCTTCTCGCGCCTGCACCACTTCGTGCGGCTCTCCAGCGCCTTCATCGTGATGCGCGGAGGGATCGGGACGACGCTCGAGACCGCAATGATCTGGCAGCTCTGTCAGGTTCGCCACATCCGAACAGTCCCGCTGGTGTTCATCGGCCACATGTGGCGTGAGCTGGTGGAGTGGGCCCAGCAGAACATGCTGGACGGCGATCGGCACCTGGCGGACCCGACCGACCTGACGATTCCGCACTGCGTGAACACGGTGGAGGAGGCCTGCGCGATCATCGCGGAAGACCTCGAGGAGTTCAAGGCCGGAGTGGAGCTGTAGGGAAGCTCACAGCTCGTACACCGCTCCCCGCTCGGGAACCTGCACGTCGCGGAAGCCGTGCTCATCCAGGGCGTCGGCCAGGCCGAACGCCGATTCCTCCTCGCCGTGCACCAGGAAGACCTTCTCGACGCTGCCGGTCCCGCGGACCCGATCGGCCCACGCGAGCAGGCCCGGGCCATCGGCGTGCGCGCTGAACGCACCTCCCTTCACGATCCTGGCGCGCACCTCGAACGGGTCATCGAAGATGCGGACGGGACTCTTCCCTTCGAGGATCTTCCGCCCGAGCGTGTTCGGCGCCTGCCAGCCGACGAACAATAGGGTCGTACTGCGCTTGCCCACGTGATGCGCGAGATGGTGCACGATGCGCCCCCCTTCGCACATGCCTGAGGCCGCGATGATGATGGCGGGCTCATCGAGGTCGTTGAGCCGCTTGGACTGCTCGACCTTGCGTATGTAGGTGAGCCGCTCGAAGCCCAGCGGATCGTGATCCGCCTCGGACTCCAGTGCCTTCAACGCTTCGGCGTTGTAACACTCCGGGTGCAGCCGGTACACGTCCGTCACGTTCACACCCAGTGGTGAGTCCACGAAGGCACGGATCGCTGGCAGATGGCCGGATTCCCACAGCCCGTTCAGACGATACACAAGGCTCTGAGTCCGGCCGACGGCGAACGCCGGAACGAGGATCTTGCCTTTACGCTCGCAACACCCGGTGAGCACATCGTTTATCACGGCGTCGGCACGATCCGCGGAATCGTGTGCGCGCGTGCCGTAGGTCGACTCCATGATCAGGATGTCCACGTCTTCGACCGTCCGCGGATCTCTCAGGATGGGTAGATTACGGTTCCCGATGTCGCCGCTGAACAGCAGACGCTTCGTGCGGCCGCGCTCCTCGACGTCGACAACCACGCTGGCCGAACCGAGAATGTGGCCCGCGTCCACGAAGCGGACCTGGATACCGGGAAACACCGTCAGGGGACGGTCGTACTCCACCGATGCGAAGCGCTGCAGGGTCTCCACCACGTCTTCGCCCGTATAGAGAGGCTCGAAGAGACGCTTCCCCTGTTTGCGGCGGCGACGATTCGCCCGCCGTACGTCGCTTTCCTGGATCTTTGCCGAGTCCTGCAGCATGAGCGCGCACAGGTCGCGCGTCGCGGACGTCGCGAACACCTGTCCACGGAAACCGGCGCGCACGAGCGTGGGAAGGTTGCCGGAGTGGTCGATGTGCGCATGCGAGAGAAGAACCGCGTCGATACTCGCGGGGTCGAAGGGGAAATCGCGGTTACGCTCAAAGGCTTCCTTGCGCCGCCCCTGATAGAGACCACAATCCAGGAGCAGCCGTCGCCCGTTCGCCTCCAGCAGGTGCATCGAGCCGGTGACGGTCCGAGCCGCACCCCAAAACTCCAGCTTCATGGATTTCCCCCCGGTTGTGGGCCGGTCGATCGCACGCCGCGCAGAACCGCACGGACGATCGGAGGGGGACGCCGACGCACGCCGTTCGCGTGGTGCGAAGCGTCGGCTTGAACCTCAGGGGAGACCGGGCTCCCTGCAAGCAGGGGTCAGGCAGGCCGTGCCGCCTTGACTCCCATACCGTCGGGCTGCCAGTCAGGTCGCGTCGCACGCTCGCCGAACCTCACACGCAGCACGCACCGGTTGTCGCCACGCTGGACGCACTTCAGCTCCTCGACGACGACCGCCTCGTCGTAGAAGTCGGCTGCGCCCGCGATCACCCCTTCGGCAAGGGCGCACACTCGAGTGGGTCCGTTCATCGCGACGATCAGTTCGCCGTCCATCGCGTCGAAGCAGGCGAAGGCCGGGGACGTCACCCGGACCCGCACGCCGGCCGATGGGAGGCCACGGCCAAACGAGCGAATGAACGAGCGGAGGTCCGAGTGCCTGCCAAACAGCGTGGGATAGGCGCTTGCCAGCCGAGGGACCGCCCGCCGCCCGAGCCAGCAGATGAGTGCGTCCGAGGGGAGATCGTCGGGCAGCGGCTCGCCGTTCCGGCGGCCGCTGTTGTCGCCGCCGATGCGCCACGCACCGTTGCTCTCGCAGGCGGCCACAAGGGATTCCCACATGCCTTCGCCGTACTCCCGCTCCAGCGTCTCTTTGACGAGTCCGAACAGCGTCCCCTGCATCGGAATCCTCCCTCCGTTCGCTGCGGCCGTCTAACAGCGTGTCGGCCGGCGTTCCACCAGCCCCGTGGCAATCTGCGAGCCGCCTTTGGGCTTACCGCAGGTGCGCTGCCATCACTCTCGACCCGGCGGAGGCCCGGAATCCCGTACAGGAAGCGGCTCGCGGCCTGTGTCTCTCCCTGTTGTCACCTGTGCAGGGTGCAAGACGGAGACCGCGTGTTGGGAGCATGCCATGTCCGAACCCGTTCGAGGGCGGTACCTGCGTTTCTGGCGGCGAGCGACGCACACCCGCCTCATCGTAGAGGGGCGCAGCAACCGAATCTCAACCCAGAGGAGAGTCAGCCTGCATGTCCTGGACGGGTGCAGTACCTTAGCAATTCGCTCATCGAATCCAGAGGAGGAACATCCCGCGCCGATGCCGCTGTCTCTCACTCGAGCCGCAGCGAACGACACGCTCTGGGAGACTTGTGTCACCCGCTTTCTGGACGAGCTGGGTGGCCATACGGGCCCGAGAGACTTCCCATCCCACCTGTGGATCGCTCATCGGGCGCAACGGGACTCGCTGTATTCGGTCGCGGCCGAGCGCGGTCTGCCCGGCTGGCTAGCGCCTCCCATTTCCTTTCTGTCGGAGCTACGCGAGAGATTTCGCATCGAGGAAAGGCCGATCGGGATCCTGACGGGTCGACTGCTCGTTGCACGGATCGCCCGGGAGCGGCAGAACCTCCTGGATCTGTCCATGGCGCCTGGGCGGGAGGGGCCAGCCCGCTCACACATGCTGGACAGCGTATTCAGCGAGCTGTTGCCGGAGGGGGTCGCGCCGGAGCGTCTGCGCGAGACGCTGGCGGAGATAGGAGGGGACGAGTTCGGCAGTCGCAGAAACGCCTGGGTGGCCGACACGTACGAGGCCTTTCTTGCCGAGCTGGAATCGCGCGATCGGTTCGACCCGCGCTCCATCCATGCGATGGTCGCGGATCGGGTCGAGGCCGGCAGTCTGCGCGAAGCGATCGGCGGTGCGCACAGACTCCACGTATATGGGATCACGTCGCTGCGGGGACGCCAACGGCTTCTGAGCTCACTCGCAACGCAGAACGATGTGGAGGTGGTCGTCTACCTGCCGCAGGAGGACGAGCCCTCCGAGTGGGATGATCTCGTACCGGAAGCGGCTGTAGAAGGGGCGAAACGGGCGAGCCTCGACACCGCGCCGCCGGACGCGCCCCACGTGACGGTGCAGCCCGCACCGGACGCGCTGCGTGAGGTGGCGTGGGTCGCGCGTCAGGTGAAGCACCTGTTGGCCGCTGGCGACGTGGAACCGCACGAGATCGCCATCGTCGCGCGCTCCGGCAGACGAGACACCCGCCTCGTGCATCGCGCCTTGCGAGCGGCGGGAATCCCGGGGACGGCACGTTTGCGGACGCGTCTGGCGGAAGTTCCATGCCTCAAGGCGCTGCTCGCGCTGTTCAACGCGGAAGCCGTAGGCTGGGATTACCGGAGCCTGCGACCCGTGCTGGCGAGTCCCTACTTCGGCACCGGGATCGATCTGCGGTCGATCGACTACGTGGCGACCACAAGACGGGTTGCCGGCCTTGTCGAGTGGGTCGAAGCGCTGTCCCGCATGCGAGCGTCACTCGATGCGGAACAACAGCGACGTCGCCTGGCTCGGAGTGGCGTGTACGCGGATCGTCTGGACGAAGACGTGCCGCGGCTTCAGGAATTCGCAGGGGTCGCGGAAGGCCTCGCCACGGAGCGATCCGAGCAGGAGTGGATCGACTGCACCCTGGAGATCCTCGACGGCGGCTGGTTCGGCTTTCGCCGTCGCGTGTGTGGTGTGGCGTCGGACCGGTTCGATGTCGTGCGTCTGGACCAGCGGGGGGTTCGAGCTCTCGAGGCGCTGCTCCTGGAATGGCAGATGCTGGTCGAGACGGCGGATTCGTTCGGGGCAACCGAATGGTCTACGCGACTCAGGCGGCTCCTGGAGGCAAACGAGCTCGCGCTCTCCACACCGCTCCAGGCGGGTGTTCAGGTGCTGGAAGCGCACGAGGCGGCGCTCACTCCTTTCCGTCACACGTTCCTCGTGCACGCGAACGACGGCGAGTTCCCTCGATCCGCGCGACCCGGAGGCGTGTTCTCCGACGCCGAGCGTCGTCGACTTCGTGAGCTCGGCCTGCCGCTCTCCGATCGGGATCAGGCGGTCCGACGGGAGCGGAGCCTGTGGCGAGCCGTCACGGCGGGTGACCAGGTGACGGTTACCTACCGGACCACGGATTCGAACGGCGTCCCGCGTCTCCCATCCCTCATGGTGCCGGATCACGACCCTGCGACCGAGCTGCCCCGCACGGTGGAGACCCCGCCCGAAGGGGCCGACCATCCACGCGATGCGGTGGAGCCCGTCAACGAGCCGGAGCAGCGCCGTATTGAGGTCTGGCGGCTGGCCAGGACTCGAGGCGGCGGAGATCTGTCGCCGTTTTCTTCGTCAGGCCCCAAACATCTGCGTCACGCCCTGCTGTCCGCATTTGCGGAAGAGTTGCGAGCGGGCCGCCTCGACGATGTCGTAAAGAGAGGTCGCGACCTCATCGGAGCGGCCGCCGAGGAACCGGATCTTCCGATGCCGGAGTCCGTTTTTGGCCTCGAACGGCCGATCTCCGAGCAACCCCATCCCTGGAACGGCGAGCTTCGGGACCCTGTGGTTCTCGAGCGTCTCGCGACTCAGTTCGACGACGAGTACGTGTGGTCCGCGACGCAGCTCCAGACTTACGGGATTAGACCCTTCGACTTCTTCCTCGAGCGGGTGCTCTACCTGGGCGAAACCGAGGAAGCGGAAGAGGAGACGAGCGCTCTCACCTTTGGGAGCGTAGCCCATTCCATCCTCGAGCGTTTCTACGGAGAGCTGGGCGAGGCAGTCCCCGAGTGTCTCGATGAGGAAACCGAGCGTCTTCTGAAGCGAGTGACGGAGGCCGTCTTCTCGGAGTACGAGACGAACCTCGACGAATGGCTGGGGCTCCGGACGCTGTGGCGCGTCAGCAGAGGGCGGATCCAGGAAGAGGTTCGGGATTTCCTGACCGGCGAACTAGCGTACTTGGCCCAGCGCCGGGAGGCACCGGTGCTGATCGAGCACGCGTTCGGTTTCGACAGCGGCGAGCCCCGTGAGGCTGGAGGGAGACGACGTCAGAGGCCGACCGGCCCGTCTTCTTCTACGGGGTCGAATCGATCGGGTGGATCGCCACGGAACGGGTAACAACGCGTGGTTGCGAGTGGTGGACTACAAGAGCGGTGGGACTCCGAGTCCGGGCGGATACGACGACGGAGCCCTCCTCCAGACGGCGCTCTACATGCAGGCGGTCGAGCAGCTGGACCGCGAGGAGGTGCGGAGTGGCGTGTTTCGGTCCATCGGCATGAAGAGCTGGAACCGAGCCGAGCTGAAGCGCGAGCGACTGGGAAGCGTCCTCGAGTTCGCGCTCAGCATTCCCTCGCGGATACGCGCCGGGCTATTCGAGGCGGTACAGGCCGGCTCTACACCAATCGCGCCCTGGCAACCGGACCGGTCACTCACCCGGACCGAAGCCCGCATCGGCGCCGGCTCACGTTTCGACGTGGTGCACGGGGAACGAATCGACGATGCTTGAGACGGGGTGGACGGACGAGCAGGTCGAGGCGATCACCGCTCCGTCGCACGTGCTCCTGACAGCCAGCGCCGGGACGGGCAAAACCACCACGATTGTTGGAAAGGTCCTGTGGTTGCTCGGTCTCGACGTGGGTGTCCGCGCCAGCACGGGAGAGCCACTACCTCCCTGCTCCGAGCCTTGCACGCTCGAGGAGATCGCCGCGATCACGTTCACGGAGAAGGCCGCGTTCGACCTGAAGGGCAAGCTGCGACGCGAGATCGAGCGCTCCTCACAAGGTGCCGCGTTGCGCTGGGAGATGGGGCGTGCCTCGGTCGGTACGATCCACGGCTTCTGCGCGGAGCTGCTCCGCGACCACGCGCTTCGTCTCGGTATCGATCCCACGTTTCGCGTGCTCGATGAGCGTGAAACGCGACTCCAGCAGGATCAGATCATCCGGGACACGCTGATCGAGCTGCTCGGAGCGAAGGACCCGGGTGCCATCGATCTCGTGCAGCGGTTTCACCTGTATCGATTGCAGCATCGAGAGGGCGCGATCGACCGCATCAGCGCAGTGCTGCGTGACGTCAGGTGGAGGGCCCGCCGGTACGAGCGCTGGATGGAAGCAGGGCGCCTCGATACCGATGGACTTCGCGGTGTGGCGGAGTCCGCCGGGATCTGGTCCGAGGACGAGGCAGGTGCGTCCTTCGACATTGAGTCACTCGAGCTCGCGGCGAGCCTACATACGATCGCCCGTAGAGTGCTGCGACGCTGGCTGGATTGGCTGGAATCCGAGAACGTGAGGGACTTCGACAGCTTGATCCTGGACGCTCGGCGGCTGCTCACGCGACCGGCCACGCGCCCGGCGCTAGACGCGATCCGGGCGAGGTACCGCATCCTGATCATCGACGAGTTCCAGGACACGGACGACGCGCAACGCGACATCGCCTTCGCGATCGCAGGCCTGGTGCATGGAGCGGCTCCGGAGAATGAAGCGGATCTATCGGACGAAGTGGCTCCGGCGAACGGTGAATCGACCTCCGGTCCTCCCGTGTTCCTCGTGGGGGACCCCAAGCAGAGCATTTACCGCTTTCGGGGGGCCGATATCTCGGTGTGGAACTCGGTCCGACAGACGATCGCGTCCCGGGGGCGCACGCTCGAGCTCACCCACAACTTCCGCAGCCAACCGCTGGTGGTCGACTTCGTGAACCGGGTCTGCGGCCGGGCTCTTGGCGAACGGGCGGCGGCGATCGCCGAAGAATCGCCCGACAGCATCGTCGGCTACGGCGATCTGGAGCCTGCCCGTCATCCGACGCGCGCCGCCGGGCTCGAATGGCTCGTCAACGACGGCGGAACTCGCAAGGAGTGGAGTGAGGAGGAAGGCCGGATGGTGGCCTCGCATATCCAGCGTCTCGTGGGTCGGGCGCAGGTCGTCGATCCGGATACTCGCGAGCCGCGAATCTGTGAGCGCCGGGATGTGGCGATCATCGCGCGCACCCGCAGAGCGCTCTCCGGCATCGAGCCCGCCCTGAGACTGTATGAAATTCCGTACTACAACACGGCGACGGCCGGCCTTTCGGAGCGTCAGGAGGTGCTCGATCTCGTAACGGTCCTGCGCATTCTCGACAACCCGCGTGACGATCGGCACGTGTTCGCATTCCTGCGGTCTCCGTTCGTCGGGTTGCGGGACGAAGTCCTGGCCCGTATTCGGCTCGATCCGGCGGTAGGGCGCGGTTCGTTCCTCGAACAGGCGGAGCGTTATCTGGCTGGAGTCGCGGCGGGCGATCTGGAGTGGTTCGAGTCGCCCGAGAGCAGCCATATAGCATGCATCGAGCGCGAGGCCCTCCAGGCTGGGCTGCGCGTCCTGGAGGGAGCCCGCCTGCTGGTTGATCGGGTCGACACGTCGGAGCTGCTCGAGCAGATCCTCCAGGAGACAGATTACCGTGTTCACCTTCTGTTACGGGATGGAGCGGCCGAGTCACTTGCCAACATCGAACGCTTTCTCGCCGTGGTCGAGGACTACCGACACCTGCCTCTCGGGAATCTGCTGGCGCTTTGGGACCAGTGGGCCTCCGAGGACCTCGGCATCCCGCAGGCGCCCCTGTTCAGTAAGGATGACGACGTAGTCACGTTGAGCACTATCCACACGGCCAAGGGCCTCGAGTGGCCGGTCGTGTTTCTGGTCGCTACCCGCGAGGGCGAAACGACTGAGCGGTTCTTTTCTCAGAAGTTCTGGAGCGATCCACGGTACGGTCCCGTCTTCATGGGGAGGAAAGGCGAGCGAGGAGGTCGGGCGCAGAAGCTTCTCGAGCGAGCTTCGCTCCAGGAGAAGGCGGAAGAGGCTCGCCTTCTGTACGTGGCGGTGACACGCGCCCGCGACCGTCTAGTGGTCTCGGGTCCCACGGAAAAGCCGAGGGGCTTCTCGACCTGGTTGGGAATCGGGCTGGAGGATGCACGCGAGGCGCACGAGTTGGACGAGCCGCTCTTCGACGATGGGCAGACTGAACCGACCGACGGGCCCGCTGCACGTGGACGCGATGCCCGAGCGGGACGGGGCGAGTCCGGCGAGAGTGAGCGGCGTCGGGCCTCGGCACCGGACGCCGGGACTGGAACCGGAAGGCAGATCGATGTCTTCGGTTTCGACGACGAACGTGAGGACGCGACTGGCCAGTTCAATCTCTTCACGGCGGACGCGGTGGCCCGTGTGTTCGCGACGGAGGAGCCTGCGATTGCCGGGCACATCGAGCCCACGCATCGGCCGATGATGATCATTCGACACATCGAGCCCATTCAGGAGTCTCTGCGTGCTCCGCGCCTGTCGCTCGCGTGGCTCGACGGAATAGTGTCTGGAGAGTCACCCCCGCTCGTCCGGCCCATCCGAACGCCGGCGCTACGCTTCACCACTTCCGCAACGGAGCAGATGATGCGAGAGGAGCGTCCTCGGGAGTGGGAGCTTCGTTATCGCCACGGTGTGGAGCCTACCTGGCGGTTCGCTCCCGACCCGGAGCGAGACGGCGCCCTGTCTCCGATTCTGCGTGGAACGCTCATCCACGGCGTGCTCGAGCGGATCGAGGAGGACATGGAGATCGGGCGCGTGCTCGGTGAAACGATCGCGGGGATCGACGCACCCGAGCTCGAGGAACTGCTGGCGCCCGGAACCACGTATCGTGAGGCGCTCGAGGAGGAGATCGGGCGTGTGGTACGAGGCGAGGAGTGGCGCTGGTACCTGGTGGGCAAGCCGTTCAGAGAGCTGCGCTTCGTTCACCTGACAGCCGCGCGCACGTGGCGACTCGGGGCGTTCGATCTCCACCGGCCGGCGCTGCCTGGTGCAGTCGATCCCTCGCCCGATGCGTGGACCTGGGTGGTCGACTTCAAAACCCACCAGATCGACGCCGATGCGGCAGATGCCAAGGCGCGCGAGTACAGGATTCAGGCCGGCGTTTACCGAGAGGCCGCGGAGGCGTTAGGCGGCGTGGAACAGACAGGACTCGGATCCGGGGTTCGGATTGCCTTCCATTTCACCCACCCCAACGTCGCGGTCGAGACCTGACGATGGTGGTCCTGCAACAGCAGTCCAACCTTTTCGGCACAGGCGTCATCCCAATGTGTGAGTGGACGCCATGTCGATCCCGAAACCGGTGGTAGAGCCAACGATGCCGGGCCGGCAGACGCCCGGCGACGAGGAGTTGGCGGACGTGCGGCTCGCCGCCGACGGCGATGCGGAAGCGTTCGAGCGACTGTACCGGCGGCATGTGGGCCGGATCTATGGGTTGGCGTGCCGCACGGTGGGATCGGAGAGTGCCGGTGAGGCGACACAGGATGTCTTCGTACGGGCCTGGCAGAAGCTGGACACGTACCGCGGTGAGGCGGCCTTCGGTTCCTGGCTTTATCGGCTGGCACTCAACGTGATGTTCGCTCGCCAGCGGAAGGCGGCGACCCGCCGTGGCCGGTTCGCGAATGGCGAACTGGCGATCGAGCGGGCGTCCAGTCCGGGAAGACCGGTCGAGTTGGTGATCGACTTCGATACAGCGATCGAACGATTGCCGGAGGGAGCGCGGGAGGTGTTCGTGCTGCATGACGTGGAAGGCTTCAAACACAGAGAGATCGCGGAAATGATCGGGATCACGTCGGGGACTTCCAAGTCACAGCTTCACCGGGCACGGATGATGTTGCGGGCGCATCTGGAGCGGTAAGAGGAACGGGAAATGAGCGACGCGTTCGAACAACGGTTGTCCGAGTACGTGGACGGCGTCCTCACTTGTGAGGAAGCGGCGGCTGTGAAGGAGCACCTCACAGCGTGCGCCAGCTGCGCCAAGACCGTCGCAGAGTTACGCGAGGTAGCGGCTCGTGCGCAGGAGCTCGGCGACCGGACACCGCCGGAGGACCTGTGGCCTGGAATCGCGGCGCGGATCGGCGAGTCCGGGCAATCGGCTCGCGCCGTCGGGCGCCAACCGTCGGCCGAGCTCGGATGGCAGCGGCGACGGTTCGCTTTTTCGATTCCTCAGCTCGCGGCCGCAGCCATCGTGCTCATGGCGGTCTCCGCTGGAGGCATGGCCGTGCTGGACGGTTCCCGATCCGGCCCTGGCGGGGGAATCGCAACCGAACCTGAGGGCGGTCCTGTCCCGATCGCGTCACTCACCACCGCCGGTGAGGCGGAAGCCAGCGGCTATGGACAGGCGATCGCCGAGTTGCAGGAGGCGGTCTTCTACGGTGAGGGGAAGCTGGATTCCCTCACCGTGCGAAAGCTCGTCGCGAACCTGGAAACAATCGACCGGGCGATCGAGGAGGCGCGCCAGGCGCTCCAATCGGACGACTCGGACCCGTACCTCCGTCACCATCTGGCGGAGGCGCAGAGACAAAAGGTGAGGTTTCTACGTCAGACGGCGGCTCTCGTCGCCGCACGGACTTGAGGGGAAGAGCATGCACATACAGCTGATTGCCGGTGTGTTGGGAGCGCTGTCGCTTGGTCAGCCGGCCGACACCACGATCACGGTGGAGGGCGAGACCAAGGTCACGGTCGAGATCCCGATGGGGTCGATCACCGTGCAGGCGTGGGATCGCGCGGCCGTTCAGATCGGCGGGATGGACGATGAAACATCCGGATTGGCCGTCTCGCGGGCGGGCCAGACGCTGCGGATCCGGCCCGAGGATCCCGCGATGGAAGACCTCGACCTTGAACTGATGGTGCCGGCGGCGATGGCGCTCGAGCTGCGAGCGCCGTTCGGCGACATCGTGATTGAGGGCACGAGGGGCGCCGTGACGGTCGAATCCGTCGAGGGCGACGTGACGGTGGCGGGCGGTGATGGCGTCGTGATCCGCAGCGTCGAAGGCGACGTGACGGTCGAAGGAGCTCGAGGCAGCGTATCCGTGAGCACGGCTGACGGCGACGTCGTTCTGGGCGACGTGGCGGGTGCGGTGAGCGTGGAAGCGATCGACGGCGACGTATCCGTGACGGGGGCCGACGCCGACAAGGTCCAGGTGACGACGGTGGACGGCGATGTGTTGTACGAAGGCCCGATCCGTGACGAGGGGCGCTATCGATTCGCCACTCACGATGGGGACATCGTGTGTACGGTCCCCGAAGGGGCCAACGCCACCGTGTCCGTCGCAACGTTCGCCGGCGACTTCGAGGCAAGCTTCCCGATCGCGATTCAGGGCAGCGTGGACCGACGGTTCCAGTTCACGTTGGGCAGCGGATCGGCAAGGCTCGAGCTGGAGGCGTTCGAGGGCGAGATCACCCTCATCCGTCCAGGGGAAGGGCTCCCGGACGACGATCGCTAGACGAGGGTCGGAAGGGATACGGTGCGGGATCAGCAGACACGTGTGTGATCAGCCGATAAAGGAGATAGGCAGATGCGGATTCTGACTGCAGTCGGGCTCGCGCTCGCGACGCTGGCGGTGACCTCGCCGGCCGTCGCGCAGGATTTCCGGTGGACGGGCTCCGTCGAGCGGGGCGACGCCGTCGAGATACGCGGCATCATGGGTGACATCGTCGCCACCCGGGCATCAGGAGGTCAGGTCGAGGTCCTGGCGACGAAGAGCGCCGAGAAGAGTGATCCGGCCACGGTAAGCATCGAGGTGGTCGAGGACTCCGAAGGTGTGCTGATTTGCGCGCTCTACCCGTCCAAGGAAGGGAAGGAGCCGAACCAGTGCGCCCGGGGATCGGACTACCAGATGAACATGGACGAGAACGACGTACAGGTCGCGTTCACCGTGCGAGTCCCGGCCGGTGTGGACCTTCACGCGTCCAACGTCAATGGAGGCGTGACCGCGACCGGACTGGCCAGCGACGTCCGGGCCGAGACCGTCAACGGCGAAGTCCAGGTCGAGACGTCGGGGCAGGCCTCGGCCGAGACCGTGAACGGATCGATCGTCGCGGCGCTGGGAAGCATTACGGCGGCACCTCTCTCGTTCGAGACGGTGAACGGCAACATCACACTGACGCTGCCCGAGGGCACGCAGGCGAGCGTGGTGGCCGAGACCCTGAACGGTGAGCTGAACTCTGACTTCGAGCTGACCGTGAAGGGCCGCTTCCGGGCCGGGATGCGCAAGCTGGAGGGCGACATCGGCAGTGGAGGCAGCAAGATCTCGCTGGAAACCGTCAACGGGTCGATTCGGCTCAAGAAGGGCGGCTGAGAAGCTAGCGAACGGCCAGCGCCTCGATCTCGACCAGCGCGTCGACGATAATCTCCAGGCAGCGACGCGCCTGCCCGTACGGATCCCCTCGATGCGCGATCCGACCGTCCTCTGCGACGGCGAGCGTACCTGATACGTAGATCGTGTCGCCTGCCAGGACCGCCCTGGAGTAGCCGACGGTCTCGACCCAGCGCGCGGTGGTCGGCACCCGCGCCCGCCGTGAAGGCTCGGGCCAGTTGTGAGATCCCTCACTGCTCGTGCCTTCGTTCATTCCTGCTCACTCCGTTTCACAGTGCGCATGCCATCGCTCGCCCTCGTGGCGTGAAACTACCTCAAGTACATTCGCGCTCCCATGCGCACCGAGGTGAAAGGCTCACTCGCGGTTCTGGTCGCCGCAGCCTGCTACGGCACGCTGCCGGTCCTCTTGAAGCTCGCGCTGGCCGCGGGAGCCGAGGTGTGGCCGCTCCTGGCCTGGCGGTTCCTGCTCGGTGCGGCGCTAGTGTGGCTTGTCGTGGGAACTACCGGGCGGCGTCTTCCCCCGCGCGGAAGTGTGCCCTCGCTGCTCGGGCTGGGCGTACTATACGCAGCCAATGCGGCCGCCTTCCTGGTCGGGATTCAGTGGGTTCCGGCGGGCACGGCCGTCCTGGTCTTCTTCACCTATCCGGCGGTCGTGGTGCTCCTTTCCCGCGTCTTCCTGGGCGAGCCGTTGACATCACGCCGTCTGATCGCTCTGACGACCGCCCTGGTGGGCTGCATGCTGACGGCTGGAGCGGGGCTACAGGGCGGACAGGCGCGCGGGATCCTGCTCATTCTGCTGGCAATGGCGATCCTTTCCGTTGCGATCCTGATCAGCGCGCCGATCCTGCGGGAGCTGCCGGAGCTGGGCAGCCTGGCGTTCGTCCACACCGGGATCGCGGTGGCCAGCACGATGGCGGCGCTGGCGGCCGGTGGGCTGGCGCTCGGAGGAGGCCCGCAAGCCGTCGTGATCACGATCGCACTCGGTCTGGTCGCCACCGCCCTGCCGGTCACCCTGTTTCTGATCGGCATCAAGTGGATCGGACCCGCGAGGGCCGCCATTTACTCCACGGTCGAGCCGCTGCTCGCCGTGACCCTTGCCGCGGTCGTCCTCGGAGAGCGTCTGGGGGGCCTGCAGATGCTGGGCGGCCTGCTGGTGATCGCCGGCGTGCTGTGGTTGAGCCGCGAACGCCCGCGCGGTACGACGTAGGTTCGGTCTGACGGGCGGGCGCTCCGGTCAGAAGCGGTCCGCAGTGACCCGCCGCGTCTGGTATTCCTCCAGGTAACGGCGGTGCGCATCGTCGTCCGGGTACGACTCCTCGGGCCCGTATGGATAGCGCGTCTGCGCGTGGAACGGGAGCGGCTCCACCCTGTCGCCGGTCCCGGTGTTCAGGTCGCCGTCCTTGATCCAGCCATCCGTGTAGAGGAGAAAGTCGCGTCGCCAGCCGTCTCCCAGAACCGGTGCCTGTGACACGTCGAATTCGATGGTGATCTCATCCCCGGCATTGAGGACGACGTACATGTCGTCCGCGTCTTCCAGGAGCGGACGCACGTCTCCGTAGCGGGTGTACAGGCCTTCCAGGTCGCTCCAGCGCGGACTCGTGTCGACGTCGCCGTAGTCGAACCAGTGTGGTCCGTACCGACCTCCCTTTCGGTAGAGCCGGGAAAAGCCGCGATAATGCAGGTTGGCCCGGGTCGGCACGAGCGTGGTCAGCTGCGTCTCCTCCGATATCGTGTCGCTGGCTCCTCGAGCTCGCTGCTCTTCGGCGTCAGACTCTCGTCTGGAGCGTGCAGTAAAGAAGATGTGATCCCAGTAGACCTGCATGTTCGTCCGGATTCGGAGCTGCCGGTCGTCACCGGTGAACTTCCCGGTCAGGTTCGCGACGATCGTCTTGTCCTTTCCAGAGGGAATGCTCAGCTGCTCGATGGTGCGCCATTCGCCGTCGGTGGCCAGCGCCTGAAGAACAGGGAAGACGGCTGCCAACTGGTCGGACTGCGACATCGCCACGTTGATGCTCGCGTCGGTCGGAAAGACCCAGCCGTTGAGGAACAGCACGACCTCGTCGGCACGGGCCAGATCACCCAGGTCCAGGATCAAGTCGTGCAGCTCCGTGATGCCCTGGTATGGCCCGGGCACGAGATTCGAGACGTACACGTCGTCCTTCTGACGGATCGCCGCGAGCTGATCGTTTCCACGGTCGTCCACGGCCGCGACCGGCGTATAGCGGCGAGCCACCTGGAAGAGCTCCAGGCTGACCGGACCGGGGGGCACGAACCGCTCGTCCACGTACACATCAACCGAGTCGGGATGGTCGACCGCGATCAGCCTCACTTCATCGACGTACACGGTCTCCCACAGCTCCTCCGTCAGCTGAAGCGAGTAGACCTCGTCCTTCGCCCGGAGCTGCTCGCCCGGGATGCGCAGGAACTCGCGCGAGGCGGCCGCCGGTGCGTACGAGCGCTCACCGGATGCCCCCATGATCCCGAGCGGCATGCCGAGCGCGCTCTTCCACAGTACGTCCTTCACGAACTCGTACCGCTCGCCGTTCCAGCTGTACAGGAACGGGCACGAGCCTTTGAGACTCTGGTCTTCGATCAGATCCGCGTCCGTGCCGGGAAAGAACAGGTCCTGAGCGACCCCGTTCGGCCACTCGACGCGGACCACATCCGCCTTCAGGCGTCCGTCGAGCCCGAAGTGGGTGATGGGGCTCGAGACGACGCGTGCCTGGAACAGATCGCCGGCCCGCACCTCGACACGCGCACCGATCGCGAACCGGTTGTTCTTTCCGCTACCGCTCCCCAAACCCTGGAGCGCGATCCGGAAGTAGTGATTCAGGTTGGCCCCGTCGTTCCGCAGCAAACGCACGCCGTCCGGACCGGCTGCCACTATGTCCAGATCGCCATCCTGATTGTAGTCCGTGACCCCGACGGACTCGAAGGCTCCCGGCGTCCCCGGTAGAAACCGAGAGCCATCCTCGAACGCTCCATCTCTCACGTTGCGCAGGAGCGTCAGACCGGAACCGTCGCGGGCAGCCGGGACGCCCGCCACCAGCAGATCGAGGTGGCCGTCGTTGTCGAAATCGAGAAACTCCGCGTCGCGAGCCAGGACTCCCGCGGCTCGAGCGATGGCCTGCTCGGCGGCTTCGTCCCGCTCGAATCGCCCGTCGCCCTGGTTCCGGTACAGGCGATGCGTACCGGAGAGACCCGCGACGAAAAGGTCCATGGCTCCGTCGTTGTCGTAGTCACCCACGGCTGCCGCAGCGGAACCTCCCTGGGAAGCGAGACCGCTCTCCTCCGTGACGTCCACGAACAGACCGCCACGCGCGTTGGAGTACAGTCGATCGCTCTCCGCGGCGTTGGCTACGAACAGATCCACGTCCCGGTCGTCGTCGAAGTCCGCGAACACCACGCCCCGACTGTCGCCGTTCGAGTCGCCGGCGATCTCGGCTGCAGCCGCGCGTTCCTCGAACGAGCCGTCCCCGTTGTTGCGGAGGAAGCGGTTCGCCTCGGTGCGCACCAGGTACAGGTCCAGGTCGCCATCCAGGTCCAGATCGACGAACACCGCGTCCCGCGCGTCTGTCCCTCCGAGACCCGCCTGGAACGTCACGTCCTCGAAGCGACCGTCGCCGGTGTTCCGGTACAGCTCGCTCCCCTCCGGGCTTACCAGCAAGAGATCGAGCCGCCGATCCTGATCGTAGTCTCCGAAGATCGCGCCGTGGACCGGCCGCGTGGGTGAGATACCGGCCTCCGGTGTGACGTCCACGAAGCGGCCGAGGTCGTCACGCAGCAACCTCAGGCTCGGCACTCCATCGCCCCGTGTCGCCGCGACGATCAGATCGTCATCGTCGTCACCGTCGAAGTCGCCGATAGTGACCACGGTTCCCTTCCCGCCCGTCGGGGCTGCGAGCGGTCCGACCGGGACTGATTCCAGCGCCGCCGTCGACGTGGCGTCCGTGTACCGAAGGGTCGAAAGCACGAACTCCTCCTCCTGAATCTGGAG
The DNA here is from genome assembly GCA_039587755.1 of Gemmatimonadota bacterium. Taxonomy (GTDB): domain Bacteria; phylum Gemmatimonadota; class Gemmatimonadetes; order Palauibacterales; family Palauibacteraceae; genus JBDHBD01. The sequence goes on along the minus strand of JBDHBD010000013.1, from coordinate 77,488 downwards.
GGAGAACTCGTGGCTGAAGGTGAGGCCCAACAAGCCGACGATCTCCTCCGGCGGGCCGCGAAGCTCCTGGGCCGCAGCCTGAAACGGCGTCGTCACCTCGAAGTACTCGCCGAAACGGGACAGGCTCGTTCGTGCCTCGGCCAGCTCCCCGCCCCGCGCCCGGTCGATCGCCTCTTCCAGAGACTCCGCCGCGGCCTGCGGAAAGCTCGGCGCCTGCTGCCGCAGGGCCTCGAGCTGCGCGATGGCCGGATCGGCTCGGCCGACCGACAGGAGGCTGCGAGCCAGCTCGAGTCGGGCGGCCAGATTGGCAGGGGCCAGTTCAACCGCTCGCTCCAGGTAGCCCCTCCGTTCCGCGGCGCCTTCCTCCCCGCGATGACGTTCCGCATGCGTCGCGAGCGCGTAGAGCGTCCGCAGATGCTGCGGTTCGGCTGCCAGAGAGGACTCCAGCGTGATGCGGGCCGAGTCCAGCTCGCCTCCCAGCTCGAAGACACGGGCGAGGATGAGCGCCACGTCCGGGTCGTTCGGCGCGAGCTCGAACGCCCGCCGGACCTCCCGTTCTGCTTCATCCACTCGACCGGCGCGCACGTGTACGAGCGCCAGATTCGCGTATCCGGCGGCCTCACCCGGTACGAGCTCCACGAGTCGGGTGAACTCCGCCTCTGCTTCCTCGAGTCGATCCTGCTGCAGCAACGTGAGGCCGTTCGTGCGGGCGAGAAGCGCCTCCCCGGCCGCGGCACCGCTCCCGTCGTCCGTCTGCCGCTCTCCACACGCTAGTGTCGTCAGCGACAGTACGAACGCGCAGATCGGCAACCGCCAACTGTGGGTCGGGGACAGTGCGCGATCCGCGCAGCGAATCCAACGACTCATCGATTCTCCTCTCGTGCGCCCGTGGGGAAAGCCCCTTCACCCTCCCGCATCTCGAGTGTAGCCCCCGAAGGCACGGCACCGTGAAGCTCTTCTTGCCCTGACGTAGGCCACCGTACGCGCACGCTGTCGGCTCCATCACGGCTGCCGAGCCCGAACAGCAGCGGATTCGATTCGGACTGCGAAAGGTAAGAAGAGCCGGTGCGGATCATTCGGCGTTGCACGAGGTCGCCGGCATAGACGGTCACGACCGCACCGATCGCCGACCGATTTGGGGGCCGGCCGATGAGCTTCACCCGCGCCCAGGTCGCCGTCTCAGGCGACGAATCGTTACGCAGCAGTCTGGGGCGTCCACCGTTCGCCGTGATGACGACGTCCAGATCGCCATCGCGATCGTAGTCCGCCGTCGCCATCCCGCGGCCCACCATCGGCTCTCGAAACGACTCGCCCACCACGTCGCTCACGTCCTCGAACTGACCCCGACCCGTGTTCCTGAAGAGCTGCGGCTTCTGCGCGAAGGTAACGTCCCGCATGACGGCGTTCACCTCCGGTTCAATGTGTCCATTGCTCGTCAGCAAGTCGACATGGCCGTCCGCATCCAGATCGGCGAAGGCGAGTCCGAACGTGAGGGGGAGGAGCGTCGATCGGGTGAGACGCGCGGAGCCGGCGAGGTCCTGGAACACGTCTTCTCCGATCTGCGTGAAGAGCGACACCGGCTCGTTGGAGAAGTTGCCGATCGCAATCGAGAGTCGTCCCTGCCCCGTCACATCCGCAACGTCCACGCCCATGCCCGCCCGCGCCCGTCCGAACTCATCAAACGCCACGCCCGCGGGGACGGCGACGTCCGTGAAGCCTCCGGTGCCGTCGTTGAGAAAGAGGAAGTTTTGATAGGTATCGTTCGCGATGACGATGTCGGGCCACCCGTTCTGGTCGAAGTCCTCGACGGCCACGCCGAGCGCCTTTCCCTCCGGCCGATAGACGCCGGCCGGCCGTGTCACGTCCTCGAAGTCCCGCCCGTCGCGGTTCCGGTACAGGCGGCAGGTTTCTCCCTCGTACTGTTGCGGCGTCGCGTAGGATTTCGTGGTCCCGTCCAGGGTGGTGAACAGATCGGTTTCCGGCGTCCAGCGCACGTAGTTGCATACGAACAGGTCGAGCCAGCCGTCGCGGTTTACGTCCACCCACGCCGCACCAGTGGACCAGGACGGTGGATCACCTTGCGCTTCGCCATTTCCGTGCGCTCCCGTTCGCATCGTCACGTCCGTGAAGCGCCCGCCGTCGTTCCGAAGCAGGCGGTTGGTGCCAACCGCCGTCAGGTACAGGTCGGGGTCGCCGTCCGCGTCGTAGTCGGCAGCCGCCACGCCCATCCCATATAGCGGGAACGCGAGACCGGCCTGCTCGGTCACATCTTCGAATTCCCCGGTACCCAGATTGCGGTACAGGCGCGAGTGGCTCGTCGCGCCGGTTCCCCGTCGACCCGGCCACGGCGCACCGTTAACCAGCAGGAGATCTGGCCAGCCGTCGGTGTCGTAATCGAAGAACGCCGCCCCGCTGCCCATCGTCTCCGGCATCCACTTCTCGCCAAAGGCACCTGTTTCGTGGACGAACGAGATGCCGGAAGACGCCGTGACGTCCGCAAACCGGATAGTCGTCTCGACCTCGCGTCCCGGGAGCGCCGCATACGTGGGCCGCGCATAAGCCGGCTCAGCCGCAGGCGGGTCCGCATCGTTGCACGCGGCCGCGACGAGCGCGATCAGGGCCGCGCCCGCACCCCCGGAGGCGATCGTGCCACGGACGCCTCTATTCACCGCCTCTCACCCTCGAGCCGGTGCACGTGGATCGGCTGGGCCATCAGGTTCACGCCCGGGTGTGCCCGACGGTATGCACCTGCGACTGCCTGGGCCGCGTCGTCTATGCGATACCGTTCGTGCGCCGACTCCGCCGCGGCGGCTTCAACCTGCCGGCCGAGCGCCCGGAAGACGAGCATGCGGTGATAGTGGGCGACTCGATCCTCCGGATCGATCTGTAGCACGCGGTCCAGAGCGACCAGCGCTTCTTCATACTGTTGACTGAGGTACAGTGCCCTTCCGAGGTTCCGCCACGTCGCACGATCTTCAGGGAAGGCTTCGAGAACTCGCCGGAACGCCAGAACGGCGTCCTCATAGCGTCCGTCCTCCTGCAGCACCTGGCCCCAGACCCATGCAGAACGTGCATCGCCGGGTCGGATTCTCTCCGCCTCCTGCAATAGGTCGTACGCGGCCTCCAGGTTTCCGTCCCGCAGAGCGGTTCGCGCCATGTTGATCGGGCCGTCGATCTTTTCCGGGTGAGCCGCACGCACACGATCGAAAGCGCGCATCGCGAGCCTCGTGTTTCCTTCGAGAAGGAGCGCGATGCCGTAGTCGTTGTAGCGCGTCCAGTCCTCGCCATCCGCCGTTCCCGCGGTGGTCGCGCTCCCGTCGCTCCTCGGATTCCCGCGTGTCGACGGGTCGTCTCGAGTCGACGGGACGATCGCGAACATTAGTGCGTCGGTGACGATTTGGGTGACCGGAAGCTCGGGTACGTCGGAGAAGCGCCGAAAGCCCTCTGGGTTGGCCGCGAACGCGAACTCGGTGAACCCGCGGTCGAACTTGCGCCACATCAAACGGGCGCGAACCGTCAGGCTTCCTCCCGCTGCCTGCTCTGGCACGACGAATTCGTAGTGGGCCACGTCGGCTGTTCCCGGGCCAATCACGTTCGCGGCTGCCGTCACGTAGATGTCCTGCGCGTTGCGACGTTGGATTCGCTGGCCATCCCGATCCAGCAGCACGGAACCATAGACGTGCGCGAGGGAGTCGAGACGTCCGTTCGAAGCAATCGAGCCACTCCCCGCGAGGGCGCGCCCGTCGGCATCCAGGAGCTCGACTTCCAGCCATCCCTGGTTGGAGTCGTTCGTGCCGCCCGGGAACGTGTGGCCGACCGCGAGATTGCGGACGACCACGTCCACGACGACGCGCTCGCCCGGCTCGAGGATCGGTGGCTCGCCATCCAGAGCGAAAGCGATCTCGTCGTCCCCGAAGCGAACCGCGAAAACGTCGACCCTGAGGACTCCGTCCCGCAAAAACTCCTCGGTCCGACGCAGCGTCACGGAGTCAGCGCGCACGTACGGCAGGGCGGTGTTCGCGGCTAGAAAACGATGTGACCGAACAAGCCCGTTCTCGGCGGCCAGATCTCCCAGTGGAGCGGCCTCCAACGGCATGTGGCAGTCCTGGCAAACGCGGCGGGTCTCCGGCAGGTAGAAGGTACGCGCCGCGTTCAGCGAGATCCCGCTGTCGTGCCAGTTGTCGTACTCGTCCTGGCCGCGAAGCCAGCGGTATTCGTTCACCGGCTCCGTGAGACGGACTTTGTGGCAGGTCGCACAGAACTCCGGCTCGCTGTGCAGCGGCTTGAGCAGGCGTCTCTTGTGCACGGTCGGCTTCGCCCTGAGGGCCATGTCGTGCAGAAAGGCCCCCCAGGTGCCGGCGGGGGCGTCCGCGAACAGGTACGGATCCTCCCGAGTATCATCGATGTTGTAGCTCGCGTTACCGCTGGTGCCGTGCAGTCGATCGATCGCGTGGCAGGCCAGGCACGTGAGCCCGGCTTGCGCTTCTCGGCTCTCGCGTTCGATTTCCTCATCGATCAGCCCGGTGAACAGGAGCGCCGGATCGTGACAGCCGGCGCACCACTTGGATTTCACAGTGCCCGGTCCAAGCCCGACGCGAGAGTTCACCTGCTGATGCCGCTGGATCCACACATTGGGCGGGCTGCTGTCGGCCCGCAGGCTCTGCACGCTGGCCTCGTAGAACGGATTGTTGAACGATGCGAAACGGTGGGCTGACGCGGCCCATTGCTCTGCGGTGTCCGCATGGCAGCGTACACACCCCTCGGCACCGATCGGGCCTTCCGACGCGAACCCCTTCCGCCGCACTTCTTCGACCGGGCTGGGAGTCGCACCGGCGCCGTCGCCTGGCGTGAGGATCCGCGCGGGGACCCTGCCACCCGACGTCGTGGTCACGGCGGACGGAAAGAAGAGGCTCTGTGGGGGCACGAAGTCGGCAGGAACGAAGTCGGCGAGAGCGAGAGATGAGTCCGCAAACTGTCCGGGCGAGCGATCGCGACCGCTCGGGCCCGTGGCGAAGCCCGCATCCAGCGCCGCTCGTGCTTCCGGCGGGATTGCCGCCCCGGTGCCACCCACGGCGTGCGCCGCGACAAGCACCGCGCCCGCGCCGGCAACGGCTAGCGCATAGCGACCGATCGAGGCTCCCGCGGGACGCGCGACACTGACCAGGCGATGCGCCACGTAGCCGGTCGGGATGAACGCGGCGCAGGCGACGTGGAGCCACCAGGCCCAACGGTTCTCCCGACTGGCCGCCTCGGTCAGTATGAACAGCCCCGTCACGACGAGGACGACGGCAACTCCGACGAACAGGGCTCCGGTGAGGATCGAACTGCGGTGGCGCCGTCGCCAGACCTTGGGCAAATGGGCCAGCACAAAGGTCAGTGCGAGCGCAGCCGTAAGAAGTCCGACCCCCGTATGGGCCAGGAGGACGGCCTGAAACACGCTCGGCAGCGAGGTCGAGCCGGCGGCGAGCAAGGTCCAGCCCAGCCCGTCCGCCAGGCGATTCAGCAACAGATAGAGCGCGCTGGCGAGCATGAAGCCCGCGAGGACCACCGTCACGCGCAACAGCGTTCGTACGCGCGGCGGCAGCAGAGTAGGAAAGATCGGTCGGCCGCTCGGGGGCGCAGACATGGTTCCGTCTACCCTCGCCGGGGCGACCTGTGCGCCGGACCCGACATCACGCGGCTATGATTCCTGTTCCTCAATCTCGGCTGTCCAGCTGACGTCCACCGCGCCGCGCAGAGATTGCGCGGTCGGACACTTCGAGGCGTGCCGCTCGAGCGCTCGCTCGACCACCTCTCGCGTGCCGGCAGGAATACGAAGTCGATACCGAACGTGGATTTCCGTCAGGACCGGGAGTCCGTCACGAACCTCATTGGTTCCTTCCACATCGGCGACGATGTCGGCCGGGTCGAGCTGAATCTCGCGCACCTCCAGTGCGCCATTGAGCGTTCCGAGCATTCACCCGCCGGCCGCCGCCACCAGGTAGTCCACCGGCAGCGGGAGATCCTCGGCGTCGATCCGGTAGTGCTCCTTGATAATCCCGTGCACGCCCATGTCGAAGTTCGTTCCGTCGCCCAGCGTGGCCAGCTTGTGCACGCCAGATACTTTCTCCACCCGGGCCCGTGCGGTGTAGAACGCGTCCGCCACTGTGCCTCCTCCTTGTCGAGACGATGTCGCGAGCGCCGGCGCTGCCTGGCCGGCCCGCGTGCGGAATATACGGGGTGAGGGCATGAAAAAGAGGGACGGCGAACCGTCCCTCTCTCATCAATGGACTGTGAGCGTGCCGAGCTCAGCGGCCTCCGCTCACTCCTCGGCTTCTTCCGGCTCGCCGTTGCGGCGCTTTCGGAGGCGCGCACCCGCGTAGCTCGCGAGACCGAGTCCGAACAGGGTCGTGCTGATGGGCTCCGGCACTTCGGTCATGGGCGGCTCGTCTCCTTCGTCCCAGGTGGGATCCTCCCACCCGTCGTCGCCGGTGCCACCTTCATCGCCACCCTCGGTGCCACCTTCATCGCCACCTTCGGTTGTGCCACCTTCATCGCCGCCCTCGGTGCCACCTTCATCGCCGCCCTCGGTGCCACCTTCATCGCCACCCTCGGTGCCGCCTTCATCGCCACCCTCGGTGCCGCCTTCTCCGCCACCCTCGGTGCCGCCTTCGTCGCCACGTGCCGCCTTCGTCGCCACCTTCGGTTGTGCCACCTTCATCGCCGCCCTGCGTGCCGCCTTCGCTTCCTTCATCCTCCGGGAAGCTCCTCACGACTTCCGGCTCACCCCCGTCCGGGATCACGGCCGCCACAGCGACCGGAACACCTATCAGGAAGAAAGCCGCCATGGGCGGATCGCGATCGCACTCGTCATCCCGATCCGCGCGATCCGAGCCCTGAGGATCGTCCAGTCCCGGGCGGTCCTCGTAGCACTGAACGAGCCCGGGGTCGAGGGCGACGGAGGCCACTCCGTCCAGCCACTCCTCGGTCACGTCGACGCACCCGATGCCCGACTCGGCCTGGCACGTCATCCCGGCGGCGCTGAGCAGGACCTGTACATCAGCCTTTGGCCTGGTGGCCTCGGCTGCGTCCGTGGACGCCGTCGGCGTCGCCCGATCACGCGAAGCCTCCAGCCCGGTCGCGTTTGGGACGAAGAACGCCAGCTTTTCGCCGACGACGTCCACCTCCACGCTAGCACAGTTCTCATTCCAGCCGCCGCGGCAATTGGCCTCTGAGGCGACCGCCGTGCCGGCTCCGACTACGAACAGCCATGCGAAGCCGCTGCCGAGGAGCAGCAGCCCGAGCATCGCGAGGCCCAGATAGGCCTGACGTCTCGATCTCGACCAAACAGTGCTCATGAATGCCCCTTGCTCCGATTCAGTTTATGCCGGCCCTCGGCGCGTCAGCCGGTTTCGACACGTACAGGTACGCGCGGTGAAAAGACGCAAGTTTGGGGCACAAGTGGCAAGGTTTGGCAAGTGCTGGTGACGTAACGAAATAGCCGTCAAAAGGTGCCTCATAGGTAAGCCGGCTTGTCGTAACGGTGCCACACTGTCTGCGGGTCCGTCCACAGGCCGAACGGATCGGGCCGGGTGTCGCGAGCCCGCTGCACCGAAGTCTGGCGGCCGGATGAGCCCCGGATGAGAGAAAGGAGGATCGTGTCGCCATGACAACCGATTCGCGCGAAAGGGGCTTCGTTCTTCCGGCCGTGCTGATGGCGCTGACCGTCCTGTACCTGATCGCGGCGGTAGGATACACCTGGTCTACGCTGGAGACACGGATGAGCGAGGCTCATGCGGCGAGTGTTCAGGCGTTCTACCTCGCCGACGGCGCCATGCGCGACGTACTCGCTGTCTTCGAAGACAGCGCGTCGTCGCGATCCTACGCGTTTGGTGGGGGGAACGCAGAGGTTCAGGTCTCCGCGCTACTCGGCGCTTCGACTGGCGTCCGTCTGGTCCGGGTCGCCGCGACGGCACGGGTCGCCCTGCGTCGCGGGGGGCCAAGCGTGCGCCGGGTGGAGACCGTCGCGCTGTTGGCCGGGGGCGGAAATGCGGTCTCCGCGACCCCCGTGGCCGTGCCTGGCATGTGGCGGGAGATCATGGACTGGTGAGGAATCCGCGCACGATCGAACCGACGCCTCAGAACACGCTGACATGCGAATGGGCGACGTCGTGCTCGATCACCCATTCTACGAAGTCGCCCGGCTCGACCAGCACATCCTCCGACAGATAGTTACGCGATGAACCGATCAGAACGGCGAGGAACCGCAGCCGAGGGCTGCCGCTGAACGATCCAGGCGGCAAGGTGAACGTCTCGGTTCGAAACGTCGTCACCAGGCCGAGCGAGAGTCGACGACCGCCCGATAGCACGTACGCGTGGATCGTGCTCCAGTTGCGGTTGGTGACCTCGACGACCGTTTCCGCCTGCGGTGCCTCACCTGACCGTCCGGCGGACGAAGCGCACCCGAAGACACTCGGCACGATCGCCAGAAGTCCGATCCGGATCCACGACGCGCTCATGGGTCAGTCACGTCCCTTCTCATGTGCTCAAGGGAGTGTATACGGTAGCCCGGCCTCGAGCAGATGCAACACGGCACCCGGGTTGTCGGCGTTGAGCCAGTGCCCACCCGAGAGCCGGTGGAGGTACACCCCGTCAGCGCCTGTATCTTCGATACGCGAGCACTCTTCTTCCGTGAGCACGTCCGACTCGCTCGCTTTCACGAAGTGAAGCTCGACGCCCTCGGGAGGGTGCTCCACGACGTCCCATACATCTACACGGAAGAAGTCCCAGAGCATCATCTCGACACCCTTCAGATCGAAGCGCCAGCGGTAGACGTCACCCCGACGCACCAGGTTGGTGACCATCCAGCGAGCGACGGAAGGGGCGAAACCCGAGGCGACTAGAGCTTCGGTGGCAGCGCGACGGTCTGGGAATCGATCGAACCGGCGCACGAAGTCCAACATCTCGACGGCGGCTCCTACTGGAGGTCTGCTCGCGGGTGTGGAGTCCATCACCCATACCTGGCGTAACCCGATCTCTGCTTTCCGTGCGTAGAGCAGCGCGACCTTTCCTCCGAACGAATGGCCGATGATGGCCTGCGGGCCTGTGCCGAGGTAGTGACCGAGCTTTTGCAGGTCGCTGGCGCACGCTTCGAGATTGTGCGGGGGCGCGAAGCCCTGAGAATCGGCGTGAAGGCGCAGATCAACGAGGACGGCGCCCCAATCGGGCCGCCGCTCCACATATCGGCGCGCGATGCTCACCCAGTTCCGACCCGCACCGAAGATACCGTGCAAGACAAACAGCCAGGCGTTGGGCGTCACGCCACCTGCCGTGAGGGCGCGGTGGCCCAGAATCGGATCAGACGCGTCTTCCACGCAGCGTTTCCCGCCGTTCGTCGACATGTATGTCGACATGTATAATGACCCTCGCGACCGCCGTCCGCTCGACGGTGACAAACCGACAGCCGTCCGGGTGGATGGGCGGAAAGTAGGAGCTTCGCAGAATCCCAGCGAATGAACTCTGATCGCGCGTTCTCGCTTACAGCGACCGCGAATCTTCCTGAGAAAGACTGCGCGCCGAGGTTCGGGGCGCGTCCCTTCGTAGCGCCGTGGTGGCTGGGTAACGGGCACCTGCAGACCGTGGCCGCTCGTCTGCTGCGGTCGGTCCGTTCGGTCAAGTACAGGCGCGAGAGGATCGAAACGCCAGACGGCGACTTTCTGGATCTCGATTTCGCGGCCGGGCCGACCGAAGGCGCGATCGTCTTGGTGCTTCACGGTCTCGAGGGGTGCTCTCGCTCCGGTTACGTCAAGCAGGCTTGCCAAGCCCTCGCTGCGGTCGGGCTGCAGGCCGTCGCGCTCAATTTTCGCTCTCGAAGCGGCGAGCCGAACCGCCTTCCGGGCTCCTATCACGCCGGACGGACGGACGACGTTCGAACCGTGCTGCGCGCGCTGAGCGGACGCTTTCCGGGATCGCGGATTGGCGCCTTGGGTTTCTCACTGGGTGGGAACGTGCTCCTGAAATATCTCGGCGAGTCGGAGGGACCGGCCGATACCCTCTTGCACGGCGCAGTGGCCGTGTCGGTGCCGTTCGAGCTGTCGCGGGCCGCCGACAGCATGGAGCGCGGATGGGGAAAGGTGTACGGTTGGCGCTTCCTCAGGTTGCTGCGGCGGTCTGTGCGGGCCAAGGCCCAGCGGTTTCCGGCGGCGATCGATCTCGGGGCGGTCGCGCGGGCACAAAGCGTTCGGGAGTTCGACGACGTCGTCACCGCACCGCTCCACGGCTTCCGCAATGTCGCTCATTACTACGCCGAGTCCAGCAGCAGTCGTTATCTGCGCGGGGTCCGCGTGCCCACCTTGATTCTTCACGCTCGCAACGACCCGCTCATTCCGTTTGACTCGATCCCGCTGGCGACGATTCGGGACAACCCGTGTTTGCAGGCCGTTCTGCCGGGAAGCGGGGGGCACGTAGGCTTCGTGTCCGCCGATCGCACGGGTTGGCGATTCTGGGCGGAAGCGGAAGCCGGGCGTTTTCTGGCCGGCGTTCTGCATGCTGGAAGCGCGTCGCACCCGCCGCGGGCTCGGGTGCAGCAAGCGCCGGCTCGATCGAACGTCGGGACCGGCGGTCCCCAGCTGGGCGAAAGAACGGCTCGGAGGAGCGGATGACGACGGAAACTAAGGCGCAGGGGCGCCAAGCGTCGTTGCGGTGCCAGTTCTGCCTGAAGTTGAACCGGATAGACCTGGATCGGGCGGCGGAGCGACCGAAGTGTGGAGATTGCAGCAGGCCGATGCTGCTGGATCGTCCGGTGAAGGTCACGGAGGACGAGTTCGATCGGGTCGTCGCCGATTCCGATGTGCCGGTGCTGGTGGACTTCTACGCGGACTGGTGCGGTCCTTGTAAGGTCATGGCGCCCGTGCTCGACGAGCTGGCGCGCGAGCGGCTGGGCGACCTGCTGGTCCTCAAGCTGGACACGGACGCGAACCCAGGGATCTCCGGGCGCTTGGGGATTCGCAGCATTCCGACCTTGATTCTCCTCCGGAACGGGAAGGAGGCCGGCAGGCAGATCGGGGCCGTCCCGAAGAGCAGCATCGAGGCGTTGGTCGACTCCTAGGAGGACTCCTCACCAGCGGGCCTCTGTCCCCGGAGGGCTCTCCTGTCCTCGGAGGCCCCTCCTGAGGAACCGGGGAAAGTAAAGCCGGCGGCTGGTGACCCAGCCGCCGGCTTCTTCATCAGCGAAGCGACGTGCGCTCCGCCTGTTCCGCCTGACCGTTGGTCAGGTCGTCTGTCTCGACCGTCCGCTACTGCCGTGCCGCAGTCTCGTCGATCGGAATCGGGTAGGCCGCGTTCACGACGTGTGCCGCTACGTCAAGCGGCAGCTCGCTCAGCTTGTCATACCGCCGCATATCGATCCAGCGGTGCCCGCCCTCATACAACAGTGAGTAACGCTTCTCGTACAGAAGCTGATCCAACGCCTGATCGGCATCGGTGAGGGTGACCGCCGGCAGACCGCCCGCCTGCTGGCGAATGAGGTTGATGTCCGCTTGGGCGGCCCCGAGGTTGCCGAGCCCGATGTTGGCCTCGGCGCGCAGCAAGATCAGCTCCTCGTTCCGGATGATCGGAATCGGCGTTGTGCTGGTCGTGTAGATGTCGAATCCGATGTCACACGTGGGAAAGGCGGACTGGGGCGTGCAAAGAATCCCGTTGAACGAACGCGATGTAATCTCGCGTGTCTTAGACACGAACCGATCGTCCGGGCTTCCGTCCAGCTTGAGCTCCACATCCACACCGAGCGAAGGGTGTGCCCGCAGGTTGGGATCGCCGCCCGGCTGGAAGAGCTCGTTCGTGCGGTCGCCCGATCCGGTGCTGAAGGTGTGATAGACTCCGTTGTCCAACGATCCCACCGCGCTCACGAACGACTCGGATAGCGCGGTGAGCGCGATCGAGAAGTCGCCCATGTAGACGGCGACCCGTGCCCTGATCCCTCGGTTGAACTGTCGGAACGTGGCGGGGCTGTCCAACCCGCTGAAGCCGCTTGACAGCCTGAATGGGAACGCCGTGGCGCCCTGCAGATGTCCGTTCGCTTCCTCGAGCAGCTGTACGATGTGATCGAACACCTGATCCTTGGTCGCGTTCGGCGCGGGCGTGCGCGGGTCCTCGGCGATCGTGATCGGGCACCCGCAGTTGGTGTCCCGCGTGTTCACGAGCGTAAGAAACTCCAGCGCCTGCATCGTCTTGGCAAAGGCGCGCAGCGCTTCCTTCTCGCCCGCCGACACCTCGGCATCATCCACCTGATCCGTCCCATCGAGCAGGATGTCCGCCAGCTTGATGTTGGCGTACGGCTCGCTCCAGTAGTTGCCGCCGAAGGCGGGGCTGGAAGCCTGTAGCGTTCCACCCAACATCTCGCTCTCGTGCCGCGGGTCGGCAATGTCGTGGTTGTACGACTGTCGGCCCAGGATCCCCAGCTGTGCGACGATGTCGTTCGGAGCCAGGTGGTACTGTCGGTATCCAATAATCAGCCCCTGTGCGGTCGTCGCGAGACCGGCCCGGTCCGGGTTCGACGTCAGCTCCGCAAGGTCACCGAAATTCGAGTTCGGCGACGTGAGGTTCTCACAGCCGACCAGCCCGACCAGAATCGCCACCGCAAACAGCGGCCCAACGATTCTCCTCAACATGATCTCCGCTCCCTTTCTTGAACTCGTCCGTGCTTTCTTCATCATCGATCCCTCCGATCAGAGGCGGAGATCGAAGCCGAACCAGAAGCTGCGGCTCGGCGGGAACGGAGCTACATCGATCGAGCGTCCCACCTGCTGGGTTCCGAAGTTGCTGACCTCGGGATCCAGGCCACGGTAGTTCGTCACCGTGAACAGGTTGCGACCGCTTGCCCTGAGCCGGATCTGATCGAAGAAACCACCGAAGATTCGCGAAGTGACGTCCTCGGGCAGCGTGTAGCTGAGCGCGATCTCACGTGCCTTGAAGAACGAAGCCGGCTGCGTGAATGGAAGCGCCCACCCGTTCACGAACGCCGTCCGGCGCGCCAGACCGCTGCAGTCGGGGTGGCAGTCCTTGCCCGAGAAGTCGGAGCCGCCGCTGAAGTTCGGATCGGCGAAGTCCACGGTGTTGCGCGAGAGGTCATACAGCAGCTCGGTGAGGTTCACGACCGACTGCCCCTGTCGCCACTCGAACAACGTGAAGACTTGGAAGTCACCCAGCTGGAAGTCGTTCACGAAGTTGAAGTTGAAATCGGGATCCGAGTTGCCGTTCCGGGCATGTCCCGCCAGGCTCACGCAGTTCTCGAACGGCTGCCCTTCGCCCGTGCAGTCGGGATCGGTGCCCACGATCTGTGTCAGCGAGCTTCCCTCCTCGATGAAGAAGCCGCCGAGGAAGAGCGCGAATCCGGCATCGGCCTCGAAGGCCGGCACATCCAGCCGTGTCACCTCGCTCCGGTTCACGAAGAAGCTGGTGCGCGAGTTCCAGGTGAAGCCGCTTCGGGCGATCGGCGTGACGCCCAGGGCTGCCTCGATTCCGTAGTTGCGCAGCTCGCCACCGTTGAAGATCACGTCGGCGAACCCGGTGGACGGCGCGACCGTGGCCTCGATGATGAGGTCGTCGACGTTCTGCAGATAGCCGGTCAGCTCGAGGCTGGCCCGTCCATCGAGGGCGATAATGTCCACCCCGCCCTCGAACTCGGTCATGCGCTCGGGCTGCAGATCGAAGCCCCCTCCCACGGTGCCTTCGATCTGGAAGCCGCCGATACCTTCGATGTTGTTGTCGAGCCTGAGACTGGTAAACTTCTGGCACCCGTCACGTGGATCACACGTGGGCGGGTTGCCTGTCTGTCCGACCGCCGCCCGCAGCTTCACCTCGTCCACGAAGCCCCCTACGTCGGGGAAGCGATACGAGGCTGCCCCCTTCGGGAACACGAATAGCTTGGTGGGGTCGCCGTTGGCGGAGCTCTGGTCGAAGCGGACCATCCCGGTCAGGAGCAGTCGGTCATCGAGCAGCAGGAGCTCCTCCTGCACGAAGAAGCCGAAGTCCTCGACGTTCGCTCGATTCTCTCGAATCTGCACCTCGGTAGCGGCGTCGGGCTTGTCCTTACCGCCGGTGAGGTCCCTTCCGACCAGACGAGAGATCGTGAGACTCGCGTCGTCGTAGTTCAAACCGACAGACGTGGTGGACGTGACCCCGCTCGAGGGGGTCCACCGCCAGATGCCGTTCACGTTGATGTTGAAGTTCAGGTTGTTCGTGTTGCTGAGCAGCGAGGTGCCGGGCCTTCCGTCGAAGCTCTCGTAGTGGAGCGCCGGGGGCGAGAAGATCCGGTTCTCCTGCGTGAAGAAGTCGACGCCGCCGGTTGCCGTGATGTTCACGCGGTGCGTACCGTTGTCGACCAGACCCACGTCCACGTTCGCCGACGAAAGAAGTCTCCAGACGTCCTCATCGTTTTCCAGCAGCGCCGCCGTTTGCAGCGGGTTGCTGGCGTTCCCCACGAACGGGTTCACGGGGAAAGTGCCGTCGGATTGCTGGCCCAGGTCCACGAAATTCGGCGTGCCAGAAAACACCATGTACCAACTGGTTTGGGCGTTGTCGTTATTCGTCAGACCGCGGCGGGCGTTGGTGTGCATGACGTTCGTGTTGAGGGCGATCTCCGTCATCCCGAGCCGCGTGCTTAGGTTCGCTCGCGCCGCCTGCCGCTCGAACCCGGTATTGTCGACGATCCCCTCGTCGTTCTTCCACACGGCGGAGCCGAAGTACTGCGCCCCTGTGGCCGATCCCCCGCTCACGCTACTGGAGAGATCCCACGAGAAGTCGTTGCGCCCTGCCAGACCCCGTTCGTGCTCGAACGTCTGGCCGGGTTGGAAGAAGTCGCGCGCCGTCTCACCGAACGTGCCGACGGCCTCTTCGACGTCTCCGAAGGTGCGGAAGCCGAGCGTGTTGCTGAGATCGAACCAGCCCCCGAGCGCGCTCACACGCACCTGCGGTGGCCCGACCTGGCCGCGCTTCGTGGTGATGATCACTACGCCGTTGCTCGCCTTCACCCCGTAGATCGCGGAAGCCGACGCCCCTTTTAGCACCTCGATGCTCTCGATGTCATCGGGGTTGAGGTCGGAGATTCGATTCGTCAGCACGTCCTGCATCAGCGACGGGTTCGACCCACTCGCCGCGGCCGTGAGCTCGTTCTGATTGCTCGGAATCGCAATGTTGCTCACCACGACGCCGTCGATCACGTAGAGCGGCTCCGCAGCGGCGTTCACCGACGAGGACCCCCGGATGTTCAGCTGCAGCCCGCCTCCCGGCGCCCCGCTGTTGGCGGCGATCACGGCCCCCGTGACGCGGCCCTGTAGTGCCTTGTCGAGCGTCTGCTGGGGCACCGCCTGCAACTCGTCGCCCTGAATCGTCTCTACGGGGTTTGGTGCGTTCGCCCGGCGGGTTGCGGTGGCCCGACCGGTGACGACCAGCTCCTCCACCCGCACGTAGTCGATCGCGAGGACGACCGATACCGTGTTTTGACCCGCCGGCACCGCTACCTCAAGCGACTGGAAGCCGATGCGCTGAACGACGAGCAGCACGTCGCCGGCGGGCACGTTTTCGAGTACGAACGTTCCGTCCTCACTCCCCACCGTTCCGATGGCCGTACCCCGAACTGCGACCTGCGGGAACTCCACGGGCGCACCCGACCGAGCCTCGGTCACGGTCCCGCGGATCGTTCGCTCCTGAGCGAACAGACCTCCGGTGGAGAGGAGCAAGAACAACGAGATCAGCATACAAAGCCTGTACCTCATGTGAACCTGCCTTGCCGTGGATACACGTTATTGTGGTAGCCTCGGCTTGGTCTACGCCGACAAGTCTACCGAGCTTGAGCTGTCTTTATGAAAAGGCCAAAGAGCGGCCGGAGATTTCAGGCTAGAGCCAAGAATCAGGCACAAGGACCAAATCTGGCGAACATGACGTTCCGTCGCAAGGAAACGCGGCAGCTGACGCAGCGCACAATCTGCGGATGAGCGTGTAGTGAATTGACTTCCGGGTGTGCACGGTGCAAGCGGAGTCGGAGCGAGCCACTGAGGAAGCGAGACGGAAGATGCTGAGCCGTGTGTTGAGCGAGGCCGGAATCGCGGTGGCGGACGGTCTTGGCGGCGATCTCCTTGCTGCCGCCCGGGCCGCCTTGCGAGGCGGGGAGGCCGCCATGGCGTTCTACGGAGATTCGACGGTCGACGTGCGCTCCAAGGGGGCCGGGGCCCCGGTCACGGAGGCCGACCACGCCTCGAACGACGCGATCCTGGCGCTACTCGAACGAGCGCGGCCGAAGGAGCCCATCCTCAGTGAAGAATCGCCTGCCCCCTCGCTCCGCGGAGCCACCGACCGGCTGTGGATCGTGGATCCGCTGGACGGCACGAAGGAGTTCCTGGCCCGAAACGGAGAGTTCAGCGTCATGGTCGGGCTGTCCCGCCGTGGCGCCGCGGTTCTGGGCGCCGTTTTCCAACCCGCCGTTGGACGCCTGTACCTGGGCGCGATCGGCCAAGGTGCGTGGCTCATCGAGCAGGCGCTCGACTCCCCGTCGATCCGACCGCTGGAGGCGGTAGGCACGAGCCTCGACCGACTGCGATTCGTCCGCTCTCGCTCGCACCCCGCAGAGCGGCTGCGTCGACTCGAAGGTCAGCTCGGCGAGTTCGAACCGGTCGTGTCCGGGTCGGTGGGGGTCAAGTGCGCGCTGATCGCGGCCGGGAGCGCCGATCTGTACGTCCATCCGGTGCCCTACCTGAAGGAGTGGGATACGTGCGCTCCCGAGGCGCTGCTTCGCGCCGCGGGCGGCCGGGTGACGGACTGCGCGGGCGAGCCGCTCAGTTATGGTAAGCCGGAGCCCGTCCAGCCGGGCGGGATCTTCGCGGCCACTCACGAGGTGTGGTCTCGTGTGGCACCGATCGTGCTGTCGGTAACGCGGGACATGTTCGAGTGATCGAGGTATCTTGTAGGATCCGATCGCGAGGGTCGGGAAGGCAACGGAAATGGAGCGTGGGGTGGGTGATCTGAGGTCCGAAAACGTCGTCTGGCAGACGGATCCGGTCAGTCGAGAGGAGCGTGAGGAGCGCCGTGGTCATCGTGGCGTGGTCCTGTGGCTCACAGGCCTGTCGGCGAGCGGCAAGAGCACTCTCGCCATGGAAACGGAGAAGCGCCTGTTCGAGCGGGGCTACTTCAGCTACGTGCTGGACGGTGACAACGTTCGACACGGACTGAATGGGGATCTGGGGTTCTCTCCTGACGACCGCGTGGAGAACATCCGGCGCGTCGGAGAGGTGGCTAAGCTGTTCGCGGAAGCTGGCGCGATCGTGTTGACCGCCTTCATCTCGCCGTATCGCCGGGACCGTGACCGGATTCGAGAGCTCATGGGCCGCGACGGAGATTTCCTCGAAGTCTTCGTTTCGTGTCCGCTGGAGGTGTGTGAGGCAAGGGATCCGAAAGGCCTGTATGTGCGTGCGCGAGCCGGCGAGATCCCTGACTTCACCGGAGTGAGCGCTCCCTACGAGCCACCGAGTGACCCGGAGCTCATCGTCGAGACGAACCTATACGACGTGGACGAGTGCGTGAAACGCATCATCGGATTCCTGAGCGATCACGGGTACGTCCGCAGCGTCGATCCGCTGCGCGCTCTCTCGGGCTGATCGACGCATTGAGCTCCAGACGCGCCGCATCCGCCGCCGGACGTCCCGATTCGCCTCACCGGTCTGGTTCGGCAATGCCCGAGTCGAATGCCTTCGTCGGCCCGATCGCACCGTACGGGGGCCGGCTGGTGGACCGTACGGTGACGTCGGACGAGCGGTGGCGACTCGCCGAGCGCGCGGAGTCGCTTACGAAGGTTCGGCTCGACGGCCGAATCCTGAGCGACCTGTACCTGCTGTCCGTCGGAGCGTTCTCCCCCCTCGAAGGCTTCATGGACGGTGAGACCTACGAGTCGGTCGTCGAGGAGATGTCGCTGCCGAACGGACTTCCGTGGACGATTCCCGTCGTCTTGCCGCTGAAAGGAGATGAGACGACCCGTCTCGGACCCGGGGACGAGGCCGCGTTGTTTGCTCCCGACGGAGAGCTGGCCGGTATTCTCGAAGTCAGTGAGGTGTTTGTGCGCGATGCGGAGCGGGAGGCCGAGCGTGTGTATGGCACGCCAGACACCGCTCACCCTGGCGTGGCAGCGGTCACGGCTCAGGGGACGCAATGCGCGGCCGGCATCGTGCACTACGCGTACCCAGGTGACATCAGCGGCTTTCCGGCGGACCATCACACACCGTACGCCACTCGACGGCACTTTCAGGAAGCCGGCTGGGAATCGGTGGTCGCGTTCCAGACCCGAAATCCCATTCATCGGGCGCACGAGTACCTGCAGAAGTGCGCGCTCGAGATCGTGGAGGGACTCCTCGTCCACCCGATCGTGGGGGAAACGAAGTCGGACGACGTGCCGGCCGAGGTCCGGATGGAGTGCTATCGGGTCCTCTTGGAGCGCTACTTTCCGGATGACCGTGTCCTGTTGTCGGTCCTCCCGGCCGCGATGCGTTATGCGGGCCCGCGTGAGGCGGTCTTTCACGCGATCATGCGCCGCAACTACGGCTGCACCCACTTCATCGTCGGCCGCGACCACGCGGGGGTCGGCGACTACTACGGCACATACGATGCGCAGCGGATCTTCGATGAGATCGACTCGGACGCGCTCGGTATCCGGCCGCTTAACTTCGAGCACGCGTTCTACTGCCGATTGACCCAGCAGATGGCCACATCGAAGACATCACCCTCCAATCCCGATCAGCGGGTGTTCCTATCGGGCACGAAGCTCCGCGAGATGCTCCGGCGAGGGGAGCGCCCCCCAGCGGAGTTCACACGGCCCGAGGTCGCGAACATCCTCTTGGAAGCGTACCGGGATTGACCTTGAGTACCCGGCGGAGGACAGCCCGAAGCGGCCCTCTCGCCCGACACGAGTCGTTTTCCACCTTCATGCTTGCCGCCGTTCTAAGCTGCTCGGGAAGCCCTGAAACCTTCGAACCCATCCCCACGGGTCAGGACGGCAGCATCGCGCTGGAGACGGTGGCCGCCGGCCTTACCCGCCCGCTCCAGCTGACGGCTCCGCCCGGGGATGATCGGCTGTTCATCGTGGAGCAGCCAGGCCGCATCCGTATCGTGAAGGACGGCGCGCTGCTTCCAACACCGTATCTGGACATCCGGGCTGAGGTGCAGAGCTCGGGCAACGAGCAGGGCCTGCTGGGCTTCGCCTTCCATCCCGACTACGCCTCGAACGGTCTCGTTTACGTCAGCTACACGTTTGGCGATGGAGACAGTCGAGTCGAGCGGTACACCGTATCGACCGATCTGGATCGAGCGGACCCCACATCGGCGCTCACGATTCTGGAAGTCGAGCAGCCTGCCTCCAATCACAACGGCGGGCTCGTGATGTTCGCCCCGGACGGGATGCTGTACGTGGGCCTCGGGGATGGAGGGGGCGGCGGCGATCAGTTCGGGAACGCTCAGGAGCTCGGCACGTGGCTCGGGGCCATTCTCCGAATCGACGTCGATGGCGGCGATCCCTACGCGGTGCCCGCCGACAACCCTTTCGTCGGACAGGCCGGTGCCCGACCGGAGATCTGGGCGTACGGCCTCCGAAACCCGTGGCGGTTCGCTTTCGACCGGTCAACGGAAACGCTGTTTATCGCCGACGTAGGTCAGTCCAGCTATGAAGAGGTGAACGCTGCCCCGGCTTCCGCTGGCGGGCTCAACTACGGTTGGAACGTCATGGAAGGGACCCACTGCTTCGGCGGAGACTCGTGCGATCAAACTGGTCTCACGCTTCCCGTGCTGGAATACGACCACTCACAGGGCTGCTCCGTGACCGGCGGATTCGTCTATCGAGGTGCGGCGATTCCCGACCTTCAGGGCCACTACCTATACTCGGACTTCTGCAGCGGCTTCCTGCGCAGCTTCCGTCTCGTGGGAGGCGAGGCCGTCGAGCCCCGCTCGTGGCCGGTGGGTGATCTCGGCAGCGTCTTCTCGTTCGGCGAGGACGCGTCCGGCGAGCTTTACGTGTTGACCGGCGACGGCCGCGTGCAGCGTCTGGTGCGGGCTCCCTGACGGGCCACCGGCAGACGCCAGCGACCCGCCGGTCCTCCAGAACCCACCCGTCGTTACAGGGTAAACGACACGCCGAACTTCAGGAGAATCAGGTCCGCATCGCTCTCGAAGAACGTGATGTGCACGTTTCCGAAGTCGTCCTCCACGATGCTGCCCTCCCGCAGGTAGTGGGTCGTGTCGTGATGCCGATACTGCGCATCGAGGAGCAGCCGAATGGGCCGCCGGCCCTGCGTGAGGGCGATGCCGAGCCCACCCCCGAACCCATAGGCGAGGCTCGTGTCATCGAAGTTCGTCGTGCGGGCGAGGGTCGAATAGAAGGGATCCCCGCCGTCCAGTGACGACTCGGTGAAGAAGTAGCCCAGGCCCACGAATCCGTTCACGTAGGGCTCGATCGCACCCGCCGGCAGGGTGAGCTGCGGGCCGATGCTGAACATCGCGATGTTGTTGTGCGTGCGCACGTCGAACCCGACCCGTGGCGACGGGAACCCGGGCACGAACAAACGCTCGGAGCCATACGTGATGAACGCGGCATCCAGCCGCAGCCCGAGCACGCCTGGATAGGGGCGGTACACCACGTGGCCGCTTGCGCCGTACCCCTCGCCGACCACCTGGCCAAAGTCGCCCTGCGGCACGCTGATGGCGAATCCCGCACCAAGCGCCCAATCCTGTGCCGTGGCGGGTCGGGCCAGCACCAGCGTGAGAACCGCCAGGCCGAGTCCCCGCGCCAGGACGACGCGGGCATGGCTTGTATCGCTTCGTCGATCGATCATGGTTCGCCTCCCGATGGACGACCGCTCCCGGTCTCATCAGGTAGACGAACTCGATGATCGCGACGTCACTCGTGCGGCAAGCTCAGACGCGAATCGACCCCTCGAAATAGAGGACGCACTCGCCCGCGATCTCGATTCGGTCGCCTCGATCCACACAGAACAGCTCTCCTCCTCTTGCCGAGATCTGACGCGCGTGCAGTGCGTCCTTGCCCAAACGTCGCGACCAATACGGCACCAGCGTGCAGTGGGCGGAGCCGGTCACCGGATCCTCGGGCACCCCGAGCGCCGGGGCGAAAAAGCGCGACACGAAGTCGACATCGTCACCGGGCGCCGTGACAATCATGCCCGGCAGATCCAGATCCGCCAGACGCACGTAATCGGGCCGCAGCGCTCGCACGTGTTGCTCCGACTCCAGCACGACCAGGTAGTCGCGCTCCGCCGCCCATGCGTCAGCGGAGTCTGTGCCCAGCGCCTCCGTCAGGGGCGCCGACGCGGCCACGACGGTCGCGGGGGACGCTGGGAAATCCATCCGCAGCCGCGAGCCCGCGCGCACGACGGTCAGCGGACCGCTCTGTGTGCGAAAGACGATCGACTCAGATTCGTGACCTAGCTGCTCGAACAACACCCACGCAGTCGCCAGCGTCGCGTGACCACACAATTCGACTTCGGCCACCGGCGTGAACCACCGCAGCTCGAACCCGCCTTCGTGGGGGACAAAGAACGCGGTCTCGGAGAGGTTGTTCTCGGACGCAATGGCCTGGAGGAGCGCGTCCGACAGCCATTCCTGAAGTGGGCAGACCGCTGCCGGGTTGCCTCGGAACCGCTGCCCGGTGAACGCATCCACCTGATACAACGGGAGCATCGTCATGTGTTGCAGTCTAGTTTATGCCATCGTCGACCGGAACCGTGCGCGCGATTTGCGGGACGACCGAGTGAGGATCTTCGATGGGTATGCCCGTGGTGTTTCACGAGGCTTACGAGGTAGATATCGGGCCGCACGTCTTTCCCACGGCCAAGTACCGTCTGGTACGAGAGCGCCTTCTGGAAGAAGGCGTGGTCCGGGAGGGCGACCTCCACCGGCCAGAGCCGGCGAGTGACGAGGCGATTCTGCTGGTGCACACCGAGCGCTGGATGGGCAAACTCAAGCACGGCGACCTGAGCCCGCAGGAGCAGCTCCTGCTCGAAGTGCCGTATTCGCGTGCCCTTTGCGACGCGGCCTGGCTGTGCGCAGGGGGCTCCATCCTGACCGGGCGACTCGCCCTCGAGCACGGCGTGGCCGTCCATCTGGGAGGGGGATTTCACCATGCCTTCCCCGACCACGGCGAAGGCTTCTGTCCGCTCAACGACGTAGCGGTGGCCGTGCGTGAGCTCGAGCGACAGGGGAAGATCGACCGATCCCTCATGATCGACTGCGACGTGCATCACGGCAACGGGACGGCGGCCATCTTCTCCGAAGACGCCCAGGTGTACACGTTCTCGATGCACCAGCAGCACAACTACCCGATGCACAAACCGCCCGGCGACATGGACCTCGGCCTGGTCGATTGGACAGCTGACCACGAGTACCTGAGGCTTCTGGAGCAGCATCTGCCCTCGATCGTGCGCACGCATCGTCCGGATCTGGCCTTCTACCTGGCTGGGGCGGACCCGTATCGAGAGGACCAGCTGGGTGGTCTCGCGTTGTCGATCGACGGCCTCCGTCGGCGCGACGAGCTGGTCCTCGGAATGTTGGGCGAGGCGAACGTACCCGTCGGGGTTTGTCTCGCCGGCGGCTACGCGTTGCACACCGATGACACGGTCGCTATCCACTGCGGCACGGTCGCGGCGGCCGGCGTGGCCGGGGAGCGCTACTGGAGCGCTCTATAACGGTCAGGCCGGGGCTGGTCAGGCCAGAGCAGTCAGGCAAGTCTGGGTGCGGGGCGCAGCCAGATCCACCAGGTGCTATCGGACGCGGTCTCCCATGCGGCGCGGAGCGTCTCCTCGTCCTCGAAACGTCCTTCGAGCTCCCGGTACGCGATCCTCGCCTCCACCGGGCCCCGAAACGGAAACGGATCGATGTGCAACACATCCTCCTCAACCCAGGTCAGGTGCAGACTCTCCCCGAACGGGGTCTTCGCATGCCGGGCCGACTCGACCCAGACGGGTTGATCATCCGTGCTCGCAGACGGCGGAGTGAGACACAGGAAGATCGACAGGCTGTCGAACAACTTCAGGAATTCCAGATCCCGTGCGATCCGGCCCTCGTCGTACGCCCCGAGCTCGAGGGTCTCGCGGAGGGAGATGCGCCGCTCGGACTCCGCCTCGAGCAGAGTCCCGAGGCCTTCGACATCGGGAAACGAGGTGTAGTGCAAGCTTGCCAGGAGCGCGGCGTACGGGTGAAGGCGGCCCACCTCGTCCAGTCCACGGCGGTATGCCGAGACCTTTTCGTCGAGCGGATAGGCATGGAAAGGCAACGCGTGTCCCGTTTCGGGGTCGAGCATCGGAGCCTCGTCCAGGTCCCGCCACGCGATGTCATGGAGCGCCGTCGCAAGCACGAGCTCGAAGCCCAGCGGAGTTGGGGCCCGACCGATTCCGGTCCACGCGGCCGCGAGCTGACCGGAAAGCAACGCATGATCGTGCTGACGGAAGAGCCTCGCGCCGCCGTCGCGACGGTACTGAACGAGCATCCGGCCTCCTCGGCGAGCACCGCGACGGTGCGGTCGGGCGGCCCCGCCCTCGCATCGGACGAGTCGCCGGGATTACCGTTCGCGGCGGCCTTTCATAATATATGGAATTGCGCGACGTTGCAGGCTCCGTCGCGTGTGCTGCCTGTACTCACCAGCCAGGAGGAGCTCAGACATGTGGATCGCGCTGCTGGTTCTCGTCGTGCTCGTCTTCATCGTCATCGGAATGTACAACAGCCTCGTCAAGCTTAGGGTCCGAAGCAACAACGCATGGGCCGACATCGACGTGCAGCTCAAGCGCCGCTATGACCTGATTCCGAACCTGGTCGAAACGGTCAAAGGGTACGCGGGACACGAGCGCGAGACCCTCGAGGCGGTGGTCGAGGCGCGCAATCGCGCGATCAGCGCCGAAGGGCCGGCCGCGCAGGCGCAAGCGGAGAACGTGCTGACCGGAGCGCTGCGGCAGCTGTTCGCGCTGGCGGAGGCGTACCCGCAGCTGCGCGCCGTCGAGAGCTTCACGCAGCTGCAGGGTTCTCTCGAGGAGATCGAGGGGGCGATCCAGAACGCGCGCCGTTACTACAATGCGGTCGTCCGCGACTACAACACCAAGACACAGGTCTTTCCGACCAACCTGCTGGCTAACGCGTTCGGCTTCACGGGACGCGAGTTCTTCGTCCTCGAGGACGAGGGCCAGAGAGAGGCTCCCGAGGTGCGGTTTGACGCTAGCGATGCGTAGACGCCAGACGGGTGTCGTCTCCCTGGCCGTCGTGGGCCTGGCCGTTCTCGGTGTCGGTCTGTCCCCTGCCGCTGTAGCCAGGCCCGATCCGCCGCAAGCACGCTCGTGGGTGATCGCGAGGTTCAACGCCGACATCACGGTGCTAAAGAGCGGAGACGTCGTGGTCACCGAGACGATTCGCCCCCGTTTTTCGGGCTCCTGGAACGGGATTTACCGCGACATTCCGATCGACTACCGCACGCCGACCGGCTTCGGATACAAGCTCCAGCTCAAGGTCGAGGAGGTCACGGATGGTGCGGGGAACTCGCTTCGTCGGGAATTGAGCCGAGAGCGACATTACCGGCGCATCAAGGTGTGGATTCCCGGTGCACGTGATGCCACCCGGACGGTAGTCATCCGTTACAGAGTGGAGAACGCGCTGCGCTTCTTCGAGGCGGACAGCGAGCGGGAGGGCATCGTCGAGGCCTACGATGAGCTGTACTGGAACGTCACGGGAGACGAGTGGCCGGTCCCGATCGAGGCGGCCACGGCGACCGTCGTTCTGCCGGCCGAGGCGACCGGCATACGAGCGAACGCGTTCACAGGCGCTTATGGCTCGCAGGAGCAGGCGGCGGATGTGAGGCGGACGGGGTCGCGCATCACGATCGCGAGCCAGCAGCAGCTGGGCTATCGGGAGGGGCTCACGATCGCCGTCGCCTGGAATCCGGGTGTGATCCATCGACCGACCGCAATGGATCGGGGCGTCTCGTTCTTCGCAGCGAACTGGCCGCTCCTGCTTCCGTTCCTCGCGCTGGTGGGCATGTATCGCCTGTGGTCCACACGCGGTCGGGATCCGGAGCTCCGATCGATCTCGCCGCTGTACGAGCCACCCGACGGCCTCCGACCCGCGGAACTCGGTGTCGTGGCCGACGACTCGGCGGACATGCGGGACGTGACCGCCACCATCGTCGATCTGGCCGTGCGGGGTTACCTGGTGATCGAGGAGACGGAAGAGGAAAAGCTGTTCGGGCTCCTGTCGAGCCGCGAGTACGCTTTCCACCTCAAGCGGCCGCGCGCCGAATGGGACGACCTGGAACATTTCGAGCACAAGCTGCTGCGTGCGCTGTTTGGCGGCCGGGGTGACACGGTCCGCCTTTCGGACCTGGAGAACGAGTTCTACAAGGACCTTCCCGGCATCAAAGACTCGCTGATGGACCGGCTCCTCAAGCTCAAGGTGTACCGCCAGCGCCCGGACCGCGTGAAGGGCCGCTGGATCGCGGCCGGCATAGTGGGTGGAATCATCGTGGCGGGGTTCGGCAACTTCGTCGCCGAGCGCCTCGGGCTCGCCCCACTCGCCCTGGTGGTCGGCGGCGTGGCGAGCGGTCTGATCGTCTTGGGGTTCGGCCTCGTGATGCCGGCTCGAACGATCCAGGGGGCGCGATTGCTTGAGAAGGTTCGCGGCTTCGAGGAGTTCCTGAACCGCGTAGAGTCGGACCGCTTCAAACGGATGATCACGGGCCCGGAAATGTTCGAGAAGTTCCTGCCGTTCGCCATGGCGTTGGGCGTGGAGGCGCGCTGGGCTCGGGCGTTCGAAGACATCTATCGCGAGCCACCCGAGTGGTATCACGGAAGACACTACGGCACGTTCCATCCCCACGTCTTCGTATCCGACCTCGGCAGAATGTCCACCCAGGCGGCCACCGCGATGGCGTCCGCCCCGCGCAGCTCGGGTGGCTCGGGATTCAGCGGCGGAGGCGGGTTTTCCGGCGGCGGGTTCGGCGGCGGGGGCGGCGGCGCGTTTTGAACGCGAGGTTCGCGTGCGTTTGCAGGTAGGTGATCCGGCACCCGGGTTCACGCTTCCGCACCGGCCGGGCGAAACGGTCGACGTCGGTGAGCTCATCGGACGCGAGAAGGTGGTCCTGTTGTTCTTCCCGCTCGCGTTCAGCTCGGTGTGCACCACGGAGATGGGGACGATCCGCGACGGATGGGAGGTGTGGGAGGGCGCGAATGCCAAGCTCTTCGGAATCTCGGTCGACAGCCCTTTCGTGACGGCCCTATTTCGAGAAGAGGAAGACATTCCCTTTCCGATTCTCTCAGACTTCAACAGAGAGGTCACCCGCGCCTACGGCGTTCTCAACGATGACTTCTTCGGCCTGAAGGGTGTCGCAAATCGCGCCGCGTTCGTGATCGATTCGAGCGGCCGTATCGCTTACGCGTGGGCGTCCGAGGACGCCGACGTCGAGCCGGATTACGTCCAGCTGCTACAGGCCGTCTCCACCGCCTGAGCGACGCGCCGGCGGCGGCCGAAGGCAGAACGCCACAGCCTGCTGGCATTCGCCAAACTCGAACGGCTCGTTGCGTGTGGGTGGCGGCAGGGCCAGGGGCGGCGTTCCGGCGATTCCCACGGCGTGTCGGTCCGCCCTAGTGACCGATCAAACGGGCCCGGGACGTCCCGGGCCCGTGGGAGCAGATGTCTTGCTGTCGCTGTCTCTGTCGAAGCGCGTATATCGTTCTCCGTTAATCGTATAAGGCAACCCATGTAACCTCGCTTCTCGGCGCGGCTGCCGCCAGCGGTTCTCGACGATCTGTCGGGGTGGATTGCCCGCCGCCCCTCCCCTTCCCGCTCGGCGCAGACCTTCCCGCACGCGATACGCGGGCTTCGCCCGCAACGTGGCAAGCGGCTTGATTCAGCTCTCCATGTTGACGCGGGTTGGTGCAGCCATGCGATCAGGACGCAGCCCATGCCGGACCCTAACACGCTGACGGCTCTATACGAGTCGATCCGCCGCATCGGACTCTCCGACACGCTGGACGAGGTGTTGGAGACGGTTCTAGATCAGGCGCAGCGGCTCATCGGGTTCGACCACGCCGCGATCATGTTGTACGACGAGATCAGCGGGTCTTTGAGCGTCCAGAAGGTCCTGGGGTACGGAGAACGAGCGGGCGAGATCCTGGGTCTCAGACTGGAGCGCGGTCACGGACTCAGCGGATGGGCGGCGGAGAACCGCGCCCCCGCACGCGTGAACGACGTGAGCCGCGATCCACGCTACGTTCCGGGCCTCGAAGCAGCTCGCTCGAACCTGGCGGTCCCACTGCTGGTCACCAATCAGGTCGCCGGGGTGCTCAACATCGAGTCCGAGCACACGGAGGCCTTCACCGAGGAGCACGAGGAGCTGCTCACGATCCTCGGATCGCAGGCGGCTCTGGCGATTTCGGCCGCGCTGTCACGCCGTCGTCTGCGTCGGAAGTTCGATCAGTTGAACGGCTTGTTTCGAATCAGTCAGCTCGCGTGTCAGGCCAACAGTCTGGATGGGACACTCGCCGCTATCCTCGAGCTCACGGAAGAGCTGGCCCCCGAGGGCCAAATCGCGCTCCTCCTTCTCGACCAGAGAAAGCGAGCACTGGTGGTTCGCGCGGTTCGCGGCTACGAGGAGGCTGTTTCCGCCAACCCGATCCCGCTCGGTGAGGGGGTGACGGGACGCTGCGCAGAGTCGGGAGAGGTGCTCCTCGTGCAGGACGTCACGCTGCACGACGACTACATTGAAGGAGTCCGCGGTGCCCGCAGCGAGCTCGCCCTTCCGCTGAAGGTCGAAGGGCGAGTCATCGGGGTGCTGAACGCCGAATCGACCCGCACGCAGGCGTACACCGGTGACCATGTGCGCGCGCTAAGCGTGATCGCGCAGCAGGCGGCGGTCGTGATCCGCGCGGCACAGGTGAACGAGGAGGCGCGACGTCTCGCGGTGACCGATTCCCTCACGGACCTTCACAATCGCCGCCATTTCCTGGACAGCCTGGAGATGCACCTCAAGCGGGCCACACGCTACGGCGAACAGGTGGCGCTGATGCTTGTCGACTGCGACCGTCTGAAGGCCATCAACGACGCCTACGGTCATCCCATGGGGGACAGAGCCCTTCGCGCAATCGCCGACTTGCTGCGCGGCGCTGTGCGGGAGACCGACGAGGTCGCACGTATCGGTGGCGATGAATTCGCCTGTCTGCTGCTGTACGCCGGGCGCGACCAGGCTTCGGCCGTGGCCGAGCGGCTGCGCCGCTACATCCGCGGTGTGCAGCTGATCAGCGACGAAGGAGAGCCGATCACGCTCACTGTGTCCGTAGGAATCGCGCTCGTTCCCGACAACGGGATGGAGGCGAACTCGTTGCTCAAGGAGGTCGACCGGGCGCTCTATCAGGCGAAAGAGGCCGGTCGAAACGCGGTCGCCTTCGTCACCGGGAGCGGAGACGGGGGGCCCACAGCAGACGAGCTCCGAGCTGAGGGATCGCCCCCATCGTACGTCGGGGAGCCGTGAAAAGAGACCGCCGACTGAGCCCGACCGTTTCGACCCACCAGTAGAAGAGCAGCTCCTCCGAACGCTGGCTACATTCAACCCCCGTTCGCTGCATACCCGAACGAGAGGGTTGGCCATGTCACGATTGTCGTCGATGCAATGCGTGCCCTGCCAGGGTGGAGTGCCGCCCCTGCGGGGCAATGAGCTGGAGCGTCTGGCAGAAGAGCTCGGAAGCGGCTGGGAAGTCGTCGAGGAACATCACCTCGAGAGAGAGTACGAGTTCCCGGATTTTCGTCAGGCTCTCACGTTCACCAACCGGGTGGGCGAGCTGGCCGAGGAACAGGGCCACCATCCGGATATCCATCTGGCGTGGGGCCGGGTCCGCGTGACCATCTGGACCCACAAGATCGACGGCCTGACGGAAAGCGATTTCGTGCTGGCCGCCAAGGCGGAGGCTCTGTACGGCTGAGTCGCAGGCTCACGAGCAGCTCGAAGGCGGCACGCCCAGTCAAGTGACGGTCGACCCGGGCGAGGAGCCACGTATGAATCGGGTCCTCGACATCGCGTTCGTCGACTCGTGGCACACGGATGTAGCGGTCGGGAGTGGGTCGGCGGCCGGCATCCGCGGACTGGCCGAGGGGATTCGCGCGCTCGGCCATCGGGTACACGTTCTTCGTCCGCGCGGAAGGACACTCTCGCATACATATCGGCGGCTCGCGTTCAACGCCGGGCTGCGCCGCCGGCTTCACGAAGCCGACCGCGACCTGGTCGTCGGCTTCGACATCGATGGCTGTCTGCTGCCGCACGACCGCGACCAACCGCTGGTGGTGTGCCTCAAGGGGGTCCTGGCCGATGAGTCGCGCTTCGAGCGGGGGCTGCCGCGCCTCCAGCTTCGTGCGCTAGCCCGGCTTGAGCGTCGCAATGCCCGACGAGCGGACCGGGTGTTCGTTACCAGCGAGTACAGTCGACGGGCGGCCATCTCCGCCTATGGCCTCGCACCGGCACGAGTGCGGGTGGTCCCCGAGGGCGTCGACCCGGAATTCTGGCGTCCTGCCGACACGGCGCCTTCCGGCCATCCGGTGGTCGTCAGCGTGGCCCGCCAGTATCCGAGAAAGAACACGCGCACGCTTCTGGAAGCGGTTCCGGCCGTGCTGGAACGCGTCCCGAACCTGGAGTGTCGCATCGTGGGTGGGGGACCCGAGCTTCCACGTCTGCGCCAGCTGGTGCGTCGACTGAGGGTCGAACGCCACGTAAAGTTACTCGGCGCCCTTCCCCGCGCCGAGGATGTGCGCGAGGAGTACCGCCGTGCCTCCGTCTTCTGTCTTCTCAGCCTGCAAGAGGGCTTCGGGATCGCTTTTCTGGAGGCGATGGCGACCGGGCTGCCGATCGTCGGCGCCGACTTTGGCGGGGTGCCGGAGGTCGTACCGCATGGTGAGGTCGGGCTTCTGGTCGACGGCCGTTCCGCTCCAGCGGTTTCCGCCGCTCTGGTACGCCTTCTCGAAGACGAGCCTCAGCGCAAGCGATTGGCGCGCGCCGGGCGAGAGCGGGCCATGCGTTACGCCTGGCCTCTGGTGGCGCGAGCCTTCCTGGAAGCAGCGCTCGAGCCCCACGGCGCCTGATTCCTGCTCGGCCGGCACTTGTCGAATCGTCTAGCAAGTCCCAACGTGATCGGCCCATACCCGCTGTAGTAAGGAGTTGGGCTTCGAGATCGAAAGCCGGGATCCAGCATGGGTAAGAAAGCGGTAGAACGCACGGCAGATCCCGACGAACTGCGGCAGTTCACTCAGCATCTGCTGGCCGACGTTCGGGCTCTGGAGAGCATGCTCGACTCGGGTCTCATCGAGTCGGGTGTCCGGCGGATCGGTGCCGAGCAGGAGATGTTCCTTGTCGATCAGAGCTGGCGGCCCGCGCCGATCTCTCCCGAGGTGCTTCGGCGTATCGACGATCGTCGGGTAACGACCGAGCTGGGCGCGTTTAACCTCGAGATCAACATCGACCCCCTGCGCTTCACGGGGACGTGTCTGAGCGAGCTCGAGCGTGAGCTCCTGGAGATGCTCGGCATGGTACGCGAGGCCGCCCTCCGCTGTGGCGCCGAGGTCGTGCTGGTCGGGATCCTGCCCTCGCTGTGGAAGTCGGACCTCGACCTCGACAACATGACGCCGATGGACCGGTACTACGCTCTCAACGAGGCCATGAACCGGATGCGGGGCGGGGCCTACAAACTGTACATCAAGGGCGTCGACGAGCTGCGTGTGGAACACGATTCCGTGATGCTCGAGGCGTGCAACACGAGCTTCCAGGCACACTTCCAGGCAGGCCCCGGCGAGTTCGCGAAGCTGTACAACATCTCGCTCGCAGCCACCGCGCCGGTGCTCTCGGTCGCGGCCAACTCTCCGCTGCTGTTCGGCAAACGACTCTGGCAGGAGACGCGGATTGCCCTCTTTCAGCAGTCGATCGACACCCGTGCGGCCGGTCCCGACCTCCGCGAATCGTACCCTCGCGTGAGTTTCGGGGCCGAATGGGTGGACGACTCCGTGCTGGATATCTACCGGCGGGACATCGCGCGCCTCAAGGTGCTGTTGAGCGGCGAGGCCTGGGAGGATCCCCAGCAGGTGCTCGCACGCGGGGAGGTGCCACATCTGAGGGCGCTGCAGTTGTTCAACAGCACCGTGTACCGGTGGAATCGGGCGTGCTACGGGGTCAGCGACGGCGTGGCCCACCTCCGAATCGAGAACCGGGTGCTCCCCTCAGGGCCCACGCCGGTGGACGAGGTGGCCAACGCGGCCTTCTGGTTCGGTCTCGTCGCGGGTCTGCTCGAGCAATACGAAGACATCCGCGAGGTGATTCGGTTCGAGGACGCGAAAGGCAACTTCCACGCGGCTGCCCGTCTCGGACTCAGCGCTCCATTCGTATGGCTGAAGGGGCGCGAGTGGGTCGCGCGCGATCTGATCCTCGAGGAGCTGGTGGACCTGGCGCGCTACGGCCTGTCGCACGCCGGGATCGACGGGGGCGACATCGATCGCTATCTGGGCATCATCGAGGAGCGGACTGTCTCCCGCCAGAACGGCGCGAACTGGATGCTCGGCTCGCTCGACGCGATCCGCGAGCGGGGGAGCCAGGAAGAGAGGCTACGGGCGCTGACGGCCGCGATTTCCCACCGTCAGAGACGGAACCGACCCGTCCATCAGTGGCCGCCGGCCGAGCTTGAGGAGGGCGGGGGCTGGAAGCCGAGCCATCTTCGGGTCGAGCAATACATGACGACGGACCTCGTCACGGCACACGAAGATGATCCGGTCGAGCTGGTGGCCAATCTCATGGACTGGCATCACATCCGTCATGTGCCAGTCGAAGATCCTCATCGTCACCTGTCCGGACTCGTGACCCGCCGAACACTCCTCCGTTTCCTGGCGAGCGACGAAGGTCGACAGGCACCCGAGCCGGTGCCCGTCTCTCAGGTCATGCAACGGAACTTGATCACGATCACGCCGGAGACTCCGACCCTGGAGGCGATCGACATTATGCGTCGAAATCGTATCTCCTCAATCCCCGTCGTGCGGGAAGGACGCCTCGTCGGTCTGGTCACCGAACGCGACTTCATGGAGATCGCCCGGCAACTTCTCGAGAAGGGGCTGAGTGATTAGCGGGCTTCCGACGACCTCCACCAGGGGAGAGGTGACCTGTAGGCAGTTCGAGACACAGACGCCGACCACCCGGCTGTTGGGTCGTCAGCGCGGCGAGCGGCCAGGGCCGATGCTGCTCTGCCTTGCCGGACTGCACGGCAACGAACCCGCCGGAGTCCATGCGGTTCGGCGCTTGATCTTCGCGCTCGACGCACGGCAGGTTCCGTTTGGCGGCGATCTTGTGGCGCTGGCCGGTAATCTTCCGGCTCTCCGGGCGGGCCGTCGGTTTCTCGACGAGGATCTCAACCGCATTTGGCAGCCGGAGCGAGTGCGAGCGCTTCGTGGTCCGCGGTCGCCGTCCGCCGAGGCGCCCTTGGTGGCTGCGGCCAGTGCCGAGGCTCGCGAGCAAGAAGAGCTGCTGCTGGCGGTGGACGAAGCTCTGGAATCGGCGAGAGGGCCGGTCTACGTACTCGATCTTCACACGACGGCGGCGGAGAGTGCGCCGTTCGTCACCCTCGGCGACACGCTCACCAACCGAGCGCTGGCGCGACGCTTCCCTATTCCGATCATTCTGGGTCTCGAAGAGCAGCTCGACGGGGCGTTGCTCTCGTACCTGGACCGCCGAGGTCTCGTGGGTCTCGGTGTCGAAGGTGGGAGTCACACGTCACCGAAGTCGGCCGACGCGCTGGAGGCCGTGCTGTGGATCGCGCTGGTGGCTCAGGGTCATCTCCAACCGAGCGACGTACCCAGGCTGGACTCGTACCACAGGTTTCTGCGGGGTGCGACCCGGCACCTCCCTCCGGTCATGGAGGTGCGGCACCGTCACGAGGTCGAGCCGAACGACGGCTTCGCGATGGACGCCGGATTAGAGAACTTCCGCCCCGTGCAGGAGGGAGCCGTCGTCGCGCGAGACCGAAGCGGTCCGGTCCGTGCGCCCGAGAGCGGACGGATGTTCCTGCCGTTGTATCAGGAGCTGGGTGACGACGGATTCTTCATCGTACGACGAGTGCGAACGATCTGGCTGCAGATCTCCGCCGTCCTGCGGCGACTGGGTCTCGCCCATGTCGCGCCGCTTTTCCCGGGTGTCGATCGGCTGCTGACGCGTGACGACGCCCTGGTGTTGCGGCCGTGGGCGGCTCGCGACTCCGCCACTAGAGTCCTTCACCTCCTGGGATATCGGAAGCGTGTGCGGGATAACGTCGTCTACATGATCCGCCGGAAGGACAGGCCGGGCGGTTACGAAGGCTAGCGCGTAGCCGGAGCGAGCACGGTAGCCTCCAGCACGTCGGCCAAAGCCTGCACGTCGGACGCATCGTTGTACACGTGGGCCGACACCCGAAGCGCATCGCCCCGCAGTGAGGCGAACACACCCGCCTCCGCCAGCTGTTCCTGAAGCGAATCGAGTGCCAGCTCGGGGAGCCGGACCCCCAGCATGTGCGCACCCCGCCAGCCGTCGGCCTCCACGGCCAGACCCAGCGCGCCCATCCGCTTTACGAAGTCCTCCAGCAGGGAGCGGCAGTACGCCTGGACGCGTGCCGGTTGCCATTCGAGGACCATCTCGAGTGCGGCGACCATCATGGGCATCAGCGTGAAGTTGCTGCGTTCGCCCACATCGTAGCGCACCGCACCGGGCTGGTACGAATCGTTGTACTGGACGAGCCCCTGGAAGTCCTCGCTTCCGTGTCGGGCGATCCATGTCTCCTCGAGGGGCTCGCCATCGTCGAACCTCTCCGAAAAGTATCCCAGGGCAACCGAGTAGGGCCCGAACAACCACTTGTAGCCGGCACAGATGAGGGCGTCGGGCTGAATCTCCTCGACGTCCAGTGGGAGGGCGCCCACGGATTGAGATCCATCGACGATGAGCGCGGCACCGCGTGACCGCGCCTCCTCACCGATCCGGCACAAGTCGAACAGCGATCCGTCGGTCCAGTGCACGTTGGGCAGGGCGACGATGGCCGTGTCTGCGTCGATCGCCTCGAGGACACGTGCGTTCCATTTCTCGGCGCAGGGCAGTCCGGCTCCCGGGCGGGTCACGGTTCGGAGGTCCATGCCGCACCGGCGGCTCAGCGTTCTCCACGCGTACACATTGCTCGGAAACTGGTCCTCGACGATTACCACGTTTTGCCCCGCCCTCGGCACGAGGTTTCGTGCTACGACCGCGATTCCGTACGAGACGGCGGGGAGGATCGCCACACGGCGTGGATCGCGCGCCCCGATGAGTGTCGCAAAGAGCTCGCGCAGCCGATCGCAGTCCCGAAAGAAATCCGCTGGCAGCACCTGGGACGGGTCGCGCCGCCTCTGTATCGCCGCCATGCCCGCCGCCTCCACGCTGCGTGCGAGCGGCGCCATATAGGCACAGTTTAGGTAGTGGACTTCGGACGGAAGTGAGAATCGGTCCTTCTGGCACGTTAGCATGTCTCCTCCGCCTGGTCACCGATATAGTCTGCACCGTGGACGAGTCGTCGCACCGCGTCGCGGTCGGGCTTCCCGCTCGAAGTTCGGGGCAGCGACGTCACGACGCGCCACCGACGAGGTCGTTTCGGACTGCTGAGCTCGCGGCCGCAGAAGTGCGCCAGCTGTGCCTCGTCCAGTCGCGTGTTCTTCCGCTGCAGGACGACGGCCGTCACGACCTCTCCCCACACGGGATCAGGCACTCCGAGGACGACGGCTTCTTCGATCCCCGGGTGGGCTCCAAGAACCCGCTCGACTTCCTGGGGGTCGACATTCGTGCCCCCCGTAACAATGCGGCTTCCGAGCCGCCCCGTCACCCACAGGTCGCCTTCGTCGTCCAGTCGCCCGAGATCGCCCGTGCGCAGCCAAGAGCCCAGCCAGGGGCTGCGCACGATCGACTCGTTCAGGTAACCCTGCATGACCGTCGGACCGCTGACCAGTACCTCTCCCTCCTCGGTCAGGCGGAGGCGCGTGCCCTTGAGCGGACGACCGACCGTTCCGGGCTTTTCCCTCACTCGCTCGGGCGGAGCCGTGGCCACCTGCGAGCACGCCTCGGTAAGCCCGTAGGTAAGCGCCACGGGCACACCTGCTGCCAGGGCTCGATCGAGGAGTGAGGCAGGACAGGCTGCACCGCCGAGCAAGACGCACCTCAACACTCTCGGTCGGGCGTCTCCCCACATCTCCAAAGCCATATGGAGCATCGCGGGGACGAGCGACACGTGGGTGACCCGCTCGGCTTGCAGACGCTGTGTCACACGTGCCGCGTCGAACTCGTCATCGGATAGCACCAGGCGGGCTCCGGTCAAAAGGGCACGGAAGATGATGCCCAGTCCTCCCACATGCGACAGAGGAAGCGAGGCCAGCCAGCGGTCATCCTTCGTCAAGCTCAGTCGCTGAGCCACCGCCCGGGCGCTCGCCAGATGATTGGACAGTGAGAGTCGCACGCCGTGCGGAGCGCCAGCCGATCCCGATGTCCACACCAGGGTGTGGGTTTCCGTCAGATCGGGATGCGGTCGTTCCCTCAGCTTTCGGTCGAGCAGCGAAGCCCTCGTTTCGTCGCCCAGGATGGCAGTCGGCTCCACGGCCGATACGAAGTGGCGCCACTCCCGGTCGCCCCACGTGAGGTCCACTGGCGCGAGCACCCCGCCCGCACGGTGCACGGCGAACAAAACTGCGAGCGACTCGGTATCGCGTCGCAGGACGGCGGCCACCGTATCACCGGGCTCGACGCCCCCGTCGCGCAGAGATGCCGCCACCCTCTCGGCTGCCCGGTCCCACTCGGCGTACGTCCACCGGCCTCCATCCCACTCCACCGCGGTGCGCGATGCGCTCTTCCGTGCCCGCTCGCGAAGCGGGTCCGTGTGTCCGTTGCGACTCAGACGATTAACCCGATCGCGAACAGGAGTCCGTAGGTGCCGGCGAGCCGGGACGTGCCAGCGAGCGCGGCGTTCAGTTCGGTCGGGTCCCGGTGACACCACACGCCCCGAAGCGGCGTGACGGCGAATGGAAGTGCCACCAGGCTGAGCAACGCGGTGGTCGGCCACGCCCCCAGGGCAATCCCGATCAGGGGTGCTGCGAAGCCGACCGCAAGCAGGATCGAGTATTCTATCTGAGTACCGAGATTGCCGAGATGAACAGCGAGCGTGCGCTTCCCTGTCCGCGCGTCGGTGTCGAGATCTCGCAGGTTGTTCACCACGAGGATCGCCGTCACGAGGGCTCCGGCGGCGCCACCTGCCAACCACAGGTCGGCCCGCAGCTCGAGCGCCTGCACGTAGTAGGTTCCGAGCACGGCGACAAAGCCGAAGAACACGAACACGAAGAGATCGCCGAGCCCGTAATATCCGAACGGCCACGGTCCGCCCGTGTACGCGAGACCCGCAGCAATGGACGCCAGCCCGATGAGCAAGATCGGGAGGCCTCCCACCGAGACGAGGTAGGCACCGAGCGCGACAGACGCGCCAAACACCAGGGCGATCGCCCTGCGCAGTTCGGTCGGAGAGACGAGACCGGCCTGGGCAACGCGAGTGAATCCCTTCCGGTCGGGTGTGTCGGCACCGCGGACGTAGTCTGAATAGTCATTGGCCAGGTTGGTGCCGATCTGAATGAGGAGCGCGCACACGAGCGCCGCCAGGAAGGGACCCGGCGCGAACACGCCCCCGTCATAGGCGAGGCCACCTCCCATGAGCACGGGCGCGGCGGCGGCGTACAACGTCTTGGGACGGGCCGCCATCGCCCAAACCCCGATCCCTGTCGGACGCGCGTCTTCGCTCAAGGCAGCCAGGGATACTTCCGGAAGTCCGGCGCACGCTTCTCCAGGAACGCGTTGCGGCCCTCCTGCCCCTCTTCGGTCATGTAGAAGAGCATGGTGGCATTGCCGGCCAGCTCCTGGAGACCGGCCTGCCCGTCGCAGTCGGCGTTGAACGCTGCCTTCAGACAGCGGATGGCCATGGGGCTGCGCTCCAGAATCTCGCGCGCCCACCGGATGCCCTCCGCCTCCAGCTGCCCGACGGGGACGACCGCGTTAACGAGCCCCATCCGCTCGGCTTGATCCGCGTCGTACTGACGGCAAAGGTACCAGATCTCGCGCGCCTTTTTCTGTCCCACGATGCGAGCCAGGTACGAGGAGCCGAACCCGCCGTCGAAACTGCCGACCTTCGGTCCGGTCTGTCCGAACACCGCGTTGTCGGCCGCGATCGTCAGGTCGCAGACGACGTGCAGGACGTGGCCGCCGCCGATCGCGTACCCTGCGACCAGCGCGATCACCGGCTTGGGCATCGATCGGATCAGCTTCTGGAGCTCGAGGACGTTGAGTCTGGGGACTCCCTGCCGATCGACGTAGCCCGCTTCGCCTCGCACGCGCTGATCGCCACCACTGCAGAAGGCCCATTTGCCGTCCTGCGCCGGCCCGTTCCCCGTGAACAGCACGACCCCGATTTCGGGATCCTCGCGAGCGTCGGTGAACGCATCCAACAGCTCGAACAGGGTCTCCGGCCTGAACGCGTTGCGGACTTCGGGTCGATCAAACGCGATCCGCGCGATCCCTTCTGCCTTGTGGTACGTGATATCCTGGTAAGACTTTACCTCATTCCACGTCACATCGTTCATTGAGGCTCCTCGATCACCTGATTCAGAAACTGGGGATCACTCTTCGAGTCCGACACGTACGGCGTCCCGTACCGCCTCGACCACCTGTTCACGTCGTCGTCGGTTCTTCTCGCGATCCGACACCACTTCGAGCACGTGCGGCCCACCGGCTGCGAAGCACTGCTCCAGGGCGGAACGGGCGTCGGCCGGGCTGGTGTGCCGACGGAACGGAAGGCCGTAGAGCTCCGCCGCATGGGAGAAATCGAGTCCGTGGGGCTGCACCACATACGGCAGGAGCACATCCTGATATTCTCGGATCGGAAGGGTGTGGAAAATGCCTCCGCCATCGTTGTTGATCACGAAGAACACGATGTCGGTTCTCTGTTTCGACGCCGCGAGAAGACCGTTCATGTCATGATAGAAGGCGAGGTCTCCCAGCGCGGCGAGGGTCGGACCGGTCGACACGGCGCTCACGCCCAGTGCCGTACTCACGTTGCCATCGATACCACTCGCCCCACGGAGACCGAAGACGCGGAGCGGATCGTCTCTCGGGACGGCGAACGCGTCCACGTCGCGGATCGGAAGGCTGTTTCCGACGAACAGCGTCGCCTCTGGCGGCAGCGCGCGCACTGCCTCGGCCAGGACCGCCCCCTCGAATACCTCGCCGTCAAATTCGGTTTCCAGCGCACGGGCGGCCAGCGCGCCCGCACGGCACCAAGCACCGATCCATTCGGGGTCCGCGGCCGGTTCCACCCGTCGGGCGATGGCCGCGCACCACGCGGCAGGGGCTGTCCGCACGTAGCTGTCCGCGATCGCCAGATGGTCCTTCCAGCGCCCGCCCGCGTCGACGACGATATGGTTTTCGCACGCGCCGAGCAGTCTCAACAACGGCGCGGAAG
Source organism: Gemmatimonadota bacterium (assembly GCA_039587755.1). Taxonomy (GTDB): domain Bacteria; phylum Gemmatimonadota; class Gemmatimonadetes; order Palauibacterales; family Palauibacteraceae; genus JBDHBD01. Next base: position 38,927 of record JBDHBD010000013.1, on the reverse strand, counting down.
TCGGCGCGGCGCCCAGGCGGATCACGAGGTCTGGAGCGAGGCGGGCACGCACTACCGGATCGGTGAGGAACGCGTCGTACGCCGCGACGCCTCTCTCCGCCGCTCCACGCGCGAAGCGGGCGCCGGATAGCGGGTCGGCGAGCAAGGGATACCCCGTGGCCGCCGCGAGCTTCAGCGTTGCGGGCCCGGCCGCGGCCGGGGAGGATGAGGGACCGGCGACGATGAGAACTCGCCGTGCCTTCCCGATTCGCGTCGTTGCCCACTCCAGATCCTGGCGAGCGAGTTTGGGAACGCCCCATCGCACTCTCGTAAAAGGCTCGGTTCCCGCACGCCCCCGTGCTGCGAGCGGCGCCGAATCGCCGAACGTCTCGGGAACGTCTCCCGCGACAGGCGTGGGCTCCAGGGGTTCCTCGAACTGGAGGTTTACGTGCACGGGACCCGGTATCGGATCCCGTGCCCCGGCGACGACGCGTGCTGCCAGCGCACGCACGTAACGCAGCGCGTCGTCGCGAACTTCGGGCAGCGGGACGTCGTAGAAGGCGCGCGGGTAGGTACCGTAAAGTCGGTCCTGATCGATCGTCTGATTCGCGTCCTGCCCGCGCAGCTGAGCGGGCCGATCGGCCGTCAGCACGATCAACGCGGATTCGCCCTGGCTCGCCTCGACGACGGCCGGGAGAAGGTTGGCCGCCGCCGTGCCCGAGGTTGTGACAACGGCTGCGGGCGTACCACCCGCCCGGCCCACTCCAAGGGCGAAGAAACCGGCGGAACGCTCGTCCACGAACGGGTGCAGACGAACACGGTCGTCGGCGGCGAACGCGAACACGAGGGGCGCCGATCGTGAGCCGGCTGCCACGCAGACGTGCCGTACCCCCTGTCGGGCCAGCTCGTCTACGAACGCCGTCGCCCACACGACGTTGCGGTTCGCGTCGCTCACGTGACCTCCCCGAGGCCCAGCGCGCGCCCGATCGTGCGAAGTTTCAGACTCGTCTCCTCCCACTCTGCCTCCGCCCCGGAGCCCTCCACGATTCCGGCTCCGGCGAACAGTCGCAGCATCTGCCCGGCGAGAACCGCGCACCGCAGCCCCGGCACGAAATCCCCGTTGCCTGCGCCGTCGAACCAGCCCATGGCGCCCGCATACCAGCCACGTGAGAGTGGCTCCTCGGCCGCCAGCACGCGGGCCGCCGCGTCACGTGGGCGGCCGCAGACGGCAGCGGTCGGGTGAAGAACCGACAGCAAATCGAGAATGTGCGTCCCTTCCTCGACCTTGGCGGTAAGATCCGTCCGCAGGTGCTGAATCTCGGCCAGGCGGTGCAAGCGAGGCTTGGCCTGCACGTCGAGTCGCATGGTCAGAGGATCCAGCCGATCCCGCAGCTCTCGAACGCAGATCCCATGCTCGAGCCGGTCCTTGGAGCTCTCCTGAAGGGCATGCCCGAGACGCTCGTCCGCTTCCTGATCCTCTCCGCGCTGTGCGGACCCCGCCACCGCCATGGTGCGGAAATCGCGGCCCCGAAGCGAGCCCAGCAGCTCCGGCGATGCCCCGAAGAAGACGGCTCCCGGAGCGAACTGGAACGAGAAGACATTGGCCGCCGGGTCGGCTCGCGAGATCTCCTCCACCACGCCGATCGGATCTATTTGCCCGGGAAGAGGAACATCGACGGCGCGCGACAGCACGACCTTCTGCACGTCGCCGGTCTGGATTCTCTCGAGCACCCGCTCGATACTGACCCGCCACTCAGGCCAGGTCACGATCTCCCGGACCGAGCCAACGGGGGACTCGAACTCCAGATCGCTCCGTTCCAGTCGGCCCACTCGAGCCACTCGGCTGCGGAGCCGCTCGAGATCCTCGAGAGCCATGTCCAGTTCGGACTTCGGGTCGGTGGAGCCGTCCAGTCGACGCCACGCCCTCAAACTCACGTGCCCTTCTCCACCCTCCAGCTCGTACGCGGGAACAAAGAAGCGCGCCGCCGGAAACTCGGCCCAGAGGTCTTCGCCTTCCCCTGGGTCCAGCCGGCTCCAGCGGCTGTGGAATGCGAGCCCCCCGTACAACCGGGGGACATCCTGCCGCGCGCCTTCCCCTGGCGAACGCCCGGACCGACCCGCCGTCGGAGTTCCGAGGAGTTCCATGGCCTTGATCCGCACGGCCGCGCACGGGTCCCGATCACCCAGCTCCCGGGAGTCGATCTGCGCCAATGCACCGCGGCTCGCCACCCAACGAGACCCCAATCTCCAGTACGCCCGGGGCTCATCGGCGCTTGACAGCCCTGAGGCGGCGGAAAGGAAGGAAAAAGGATCTATATCCGGGGCTTCGCACTCCGCGAGCAGCCAGCGGGTTGCCGGCCGCTCGCTCGGCTCGCGTACTCCGGCCTTGTCGGGCAGGTATGGCACGCTGGACCGATCGCTCATCGCACGCGAACCTGCAGCCGCAGAGTGCGACCGGGTTGCGGGAGACCACACTGGTCGAACACGGTGGCGTCCGTCGCGTTGTCCAGAGCTAGAGAGGTCTCGAGAATCGACAGCGGCCCGCCGAGACGCCACTCTCGACCGAGCAGCAGATCGAGACGGCCGCTCGCACTCAGCCGCTGGTCGGCTTCCAGCTCGGGATTCACACAGTACTGCGGTCCCACGTATCCGACGGCGGCGGTTCCCCAGACGCCGAGAGCGAGCGGGCCCGAGAACTCCAGGTCTCCGAACACTTCTGGTTGATACTCGGGCTCCCGCTCGGTCTGTGGAGCCAGCTCGTCGCGCAGGGCCACTCCCTGCAGCGTGAGGTCACCACCCAGGAGGGCCGGGCCAAGACGCAGCGACGCCAGCAACTCGATGCCGGTCGCGGTAACCCGGTTCCGGTTTTCTCGTCGAAACGTCCCGTCGCCGACGCTCGATCGAACGATCGCATCCGACCATCGCTGATGGAACAATACGACCTGGCCTTCCAGGCCTCCGAGCTCGGCTGTCGCGCCCAGTTCACCCACCACCAGTACTTCCGGTTCGAGGTCCGGGTTGGGGATGAAGCGCCCGAGCCCGCCCGAGTACAGCTCACGCAGCGACGGGAAGCGGACCCTCCGACTCACGCCCCCATGGAGCCGCGTTGACCCACCGGCGATCAGAGCGGACACTCCCACACGCGTACCCCAATCCACCAACGCGATACGGGCTTCGCGTCCGCCCGTCTCGGGGGTGCTCGCTCGGTCCAGGCTCAAGCCGCCGGTCAGGGTAAGATCGGAGAGAGGCCCCGTGTCATCGGTCTTGCGGCCAAGCGGCTGCTCCGCCTCGGCCGCGAGGCTCCACAGCTGCTGACGAAACCGGGACGCCTCACCCCGATCCAGCGTCTCGATATGACGGGTGTCGGCGAACGTGAAGGCGGCCCGCACGGTTCCTTCCGCCAGCGTGTGATCTCCGACCAACCGAGCGGTGATCGTGCGGTCGTCCGACAGCTCCTGCTGCCGTACAGTCTCGTACGCCAGCGTTTCGAACTCGTCGATCCGCGAATCGCCCCAGTCGATGCCGAAGCTCGCTTCCAAATCGCCCTCGCCGAGCGGAGTCGCGCCCCATCCGGTCCCGCCGGAGAGCGCGGTCACCACGCGCGATGCTTCGGGAATGCGCCAGAGTCGAGGATTCTCGATGTGGAGCTCGGGGGGAACGCCCTTGTCGGCCGTGAACGCGAAGGAGGACAGGGCAATCCACGGACCGCCCTCCGGCGATCCGTAGCGCGCCGCAAGGAAACCGTTCAGGTGTTCTCGATCGCTGTTCAGACGCAGCTCGTCGCCGGGCACCGGCTGAGTGACCCCCGAGGCCAGGGCCACACCTTCGCGAGTCCGAAACGCGATGCCGCCCCTGACGGTAAGATCCTCCGCCCCGGTGCGGATCCGTTCCCCCGCCTCCACCGCGATCGCCGTGGCGCCCGTGCCGTCGATCCCGGCCTGGGCTCGCAGAGGCGGCGGGTCCGGCACGGTAGACGTGCCGCGAACGATGTCGATCTCCACCACTCCACCCAGGACGTTGGGCCCGTGAAGCACCGAAGACAGACCCCGGTACACCTGGATCTCCCGGGCCGCGCTCACCGGGATCAGTGACAGGTCGGTGCGTGCGTCCCAGCCCAAGGTGAGAGGGATGCCGTCGACCAGCACGGCAACCTGACGTGACTCCGTGCCCCGCAGCGTGAGCTGCGCTTCCCCGCGCGAATTCTCCCGAATCTGGAAGAAAGGCATCCTGCGGAGCGCTTCGTCCAGCATCGGAGCGGCCGCCACACGCGGAGCATCCAGGTTCAGGCGGATCGCGGTCGCGCCTGTCTGCGTTGCCAGGGGTCTCGTGGTCCGCACGCGCAGGGCCTCGAGCTCGTACACGGTGGTGTCTCCGGCGAGCGTGTCCGGCATGACACGGCTCGTGTCGAAGGGCACGGGGCGCGGGATGAACTGGGCCTGCAGGGATCCGGCGGTCGTGAGCAACAGACCCACCACGCCGGCAGCCAGAACCGCACCGGATCGGGGGAGCTCCATACCGACTCTCCTCCGCATCACGCCTCGCTTCTTCGACGGTGCCACAGACCCAGGAGCAGCAATCCCGCCGTCACCGCCGAGGCCGTCCCGACGACGTCGCCGAGACGAACGAACACCGTGCGTCCATCGGTGGTCAGAACCTCGGCGGCGAAGGCGGCCGGCACGAAGAGTCGAGTGGCCGAGCCCACTCTTCCGAGCGGGTCCACGACGGCGGAGATCCCCGTATTCGCCGCCCGGGCTGCACCGATGCGGGTCTCGATCGTCCGCATGACGAGGTGGGCGGGATGCTGCCACAGCGCGCTGGTGCGGCTCCACCACTCTTCACCACCGAACCACGCGTCGTTCGTCACGTTCACCAGAAAGTCGGCCCCGTTCCTCCGGTAGTGGCGTCCCAATCCCGTAAAGATGGACTCGTAACAGATCATGACGCCGAAACGGCGTCCGGGCGGACCGAGCGGGGGCGCCGACCGCCCCCGGGCGAAGCCACCGAGGTATTCTAAACCGCCGAACCAGCGAGGGTTCAGAAACGGAACGCGTTCCATGCCGGGAACCAGGTATTGTTTGTCGTAACGGGCCACCCGCCCGCCGGTCTCGTCCACCAGGAAGGCGGAGTTGAGATAATCGTACTCCCCGTCGCCGCGGTCTTCGACCCCGAGCGCCCCGTACAGCACGTCGGCACCGGAGCGACGGACAAGCGCCGCGACCCACGCCTCCAGGTCGGGTCGACCCGGGTCTCCTCGCGACACGATCGGCTCCACGTGCCACGGCAGAACCGTTTCCGGGAGAACAAGCAGGTCGAGCGGGACCGAATCAGAGACCACCTCGAAGAGGAGCGCATCGGTCGCCAGCTGTGCACCTCTGATCGCCGCCGGTCGGTCGAGCTTGAGCTCCTCGGGGATGTTCGGCTGGATGATCGCCACCGTCGCGGTGGCGCGCATCGGTAGCGTCGTCCATCGGACCAGGGAGTAGGCGATCGGAAGACCGAGGACGAGAAGCAGAGCCACCAGGCGGTGTGGCGAGAGAGCCGCGCGAGCCCCGGCTTGTCGCCAGGTCACAACCGCGGTCGCCACCAGCGCGTTCACCGTGGCGAGCCAGAAGGTCAGGCCGCGGGAACCCACGAGATCGGCCGCTCCGACCAGCCACGGAAACCCGGTGAGGGTGTCTCCGAGCTGCATCCACGGAAACGCGACGTCCGGCAGATGCGCCCTCAGCCACTCATACCCCGTCCAGAAGACCGGGAAGACCACCCACAGGGGCCAGCCGAGCTCATCCCGGGTCACTCGGGCCGCGCCCGCCACCAGGGCGAGCAGGGAGGCGAGGAGCAGAACGATCCCCAGAAAGAAGAGGACGGAGAGCGGCGTGAAGCGGACCAGCGACACGGCCAGCCAGTAGTAGGTCAGCGAGTAGCCGACCGCGCCCAACAGGAAGCCGCCGCGGCGTGCTTCGCTCCGACCCGCTTCTCCGGTCGGTCGCTCCTCCAACCACACGAGGAAGGGAACCAGCCCCACGAAGGAGGGCGCCAGAAGGTGAAAAGGCGGACAGGCCAGCGTGAGCAGCACGCCGCTGCCGAATGGCCAGACGGCCCCCGAAGGAACGATGCGTCGGCGAAGCTCGTTGGCGATCACGGGTTGCGCGGCCCGCGACGGTCTCCGACTCGTCACGGGCGCCCGCCGTATGATCCGCTAGGGTTGGACGAAGTAACCCAGTCCGATCGTCAGCGCGACGTTCCGCACATCCGCGACGAGCGCGCCCCGAACATCGCCATACAGGGTGAGTGCGTTCAAGGCGAACTCGATACCCGCCACACCCGACACGCCGGCGGTCAGAAGATCCAGTCCATCCTCGACAAACGTGTTGTTGATCGCGTCACCTGATCCGCTCAGAATGTACAGCTCGGTTCCGATGCCCAGGTACGGCCGGACCAGCCCCCTCACGTTCGGCATCCAGTGCAGGTCCGCACCGAACAGCAGCGCGTTTCTGTCGATCTCGCCCAGGTCCAGACCACCCTCGGGGATTTCGCCGCCCTGCTCGAGCACGACTTCTTCGACTCTATCCTCGAAGCTACGCACTTCGGCCGTCTTGAGTTGGGAGTCCCAGTAGGCGGCGCGGGCCTGCAGCCGAACGTGCGGCCCCAGAAACCCGAAATCGACCCTGGCACCGAACCCGATCGTCTCCTCGACGTTATGGGGAAAGACGATGAAAATCTCACCCGACGCGCCACGGAGCCACAGGTTGGCGTAGTCGTATTCTTCGAGGCTCTGCCCCTGTGCGGGGGATGCGGTGAACGCCGCAACGATCATCGTGCCGATCATCGAGTAGACCGCACGTCTGGCGAGCTGACCGGCGCCCACGCCCCCGATTCCTCTTCTCCCCACGGAGCGCACCCTCGCGCCCCAACCACTCTTCATCATGCCCTTCCTCCCTTCAGAATCCACACACCCTCCCGGGCCGATCCGGGCCATACTACGCCGCCACCGTCGGTCCGACCAGCGGCCGCCGAATCGTCAACGCCCTCGCACTGTGTCGAGACCCAGCTCCGTCACCGGCAGACGGCGTCCCGCCGTGAGCTTCGGGTTCGAAATCTCGGTCTCTCGGACCACAGGTACTCGCGGGGCGTCTCTCACTACCCCTTCCACACGAGCGGACAGATCGTAGTCCGAGGCCTCCAGCACCGACACGTGAACGAGCTGCCCGCGTCGAAGCGGTGCCCGGGACATCAGCTCCGTCACACCATCGACGTCGTCTGCCTGCGATCGTATCCGTCCCGTGGCGCGGAACGCGGACCCGCCGGTTGCATCCTCGGACCGGCCTTCAGCGACGAGCGCCTCGTCCGACCGGGCCGAGTCGACGATCGCCTCGCGCCGTCTGCCGACCTCGCGTGCCATCTTCACGGCGGAAATCACGCGCTGCACTTCGAGAAGCTCCTCGAGTCGCTCGTTGGCCAGGTCGGGCGGGACGAACAGATCCTCGTACTCCGCTGCACGCGTGGCGGGTTGAGGCGAGAAGGCGAACGCGCCCAATCGATCGAAGCGCACCTCCTCCATGAAGTCGAGCAGATCCCGAAAGTCGTCATCGGTCTCGCCCGGGAACCCGACCATCACGGTTGTCCGCAACGTGAGACCCGGAATCGCCTCGCGCAGCCAGCCGATCTTGTGGCGCAACGCGTCCTGCCTCTCAGGCCTGCGCATGCGAACGAGCACCGGATCGGCTGCGTGCTGAATCGGCATGTCGAGGTACGGAACCACCCGCGACTCGCTGGCCATCAACTCCACGAGAGGATCTCGTATACCGGCCGAATAGATGTAGAGCAGACGCAACCAGGGAATAGACGTCTCATCGAGCAAGGTGCGCAGCAGCCCAGAGATGTCCGACCCATCGCGTAGATCACGCCCATAGTGGGCGAGGTCCTGGGCCACCAGGTTCAGCTCGACCGTCCCCTGCGCCTCCAGCTCCCGTGCCTCCGCGACGAGGCCGCTGCCGGCAAACGAGCGATGCTTCCCCCGCCACAAGGGAATAGCGCAAAAGGCACAGCCGTGATCACAGCCCTCGCTCACCTTCAGGTAGCTCACGTGCCGAGAGCTTAGGGGCAGACGGGTTCCGGGGTGGGCGGCCAGCGGGTCTTCCAGCAGCCCGCGCTCCCGTAGCTCCGGCACGAGCCGGTCTACATCTGTCAGCCCGAGAAGGATATCGACCTCCGGAAGTGCCTCCTCCATCTCGCTCCGGTATTGCTCGACCATGCAGCCCACTGCCACAAGGGCCTGACAGTCGCCGTGCCGTTTCCAGTGCGCCGCCTCGAGGATCGTCTCGATCGACTCCTCCTTGGCCGCGTCGATGAAACCGCACGTGTTGACCAGTATGACCTCGGCCTGTTCCAGCGAAGTCGTACGCTGCGCGCCGTAGCCGACCAGGGTGGCAAAGATGCGCTCGGAGTCGACCGTGTTCTTGTCGCAGCCGAGACTGACGAGACCGAGCTTCATCCTTCGAACACGTCGGTGTCGGCGGGCGGGACGAAGCGAAAGAGCGAATCTGGCAGCGTGGCGCCAGGCTCAAGCGCGGCAAGCGTCACGGTTCGCACGGTCTCGTTCTCTTCTGTGATCTCGAACTTGCGGACGAGGTTGTCCCGGGCGGCGATCCACACGCGCACGAGTCGGTATTGAGAGCGCGTGGTAGGCCGCAGGCTCACGATGTGGGTCGTGACACCATCCAAGGTCTCGGAGCCCACGTACTGCCCCTCATAGTTGGTGCGCGCCTCTTCCAGGATCCTGGCGAGCACGTCGGCCGTTCCGGATCCGGTTCCCGACGCGCCGAGACGGGATCGAATGACCTGGCGTGGGTTGGTGCTCGGGTAGAAGAGCCATAGGTAGGTCCCGTCCGCCACGATCTCGTCTTCCGGCGGATCGTCGAAATCCATCTTGAAGCGGCTCCGCCCCTTCTGATACCACGTGCCGTGGCCCTCCCGGCGTCGTTCGAGAAGAGGGACGTCGATCACCTGGTGAAAGCTGGCGCGGAGGGACGGTAGGGCGGCGTAGGCCTCGTCCGCGATCCTCAGTAAAAGGTCGACATCGACTTCCTGGCCGGATTCCGATGGGGCGTCACCCGCCGGCGTGCCTCCGGCTTCGGGCGGCAGGTCTTCGACGGGCGGGGCTGGATCGGCGCTCTCGGACACGCGATCGTCACTCGGTGGGCTTTCTTCGCCGCTCGTCGTGACCGACGACGTGGAGTCCACCGTCCGGACGGTGTCGGCGACCTTATGTGACAGGCGCTCGTAGGCCGAGACATCCGCTTCGCGAACCTCCCCGCACCCCGTGGCGCCCGCGATGCCGATCACGGCTACGGCGACCCACCACACGCGCAGGTGGCGCGAGAAATCCAGAACCTGTGCAGCCATGGCGCGACTGTACCCGGAGTGCTGAACGGCCGTTCCTGACGGCCGCCCGATCGACACCTACTCGTCCGCCAGAAAGCCGTCCAGGTCCTGCAGTCGAAGCAGCACGTCGCGCGGCTTCGAGCCGTCAGCTGGCCCGACGATGCCTGCGTCGTGTAGCTGGTCGATTATTCGGGCAGCTCGACCGTAGCCGATCTTGAGTCGACGCTGCAACAGGCTGGTAGAGCCGGCCTCGTTCGTGATCACGATCTCCGCCGCTTGCCGAAACAGCTCGTCACGATCGGCCAGCACGTCGTCAGCCACGTCGACCCGGGTCTCCTCTTCCTCCAGCTCGCGGACGACCTCGAGTATGTCTCGCTCCTCGCCCGCTTCTGCCTCCCGCGCAACGGCCCTCTTCCGGTACCAATCCAGAAGTCGCTCCGTCTCATCGCTGGATACGAACGCACCCTGGATCCGCACTGGATCCGCCTCGCCGGGCGGAAGGAAGAGCATGTCGCCGTTGCCCAGCAAGCTCTCGGCACCGTTCTGATCCAGGATCGTCCGACTGTCCGTCTTCGAAGCGACCCGAAACGCGATGCGACTCGGGAAGTTCGCCTTGATCAGGCCCGTGATGACGTTCACGGAGGGGCGCTGGGTCGCGACGACCAGATGGACTCCCACCGCGCGGGCCTTCTGAGCCAGCATCGCGAGGGGTGTCTCGACCTCCGACTGGACCGTCATGATCAGATCGGCCAGCTCATCGATCAGCAGGACGACGTAGGGAAGTTGTCCCTCCTCGTAGGGACGTACGTCCAGCTCTTCTCCGGAGGGTGAGAGCCGTGGCCGCGCGGCGACCATCTCCCGCTGCTCCCACACGCGACGGTTGAACTCTGCCACGTTGCGGCACGCGTTGGCCGACAGCAGGCCGAAGCGACGCCGCATCTCGAACACTCCCCACTTGAACACGGAGGCGGCATCCTCATTGTCCGTCACCACGGGGTGCCGGAGATGGGGCAGATCGTTGTACACGCTTAGCTCGACCATCTTGGGGTCGATCATCAGCATGCGGAGCTCGCTCGGGGAGTAGCGGAATATGAGGCTGGTGATGATCGAGTTGATGCAGATGGACTTCCCTGTTCCGGTGGACCCGGCGATCAGCAGGTGTGGCATCCGGGTGAGATCGGCACAGCGCGGCCGACCCGACAGATCGCGTCCGAGCGCGAGTGGAAGCGTCGCTCGTGAGCGCTGGTAGGCCGCAGACTCGAGCACGTCTCGCAGCAAGACGATCTCCGGCTCCGGGTTGGGCACCTCCACGCCCACCGCACCCTTGCCCGGAATCGGGGCTACGATCCGGACGGAAGGCGCCCGCAGTGCCAGCGCGAGGTCGTCGGCCCGCGCGGCGATCTGCCCCACTTTCACACCGGCGGCCGGCACGACCTCGAACTGGGTGACGACGGGACCGGTCGTCCACCCTCCGATCCGCCCGTCGATTCGAAACGTCGCCAGCTTGTCGACCAGGATGTCGCCCAGCGACTTCAGTTCCTGCTTCTCGAGGCCGGCCGACTGTCGCCCCGGTTCGTCCAGCAGATCGATAGGAGGCAGCTCCATTTCCGACAGATCGCCGGGATCGAAGAGGGCCGGTGACGCAGCGGCGGACTCGTCGGTTTCTGCTTGGGCAACGGCGTCTTCCGGTGGAAGCTCGTCCGCACCGGCTTCCGTAGCCTCCAACCCGAGCTCCGCATCTTCCCAGGGTGTGGACTCGAGGGTATCGGCAGACCCGCGGAACACGTCGGTCGCGGCCTGCCACAACCAAGCCACTCCCCGCGCCAAACTCCGTGCACCCTGCCCCAACCAGCTGATCGCGGACCGCAGTGCGGTGGGCGTCGAGATCCCGAGCGTGGCGACCATCAGCACGACGGCGAGGCCGATCAGCACCAGAGTGGTGCCGAACCGACCGAACACGGTGACCAGAACCGCTCCGGCAATGCCACCCCACCAGCCGACTGACTCCACCGTGTCTTCGCCCGTCGCGAAGAGCCAGTGGGCGACCGGTATGAGCACGAGGAGCCCCACCGCCAGCGTGGTCATGCGCCAGGCGGTCTCCCGGCTGGCTGCGTTCATCAGATGGACGCCCCAGGCAAAGGCCGGCACGGCGACCAACACGGCGGCAAGACCAAACGCGACCGCCCCGCCCCGTTGCAGAGCAGCGCCCGCCGGACCGATGAGATTTCGTGGAGGTTCGATCAGCAGTGGACTGATGATCGAAAGAACCAGCAGCAGGCCGAGGAACACCAGCCCGATTCCGAGCGCTTCCTGACGCTGACGCTCTCCCATTCCCTTCAGCCTCCGGGCGTCAGGCGTGGCCTGCCTGCAACCGCTCCACGAACCCAGTGTCCACTCGACCCGCTTCGAAGTCGGAATGGCTCAGCAACGTCCGCAGAAACGGGATCGTGGTGTGCACGCCTTCGATGATGAACTCCTCCAGCGCGTGATAGCTGCGGATCCGCGCCTCTTCCCGGGTGTTTCCGTGGACAACCAGCTTGGCGAGGAGCGAGTCATAGTAGGGCGGTACCACGTACCCGGCGTACACGTGCGTATCGACGCGGACACCGGGTCCTCCCGGCGCGTGAAACGCAGTGATCTGACCGGGAGAGGGTCGGAAGTCGTGCTCAGGGTCTTCCGCGTTGATGCGGCACTCGATCGCGTGACCGCGGAGCGAGAGGGACTCGGGAATGTCCAGCGCCTCCCCTGCGGCGACCTTGATCTGCCATTTGACCAGGTCTGTCGCCGTGACCAGCTCGGTCACCGGGTGCTCGACCTGGATCCGAGTATTCATCTCCATGAAGTAGAACCGGCCCTCGGCCACGAGGAACTCAACCGTGCCGGCCCCTTCGTATCCGATCGCACGGGCACCCTTGACGGCCGCCTCGCCCATAGCCGAGCGGAGCTCATCGGACACGGCAGGACTCGGTGCTTCCTCGACCAGCTTCTGGTGCCGGCGCTGCAAAGAGCAGTCTCTCTCGCCCAGGTGGATCACCCGGCCGTGCTGGTCGCCAAGCACCTGAATCTCCACGTGTCGAGGCCGTTCCAGAAACTTCTCCAGGTAGACCGTATCATCGTGAAACGCGGCCTCGGCCTCCGTGCGAGCCATTGGGAAGGCGCGCCGAAAGTCGTCCTCGTTGAACGCGACCCGCATCCCCTTCCCGCCGCCGCCCGCCGTGGCCTTGATGATCACCGGGAAGCCCAGACGGTTCGCCTCTTCGAGCGCTGCGCTCTCATCGTCGACCGGACCGGCCGATCCCGGGACTACCGGGACACCTGCGCCCTCCATGGTTCGGCGCGCTTCCGCCTTGTCGCCCATTCGTCGAATCTGTTCGGCCGTGGGTCCGATAAAGGTGATGCCCGTGTGCGCGCAGATCTCCGAGAACTCGGCGTTCTCGGCGAGGAAGCCGTACCCCGGGTGAATCGCCTCGGCACCCGTCACTTCGGCGGCGGCGATGATCTGGGGCACGTTCAGGTAACTGTCGCGGCTGGGGCCGGGGCCGACGCAAACGTCCTCATCGGAGAACCGAACGTGCAGCGAGTCCCGATCCGGCTCCGAGTAGACGGCAACGGTCGGGATATCCAGCTCACGGCAGGCGCGGATAATGCGGAGCGCGATCTCTCCGCGATTCGCGATGAGGATCTTGCGGAACAACGTCGCTCAGCCCGTGCCGTCGGGCTCGATCCGGAAGAGAAGCTCCCCGTACTCGACCGGTTCGGCGTTCTGCACCGCGATTTCGCGCACGACTCCGGCCACGTCGGATTCGAGCTCGTTCATGAGCTTCATGGCCTCGAGGATGCACAACGTCTGCCCTTCGACGATCCGGTCACCGACCTCCACGTACGGTGGGGCATCTGGTGCCGGCGCCCGGTAAAACGTGCCGACCATCGGCGAGGTGATCTCGGCGACGGACCCGTCGGCCGACCCGGACTGTTCGACTTCTCCTGCGACGGCTCGGCCCTCGGCCGTCAAGCTGCCCGCGACTTCCCCACTTCCTGTCGAAACGGGCGGTACCTCCGTCGGGGCCGAGGCCGTCGGACCACCGGTCGCCGTACCGACCACCTGGACGGCTGGCGACTTGGAGATTCGAACCCGCGTGCCGAAGCGCGACACCTCGAGCGTGTCGATGTCCGATTCTTCGACGACGCGCATGAGGCGCCGGATCCACTCCATCCGCTTCATGAAGAGACCCTCGTGATGTACTTGTCTACCGTGCGGTCCACACGGATCACGTCCCCCACTTCTATGAACAGCGGGACCTGTACGACGGCACCTGTGGCCAGCTTGGCCCGTTTCGTCCCGCCCTGGGCCGTATCGCCGCGCACGCCCGGCTCCGTCTCGCTGATCTCCAGCTCCACGTGCTGCGGGAGCTCGACAGCCAGAACGTTCCCGTCCCGTGTCAGACCCTCACACACCATGTTTTCTTCGAGGTATTGCAGCTGATCCTCGCCGATCGCCCCGGGCGCCAGCGGGATCATCTCGTACGTCTCCATCTCCATGAAGTAGTAGAGTCCGCCATCCTGGTAGCTGTATTGAATGGGCCGGCGCTCCAGCCGAACCTCGGTGACCCGCTCGCCCGCGCGAAACGTCTTGTCCAGCACTGAACCCGTGAGGACGTTCTTGAGCTTCGTCCGGACGAACGCTCCGCCCTTCCCCGGCTTCACGTGCTGGAAATACGTAATCGTGAACAGCGTCCCGTCGAGCTCGATCACCATCCCGTTGCGAAAATCAGATGTGTCGGCCATAAGTCGAAAAACTCTGCTACAACTCGATCAGGTCGCGGCTCAGGTGGGTGAGCAGCCGCGGACCCTGCGCGTCCACCACCACATCATCCTCGATCCGCACCCCGCCCTGAGCCGGAAGATACACGCCCGGCTCGATCGTGACCACGTGGCCAACCTCCAGCACATCGTCCGACCTGCGCGCAAGCCGCGGTGCCTCGTGCACTTCGAGTCCGATTCCGTGGCCGGTGCTGTGGCCGAATCGATCGCCGAGCCCGTGCGCGGCCAACACGCCACGGGCAGTCTCATCCACCTCGCTCGCACGACGCCCTGGCTCCAGCGCGTCGAGCGCCGCCGACTGCGCCTCCATCACCGCTTCGTGGATCTCCGTCTGCCACGGCCGGGCCCTACCCAGCGCGAACGTCCTCGTGATATCCGATACGTAGCCTTCGACCGACGCTCCGAAATCCAGCAGAAGCAGGTCGCCCTCTCGAAGTCGTCTCTCACCCGGTGCCGCGTGCGGCAGAGAGCTTCTCGGTCCGCTCGCTACGATCGGCTCGAACGGCAACGGGCCGGATCCTTCCAGCCGCAAGCGATACTGGAGCACAGCATCCAGTTGCTGCTCCGTCATCCCTTCCTCGATTTCCTCGAGGGTGGCCCGCAGCGCGCGTTCGGCCATCTCTCCTGCCGTCTGGAGGAGGGTCAGCTCGTGGGCGTCCTTCACGGCCCGCAGTTGGGCGGCGAAGTCAGCCGCCTCTTCCCAGTGTGCGCGAGCGGCTTTTTCCCGCAGCTCGCGGCTCGCTCGTACAGTCAGCCAATCGCCCTCGAACCCGAGCTCGAGGTCTGTGCCCCGTTGATCCAGACGGGCTCCTAGCTCGTCGAACAGGCCATCACAAGCGAGCCACAACGCGGTGACCGGAGGTAGCTCCTCGGCCGCCTGTTCCTCGTAGCGAAAGTCCGTGATCAGGCAAGCGCGGTCGTCGGCGAGCACGAGGAGAAGACCGCTCGATCCCGAGAATCCGCACAGATAGCGCACGTTGGCGGGCCGACCCACGAGCAATCCGTCCATGCCGACATCGCGGAGCCCGAGGCGAAGTCGCTCCAGTCGAGACTCGTGGAGCGTCGCGGCGGAGCCGGTTCCGTTCTCCACCGCTAGCTCGCCAGGTGCGCGATCAGGGCGTCGAGCGCCAGCAGGTAGCTGTTCTCCTTGAACCCCGCGATGACCCCGACCGCCAGATCCGCCAGCACGGACGTACGACGGAACGTCTCTCGGCTGTACACGTTAGAGAGGTGTAGCTCGACGAACGGTTTTCCGGCCGAACCGAGCGCGTCGCGAAGAGCGTGGCTGGTGTGTGTGAGGCGGCCCGCATTGACCAGCCAGCCATCGACGGAGGGCGCCTCGTTCGCGATCCAGTGAACCAGCCTCCCCTCGTCGTCGGCCTGGAAGAAGGCGAGCCGTACATCCTGGGACCGAGCCCGCTCAGTGAGCAGTCCCTCGATCTCGGGGAGTGTCCGTTGCCCGTAATGCGCCGGGTTGCGCTGGCCGAGGAGGTCGAGCTTCGGGCCGTTCACAACCCCGATCCGCAACCTGTCACACCCCCCGAATGGCTCGCAGCCAGCGCTCGAACCGGTCGCCTCGGTCCGCCTGAGGCGAATCTCCGCCGGGCCGACCTTCGATCAGGTCGTCCAGGTAGCGCCGAATCGACGGGCCTCGGGGCGCTTCCTCACGACCTGCCGTGCGCGAGGTGTCCTCGGGTTCATCGGGCGTGGCGGCGCCAGCCTTCCCCTGGGGAGTCGACGGTCGTCTGGCTGCCCGCGCCCGCGCGGCCTCCAGCCTCTCTGCCAGCCCCAGATCGTCGGGTCGACGGACCATGAGTCGCTCGTAGATCCGGATCGCTTCGTCCACAAGGCCCTGCTCCAGATAGAGATCGGCCAGGGTGGGCGTCATAAGCTCGCCGGTGGACCCCTCCGGCGTGTCCTCGGGCACCTCCGTCACTTCTTCTCGCGCCGCCTCGACTGGTTCTTTCACTGCCGCCTCCGCCGCTTTGGTCGTCTCCTCACCCGCCGGCGCAAGCGCGGGCGCAGTGGCCGCTTCCGGCACGCCGGTCGCCTCCGGCACGGTGGCCGCATCCGGCACGGTGGCCGCCGTCTGCCGCTCAACCCGTCGCTGCTCGTCGCGCAAAACCGCTGCGGGCGAGGGTGCCACGGCCTCCACCGGGGCGGGGAGACGGTCCAGGAGCGCCCTGACCGGTTCTTCCGCGAAAGGTTCAGCTTCCAGGAGTCGGGCGTACCACATGCGGGCCGCCGCGAAGTCGCCCGTTTCTCCGGCCAGGTCGCCAAGCGCACGGAGGGCCACCTGGTTGGACACGTCGATATCGAGGACGGCCTCGAAAGCCGTCACCGCGTCCGCTCGGTGACCGAGATCTCGAAGAACCCGGGCTCGCACGAGACGCGCGTTCAGGTAGTCAGGATGACGGTGCAGACCACGCTCGACGACCTCGAGCGCTCGCGTGAGCAATCCGGCCTTGCGGTACGCATCGGCAAGCCGCGCAAAGACGAGACCGGCGGGATCGCTGGCGACACGTCGTTCGAGGGACCGAATCTCGTCCGCAGATGTCGAGTTCAGAGACATGCTCATGAGGGAAGCAGTCCGGACACTTCCGGGTATACGACAGTTCGAACAGCAAAAACTTACGGACCGGCTTTTTCAGATGCGAATCTGACGACGTCCCTCGTTTGCCAGGTCTTGGGGAACGTGGATACGTTGCGGACCTTCTACACTGGGAAGTGGCGGCCGGTCTCCGGCCGCTTGGCGTTTGTGCAAGCCACGCGCAATCAGACAAAGGTGGAGGCAGAGATCCGAAGATGGTAATGCGGTCGATGCGCGACAGCGCGAAGTGGGTAATGCTGATGCTGTCAATCGCGTTCGTCGGTTGGCTGGTGCTCGACTGGGTCACGAGTCGCGGGGGAGCCGGCGTCGCCGAGGCAAACCCGATCGTGGCCAGTGTTCGCGGCCGCGACGTGAGGTACTCGCAGTGGAACCTGTACCTCCAGAATCAGCTGACGCTGGCCCGGCAGCAGCGACCATCCGGCCTGACGGACGAAGAGGTGCGGCTCGTGCGTGACGGCGCGTGGAACGAGATGATTTCCGGAATCCTGCTGGAACAGGAGATCGATCGTCTGGGCATTCGCGTTTCCGATCGCGAGATAAGAGACGCGTTCCGCAACCAGCCGCCGCCAGAGTTCCTGACTCACCCGGCCTTCCAAACCGACGGGCAGTTCGACATCGAGAAGTACCGCCAGTACTTCGTCGGTCCGGCCGTCGACGAGACGCTACTTCTTCAGCTCGAGGGTTACTACCGGGAGACGCTGCCGCGCGAGCGGCTAATCAACATGATCGCGGACGGCGTAGTCGTGTCGGAAGCAGAGTTATGGCAGTCTTTCCGGGACGGTCGTGAAACCGTCACGGTGCGTCTCCTCAGCATCGATCCGGCCGAAGAGGTCGCGGACAGCGCGGTCCAGGTGACGGATGCAGAGATTCGTGCGGATTACCGTGACCGTCAGGACGATTTCGCGCGGCCGGCCACGGCGACCGTCAATCTCGTTAGCCTCCCGATCCGACCTTCGGGCGACGATTCTGTCGCAGCGCGCCAGCGCGCCGACTCGCTTTACCAGGCCATCGTGGCTGGGGATGCGACGTTCGAAGACGTAGCCCGAGCGGCGTCGGCCGACTCGGCCACGCGAGAAAACGGCGGCAACCTCGGCCCGCGGCTGCGCGGAGAGCTGGACCCTGCGATCGAGGAGCTGGCGTTCTCGCTTGGGCCAGGAGGAGTGTCCGAACCGGTCCTCACACCCTTCGGACATCAGATACTCCGCGTGGATTCGCGGTCGGGCGACACCGTCAGTGTCCGTCGCATTCTCGTCCCCGTCGAGCTCTCGCCCGAGACGGAGGACGTCGTATTCGATGCGATGGACGAGCTGGAGGGTATCGCGCTGATGGCCGACCTGGTGATTGCGGCAGACTCGCTCGGGATCCAGGTGAGGCGAGATGTCGTTCTCACCGAAGGCTCCGGATTCGTTCCTGGAGCCGGTGCACTCGGTGTGGCGGTCGAGTGGGCCCTGGATCTGGAAACCGTGCCTGGAGACCTGAGCCAGTTCTTCCAAACGCCGACGGCCTATCACGTGGTGGAGCTGCTGGATCGGGCGCCGGCCGGTGTGTACTCCCTGGAAGAAGTGGAGACCGACATCGAGCGGCGGCTTCGCGGCGAGAAGCGGAAGGAGCGGGCCCGCCAGCTTGCAGGAGAGGTCGTGAATGCGCTCGAGGCCGGGGCTACCTTTGAAGAATTCGCCGACCGCCCCGGCTGGGTAATGCAGGACAGCGTGACCTTCAACCGGCTCGACTTCGTGCCGGGCCTCGGTCAGGGGACCGAGGCGATCGGCGTGGCGTTCGGCCTGGATGTCGGCCAGCTCAGCGGAGTCGTGGACGCCGGTGACTTCTTGGCCATATTGCAACTTGTTGACAAAGAGTCTGTTACGACAGAAGAGTTTGAGCAGATTCGAGATGGTTTACGGCAGCAGATGACGTTCCAGCGGCGGCAGGTTTATGTGCAGCAGTGGCTCGACGCGCTGCGTACCACTGCGGAAGTGCGCGACTTCAGGGATCAGCTGGCAGCCGCCGCAGCCGCGGCCGGCTTGTAGCGCCGCCCGGGGATCTGCCAGTCCCCCGCGCACCACACAGCTCAGGTGGGGGGTGGCCCGGTCGAACCGGAGGTCGAAGACGAATCCGACTCGTCGTCGGGGGGGCCGCCGATCTCTCTCTTTACCTCTCCCTCCACCTCGCGGAGTGAGTCCTTGAACTCCCGGATGCCTTTCCCCAGGGATCCGCCGATCTCCGGAAGGCGCTTCGCTCCGAAGAGAAGCAATACGACCATGAAGATGGCCAGCAGTTCCCAAATCCCCAATCCAAACATGCTCTCCTCCGATTGACGCCCGTTGCGCGCCGACCGCCTGCGCCGCCGCTGTCGCGTTAGAGCAGCGAGCGCGCGAACCAGGCGACCAGAAGGACACCGACCACGCTCAAGATATTCACCCGCAGGATCAGCGGGCCGAGCGTCACGGCGATCACCTGCAGGTCGACAGTGAGGGGACCGAGCGAGGCCGCCACCGTCGTGATGAAGAACTGCCTCGCGGCACTCGGGGGCAGCACGCGGGCTACAAGCTCCGTTACCAGCGCCCCCAGTACGAACCCGCCCGCGATGATGGCAATGGTTCGGCGAGTCGATCTTTCTCGTCTGAGTCCTAGGTCCGACACTATCGCTTCCTGTTGACCACGTAGTCCACTGCCACACGCAGGGCTTCGCGCACCTCCCCCTCCGGGAGTCCGTCGAGCTGCTCGCTCGCTCGCCCGGCCATGCGTTCGGCTTCGTCTCGGGCCACGGTGAGTCCCTCGAAGGCCTCGACCGCTTCGATCACCGCCTCGACAAGATCGCCTGTCGGCTCGGGATCCGCGAACAGCTCCTCGACCAGAGCCCGTTCTGTTGCCTCCATCCGAGGCAACGCAGTGATGAGTGGGAGCGTTACCTTGTGCTCTCGCAGATCCAGACCGCTCGGCTTCCCGGTGACCGAGGCAGACGAGGTATAGTCTAGCAGGTCATCAGCAATCTGAAAGGCCATGCCGAGGTGGTACCCGTACGCATTCATTGCGGCGCGGAATCGCGGGTCGCCCGACAGCGCCCCCAGCTCGCAGGCCGTAGACATTAGCGAGGCCGTCTTGCACTCGCACAGAAGCCGATAGTCCTCCTGCGAGAATCCCAGGGCGTCATGCGATACTAGCTGCCGCATCTCACCAATCGTCATACGATTCGCGGTATCTGCCAGCATGGCGATCGCTTCGAGGTTTCCGAGCGCGGTGATCTCGATCACGGCCCGTGAATAGAGGTAGTCGCCCATGATCACCGCCACCTGGTGCGTCCAGCGGGCGTTTACGGTGGGCATTCCTCGCCGCTCCACCGAATGATCCACCGAATCGTCGTGGACGAGCGTGGCGACGTGGAGCAACTCGACGATCGCTCCCAGCTTGACACCGTCGGCCGAAGCACGGCCGCCAAGTTCGTTGGCCAGCAGCAGGAGCGTGGGCCGAAAGAGCTTCCCGTGTCCAGAGAACAGGTACTCGTTCACCTCTTCGATCGCGTCGAAGTCGGCAGGAATCAGGCCGGTCAGCTCTGTTACGACCTGCTCCAGGCGAGTCTGTATGGGCGCCCTGATAGCCGATAGTGCGGATGATGTGGTCTCAAGCATCTCTCGAGCCGGGTCGTCGGTCGTCGGCTGTCGGCAGCGGGGCCGCTCAGCGTGGAACGGCGCGAAAATGTAGGAGACGGAGGTGGCGAAGGCGAGTCGAAGGCAGGTGGCGCGTTGCGGGCGCCAGCTCAGCGGGTTGGTCTCAGGCCAGCCTGGCGCAGGTGGAGATTCGGTCCTTCACGTCCCGGTAATCGATGTCGACGCTGAACACGCGCTCGTAACAGTCGAGGGCGAGCTTGAACTCGTTCACCGTCTCGTAAGCGACCCCCAACTGGTACAGCACGCCCAGCATCTCCCGATCGCTGCGGTCGGCTTCCTTCAACGCACGTGACAGAATCCGTGTCGCGACGCGTGCCTGGCCCTTCTCGATGAAGGCTTCACCGAGGAGTTCGTATGCAGTCGCCGGCGCTTCGGGCTCGCGGATTGCGGCCTGCAGTTCGCGGATCGCGTCATCCAGGAGACCCATCGACTTGAGGTTCGCGCCCAATTCCGTGCGGGACCGAATGTCGGCCTCGACCATAGTCTCGGCCAGTTCGGCCCGGAACTCTGAGACCAGTTTCTCGAAATCGAGCGTCGCCTCGTTGCCACCCGCAACTCCATCGTAGGGGCGGACTTCCGGCCCCACTCCCATCGGTGCGGTGACCGTGTGCTGCGGCGGGGGCTGCGGGCGAGTTGCCCCGACACTAGCACTGATCGATGAGCCCAACCTCGAGTCAATCATAGGTTCCTTCTGAACCTCTGCCGATATGGCAGCGGTTTCGCTCGAGTCGACTTCGTTTATCGCTGCAAGCGCCGGACCGTTGTCGGGCTCCAGGTGCAGCACCTGCTCGTATGCCCAACGAGCCGCCTCGCTGTCCTCCGCGGTCTCGGCGCACGCCGCGAGAGCCAGGTAGCCGTCTACTGCCTCGGTCTTTCGGCCCAGCAGGCCGGCGATCTGCGCACGCCGTTTCAGAAGCGCCAGATCGTCCTTCCGCATCTCCAGCTGCCGATCGAGGATGAGAAGCGCCTTGGCATGCTCGCCTCGACGGTCGAGCTCATCAAAAGCCGCTGGCAGCACGCTGGGTGGCGCCGTCCGCACGAACTTGAGAAAGGAATCCTCTGCGTGCTCTATCGATGCACGGACCGGGCGGTCCCGCTCCGGCTCGAGCTCCGGCTCTGCGACGATCGGCTGGGGAGCGGACTCGGCCTCCGGCTCGAACTCCGGCTCGGCGACGAGTTCGGGCTCAGGTTGCGGCTCAGGCCCAAGCTCGAGCTCAAGTGCCGGTGCGATCGTTTCTGGCTCGAACTCTTCCCCGACAGGGACCTCGATCGTTCCCATCTCGAGCTCGGACTCTTCCTCGACAGCGGCCTCGCTCTCTTCTAGCTCTGCGGCTGCCTCGCTCGCTTCTGGCTCGAGCGGAGGTGCTGGCTCGACAAGCCCCTCGATCGATTCGAACTCGGGCGCGGGTTCGGCGACAAGCTCCTCCGGCGCGGGCCCGGCGGGACTCTCTTCCGGCTCCAGTTCGAGCTCGGGCTCGAGCTCAACGGTCGGCTCGATCGCTTCGGTCTCAGGCGCGATCGCATCGAGCTCGGCAGCCTTCTCGAGCTCGGCTTCTGGCTCCGGCTCGGGCTCGACCACAGGCGTTTCCGGCTCAGGCTCGACCGCAGGCGTTTCCGGCTCGATCTCGACCGCAGGCGTTTCCGGCTCGAGCTCGGCAGCTTTCTCGAGCTCGGCACGGCACTCCAGGAAGAGGCCCCAGGCCTGCGCCAACGCTTCCGGGCTCGCGAGGGCAAGCCCGAACGCCTCCATGGCCTGTTCCAGCTCACCCTGCTCCCTGAGTCGGATGCCGACCTCGAGCTGCTCTTCGAACGGATCGACATAACGCTCGACCGCCTCCACGGGTTGACCGCTTTGTCGAATCTGCTGTGGCGGGCGGGTGGCCGTCTCGCAGATTTCTCTCGACCCGGCGAGGTCATCTTGTCTTGTGCCCCCCGACTCGCGGGTCGGCGTCTCGCGCCCGTCGACTGACGCCGGAGGAGCCGCGACGAGGGCGGTGAGCGTGTCCAGGTCGGAATCGCGCTCGCTTGGCTCGACTTCGATAGCGCGGCCCGCCTCTGCCCCAAACCGACCCGATGCCTCCGGTCCCAGGATCTCCACAGAAATCCCGTTGGGTCGGAGCGGCTTCTCCGATCGCTCCAGCGCAGGCGGAATCGGCTCTACGGGGAGGGGCACGGTCGTAGCTAGGAAGGGCGATTCATCTGGCGGAACCTCGACGACGCCGGCGCCATGACGCACCGCCGAAAGCAGCTCCGCCAGGCTGGGGCCGCCATTGGTCGGCTGCTCTTCGCGCTCGACGTGCAGCTCGAAAGGCAGGTCAGACGGCGCCGGTCCGTCCGGCTCCGTGACCCGCTCCGACGTGAACACGTCGGTTGGCCGCTGAAGAACGAGTTGATCAAGAGTCGATATGGGCTCACGCACCTCGCTCGCGAAGCCGCGAAGTTCGAGCGTTGCGGAGGCCTCGAGAACCCAGGAGCCCGGTTCGGCGACGTCAGGCGGGAGCGGCAGACCTGGACCGAGCGATGACGTCGCAGCAGGCCCTGAGTCAGACTCCCGTCCCTCGGCCGCATGCGGCCGAGGTGGTGCGGGCGCAGCCTCCAGCTCCGAAACAACCCCCTCAAGGGCAACGGTCGACCCGCCGGTCAGAATCGTTGGGACCTCTGGGCCTGGTGACCATTCCCCGGACTCGACCGCGTCCGGCACGAAGCGCGGAAGGCGATCGACCACGCGCTCGGAGTCGATAGGCGCAGCCCGCTCTTCCGCCCTTTCGGGAGGAGAGGGCGGGAGTACGATCGCCCGCGCGAGCTGCCGCCAGGTCGGTGGCTCGAGCGTCTCGGCCTCCGGCTGCCGCAACGGCTCTTCTCCCCCTATCGCGCCGAAAAGCGGCGGTTCCGTATCACTCTGGACCGTGAACGGCGGCGGCAGAGGCATGCGATGCCGCTTGGGGGGCGGCTCCGTCTTCTGTGCCGCTGTGTCGTGTTCGATATCAGCCGGCAGGATCGGATCGCTCACGGCCTCGAACGTGGCGGACACGCCGGCGCGGTCGTCGGCACGGTCATCAGCGAGCTCGTCAGCGAGATCTGCTGGAACCGGCTCGTCCGCCGCAGCTGGCCGCTCATCCGTCGGGGCTGGCAGCTCGTCTTGCGCTGGCAACTCGTCTTCCGAAGCTGGCGGCTCGTCATCGAGCTCGGCTGCCAGATCGTTCAGCAGGTCGACCTCCACCGTCTCGGTCGGAGCGTCAATTAGCTCCGCCGCGATATCGTCGATCGAGTCGGGTTCCACGTCTGGCGCGGCTGACACTGAGCCGGCCAGCCCGGCGAGCGCCGCGTCCACGGCCTGCGTGTTGGCCTGGCTAAGCTCTACGCATGCCCGCAGCGACTTCAGACGGCACTCCGCCGCTTCCCCTCCAGTCTCGACGATCCATTCGAGTAAGGCCGCCAGCGCCGGCGCGTCGCTCGATGCGCTTACGGACTCCTCGAGCGCCTCGATCGCCTCGGACTCGTGCCCCAGCTTCCTCATCTGGACAAGGAAGCGCTGATAATGCAGCCGGGCATCGGCATCCAGCCCCGTCGCGGTATGCAGGCGTCCGAGGTGCAGATGGATTCCCACCCGACTCGGGAGGATGCGGAGCACCTTGTTGCACAGAGCGATCGCGCTGGTGTGAAGGTCCTGATCGGTGTAATGCCTGATCGCCAGCTCGTAGAAGGAGACCGCCTTCTCACGCTTTCCGAGCTGCAGGTGGATGTCCCCGATACGGTTGTAGAGACTCACATCGACCGGCGAAGAGTCCTGCCGCTCGTTGACGGCGATCGCCTCGGTGTACAGTTGCAGGGCCTGCGTCCAGTTCTCACGGTGTTCCTCCCGCCGAGCCCGATTCTTCAGGCGGGTGACCGGATCCACAGACGCCCGACGTCCCGACGACCCTCGCGGCGTCATTCCGCTGCTCCCTGGCCGCGAGCGGCCCGGACGGCCACTGCCGCCGTCACTCCGTCGGATGACGAGGACGACAGAAAGCGGATCGAAAACGAGTCCAGGTTGCGCTCCAGCGCCAGACCGAGCGCGAGGTAAGCCTCGATCGCAGTCTGATCATCACGCAGGGACAGCGCGTAGCGCAGCTTGCGAAGCAGCAGATCGAGCTTGTCCGGCTGGAGCTCCAGTAGCTGGTCGACGATCGGAATCGCCTGTCGGAGCTTTCCCTCTCCTTCGAGCCGGCGCAGGACATCGCGGAGCTCGCTGACCAGAGCTTCCTCCTCGCTCAGCTCGTCGTCCACCTCTTCGACCGTGTTTGCCGCGCTCTGCTGGCTCGCCCCGACCGGTGCTTTGACGCTGCGAGCCGTTTCGACCCCCAGGGGATCGGAGCCGGGATCGATCGCGATGATCCGGTCGCGGACCGAGGACGCGTCCGCCGAGCCTTCCGCTCGCTCGCGCCACAGGTCCAGGAGCTGGTCGACGGCTTTCTCACGATGACCTGACTGCAGGTAAGCATCGACGAGGAAGTCGCGTGTTTCGTCATCCGGAATCAGCTCTTGAAGCTCTTCGAGCGCCTCGATTGACTCTTCGACGCGGCCCTCACGCTCCAACGCAGTCGCGTACTCGGCGAACTGCTGCCGAGCCTCCACCGGGAGACCAGATCGAGCCAGGAGACGACCGGATCGATGGCACACGTGCAGCTGCTCGGGCGCGTTGCGCAAGATCTTCTTGCACAGTGCAACCGCGTTCGGATAGAGCTCCTGGCGCTCGTACAGGTCGACGGCCGCTTCGTAAGCCGCGACCGCCCGTGAGAGATCGCCCGTCCGCTGGTACAGATCGCCGACCCGGTTGTACAGACTCGGATCGACACCAGCTACCGTACCCTGTTGCAGGGCAATCACTTTCGAGTACTGGGCAATGGCACCCGTGAGGTCGCCGGCTTGCTCGAGACGGCGCCCCTCGGCCACCAGATCCCTGAAGCTCGTCATCTCTAACCGGCTCTAAGAGGCTGGTATTCTTCGGCTTCCAGCGCACTGGCGCACCCGGGTTAGGCGCAAGGAATCGGCCAGACGCCGCGTCCTACCGATTCAGAATCTGTTCGTCGTAGTCGAGCTTGAGGTCGGGGGCGTCACGCAGGTTCACGCGGACGGAAAACAGGAAGTTCCCGTTGGGCGCACGGGAGAAGACAAAAGAAGCTTGCCAGCGGTGGAGGTCTCGATCCAGGGTCACCAGGTGCTCGCCGAACTCGCCTTCCGAGAGGTCGTACAGCGTGCGCCACTGTAGCCTCCAGTTCGGCGTGGGACGAAGGGCGAGCCGGGCACCGAGCGACTGTCGATCATCACCTGACTCGTCCGCACGCACGCGACGTAGCGAGTACACGAGAGAGAGAGTCCAGGGGCCGGCGCCGCCGACGTCCTCCAGCGGATCCAACGCGCGGTCCTCGAAACCGCTCAGGCGGTAGCGCGAGTCGACATCCTCGTGGATCCGCTGGCCGGGATCCCTCGTCCTGCGCGAGCTTCCATCGCCGAGCCCGAACATGCCGGCCAGACCGCGCTGCGAGCTGAAGCTGAAACTGCCCGTGAGCTCTTGAAGGAACAGATTGAACTTGCGGTCCTCGCCGGTGCCTTCGAAAAGGTCGAGCGTCAGGTTCAACGAGAGACCTCGTAGCAGATCGGAGCTGATTCCGTGGCGCCACCGATCGGTCACCAGGAGCGGTTCGTCCTTCTTCGTAAAGTCGAAGTCCAACGAGGAGCTGTTGATCGACAGCAGGACCACGTTGCGTTCGTCGCTTCGCGGCCGGGGCTTAAACGGTTGATCCAGGAACCGTCCGCGGCCCACAGTCACCGTGTCAACGTCCTCCTGCCCCGGTTCGACGAGTGTCGTGTCCTGCGCCGCAGCCTCTGCACCCTCCTGCTCTTGCTCGACACCACGGTCTTCTTCGGGAGCTGGTTCCTCCGCCTCCGTTCCCGCACCCGTCTCATCTTCGGCAGTCGGCTCCTCGCCCGGTCCTTCGTCGCCTGTTTCGCCCCCCTCGCGAGGCTGGGTCGCGACAACCGCGTCGTCGGCCTCTTCCTCCGGCTCCGGCTCCGACCGGCGCACTTTTGCCTCGAACGTCTGGTTGATCGAGATGCTCAGCGTATGACGCTCATTGGCCGCGGTGCCGGGAAAGCCGGGAATCTCCAGCAACGAGTCGGCGACCGAGACTTCCGGGGAATACGTCCACGAGAAGCGAGGCGAGACCTTGTGCCGGATGCGTGTGAACGGCCCGAAAGAGGGAAGAAAGGCGAAGACATCGGTGGAAAGCGACGCGCCCACGCTCAGTCGACTGGGCGCGCTCACGAAACCGTCAGTATCTGTCGAGCGGAACGCGGCCGCGTTGACGCTCACGTTGGGGCGAAGCGTCGTGCTGCCCATGAGGTCGAGCTGGTAGGAGGCAGCCCCTCCGTAGGTCACCGTCGTTTGACCCGTCGAAGGCAGATCCATGCCGAGTGAATCCACCGGCGTCGTGCCACGATCGTCGACATTGCCGTTCCCCGACAGGGTCAGAGAGCCCAGCCGGAGACTGGTCGCGGCACCCCCACGCGTGGTAGTCTGATCGTCGGCCGCTTCCCTGCTCAGCGACTGTCGGGAGAAGTCGGCCGAGCCGCTCAGGGTCAGGTTGTTGAACGGTCCGGCGCGGGCCGCCGGCGCCCGAAACAGCGTGACCGGTGAGAAGTTGAGGCGCAGCTGGGGCAGCGTAAGATCGACACGCCCGGTCTGATCGCCCAGGAACTGGCGCCGTCTGGCACTGAGCGACACGCTGGCGAACGGGAACCGGTGATTGAATCCCAGGTCGGAGTCGATCGTCTGCGTCTGCTGCCTCGGGTCGAAGCTTTGATCCTGGAACAGTCGCGTGTCCTGCACGAACGCGGCCTTCACACGGAAATCCGTGGACGGCCCGATCTCCTGGTCATGGCTGGCGCGGAATTCGAGGCTGTTCCCGTTGTCCCCGAAGCTGTAGCTCCCCAGCACATTTCCCTGGAAGAACCTCTTCAACACTTTGTAGCGGAACGCGCCGTTCAGCCGGGTGAAGTTACCGCTGAACCAGTCCACCGTGACCTGCGCGTCCATAAAGGGGTTGAGCGCGAAGTAGTATCCGAAGTCCGAAATCTGCCGATTGAAGTCCGAACCACCCAGGATATCGTTGAAACCGAAACGGGGCGGCAGGAACCCGCTGCGCCGGCCGGGACGGATGTCCTGCGCGAAGAACGGGAGCCAGATCACGGGCACGTTCTGAATATAGAGCGTGACCGGCCACGCGACGATCACGTTCTCGGACACCACCTTGATCTGCCCGGCCTTGAAGAAGTAGTGCGGCTCGTCGTACTCGCAGGAGGTGAAGGAACCTGCCTCGACGAATACGGTCGTCTCGCCCCTCGGAGTAGCGGTTCCCCGCACGTACCACTCTGCACCACGCTCGGCGAACGCCGTGCGTGCGTCCAGAATGGTCCCCTTAAACTGCGACACGTCGTAATAGAGGATCGAGTCGCTCGTGACCTCCTTCATCCCCTGGCTGGCAAGCTTGATGTTGCCGCGTGCAGAGATGAACTGCACCCCAGCCCGATAGGTGATAGAATCCGCTTCGAGGACTGACGCGGTGTAGTTCGCCTGTGCCTCTCCTTCCAGCCGAACCGTCTCCCGCTCCACGTCCAGGTCGACGCGTCGAGCCCGATACTCGACCACTCGGTAACCCTCGAGGGCCGAGAGTTCCTGGAAATAGTCGTCTGGCTCCGGAAAATCACCGCCGCCAAGTGCCGCCCGCCTTGTCTCGAGGTCGGTGGCGAGCGTGTCGGTTGGAGTGGTGTCACTCGGAACGCCGGTCCGATCGAGCGTATCGCGGCGCAACGTGTCCGGCCGGGGGATCGTGTCGGTCCGCGCATCGGTGGGAGTCGTGTCCGCGGCCGTCGTATCCACGGCCACCGTGTCGGTATCGGCTACCGCGATCAGCGACCGCTCGAGGCCTCGCACAGACGCTCCACGCGCCGTAACGCTCCCGCCCGCACCCGCCAGAATGACGGCGGCCAAAAAGAGGCGGAGCGGAACGCGTGCAATCGGCATCTTTATTACGGTATCCCGCGGCGAAATGGCTGGCTACCGCGCGCGCGGTCCGATCCGGTCAGGCCGCGGTCTGGCCATTGGCCGTGACCTCCGCGCCGCGTGTGCGCTCACTCGGCACCACGACCCGAACCAGCCATATGGACAGCTCGTACAGGAAGAGCAATGGCACCATCATCATGAGCATCGTATAGGGATCCGCCGGTGTGAGCATTGCGGAGAGGACCGCCAGCACCACGACCGCGTGCCGCCGATATTTGGCCAGGCCATCCGGCGTCACAATACCCAGCATACCCAGCAGCACGAGGACCACCGGCATCTCGAAGATCACGCCGAAGGCGAGAATGAGTCCGGTCGCGAACCTCAGGTACTCGTCCACCGTGATCATGGGCTGCAAAGCTTCTGCCTGGAACGTGAGGAGGAAGCGAAGCCCGAGGGGAAGCACGAGAAAATACGCCATCGCCACGCCCGCGAGGAAAAGCACGAAGGCGATGGCGATCGCCGGCACCACGAATCACCGGTAGTGCGAGGATCAACCCGGCGAAGAAGGCGAGCTTGAACGTGACGAAGAAGGGCGTGGTCGGACTGAGGTACTTGAGCGTCTCGTCGGGCAGAAGAGAGCGGATCGGACGCTCCAGGAGCCCGATGACGTCAAAGTGGTAGACGAGAAAGAAACCCACCACGAACCCGACCGTCACTGCCGCGAGAGTCCAGAGGATTCTCCAGCGCAACTCTTCGAGGTGGTCGAGAAACGGCATCTCGGCGCCACCGCCCGCCATGCGCCACTTCATTCGTCCGACTCCTCATCGGTGGCGAACAGATCGGCCTGCCCCGCCGACTGATAGCGGGCCCGCTGCAACAGCTCCCGTACTTCCTCCATGAACTCCTCCGTGTCCTGAAAGTTACGGTACACGGAAGCGAAGCGAACGTACGCCACCTGGTCCAGGGCGCGCAGGCGAAGCATGACCATTTCGCCGAGACGTCGGCTCGACACCTCTCGGGAATCCGCGGCCTCCAGCTCGTCTTCGACCTGGTCGACCAGCGCCTCGATCTCCGTCATGCTGACGGGACGCTTGGCACACGCGATCTGGATGCTGGCCAGGAGTTTTGCGCGATCAAAGGGCTCCATCGCCCCTTCCCGCTTCTGGACAACGAGCGGCTCTTCCTCGATCTGCTCGTAAGTAGTGAAGCGGCAGCCGCAGGAGAGGCACTCGCGGCGCCGTCGTATGGCTCGGCCGTGTCGACTCGTGCGCGAGTCTACGACGCGATCTTCAGGATGGTCGCAGCTTGGACATCGCAAGGGATTGGTCCGATTTGTCGCGCGGAACGCGAGTCGGCAACGAGGCGACCTCGCGGACCAACGGTCCGCTCAGCCGCCCAGTCGTCGCAGTTGATCCGCGGCCAGCTCCGCCTCGGGGCTGTTCGGGTAGCCGAGTTGCACGCGGGAGAAGTAGTTCCTCGCTTCCGCGACGTTGCCGCTTTCGAGCTCGATCATGCCGCTCTTGTACAGCGCCGTCGGGGCACGCCGCGAATCGGGATAAAGCTCGAGCACCCGTCCGTATTCGGTCAGCGCGGTTTCCCCTTCGTTCGTGGCCGCGTACGTCTCGGCCAGAAAGTACTGGGCGTCGGGCGCCAATTCGTGCCCCGGATAATTCTCCAGGAAATCCTGGAAACCGGCACGCGCCGTCTCGTACGCGCCTCGCCCGAATTGTTGCTGTGCCGCCGAGTAGAATATGCTTGCCTCGTCGGATCCGACCGTGCCGGTCCCGGTCGGCCGCGAGACCATGGCCGGCGAGTCGCCGCCGGACGCGCCGCCGCGGCTGGCATAGAGCTCGTTCAAGAGTTGGTTATTCTGGCTCGCCAGCTCGACGAGTCGGAGGAGCTGCTCGCGCAGCTGGTCGAAGCGACGCTGGGACTCCCCCATGCCGGTCATCGCTCGACGCTCTGTGGCATCGATGCTGTCGAAGGCAATGCCGATCTGCGCCAGGAGCCGTTCCTGGTCCGCGCGCAGCTGCTGCATCTCCGACAACATCGTCCGCTCGAGGCTGGCCACGTCACCCTTCGTGGCGCAGCCGGCACCGAGCAATCCGACGCAGAGCGCGAGAACCAGCTGGCGGCTCACAGGTCGCCCGGGTCCGCGACGATGAACTCGCCTCGACGGTTCATGGCCCAAGCGGCCTCGTTGCTCTCCGGGATCAGGGGCCGTTCCTCGCCGAAGCTCACGGTGCGGAAACGGGACGTCTCGAGCCCGAGGCTTCCCAGGTAGCGCTGAATCGACTCGGCACGCCGCATCCCGAGGGCCATGTTGTACTCGAGCGATCCCCGCTCGTCACAGTGACCCTCGATCGTGAGCGTAACTGCCGGATGTGCGCGCAACGCGTCCGCCTTGTGCTGCAGAACAGCGGCGGCCTCGTCGGTGATCCTCGATTTGTCGAACTCGAAGTGGACGCGCGCCGCGATCGCTTCCAGAGCCTCGATCCGAGTGAGCGCCGCGTCCGCAGTGCCCGCACAAGTCGTTCCGGGATATTCCCGTTGGACCTGGCGGTACAGGTCGCGCGCGACATCGAAGTTGCCCGCCTCGATCGCGGCGAGAGCCCGCTCGCACAGGCGGTTGGCCTCCGCCTCGCGACGAGCGGCTTCCGCTGCATCATCCGTGGTGGTATCGACCGTCTCCACCGGCTCGGGCTCCACGGGTTCAGGTTCCGGGTTGCGGCTGCAGGCAATACCCAGAACGACTAGTAGGAGCGTCCCGGCATGAGGGCGTATACGCCGCATATCAGATCCTCCTTGCGGGGCCGAAGATTCGAGCTTCGGCTCGTGTGCGGCTACGGCATGTGTAGGCGGGAATCCACCGCCCTTTCCCAATCCTCCCAACGTCGTCACAAGCTACTGCGGACCGGCTCGATTGCAAGCACAGACGGGTCCGGTCGTTTGCCGTTCACGGTGACGGAATCGGCGGCGACCAGTCCGGTACCTCATCCACCCTGCCGGAGGAGAGAATCCGCGTGCGACCCGTCACCGTGTCCAGAATCCACAGCCCTTTGCCCTGCCGCTGAGTCGAGGCGAACACGATGTGACGCCCATCGGGCGCCCATGCCGGGTCCTCGTTGTTTCCACGCGAGGTGAGCGCGCGGCGGTCCGTGCCATCCGGGTTGACGCCGAAGATCTGGAACATGTTGTCCACCCAGGCTGCGAAGGCGATCCGGTCGCCAAGCGGGGACCAGTCGGGGCCCGCGGCCGAGCCCCGTTCGCCATGTACGTATCGACTGATCAGCCGCGGTCTCCCTCCATCCGCCGGCTGTACATAAACCTGCTGCTGGCCGAGCGGCGTCGCCTCGAACACCATCCACCGACCGTCCGGCGAGAAGCTCGGGTTGAGCGCGTCACCACCCCCCGTGCGAGTGAGCTGTCCGCGCCCCAGCTGGAATATCTCTGTGCTGCTGCCCGTTGAGCGGGCGAGTACGATCGCGCCGTTCGGTGTATAGGTCGGAGTGATGTTGAGCCCCTCCTGGGCCGACACCACTCGCCGACGCCCCGTTGCCAGATCCAGCTCGTGCACGGCAGTGGCCCCTTTTTCGTCCATCGTCTGGAACAGCAAGCGGAGACCGTCCGGAGAAAACGCCGGTGAGTACACGGCACCGCCTCCCCCGGTCACACGGCGAAGGTTCTGACCATCGCTGTCCACGATGAATAGCTGTGACGTGCCGTCGGCCGCCCGACGACGGAACGCGATCCGAGTGGCGGCGATCCCAGGCTCGCCCTCTGTCGCCCAGCCCACGACCGCGTCCGAGACGCGGTGCACAGCCATCCGAAAATCTTCGGAATCCAGCGCGGGGAGCGTGAAGGCGCGGATACTCTTGAGTGTCCCGTAAACCACATCGTGCAGGCCCACACGCAGAATCGGTGCGGCCGACGTCCCGCTCACGTCCGCTGTCACGAGCCACACGGCACCCAGCTGATTCCACAGGCCGTAGTTGACGACCGCGTCGACGCGCAGGGAGTCGGGGACCGGAAGTATCTCGAAACGGTCCGAGTAATCGAGATCCGTACGCAGAATCTCTTCCGATCGACTCGCCACATCTTCGAGCCGTGGGGTCGCGCGGACCCCGGCGACGACTAGAGCCGGCACGTAACCCGGTTCGTATCGAATGCCGATCCGCACGTTCGAGGGATCCTGAGCCGACCCCGCGCGAGGCGCCAGGCAGACCAGGAGGACCGAGAGCGTCACTCCCAATGTCGCGAGCCCGCGAGCGCTGCTTTCTCCAGTTACCCCAGCACTGTTATGCCGTCTCACCGCCCAACCCCGTGTGTTCCTTGACGTGTTGCCTGCCGTGTGTTTCACCGACGAGATGGATCGAAATAGAAGGACACGCGCAACCGATCCCGCGGGTACCCTTCGGGAAGCGGACCGAACGCAAGGCTCCTCCCTGCCGCCTCGATCGCGCCGCGCGCCTCGAGGTCGAACGTCGGGTCGCCCGAGCGCCGGATCCACTCGACGTCCGTTACCGCTCCGTCTTCCTGTATCACGAAGGCCAGCTCGGCACGATACGCGCGACCGCCTCCCGGGGGCCGCCAGTACCGATTTACCTGCCGGATGATGTTTGTCAGGTACTCCGGGAAGGGGAAGATGGCCCCGTCCAGTTGTACATTGACCGTCTCCTCGCCCACCTCGGGGCCGCGGGCCGGCTCTCTGGCTGGCTCGTCGGGAGGCGGCGTCTCCTCGACGATCGTGGGTCGCTCCGTCTCCGGCCGGCGCTCAACCTCGGGCTGGGGAGGCGGGGGACGGTGCTCTTCCTCGGCGACCTCCGCCGGAGCGGGGTCCAGGCGTTGAGGTGCAGTCTCGTCCGCTGCGGCCACGAGTCGGACCCGATAGCTCCGGGGGGGCATGGTAGTCGGGAGCGCGGGGGCAACCACCAGCAGGAAGAAGGCGAGCCCGGCATGGAGGGCCAGCGACCCAGCGACCGCCCCTGGTGGCAGCCGGCTCCCATCCCTCCGCTCCCGTCGTGCAAAGCTGTGCATGCGCGGCTCGCTCTCCCACGTTCCCCGCCGGCTTACGGGCTGCGGCGTATGACCTCCGGCTCCGCGACGAGGCTCACGGTCTCGATCCCCGACTCCGTAAGGGTCCCGATCACCTTTAACACCGTTCCGTACGGGACGTTCGCGTCGCCTTTCACATACACGGTGGGGGAGCCGCGGCGTCGGATCACCTGCACCACGGTCGCCTCGAACTCGTCGAGCGTAACGGGCGCATCATCGAAGTAGATCTGGCCGTCCCGTGCGACGGAGATCACCAGGCCTTCCTCCGTCGTCAGCGGTGCCGCCGGGGCCTGGGGAACGGCGATCTCCACGCCGCCCTGCAGGATGGGGGCGGTGATCATGAAGATCACGAGGAGCGTAAACGCCACGTCGACCAGGCTCGTGACGTTGATCTCGGCACGAACCGCGATTTCTTCCGGGACCGACTCGGCGAAACGGCCCCTCACAGTCGGCCTTCCCGGGCGAGCGTGCCGACGAATTCGCTGGCGAAGCCCTCCAGCTCGCTGGTGAACAGGGCGAGTTTGGACGCGTAGTGGTTGTAGGCGATCACGGCGGGGATGGCGACCGCGAGCCCGGTTACGGTGGTGGTCAGGGCTTCGGCGATCCCCGGCGCCACCGCCGCGATGTTGGCACTACCCTGCGCCGTGATCCCGATGAACGAGTTCATGACGCCCACGACCGTGCCGAGCAGACCGAGCAGCGGGCTCACCGAGCCGATGATCGCCAGCCAGGGAAGCCCGTGGGACAGGTCGTCCCGCTCCCGTGCCAGGCCTTTTCCCAGCACGAGCCAAAGGGTGTCGAGCTGTGTCGGTGTGAGCCCTGGCTCGGGGGTGCCTCCCCGGTTCGTCAGCGCGGTCGGTCTCAGCTCGGAGAAGAAGTTCACGCCCTGACGAAACACGCGCGTGTACGGCGACTCGCTCAGACGCAGCAACGTCTCGTACAGGTCGTGCAGACCGGCCGTGCTCTCCATCGCATCGACGAACTCGTCTCCTTCGAAGCCGACGCGCCGGAACTCTCGCCACTTCCAGAAGATGAGCACCCACGAAAGGAGCGAGAACGCGACCAGCACGATGAGAATGACCTTGGTGACGGGCGTTGCGCCCCAAACCATATCCAGTGGGGAATCGATCACTCTCTGCTGGAGGAGAGCGTTCAGGACCGCGCCCACGCTCACTCCGCCCCCCGGGAGATCCACTCGTACGTCTGCTGCAAGCCCTCGCGCAGCGAGTGCAGGGGCGACCAGCCCAGCTCGCGCAACTCACCCACGTCCAGCGCGCTACGCCGCAGCTCGCCGGGTCGTGCGGAGGCGAACTCGACATCCGCCTCCGTTCCCGAAATATCGATGAGGGTATGTGCCAACTCGTTCACCGTCGTCTCCCGTCCCGTGCCTACGTTGAAGGCTACCTCGTCCAGCCCTTCGGGATCCGGCAGAGCCATCTCCGAGGCGACCAGGTTGGCGGCCGCCACGTCGTGTACGTAAACGTAGTCGCGGGTTTGTTCACCGTCTCCGAACACGGTGAGCGGGTGACCGTCGAGCAGCCGATTACTGAAGATGGCCACCACACCGGCCTCGCCGTGGGGATCCTGGCGCGGACCGTACACGTTGGAGTAGCGGAGGGCCACATACGGAAGACCGTGAAGCCTGCGGAAAACGAGAAGATAGTACTCGCTGGCGAGCTTGCTCACTCCGTAGGGGGACTCGGGCAGCTTCGGCGTCGTGCGTACCGCCGGCAGGTTCTCCACCTCTCCGTACACGACGCCACCCGACGAAATGAAGACCACCCGTTCCGTCTCGAACTCCACACAACATTCCAGGAGGTTGAGCAGGCCGTCGATGTTGATCGAGGCGTCATGGCGCGGCTTCTTGACCGAAAGTCGCACATCGATCTGTGCCGCGTGGTGGTTCACGAGATCGAAGCGGCGGTCGCGGAACAACTCCCGCACCCGAGGTGAGCGAACATCGAGCTCGACGAACTCTGCTTCGGACGGCACGTTCTCGCGCTTGCCGGAGCTCAGGTCGTCGAGTGCGGTTACCTCCCACCCCTTCCGAATATAGGCGTCGCACACATGGGAGCCGATGAACCCGGCCCCGCCGGTGACCAGCACGCGTTTCGCGCTCATCCGTAGTCCGTTCCCCTTCCTCTCACTGACCCCTCACGCCGGACCCGCTGGAATGTCGCGTATGGCATCGTCCAGCGCCATACGGCGAATGGCCGAGTGACGGGCAGTGCCATAAGGCACAAAGAAAAGGGGCGTCCGTCCGAAGACGAACGCCCCTAGGCCGTCAACAACGCGTGACGCAGAGCGCCGATCTCGTCAGTCCGCTCCCGCCGCACGTCGGACTAGTCGGGCCGGCGATCCGGCCGTCGTGCCCAGATCCTGCACCTCGATCACGCGTGCCGTCGAGAAACTGGGTCCGACCCGGACGACCCGCACCGTGGCCTGCCGATCATCCAGTAGCGCTTCGGACGGACGTTGCTCATCAGGCATGAATGTCGCGAACTCGTCGCCGATTCGCACACCGTCCGCGGAACCGGCGTTCAAGAAGATGTGCGACCCCGGACCCAGTAGCGTCTCCGCGATGGCCGAATCCAGGACTCTTGCTAGGAGACCACTCCCTTGAATGGACTCGTGGCGAACCAGATCACCCTGCCCGAAGGCCACGGCATCGGCGACCAGATCACCCACGATGTAGTCCCCGAACAATTCCACTACCTGCGCTCGTGCGGAGTCACCCATCACGTCGAGGACCCGCAGCATGGCCAGAGGCTGGACCACACGCTGATTCGAACCCACACGGCGGCCCCAGCGGAACGCTCGTAGTGTCTGGTCGGGCGCGACGGCCATTCCGTTCAGCGCGATGACCACGTGGTGGTTCAACCGAGTCGCGGCAGGCAGCCTCAGACCCAGCGGATTAGCCTCGATCTTCCGCGCCGTCACTCCGTGCGTCGTCTGGTTAGGGTCTGCCAGCGTCGGAGCCCGCTGAAAGTCGCTCGCCGAGACCAGCGCCGTGGCGGCGAACTCGTCCACCGCGAGACTTCCCATGGTGGCTCGCGAGTCGGGCGACCTGTCGAAGATGCTCTCGCCGCCGAAGCGGGACACGACGCGTCTGCCTTGCGGTGCGCCGGGACCCGGTTCCTGACCGGCAGGCCGGGCTTCCATGGCAGCCGGTTCGCCACCCGGTCCGGCCCGTACTGCCACGCCGGTCACCGCCCCGGGGAGTCGAAGGTTCTCACCTGGGAAGATCCAGTGAGGGTCCTCTACCACCGCGGTGTTTACTTCGAAGATATCCCGCCAGCGGAACGGATCGCTCAGGTACCGGCGGGCCAGGTCCCACAGGGTGTCACCACGGCGGACCTGGTGCATCCCCGCTCTTGCCTGGGCCTCCTGCGGCCGTTCCAGGGTCGCCTCCGGAACGCGGCGCCGCTCCGGTTCCCGCTCCGGTGCCTGGGCCCGTAAAGACTCCACGGCCCCACCCACGCATATCGCCATGATCACCGACATCACGCCTGTGATCCTGCCCCTGCTCCACCACTCTCCGCGTCTCCCACGCACCCGAGGGCCGAGGCTCATCGCGCTCCTCCTGAGGAATCAACGTCGCACCATCGCGCTTGCCGTCGGGCCTGCCGACGGAGCACCACGTCATCATCGCCGTCCCAGCGTGCAACTTCCGGGCGCGGCTGGCGGCCCGGACGTATTCAGGCCGGTACGAGCGAGGGCAACCGCTCTCCGCCGGGGCGGCCGACCGGCCGCCGCCAACTTAGGGATGCCGTTTATGACAAACAATTGCGGTGGGTGTGAAACGAGTATCATCAGACACCGACTCACCGCCCGATTTGAAGCCTTTCTGGCAGACTATCAGGCGTGGTCATCAGAGCTGACGAACGGGAGCCGGCCGATGTTCCTAGAAGGGGAGGTCGTCCTCTCCGGCCAGCGCCTCGCTGGTGAAGTCGGATACCTCGCTCTCCACTCCGACCGGTGGAGCGGCGGAGCGGGGGGCCTGCTCTCGATCGCCTGCTCCGCCGAGCATGATCAGCTCGAACGCGCGGATTTCGGTCGTGTACCGCGTCTGGCCGTCCTGGCCCTCCCACTGCCGGTACTCGATTCGGCCCTCCACGTACACCCGATCGCCCTTCTTGAGATACTGCTCGCAGATCTCGGCGAGCCGTTCCCAGCACACGACGCGATGCCACTCCGTCTTTTCCTGCGCACCGCCGGTACGGTCGGTCCAGCGGCGGCTCGTGGCCACCGAGAGGGTCGCCACTCGAGTACCAGAGGAGGTCGAGCGAATCTCCGGATCCGCTCCAAGGTTTCCGATCAGAGTCGCCTTGTTCAGGCTGCGCGACATTCTAGCCTCCAGGGGGAAGGGTTTCACACGAGCGGCGCGGCAAAGTAGACGAGGCCAGACGCGACTGTCAACGAAGCTCGCCCACCAGGTCGACGCGCATGACAAGCGCGTCTTCGGATGGGTTCACGTAGTAGCCCGGTTGCATGCCGACGGCGCTGAAGCCGGCTCTTTCGTAAAGCTGGCGCGCAGCAGCGTTGGACATCCGAACCTCGAGAAAGAGCGCCTCTGCCCCTCGCTCGCGAGCCTGCGCCAGCACCGCCTCGAGGAGAGTGGAGCCGAGTCCGCGCGCCCGCCACTCCGGTCGTACCGCGAGGTTTCCGAGCTCGGCTTCCGGACCGGCGAACCATGCGACCGCGTACCCGGCGATCTCCGCGGTCTCGTTCTCGGCGACGAGCAGACAGGCACTCTTCCGACCCAGCAGAAACCGAAACGTTCGCTCGGACCAGGGGGCCGAGAAGGACGCCTCTTCGATCGCGACGACTTCGTCCAGGTCGGCCGGCGTCATGGGGCGCACCTGGGTGAGGCCGATCATACCGACCCCGCACCCTCCGCAGCGGCATGCTGGGCCGCTCGACGGGCCCCCGAAGCACGCACGTACTCCGGCTGCCAGGCCGCCGGATCGGGCACCCGTCCATCCTCCGGTCGTCGACTGGCCAGCCATAGAAGGGCCGACGCGCGCGGGATCCCGAGGTGAGCCGGGAGCACACTTCCGCCGACCCGGGTGATCGTGTCGGCATACCGGATCGCACCCTCACCGGCGAAGTGCCATTCCGCAGGTCTCTCCACACGTTCGAGCACGGATTCGACCGGCTGCGCGCTCGGCGTAAGGACACATTCTAGCGGGTCGGTGCGGCGGTAGGCGGCGGCGTAAACCTCGCCTCGTCGCGCGTCGAACATGGCGCACACGCGTTCGTGCCCGCTCGATACGGCAACGGCGGTCAGGCTCGAATAGGCGTACAGGGGGAGTCCGCTGGCGAAGCAGTACCCTTTGGCGACGGAAGCCGCGATTCGGACCCCGGTGAA